>NZ_JAGGKH010000009.1 GCF_017873565.1 Lederbergia galactosidilytica
CCCCCCTCAAGATGAGATTTCCCTGGCTTTATAGCCTAAGACCCCTGAAAGATGATCAGGTTGATAGGTCCGAGGTAGAAGTGTGGTGACACATGTAGCTGACGGATACTAATCGGTCAAGGACTTAATCAAATAAAAAGCGTAGGTGCCTGTTTAGCGACGTATAAATTTAAAGGCTTCTGACGAGATAAAGGAAACACGATGAGCCCGTAGCGTGAATCGATGTTGACTTATCGTAGGAAGAAACCGTAAATTTACTAGTCGCTAGGCACCGGAGCTAGATTCAAAAGTGTAGCTTCTCTATGTCTTCTTCTTTATCTGGTTTTGAGAGAATAATTTTTAAAAAACTCTTGCTTTCTACATAAAAATACATTATAATATATAATGTCGATTGATAAGGAAAGAATTTCCGGTAAAACATTTTTAAAATGTTTTTGATACAGAAGATAGTATAAGGAATACAAATATAGTCTGGTGGCAATAGCGAAGAGGTCACACCCGTTCCCATCCCGAACACGGCAGTTAAGCTCTTCAGCGCCGATGGTAATAAGGGGCTTCCCCTTGTGAGAGCAGGACGTTGCCAGGCAATAATGGAGGATTAGCTCAGCTGGGAGAGCATCTGCCTTACAAGCAGAGGGTCGGCGGTTCGAACCCGTCATCCTCCACCATTAATCAATATTATGCCGGCCTAGCTCAATTGGTAGAGCAACTGACTTGTAATCAGTAGGTTGGGGGTTCAAGTCCTCTGGCCGGCACCATGGACGAGCCATTAGCTCAGTCGGTAGAGCATCTGACTTTTAATCAGAGGGTCGCAGGTTCGAATCCTGCATGGCTCACCATTTAATTGTTATCCCAATTCATCGAGCGGGTGTGGTGGAATTGGCAGACACGCTAGACTTAGGATCTAGTGCCGCAAGGCGTGGGGGTTCGACTCCCTTCACCCGCACTCAAAACATTTTACAAACACCCAAATCTGCGGAAGTAGTTCAGTGGTAGAACACCACCTTGCCAAGGTGGGGGTCGCGGGTTCGAATCCCGTCTTCCGCTCCAGATTATGCCGGGGTGGCGGAACAGGCAGACGCACAGGACTTAAAATCCTGCGGTAGGTGACTACCGTACCGGTTCGATTCCGGTTCTCGGCATTTTTAGCGCCCGTAGCTCAATTGGATAGAGCGTTTGACTACGGATCAAGAGGTTAGGGGTTCGACTCCTCTCGGGCGCGCCAATTCTAAAAAAGTAGAATTTGGAATAATAATGGTTTACCAAATTTATAACATCCAACATTCTATTTCTCACATTAAAACGGGAAGTAGCTCAGCTTGGTAGAGCACTTGGTTTGGGACCAAGGGGTCGCAGGTTCGAATCCTGTCTTCCCGATTATTCTTTTATGGGGCCTTAGCTCAGCTGGGAGAGCGCCTGCCTTGCACGCAGGAGGTCAGCGGTTCGATCCCGCTAGGCTCCACCATTAATGTGAAAACAACCATATGGCGGTGTAGCTCAGCTGGCTAGAGCGTACGGTTCATACCCGTGAGGTCGGGGGTTCGATCCCCTCCGCCGCTATCAACAAGGGACCTTTAGCTCAGCTGGTTAGAGCAGACGGCTCATAACCGTCCGGTCGTAGGTTCGAGTCCTACAAGGTCCACCATGTTTTTATTCCTGGAGGAATACCCAAGTCTGGCTGAAGGGATCGGTCTTGAAAACCGACAGGCGGGTCATACCGCGCGGGGGTTCGAATCCCTCTTCCTCCGCCATATACATTTAATCGTCGCGGGGTGGAGCAGTCTGGCAGCTCGTCGGGCTCATAACCCGAAGGTCGCAGGTTCAAATCCTGCCCCCGCAATCATGGTCCGGTAGTTCAGTTGGTTAGAATGCCTGCCTGTCACGCAGGAGGTCGCGGGTTCGAGTCCCGTCCGGACCGCCATTTTCATTACATAAACTTATTGTTGAATGAAAGGTTTAGGATAAGCGAGAAGTTCGAGAAAGCGAACGAAAAGATTCGAAGCTTAGCGTAAACCGTAACTTAAGGCTCAGTAGCTCAGTCGGTAGAGCAAAGGACTGAAAATCCTTGTGTCGGCGGTTCGATTCCGTCCTGAGCCACCATTTTTAAAACGATGCGGTATGGCGGCTATGGCGAAGTGGTTAACGCATCGGATTGTGGCTCCGACACTCGTGGGTTCGATTCCCACTAGTCGCCCCATATTATATTGTTTTGCGGGTGTAGTTTAGTGGTAAAACTACAGCCTTCCAAGCTGTTGTCGTGGGTTCGATTCCCATCACCCGCTCCATTTTCTACTAAGGGCCTATAGCTCAGCTGGTTAGAGCGCACGCCTGATAAGCGTGAGGTCGGTGGTTCGAGTCCACTTAGGCCCACCATTCCGCAGTAGCTCAGTGGTAGAGCTATCGGCTGTTAACCGATCGGTCGTAGGTTCGAATCCTACCTGCGGAGTTATACCTAATATTTTCTCCGGATAATGAAAGTGATATTGCTTTATTAAAAGTTTTACGGGGAAGTACTCAAGAGGCTGAAGAGGTGCCCCTGCTAAGGGCATAGGTCGCGTAAGCGGCGCGAGGGTTCAAATCCCTCCTTCTCCGCCATTACATAATTGCAAGGCCCCTTGGTCAAGCGGTTAAGACACCGCCCTTTCACGGCGGTAACACGGGTTCGAATCCCGTAGGGGTCATCCTAAAAAGGTAACAACTTATTTTAAAAAGTTGTTACCTTTTTTATTGCCATTAATGAAAATATTTCATACAAACCGTTCTCAATCTGAATCATCATCATCAAGATAGCTGTCTTTTTCTTTATAGGGGATATCTCCTAAGGGAGACTCCATTCCAGTATCATCTAATCTCTCTTCATATTCTTCCTTCTCATCTATTTGTAGAGTACTCCTATGATCTCCACTAATATCTGTCACACTAAAGGTTTCATATTCTTCCTGGGTTCCATCTTTACTTTCATCTTGATAAAGCTCGTTATAATCGTCATAGTCACCAACAAAATCTGAAGGAGTTTCCGATGTTCCAAACTTTGCTACTTCTTCAAAGCTATCTTCATAATCTTTTACAGGACTCCTTAATCGATAGGAAAAAGAATTATCATGGGCAGGCTCTAAGACATCTTCTTCAACGGGACGGTCACCAGGTACTCTTTGTTCTGGCGAATGCTCAATACAAAAGGTAGTGGAAGGAAGCGCCTCTAGACGCTCGTAAGGAATGTCTTCCCCACATACTTCACATTGCCCATAAGTTCCTTTTTCCATCGCTTGTAAGGCATGCTCGACCTTACCTAACTCATCCTGAGCATGTACAGATAAAGCCATATCTTTTTCTCTTTCATAAAAACCTGTTCCTGCATCTGCAGGGTGATTATCGTAAAGAGAAAGTTCTCCAATATTTTCGTGGGCACTTCGATTCCGAAAGCTATCTTCATCATCTGTAATTTCCAGCCGTTTCTTCTGTTCCAATAGTTCTTCTTTTAAATTTGCCATTTGCTCTTTTTTAATCATCACGGCACATCCCTTTCAAGTCTTCAAATGTAGTATAAACACTTTTTAAAATGCTAATCAGGATACTCTAACTTTAATCATTCCTTATTATTTTCCTTTATTAAAAAGATAATAAACATAAATACTCTAACCATGAATAATAAGTCCCTTAAAAAAATCTTTTCAACATAGCCATTTATACAAAAAAAATTTAAAGGCATAAAAATAAGTGTAGACAAAACTATTTCTAATTTTGTCTACACCTATAATTTAGATAAAGAAACTTATAATCAGTCCAACAGACATTAAGAGTCCATAAAAGGTATTGGTTTTCGCTGTAGCGACCATTGCTGGCATCATTTCTAATGGTTCTGTTTTTCCCATAAATCCTTTTACAGCTTCAATGGCTTTTGGAAGGCTTAAAAAGGTAATAAATAACCAATAAGGTGCTTCAGTAAAGATTGTCATAAAAATGATCCAAACATAAGAAAAAGCAAACATAGTAGCTAGTAATTTAATGGCATTGTTTCTACCTATAAGAATTGCGATCGTTCTTCGGCCACTTTCTTTATCATCATCTAAGTCGCGAATATTATTGGAAAGCATAATACTTCCAATCAGTACTGAAATTGGTATGGAAATGAGGACGCTTTGTTGGGAAATTGTTGCCATTTGGATAAAATAAGCGATTTGAATAATGACAAAACCCATAAAAAATCCTGACATGAACTCACCAAAAGGACTGTAGGCAATTGGACGTGGACCGCCTGTATAGAAATATCCGACAAGCATACACACAAAGCCGATTACAGCAATCCATAAACTCGTGCTTAAGGAAATATAGACACCTAACAGGAGTGCAATACCAAAAAGGATAAAAGCTAAATTTAAAACGGTTTTAGGCTTTACGCCATTTCGAACAATAGCTCCTCCGATTCCGACGGATTCCTCATGATCAAGTCCTCTAGCAAAATCAAAATACTCATTAAACATATTAGTAGCAGCTTGAATTAATAGACTTGCGATCATCATAGCTAGAAATAAGGGAATATGGACGGCATGGTCTTTTGCCGCTAAAGCTGTTCCAAGAAATACTGGAACAAATGCTGCTGTTAAGGTATGTGGTCGTGCAAGTTGCCACCAAATTCTCCAGCCTTTATCTGCTTGTATAACAGAACTAGTCTGTGCTTTCATAGAAATGTCTCTCCTCTAATAAACGATAATATAATGAACTTATGGAAAAATAAATAAATGATAACTAATAATTATTAGGGTCAAAGGCTAATACGCTATACTACACATCTTCGCCTTTATAAGCACCTCTTATAAAGTTTATGAAAAGTGTCACAAAGTGTCAATCCTTTCCGATTAAATATTGTAGGGAAATGATTTCCTAAGCATGAACACTACATTTAACACCATACTTCATATATAATAAAGAAGAATACAGATATTAGAATGTAGCTTTAGGAGAGATTGATTTGAAGACAATATTATCCCCAAATCGCCGTGAACAATCTGCAACAAACGAACGGGGCAAACTTTTTAGTTATACAATACCAATGGATCCATGTGATCTTTTTGTTTTTTATCAGTCCCAACGCACTTCTTCAACAGGACAGAGATTTTATTGGAAAAATTCTGATGGGTCATTCAGGATAGTTGGAAGCGGCATTGCGGCAACTTTTACAAGTAAATCTCCTGAGAGGAGATTTGAACATATTCAACAACAATGGGACAAATTATTGCAAGATGCCCATATTGAGAATAAATACGACATTCCTGGAACGGGACCATTATTATTTGGTGGTTTTTCTTTTGATATCGATCAGATACCTGCCGATGAATGGTCCAGCTTTGGTGATTCTTTGTTCTATTTGCCTGAAATGATGATCACTTGTTTGGACGAACAATACTTCCTAACAATGAATCAATTTGGCGCACTAGACCAGCGTGAGGGAGAATTCCTAAAACAATGGGTCAAACAAATGAAAGGAAAGCCTAATCCTTTTCCAAAACTGTTAACCCAGAAAGAATATGATGTAGAAGGATGGCTCCAAAGTGTTGAAGAGGTTGTCGATGAATTGCAAAATACGGATATGCAAAAGGTCGTATTGGCTAGAAAATTACAGCTCGATTTTGCAGAACCATTACAATCAGAGACGATTATCGATCAGCTATTATCTGAGCAACCAAGTAGTTATGTATTTTCTATGGAAGCGGAAGATAGCTGTTTTCTCGGTGCCTCCCCAGAGCGATTAGTTGAAAAAGTGAATCAACGAGTTTTATCAACTTGTTTAGCAGGATCAATTGCCCGGGGGAAAAGTGAACAAGAGGACAAGAAATTAGGAAATGACCTATTGCATGATTCAAAAAACCTTTTTGAACATGGGTTAGTAGTTTCGATGATTGAGGATGCGTTACGGCCTTTTTGTGAAGAGTTGCTCATTCCGAATCAACCTAACTTAATGAAAAAGCCTTATATTCAACATTTATACACTCCTGTAGAAGGAAGAGCAAAAAAAGAAAGTTCCATTTTTGCGATGGTTCAATCCCTACACCCTACTCCTGCATTAGGTGGGGTACCTACAAGACCTGCCATGAAGATGATTCGTGATAAGGAAAACATGGATCGCGGTTTTTATGGAAGTCCGATCGGTTGGACAGACTATCGTGGAAATGGCGAATTTATCGTCGGAATTCGTTCTAGTCTTACAAAAGGGAGCTCAGCCTTTTTATATGCGGGCTGTGGCCTAGTATCTGACTCCATTGCGGATAAAGAACTTATTGAAACACGGATTAAATTCCAACCAATGTTACGTGCCTTTGGAAAGGAGAGCTTATGAATACACATCAACAAGCTTTAACTGAGTATTTAGCTGCTTTTATTACTGGACTTTTTCAAACAGGCGTCAGGGATGTAGTGATTAGTCCTGGCTCTCGCTCTACTCCACTTGCTCTGTTAATGGTAGAGCATCAGGAGCTTAACACATATATAAATATTGATGAACGCTCAGCTGGCTTCTTTGCGCTTGGTCTTGCCAAAGCATCAAAGTCGCCTGTTGTCTTATTATGTACATCAGGAACCGCAGCAGCTAATTACTTTCCAGCTGTTGTTGAAGCGAACCTGTCGAGAGTACCACTCCTTGTGTTAACGGCAGATCGTCCACATGAATTGAGAGAGGTCGGTGCACCACAAGCGATTAATCAACTTCATTTATACGGTCAACATGTGAAATGGTTCGCTGAGATGGCATTGCCTGAAAATAGTAAGGAACAACTTACCTATTCAAAAATGGTTGCTCATCGTGCTGTAAAAGAATGTAAGAGCCCTGTTTCAGGGCCTGTACATGTGAATTTCCCTCTCCGTGAGCCCTTGCTTCCAGCGCTTGATCCTTACCCATTCTCAGAGGAGCAAGTAGACTACGAAGTTGTAGAGGGAGAATTAGTAGTGCCAGAGGTGACAATTGAGAGAATAGCCAAAGACATCAACCAGTCTCAACAAGGATTAATTATTTGTGGACCAATGGACGAACCTCTCTTTTCTAATGCAGTCATCGAGTTGGCCGAAAAATTAGCGTACCCGATTCTAGCAGACCCATTGTCCCAGCTTCGATTAGACAACTCGCTGATCATTGACAGTTATGATGCGATTTTGAAAACGGAGAGTGTGTTAGAGAAATTTCAACCGGATTTTATTTTACGTTTTGGAGCCATGCCTGTATCGAAACCACTATCACTCTTTACGAAAAAACACCGGGGGATCCCACATTTTGTTGTGGATGGACAGGCAGGGTGGAGAGATCCTTATCAGCTTGGTACGAAAATGATTCAAATGGATGAGACGGCATTTTGTCAACAAATGACGAAATATGTAATGAAAAATGAAAATAATAAATGGTTATCACACTGGCAGCAGATAGACCACTTGGCGAAAATGGCGATTAAGGATCATATGTCAGCTGAACAGGAATTGGAGGAAGGGAAAGTCTTCTATGAGCTCTTCCCATTACTACCAAAGGAAAGCGCGATTTTTGTCGGGAATAGTATGCCGATTCGTGATGTAGACAGCTTTTTCCATAAAAATAATCGCGACATTACCGTCATGGCCAATCGGGGCGCCAATGGAATTGATGGCGTTGTATCTACAGCATTAGGGGCTTCTGTCTATCAACAACCATTATTTTTATTAATTGGTGATCTATCCTTTTTCCATGATATGAATGGGTTGCTAGCAGCAAAATTGTATGAATTAAATATCACGATTATTATCGTAAATAATGATGGGGGAGGGATTTTCTCCTATTTACCACAGGCCGAGTCAAAGCAGCATTTTGAAGTTTTATTTGGTACACCAACAGGCTTGGATTTTCACCATGCTGTTCAATTATATAATGGTCAATATACGAAAATTACAGATTGGGATCATTTTTCTGATGCAATTCAATCAGCAGCGCAGCATCAAGGCTTAAATGTCATTGAAATTCCGACAGATAGGGCGAAAAATCTGACTTCTCATCGGAAAATGTGGGATCAAGTTTCCCGGGAAATAACGACTTTCTTACATGGTGTAGAAAAATGATGATACATGTGAATGGTGTAGATTATTTCTATAAGATCCAAGGGAGTGGGCCACCTCTATTAGTTTTACATGGCTTTACGGGGGATCATTCAACTTGGAGTGATTTTGCTGAATGGATGCAAGATCATTATACGATACTCAGCCTTGATCTACTAGGTCATGGAAAAACAAGTGCCCCCATTCATTGCGATCGTTATGAGATAAAACAAATAGCGAATGATCTAGCAACTATTTTAACGGAGTTAAAGCTGGAAAAAGTTCATTTGCTCGGCTATTCAATGGGAGGAAGATTAGCGTTGACTTTCGCGATTCTTTTTCCTGAGAAAGTAATAAGTCTAATTCTAGAAAGTGCATCACCAGGATTAGCCTCACAAGAAGAAAGAGACGCCCGAATTTATCAAGATGAAGAATTAGCGCAAATGATTGAAAAAAAAGGTATTAAGCCATTTGTCGATTATTGGCAGAATATCCCTCTATTTTCGACACAGAAAAATTTACCAAAAGCTATTCAGGAAAAAATTCGCGAGCAACGCTTGCAACAAAATTCATTGGGGCTTGCTTGCAGCCTACGAGGGATGGGGACAGGGCGACAACCTTCATGGTGGCCCAATTTAAACACTTTGATGATACCTGTGCAATTGATCTGTGGAGGCAAGGATCCGAAGTTTTTCCGGATTGCGAAAGATATGATAAAAGTAGTCCCAAATGCGAAAATGACGGAAGTCCCACATGCTGGCCATGCAATTCATGTGGAGGATTTAAAAAGTTTTGGTACAATAGTAAAAGAGTTTCTATTAAATCTTGAAGGGAGTTTAGAAGATGACGATTCAATGGACAAGCAAAAAAGAATATGAAGATATTTTATATGAAACATATAATGGCATTGCTAAAATTACGATCAATCGACCTCATGTACATAATGCATTCAGGCCGGAAACCGTGTCAGAACTTATGGATGCTTTTGCCTATGCCCGTGATGACAAAGAAGTTGGTGTGATTATCTTAACAGGAGCAGGGGAGAAAGCGTTCTGCTCAGGTGGAGATCAGAAAGTACGAGGACATGGTGGTTATGTAGGTGGAGATAATATTCCCCGCTTAAATGTTCTTGATCTCCAAAGACTTATTCGTGTAATTCCAAAACCAGTCGTTGCCATGGTTGCCGGCTATGCAATTGGTGGCGGACATGTTCTTCATGTTGTTTGTGACCTAACGATCGCTGCTGATAACGCTGTGTTTGGCCAAACTGGTCCAAATGTGGGAAGTTTTGATGCTGGATATGGCTCAGGCTATTTAGCTCGCATCGTTGGACATAAGAAAGCGAAAGAAATATGGTTCCTTTGCCGCCAATACAATGCACAAGAAGCACTAGATATGGGCTTAGTTAATACAGTAGTACCACTTGATCAATTAGAGGCAGAAACGGTGAAATGGTGCGAAGAAATGCTTGAGAAAAGCCCAACTGCTTTACGTTTCCTAAAAGCAGCATTCAATGCTGACACCGACGGTTTAGCGGGTCTCCAACAACTAGCTGGAGACGCTACTTTGCTTTATTACACAACAGATGAAGCTAAAGAAGGTCGCGATGCTTTTAAAGAAAAACGTAAACCAGACTTTGATCAATTCCCACGTTTTCCTTAATCGTTGTAATCAGACTTGGTGGCATGCCACCAAGTCTTTCTTTAAGAAAAAAGACTATATAATAGGGATACAGTTTGAAACTATCATAGCCCATTCTTATCATTTATTACCATGCCGAGGTTCGTGGACAATTCTTAGAGCTCAAAACTAAGTGAAAAAGTCCAAAAAGATCTTAAGAGCCATTTTATGAACCCGAAATCATGAAGGTGGGAAGACTCCGAAAAGGGAGCATAGAGTCCTTGTATGTACGCGAAACTGGTGGGAAGACTCCGAAAAGGGAACATAGAGTCCTTGTATGTACGCGAAACTGGTGAGAAGACTCCGAAAAGGGAACATAGAGCCCTTGTATGTACGCGAAACTGGTGAGAAGACTCCGAAAAGGGAACATAGAGCCCTTGTATGTACGCGAAACTGGTGGGAAGACTCCGAAAAGGGAACATAGAGTCTTTGTATGTACGCGAAACCAGTGAGAAGACTCCGAAAAGGGAACATAGAGCCCTTGTATGTACGCGAAACTGGTGAGAAGACTCCGAAAAGGGAACATAGAGCCCTTGTATGTACGCGAAACTGGTGGGAAGACTCCGAAAAGGGAACATAGAGTCTTTGTATGTACGCGAAACCAGTGGGAAGACTCCGAAAAGGGAACATAGAGTTTTTGTATGTACGCGAAACCAGTGGGAAGACTCCGAAAAGGGAACATAGAGTCTTTGTATGTACGCGAAACCAATAGGAAAAATCCATGGGATTCATAGAAACCTTGTATAATCTGAACACAAGGAGAGAAATTCAAAGAAGATCTATGATGTTCCGGTAAAAACGAGGCTATGTCTTAGAAAGCAATACTTATCATTAAAAAACAGGAAATCCCCCATTATAGTCGTTATGAAAAAGCAATCCAAGATTTTTTACAGAAAGTGAGTGAAAACAATGGGAGAGAGGATCCCTAATTGGCTTTTACAACGAAGTCATATTAGCCCCAATAAATCCGCATTAATATTTGAGGATCAAGTATGGACCTTTCGAGAAATGCAGGAAATCGTCCAAGATTTACAAGAAAAGCTGATGACATGTTTAAAAAAACAGGATCGCCGTGTCGCGATTTTAATGAAAAACCATCCAAAAATGGTGTGGTTGATTCATGCCCTTCAGCAGCTGGAAATTGAAACGGTCTTTTTAAATCACCGTTTAACACCAGCCGAATTAGGGTTTCAATTGCGGGATAGTCAAGTGGAACTGCTTTTTTATGATGTGACTTTGGCAGAGATTGCGAATGAACTCTACGCTGAAAATCCTCAACTTCGGATATATTCAACTACCCAATATGAAGAATTCCCCAATCAGCAACTAAAAAGCAGAGCTGAGTATGATCTAGCAGCAATTTGCTCGATTATGTATACCTCAGGTACGACAGGCAAGCCAAAAGGAGTTCAGCAAACCTATGGAAATCATTGGTGGAGCGCCATCGGTTCCTCCCTTAATCTAGGCCTGCAATCCAATGATTCATGGCTTTGTGCTGTTCCACTTTTTCATATTAGTGGTCTTTCTATTTTAATGAGAAGTGTTATTTATGGGATGCCTGTTTATTTAATGGAACAATTTGATGAGGAAAAAGCCAATACTCTGCTTCAATCAGGGCAAGTGACGATTATGTCCGTTGTTACCGCTATGCTAAGCCGCATGCTTGAGACACTCGGCACAAACACCTATCATACTCATTTTCGCTGTATGTTACTCGGGGGAGGACCGGCCCCATTGCCACTTTTGGAGCGCTGTGTTGAAAAGGAGATTCCTGTGTTTCAATCGTATGGCATGACAGAAACATCATCACAAATTGCGACCTTAAGTCCAGAGGATGCTTTTAAAAAATTAGGTTCAGCAGGGAAGGCACTGTTTCCAGCGCAAATACGGATTATAGATCAAAATGGACAAGAAGCCAAGGCGGAAGAACCTGGGGAGATTCAATTAAAAGGTCCGAATATTACCAGTGGATATCTGGCTCGGCCTGAAGCCAATCAAACCTCTTTCGAACAAGGCTGGTTCAAAACAGGGGATATCGGTTATCTTGATGAAGAAGGGTTTTTATATGTATTAGACCGGCGCTCAGATTTAATTATTTCGGGGGGAGAAAATATTTATCCAGCTGAAATTGAGGAAGTGCTTATAGGACATGACGCCGTTAGGGAGGCTGGTGTTACAGGGGGAAAAGATGAAATCTGGGGACAAGTGCCTTATGCTTTTGTCGTTATGAGAAAGCCTATTTCAGAGGCAGAGCTCATTCAATTTTGTCGTACTCACCTAGCGGCATATAAAGTTCCGAAAAAAATAATGAAAGTTGAAACTTTACCAAGGAATGCCTCCAATAAATTATTGCGGCGCAAGCTATTAGAATTTCTAGAAGAGGAGAAACATTCATGATCGATATAGAAAAAGCACAGGTCTCTATTGTCTCCATCCCATTAAAAAAGCCTTTTTCCACCCATTTGGGAGTAGTGCGCGAGCGGGAAGCGATCATGATAGAATTATGGGATCGTGAAGGTGAGGTTGGTTATGGAGAAACAGTTGCGTTTTCTTCACCTTGGTATACCGAAGAAACAGTGAAAACTGCTTATCATATACAAAAAGATTTTATTTTACCAATGGTCCTGAAAAAAAAGTTTGCTCATCCACGGGAATTTGCTTGTGAATTTTCCAGCCTAAGGGGAAATCCAATGGCCAAAAGTGGAGTTGAAACAGCATTATGGGATTTGTACGCCAAAAAACAAGGGCAGTCTCTTTCTAGGATACTTGGCGGGACGCGTAATGAAGTGCGGGCTGGAGCGGTTGTGGCTACACAGGATGTCACAGAGGCTCTAAAACAGATTGAGCAGTTTACTGAACAAGGGTTTGAACGCATGAAATTAAAGATTAGTCCAGCCAATGACCGCCAATTTATCCAGGCGATCAGAAAGGAGTACCCAAAAACTCCTTTAATGGTTGATGCTAATTCCGCTTATACATTGGAGGATATTGACCAACTCCGTGCATTGGATGAATTTGAACTGCTCATGATTGAGCAACCCCTTGGAACAACAGATATCGTTGAACACGCTATTTTACAAAAGCAAATCAACACGCCAATTTGCTTAGATGAAAGCATTACAAATGTTCATGATGCGAAAAGTGCGATTCAACTAGGCAGTTGCCAAATTATTAATATCAAAATCGGCCGTGTTGGGGGACTCGCGATTGCCAAACAAATTCATGACCTTTGCCAAGAACATCAGCTCCAAGCCTGGTGTGGAGGCATGATTGAATTTGGTATTTCGAAAGCTTATAACTTAGCTTTAGCTTCTCTTCCAGGCTTCACTCTCCCAGGCGATCTCTCATCTTCCACCCACTATTGGCAAGAAGATATTATCACGCCCGCGATTGAAATGGAGCAAGGAAAAATCTCTGTTCCCACTGTGCCAGGGCTTGGTTTTTCCATAAATGAACGTCGATTTGACGAAGTATGTGTACATAAAGAAATGATCAAGTAAAAACCCGAGCAAAAGTTTCTTTGCTCGGGTTGGAGGGCAAGGACTTAAGCCGTTGCTTCTTATCTCTTCTTAAATGTCTGACAATCTGTTTCTTCTTCAGATGCTGCTTTTTTACCGTGTTGACTAACGACATAAATGCGATCAGCACTACATTGATTTTCAGCTTTCCAATAATGGTAATTTTAGGCCCACACGATGTGGGTCACAAAGGCGTTGCGGCAGGATGTCGCTTATTTAGCCTTTGATCCTTAAGAGAAACATTTATTGGTTCAAAGCTTTTTCTAAGTTTGTTAAATTTTTCTCCATTAAAGTAAAATATGTTTCATCATTTTTGAGATCATCTTCTGTCAATACAGCTAAATTATGAATAGGCAGCAGTTCAGTCCCGGTTTCCTTTTGGATAATTTCAGCAAGATCGGAATTTATATTTTGCTCAGCAAAAATATAAGGGACCTTTTCTTCATTTATTGTATCGACGATTGCTTGTAGTTTCTTTTGTGAAGGTTCTTCTGTAGAAGAAATACCGGCAATTGCAATTTGTTCAAGTCCGTAGCGACTTTCCCAATAACTATAAGCTTTATGTGCGACAACAAATTGTTTTCGTTTTGCTTGCTTTGCCATCGAAGCAAAATCTTGGTCAAGCTGCTCTAAGTCAGTGGCTAAAGCTTGAAAGTTTTCTTCATACTCCGCTTGATGGCCGGGATCTACTTCCGTTAATTGCTGTAAAATTTGTTCGGCCAATTCTTTTGCGTAAACTGGATCAATCCACAAATGCGGATTCACATCCCCATGATGATGTTCATCTTCATCATCCTGTTCAGTATGGTCCTTATGATCAACATCAATTTTTTCTCCAATGGCAGCAATATGGACATCTTCATTTTTTAATGTGTTCTCCGCTTTTTGCGCAAAACCTTCCAAGCCATGGCCAATATAAAAAAATAAGTCGGCATCTGCTAGCTTCATCATATCTTTTTGGGAAGGCTCAAACGTATGTTCATCAGAGCCTGGAGGATAAATGGAATGCACAGAAACCTGTTCGCCACCAATTCTTTCTGTAAAATATTTTAACGGATAAACCGTTGTATAAATGGTTAATTTGCCATCTTTATTTTTCTGTTGTTCATTTCCGCAAGCCCCTAATAGTAAAATAAAAATAGTGAATAGGACTAAATAAATATATTTGTTTGTCTTCATTTCTTCCTCCTCTCACCTTAATAAGAACGGTTACGATTTAAGGTACGAAGAATAGCATAGCTGATTTTTACGAAAAAGGCAATATGTTTTTGAAAGTTCATGAAGGGAATTTTTGGGCAAGAACGAATAAATCCAGCCTTTTTCTTGAGTCTCATTCAGAATGCTGGTGCTTTACTTTATCTATTTTATCCGGGACAGGATCCATTCCACCTGGATGAAAAGGATGACATTTTCCAATCCGTTTAATCGTGAGCCAGCCACCACGAATCGCTCCAAAACGTTGGATCGCTTCTAACCCATATTGCGAGCAAGTGGGATAAAAACGGCAGGTTGGGGGCTTTAAAGGTGAAATAAACTTGCGATAAAACCGGATAAGATGTAAAAAGATTGATTTTAACATATAGTCTTCTTCTTTCTGAGATACTGTTTTAATATTAGTTTAACATATGATTTAAGAAGAAGGCGATTTCTACAATTTACTAAAAGCAGAGAGAAAAATGGATCAGCGAAAATTACTTGCATGGCAACCAGTTAAACATGTCTTGGGGCAAATTACCAAAGCGCATTTAAATATACAAATCATGCCTTTATGTGAATTAATCGATATTCCTAGGCGCAATGCAGTAAGGAAGTCGCGCAATCCCCAGGAAAGACGCGCAAAGCAGTAAGGAAGTCGTGCAATAGCCGGGAAAGAAGCGCAAAGCAGTAAGGAAGTCGCGCAATCCCCGGGAAAGACGCGCAATGCAGTAAGGAAGTCGCGCAATCCCCAGGAAAGACGCGCAATGCAGTAAGGAAGTCGCGCAATCCCCAGGAAAGAGGCGCAATGCAGTAAGGAAGTCGCGCAATAGCCGGGAAAGAGGCGCAATGCAGTAAGGAAGTCGCGCAATCCCCAGGAAAGAAGCGCAATGCAGTAAGGAAGTCACGCAATACCCAGGAATGATCCGCTATAAAGTAATGAGGAGCTGTAATTCCCCTGGAAAAAACAAGAGCTTAAGACCATATGGAGATAAAAGTACAGCCCACTGGTCTTAAGCTCTATTTTTACAATTTCAATGGCCCCGCCGCTTTCACCCTAACGAGGATCGCATTGCCGGGCATGTAGGCAAGGGGAAAGTCTTCTAATTGAATGATGTCAATTTTATCTGGATTGGCTCCTGCCTCAATCGCGGTTTCGATCGCCTCCGCCTTAGCTTCTTCAATGGCTTCTTGATGGGATTGATTGTCTAATGTATAAATCCGTTCAACGGTGCCGCTGATATCTCCAAGGGCCGCGCCAATCGCATTGGCGACACCGGCATGGGCTGGACGAATGACCCGACTGGCTCCTTGTAAATCTTTGGGCATTAAAGACGCGCCACCACCAACTAAAACGACTGGTAAAGCTTCTGCACTTGTTTTCATTCGATCAATCGCTTGTTCCACCATCTCGACAAGATTAGGATAAATCGCATCAATTGGATAAGAATCAAGTCGTTCGCGTTTTGTTCCATCAATCGTCATAATGCCGGCACCAATCGCTACATCTGTTGCCGTTAATTCTTCGCCTCCAAAGACAATCGCTTTTTCGGTTAATTGATGGCCGACACTATCAGGGCCAATTTTCCAAGCACCATCTTTAAAATGAATCCGAGTACCACCACCTAGACCGATCGAATAAATATCCGGCATCCGATAATTGGTGCGAACACCTCCGACTTCCACCGCGAGTGATGTTTGTCTTGGAAAGCTATTACTTAGCACACCAATATCGGTCGTTGTCCCGCCAATATCGACGACAATGGCATTCGGCTCTTGCGAGAGATGAGCGGCACCACGAATCGAGTTTGTCGGTCCACAAGCAATCGTGAAAATTGGATACTTTTGGGCAAACTCATGCGTCATTAAGGTTCCATCATTTTGCCCCAAATAAATCTGTGCATGAATATCTTTATCTTGTAATGCTTGTTGAAAGCCTAATGTGACATGCTTAATTGTGTTCATTAAAGCTGCATTTAAAATTGTCGCATTTTCGCGTTCAATTAAACCAATCGAACCAATTTCACTTGATAGTGACAATGGAATACCTGGTAATTTTTTTTCTAAAAATGCAGCGACTTCCTTTTCCTGTTCATTTAAAACAGGGGAGAAGACACCAGATATGGCAATGGAATCAACGTTTCCACGAAATTGTTGGACAGCTTGTTCAAGTTCCTCATATTGAAGAGCCGCAATGGGGGTACCATCATATTCATACCCACCATGAACAAGCACTGTCGTTACTTGTAGGTTCTCAACTAAATCCTCCGGCCAGCCGATCAAAGGAGGAACGGTTGTCCCAGAAGGTAAGCATAAGCGAATAATGCCTACTTTATTTAACGCCTTTCTTTCAACAATCGCATTGGTGCAATGAGTTGTGCCTAGTGTTGCAACTTGAATTTCTTTTCCCTCGATCTTTGTTTCTGTTAGTAAGGCATCAATCGTCTTTTCTATTCCTGTAAAAATATCAGCAGTTGTCGCGTGTTTCGCACTGCCTAATACTTTATTATCTGTGTTTAAAAGAACACCATCTGTATTCGTTCCACCAACATCAATTCCGAGTCTAATCATTTGTTTGCATGCTCCTTCACTAATGATTCTAATGGCTGATAATCATATGGGTACTGAAAATAATGAGGACCCGCTGTTTCAATTCCAATTGGACTGCGCCATTTTTCATGAGCAGGGAATGCGACAACGACAACTCTAGCTCCGTATTTTAGACCCTCTGTTGTGATTGGCATACCAGTCTCTTCATCTAAGACGGCGATTAAATCAGGAGTCATCGCGATCGGTTTTCCGTTTAGTTCTGCTAGTAAATGCTCATTTTGGAAATGTAAGGTGCAAGCCTGTTGAGAAAAATCATCTGTTCCAGCAAACTGGGCAATCCCGCGGGTAAAGCCACCTTGAATGCCTCTTTCGATGTGAGTCGCTTTTCCTTTAAAAAGCCGATACCCCTTCAATAATCTCAGCATTTGTTCAATTGGATGAGTGGAAGCTGTTCGGGTTTGTGATAATAAAGCACCGATTTCCTGTGCCAGTGTGAGTGTGCCAGGGATCACGCTTTTCTGCGCTTGTTCCCCAGTGATCCCATAATCACAAACAATGGAAGAACCACCCATGGAAATAGTAATATTACGAGCTAATTTTTCACTCCAAAATCCATCGATTGGCTCAATTGTGACAGTATTGCCTTGTTCATCTCCAATTGTGACGATTTTTGGCTTTAATCCATCTAGGTGGAAAGTGACCATCTGTGCTTCTGGAAAAGCTCGTCCCATAGCATCTCCATCTAAAATCGGGATTCGATTCATTGCCGCAACAGCGACAGGAATTAAAGAATTAACTCCACCTACTTCAATCGGCATCACAACATCTGTTTTTTTGCCACAAGCCTTTTCATAGGCCTGTAATGGTGCTGATAATTGCTCAAAAGAAGGGATTTTCTCAACTAACACACTAGGTGAGCCCATTCCAGAAGCCGGTAGCACCCAATCATTTTCATTTAATTCATCGACCGATACCACTTGGACTGGACCGAATTTTTTAATTGCGGATAATGCCATCATTTTTCCAATATAAGGATCTCCGCCTCCACCAGTACCAAGGACAGTGGCACCTATTGCAATATTTTCAATATCTTTCTCATGTAACCATCTCATTAGATTGCTCTCCTTTGTTTCATTAGAATTAAGAAAATAGCTTGGAATAGAAAGGCAATAAGAAAACTATCAACTGAAGAAATCGTTGTTAGAGTGAATAGTTCTAAGCCAATTGGCCCTTCCATTGTCAACCAGCTGATGAAAGTTCCTAAAGCCCAAGCAAGTAAGGGTAGCATTTTGACTGCTTGGTGGTTTTCTTGTTTGAATAATTTTTGTCCACCAATATAGTAAGAAGCTGTATAAACCCCGCCGATAGGAGCAATAAACATCGTCATAATCGTTAGAAAATCTATGAAATAATCATAAATACCTAAGACAGCAAGTAAAGTTCCGATAACTCCGGCTATGATGGTTAAGACTACCTTATTCGTTTTTGAAAAAATCACAGCTAAACTTAATCCAGATGAATAAGCATTATTTGTATTGGTCGTCCATTGTGCAAGAATTAATACTAAGATTCCTGGAATACCTAATCCGACTGTAATCATAATCGTTGTTAGATCACTCTCATCCATAATTCTTGAGAGGATCATTGCAATCACAATCATAAAACTGTTCCCAAAGAAAAAACCAAAGAAAGAAGCTAGAATGGCATCTTTTTTTGTACGAGCCCATCTTGAGACATCAGGTGAGATTACCGCTCCTACTACAAAAACACTAATAACAAGAGAAATGGCCATCCCCATTGAAAAGACATTTTCTACTGGTGCTGATAATTCACTTGCACCATATTTTCTAATCGCTAGAACGACTGATAAAACAACCAAAATTAGCAGTAATGGTACAGACCATGAACTAAGCTTCTCAATTGCACGATATCCCAGAACAGCTGTAGTCATCATTAAGATCCCGCCAATACCAGCTAAGAGGGGAAGAGGAATCTCCCAGCCAGCCACTCCTTTGATGGCCGCAAAGGCATTTTCTGCAAAAAAACCTGTTTGAACACCAAACCAACCTAATAAAGAGATTGCTAGAAAGAGGGAGACAAACTTGGCACCATTTGCCCCAAAAGTAAATTTAGAAATCATCGATGTGGATAATCCAGTAACAGCACCAACGTAGGCACAAAAGGCTGCTAATACGCCTAAAATGGCGGAGCCAATAACAACTGAAATTAAGGCATCTTGAAAATTCATGCCAGCGCCTAATTCTGCCCCAAATAACATTGCCGATAGATCGATCCCAACGGCAATCCAAACTAGGCTAATGGAATACCATTTTTTTCTTTCATTTATAGGAACAGGTTGTCTTTCGTAATCATTATTCATGTTGTATACCCTCCAATAGTTTTCTCATCATTTCATTCGCTTGTTTTATTTGTTCCTGTAGGGTCTCATCATCATAAAGATTGATTTCCCAGAAGATTCCGTCCATAAGAAGTACAAATTGCTTTGTGAGCATTTTCGCCTCCGTTTCAGTCAAATGGGGAAGCTCCCTTTTGGCGAGCTCTGCTAAGGAATCCAACATCCATGTATCAAAAGTTTTCATATGCTCATGAAGAAACTGTTTCATTTCCGCAGGCGGTGAAGCTACAAGTGAAATATAAGCGTTTGTTTCTTGCATATGACTCTTATGATAAGCAACTGTTCCAGCTAACAAAGAATTGAAAATTTCTAGAATGCCAGCATCTTTTGCCGCATCTAAAATTCCTTTCATTTGCTCAAAATGAGACTGCAATAACTTTTGAAAAGCGGCAATAAACAATTCTTCCTTATTTTTGTAAAAAAAGTAGATAGAAGCTGGCTTAATTCCTACCTCTTTAGCGATTTTTTGCATCGTAGCTCCATGATAATTAAACAGAGAATACTGATGAATCGCAGCTGCTAAAATTTTGTCTTTAGTCAAAAAATTCACCACCTAATGATTGTTAGGTTAATAGTATAGCATGTTTTGGCGAATTTCAAGTGGTTTTTTATTCATCTTGTGGAATAATTATAAACAGAAACAGGAAATTTCGTATGAAATGATAAATAAAAAGAATCCTTTTCAATCAAAAGGATTCCTTTGTGTAAGGCTTTTCTGTTGTAAGAGCTTAATTTAGGATTGGAAATTGAGCAATTTGATTAATGCCCTAATTTTATTATCATCATTAGGGTCGATGGCTACAAGTTCTGTATTATTAATTATATTTGTATAAAATTCTTCTCCAGCAGGGTATTGTCCATCCCAACGTAATGGAACATTGTATACATTAATTGTTCCATCCCCATTGCCAGAGTAGGTAACAGATCCATCTACTAAACGAGCACCTGCTAATTGAATAACATCCTCTGGATAGTTAGCACTTGTCTCATCGTCAGGGTTAAGCACTTCTCCGGCAGGAAAATGGTAGACATTCAATTCCTCCACCTCTTGATTGGGACCAAGTTGCAACCAAACGCGCGCATATTCGATCTCCTCGGCAGAATAAGCTGACAATGGATCTTCCTCGTTCGGTGTTGCTTTTTTCTCTTCTACAGATGTTTCATTACGATGATCGAGATCTACTGCCTCGGTCTCACTTATTGATGTTCTCTCATCTGTTCCACTAGTCTCTTCTTCTTTAGAATCTAAATCTGCGCCATTGTTAGAAGCATCTGACGTGACGATCTCGTTAGAATCGTTACTACAGCCGACAAGCAGTAATAAAATAAGATAACTGATAAGAATCAATGATAGCTTTTTCATATGACATTCCTTCCCCTCGTTATTGTCCCCATCCATTTTATAAATGATCAAAGCTCATTTCAATCATTCATCTAAATTTTTAAAAATATCAGGAATAATTCAACTTTAAAAGGGGAAAATAAATATGTTTCATCTGCTAAAAAGCGGGTATATATGTAATAAAGGGAGTGATGATATTGACAAACACACAAGTTATTGAAGTGGTAAATAAACAGGTAGCAAATTGGACTGTGCTTTACACGAAATTACATAATCATCATTGGTATGTGAAAGGACCACATTTCTTTTCTCTCCATGAGAAATTTGAAGAACTGTATAATGAAGCAGATAAAAATATCGATGAGCTTGCAGAAAGATTACTTGCAATCGGCGGTTCACCCGTTGCAACGTTGAAAAATGTTTTGCAAATGGCGAGCATTGGTGAAGTAGAGGAATCACTAGATGCAAATGGAATGGTACAATCTATTGTCGATGACTTTACAATTCTCATTGATGAATTAAACGAAGGGATGGAAATTGCAGAAAAGGCTGGAGATGAGACCACAGCAGATATGCTTTTAGCCATTCATACAAGCTTGGAAAAACATAACTGGATGTTAAGAGCTTTTCTAGGTAAATAAAAACTTGGTGCTTTAGGCACCAAGTTTTTATTGTTTCAAGAAACCCGCTCGTATTTGGTAAGTGGCGGTTTCATACAGCTTTCAGTATACAGCTAATTGAGCCAGTCAAATATGTATTAGTGGTAGAATTTTGAATCATTAGGAGGATATTGATCATGAAATTCGGCCTGCTCCATCTTCCCTTTGAGTGACTCCAAAAGATACATGCGGATAAAATATTGTAGTTCAAATTCATTCATATCACGAACAATCTGCATGAGTTCTTTTTTATTATAATGCTCAAGGACCGCAAATGTAATCATATCTAAATCTTCTTCATCTGTAATCTTATCTTGATACATCGCAAATAATTCATCTACAAGTTTCATTTTAGCACCTCCCTAGCCTTGCTTTTATTTACCCTACTTTTGAAAAAACAATCCTGCCTCCGCATATTTTTATTATTAGATCAACTTTCTCTACAAAGACCATCTCTTCTCAAAAGCACAAGGTATCCTTAAGAATAAAATAAGATGAAGTGTAACAAAATATGCATAAACATCAAAAGTGATGACTTTTGGATTACATTGACCTGGAGGTAGATGAGTGTGAATCAACAGGATCGCCAAACGTATTATATATCTATTGGAGCAGGAGAAATTTTTTCGGTTCCTAATGCCTCACCATGGCAGTTTAAAATACAAGCTACAGAACAGGAGATAGGCAAGCTTCGGCAAATATTCGATTCCAATTATACAAATAGTATGGCTGATTTTGCCCGTGCACATGTTCCTTGGGTAGAATATCATATTGACCCCACAAATGATAGGTATGATGCAAATTTAATCCAAATTTATCAAATGATTTATGAACTAGGGGATCAAGAAGCAAAAGACCATATTGATGGCATCGGGATACTGGAAAATTTTACAAGTGAATGAGCAAATCGTTTCTCTCCCTTCCTGAAGAGAGTATAGTAAGGAGGGAGGGATATGGATGTATGAATTTATCGATCAAAATGGCTCACAAATTAAATTGACTTTTCAGCGAGATGTTTTTCCCGAGAAAGCGCGAGATGTCTTCGTGATTTGTCGTTATCAAGGTAAATGGTTATTAACAGATCATACCAAGCGGGGGTTAGAATTTCCAGGTGGTAAACGAGAAGCTGGTGAAACGATAGAAGAGGCTGCAAAGAGAGAGGTATGGGAGGAAACAGGTGGGATCATTGATACCATTCACTTTCTTGGTGAATATCAGGTGAAAGGCCCTGATTCTGCTTCATTTGTCAAAGCGATTATGTACGCGGAAGTTCAGGACTTAGCTGAAAAAGCTGATTATATGGAAACGAAAGGTCCTATCGTGCTAGATCATGAGCTTTTATCTCAATTACATACAGCTCGCTTTAGCTTTATTATGAAGGATAAAGTCGTTCCACTTACGCTTGAACAGTTAAAAAAACAAGGCATCTACTAATAAAAACCCCACTTTAGAAGCCTTAATTAAACAAAAGAGGCTGGGAAGCAAAAATGTTATGCTCCAAAGATGAACAATGCATGATCTTAGCGAGGGATATTCCCAGAGCGGGTTATATGCACGCTAATAGTTCAGTTCTTGGTGAAAACAATTTTCTCCCAGCTTTTTTGCAACAGTTATTTTTCATTTAATAGTTTTCTTTCCAGCCATTCTACCCCTTTATACATCATCGTTGCAAAAATAGCGATTAAGAGGAGCGAGAGCATAACAAGGGTAAAATTAAACACTTGAAACCCATAAATGATCATATAGCCAAGTCCTTTAGCGGACACAAGATACTCTCCAACGATCACCCCAACCCATGATAAGCCCACATTAACTTTTAATGTCGAGATAATGGTAGGAAAGGAAGCAGGTAAAATGGCTTCTTTAAAGATTTGTTTTCTAGTTGCGCCAAATGTCTTTAATACTTTGATATAGTGATCATCCACTTCCCGAAATGAAGTATAGATGACAATAGTGGTAATAATGACTGATACAAGTGTCCCCATAGCAATAATGGAAGTAAAGCCTGGGCCAAGACCAACAATAAGAATTGGGCCAAGGGCAACCTTTGGCATCGCATTTAAGATCACGAGATAAGGGTCAGCAATTTTTGAAAAGAATGGCGACCACCAGAGGATGGCGGCCAAAATGGTTCCTAGCACAGTCCCTAAAATAAAGCCCATGACAGTTTCAAAAACTGTCACACCTAAATGGGTAAACAAAGAAGCATCTAGTACTTTCTCCACTAATAATGATCCTACCTTTATCGGAGAACTGAAGATTAGTGGATCAATCCAATGAAGTCGACTGGAGATTTCCCACAACGAAAAAAAGAGGAGAAAAATTAATATTTGATAAAATAGTACCCATTTTTTCTCCTTGACTAGCTTTTGTTTATATTGAGCATGAAGGAGGTTAGGTTGATTGGCCTTCAAGAGCTTCCAACTCCTTCCATATCGTTTGAAAGATTTGATTATAAGAATCATGTCCCCTTACATCGAAAGGCTTTAATAACCTCAATTCTTTCGGAATATTAAAGATACGATGGATTTTACCAGGACTTCCTGAGAAAAGGAAAACACGATCACTCATGGAAATGGCTTCACCAATATCATGGGTCACAAGAATCGCTGTTTTTCCATAAGCTTTTAAAATTTCGGCGACCAAATCCTCTAATTTTAATTTGGTTTGATAATCTAATGCTGAGAATGGTTCATCTAATAATAAAAGCTTTGGATTTACGGCCATCGTTCTTGCTAGTGCTGCTCGTTGCCGCATACCTCCTGATAATTGTTGAGGTTTTTGCTGATTGACTCCTTTTAAACCAATTTGGTTTAAAAAGCTCAGTGCACTTTGCTTTGTTTTCGAACTTAAACGGCCATTTATTTTTAATCCAAGTAAAATATTTTCCTCAATCGTTTTCCAAGGGAATAAATAATCTTGTTGTAACATATAGCCGATGAAGTTTGCATCTTGATCAGGTATTTGCTGATCAATACGAATTTTCCCTGTTGTAGGGTTGATTAAGCCAGCTAAAATGGAAAGCATTGTCGTTTTGCCACATCCACTTGGCCCTAGAAAAGAAATAAATTCTCCTTTTTGAATGGTAAAGGAGACATCCTCCAAAGCCACAGTTGCAGTGGATGGAGTAAAATAATGATGTCCGACTTGCTCTACTTCGATAAAACTCATGGGGCGGTCCTCCTTTAGAAAAAGTAGCAAATCGTAATGATTACATGTAATGCTGAACTATATTTCTGCTTGCTTCGTCCAGCTCCAGCGCTAGTCTTTGAGTGACTATTCTCTAGGTTTAGTCATCAGCCGTTTTGCTGAGAAAATAGTGTGAGATAATTAGATATCGCGCCTTAGCTGGTTATCAAGATGTATTTATTTTTCTTATTATTTTGTAACTTTCTCTACAACTGATGTATTGACAAGTTTTTCATAGTCTACTTTTTTCGGAAGTTCTCCCGCTTCTTCCATAATGGCTTGTAAATTTTCCCAACCATCTTTTGTTAACTTCATATCAGTTGCAAAAGAACCTTGACTACGATAACGTTCGACAACGACCGCTAAAGTCTCGACATCTGAGTCTTCAAAATAGGGAGCGACTACCTTGGCGATTTCTTCTGTATCTTCTTCCTCTACCCAGGCTTGCGCTTTGTGAAGAGCACGCACAAATTTCTCAATCGTTTCTGGATTTTTCTTCATATAGCTTTGTTTCGCCATAAAAGTGGTATAAGGAACTTGACCAGATTCTTCACCAAATGAAGCGACAATATGGCCCTTTCCTTCTTTTTCAAAAACAGAAGCTGTTGGTTCAAAAAGCTGAACAAAGTCACCAGTTCCTGAGGCAAAGGCATTCGGAATATTACCGAAATCAATATTCTGAATTAGTTCTAAATCAGTTTGGGGATCGATATCGTTCTTTTTCAAAACAAACTCTCCAACCATTTGCGGCATTCCCCCTTTTCTTTGACCAAGAAAAGTGGAACCTTTTAGCATTTCCCAATCAAAATCATCAATCTTCTCACGGGAAACAAGGAAGGTGCCATCAGTCTGGGTTAGTTGGGCAAAATTGATAACTGGATCAGTAGCCCCTTGGGCATCTACATAAATAGAGGTTTCAGATCCAACAAGGGCAATATCGGCCCCATCTGAGAGCAAAGTGGTCATCGTTTTATCGCCACCCCATGTTGTTGTGAGCCCAACATCCAGTCCTTCTTCTTCAAAAAAGCCTTTTTCAAGGGCAACATATTGGGGAGCATAAAAGATAGAACGTGTCACTTCAGCAAGCTTTACTTTTTCTAATGTATCTTTTTGGGAACAAGCAGTTAGGACGAAGGCTGTGAGCAAAGCCAGTAGAATCACAAATCCAAATTTTAATATTGCCTTCATGGCAGTTTCCTCCTTGTTGCTTAGGATTTTATAGAATTTCAGCATAGGGTTAACTTCAGCTACAAGTGCTAGTTTATGGTCAAAAAACTGATATGAAAGGGATCCCGGATCATGAGAGTGCAGGCAGGTTGACATGAAGTGGGACAAGAAAGTCATGCGAATGCCCTATGCTTTTGTTCTGTGTGCATCCAATTTACAATTATTATATGAGGATAAGGAAATTGTGTGATAGCCTAGTGGAAAGGAGCGATCTAGATGGGACAAGATGGACAAATTGTGGAAAAAACTTTATTCCCTTCACCAAATCCTTTTGTGAAACTATTTTTAGTTACCTATATATCAGCTGGCTTAAAGGTGAAGGGATTATTAGCGGAACCGAAGCAAGTGGGCGAATATGAAGGTTTTCTTTACTTACGGGGCGGGATTAAAAATGTAGGGATGGTTAGACCGGCGCGGATAGCCCAATTTGCTTCAGAAGGTTTTATTGTATTTGCCCCTTTTTACCGTGGAAATCGTGGGGGAGAGGGTAATGAAGATTTTGCTGGTGAAGATCGCCAAGATGCCTTTGCTGGTTTTGCATTACTACAGGGACATCCGTGTGTTCTTCCGGAGCGAATCCATATTTTTGGCTTTTCGCGAGGCGGTGTGATGGCCCTCCTTACAGGATTACAATACAGCAATGCTGCTTCGATTGTAACTTGGGGAGGTGTATCAGATTTAGCTTTAACCTATGTGGAGCGTGTTGATCTGCGACGGATGATGAAAAGGGTAATTGGTGGATCACCGAAGAAAGCTCTAGAGGAATACCGATGGCGTACACCACTTTATGAAATGGAAGCAATGAAACCGCCTGTTTTAATTATCCACGGTATGCTTGACGATAATGTGACGATCGAGCATGCATATCGCTTAGAAAAGAGATTACACAGTCTTGGAAAGTATGTGGAAACTTGGTATTTTGAAAACTATACCCACTATTTTCCACCAGCGATCAATCGAAAAGTTGTGAAAGATCTTTGTTATTGGATGAAACAGCGAGATAATCACGATATAATATAATGGAAATCATTCAATTAGAAATGGGGGATCATCATGGGTATGCCCTTAGAATTAAATACAATGATTGTGACAAAAGGGAAAGAAGAAAGACAACAAGAAAATCAATTTACTTTGAAAAAAGATGGATATCGGCTTTATCCAATCGATATTCCTATTGAGTTACGGCATACAATTGAAAGTGACTACCGGGCAACAGCTAAGATTCAAAAGGTCGAGTGGGAGAATAACCAAACGATTATTACGTACCAGCTACTTGCCTTACATTCAAGTAATTAAAACGAGGGATCTTTTGCGATAAGCAAAAGGTCTTTCTGTATTTTCCGGAAAGAATAGTGGGAAGCCAAATGTCTCTTGGACATTCCAATGTTTCTATCTAAAAGCGGTATAAATGTTTTCCACATGTAATAAAACGAATGCTTATTTTTATTTGTCTAAAAGTTAGCCATACATTTCCTTAAAAACTAAGATTTATCGTTACCATTCCTATTTAATCGTCTAAGGAGTGATCTAATTGCAATTCCGTGCTTGACCCTTATCGAATTTTGCGTTATGATTTTACATTGAACGGATACTCTTATCCTGAGATGGTGGAGGGAACAGGCCCTATGAAACCCAGCAACCTACTACGAATCAATGGTTTTCCGTAGCAAGGTGCTAACCTGGTGCAAGGCAATTGCCTTGGACGATAAGAGTGAAAGGCTCGGATAAGAATTAACCTTTCCTCTATTTTTATGCGGGAAAGGTTTTTCGTTTTTTAAGAGATAAGAATGTATAAAAATTTCCTTGGAATTATTATAGGACTGGTATATGTTATCCAGCTCTAGGCGCGATTGGCTTGCGGTCGTGGCGTTAATTTGTCACAATTTTAGTTGCTTATTTTGCGGACGCCGTGCGCTTTTCTTAGGAGATTATTTAAGGAGGAACTTAGGTGTCAAACAATCGACGTTTATTTACTTCGGAATCTGTCACAGAAGGACATCCAGACAAAATATGTGATCAAATTTCCGACTCTATTTTAGATGAACTTTTGGCAGATGACCCCAATGCTCGTGTGGCATGTGAAACTTCAGTTACTACAGGACTTGTGCTTGTAGCAGGGGAAATCACCACAACAACATACGTGGATATTCCAAAAATTGTCAGAGAAACATTAAAGGAAATCGGCTATACTCGTGCAAAATATGGATTTGATGCAGATACTTGTGCGGTTATGACTTCGATTGATGAACAATCACCTGACATTGCTTCAGGGGTGAATACCGCGTTAGAAGCAAGAGAAGGAAAAATGACAGAAGCTGAAATTGAAGCAATTGGTGCTGGGGATCAAGGTTTAATGTTTGGCTATGCATGTAATGAAACAGAGGAATTAATGCCGCTTCCGATCTCATTAGCGCACCGAATGTCAAGAAAGCTAGCAGAGGTAAGAAAGCAAAAAGTTCTTCCTTACTTACGACCAGATGGAAAAACGCAAGTGACGGTAGAATATGATGAAGATGGTAATCCTGTGCGAATCGATACGATCGTTATTTCTACTCAGCATCACCCAGATATTGAACTAGCGCAAATTCAAGAGGATATGAAAAACTGTGTGATTGCACCTGTTGTGCCTGAAGAGTTATTGGATGAGGAAACAAAGTATTTTATTAATCCAACAGGTCGATTTGTGATTGGTGGACCTCAAGGGGACGCTGGTTTAACTGGAAGAAAAATCATCGTTGATACGTATGGTGGCTATGCTCGCCATGGAGGGGGAGCTTTCTCTGGAAAGGATCCCACGAAAGTAGATCGTTCAGCAGCCTATGCAGCCCGCTATGTAGCAAAGAATATTGTGGCAGCAGGATTAGCGGATAAATGTGAAGTGCAATTGGCCTATGCGATTGGCGTTGCTCAGCCTGTTTCGATCTCTGTTGATACATTTGGAACAGGGAAAGTGTCTGAAGAAAATCTGGTGGGGGCGATTCGTGCCCATTTTGATTTACGCCCGGCTGGGATTATCAAGATGTTAGACCTTAGACGTCCAATCTATAAACAAACTGCCGCCTATGGACATTTTGGACGGCTTGATCTAGATCTCCCATGGGAAAGAACAGATAAGGCAGAAGAGCTTTTAAAAGCTGTACAATAAATCTAATAAATATACATGTTTACAGATATTTAGGTAAAAATAACAGGGCAAGATTTGCTCTGTTATTTTTTGACGATTATACAAAAAAGTTAGGAGCAAACGGATGAACAGCAAAGCATGCGCCGTCATGGCCGTAGGCTCGAAAATCTTCTCCTTTTATTCCCATTTTGGCTGAAGTAGGGAGCTCTCGTAAGTGTTACACCTTTGTGAACTTCGTTGCTATAAACATGATTACCCATATTGGTAGTAGCAATGATGATCAATACAATTCACGTTCGATTCATTTTTGCAGCTTTTTTTACGGATAAATACTGACAAAGATTCGCAATCAATGCTAAAATAGAAGCATTGAAAATGAGTACTGTTGTTTATAATAGAGGAGTGTCGAAACATGTGCGGTTTTATCGGTTGTGTCCATGATCATCCAACATCAGGTAAAAATCCTGATCAAGAGCTTTTTCATCAAATGAATACGATTATTACTCATCGTGGACCAGATGATGAAGGCTATTTTGAAGATGAACATGTTCAATTTGGTTTTCGCAGATTAAGCATCATTGATATTGAAAGTGGAAAACAGCCGCTTTCTTATGAAAATGACCGCTATTGGATTATTTTTAATGGAGAAATCTATAATTATGTGGAATTGCGTGAAGAACTGATTGAAGCAGGATTTACGTTTGACACAGATTCTGATACAGAGGTTTTAATTGCCCTTTTCAGCCAGTTAGGTGAAAAGGCAGTAGAAAAGCTCCGGGGGATGTTTGCTTTTCTTATTTGGGATAAAGAAGAGCAAACATTGTTTGGGGCGCGCGATCCATTTGGAATTAAGCCATTCTTTTATAAAGAAGATGGTGCTAGGACTTTTTTTGCGTCAGAGAAAAAGAGTATTTTACCTGCGATCGAAAATAAGGAATTAAATCATGAGTCTTTACAGCATTATTTAACCTATCAATTTGTCCCAGAACCTGAAACAATGACAAAAGGGATTAAGAAATTAGAACCTGGTCATTATTTCGTTAAAAAAGTAAATCAGCCAATGAATATCCAACGTTACTGGAAAGCCCATTTCCAACCTGTACAAAAATCTGAACAGGATTTTATTAAGGAAATCAAGGAAGTTTTATTTGATTCCGTGAATGTGCATATGCGCAGTGATGTGCCTGTTGGTTCTTTTCTATCCGGTGGGATTGATTCAACGATTATTGTTTCAATTGCGAAATTATATAATCCAAAAATCAAAACTTTTTCCGTTGGTTTTGAGCGTGATGGCTTTAGTGAAATTGATGTGGCAAAAGAAACAGCAGATAAATTAGGTGTTGAAAACATCAGCTATGTGATTACACCGGAAGAATATATGAAAGAATTACCGAAGATTATGTGGTATATGGACGACCCATTGGCGGATCCTGCTTGTGTGCCGCTTTATTTTGTAGCAAGAGAAGCACGGAAACATGTGAAGGTCGTACTTTCTGGAGAAGGATCAGATGAGTTATTCGGTGGTTATAATATTTATCGTGAACCACAATCTTTAGAAGTATTTAATAAAATACCTAAAGTGGGAAAAACGATTTTACGCGCATTAGCGAATGTCCTTCCTGAAGGAGTAAAAGGCAAAAGCTTCATTGAACGTGGGGTAACCCCAATGGAAGAAAGATATATCGGCAATGCCAAGATGTTTGAGGAAAGCGAAAAACGCCGCTTATTAAAGCAATATAATGAAAGTATTGATTACCGAGATATTACTCGCCAACTTTATCAAGATACAATTGGTTATGATCCCGTCGATCGGATGCAATTTGTCGATATTCACACATGGATGCGTGGCGATATTTTGCTGAAAGCCGATAAAGTGACAATGGCCCATTCCCTAGAATTACGGGTGCCGTTTTTGGATAAGGAAGTATTCAATGTCGCTTCAAGAATTCCAACCAGTTTAAAAACAGCGGAAGGGACAACGAAATATGTGTTGCGCCAAGCTGCAAAAGGCATAATCCCTGACCATGTTTTAGATCGGAAAAAACTAGGCTTCCCTGTCCCTATTCGTCACTGGTTAAAAGATGAAATGTATGAGTGGGCAAAAGAAATTATTCGTAATAGTGATACAGATTATATTTTGGATAAGCAATATGTATTAAACTTATTAGAAGATCATTGCCAAGGAAAAATGGACTACAGTCGTAAAATCTGGACTGTGCTTGTCTTTATGGTTTGGCATGCGGTCTATGTTGAAGAACAATACGATTTTGGGAAAGAACTAGCTGTTGCCCATTCGTAATGAAAAGAGCCAAGGTGATAGCCTTGGCTCTTTTTTAAAAAATGAGGTAGTAGAATCAATACATAGATATGAATGGACTAAACCTAGTTGATTCCCACAAAATGAGGAGGACTAACTCATTAAGCTTGAAATAAGGAGGTATCAGGTGTTTATGCAGTCAATAGAAATTCAAATGTTACCAAGTCAGGCAAGTAGTAATTTAGAGGATATGAAAAAAGTGACAAATATTGTGAACGATGTGTATGGGGTTTCAGAGGAGAATCTTTGGATGGATGGCGCAGTCCGTACAACAGTCGAAGAAATCGCAGAGTATACGGAGAATGGTGAAATCGCCGTCGCTCGATCCATGGAGCAAATTATTGGCTGTGTGCGTGTCACCTGGATTGACAAAGAGACGGGAGAATTAGGAATGCTTGCTGTCGATGAGCAATACCAAGGAACTGGCATTGGACGAAAGCTAATCCTCTTTGCAGAAGAGAAATGCCGAAATGAAGAATTTCATAAGATGCAACTTGAACTATTAGTCCCTGAAGAAGGGTCTCACCCATCTAAAGTAATATTGGAAAATTGGTATACACGTCTTGGGTATCAGCAGATCCGTACTGATAGCTTTGCTGCTTCATTTCCGAGATTAGCGCAATTACTTGCGATTCCCTGTAAATTAGTCGTTTTTCAAAAGCAACTAAAAAAGCAAGCAGTTACCTCAGGACATAAACAATTTGAAGGAATATCGAGATCATGTGACGGAGATTAAAGGGTAAGAAACAACGATTTTTAAGAATGCTTGTTTCGATATTTGTAATGAATTTCGCGGAAATATGATAATTTGCAACGAGGAATCAGATATTGTGAGGGTGGTTGGTTGTCAATCTTCTTTCGGGTTTGTGGAAAGGAGGGGAGCACTATCGAAACATTTCTTGAATTATCCGGGAAGTTCTGAAAGTGGGCAGCAAGTGCAGACTTCTTTAAAAGGATCGCTATAGAAAAAGGTAAACCACCCTACGCCGTCGCAAGCGCCATCGCTACTATGAATCCCTTTAAGGAGAAAATCGGGGGAGGTATTATTCACCGTAATGACTTTCCTCTTGTATAATGTGGCTTGTCAAGCTGTCCATCCCCTTCCCATTCATAATGGGATATATCTGGGTATTTCAGTGCTTGGATCTGAAATAATATATCTTATTAAGAATATATGAAGAAAAACAAACCATCGAGTACAGCTGCCGAAAACATTCGGTTTACAATCCTGTCTGACTAGAAAGAGTATGCTTTCTTATTTATTAAATAAAGTAGTTAAAAAAGCTATACTATAAGTATTTAATAACAAAAAAAGAGAGGAAATGAATCCCTCTCTTTTTTCGATTGAAAATGGTGTCTTTGCCCTCGGAAAAAGCATGAACTGAAGGTTCCTGCTGTGTAAAAGGGTTCACAGCCTAGTCGCGCTCCTTTAGCGGCAGGCTTGCAGTGTAACGTTTTGTTGCTTCTCTTGCACTAGTACATCCTTGTATGTCACAATGCCTTTGTGACTAACTTATTTTTGAGATGCCTCTAAAGAAAAGCCGTTATTTTTTTGCTGAGAAAGTAATTGCCTGGCTCCCCATTTGCACCCAAGATTTTTCAAAGTCTTTGATTGATGCTTTTTTATTTTTCTTTCCGGTTAATGGGTCATTGAAATAGACAAAATCTTTATCATATCCGGTTATTAAGACGGAATGTTCCTTCCTTGTAATCTGAATTTCTCCTGATTCTGTATGCCAAGTTTGAAAATACGAATCTTCTAACTTTCGATATTCGGTATTAATGATAACCCAAACGGGTCTTCCATCTGAAAGGGGAATTTTTAATTCTTCGAATGTTTGTCCAGTTAAGTTGACCATTTGTCCTGGCAAATAAGCTTCTGCTAGTTCCATAATAGGAGCATGATATACACCGAGTCCTGGTGTTTCAAAGGAATACATATCTCCAATAAAGCCATTATGGGGATCACCGTAATAAATTTTTCCATCCCTTATTTCCCTTTTAGCAGGATGTTTCTTCACCTTTTCAGCGAGTTCCATTTTATCTGCTTCGACCCCAGCACTGTGAAGCAACATAGCTAATGAAGTAACTTCACAGCCTCTTGGTAATTCGGGAAGTTGCGGGATGACCGGAGCATCGATTTTTACCTGATCCTTTATTTTTATTAACGCATATTCAGCTTGAGATATTATTGATGATTCGGAGCCCTCTGCGATCTGCTTTTCGTTCCAGTTAGAATCAAATAAAATAACAAGGATCAACACTAAGAGGCCTGTAAGGAATAAATTTTTCACTTGCTTTAGCTTAAATTTCACGATAAGGAAAATGATGATTATTGCAATTAATGCAATAACTGAGACCAATAAATAGACCATGAGAATCCACCTTTATTCTAATCTAGCCTTTGACTATTTTATCGGCACGAATAAAAGATTTTTCAGCATGTTCACTGAAATGTCAGAGGTAACTGAATAAAGTGTATAAGAATGACTCCCGGAAGTAAGTGTTGATTAGTTTTGGATGATCAAAATGTCAGTTAAAACTATTTCTTTAACTTCTTATAATACTTTGCTTTCTCCACATATTCCCTTGAAATTCGCTCCATATCTTGGATGTCCTCTTCTGTTAATGGGCGGATAACTTGGGCAGGGCGGCCAAAAGCTAAGCAATTTGGTGGAATCTTTTTCCCTTGAGAAACAAGGCTTCCAGCCCCAATAAAAGCACCTTCCCCAATTTCAGCACCATCTAGAATGATCGATCCCATGCCAATTAAGGCTTTCTTGCGAATAATACTGCTATGTAAAATAACTTGATGGCCGATCGTCACATCATCTTCAATGATTAGTGGACGATCTGGACTTTGATGCAATAGACATTGGTCTTGAATATTCACCCGTTCACCGATTATGGTTGGCGCTACATCTCCGCGAATGACTGAATGAAACCAAACACTTGAGTCTGCCCCAATTTTCACATCACCAGTAATCGTCGCAAAATCAGCAATAAAAACAGAATCATCTACTTCAGGCATTTTTCCATTAAATGGGTAAATAGACAAAAAAATCATCCTTTCTCTTTGTACTTCCCTTAGTTTATCAAAGAATGTATAGAGACGGTGGCGGTTGAGCAAAATTTATGTAATAACTGTGAGCGAGTGGGAGTAAGCTAAAATCCCTCATAATCTGTTAAATCGGGTTATAATAACGATAGAGAATCTATCTGAAAACATGTGGTGAATGAAAATGAAAAAATTTGAAACAGAACAGCCAGCAGTTGGTGTCATTGTCATTATTCACGGTGCTATGGAACACCATGGACGTTATTGGTGGCTGATTGAGATGTGGAGAGCTGAAGGTTTTCACGTTATTACTGGGGACTTACCTGGACAAGGCTTAACGACTAGAGCACATCGGGGGCATATTGATTCGTTTGATGAATATGTGAATGAAACAGTCGATTGGGTGCAAACAGCTAAAAGCTATGAGCTTCCTGTTTTTGTTTTAGGTCATAGTATGGGCGGATTAACCGCAATCCGGATGTTACAAACAACAGATATCAGCGTGGATGGATTGCTGTTATCCTCGCCTTGTCTTGGATTAAAAGAATATCCATCCGTTCCTTTGAATGCTCTCACAGTGGGGCTAAATTGGATTGCCCCAGGATTAAAAGTAAACCCTGGATTGAATGTAAATCTCGCGACACGGGACGAAGATGTAAAAGAAAGAACGTTAAACGACGGTCTTACGATTACGAAAGTTTCTGTACGCTGGTATCGTGAGCTTGTTAGTGCAATGAAACTAGCCTTTGAGCAAATGTCAAAATTCCCTGATATCCCTTTATTGGTTCTTCAAGGTGGGGATGATAAAATTGTGGATAAGTTAGAAGTTTTTGAATGGTTTAACCGTGTGAAGAGTACAGAGAAAATCTATAAAGAGTGGCATGACTGTTATCATGAAATTTTTAACGAGCCTGAAAAAGAACAAGTCTTCCTGTACGCAAAAAACTTTGTAGAATTAAGATTGCAATATTTGGATGAGAGAGAAGTATGAAATGGTGTCTTCTTGTAGGAACTATTGTGCTTTTTTCGATAAGCTTAGTGGACATGAGGTCAATAGAAAATTTAGGTTTGTCATAGTCGTGAGCGCAGGCTGTTAAGTAGATCTAAACAGGTATCAGCACTTTTCAAGAATGAAGAGGTGAATAGTATGGCTTTACCAGTAAATCCGATAACATTGTTAAATCAAGTGTTTCGTCAAGTCTTTCCTGTCACCCATCAGGAATTAAACAACTGGAAAAATAAAGCCGCGTTGATTCCTAATGAAGAATTGAGGAATCAAGCGCTTGCCAGTATCGAGCATAAAACCTTTCATTGTGAAGGGGGCTCGATTATGGCGTTAACTGCCTTGGATGGGAAGGAAACAGCCATCCGTTTTATTGTTGCATACCAAACGATTAGTGATTATTTAGATAATCTTTGTGATCGCAGTACTTCTTTAGATCCTGATGACTTCGCTGCCTTACATGAATCAATGATCGATTCGCTTAATGTGGAGGCACAACCGCGTGATTATTACCGTTATCGCGAAGATCAGAATGATGGTGGCTATTTAACAGCGCTTGTGCACACTTGCCAATCGATGCTTAAAGAGCTTCCTCATTATGAAGACATTAAACCTTATTTAATGGAGCTATGTCATTATTATTGCGCTTTGCAAATACATAAGCATGTGCGTGTTGAGGAACGAGAGAAAAGATTGCAAACTTGGTTTGCGAGGTATCAGGCTCAGTTGCCTAATATGAGTTGGTATGAATTTTCCGCCTGTGCCGGCTCCACATTAGGGATTTTTTGTTTAGTATCCTATGGTCTTCGAGCGGATTTTCAAGCGGAACATGCGAAAATAATTCGCAACGGTTATTTTCCTTATATCCAAGGACTCCATATTCTTTTGGACTATTTTATTGACCAAGATGAGGATCGCAAAGAAGGGGACTTAAATTTTTGTTTCTACTATGAGAGCGATGAACAGCTATTTTCGCGCTTAATGCATTTTCTAGAAAAAGCGGATGAACATACCCAATTTTTACCTGATTCAAAATTCCACAAATTAATAAACCGCGGATTACTAGCTGTATATCTCTCCGATCAAAAGGTCAATGAACAAAAAGCCGTCCGCCTCCTCGCCAGAAGACTAATGAAACAAAGCGGACCCACCGGCCATTTCTTCTACTGGAATGGACGGCTATACCGCCGGCTAAAACATGGGGCCAGTCCCCCATCACGTTAACGCATTACTGTGGTGGGGGACTGGCCCCGTTTTTTTTCAATGGCGAGGACGAAGGGAGGGTGGTTCCGTTGATTCAGGAATGCATATTGTAGGACATGAAAGGATTCTTGATTGAGTGCGGAAACATATTCAAGGAGGGCATCACGTTCTGCCGCACCACCTTCATGGCCGTGATAGACAACTAGTACAAGAATGCCACCGACTTTCAAAAGGGGTAATAATTGTTCAATCGCTGATAGCGTTGTTTCTGGTTTGGTGACAATTGTTTTATTCCCTTTTGGTAAATAGCCTAAATTAAAAATCGCTGCCGCTATTTGGCCGTGATGTTCAGTAGGTAAGTAGCAAGCGACATGTTCATGTCCTGTTTGAAAAAGTTGGACAGATCCTGATAAATTTTCTGTTTCTAAGCGATTCATGGTTTGCTCAATCGCCTGTGCTTGAATATCAAAACCATACACTTTGCCAGTTTTACCAACAAGTTTGGCTAAAAAAACGGTATCATGACCATTTCCAACTGTTGCATCCACTACAATATTATCCCGCATTACAGCCTTTGCCAATAAAGAACGGACATATGTAAGAATCGGCTCGATCTTCAAAATGACTCAACTCCTTAAAAGTGTGTGTTCAAAAAGAAAGATAAAAAGGACCAAGTAGAGGGCTAAAGACGTAGAAGCTAATCGCAATCATCCGACACTATCCATCTTGGACGTGGAAAGTTCACATTGGCATAGTGGTGCTGGAGATTGTCATGAGTCCTTTAGCAGAAAAATCCTCTCCTAATATATAAGTAGTGCAGAAACAAGTACTAGCCGTGATGACTTCGATGTTCGACACGTTCATCTTAACCAGTCTTTTTGAACCTTCTCTAAAAATAACCAATTTCACTAAAAAATTTTATCATAGAGAAGTCCTTTTGAGAACAAACTAGACATACCCGCTCGCTTAAGTGCGGGAACATTCGGTGAAGGAGAGGATCGGTTGTGGCGACGCGACAGTCTGTCGAAGATTGTATGAATCGTTGTGAAGATGCCATTCTTTATGCCAATGAACAACTGGATGAAGTATTGAGACAAGGGTTTTATCAAGATGCGGAATTTAGTGAAGCTCAGGCCGGTTTGGAACAAGCGGTGATGGAACTGGAAAAACTTAAAGACAGCTCCAACGCTCAACAACGTGAACAATTAGATCGTACTCGACTGAAGGTGCAGCAGTTGCAAAACCAAATGATTCTCCAAAACCAAGAACGTCCTCCATATGGAACGATGATGTAAGAAAGAGCGCCTTGGGCTTGCTCAAGGCGCTTTTCAATACAGAAGGATAGGCATGGGCTTTTCCTTTCGATTCACTATTCGAATGTCACACGTTCTTTCTTTTTTCCGGAATCATAGATCGCTGTGATCATTTTTTGAGTTTTTAAGGCATCTTCCCCTGTAATCTCTGGTTGTTTGCCTTCTTGGAGAGCCTCATAATAATTATTCACTTGTTTAATATGACTTACACCCCAATAACTTTTTGCGCCACTGTCATAATCAAATGTCTCATTGGGATTATTATCAGCGATGAATTCCCGACCATCATGCAAAGTAACAGTTGCGCGGTCACCTACCATTTTGGCGATACCGCTTTCACAATGTAATTCGATTTCAACGGGTGCATCATACGTATAATAATTAATGGCATGAAACGCAGTAACTACACCATTTTTATATTTAATAACACCTTCAGCGGAATCTTCTACATCAATAAATTCGTGGGCACGATTACTAATCGTAGCATCTACGTAATGAATTTCATCATCTACAAACCATCTCATTAGATCCATCGTATGGATGGCTTGGTCAATAATGACACCACCGCCTTCTTTATCCCATGTGCCTTTCCAATCACTTTCTTTATAATAGTCATCAGAACGATCCCATGTAACAGATAATTTACCTGAGCAAATCGCACCTAATTCTCCATTTACCAGCATTTCTTTAATTAGTTTGGAACCAGGATTATACCGATTTTGGAAAATAACGCCTAATGTTACATTTTGATTTTTAGCTGTTTCTACCATCTCTACGGCATCCTCATAAGCAATGGACATTGGTTTCTCTGTCAAAATATGAATATTTCGCTTTGCTGCTGCAATCGCAACAGGAGCGTGCAAGTGATGGGGTAGGCAAATATGGAGGACATCTAAATCCTCTGAATCGAGCATTTTTTCATAATCTGTGTAATAGGCACATTGAAAGATTTCTGCCTTTTCTTTTGCGCGATCTTCTTTATTATCACAGACCGCAACAATTTCCGTATCTTCCCGGGCATTCACCGGATAAGCATGCATTGGGAAAATTCTCCCACAACCAATAATACCTACTTTAAATTTAGACATATGTAGAACCCCTTTCTTCTTGATTGTCTTAGGTAATGATTAGATACCTTAATCAAAATATACCTATAAAATTGTTTGAAATCCAATTTTTAATGCGAGAGTATTTGCTCTTTCTGTAAATAAGAATCCTTTGCAAAATCAAGATTGTTCTGGATATTTTCTAGCATCTTGCTTCTCCTTGTCAAATGGACTAGAATGGCTTAGTCACGAAACAGAGAAACTTTCATAGTAGATTTAAAAGTTATTAAAAATGGGTACTTACTTATATAGATATAAATTTTAAATTAGTCATGTCCAGTGTTAAGAGGCTCGCAAAATCCGCGTCCATCTGCATTGCACAAAAGGTGATTTGTTTTCACCAATCGATCCAATCGGACAACTAGAACAGGCTTAAGCTATCCATTATATAAATGAGTTAACCTCACTCTCTTCAACAGAGAAAAGTGTGACCTACAGAATTAGGAGAGGAGATGTAAAGAGATGCCAAGAGCTGTATGGTTATTAGTCATTGGGATGCTCGTTAGTGTGACTGGGAATTCTTTTTTATGGCCACTGAACGCCATTTATATACATGATTATTTAGGAAAATCATTATTTATTGCCGGTTTAGTATTGATGTTAAACTCTGCTGCTAGTGTAATTGGAAATCTAGTAGGAGGGATTTTTTTTGATAAAATCGGTGGCTATAAATCGATCTTATTAGGGATCATCATCTCTATTTTATCTTTAGTAGGAATGACGTTTTGGCATGGATGGCCTTATTATGTGATCTTCCTTGCTATTTTAGGACTTGGAGGAGGGATTATTTTCCCTTCCATGTTTGCGATGGCTGGTTCGGTTTGGAAAGAGGGCGGAAGAAGGGCATTTAACGCCGTCTATGTCGCACAAAATGCCGGAGTTGCGATTGGCTCTGCTCTCGGAGGAGTGGTTGCTAATTTTTCTTTCGACTACATCTTCCTCGCCAATCTATCGATGTATGTCGTTTTCTTGTTTATCGCTTTATTCAGCTATAAAAATATGGCAGATGGACAACTTGGCCAATCCAATGTATTGCAAGAAAGACGAACGATTCGGGATAAAAGCAAGTTTTATGCATTGGGCATTATCTGTGCCGCCTACTTCTTAGGATGGGTTTGCTATGTGCAATGGCAAGCGACGATTTCTTCTTATACACAGGATTTAAATATGTCCCTTAATCAATATAGTCTGCTCTGGACAGTGAATGGGGCAATTATTGTACTTGGCCAACCAATCATGCAAAAAATATTGCGGAAATTGGGTAGCCAAAATTTGAAAGGCCAAATGCTCGTAGGATTTTCCATTTTTATGGTTTCCTACGGAGTTGCGGGTTTTGCGGATGGCTTTAAAGGATTTTTATCGGCTATGATCATCCTCAGTGTAGGAGAAATGTTAGTATGGCCAGTTGTTCCAACTGTTGCCAACCAATTAGCTCCTAAAGGAAGGGAAGGATTTTACCAAGGGATTGTCAATAGTACAGCAACAGGAGGCCGAATGATCGGACCTGTTCTGGGGGGGATGCTCGTTGATGTATGGGGCATGTCGGTATTATTTATTATCCTGATTTTCTTATTGCTTGTTTCCTTTATCTTATCGTATTTTTATGATCGACCATTAAAAAAGCAATCCACTATGACTTCTTAATTGATATTAGTAAAAAACTAGACTTGCCAATATGTATATTTTTGATTACAATTGGAAATATCTGATTAAAAAAGATGTTCAAAAAGACCGGTAAAAATGACACTGTGAGATAAATGATCCGACTAGTGCCGACACGACCTGTGTCGAATGTCCGATCTTGGCCCTTTTATCCTCCTTTTTGAACACGAATTAAAAAATAGTTGAAACGTGAATAAAGGAATAGTAATGATATCAAACTGTGTAGAGAGTTGACGGTTGGTGGAAGTCAATCAGGGTGAATCATGAACTCGCCTTTTAGTTGTATAAGCGAAAGAAGTAGTTTATGCCGTTTTCCGCGTTAAGGATATATGAGTGAATGCAATAAGCATTAATGTGGGTGGTACCGCGGGAGCTTAAGTCTCTCGTCCCAGAGGTTTCTTTGGGATGGGGGGCTTTTTTCTGTGGAAAAGGGCGGAGCTACGCTATTCATTATATAATGAGTAAAATGACGAAAATACACTTTAGTTCCACTCAAACGCCTAAAAAAGGATACTGTTTCAACCTTTTCATGCTTGTTTTTATTGATCTTGTGATCTAAGTTCACGCTAATCACGTTTTACGAATGAACGGAGGAAGAAAGATGAGTTTTAACCATCAAGAATTAGAAAAAAAGTGGCAAACATATTGGGAAAACAATAAAACGTTTAAAACTGATGCAGACGGTGAAGGTGAGAAATTTTATGCATTGGATATGTTCCCTTATCCATCTGGTGCCGGCCTTCATGTAGGTCACCCAGAAGGATACACTGCAACCGATATTTTATCACGAATGAAAAGAATGCAAGGCTATAATGTACTACATCCAATGGGCTGGGATGCCTTTGGGCTACCGGCAGAACAATACGCTCTTGATACAGGTAATGACCCTGCTGAATTTACACAACATAATATTGAAACCTTTAAAAGACAAATTCAAGAACTTGGTTTTTCCTATGACTGGGACAGGGAAATTAATACAACGGATCCTCATTATTATAAATGGACACAATGGATTTTCCTTAAATTGTTTGAAAAAGGTCTTGCCTATGTGGATGAAATTCCCGTGAACTGGTGTCCAGCGCTTGGAACAGTTCTAGCGAATGAAGAAGTTATCGATGGCAAGAGTGAACGTGGCGGACATCCGGTGGAACGCCGCCCAATGAAGCAATGGATTTTGAAAATTACCGAGTATGCCGATCGTTTACTTGATGACCTAGAAGAACTTGATTGGCCAGAAAGCATTAAAGACATGCAGCGTAACTGGATTGGACGTTCTGAAGGAGCGGAAGTGACCTTTAAAATTGCTGATTTTGCTGAGACGTTTACCGTGTTCACGACCCGTCCAGATACATTGTTTGGTGCGACTTATGCTGTATTAGCACCTGAGCACCCATTCGTTGAAAAAATTACAACTACCGCACAAAAAGAACAGGTAGAAGCATATATTCAAAAAATCAAAGCTAAAAGTGATCTTGAAAGAACAGATTTGGCAAAGGAAAAAACAGGTGTATTTACTGGGGCGTATGCAATTAACCCTGTCAATGGTAAGCAGATTCCGATCTGGATTGCCGATTATGTCTTGATGTCTTATGGTACAGGTGCGATCATGGCTGTTCCAGCTCATGATGAACGTGATTATGAGTTTGCTAAGACATTTAACTTGGAGATTATCGAAGTCGTATCTGGTGGCGATATTGCCAAAGAAGCTTATACAGGGGATGGCCCTCATGTGAATTCCGAATTCCTTGATGGACTTGGGAAAGAAGAAGCGATTAGCAAAATGATTGCTTGGCTTGAGGAAAAAGGTATTGGAACAAAGAAAATCACCTACCGTTTACGTGATTGGCTCTTTAGTCGCCAACGTTACTGGGGTGAGCCAATTCCGATTATTCATTGGGAAGATGGCACAATGACAGGTGTACCTGAGGAAGAATTACCATTGATTTTGCCGAAAACCGATGAAATCAAACCGGCGGGTACAGGCGAATCACCGTTAGCCAATATTGCTGATTGGCTACATGTCGTTGATCCTGAAACAGGTAAGAAGGGCCGTAGAGAAACAAACACAATGCCACAATGGGCAGGCAGTAGTTGGTATTATCTTCGTTACATTGATCCACATAATGATCAAGCATTAGCTGACCCGGAATTATTGAAAAAATGGCTTCCCGTTGATATATATATCGGTGGTCAAGAACATGCCGTCCTGCATTTATTGTACGCCCGTTTTTGGCACAAATTTTTATATGATCTTGGCGTCGTGCCGACAAAAGAACCGTTCCAAAAACTATACAACCAAGGGATGATTCTTGGAGAAAACCATGAGAAAATGAGTAAATCCAAAGGCAATGTCGTCAATCCTGATGAAGTCATTGAAAGTCACGGGGCAGATACATTACGCCTGTATGAAATGTTTATGGGACCATTGGATGCGTCAATTTCTTGGTCCGCGACAGGTCTCGATGGGTCGCGCCGTTTCTTAGATCGTGTCTGGCGTCTCTTTATCGAAGATGATGGTACACTTGCAACTAAGATCCAAGATACAACTGGGGGCGACTTGGAAAAAGTCTACCACCAAACTGTTAAAAAAGTGACAAGTGACTATGAGCAGTTGCATTTTAATACAGGAATTTCTCAATTAATGGTCTTCATCAATGAAGGCTATAAAGCAGATGTCATACCGAAAGAATATGTTGAAGGCTTTATAAAATTGTTGGCACCAATTTGTCCACATATTGCCGAAGAAATTTGGGAGAAATTAGGGCATACAGATACAATTACGTATGAAAAATGGCCAGAATATGACGAAAACAAACTTGTTGACAATGAAATCGAAGTCGTCGTGCAAATCAACGGAAAAGTTCGCGCTAAACTAAAAGTATCCCGTGACGCAACACGAGAAGAACTTGAAAAAATTGCGCTAGACGATGAAAAAGTCAAACAGCAATTAGCTGATAAAACAATTCGCAAAGTGATCGCCGTTCCAGGCAAACTAGTCAATATTGTCGCGAATTAAACAGGTAGGCCTCATCCCAGTGGATGAGGCCTTTTTTTGCTGGTTCATCAGATTGCGCAATTTAAGGGAGAAATTGCGCAATCACCGGTGAAAGAAGCGCATCCGCGAGGAAGTCACGCAATCGCCGGCGAAAGTTCCGCAAAGGCGTTAGGAAGTTGCGCAATAGGTGAAGGAAGTCACGCAATCATCGGCGAAAGTTCCGCAATGACGTTAAGAAGTCGCGCAATAAGTGGTGAAAGTTGCGCAAAGGCGTTAGGAAGTTGCGCAATAGGTGAAGGAAGTCGCGCAATCACCGATGAAAGAAGCGCATCCGCGAGGAAGTCACGCAATCACCAGTGAAAGTTCCGCAATAGCGTTAGGAAGTAGCGCAATCACCGGTGAAAGAAGCGCATCCGCGAGGAAGTCACGCAATCATCGGCGAAAGTTCCGCAATGACGTTAAGAAGTCGCGCAATAAGTGGTGAAAGTTGCGCAAAGGCGTTAGGAAGTTGCGCAATAAGTGAAGGAAGTCGCGCAATCACCGGTAAAAGTAGCGCATCTCCGAGGAAGTCACGCAATCACCAGTGAAAGTTGCGCAATCACGTTAAGAAGTCGCGCAATCACCGGTGAAAGAAGCGCATCCGCGAGGAAGTCACGCAATCATCGGCGAAAGTTCCGCAATAACGTTAAGAAGTCGCGCAATAAGTGACGAAAGTTCCGCAAAGGCGTTAGGAAGTTGCGCAATAAGTGAAGGAAGTAGCGCAATCACCGGTGAAAGTAGCGCATCCCGAGGAAGTCACGCAATCACCAGTGAAAGTTCCGCAATGACGTTAAGAAGTCGCGCAATAAGTGGTGAAAGTTCCGCAAAGGCGTTAGGAAGTTGCGCAATCAGAGATGGAAGTAGCGCAATCACCGGTAAAAATAGCGCATCCGCGAGGAAGTCACGCAATCATCGGCGAAAGTTCCGCAATGACGTTAAGAAGTCGCGCAATAAGTGGTGAAAGTTGCGCAAAGGCGTTAGGAAGTTGCGCAATAAGTGAAGGAAGTCGCGCAATCACCGGTAAAAGTAGCGCATCTCCGAGGAAGTCACGCAATCACCAGTGAAAGTTGCGCAATCACGTTAAGAAGTCGCGCAATAGCCTTAAGAAGTCGCGCAATAAGTGACGAAAGTTCCGCAATGTCATAGCGAACTTGAGCAATATCAGCTCAGTTGGCTCACTCCCCTTCACTTCAAGATCCGCTATTTCATCAAGTTTGTCGGAATCTCTGATCCAAGTTCCTTAAATATGGGCTCGTTCATTTGACTATCCAATCACGAGGAAAGATAATAATATAGAAATATTTCATTTGAGAGGGAGATTAGATGAGCGAAATTAAGACCATTACCCCAGAGGAGCTACAAAAAGATCTAGAAGCAGGAAAAAAATATAATTTAGTCGATGTACGAGAAGATGAAGAAGTTGCAGAAGGGATGATTTCGGATGCCGTTCATATCCCTATGGGACAAATTCCAGAGCATCTCGACCATTTTGATCCAAATCAAGAATATATCGTAATTTGTCGTTCAGGTGGCCGCAGTGGCAGAACTTGTGAATATTTAAATGCGCAAGGTTATAATGTAACAAATATGGTTGGCGGCATGCTTAAGTGGCAAGGAGAAACAACTCCGAAGGAAAAATAACATCGATGATCAAATAAGGGAATCCCTAGGGCTTTATATAATGAGTCTTAGGGATCTTTTTGTCTTAAACTGAAACTTATCAGGCTAAAAGTGCGTCTTAATATATGAAAATATGATGATTGTGGATGACAAAAGGGGAAGGACTGTGTTCGGTAAAATCTTACAAGTAGGAGCATGGTCGATATGATTAAAAAGCCAATATATATATCCGTTTTATTGGGGACAACTCTTTTGGTATTTGTGATTTTCTTCATGGACAGAGCGGTAAGAAAACGATTACGGTAAAAGGAAAGGGATCATGCGAAAAATACTATTCTTCTTTATCAGTTTTTTTATTTTATTAGGTGCTATGTTTATTTGGAGTTTAATAGATAATTATGCACAAGAATTTGAGAATAAGCGGTCTACTGCCCGTTCGAATTCTCTTAAAATGAACGAAGAGACGGAGGAGCAAATCACAGGATATTTCTACTTTGGTTTTATAGATATGCGAGAGAAATTTGAAGAGGAGGCTCAGGAACAATATTTTTATTACATGGATCATTACTTTCAACAATACTATAATAAAATAATCCTTCCTGACGAGAGGATAGACTCAAAATCTCCTGAAGGAAATTATGTCGAATATTTTCAGGAAATCAATGGTCTTAATCTATTAGAGATTTCTTCAAATTATTCTAAGGGGTTAGGGAATGGAGACTATATCTCTATACAGGTAAAAGGGCCCGTTTTTGAATCATTTCCCATGCAGGCTAAAATAACTCGGATAGAGATTATCCATTCGAGGAAAGGGATTTAGACCATACACAACAACTAAAAGATCCATGTCTGGTTCGAGTTGTACTAAGCTAGCGCTGTAACCAAAATTTATTTTCTGAATAGTATAAAATCCACTGGTATTGGCGATCATGCTAAAAAGGGGTGGATTGAATTGGTACAAGTTAAGCTGTTTGATTGTGACCATGAACAGGATTTAGAGGAAGAAATGAATGAATTCCTCGAACAAATATCGCCGAGAGATGTGGTTGATATTAAATATAATGTTGCGCTCATTGGCGATGCTTCCGGGGAACAAGTCTTTTGTTTCAGCGCATTGATCATATATAACACATAAAGGCAGGTTGCTATCGCAGTAGATAGTCCTGCCTTTTTTGTTTAAATGAGTAGAATAGAAGAACTGCAAAAAGCGGGAGATCGACATGGCCGTGCCGGAAAGAAATTTAAAATGCCTACAGAACTATGGCTGTCCCCTAAACTCAAGGAAGTCTCCAAAAGTGTAACAGCCGCAAGCCTTGATTCTCCCCGAAACGCAAGGCACCCGTTAAAAGTGTAACAACGCAAGCCCCGGCTGTCCCGAAAATTCAAGCCCCCAGCCAAAAGTGTAACAACTCTAATTTTTCATCGCAACCCAAAGTCTTCTCCTATGCAGTACCCGCTCGATTCTCAAAAAATCATTAAAACGGAATTTACTCTTTCCCAAATAGGGCGGCATTCATCCCTGCCAGTCTACCTGTCACAAGTGCAGCTGTAATATTATAGCCGCCTGTATAGCCATAGATATCCAAAATCTCCCCACAGAAATGCAGGCCTGGCATGAGTTTGGAGGCCATTGTTTTAGGCTCGATTTCTTTTACGGAAATACCGCCACCTGTGACAAAAGCTTTTTCTAAAGGTAAGGTGCCATTTACTTTAAAGGTGAATTGTTTGCAGATTTTAGCAAAGGTCCGCCATTTTTCCGTTGAAATGGTAGCACAAACCTCTGTAGGTTCGATTGCGCATTGCGTGAGCAAGAACAATAAGTAGCGTTCAGGTAACAAGCCTTTCAATGCATTTTTAACACTCTTTTTTGGCTCGTCCTTTTTAATCTTTTGTGTTGCTTGAAAAAGTTCTTCCTCACTTTGATCAGGCAAGGCATCAATGGCCATTGTTACTTCATGCTGCTTTGACTTTTTTAGCTGCTTTACGACAAATTGGCTACAGCGTAAGGCGGCAGGGCCGGAAATGCCGAGATGGGTAAAAATCATGTCCATTTTATGGGTAATCACTGGTTTCCCATTTGGCTTCAACACACTGAGACCAACATCACGCAATGATAATCCTTGTAGTTGCTTTTCTTTTATAAAACCTTCGTTGGAGGTAATTGGCACTTCAGTTGGGAACAGTTCTGTAATCGTATGGCCGGCCGCCTTTGCCCACGGATAACCATCCCCAGTTGAACCAGTTTGTGGGACAGATGCACCTCCAGTGGCAAGCACGATAGCAGAAGCAGCATATTCTTCACCAGATTTTAACAGAACCCCTGTAGTTTTACCTTCATCATAAAGCACTTTTTGAACGGGAGTATCGAGCAGCACATCAACGTTTAGTTCATCCATTCTTGTTAAAAGGGCATCAACGACAGATTGTGCCCGATTGGATACTGGGAACATCCGGCCATGATCTTCTTCTTTTAATTCAATTCCAAGCTGTTCAAAGAAACGAATTATATCTTCATTATTAAAAACAGAAAAAGCACTGTAAAGAAACCGCCCATTGCCTGGTATATGCCGAATAATCTCATCAAGGGGCAAGCGGTTTGTTACATTACAACGTCCTCCACCGGAAATCGCTAATTTTCTCCCCAGTTTATGCCCTTTATCAATTAATAAAACTTTTGCCTTATTTTCAGCGGCGGCAATTGAGGCCATTAATCCCGATGGACCTCCACCAATCACAATCACATCATACATTGTATCTGCTCACTTTCATGTTTAAATTCAACCAAAATAATAACGGATAAGTTTGATCGTCAAATCCTTAGCAACCCCCTGAGAAATCTCTCCATTATACTAGTCCTTCTTATAGCATTATACAAAAGAACGGAATCCGACTTAAGTGCTGCCAGCTTACAGTCCTTACCATATTTTTAGGTTTAATGGTTTGGGTTATTTTAGGAGAAAAGACTCCTTGTTTTGCTAAGGAAATATTTACAAGTAAAAGTATTTCTATATGAAAAACGTTGTGTAAACGGCGTCGCCCTACTCCTTGCAACAGGCATTTAAGAAATAAGTCAAATATACCTAGTCATACACCTACCACTTTTCTTAAAATACTATGAACATTTAACAAACGCAACGTTGAACTCATTGTCAAATTAAGTCGATAGCTGTAAACTAATGAATAGTGTGTAGAATAATATGTTTTAATGGAAAATAAAAAATGGAGAGTTCGAGAATGTATGTCATCTAAATTAATACGGGGAACATTTATATTAACGCTCGGTACAATTTTATCCAAAGTATTAGGTCTTCTCTATGTTATTCCTTTTAAAGCGATTATTGGTGGGGAAAGTGCCTATGCTATCTATAATTATGGTTATACGCCCTATACAATTTTTATTAGTATTGCTACAGCGGGCGTACCTCTTGCTGTTTCCAAATATGTTGCAAAATATAACGCATTAGGAGAATATGAGGTAGGTCATCGGTTATTTCGCTCAGGCTTGTTTGTGATGACTTTAACAGGGATTGCCTCTTTTCTCATAATGTACGGATTAGCGACGCCGATCGCAGAAATTGTGTTAAAAGGGGCAGAGACTGAATATACGATTGCAGATGTCGCCTCTGTCATCAGGGCCGTCAGCTTTGCTTTAATTGTTATTCCTGCCATGAGTTTAATCCGTGGGTTTTTCCAAGGAAACCAGTCAATGGGACCATCTGCCGTTTCAACCGTCATTGAGCAATTGGCTAGAATTATTTTCTTATTAGCCGGTAGTTATATTGTGATCTATATGTTGAAGGGTAGTGTGGTGACCGCGATTGGGGTGGCGACATTTGCGGCCTTTATCGGTGGGATTGCTAGTCTTATTGTCTTACTTTGGTATTGGAGAAAACGTAAGCCGAAATTAGACGAACAACGCCTGCAAAGTAAAGGCGAACTCAATGTATCATTAGGCAATATGTATAAGGAAATTATCGTCTATGCTTTTCCTTTTGTCATGGTCGGCATTGCCAATCCATTATATACTTTTATTGATCAATTAACATTTAACAGTGCTATGGCTGCTGGGAGCCAAGCAGTCAATTATTTGGATGCTTATGGAACCTTAAGTTTAAATCATAAATTGGTGATCATCCCGGTATCTTTAGCTACAGCCTTTGCGATGACATTGGTTCCTTTAATTACGGAATCCTTCGTCAATGACGATCGGAAAATTCTCTTCCGTCAGCTTGATCAGACGATTCAAGTTTTATTATTTATTACGTTGCCAGCAGCCTTAGGGCTGATGATATTGGCAGAACCTTTTTATACTGTGTTCTATGGTTATTCAGATCTCGGAACAGAGGTGCTGAGAACGTATGCACCTGTCGCGATCTTGTTTGCTTTATATTCCGTGACCGCAGCGATTTTGCAAGGAATCAATGAACAACGCTTCACGATCTTAAGCTTATTAACAGGGATTTTAATTAAATTAAGTTTAAATATCCCATTGATTAAGGCCTTTGGTACAGATGGAGCGATTTATGCAACAGCACTCGGATATTTCGTTTCAATCGTGATTAATTTGATTGTTATAAAAATCTTTGCCAAATATCCACTACGACTTGTCTATAGAAGAGTTCTTTTAATTGTGATCTTTAATATCGCCATGTTAGTGCCAGTGTACTTTATTTACCTAGGTCTTCACTCTATTATGAATCCAGAATCTCGCCTGCAAGGATTATTACTAATCTTTATTTGTGCCGCGATTGGAGCAGGGATTTATGGTTATTTAAGCCTGAAATCTGGTTTAGCTGATCGTCTATTTGGTGAACGATTAACAAGAGTGAAGAAGAAACTGGGAATGAGTTAACCATTCCCTTTCTAGCGATAAAATAAACATATTTTGAAATGGGCAGTGTCCCCGCCTTAATGTTAGAATGAGGTGGGGGCAACTGCCCGTATCTGTATATATGCCGTTATGATTGTTCATGAATATATTTAATTCTTGACAGGGTGGAATTTGTTAGCCATTAAAAGAATTAATAATACCCAGTTTCATCATATTCTGGCCGGCCTTGATGGCCCGGAAATCCTGGGTAGCTTCCTTGACCTTCTAAACGAGATACGCGGCGTTCAAGACGATTAAATTGGCGTTCTAGTCTTCTCACTTGATTCTCTAATTGATCTACTCTGCGATTAAGTGAGGATTGATTTGGCGTTCCAGGAAAGAAATGTTTTGCTTGCATATCATCTTGTTGTGAAAACTCCCCATACATAGGTTGTTGCGACATATCCCCTTGTAGTTGGGGCATTACTTGACCAGGAAACGGCATTTGATTAGAAAACGGCATAGGCATTTGTTGGCGAAAACTCATTTATACGTCACTCCATTTCATTATCTCTTCCAACATCAGCCTATGTAAAAGTTTGTAAAGGGTATGGGCTTAGGCCTAAAGGGAAGAAATAAGTTAAAAATGTTTTTAATTGAGGAAGGCAATAGAGGAAAAGGAGAATTTTGATGAGAATTGATAAGCTTTTAGCAAATACGGGTTACGGTAGTCGGAAAGAGGTAAAAAAGCTCCTGAAAAATGGCAGTGTTACGGTTGAAGGGAAAGCAGTCAAGGATCCGAAAACACAAGTGAACCCCGAGCAACAATCAGTTTATGTTCATGGGGAAGAAGTATTTTATCGTGAATTTATTTATTTAATGATGAATAAGCCAGGAAATGTGATTTCGGCAACAGAGGATTTACATGAAAAAACCGTGATAGACTTATTGCATCCAGACGATGCTTTCATTTCGCCGTTCCCAGTAGGACGATTAGATAAGGATACAGAGGGATTACTTTTATTAACCAATGATGGAAAATTAGCCCACCAATTGCTTTCACCTAAAAAGGATGTGCCCAAAACATATTTTGCGATCATTAAAGGCCAAGTTACTGAGGATGATAAGCAAGCCTTTGAAAAAGGGGTCATTTTAGATGATGGTTATGAAACAAAGCCAGGATTTTTAGAGATTTTAAAAGCAGGAGAACGTTCAGATATTGAGTTAACCATTACAGAAGGAAAGTTCCATCAAGTGAAAAGAATGTTTGAAGCTGTGGGAAAGAAAGTTATCTATTTGAAGCGAATTTCGATGGGGCCTTTACAATTGGATGAGGCATTATCCTTAGGGGAATATCGCGAATTAACAGAAGAAGAGGTATCTCAATTACAGAATACGGCAATAAAATGACTGCCCTCCATTTATAATGGGCAGTCCACATTTTGTTAAAAACATTTTCAAGCTTGGATAAGGCGCTTCGGTGACTTATGCTCACCTAAGTGACCAATCCTATTTGAATAAATAATACATATCGTTATAGGTTAAGTTACTTTCACTTTTTTCTCCGTTGTTGTCCATTTTCCACGTCTCGGGCTACTGATTAGGTCATTGTATTCTAACACATTCAAATCCCTCTGAATGGTGCGAGGAGTGCTTCCAAATTCATCCACGATCTCCCGTGTTGTAACGGTTCCATTTTCTAGAATATATAAGTAAATGGATTTGACCCTGGTAAGCATTCTATTCGTTGACGGTTTCAATAAAACCACTCCCTCATCTTTAATCCCATGGCAGTCGGTTGACATCTTGCCTAGTTAAAGAGATGGTAATTTCCCGCAGACAACTCCTTTTAAGAGATGTTCCAAAGGTTTAATTGACACTTCGCTCTTTTTCTCATATGGATGTGTCCTTCTATTTCCCTTTTAGAACAACCACTTTAAGTATATTCTATTTTCAGACAGTTCCATTTTAACGCATTTATTCAAAAATGAAAAGGGGGAAGTTCTTTTTTATAAATAAAAGTAGCAAATTTGGTTCTTGCATTCAGTGTTTGTAGATAAAAACTTTGATTGGGAACTTTTTAGTCATTTATTCGTAAATGTAAGGGAGATGGATGAACGTAATAGGGGAGTGGCTATATGGCTTTACTAGAGGTGAATATACAGCAAGCTGGTTATCAAATAAATAAGAAGACAATTTCCGATATTCACTTTTCAATTAGACAAGGTGAATTAATGGGAATGATTGGAGCAAATGGAGCAGGAAAAAGCACGACAATTAAAGCAATTTTGGATGAATTACCTTTTGTAGAAGGGGAGATCTCAAAAGCTGAGGGTGGGAAGCTGTCCTATATTCCAGAGCGTCCTTTGTATTATCAAGAATTAACGCTTTGGGAGCATTTTGAGTTTGTGGCCGCTGTCGAGGAGCTAGGAGAAGACGCCCTCCACTATGCCAAGGAGATCTTGCGACAATTTCGCTTATCTGCTCATCTCCATAAATTTCCTGGAAACTTTTCAAAGGGAATGCAGCAGAAAGGAATGTTGGCGCTTGCCTTATTCACAAAACCAGATCTCTTGATCATTGATGAGCCGTTTATGGGGCTTGATCCTGGTTCGACAAAACTACTTTTAGATCTTTTAGAAGAAGAACGAAGTAAAGGTAAGGGAATTTTAATGTGCACCCATATATTAGATACAGCACAAAGAATGTGTGACACCTTTATTATCATTGAAAAAGGGCGGATGAAAGCGAAAGGTCAATTAGATGAGGTGTTAAAACAATGTGGTGCTACAGACGGTAGTCTCTATTCTTGTTTGGAGGTAGAGGTCGAAGAAGATGAAGAGTAAAGAGCTATTTTGGATGAGATTGAAGCAAGAGTGGGAGCATCGCTTTCGTACAATCAAATCCATTGTTGATTGGACTGTTTTTGTTTATTTTGTATTGCCTGCTACCGTAATTTCCTTTTTCATTTACCGTTCCTGGTGGCTGGAAATGCCCAATTGGATGGATGGAGTCCCGATCCAATTACTCGCATTGTTCTTTCTCCTATTATGGGGAGATCATTTTCACACTTATGTGCGGGAAGCAGATCGAATTTTTCTGAGAAAAAATAAAAAGTTATTTCTGCAGTTAAAACAGTGGGGAATTATCTATTCTTATCTTTATCAATGTCTATCAGTTTTGGGAGTAGGAATCGCGATCGGGCCATTTTGGTATCAACATTTTCAATTACATACAGGGGATTTTATCCTTTTTTCTGGTCTTTGGGTATCTTTAAAATGGTTAATTATGGCGATAAAAGGGAAATGGAATGTGCAGGTACGTGGATGGCGAAGTCTGCTAAGAGGGATTCCATTTTTCATTGGCGCCTTGATAGTTTGGGGACTTGGTTTTCAGTTTTTTTTACAGCAGAATGTTGGTTGGCTTTTACTGCTAATCGTATTCAACACCGCCCTCTCAATTTTGTTTGTACGTCATCGATTTACTTCAGTTCACAATTTTGAGCAAGATTTAACCATTGATGAATTAGAGAAAAATAAATATACGGAAATGATCTTTCAACTCTCATTGGATATTGAAAAGCAATCAAGAAGTACAAGCAATCGTATCAAGCCGCGGCTATACACACGATCAAATCGTTTATTTAAAACTCGTAATGAGAAAACCGGTTATTTAGAATTGTTTATCAAGGCGATAACACGGAACTCGCAATATATTTTACAATACATGCAAATTATCAGTGTGACTGCTGCCGCAATTATTCTCTTACCGCCAGTATGGTTAAAAATCACTGTCTTCATATCAGGAGCAGTATTTTTATTAACTTGGGTGGGAAATATGTGGCGAAGAACAGTGGAAGAACACCCTTTTGTTAGAAAATATCCGATGGAGATAGGTTTTTTTCAAGCGAAGAGAATTGTCACCATCGCTTCCCTGATACCCTTTATAGTCATTGTTGGTTTGCTTGTGGTCATACGAATTTTTTTATTTACACATATTCCAAATTTATGAATTGGAAAAAAAGGTATATAATAGAGGATATTCAAAAAGTAAGGATCAAAGGCTCATTTCGCGACAACAATCGACCTGTGTCCTGCAGGTCTCGCTAAAACGGGCACTGCGAGCTAAAGGTCCTTTGACTAAGTGCCGTCATGTCCTGTGGACAACGTAGAAGTTAGCACACGCGCAAATTCGCCTCGAACTTTTGACGTACAGGATATAAAAGTGGACATTGGCGATTGACGTTAGCGTAGGCACTGACATGGTCTTTTTTATCCTCCTTTTTGAACACGCACTAATAGAAAAAGAGAATTTTTGAAAAGGAGTCATGGTTGGAATGGCAAAAATAGACTGGAAAGCAGAAGTAGAAAAAAGAAAAGATACCATTCTTGCAGATTTACAAGGACTTCTGCAAATCCCGAGTGTACTGGATGAGGCGAAGGCTACAGCTGAAGCTCCCTTTGGTGCAGAAGTTAAGAGAGCGCTTGACTATATGCTTGAACTTGGTCAACGTGATGGATTTGCAACGAAAAATACTGGTCATGTAGCGGGGCATTTAGAGACAGGAAAAGGAAAGGGCTTAATTGGTGTCCTCGGGCATGTCGATGTTGTTCCTGCTGGGGATGGATGGTCTGATGATCCTTTTTCTGGTGTTGTAAAGGATGATAGAATCTATGCTAGAGGTGCGATTGATGATAAAGGGCCAACAATCGCAGCGTATTATGGTATGAAAATTGTGAAAGAATTAGGCTTGCCTCTTGAAAAAAGAGTTCGACTGATTATTGGCACAAATGAAGAAAGTGATTGGCGTTGTGTTGATCACTATTTTAAAGAGGAAGAAATGCCAGAAATGGGTTTTGCTCCTGACGCTGATTTCCCAATTATCATAGCCGAAAAGGGAATTGCTGACTTTGATCTTGTTCAAGATTTAATGGATAAGGATGAGAATTCCGCACCGATTACCTTATTATCCTTTGTGTCTGGGTTACGCTATAATATGGTTCCAGATCATGCGAAAGCAATTCTGGATATTAAAGATGGCAATACAGATATTATTCAACTGTTTGAAGATTTTTTGGATACACAAGAGCTAAATGGAAAATATTATGTAGAAAGCGGCTATTCGATAATGGAGCTTCATGGAATAAGTGCGCATGGTTCAGAGCCTGATAAAGGTAAAAATGCTGGTTTATTATTAGCGAACTTTTTATCGACACTTCCGCTTGATGCTAGAGGAAATGAGTATATGAAAGCGGCAGTTGAATTCTTTTTTGGAGATTCACGTGGGCGAGCACTTGGAGTAGCATACCAAGACGAGATTTCAGGCGAATTAACGATTAACGTAGGAAAAATGGTATATAACGAGCATGAAGGTGGAAAGTTTGGGATTACGATGCGTTATCCTGTTACCTTTGATCAAGAAGAAGGGAAGAAAACGATTCAAAGGAAAGGCAAAGAATTACATTTTCAACTAGGACAGTACACAAATTCTGATCCCCATCATGTTCCAGAGGACTCCCCTCTCATTCAGACATTGCAGGCTGTTTATGAAGAACAAACAGGTCAGAATGCAGAATTATTGGCGATTGGTGGCGGAACATATGCTAGATCGCTTGATTCTGGTGTCGCCTTTGGAGCATTATTTCCTGGACGTCCAGATGTAGCTCATCAAAAGGATGAATATATGGAATTAGCCGACCTTTGGCAAGCAACAGCAATATATGCCCAAGCGATTTATGAACTAGCAAGAGAGAAATAATTAAGTCTAATTAAATAGGGGTTGTTCTTAATGGCAAAAGTATTGGTGAATGATCAATTAATCGAGCGTACTGAAGCTGTGATTGATATAGAGGATCGTGGCTATCAATTTGGTGATGGTGTCTATGAAGTCATCCGTATTTATGATGGGATGGCTTTTACGGCGGATGAGCATTTAGATCGTTTTTTTCACAGTGCGGAAAAAATAAAAATGGAAATGCCTTTCGATAAGCAGCAAATGCTTCAATTCATCGAGCAATTAATTAAAGAGAATAATCTTCAAGATGGATCGATTTACATGCAGGTGACAAGAGGAGCAACAGCGAGAAATCATCTTTTTCCAGGAAAAGATATAAAGCCTGTCTTAACTGCCTATACTAAGGAAGTAGCAAGACCAGAAGAAAAGCTTGAAAATGGTGTAAAGGCAATGGTTACAGAGGATATCCGTTGGTTACGCTGTGATATCAAAAGCTTAAATCTTCTACCGAATGTTTTAGCAAAACAAGAAGCTAAAGAGCAAGATTGTTATGAAGCAATCCTACATCGGAATGGCACGGTAACAGAGGGATCGTCTTCTAATGCCTATATTATAAAAGATGGTAAAATCATAACCCATCCAGCAACCAACTTAATTTTAAACGGCATTACCCGCCAAGTTATTTTGCAACTTTGCCAAGCCAATCAAATTCCTGTTGCAGAGGAAGAGTTTCATTTAGATGACTTAAAAACGGCAGATGAAATTTTTGTTTCAAGTACCACTTCTGAAGTAATGCCGATTGTACAACTTGACGGACAATCAATAGGAGATGGCAAACCAGGCCCACTAACAAAAAAACTACAATCTCTATTCTTAGAAAAAATAGAGGAAGTAAAAACTCAAAAAATGTAAAAGAAATCCGATGTTTAAGATAAGAACCCTTAAACATCGGATTTTTCTAAGAAAAGCGAAAGCGCCTGTTCAGCGGCGTACAAATTTAAAGGCTTCTGACGAGATAAAGGAAACACAGTGAGCCTAAAAGGCGAACTGATGTTGACTTATCGTAAGAAGAAGCCGTAAATTTGCTAGCCGCTAGGCGCTGTAGCTAGACAAAGAAAAGCAGAGACGACTGTTCAGCTGCGTACAAACTTTCTAGGGGCCTGACGAGATAAAGGAAACACAGTGAGCCTAGTAGGCGCGAACTGATGTTGACTTATCGTAGGAAGGCACCGAAAGTTTGCTAGCAGCTAGGAGTCGGAGCTAGACAAAGAAAAGCGAAAGCGCCTGTTCAGCGAATCAAAAGAAGAACGGCTAAGGCGCGCCGTCCTGGCGCAACGCCGTTCTGACTCACATCCTGTGAGCCTAAACTTAGATAATAAGGATGAACGGCTAAGTATGCCACTTCCTGTGGCAACGCCGTTCTGACCAACATCCTGTTGGCCTGAGATAAAGGAAAAGTGAAAAGCGAAAGACGGCTGATTAGGAGCGACAAGCAAATGTTCCTGAACCGAAGAAGGGTGAACTTGCCTTCAGCGGTTCAGGGTTATTTGACCTCGAGCTCCTGCCGTCTGTAGCGAGACAGTACGGTGAGGACAAAAGGACGAACCGATGTTGACTAACGCAATCAGAAGCTGTAAGTTTGCTAGCCGCTAGGCGCGGTAGGTAGACAAAGAAAGCATAAGGAGGATGATCATTATGGCTGAACATTATTTTTTTGCGTTGGCATTGCCTGATCCAATCAAAGAAGAGCTAGCTTCAATATGCAAAAATGTAAAAAACATCTTTCCTTTTAAAAAGTGGGTGCATCCCGCTGATTATCATATTACATTGGCTTTTCTGGGTGCAGCAGAAAAAGACAAGTTAGCTAATGCGGTTGAAATTATGCGGGAGAATCTTGCTGATTTCAAAGCCCCTTCATTAGAAATTACGCATCTTGATACATTTGGTAAGCGAGTTTTTTGGGCAGGGTTAACGGAGGCAGAGTCTTTAGTTGAGTTACAGAGGAAGGTTTATATAACCTGCGAAAACGCTCAATTCAAATTAGAAAAACGTCCATTTCATCCGCATATTACCTTAGCACGTAAATGGCAAGCTGAACAAGAACTGAAAAAGGAACAATTGGTTTCATATTATCCTTCACTTGCATTTTTGGCGAATGAAGTGGTTTTATATAAAACTCATCCGGAAAGAACACCGAAATATGAGAAAGTCAGGATCTTCCCTCTCTCCCAATCTTAAATGGGGTTCTGAAAAAATATCTGGTATAATGGATTCATTAATATAAGGATCAAAGGCTAACTTCGCGACATCCTGTCGGAAAAGTCCATGCGGCTAGTACTTTCTGTACATCGCAACGCCTTTGTAACCTGCGTCCTGCAGGCATAAGGAAGGTTAAGTTTATATGGCGCAATTATTAAAACTACAAGATTATGTTTCGCGGTATGAAACAGACTTATCACGTTACCCCTCTCAGTTTATTCGACTGAAAAAACAACAATGGGTGAAAATCAAACAAGCATGGGAAACTGGAGAGCCGCTCCAACCTAGTCATACTCCGGTAGAAATTGAAATCCTTCCGGAAAAGGAGAGGAAATTTCCTAAGCTAAAAAAGTTGTTTAAAAGAAGATCAAATGCGATTGAAATTCCCATCGAATCCATTGATGAACATATTACACAACAAGATAAAGAGGAAAATTTTGACTTTTCCCCCTCTTTACATGCTCAGAATGAAACGGAATTAAAACAAAGTTTTCTCGATCAATTATTGCTTTTTCAGTTGAAATGGGCAAGTTCAACAGTTATGGAGAAATCCTTTGTAGATCGGCGTTTTTATATAGATGAACGATTAAAACATTTTCTGCAACGTTTTCCAGATAATTATTTTCTATTTTATGAACCGGTTTTCTTATTAAAAAAAGCACCGGTTGAAATGGAAGTTTTATTGCTTACCCCGACAGAAATATGGTGTTTAGCATTTATTGAGAAAGCAGATCAAGCTGCTTATATTGGGGCGAACCAACACTTTTGGTCGATGAAAGTAAAAGAAGAGGAAAAGAAAGTTCTAAATCCTGTAATGTCAGTCAATCGAATGGAGAAAATTATTAAGCAGCTTTTTCACTTGTATGAAGTTGAATTACCTATCCGTAAAGCGATAGTCTCGCGTAATGGCTTTATTGATTATCCTGATGCCTCCGTTGATTTAACGATTCTCGATCAGCGAACATACGAAGAATGGTTTGAAAAGGCGAGAAAAACGCCATCACCTATTAAAATGATGCAAATCCGAGCGGCAAAAGCATTATTGGATTACGGCCAAACGACTTCATTCCAACGGCCAAATTGGGAATCTGAGTAATCAAAAAGTGCACATTGGAAAGTTAAATTGTCCATAACAATTGCCAACAGGAGTCAATCATTATGGTATCGCCATGTCTGTTGGCATTATTATGACTATCAGCCTTGATCCATCAAGCAGAAGAAATGAAGTGTGTATTACTTTTTAATGGAAAAGTAATGAAAATGAAACTTTCATCAATTGCCACTTGACGAAAATTGGCGATTAACGATAAAATTGTAAAATACAGATGGCTATTCTATTTCAGTCAATAGCGATCTTTTTTTTCTTCTAGAAAATGTTCAAAACGGCTGGGGAAACATAATCGATTTTTGCAGCGGAGGGTTTAGTTTAAATTAATGTAGGTACCCTTTAAACGAATTGGTCTTTTTTGAACATACAATTTTAACGCGAATTTACCAATACAAGTCGTATGATACTACTATTTGTTGATATAATTGAAGGTGAAATTAGGTGGAACATTTATTGGGGCAGGATTGGGAAATTATACCTGCCGGTGGAGCAACCGGTGAAGCTTTTTTTGCAATCAAAGATAACCAGAAACTGTTTCTCAAACGAAATTCGTCCCCATTTTTGGCTGTTTTATCAGCTGAGGGGATCGTCCCGAAGTTGATCTGGACAAGAAGGATGGAAAACGGTGATGTCGTAACGGCCCAGCAATGTTTAGCCGGTAGAGAATTTTCAGCGGGAGAAATGGCGGGGGAAGAAGCGCCAAAACTCTTGAAAAAAATCCATGAATCAAAGCCACTTTTAAGTATGATGGCTCGGATGGAGAAGAAGCCTTACGGACCAAATTTGATGCTACAGGATATTAAGTTAACATTGGACCAAGAGCTATATTCCATTTCCACGATCAAAGAGGCTTTTCATTTTCTTGAAAAAGAATGGACAACTATACAATGTGATGATTGGGCTGTTTGTCACGGGGATGTTAATCATAATAATTGGTTGCTTTCCGACCAAGGGGAGACCTTTCTAATTGATTGGGATGGCGCCACGATCGCCGATCCCGCTTTCGATTTAGGGGTGCTTCTACATTGGTATGTTCCAAAAAACAAATGGTCTCACTGGTTACATCATTATGGTAGTCCTCTTACCAAAAATCTTGAATGGCGGATGAAATGGTATACGATTGCCCATACTTTATTATCCATACAATGGCACCAAACAAGAGGAAATAGGTTTGAGGTGAATTATTGGATAAAGGACTTAGAAAATTTTATGAGAAATGGTTATGCTTGTTCTTATCCTCTAACAAAGCATTTATGATAAAGTATTGATTACATGCACCCACTGGGAAAGCTGGTCCTGGTGGGCATTTATATGTTGATCAAGATCACTTGAGTTTTTCCCTGTTTGAGAATAGCTATATATATCATGTAAAAGAGGTTCCATTTCCTGTGGTACAGATTGATTCGCAAGTAAGGATTGTATTAACCGTTCTACTTGCTCATATTCTGAGACAGCCCCACAGCAGTCCTCTAAATGATTATTTAAAATATCTTGTAATAAATTGACTTGGTCTTGATGATTTAAAGACATTCTTTTCTCTTCCTTTCCAATGAGTTGCTTGTAGTTTGCGCAGATGAAATGCCTTTATGCGTTACTTGATTTTGGTAAAGGATAGGATCAGGTTATACTTTTAATTGGTAATCGCAAAATCTTGTGCAAAGTTTTTTTAAAAACGTGAGCCAATTTTAAAATGATGATAAATCAGAGGTGTTTTGAAACATGCGTGTACGACATAAACCATGGGCAAAAGAGAAAATTGAGCAATATCCTCAATTTGTCATTCCTAATCCCCAAGACTATAAGGGGAAATGGACTGATCTTTTTGGCAATGATAAGCCACTTCATATTGAAGTAGGGACAGGCAAAGGGCAGTTTATTTCAGAAATGGCTCGTGTCCATCCAGATATTAATTATATTGGAATTGAATTACAGCAAAGTGTGATTGTTACGGCTCTAGATAAAGTAATAGAAGCTGATGTACCTAATGTTAAGCTATTACATACGGATGGCGCAGATCTAAGAAACTTTTTTTCCCAAGGAGATGTGGCGCGCGTTTATCTTAATTTTTCCGATCCATGGCCAAAAAATCGCCACGAAAAAAGGCGCTTAACCCATCACTCCTTTTTAAAAATTTATGAAGAAATTCTTGGAGACCAAGGGGAAATTCACTTTAAAACTGATAACCGTGGCTTATTTGAATATTCGCTTGTGAGCTTTTCTCACTATGGCATGAAATTAAATGGTGTATGGTTGGATTTACATGATAGTGATTATGAAGGCAATATTATGACCGAATACGAAGAGAAATTTACAGCAAAAGGTCATCCGATTTATCGCTGTGAAGTCCAATTTACCGATAAAGAACAAAAGCGCAAGCGCCTGTTCAGCGACGTACAAATTTGAACGGCTAAATACGCCACTTCCTGTGGCAACGCCGTTCTGATCAACATCCTGTTGGCCTGAGATAAAGCAAACACGGCGACGAAGGAGCCGATGGTTGACTTACGCAATCAGAAGGCGAAAATTTTCTAGGCGCTGGAGCTGGATGTTGACCGCCACATAAGCAACTTATCCACAATCTAGGATTTTATAAATTCCTCGTAAGAATGAAAAAGGTAAGCAGGTGAAAAGACATTATTGTCTTCTTGCCTGCTTATTTGCTGTCTGTCAGACCATAATTGAGCGGTAAGCATCATGCATGATTGGACAATTCCCTTTTGTATCCCTCCATAAATTGCTACAATAACCATAATAGTTTTAGGGAATGGAGGCTTCCGCAAGTGGAAACTTTACAAATCGGCAATATTACGGTGATGTGGTTAAATGGGGGAGACACGTTTATGGACGGGGGCGCGATGTTTGGAGTTGTGCCAAAACCTTTGTGGACCCGGAAATATCCGGTCAATGACAAAAATCAAATTGAGCTACGCTGTGACCCAATGTTGTTGCAGGTGAATGGGAAAAACGTCTTAATTGAAGCAGGGATCGGCAATGGAAAGTTAACTGATAAGCAGAAACGAAATTATGGTGTTTCGGAGGAATCGAAGCTAGAAGAGGACCTGATGAAGCTTGACCTTACACCGGCAGATATTGACCTTGTACTAATGACCCATCTTCATTTTGATCATGCTTGTGGGTTAACGAAACCAGCCGATGATGGGTATGTTTCAACATTTCCCAATGCGAAAATTTACACCTCTCAAGTAGAGTGGGATGAAATGCGTAATCCAAATCTTCGTTCGCGTAATACATACTGGCCGGAAAACTGGCAAGCGATTGTCGATCAAGTGATAACCTATCAGAACGAGATTAATCTTGAAGACTGTATTCAAATGATTCATACGGGAGGTCATAGTGCCGGACACTCTCTCATTCTGATCGAGAGTGCGGGGGAAAGGCTTGTACATATGGCAGATCTAATGCCAACTCATGCCCATCAGAATCCTTTATGGGTTCTCGCTTATGATGATTACCCGATGGATTCAATTCGTGAAAAACAGAAATGGATCCCTAAAGCACTTGAAGCAGATGCTTGGTTCAGTTTTTACCATGACGCTTATTATCGTGCCTTGAAATGGGATCAGGATGGAAAAATCACTACTACATTGAACAGGAAGCGGGTCGATCAGGGGAAATTATTAAAAGATTTAAACCGATAAACATAAAAGACAGAAAGCGCCATTGATGAATAGGTGCTTTCTGCCTTTTCTTAAATGGGATATACATCCAAAACGCTTCCAGTATAGGCATCTGCGATAAATTCAAACTGCTGTCGCTCGCCATCGCGAGTTCGCATAATGCCGCCACGATATATCTTCGTTTTTAACGCGTGTTTTTGATAATCTTCAGGTTTCATCTGCATCCAAGAGCCATCAATGCTACCTTCCCTTTTAAAAGCTTCTTTAACATCCGCTAATATTTTTTCTCCGGATAACGGTACTTTTTCTTCCAGCACTTTACGCAAGCAATAACCACCAATGAGGCCAGTGACTGCACCTGCAATAAACGATTTCCAATTCATCCTGCGCACCTCCATATCTCTATTTTTTCAGTATACAGGAATTAAGCAAAATCTTCGAGAATTTATATTTTTGAGTTTTATCGAACGGTGCTTCACCTTTTAAAATGATATCAATATAGTTTACGCTTATTTTAAGTTTGAAAAAACAACTGCATGTGGGGATTTTTTAACTAGTTTCTGTACTGATATAGATTTGCTGATTTCCATTTTGGCCGCCAGCTTTCTGTTGCGGGGAGTGTGTTGTAAAACAAGGGGATGTCCATTGTGTTTCCGTTGGTAAATATACTTTCACTATCATCATGAAACTCTCAAATTCATAAAATATAGAATCTTTCTATACAAGAAAAATGGAAGATGTTACCATAGCAGAGAGGGAATGGATGGTTTTACGCATACATAGAAATGTGGAGATAAAAAGAGAAAAGGGTGAGGATCATTTCCAATACAACGGAAAAAATATTATCTTTGCAAAATTTGACGATGCATTTTCCAGAAAAGCAAGTGTTAAGCGGAATAGATTTGGATGTATATCGTGGACAAATCATCGGTTATATTGGTCCAAATGGGGCCGGGAAAAGTACAACCTTAAAAATAATGCTTGGCCTTGTTGAAGGATATGGGGGGACAGTTGAAATTTTTGGTGAGGACATTTCTTCAGCCAGTCCAAATTATAAGAAAAGAATTGGCTATGTCCCCGAAAATGCTGATATGTACGAGAATTTAACAGCAAAGGAATATCTTACTTTTATTGGTGAATTGTATGGCCTAGAAGAGCACCAGGCAGCAAATAAAGCCTTGAAAATGATGGAAGCTTTTGATTTAGGGCATGTTTTTCAGAAACGTATCTCGGCTTTTTCTAAAGGGATGCGCCAAAAAGTATTGATTATTTCTAGTTTGCTTCATGATCCAGATCTTATATTTTTAGATGAACCATTAAATGGATTGGATGCAAATAGCGTCATTTTGGTCAAGGAAATATTGGAGGAATTAGCTTTAAGGGGAAAAACAATCTTTTATTCTTCCCATATTATGGATGTTGTCGAAAAAATTAGTAATCGCATTGTTTTGTTAGTTGATGGCCAAATTGCCGCTGATGGCTCTTTTGAAGAGTTAAAACAGCTAAGCAAAGAAGGTTCATTAGAAGCGATTTTCAACCAAATAACAGGGTATGATCAACATCAAGATGCAGCCAAACTTTTTGTCGATACAGTGTTGGAAGGAGAGAGGAATGACTAAATTTCGCTCCTTAAAAATATTAGATTGGTTTCAGCCGCTTTTTATATGGTTGAAAATGGACTATAAGATGATGCGGAAAATACTTGAAATGAAACTGATCTTAGATCAGCGGCGTACCCCGACAATTTTCCAAGGAGAAAAACAAGCTAAAGGAAACCAATTTCTGAAAACTTTAGGCGTCTACGCTCTCTATGGTTTATTACTCGTCTTTTTTGTTTTTTTGGATCAATATATGTTTCAAATGAGTATAATCTTCGCCATAACGATGTTCTTAATGATGACCTCTTTAATTGCAGATTTTTCATCGGTTCTATTGGATGTCAAAGATAAAACGATTTTTCATACAAAGCCAATTGATACTCGCACAATTAATACGGCAAAAATGCTGCATATTACGTATTATATGGCGTTTATAACAGGAGCATTTATTTCCGTTCCTACGCTTGTGATGATTGGCAGACAAGGAATCGCGTTTTTCCTTTTGTTTTTATTAGAAGTGGTTCTGCTTATTTTATTTATAATTGCAATCACGGCCCTTGTCTATCTCTTGATTTTAAAATTTTTTGGTAGTGATCAATTAAAAAACTTGATCAATTATGTGCAAATTATTTTATCGATTGCCGTCGTCATTGGCTATCAAATCTTTATACGGGCATTTGATTTCGTTGATTTAGAGATTGCCTTTGCCTTTGAATGGTGGCATGTTTTGCTTCCACCGATTTGGTTTGCAGCGCCGTTTGAACTATTGCTTGGGCACAATTATTCCTGGGAATATATCCTTTTGGCTATTATGGCCCTCGTTATCCCGTTCATCTCATTAGCCATTTATATTTGGCAGATGCCTAGCTTTGAAAGGAATTTGCAAAAGCTGATGGGGGAAACAGGTGAGGTAAGGAGTAGAAAATTTTCGCTTACTCGCTTCTGGGAGTCATTGGTTTGCTTTAGTCAAGAAGAGAAAATGTTCTTTCGCTTCTCTGCGAATATGATGAGTCGGGAAAGAGATTTTAAATTAAAAGTCTATCCTTTGCTTGGAATCGGTTTAGTGTTTCCGTTTATCTTTATTATGAATGATGCGATGACAGGATCACTTGATGAGTTAGCGAATAGTAAAATGTATTTAAATATCTATTTCAGTACCTTTATGATTGGTTCTGTTGTCTATATGCTTCAATGTTCAAAGGATTATAAAGGTGGTTGGATTTTTAAAATAATCCCACTCAGACAAACCAGCAAATTTTACGGGGCAGCGATTAAAGCCTTTTTGCTAAAATTATATTTGCCGATTTATTTGCTCATTTCACTGGTTTATCTCTTTCTTTTTTCATGGAAGATTATACCAGACTTACTCGTTGCATTGATGCCAGCAGTATTCCAATCATTGCTAGCTTATAAATTAATCAATAATGAACGTTTTCCCTTCACTAAACCATTTGAATCTATTCAACAGGGTGGCAATACAGCGAGTTTTTTTCTATTAATGTTGATTGTTGGTCTGTTTGTCCTTTTTCATTTCCTTGCGACATTGATTCCTTACGGGGTGTGGGGTTATTTTGTTCTCCTCTTCATTGGGATGATCATAAGCTGGAAAATTACTTTTAAGGAAAAGAAAATAGTCGAGTAAGGATGGACTGCCTAATCATTCTTTGGTTCTAAGAAGAAAGAGGAAGAAATGATCATTAGTTCCTCGACACGGCTCTAAGAAAATCTCCAAAAATGGCGACACGCCTGCGGAAAATAGCATTAGCTGAAGACCCACAGCGAAGCAAGGGGGTTGAAGCGTTGCTCGCGGCAAGGGAGCCTTATTGGGGATTTTCGATCTTTAGGATAGCCCCCTTTTTCTGTTCTTATGGAAATAATTGGATAGAACACTTGTTCTGCCATTTGGATTTTGATATACTTTAAAGACAACCTCCCTATGAAAGGGGGTGAGATGTATGGAGAGGTATGCTCTACTTTTCGTTGCCATTATGAATGTGGTCATTGCAGGGATTAACCTTGTAACCGCGCTCATAAACTATCGCAATAGAAAAGAGCCTTCTTCGTCGGCAGCGAAGAAAGGCTCCAAATAACCTGTGGAATAGGGGGAAACCCCTTTTCCTACTCCATCATCTTATGTCTATCATACCTGATTTATGCTGTTTAGACAATGGTAAGATCTAATGAACTGATCAAATTCTATGATTTGGTTTTTATCCTAAATATCGATTCAAATGTACAAAGAACTTCCAAAACATCATCGGAAGTGAGATAAATATGATGCTCTAACTGGGGATAGTCTATACTAGTAAAAGGAGAAACACGGTCATGCCATTGTATATATTCAGAGTTTTCCACCTTGAATGCATAATAATAATCTTTGTTTATATTCGGTGTTTCCTTGCGGTTAGCATAGGCCAGATCATTCCGTGTTCCTTCAGTACCATACCGAAACGACCATACATAATATTCAACTGGAATAGAAAGGTCTATTTGCTTATAGATGATTTCCAGGTATTGAGATTCATTTTCTAAGGTAATGTTTAACTCATTTGCTCCAATATTTACATCAACTAATCCAATGCTTGAAAGACGTTTTTCTTTCAGGTTGAAGTGTAATAAAGATTCTGATTGCCATTCATGTAAAATTTCTTTTGACACTTGAACATCCCTTTCCATTCAGACAAGAGTTTTAGCAGAATTATATTGGAATTAATGTGAATAACAATGTCTGTAAACAAATGAATAGCCAATAAGAAAAAATCCGGTAAAATAGAATTATACATAATTTTGGAAATGGGAGGCAGATTCATGAATCAAGAAACCCTTACAATGTTTAAAACGCTGACAGAGTTACCAGGGATCGCAGGTAATGAACATGCTGTTCGTGATTATATGCGGGGAGAATTAGAAAAGTATGCGGACGGGATTATCCAAGATCGTCTAGGTGGAATTTTTGGCTTTAAACGTGGCGATGAGCAAGGCCCAACGATTATGGTCGCTGGCCATATGGATGAAGTAGGTTTTATGGTGACACAAATTACTGATAATGGGATGATTCGTTTTCAAACAATCGGTGGCTGGTGGAATCAAGTGATGCTTGCGCAACGGGTGCAAGTTGTGACAGAAACAAAAAAGATCGATGGTGTGATTGGTTCGATTCCACCCCATCTTTTAACAGAAGCACAGCGTAATAAACCAATGGATGTTAAAAACATGCTCATTGATGTCGGGGCGGATGATCGCAAGGATGCGGAACAGATGGGCATTAAGCCTGGGCAAATGATTGTCCCTGTTTGTCCGTTTACCCCGATGGCCAATCCGAAAAAGATTATGGCCAAGGCGTGGGATAATCGTTATGGTTGTGGGCTTGCGATTGAGTTATTGAAAGAATTACAGGGAGTAGATTTGCCAAATAGACTCTACTCAGGAGCAACTGTTCAAGAGGAAGTGGGGTTACGTGGGGCGGCGACTGCAGCGAATATGATTCAACCAGATCTTTTCTTTGCTTTGGATGCAAGCCCAGCTAATGATGCTTCAGGTGATAAAAATCAATTTGGTCAGCTTGGAAAAGGCGCATTACTTCGCATTTTTGACCGTTCAATGGTCACCCATAAAGGTATGCGTGAATTTGTCCTTGATACAGCTGAATCGAACAAAATTGCTTACCAATATTTTGTTTCTCAAGGTGGTACAGATGCGGGGCGTGTGCATACCGCCAATGAAGGGATACCAAGTGCTGTTATCGGAATTTGTTCACGCTATATTCATACATCTTCATCGATTATCCATGTTGATGACTATGCGGCTGCAAAGGAATTGCTTGTAAAATTGATCAAAGCTTGCGATCGCTCAACAGTAGATGCAATTAAACAACAATAAAATAATAATCAGATCAAACGACCTTTTCGTGAGGGTCGTTTTTTTTTAGACTTTTTCTTTTATCAAAATTCCCTTCACTTTCTTCCCAATCTCACAATGAATATTTTTCCCTGTTTGTATCAAAATAACGAATATCTTTATTTGGATACTGTGGAGTTGACGTGAAGAATGAAATTTAACAAGAAAAAGATCAACGTGGTCGACATTCAAAAGACAAGGAAAAGCGTGTTTGCTACAGGAGTAGGAAATGCGATGGAATGGTTTGATTTTGGTTTATATTCCTATTTAGCTGTGATTATTAGTCAAAACTTTTTTAGTGCCGTTGAGAATGATGAACTTAAATTAGTGTTTACCTTTGCAACTTTTGCGATCGCTTTTTTAATGCGGCCATTGGGCGGAATTATATTTGGTAAAATCGGAGATAAATTAGGCAGAAAAGTCGTTTTAACAACGACGATCATTTTGATGGCCATTTCCACATTATTAATTGGTTTATTACCTACCTATGAGCAAATCGGAATATGGGCGCCTATTCTCTTATTAATTGCTCGTATTATTCAAGGTTTCTCAACTGGTGGCGAATATGCTGGTGCTATGGTCTATATAGCAGAATCTTCTCCAGATAATAAACGGAATGTGTTAGGAAGTGGGTTAGAGATTGGTACACTCACTGGTTATATATTAGCCTCAATCTTTGCCAGTATCCTTTTTATCACACTATCTGATGAGCAGATGGCCTCCTGGGGTTGGAGAATTCCCTTTTTACTTGGCTTACCTTTAGGGCTTATTGGGCTTTACTTAAGGAAGAGCTTAGAAGAAACACCGATTTTTGAAAATGAACTTGCTACTGGAGAAGTAGAAGAGGAAGGATTTCGCTCGATTTGGAAAAATCATAAAAAGGATGTAATTGTCTGTTTTGTAGCTGTCGCATTCTTTAATGTGACAAACTATATGTTATTATCCTATATGCCTTCTTATCTGGATGAAATTATTGGGTTATCAAGTACTGTAGGCACCCTTTTAATTACAATTATAATGATTATCATGGTGCCACTTGCTTTTATGTTTGGAAGGCTTAGTGACAAATTTGGTAACAAGACTGTCTTCTTAATCGGTTTAGGTGGCTTAACTTTATTATCAGCATTTGCTTTTTATTTAATAAATTTGCAGGTATTACTCTTTATTTCCCTAGGTATTCTCATTTTAGGTGTGCTGCTTTCAACGTATGAAGGCACCATGCCGGGATCATTACCAGCCATGTTTTATACTGATATCCGCTATCGGACATTATCCGTGACCTTTAATGTCTCTGTATCAATCTTTGGGGGGACGACCCCATTACTTTCCACATGGTTAGTTCACAAAACGGGGAATAATTTAGCTCCTGGTTTTTATTTAACAGTGATTAGTATGATCGGATTTTTCGTGATCTTATTCTTGTTCCGAAGTACTTCTGGAAAATCGCTTAAAGGTTCTTACCCAACTGTCGCTTCAAAAGCAGAATATCTAGAAGCTGTCGAAAATCCTAAAGATTCATTATGGTGGCAAACAGAAAAAGGAGAAAAATAACGCGAATAAAAAGTAGAACGACACTCGAAGAAGAGTGTCGCAGACTGTAGACAAACACCATGAATTTTGCTGTTTGCCTACAGTCTTTTTTCTTTTAAAATAGAGATAAAGCTAGAAAGGGTTGATTTCCGCTGCGAGCGAACGCTTTCCGCGGGCACGGCTTCAGCCGCTTCCCTCGCTACGCTCAGTCCAGGGTCTTCAGCTTGCGCTGTTCCCGCTGGAGTCGCCGTTCTCCGCTCCAATCAACGGCGTTTCCTATTAACTGAATGAGGTGATGGATATGATGACGAAGAATCAAAATAATGGACGCGAACAGCTGGAAATGCTGACAATAGAACAGTTGGCTCCTCAAGACCATCTGGTGCGCAAACTGGATGCGGCTATTGATTTCTCCTTTATCTATCCATTAGTGATCAGCCAATGCACAGAGAGTAAGAATCACCAAAAGATGATTCAACGTCAGATCTGGCAAGATTACTTGGATGTAGCTGAGGACTTGCGTCACAATCATGAAATCAAAGAATTAGACGGGTAGCGTAAAGAGACGATTGAGCGTGTCTTTGCCGATGTAAAAGAAAAACATGGCCTACGATGGACAACCCTTAGGGGGCTTAAAAAAATGTCCATGCAGGCGATGCTGACTTTTGCTGCCTTACATCTTAAGAAGCTGGCCAGCTGGACATGGAAAACGCCAACCATGGCGTAATAGAAAACCATAAGGAGAGCATTTATGGCTCTTTTTCATGGAATGATCGCAAAAGGGTTGGAAATCATTTTGATTTCCAACCCTTTTATCTACACTCTGCGACACTCAAAGAGGAGTGTCGTTCTGTTTTTTCGAGCCCCTTTGATAACTCAGGGTTTTTTCCATCAGGTATAGGTATTTCCCTAATAGGCATTCCATATCACTTCCCAGATAATGAAAGTAAGAATTAGCATCTACTATTTGTGAATGTGAAGAAGGGTGTGGAAGTCCTGTGAAAAAGAAATTTGGACTGAAATTTTTTAAACCGACCGAACGATATTCAGGTAATTGGTCTATTTTAGAAGAAAAAAGTCGCGAATGGGAGAAAATGTATCGGCAACGCTGGTCCCATGATAAAGTGGTGCGTACGACACATGGAGTGAATTGTACTGGTTCATGCAGTTGGAAAGTGTTTGTGAAAAATGGAATTATTACATGGGAGAACCAGCAAATTGATTATCCATCCTGTGGACCGGATATGCCGGAGTTTGAGCCAAGGGGATGTCCGCGTGGAGCTTCGTTTTCTTGGTATGAATATAGTCCACTGCGCGTTAAATATCCTTATGTCCGTGGGCGTTTATGGCGCTTATGGCAGCAAGCACAAAAAGAACATGGAAATCCAGTTGATGCGTGGGCAAGTATTGTTGAAGATCCAGAAAAATCCAATTCCTATAAAAAAGCACGCGGAAAAGGTGGGCATGTTCGCGTCTCTTGGCAAGAAGTAAGTCAATTAATTTCCGCGCAATTGATCTATACGATCCGTAAATATGGTCCAGATCGAATTGCAGGGTTTACCCCTATTCCGGCGATGTCGATGATCAGCTATGCCTCTGGTGCCCGTTTTATTTCATTGCTAGGCGGAGAAATGCTTAGTTTCTATGATTGGTATGCCGATCTTCCTCCAGCATCACCACAAATTTGGGGAGAGCAAACCGATGTACCGGAATCTTCTGATTGGTATAATGCTGGCTATTTGATTATGTGGGGCTCGAATGTGCCTCTTACAAGAACACCAGATGCTCATTTTATGACCGAGGTTCGTTATAAGGGAACAAAAGTGGTATCTGTTGCACCGGATTATGCAGAAAATGTTAAGTTTGCCGATGATTGGATGGCCCCTAATCCTGGATCAGATGCTGCGATTGCTCAAGCAATGACCCATGTTATTTTAAAAGAATTTTATCAAGACCGGCAGGAGCCAATGTTTCTCAATTATGCGAAACAATACACCGACATGCCATTTCTCATTCTATTGGATGAGCATGAGGACAAATATAAAGCAGGGCGTTTCTTGCGGGCAAGTGATCTCGGAGATACCTCTGAGCATTCAGAATGGAAGCCGGTTATTTTTGATGAAAATGCCGAAGAAATTATCGTTCCGAATGGAACAATGGGTCAACGCTGGGAAGAAGATAAAAAGTGGAATCTTATTTTGGAGCGTGAAGACGGTACACAAATCGATCCAGCTCTCTCCATTCTTGAACATGAGGGAGAATGGCGGCAAATCGTTTTTCCGTATTTTGATCATGATCAAAATGGTATTTTTACAAGAACGATCCCGGCTAAATCCATTCAACTAGCAGATGGGACAACAAGGATGGTTGCCACTGTTTATGACTTGATGATGAGTCAGTATGGTGTGGCTCGGTCAGACAGTGAATGGGATGCAAAAGGCTATGATGATGCAGACTCACATTATACACCAGCTTGGCAAGAAAAAATTACGGGTGTAAAGGCCGAACTTGTTACACAAATTGCTCATGAGTTTGCGCAAAACTCCCTTGATACAGAGGGACGGTCGATGATCATTATGGGAGCTGGGATTAACCACTGGTTTAATAGTGATACGATCTACCGAGCGATTTTAAATCTTGTCATTTTGACTGCATCTCAAGGTGTTAATGGTGGAGGCTGGGCCCATTATGTTGGTCAGGAAAAATGTCGGCCGATCGAAGGCTGGTCCACAATTGCCTTTGCCAAAGACTGGCAAGGTGCGGCAAGACAGCAAAATGGTACCTCATTCTTTTATTTTGCGACTGATCAATGGAAGTACGAGGAAGTGGGAACTGAATCATTGAAATCGCCACTTGGTGGGGAAATTAACTATCAGCATCCAGCTGATTATAATGTCTTGGCTGCTCGACTCGGTTGGTTACCATCCTATCCACAATTTAATAAAAACAGTCTAGTATTTGCGGAAGAAGCGAAGAAATTAGGAAAAGAAACAGATGAGGAAATGATTCAACATGCAGTAGAACAAGTAAAATCTGGGGAAACACAATTTGCGATTGAGGATCCAGATGCGCCAGAGAATTTCCCGCGCTCCTTATTTATTTGGCGGTCTAATTTAATCTCTAGTTCAGCAAAAGGGCAAGAGTATTTCATGAAACATTTACTTGGTACACATAATGGTTTGCTGTCTAGTCCGAATGAAAAAGAGAAACCAGAAGAAATAAAATGGCGCGAAGAAGTGGAAGGGAAATTGGATTTAATGGTGGCACTTGATTTCCGTATGACGGCCACACCATTATACGCTGATATCGTGCTCCCAGCGGCTACTTGGTATGAGAAAACAGATTTATCCTCAACAGACATGCATCCTTTTGTCCATCCATTCAATCCAGCGATAGATCCCTTATGGGAATCGCGTTCTGATTGGGATATATTCCGGACCCTTGCAAAAGAATTTTCGGAAATGGCGAAAGAGTCATTGCCTGGAGTGTATAAGGATCTTGTCACTTCGCCGCTCTTACATGATTCTAAAAGTGAAATAGCGCAAAGTTATGGGCTTGTGAAAGATTGGAAAAAGGGTGAAGTAGAAGCGATCCCGGGAAAAACAATGCCGAATTTTTCGATTGTAGAGCGAGATTACACGCAAATCTATGATAAATATGTCACATTAGGACCGAATGTAGCGACAGGGAAAGTGGGCGCCCATGGCGTGAGTTTTCCAGTGGCTGAAGAATATGAGGAATTGAAGAGAATCAATGGAACCTATTTTGATGACACCATCAAATCAGGACTACCGAAACTTCATACTGCTAGGCAAGTGGCTGATGCGATGTTGAATCTATCTTCTGCTACGAATGGGCGTGTGTCACAAAAGGCTTGGGAAGTAGCGGAGAAGAAACATGGTGTGCCATTAAAAGATATTTCCAGTGATCGGGCAGCGGAAAAAATTACTTTTCAAAGTATTACCGTGCAACCACGTGAAGTCATTCCTACACCAGTATTTAGTGGTTCAAACAAAATGGGAAGACGTTACTCACCTTTCACGACGAATATTGAACGACTCGTTCCATTCCGCACCTTGACAGGGAGACAACATTTTTATTTGGATCATGAAATCTTCCTTCAATTTGGTGAAAGTCTACCCATCTATAAACCGACACTGCCACCAATGGTTTTTGGACCTAATGATCGGAAAATCATTAGTGGGAAAGATGCGCTTGTACTTAGATATTTAACCCCACATGGTAAATGGAATATTCATAGTACGTACCAAGACAACCAACATATGTTGACATTATTCCGTGGTGGTCCAACCGTTTGGATTAGTGATGTTGATGCTGCTGGACATGATATTCAGGATAATGATTGGGTGGAAGTGTATAACCGCAATGGTGTTGTGACGGCTAGAGCTGTTGTTAGTCACCGGATGCCAAAAGGGACGATGTTTATGTATCATGCGCAAGACAAGCATATCAATGTACCAGGTTCAGAGATTACCGATACGCGTGGGGGAAGTCATAATGCACCAACCCGAATTCATATGAAACCGACCCAAATGGTTGGAGGCTATGCCCAAATCAGTTATGGCTTTAACTATTATGGTCCAATCGGGAATCAACGGGATGAATATGTTGCGGTGCGGAAGATGAAGGAGGTCAATTGGCTTGAAGATTAAAGCACAAGTTGCCATGGTAATGAATTTAGATAAATGTATTGGTTGTCATACATGTAGTGTCACATGTAAAACAACTTGGACAAATCGTCCAGGTGCAGAATATATGTGGTTTAATAATGTCGAAACAAAGCCAGGAATTGGCTATCCACAACATTGGGAGGATCAAGAGAAGTATAAAGGGGGATGGCGTCTAAAAAATGGCAAACTAGAATTAAACTCTGGTAGTAAACTAGAGAAAATTGCTTTAGGTAAAATCTTTTATAATCCTGATATGCCGGAAATGAAAGATTATTATGAGCCTTGGACGTACAATTATGAGCATTTAACAAGTGCAGGTGAGAAAAAACATCAACCAGTAGCAAGACCCAAATCGGTAATCACTGGGGAAAAAATGGATCTTGAATGGGGTCCCAACTGGGAAGATGATTTAGCTGGCGGCCATATTACCGGCCCAACAGACCCAAACATTGAAAAGATTGAAGAAGAAATTAAATTTAATTTTGAAAAAGCCTTTATGATGTATCTACCGCGTTTATGTGAACATTGTCTAAATCCAAGTTGTGTGGCATCCTGTCCATCAGGTGCGATGTACAAGCGAGATGAAGATGGCATTGTCCTTGTCGATCAGGAGTCTTGTCGTGGTTGGCGTTATTGTATGACTGGTTGTCCTTATAAGAAAGTTTATTTCAACTGGCAAACGAATAAAGCTGAAAAATGTACGTTCTGTTTCCCGCGCATTGAAGCAGGATTACCTACTGTTTGCTCAGAAACTTGCACAGGGCGGATTCGATATTTAGGTGTACTCTTATATGATGCTGATCGTGTCTTGGAAGCTGCGGCAACACCAGATGAAAAAGATTTATATAAAGCTCAATGTGATTTATTTCTTGATCCGAATGACCCAGCTGTGATTGAACAAGCTCGGAAGGATGGAATGGCAGAAGAATGGATTGAGGCAGCACAAAATTCACCTGTTTATAAACTGGCGATTGAATATAAATTAGCCTTTCCACTACATCCAGAATACCGAACATTGCCAATGGTTTGGTATGTGCCGCCACTTAGCCCAATTATGAATTATTTTGAAGGGAAGAATTCGCTTAATAATCCAGATGCGATTTTCCCAGCGATTGATGAGATGCGGATCCCGATTCAATATTTGGCGAACATGCTAACGGCCGGTGATACAAAAACAGTCGCTGAAGCCTTGCAAAGAATGGCGATGATGCGTTCTTACATGCGAGCTGCCACATCCCGAAAAGACTTTGATGAAACGCGTTTGACTCGAGTTGGTCTTACAGCTGAACAAACAAAAGCGATGTATCGTTTACTAGCCATTGCCAAATATGAGGATCGTTTCGTCATTCCCACATCACATAAAGAGGGCTATATGGACCCTTATCGTGCTCAAGGGCAAGAGGGCTTTGGAATTGATTGTGATGGTTGTGGTCCGATTCACACAACACCGGGGAAAAGTGGGAAAGAAATCTATGAAGAAAACTTCTATGGAGGGATTTGGCGTGATTAATCTTGAAAAGCTCTATCAACATAAACTTGCTTTTGGCTTTTTTTCACGACTGCTCTCTTATCCTGAAAAAGGGATTTTTCATCCCGCTGTTTTGGAAGAGTCTTTTGACTCTTCCCATCCAGCCTATCCATATATTCAAAGCTTTTTGGAACAAGTGAAAGGCTATAGTATGGATGAATTAGAAGAACATTATACAAGAACATTTGATTTTGAAAAGCATTCTACTCTTTATATGACCTATTTTAAATATGAGGATGGGAAAGAGCGTGGCCAAATGCTTGCGAAATTAAAGGTTTTGTATGAAATGTATGGATTGGAAATGCCAGCTGAAGAACTATCCGATTATTTACCTTTAATGTGTGAATTTTTATATGCAGCTGAATGGCGAGGAGATGCCCGTTCACCACAGAGTTTTTCGATCCTATTTGCCGTCTTAGAGGATGGGACTTGGCATTTACTCCAATCACTTGAAAAAAACAATAATCCATTTTTTCACTTAGTGAAGGGACTAAGGGAGACATTGAAAACTTGTGTCATACAGGGGGAGGCGACAAATCAACATGCTTAGTCAATTTTTATGGGTAATCCTTCCTTATTTATGTATGGCTGTCTTTATTGTAGGTCATATTTTTCGTTATAAAACAGATAAATTTAATTGGACAGCTAAATCAAGCGAATTTATCGAGAAAAAACAGTTAATGATTGGGAGTATTCTCTTCCATTTAGGGATTATTCCTGTTATCTTGGGCCATGTTTCTGGTTTAGGCATTCCAAAATCATGGACACAGGCTCTAGGAGTAAGTGATCATTTGTATCATCTGGGGGCTTTATATATCGGTGGTTTTTTCGGCGTCATCACCTTGGCGGGGATGTTCATTTTAACTGCCCGGCGGTTTACAATTAAAAGTGTTCGGAAATTAAGCACGGCTTCTGATTTAATGGTCAATGTCATTTTATTATTTATTGTTTTTATGGGGATGTTCTCGACAGTGGTCACGAATGCGGTGCAACCTGAATTTGATTACAGAGATTCCATTTCGGTCTGGTTTCGTGGCTTGCTGATCTTTCGACCTGATGCCACGTTAATGGCTGATGTACCATTATCTTTTAAAATTCATATCCTTTCTGGTTTTGCTATCTTTGCCCTATGGCCGTTTACAAGACTAGTTCATGTATGGAGTGTTCCGTTGAATTACATTGGAAGAAGTTATATTATTTATAGAAGACATCGTCCACATAAATAATAAAAGCAAGCGCCTTGATGTAAGAAGAACGGCTAAGTTCGCGCTGTCTTGGCGCAACGCCTTTCTGACCAACATCCTGTTGCCCTCCAACAAGCAAATGTTTTGAGACGAGAAAAAATCCGGTTTTGACTTTTATTGGCTCAGGTTATTTGGTGGAACATCGGCTAAGGTCGCTACGTCCATCCTGTGGCAACGCCGCTGAACTTACATCCTGTGAGCTTCTCGTGGCTAGGCGCTGAGCTAGATCCTAACACTAGTCGATCACGCTTATTAGGAGAAGCTGAATCAATTATAAAATTAGTAATAACTGATCCTAGAATAGGGGGAGAGAAGAAAATGAAGGAAAGACAGGCAAAATATCAAACTGAAGTGAATCAGTTAAAAGACCGGTATCAATTTGATCTAGTCTCTCTGGCTCTTACCCAGTCTGTAGAGGATCAATTCGTATTAAAATGGAAATATGCAGCAGGTAATTTAAATGATCGATATAAACGGATTACTTTGTATTCCGGAAAAGGAATTGCAGGAATTGTTTTTAAAACAGGGAAATCATTAGTAATTGAAAACATTCATAAAGAAATTCATGGGAAAGATTTATTTAACTATCCGATCGTCATGTCTGAGTCACTACAAAGTATTGGAGCTATCCCCCTCTGGGCTAATCACCGGGTGGAAGGTGTATTATTAGTTGGTTATCGCAATGACCAAGTGATCACTGCACCACTGATTGAACAACTTCAGAATGAGATCGCTGCTGTTTTTCAGCCGTTCACAGGAAGGGAGATGCTTCCTTGTGAATAATTTATCAAAAACAGCTATCATTGAATTACTGACAAAAATGTATGAAAAAAGCCCGGAAATTATTTTCTTTTTAAATGCCAACGGAAAGGTAATCGATATGAATCCGGCGGCGAAAGTGGTTGTCGATGAAAAAGAATTGGAAAAGGGCTTCCCTCAATCCATTTGTGAATTTTGCATGGGGTATACAAGTAATATGGAATCACGGACATGTACGAATTGTTATTTACGTGATGATGAAGGGGATTTCTCATCATTTCAGATTTATTTGAAAACTAAAAAGGATGGTACCCTTCCCTTTGCAGCCAGCTATCAAGTGATTGATGAAGATAGTGGGATACGAATCCTTATGCTTCGAAATTTAACAAAGCCTTTTCAAACCCAGAAAGAACTTTACAAAAATAATATGACAAAACATGTAATTCGCGCTCAAGAGGATGAGCGTAAACGGATTTCCCGAGAACTTCATGATGGAGTCATTCAAGAATTATTGAACTCCTTGGTAGAATTACGGATTCTAAAATATTTAGATAATGACAAAGAAAAAGACGAGAAAATCAAACAAACGGAAATGTCACTGACAAGGCTCCTAGATGATGTGCGCAATTTATCTGTTGAACTTAGACCATCTTCACTTGATGATCTTGGTTTAGAAGCGGCATTCCGTTCGCATTTTAAATGGTTGGAGAAAAATTATGGTCTTATTGTCCATTTTACACCTGAATTGCAGTCAAAAAGATATGGCAATGAGGTAGAGACTGTCTTTTATCGGATTTGCCAGGAAGCGATCTTTAACGCTTTGAAATATGCACAAGTTGATGAAGTTTTTGTCCGTTTACACGAGGATTCACAATCACTTCACTTACAAGTTGAGGATCATGGCATCGGTTTTGATGTCACATCAGAGGCAAGAGGAACAGGATTAGGGTTATATGGAATGAGGGAAAGAGCGGAATTTATTCATGGCCAATTAACCATTCATTCGGAAATCGATCAAGGAACGACCATCCATATCCATGCCCCGATCGATGCTCAGGCAGGGAGGATTGAGGAATGATAAAACTAGTTATTGCCGATGATCATGCTGTTGTACGTAGCGGTTTTTCAATGATCTTAAATTATCAATCCGATATGGAGGTTGTAGCGACAGCGGCAGATGGTATCGAAGCTTATGCAATGGTGGGAAAGCATCAACCAGATGTTTTATTACTGGATTTAAGTATGCCTCCAGGAGAGAGTGGGTTAATTGCCACGGGAAAAATTAGTGAAGATTATCCTGACACGAAGATCCTCATACTGACTATGTATGATGATGAAGAATATTTATTTCATGTGTTGAAAAATGGAGCATCTGGCTATATTTTAAAAAATGCCCCTGATGAGGAACTCGTTTCAGCCATCCGTACCGTATACAGTGGTGGAACGTATATCCACCCAAAAATGGCGACATCTTTAGTTAAAGAATTTGTCAAAAACGATGGCAATGCTGGGACAGATGACCCTTTTAAAATTTTATCGAAAAGAGAATTAGAAATTTTACCTTTAGTGGCAAAGGGCTACGGTAATAAAGAAATTGCCGAAAAGCTATTTATTTCAGTGAAAACAGTGGAAGCTCATAAAGCGAAAATTATGGAAAAACTTTCATTAAAAAACCGTCCGGAATTGGTAGAGTATGCTTTAAAGAAAAAGTTGCTTAATTTTTAAAGCCAGATAGGGGGAGAAACTCTTGGCAGGAGAAACACTAAGATTTAAACTACCAGCAATTCGAATTCTTGAAAACGAACATCAATATTTATCCTTTTTAATGGCAGATTGGCATGCGATTGTCTTGAATATCGAAAATAATCAATATGAAGAAGAGGAAGCAAGGAAGGAGTTTAAAAGACTGCGCCAACTGATCGTTGAATTTATTGAACCGTTTAAAAGCCACACCGAAAAGGAAGAGCAGTTCTTTTTCCCACTACTTGGTCAATATATTGGATATGAACAAGGCCCCATCCTATCCATTGAAGAAGAACACCGCGAAATCGATGCTTATATTGGACATTTTCTACATCACACCTTACATGGAATGGACTCACTTCCAATCGAAAAAATGAAAGAATTGGTCAGGGATGTGGGAGAAGCCTTTGAAACTATAACTGTTCATTTTATAAAAGAAGAAACAGTTTTGTTTCCAATGGCTGAAAAAGTGATGAAAGCCGTTGATGAAGATCATTTATATGAGCAACTCAATACGATTATTATTTAATAGATACTACATAGAAAAGGATAGATGGGGCGCGATAAACCTACATCTATCTTTTTTTGATCTTGAAGCGTTATAAAACACATCATCCTGATTATTAATCGAGCGGTGGCAATAAAAAAATATTCCTAAAACGAGTGTCACTTCGATAAAATGAATGGTAACTAATTTGATTTTATGGTAGATTTATAGAATTGCAATCGTTTAAATTTATGGGATTTTAGGAGATGGTATTCAATGGGACAGGCGCTTTCGGCTAAACAAATTCGTTTGTGGCGTATAGCTGTTTATTTTTATTTTGGTCTCTCAGGTTTTGCTATGGCATCTTGGGTGTCACAAACTCCGAATATTCGTGACGCATTAGGTGTATCAACAGCACAGATGGGATGGATCATTTTTGGTCTTTCTACTGGTTCAATTATTGGTCTTCTCTGTGCAAGTCGGTTAATTATACGCTTTGGTGGACGTGTCATTATGTTAATAGGGCTTACGCTTAGTTCCGTTGGATTGGTCACAATAGGATTAGGTAGTTCATGGGTTCCTCATGTTTTCATCGTATTTAGCGCCCTAGCTATTTTTGGCTTTGGTATTGGAATATGCGACGTAGCGATGAATGTGGAAGGAACAGCGATTGAAAAAACACTTAAAAAGTCAATTTTGACGGGGTTTCATGCAGTCTATAGTTTAGGAACTTTTTTTGGGGCTATGATTGGTTCCTTGGCAAATAAATTCGATTTTCCGATCATGGCTCATTTATTTGTTATTGCCTTTATTGTATTCGTCTTAATTGTTTATTTTTCCCGTTTCGTGCCAATTGGGCCTGGGCAAGAAGATAAAGAGGAGAACATCAATGAAACAACCGCGAAGGAGACATTCTCTGTTTGGAAAGAGCAACGAACGGTTCTACTGGGCATTATCGTATTAGGAATGGCTTTCGCGGAAGGTTCTGCTGGAGATTGGTTACCGTTAGTCATTGTTGATGGTTATGATAAAAGCCCTGCATCTGGATCATTAATGTTTAGTTTATTTGTTGCGACTATGACAATTAGTCGCGCAGTCGGCGATATTCTTTTAAATAAGTTTGGCAGGGTGGCGATTCTTAGAGCTTCCGCATTGTCTGCTGCAGTGGGACTTGTCATCGTCATTTTTGGTGGGAATTATTATACCGCTGCTCTTGGGATTGTACTTTGGGGATTTGGTTCAGCTTACGGCTTTCCAATTGGCTTATCTGCAGCTGGCGACAATCCGCATGGGGTCGCTGCGCGGGTTGGAGCCGTCACCACAGTTGGATATATGGCTTTCCTTGTTGGCCCGCCTGTCTTAGGGGCTATCGCCGAATCAATCGGTTTACTCCGGTCATTGATTTTTGTCTTAATTGGGGTGACAGTGGCTGGGTTGTTGGCACATGCCGCAAAACCAGTTTCACCTGTTAAGAAATTAGAAGCAGATGTATTAGAACAATAAAATTAGAAAAGTTGGTGCCTAACTCTAATTGGGAGATGGGCATCGTTTTTTTATTAAGAGATGAGTATTTACAGAGTTATAAGATTTATTTAATAAAATTTGAATCACTCCTTTTATCCTTCCACAGATCAATCCCTTCTAACAGTTACAATAGTCTTCATAAAACTTATAAACCACTTCTCTTTACAATAGTTTGTCTGTATCTTCAAATTTAATATTGTTAGCCTCTTCACAAATCAAGGGAAACCCCAGAAAAATGAAGGGAACTCCCTAATAAAATAAATAGACAGAAAAAGCTACACTAAAAGTAAGCAAAAGACATTATGAAAACTTTAAAAAGGAAAAGGTGGTTGGCATGATAAAGAAGGTTCAATTGCCATTACAAACTTTGAATCTTGTTGTTGGTTTTATGGTGTGGGTGATTATTTCTGCTTTATTGCCCTTTATCATTGAGGATATTTCGATTCCTGCTGATAAATTGGCAATTTTAACTGCAATTCCCGTTGTATTAGGGTCTATATTAAGGATTCCACTTGGTTATTATGCCAATTTATTTGGGGCGAGAGTGGTCTTCTTAATTAGTTTTATTTTGTTATTATTTCCAGTCTATTATATTAGTGAAGCATCTAGTTTTACGGATCTAGTGATCGGCGGCTTGTTTTTAGGAATTGGGGGAGCTGTTTTTTCTGTCGGGGTAACTTCATTGCCTAAATATTATGCGAAAGAAAAGCATGGTTTTGTTAATGGAATTTATGGAGCAGGAAATATAGGTACAGCGATCACGACATTTGCAGCGCCAGTGATTGCGACACAAATCGGTTGGTCAATGACAGTGAAACTCTATTTGCTTTTACTTTTAATTTTCGCTGCTTTGAATATCTTCTTTGGTGATCGGAAAGAGGTGAAAGTGAAAACCCCGCTTATGGAACAGATTAAAGGGGTCTATAAAAATGAAAAACTATGGTTTTTTTCCTTATTTTACTTTATAACTTTTGGCTCTTTTGTGGCTTTTACTGTTTATTTACCGAATTTTTTAGTGGATTATTTCCAATTAGACAAAGTCGATGCAGGGATGAGGACAGCAGGATTTATTGCGGTCGCAACTTTTTTACGCCCAGTTGGCGGTTGGTTAGCCGATAAATTCCAACCATTATTTTTATTGATGGGTGTCTTTGTAACTTATACAGTAGCAGCGATTATACTGGCATTTTCACCATCGATTGGCTTATATACGATAGGTTGTATGGCGATCGCTGTTAGTGCTGGTATCGGCAATGGTGTTATTTTTAAATTGGTTCCCTTTTACTTTAATAAGCAAGCAGGAACAGTGAATGGGATTGTATCAATGGTAGGGGGATTAGGAGGATTTTTCCCACCTTTATTATTAGCATCGATTTATTCGTTGACAGGTCAATATTCGATCGGATTTATGCTATTGTCACAAGTTGCCCTGGCTAGTTTAGTAATAGTTGTTTGGTTATATTATATGGATCGTCTTAGCTTATCAGCTGATGTTTTCAACTCAACAGGACAGGGTATCATCGTAACAGATTCAACTGGCCAAATTAAAGCAGTCAACCCTGCTTTTACACTGTTAACGGGATATGAAGAAACAGAGGTACTCCAACAAAATCCGCGACTGCTCAGCTCTGGCAGACATAATAAGGAATTTTACCAACAAATGTGGTCCTTGATAAAAGAGCGGGGAGAATGGCAAGGAGAGATTTGGAATCGCCGCAAAAATGGTGAGGAATATTTACAATGGTTAAATATTAGTGCAGTCAAAGATGATACAGGGGAAGATATCCGCTATGTTGGAACTTTCACCGATATTACAGAAGAACATGAGAAAAGAAAGCATATATAAGTTATACTTACTCATACAAAGCAATAGGATGGAACAAAAGCAAAAATGCCTGTTCAATTACGAACGAATGAAGGCGATACGATCGATATCATGCTTTGATGGGAAGGGAGATGTTACTTAGGCGGACCTAGCTCCATGTCCGTCTTCTCCGTTAATGAAAGGTTCATTTCCTATACAACTAGAAAACGAAAGGAGGGAGCGGTGATGCCAGCTGTTTTATATGATCAATTGACAAGACCAATGCGAGATTTACGGTTATCTGTAACTGATCGCTGTAATTTTCGCTGTACGTATTGCATGCCAAAAGAAATATTTGGTGACGATTATGCTTTTATGCCAAAAGCTGAATTGTTAAGTTTTGAAGAAATGGTTAGACTTTCCTCTATTTTTGTTTCCTTAGGTGTGAAGAAAATTAGATTAACCGGTGGGGAGCCTTTGATGAGAAGGAATCTTGCGGAATTAATTGCTCAACTTACACAGCTGGATGGAGTAGAGGATATTGGCTTGACAACGAATGGAATGTTGCTAAAAGCTCATGCAAAAGACCTGTATCAAGCAGGACTGAGGAGATTAAACATTAGTCTGGATGCATTAGATCCGAAAATTTTCGGGCAAATTAATGGTCGTGGAATTAAACCAGCTTATATATTAGAGAATATTCATTATGCGCAAAAATTAGGCTTTGAAATCAAGGTCAATATGGTTGTGCAAAAAGGTATTAACGATCAGGAAATCATTCCGATGGCACGTTATTTTAAAGATCAGGGGATTACCTTGCGCTTCATTGAATTTATGGATGTTGGTAATGATAATCAATGGAGTTTTGAAAAAGTAATAACAAAGAAAGAGATTTATGACATGCTGAAGGAAAACTTCACACTTGAACCGGTGGATCCTCATTATTTTGGTGAGGTAGCCAAACTATATCGATATTCAGATAACGGGGCACAGGTCGGATTTATTACTTCCGTTTCTGAATCTTTCTGTTCGACTTGTACAAGGGCGCGGCTTTCTTCTGAAGGGAAATTTTACTCATGTCTATTCGCTTCCTCCGGATTTGATATGAAAAAAATGCTGCGGGACGGGGCAACAGATCAGGAATTGCATGCTAAAATTTGTCAGCTTTGGGAACGGAGAGCGGATCGTTATTCAGATGAACGTACAGAGTGGTCAGCTAAAAACCGCAAAAAAATAGGTATGTCTTATATTGGCGGCTAAATTGGCACCGTCCTGATCACCAGCTTACAAGTCTCTGTAAAACTAAAATTTGTGTTTAAGTAGTTTTAATACAGAAATTTGCTAGTTGCTTGATGCAAACAGACGGCGACTTCTAAAGTAAGGAGTCGCCGTTTTGCTTATGACTGATTGATAAATTCGGCTACATGCTCAGGTACAGCAAAACTTAAGGTGAAATTTTCCATTCGTAGTTTCAGATAAGGGAGATCCCTATATGTGATAATATTGGCAATCTCCTTTAATTCTAATTGGTCTGATTTTGCCTTCCCAAACTGGCGGGTATCTTCTTGAAAAAGGGTATATTGATACTCCTCTTCTGCGTCGCTCGGAATTTCAGCTAGCTCCCAGTTGTCAATTTCAAGCTTGCCAATAAAGTCCTCAATCTCTTTATGATCTGTGATCGTTTTTGCCTTGTCTCCCGATTGCACCTCGATTTTTTGCGTCTTCCCTAAGTTTTGGTTCCAGTCATCGTTCATTAATCCCTGATTGCCTTTTGCACTACAGCCGGCAAAAAGGATGGCTAATATCCATAAAGATAAGCTATATAATAAAATTTTTTTCATCCTAGTTCTTCCCTTTCTGTTTCGCTATATTTTGGTTGTTAGTTATAAGTTCTAGTAACTCAGCATCTGCGCTTTCCTTATTAATAATTGATAAGCTTTTAGCACGCCTAATAAATAGGTGAAAAAATAAACTGCGGCCCCGCCGATGATCATACTAGCTGCGAGTACAAAGTCTTCTCCACTTTCTCCGATAAATTCAAGCCCAGCTACAGGTAATAGGAAAAAGCCAAAGCAAAACACAATAATACTTACAAGAATAAGCAGATGATACTTTTTTCTCTTTTTGAGATAAATATGAGAGAGTTCCTTTTTAAAATCTTCCTCAAATAATAATGCTTCCTTTTTTATCTGTGGATAGGAATTTCCCGTCAAAAGAATGGAAACAAAGAGGGCGATTGAGGCAATCATCATAATTAAATAAATAAGGATACCTAATTCACTTAATATAAAAACAAATGCTGTCCCTGCTAATAGTAAGGCGATCGCCAGCGCAATTTTTTTATATTTAACTGATTCATGTAATAAATATCCGTTCGCCATTTCTTGACTTACATAGAAGCCTTTATCATTTTTAGTGTGCTTTTCCGCAATATCTTCTGAGTCATTTAAAAGATCATCCAATGATACTTGAAAAATTTTACTCATTTTAATAATCTTTTCTGTTTCAGGATAGCCTTTGTCATTTTCCCATTTACTAATGGCCTGTCGTGAAACTTGTAATTGAAAAGATAATTCTTCTTGAGAGATGCCTTGTTCTTTTCTTAACTTTTGTATTTTTTCTCCAAAAGTCATTTTTTCGCCCCCCTAATAAACACTCGTTCATCCTCCGGCATTACCATGCTCTTTGAACATTCTTTATAATGAGAGTACAATAAAAGCTTTAAAAATACTATCAACATTCGGTTGCAACCACGCAATTCTGAGTTGCAACCATTCGTTTACAGGCCGTTTTTGCAGTATGAAGAGTTCTAATTTCCTTACTTTCCAATATTTTTGTTAAAATTAGGGAATATAGAAAGAGATCAACGACCGAAAGGAGTCTTGCACAATGTCTAAAATAAAAGTCACAAACCCAGCCACTGGTGAGTTAATTGAAGAGATAAGCATGCAAACAAATGCTGAGATCGAAGCAGCGATTGAAAATGGCCATAAAGCCTTTCATAAATGGTCTAAGCTAGATGCACATGAAAGATCACGACTTATTCACGCTTGGAGTGCGAAAGTACAAGAAAATAAAGAAGAATTGGCGAAGTTAATGACATTGGAAAATGGAAAGCCTTTGAATGAAGCAAGGGGCGAGATCGATTATTCAACTGATTACTTAGATTGGTATGCCGAAGAAGCAAAGCGAGTCTATGGTCGTACAATCCCTGCTAATACGAATTCGAAACGAATCATCGTAACGAGAGAACCGATTGGTCTTGTTGCAGCTATTACGCCTTGGAATTTTCCGACAGCGATGATGGCGAGAAAAGCGGCTCCCGCATTAGCAGCAGGATGTACGTTTATTGTTAAGCCAGCCCAAGAAACCCCTTTATCCGGAATGAAATTTATCGACTATGCCTATGAAGTGGGAATTCCAAAGGACGCTATACAGTATGTAATGGGAGAGGGAAAGGTTGTTGGTGAAATTTTTACGAATAGTAAACTTATTCGTAAAATCACTTTTACTGGATCAACAGGTGTAGGCAAGCAATTGATTGCGAACAGTTCCGAAAATATTCAGCATGTGACAATGGAGTTAGGTGGACATGCTCCATTAATTGTGACAGAAGATGCGGATATTGAAATGGCCGTTCACCAAACAGTTGCCGCTAAATTCCGAAATGCTGGTCAAACATGTGTATGTGCGAATCGAATGATTGTTCATGAAAGTATATTGGATGAGTTTACGGAAAAGTTTGCTTCAGAAGTAAAAAAACTTGAGGTTGGCAATGGTTTGGAAGAAGGCATTGATATTGGTCCGATTATTAATGAAAAAGGCTATAACAAAATCGTCGAACAAATGGAGGATGCGATTGCAGGAGGAGCAGAGGTGTTAGTTGGCAATCAATTCCAAGCAAATCAAGAAAAGGGCTGTTTCTTCGTCTATCCAACTGTTCTGAAAAACGTTACAACAGAGATGACGATTATGCATGAAGAAACTTTCGGGCCTGTTGCACCTATTATCAGTTTTAGAACACTGGAGGAAGCTGTAGAATTGGCTAACAGTACACCGTATGGGTTAGCAGCATATTTCTTCACAAATGACTATCGAGTAGGCCATTATTTACACGATCATTTACAATTCGGGATCATTGGCTGGAACGATGGTGGTCCATCTGCTGCACATGCTCCTTTTGGGGGGATGAAAGAAAGTGGATTAGGCAGAGAGGGCGGAATCGAAGGGATCGAACCATATCTAGAGACGAAATATTTGTCGATTGGCGGTCTATAATGAACGAAGAAAGGAAGTTCACTGAAATGAGAATTGGGGTAGGATCTAGAAATAAAGCAAAATTAAAAGCTGTTGAGACAGTTCTCCAAACACTGGAAAATAAACTAGACATTGTAGCTATTGATGCACCTTCAGATGTAAGTAGTATGCCATTTTCAGATGAGGAAACAATGAAGGGAGCGTTGAATCGCGCTGAATTTTGTGTTCATCAACATGATGTCGATTTTGGTGTTGGTTTAGAGGGAGGAGTGACCGAAACACCAGCAGGTCTCTTTATAATCAATTGGGGTGCTTTAGCAGTAAAGGATCAGGCAACATTTGTTGCAGGGGGTGCTCGTATCAAGCTTCCGGAAGAAATTGCGAAAAGACTTCGTTCTGGGGAAGAACTAGGACCTGTCATGGATGATTTCTGTCATCGTGAAAACATCCGTCATGGTGAAGGGGCCATTGGAGTCTTTACCAATGGAATGATTACCAGAGATCAAATGTTTACGCATATAATGAAATTATTAGTAGGACAGTATCAATACCAATTATCGAATATATGAATGAACAAGAAGCCATTTTGATAAATTGTCAAAATGGCTTCTTGTTTACAACAACATATTACGATAGCGTCTTACTCTGTTTTAGGGAAGTTGTTTCGTCAAATTCGCCATTTCAATGGCAGCAACTGCAGTATCCCAACCTTTATTACCGGCTTTTGTTCCAGCACGTTCAATCGCTTGTTCAATCGTATTAGTCGTGAGGATACCAAAGATCACAGGAACACCAGATTGCAAACCTGCCTGTGAAATACCTTTCGCGGCTTCATTACATACATAATCGAAATGAGGAGTATCCCCACGAATCACAGTACCGAGGGTGATAATTGCATCGAAATTGCCTGAATCTGCTAGCTTTTTCGCAATAAGTGAAATCTCAAAAGCTCCTGGAACCCAAGCGATATCCACATTATCTTCTTTGACTCCATGTCGTTTCAATGCATCTTGAGCTCCTGATAAAAGTTTGCCTGTAATAAATTCATTAAAACGACCTACGACAATCCCAATCTTTAGATCTATTCCGACTACATGACCTTCAAATACATTTCCCATTGATAATTCCTCCTAAAATATAAATAAATGTCCGAGTTTTTCTTTTTTTGTTTGTAAGTATTGGCGATTTTCTTCCTTTAATGGCATTTGGATTGGAACACGTTCGCTAATATTTAATCCATGCTCTTCTAAACCAGCAATCTTCTTTGGATTATTTGTTAACAATCTTACGTTCTGCACATTTAAATCTTTTAAAATCTCTGCACTTAGTCGATAATCACGTAAATCTGCTGCAAAGCCTAATTTTTCATTGGCTTCCACTGTGTCAAATCCTTGTTCCTGTAAATTGTATGCTTTTAATTTATTGATCAAGCCGATTCCACGGCCCTCTTGTCGCATGTACAGCAGTATCCCGCGTCCCTCTTTTTCTATTTGCTTAAGTGCAGCATGAAGTTGGGGGCCACAATCACAACGGTAGGAACCGAGGATATCACCTGTCAAACATTCAGAATGAATACGTGTCAATATCGGTTCATCTGTATGCAGGTCACCTTTTATAAGGGCAAGATGTTCTTGGCCTGTTAACTTTTCAGAATAACCAACTAGTCGAAAATGGCCATACTCTGTTGGCAGATTAATTTCAGTTTCACGAATGATGAAGGACTCTTGTTGTTCTCGGTAATCCACCAGATCTTGGATCGTAATGAGTTTAAGGCCCATTTCCTTTGCCATAAGCTGTAAATCTGGTGTACGTGCCATCGTCCCATCATCTTTCATAATTTCACAAATCACTCCAGCCGGAGAATATCCTGCTAATCTAGCAAGATCGACGGCAGCTTCTGTATGTCCTTTACGCTGTAATACACCGCCGTTTTTCGCGATAAGGGGAAAAATATGGCCAGGTCGGACAAAATCTTGTGCGACTGCCTCCGTTTTCACCATTGCTTCGATCGTTTTTGTTCGTTCAAACGCACTAATACCTGTATGGGTTGAACCATGATCAATACTAATCGTAAAGGCTGTTCCATAACCTTCTGTAGGTTGATCAGTCATTAATTTTAATTCAAGTTGTTGCGCTTTTTCCTCTGTAATAGGAACACAGATAAGTCCTCTTCCGAACTTCGCCATTACATTGATCATTTCCGGGGTGACAAGATCTGCTAAACCAATAAAGTCTCCTTCATTTTCCCGATCTTCATCATCCACAACAATCACAACTTTTCCTTTTCGTAAGTCGGTTATAGCTTCTTCTATCGAATCAAACATATTTGTCACCTATCTCCTTAAAAAAATCCATTACGTTGCAAGAAATCTTTTGTTAAACTCTGCTGCTTTCCCTTGGCTTGAAATACCATCTGCTCCACATATTTTCCCAATACATCACATTCCAAATTAACTACATCCCCAATTTCTTTGTTCGCTAATACTGTTTTCTCTTGAGTATGGGGAATCAGGGAAATGGTTACCTGATTGTCTTCCACTTTAAAAATTGTTAACGAAGTGCCATCCAATGCAATGGAGCCTTTCGGCAATAAATACCTTTTCCATTCATCAGGAACTCTGAGTGTCATGTATAAGGCATTTTCGACCTCATACTTTGAATGAACAACTGCCAAGCCGTCCACATGCCCTGTAACGAAATGGCCACCAAGCCGATCTTGAAGCGAAAGAGCCCGTTCTAAATGGACATCACTGCCGGTTTTTAACCTTTGTAAAGAGGTAGTGTGAAACGTTTCTGGCATCACATCTACGCTAAAATGGTCAGAGGAAAAATGAGTGACTGTTAAGCAAACACCGTTCACAGCAATACTGTGTCCTAATTCGATATCTTGCAAAATAGTATGAGCCGTAATCTCCAACTTTAGAGACTGTGGCCGGGCTTGAATATGAGCAATAGTACCAATTTCTTCAATGATCCCTGTAAACATTTGATTCACTTCCTTTTGGTAAAGCTGTCATTTTGATATCGGGCCCGATCATTTCCACTTTTTCAAATGTGAAAGGATAGGCTTCTGACATGGTAAGAGGATTTTCTCCTGTAATGGACGAGAGGGAGGATTTGCCTCCTAATAATTTGGGTGCAACATAGACGATGACCTTTTGCATAGCTTTGGCGCTTAAAAAGGTAGCATGTATCGTTGCTCCACCTTCAACCAACAACGTCATAATATTGTGTTTCGCTAATGCTTTTAAAACTTCAGAAACAGAAATTTTCTCAGTTGCTAAGCGGACGACTTTAACATGGCTTCCTTGTTCAAGCTGTTGTTGTCTTTTGCTTGATGCTTGCTGTCCACAAAAAATGAACGTTGGGGCTTCATCGTTTTGGATAACTTGACTGTTGGTTGGTGTTTGTAAATGTGTATCTAAAATGACTCGAATAGGATTTTTTCCACCTTGGGGCAATCTGGTGGTGAGAAGGGGGTCATCGTGAAGAATCGTCTGCACACCGACTAAAATCGCATCATGTGTAGCGCGAAGTAAATGAACATCAAGTCGTGCTTCGTTACTTGTAATCCATTTACTATCTCCGGTTGCTGTTGCTATCTTTCCGTCTAATGTCATTGCTATTTTCATCGTAACGTAAGGTTGTTTTGTTTGAATATAATGAAAAAATGGTGCATATAGTTGGGCAGCTTCTTGTCTGCAGAGGCCAACATCCACTTGAATCATGGCATCTTGCATGCGTTGGATCCCCTTACCTGCAACAAGTGGATTGGGATCTTGAGCTGCAATCCATACTTGTTTAATCCCATAAGCTATTACGGCATCAGCACATGGAGGCGTTTTTCCAGTATGAGCGCAAGGCTCTAAAGTAACATATAGATCTGCGTCACGAGCCTCGTCTCCAGCCATTTGGAGGGCTATCTGTTCTGCATGAGCCTCACCGGCCTTTAAGTGTGCGCCCATACCGATGACTTGACCGTTCTTCACGACAACCGCTCCTACAGGGGGATTAGGTGATGTCTGACCCGCAACTGTGCGCGCTAAAGATAAGGCTAACTCCATATAATTTTCCTTTAACACAACCTGTCAACACTCCAATATCTGTATTCCTTACGAACGAATGAAAATAAAAAAGCCCCGCAAACATAGTAGCGGGGCTTTTAGACATGTTTAAATAAACATCGGTCTACACATGACTATCAGAGTTTCCTACTAGCAGCCATTCAAAAAATAGAGGAACTTTTTACTTCCATTTTGAACGATACTAATAAAACAGAAAACTTCTGAATAAATGCGTAAAAAACGCATAGAAAAATAGACTTTGTTCAATTCTCCTTCTCCCATCCAGACTTTCACTGTCGGCTTTGGAATTCCACCAAATCCACCTTCCGCCTATACAAAAGCATCCGGGTCACGGACTAAGAGCATGATTGCTCATCACCGCCGGTAGGGAATTTCACCCTGCCCCGAAGGAATATATTCGATTGCAAATTAGCGTAACATAATATTGTGCAAAAAAGCAAAAGAAAAGTTACTTCCGTTTTTAAAAGGTCGGAAAGACCTATTCGCTTATTCAAAAATATAAGATAAAGCTTTCACAGCTTGGTCTACATTTACAACTGTTACATTCGCTTTCTCTGACAACTCTTTTAATGGATGATGTAATTCCTCTGGCCGTATTAAAATAAGCGGTTTATTCATCGATATGGCTGCACTTGCATCCATCGCAGTATTCCATTGTCGATACTTTTCCCCGAAAAGGGCTACGACAATATCTGCTTTTTTTAATAAGACTTCTGTGCGCAAGTTATTAAAACTAGAAGCGGCAGCATCATGGAAAATAGCATTTGGCTGTGAACCAAGTATTTCTTCACCGATATCATCTGATCGATCATGATCTTCCATGGGCCCAACGAAATCAATTGGTAGATTTAATGCTTCCGCCTTTTTCTTAATGTCTGATCGCCATTCACTGTGAATCTCACCGGCAAGATAAACGGTTAATCTCATACTGAATCCCTCCTTTAAGATATAAATTCCATTTTAGCAGTTTCTTGGCAGCTATGCCTTCAAAAGGAATTTCCAGCGCAGGGGTTGTCAACGTATTTTTACAAATAGTATGATAGAACTAGAATTTTAGAGGTTGTTCAAAAAATTAGTTTATTTGCTGTAGTTGGTGATTAGGACTTATGAAAAATTTTTGTTTATGCATATCACTACACAAAAGGGCATTTAGCAGATATTAGTCTTTAGCCAATATATCCTTTTTGAACACATATTTAGATTTAGGGGGAAACAAAATGTTTAAAAAAGCAATGACTGGCTCAATCATCATTTTTAGTATGCTATTCATTGCCGCTTGTGGAGCATCTATTGAAACAGAACAGGACAAAGCTGTGGAACAGGCCGAAAAGGCTTTCAATGGAGAGCCAGAAGTGGCAAACCAAGAGATCCAGTCGATTGAATTCTATTTGCCTGCCGATATTTCCATAAAGGATGATAAACCTAATAATATTATTCTTGATAAAAGGGACCATCCATATATCCTTTTTTATAATCCAAATGAGAAAGAAGATAGCCAAGCTTTATATAATCTCTTACTTGACACTGATCAGCCTTTGATCGTTAATCAAACTTTTACAAAAGATCAACGCTTTGGTTATCTAGTCATTACCGAAATCGAAGAGGAAGAGACATATGAAGTGACCGCTGGGATTGGTGGAACAAAAGCAACGACAGAATCAGCTGTTAAGAATGTATCGGAAGATGCAAAAAACTTAATGGAGATTGTTCGTTCCAGTTCAATACAATAATGATTTACGTAGGGACCTCTAGCAGGGTCCCTTTTTAGTGTACATGAAGGGGAATGAAAATCTTTATTACCCCCTTTAGAGAAAAATATTTAAAAAAAGATAGACAAAAATGTAAAGTGTCTTTACACTAGTTAAGTATAATGGTTGACAAGGGGGTCAGGGAGATGAGTTTTTTAGAAAAGAAGGGTGTACGGATCTCAGTTAAAACATATTTAGTGGATGCCTTGAGTTATATGGCCTTAGGGCTTTTTTCGTCTCTCATTATTGGTTTAATCATAAAAACAATTGGCGAACAACTACATTGGCCACTTTTTGTAGAAATGGGTCAGCTGGCGATGGATCTAATGGGACCGGCAATTGGAGCGGCGATTGCAGTTGGACTTGGAGCACCCCCACTTGTGATCTTTGCAGCGGTTGCTACTGGTGCCGCAGGTGCAGCGCTTGGGGGAGGGCCGGCAGGGAGTTATCTTGCAGCACTTATTTCGATTGAAATAGGAAAGCTCGTTAGTAAGGAAACAAAGGTGGATATTATTGTGACTCCTTTTGTGACGATTTTCACAGGTTTTCTTGTCGCAAAATTTATTGGTCCGACGATTGGAAAATTTTTAACTGTGTTCGGCAGCTGGATTGTTTGGGCAACTGAGCAAAAGCCGATTTTAATGGGGATTCTTGTAGCGACGTTAATGGGCCTTGCTTTAACAGCGCCAATCTCAAGTGCAGCCATCGCGCTTATGCTTGATTTAAGTGGTTTAGCGGCAGGCGCAGCGACGATTGGCTGTTGCGCTCAAATGGTCGGATTTGCCGTTTCCAGCTATCGAGAGAACAAGTTAGGAGGATTATTAGCGATTGGAATGGGTACGTCAATGCTTCAAGTGCCAAATATTATTCGCTACCCTTTGATTTTAATTCCACCAACAGTTGCTGGGATTGTCATCGCACCTTTTGCAACGACGATTTGGCCGATGACAAGTAATGCAGCAGGAGCTGGAATGGGAACAAGTGGATTTGTAGGTCAAATTATGACCTTCCAAACGATGGGTTTTTCCGTAGCAGTGCTAATCCAAGTCATTGTATTGCATATTTTGGCTCCAGCTGTGATAAGCTTATGTTTATCAGAAGTAATGAGAAAATTGGGCTGGATTAAACCAGGCCAAATGCTAATCAATACTGGAGGGAAATAAAAAATGGAAAAACTACAATCAATGGAACAATTTGATCAACTGAAAAAGGAAGAGCGCACAATCTTTATGTTCTCTGCTGATTGGTGCCCAGATTGCAGATTTATTGACCCATTCTTACCAAGACTTGAAGCAGACTACCCAGAATACACATTTATCTATGTGGATCGTGATCAATTTATCGATCTTTGTAGTCAATTGGACATCTTCGGAATCCCAAGCTTCCTTGCCTTCCATAATGGTGAAGAAGCAGGTCGCTTCGTCAGCAAAGATCGGAAAACATTAGAAGAAATTGAAGACTTTATCAATGGACTTGCGGAATAATGAAGAAAGAAAACCTGTACTCCTTGAACATAGGGTGCAGGTTTTTTCGTCAGACAGTATATTGAATCTTAATCTGCTCATAACGACTAGCGAAAAGATGTCACTAAGATTAAGAATTCATCATCCTCAAATTTTGAGACTCTGGCCCATTTTGTGTAAAATAAACATTAGTGTAATTTCCCAAAGGAGGGGAGTGGTGTGAAAATGGATGAAAAGAAAATGAGAAGAGAATTGGAACAACGTCTCAAACGGCCAGGGCGTCACCTTAAATATGATCGAGAGACAGAAACAGTGCGTGTTGAGAGTGAAGATACAGGCAAAGGAATGGAAATTGCTTTATCTCCTTTGGTTGCGAAATGGCATGAGCGTAAAGATACAGCTATCGATGAAGTGGTTTATTATGTGGAAGAGGCTCTTAAAGTAATGGGCAAGGACCAAGAAGTGGCTGGCCAGGAGAAGAAAATTTATCCTGTCATTCGTTCAACTTCATTTCCGAAAGAAACGGAAAGTGGAGCGTTATTTCTGACGGATGATCATACAGCAGAGACAAGAATTTATTATGCGCTCGATCTTGGTAAGACATATCGTCTTTTAGATGAACAATTAATTGAAAAAGAAGGGCTTGATCCACAAAAGGTTCGAGAAATCGCTCGTTTTAATGTTCGTTCCCTTCCTGTGAAGTTAAAAAAAGATACATTGCGTGGAAACGATTTTTATTTCTTGAATACAAATGATGGCTATGATGCCAGTCGCATCTTAAATGAAAAGTTTTTACAAGAAAAAGCAGAAACAATTGAAGGGGATATGATTGTTGCTGTTCCACACCAAGATGTATTAATCATCGGGGATATTCGTAATGCTACTGGCTATGACATTTTATCAGAACTGACGATGAGCTTTTTTACTTCTGGTAAAGTGCCAATTACGGCCTTATCCTTTACATATGAAGAAGGAAAATTAGCGCCGATTTTTATATTGGCTCAAGACCAAAAAAAGTCAAAGGAAGAGGAGAAGGAATAAATGAATGTTTTTTATAATTTAAAAGGGATTGGTGACACTTTATTAATCGCTATTCGAGATTGTGAGCATCCAACATTCGAAAGAAAAGGTGATGTGGCGCGAATTTTTGATGAAAAGACGAAGGAAACAAGCGGTTTTAACCTCTTTCATGCTTCTCAGTATGTGCAAGTGGAAGCTAATGGTCAAGTGGAACTAAATGAAGAGCTTGTTGAAAAAATGAATGCAGCAATCATGAAAAATGGTTTTGATGAACAGCTTGAGGCAGATTTCACACCAAAATTTGTTGTCGGATTTGTAAAGGAAAAAGAGAAACACCCGAATGCCGATAAATTAAGCATTTGTAAAGTCGATGTGGGAACAGAGGAATTACAAATAGTCTGTGGTGCACCAAATGTCGATGCTGGACAAAAAGTAGTAGTGGCGAAAGTCGGAGCTGTTATGCCAAGCGGAATGGTCATTAAAGATGCAGAATTGCGCGGCGTACCATCAAGTGGAATGATTTGTTCAGCGAAAGAATTGGATCTGCCTAATGCTCCCCAAGAAAAAGGGATCCTAGTGCTTGAAGCAGATGCTTATGAAATTGGACAGGCATTTCACTCATAATATGAAATTAAATTTTTTAGAGCCATCTAAACAAGTGGAGAAAACAACTCGTTTTCTCCACTTGTTTCTATTTTTAGCTAATGTTCAAATGAGAAAACATCAGTGACATGATATTTCATCGCTAAATTTGGATTGATCATTCTCTCATTATAGATTAAACAAATTTTACATTGATTATCATTAGAAATGAAAAAGTCCCGCTTTTTAGAAAAATTTCTACAATTCATACATAAATAAGCAAAAAATGCTTGTCAAAGTCAGTGATTATGATAGAATTTTGGATGGCTTGACTTTGATGAGAGTTCAAAGTCGAATAAAAAATATAATCGAGGTGTTTGTTTGAAAACATATTCACTAAAAGAACAATGGTTTGGGAATGTGAAAGGGGATATTTTGTCAGGGATTGTAGTTGCTCTGGCTCTAATCCCAGAAGCCATTGCCTTTTCCATTATTGCTGGTGTGGACCCAATGGTTGGGTTGTATGCCTCCTTTACAATGGCAGTGGTGATTTCTTTTGCTGGTGGCCGACCTGCGATGATTTCAGCTGCAACAGGTGCGATGGCCTTAGTGGCAGTTTCGCTTGTCGCAGATCATGGATTACAGTATTTACTCGCGGCCACGATTTTAACAGGGGTACTGCAAATTGTATTTGGTATTTTTAAATTAGCAAGATTTATGAAGTATGTTCCACGGTCTGTCATGATAGGTTTTGTTAATGCCTTAGCAATCCTCATCTTTATGGCCCAACTTGATCATTTTGTCGGTGAAAAATGGCCGATGTATTTAATGGTGGTCGGAGCCTTAGCGATCATCTATTTATTTCCAAAAGTCACAAAAGCCGTACCTTCACCATTGGTAGCGATTATTGTGATTACGCTCATTGCCATTCTAACGAAGAGTGATGTACGGACTGTCGGCGATATGGGGAATTTAAAATCCGCTTTACCTACTTTTCTAATCCCTGATATCCCTTTTAATTTGGAAACATTGAAAATCATCTTTCCTTATTCACTTTCGCTTGCCTTAGTCGGGCTATTGGAATCATTATTAACGGCTTCGATTGTAGATGATATGACCGATACAACAAGTAATAAACACCGTGAGACACGAGGGCAGGGAATCGCTAATATTGTCACCGGTTTTTTCGGAGGAATGGCCGGTTGTGCGATGATTGGTCAGTCTGTTATTAACGTGAAATCCGGTGGTAGAGGGAGATTGTCAACCTTTGTGGCAGGAGCCTTTCTTTTGTTTTTAATTCTTGTGCTCGGAAACGTGGTTGTGCAAATTCCAATGGCAGCCCTTGTTGGTGTTATGTTCATGGTTTCCATTGGGACATTTGATTGGGCTGCATTGAAAAACCTTCGCAAGACACCGATCACAGATTCGATTGTAATGGTTGTAACGGTCATCACGGTCGTCGCTACTGGGGATCTTTCCAAAGGGGTAATAGCTGGTGTGATTTTGAGTGCTGTTTTCTTTGTGGCAAAGATTTCAAAATTAAAAATCAGCTCAACGAAGAAAGATACTAAGCGTATTTATACGATTAGCGGACAAGTCTTCTTTGCTTCTGTTGAGGAATTAGTCGATTCTATTGATATGGAAACTCCCGAGAAAGACATTGTCATTGACTTTAGCCAAGCGCATGTTTGGGATGACTCTGGGGTTGCTGCCATTGATAAAATTGTATTAAAATTGGAAGAAAGTGGTAAGAACGTCCAGTTAACCGGTATGAATAAACCGAGTTCGAATCTAGTCAAACGCTTGGCCATCCATAGTAAAGTGGATGTGTGAGTTTCACTTTAGAGGAGGAGTAATACGTGTATAATAGAATTTTACTAGCAGCAGATGGATCTGAATACTCGCTACGCGCAGCTGGAGAGACCTTAAAAATAGCGATCTTAGCTAAAAATGTAGAAGTTGAAATTGTTTTTGTAATGGATTATTCTAAGGCTAAATCTGAGGTCCTTCATAGTAAAGACCCTGAAGTGTTAGAATTTGAAAGACGTCAAAAAATACTTCCAATTGAAGAATACTTTAGTAGAGAAGGCGTTAAATATAAAACAACTATGTTGCATGGTGATCCAGGACCTGCTATTGTCGAATATGCTAACAAGCAAGCTTGTGATTTAGTAGTTGTTGGAAGTCGTGGGCTCAATAGTTTACAAGAAATGGTACTTGGTAGTGTTAGCCATAAAGTTGCAAAACGGGTTGAATGCCCTGTATTGATTGTAAAATGATAACAAAGAAGAGATTGGGAAAAAATATTAAGTTTTCCAATCTCTTTTTAACGTACTTCCGAAAGAAGTCCCCCTCTTCAATCGTGTGAAGGGCGCAGCCCAACGATAAGGGGGAGATGAATTTCGGTTGGCGCAAGTCAGAGAAAGGGCTTTCGTTTATGGAACGAATGTTCTATAATAGAGTTAGATATAGCAGAGAAAGTGATGGCCGTGTTGGTTAATCAAAAATATGAGCTTTTCCCAACAGAAAAACAAAAAGAAACGTTCGACCGTTGGCTTCAATACTGCCGTCAAACTTACAACTCTGCCCTTTTGGATAAAGAGCGCCGTTATAAACAAAACAAGAAAAATTACAACCGTTATGACATGCAAAAACAATTAACAGTGGATAAAAAGAAATATCCCATTCTAAAAGAAATGCCTTCCCAACCACTTCAAGAAGTATTTGTGCGATTACAAAAAGCATTTGAGAATTTTTTTCGCAATGACGCTAGATACCCAAAACAGAAAAAATATAAAGAGTATACGAGTATGACATTCCCTCAATTCGGATTCAACAAGAAAGGGAACCGAATGGCGATGTCCTTTTCCGGCAATGGCAAATTATACAATACAAGGTTAGGAGAAATAGATATTCTGCTTCATCGACCACTAGAAGGAACAATCAAGCAACTGATGATCAAACGTCAAGGGAATAGGTGGTATGCTATTTTCTGTGTCGAAGGACAAGCGCTGCCAACTACTTTGGCTTGGGATATCCATAACGCAATCGGTATTGACGTTGGAATCAATCAATATGCCGTTCTTTCGAATGGACTAGAACATGAAAATCCAAGATTTCTTCGTAAAAAGGAAAAGCAATTAAAGAAAACGCAGCGGAGGCTTTCCAAAAAGAAAAAGGGCTCAGCGAACGATATCAAGCAGGTACAACGAGTTCGTCAACTACATGAGAAAGTGGAGAACCAACGCAGAGATTTTCTTCATAAACTAAGCTACAACTTGACGAAGGACTATTCGGTGATTGCCGTGGAAAATCTACGTATACGCAACATGATTCGGAACAGAAAGTTAGCAAAATCTATATCGGACGCAGGTTGGGGCATGTTTCGAAACATGCTTGCATACAAATGCGAAAGAAATGGCGGGATTCTGATCAAAGTAGAACCAAAATTCACTTCACAAGATTGCTCCCGTTGTGGCAATCGAGTGAAAAAGTCGCTTTCGATTCGTACGCATATTTGTCCAAAATGCGGAACGATACTTGATCGTGACCATAATGCTAGTCGAAACATCTTACAAAAAGGATTAGATGAGTTACTTACCATAAACGGAATAACTATAACTGTAGGGCAAGGTTATGTCCGAACAGTAAAATCTACGCCTGTGGAGACTGTGTAAGACATATTGGTACATCCCCATTATGCGACGGTTCATGAAACAGGAAGCCCCTTCTTCAAACAACCCGAAAGGGTGTTAAGGAGGGGTCATTCACTAAATAGAAAAAATGGCCTTGTACGTTGCAACGCCTAAGTAACCTGGATACCTGCAGGCCTCCGGGAAAGCGCCCACCTGAAGCGTAACCAACAACGTTCGGATTTGATGCTAAAATCACTATTTTGAAATTGATTCAACTATTTTTTATGGTCGTGAGGTGCTTATCACTGAGGGGATGGAAGACAAAATTGAATCAATATCCCCATGATAAATAACTCCTCTAATGCTTGGCTGAGGAGTTTGTTGGGCGTTAAATTATGTAGGTTTTTCTGGGATTAATTAATCATAATTATTTTGTCCAATGCTTGAATAATCCCTAGATGTGTTCCTTCGTGCCATGTTGCAAATTGGATCAAACTAGAAGTCGTATCCATCAAATGGGAACCAATTGAAAAGGATTCAGCTGCAGGTTGGCTTGTTTTCCCGAAAAAGTCTTCTCTTATTCTCGTTTTCTGATCCCATAAAGCCTCGAGAATATCTTTAGAACTAGGTGGTGGAACAGACCAATCTGTCGGACTAGTGCCTGGAGCAAAAAAAGCAGTCCATTCCGGTTGTCTGATCGTATAGCTTGAATCTGCCTTACTTAATAAAATTTCTGTCACGGCAAAAATATGACCGGCATTCCAAAGAATAGTATTGGAAAATCCCTCTGGTTGTTGTCCCCATTTATTCTCATTAATCTTTTCTAATGTCCGAAGTGTACTGGAACGCGAAAAATTGAATTGTCTTAAGGTACCCAATTTCCATCACCTCCCATAAATTTACTTATATTTCCATCATAGGCTAAATTTCAATATTTTGCTATAATTATTAAATTACAGAATGGTAACAAATTAAAGTTTCGAAAATTTAGGAGATAGCAATGATAAAAAAAGTACAGAGAAGATTATGGAACTTATTTACAGGGGAATTAACTGCTGCTTTATTATTCGCCTTATTATGGGGCTGGTTTTCTGCTCAACATAATTGGGTGAACCCCTATTTAACTGGCTTTCCCTTGTATATGTTTATTGTATTGGAACTTATTCTATTACAAGGAAGTTTGTATTGGTATTTAAAATGGAGAAAGACGCGATTAGGGTTATATTCATCCTTAAACCGCAAGCAAATACATTTATTTACCATCTTCAATTGGGCAAATCTTGGTTTGATCACAATCGGAAGCATTTTGCTGATCATTCATCTCCTTGCCCAGTCAAAGGGAGTCTATTGGGGATGCTTTCTTTTTGCTTTTGCTATAATCGAATATATCAATTATTATTATATTCGTCTTTCTTATTTATCCGCAGAAGAAATAAGCAAATGGTGGGCACAAGAGAACAAATGGCAACCATCCATACTAGCTCGTGAGCTCAATAGGAGAAAGAAATAAAGAGGCTAAAAGATTCATAGAAGCATATTATGGAAATAAGGGAGGAATTATTCAATGCAAAAAGCTGTAGCGATTACTCATAAAGGCATGCAATTAAGAGGGATGGAACATATTCCAGAAGGAGAGAAGTTACCTGCTGTTATTTTATTTCATGGATTTACAGGACATAAATTGGAGTCCCACCGGATGTTTCTGAAAATCTCCCGCTCGTTGGAGGCGAAAGGATTTGCTAGTTTTCGCTTCGATTTTCTTGGGAGTGGGGAAAGCGACGGGAATTTTGAAGATATGACAGTAAGTAAGGAAGTGGAAGAGGCAAAGACTATTTTTGACTTTGTGAAAGCGCACCCGCGAGTTGATGAAAAACGATTGATCATTTTAGGATTTAGTATGGGAGGATTAGTGGCTAGTTTATTGGCTGGGGAATTAGCCGATCAAGTGGAAAGACTGATTTTAATGGCGCCTGCCGGAACCATTAAAACATCAATGGAACGTAGGAGAGAATTAACAGCTTATATTGAGAGTCATGATGCATATGATCATGGGGGAAACTTGGTTGGTTCTGCTTTTAATGAGGATCTGGAGACATTGGATGTCTGGAATCGAGCTGAAGCCTATAAAGGAAAAGTCCTGCTTATACATGGAACAAAGGATGAGGCTGTTCCATATGAAGTATCCAATTTGTATATCGAAAAATGCTACGGGGACCAAGCAAAATTACATACTATCCAAGGGGGAGACCATACATTTAATTCCTATCATTGGGAAACTGAAGTGATCGAATCGATTATAGATTTTATTCAAGCTTCCTATTCTTAAGGTGGTCCTTACAAGAAAGGATGATAAAGGATGGCAGTTTCTTATGTCGATTGGGGGGGAAGAGTCAAGCTTAGTTGGCTATCTACTACCGAACTTCCTGAAAGAAAGTTAATTACTAGTGTTCACGCTTTTTGCTTTGATCATGAGCAACTTCTTATCGTGGATTTGAAAGAAAGGGGATGGGATTTCCCTGGTGGGCATCTCGAAGCTGGAGAAACCCCTGAAGAATGTGTGAAGCGTGAAGTAATGGAAGAGGCATATGCCAAAGGAGTATGTACCCTTCTGGGCGTTATAGAGGTAAATCATTCTGAAAATGACCTATGGAATGAGAAGAGTCCTTATCCAATAATCGGTTACCAGGTGTTTTATCGAATGGATCTTACAGAGTTACTTCCATTTGAGGGGAAATATGAATCAAATCGAAGAATTTTCATTAATCCGATTGATGTGGCGGACTTTTATAAAGGATGGAACAAAACACATGAGGCGATTCTGGCCACAGCCCTAAATAATAAGGTTTTGAAGATTGGAGAATGAATCCTCTCATAAATCAAGAAAAAATGAAAGCCTTGACATCTTTTTTTGAAAACAATGCTTATCTTTATGCTATACTAAAGACTAGCAGACCATAGGGCGGTCGGCACATTGTACCTCCAAATCGGAGGGGGGTGATGCCGTATGACAGTGTATGAATCGATTTCCTTAATGCTTGCATTTGGAATCCTAATCATTGCGATTCTGTCATTTCATAAAAAAGACTAAAACCGCCCTTTGAGTTTCCCAGCTCTGGCGGTTTTAGTACGCTTGTTAGTGTGCTGACCCCATATGGGAATCTGCTACTAGCCATTTCGATGTGTCCAGCATTGAAATGGTTTTTTTATTTTATGATTTGTTATGAATAGTATACACTGAAAAAGTGAATTTGCAAACCAGTTGTTTAACGATATTCATCAATAGACAAGCTTTAGTTGATCGATTTCTTAAATGTTACATTTGGAATCCTAGTCAGTCTTTCCTAGCTCTGGCGGTTTTTAGTGTGGTCATGGTTGATCCCCTAAGTTGAACCTGCTAGATAATCATTTTGGTTTTTATTTTTTATGTTTGTACTACATATAGCATACCCTGGAATAGCGATTTGAATCCTTTTTGCTTCTTGATCGTATGTTTTAGTAAGGATTTAAACGTGAATAAATGAAGAATGGAGTAGAGGCATTTGACTGATGAAAACAAAAAGAAAAAGTTTCGTGGGACTGGTATTGCCATAGGGATAGCGATTGGGGTGGCATTCGGAACAGCTTTAGGGAATATTGGGATCGGTTTAGCACTGGGAATTGGCATTGGTGTAGCTTTTGAAGGTAGCAAATAAAGAAAAGAAAATGGAAAGGGAGAGAGAAGGATGGAAGGTTATTTTGTTGGTTGGGGAACATTAGCATTAATTAATGCGGGATTAGCGCAAGGTAAAAACAGAAGTGGCTTGGGCTGGTTTTTACTTTCATTATTATTAGGACCGATTGCCACCTTCCTCATTGTTGTACTAGGGAAAAATCCATCTTAGTAGTCGTTTTAGATTGTCATATGGTATCTTTTTCCAAGTAGCAATTATAGCCATCACTGGGGGAGTATTTGAAAGAGGAATGCGCTTACCTGTTTTTATGTTAGAATAAGAATTAGAAGCTTAGGAAAGTATAAAACGTATTCATTTGCATGTAGGAGAAGGAGCGAATAACTTGTTTACAGAACTTTATTCCCTATATCCGTGGTATAAATTATGGAATCCAGTCTTGTTCATGCTTCTTATTCTTTTGACATGGCTATATTATAAAAAAGTCATAAAAACGACAGGGGAAAATGCAATAAAAAGGCACTTATTTTGTTATCTCGTTAGCATGACTCTATTGTATATTGTTAAAGGTAGCCCATTAAGAATAATCGGCAATGATTTTCTATTTATTGCCCATGTTTTTGGGCTGGCCATCATCTATTTTGGAGTCATTCCGTTATTTGTTCTAAGTTTGCCAGCTCCTATGTTGCAAAGGTATTTCTGGGGGCATCGGTTGCGAAAAGGGATGCAAATATTTGCTCACCCGTGGATTGCTGCTTTAATTTTTAATGGTCTTGTATCATTTTATTTGCTTCCAGCTTTTTTTAATGAAATTCATAAGCATAATTTATTATCATGGGCTTTTCAATTAATTTTAGCAGTAGCGGCTTTGCTTATGTGGTGGACAATTATTGCCCCAGTAAAAAACGTGGGGAACTTTTCTTATTTTGTACGAGTTGCCTACGTATTTCTAAACTCTCTTTTATTAATGCCGCTTGGGATTTACTTAATCCTCAGCATGTCGTCCGCTCATTATTCAGTCTATACAACTGAGTCATATCAACTTTTTTCTAATATGAATGGAATTATCGACCAACAGCTCGCTGGGGTGACATTAAAATTCCTCCAATTAATTGGATATGGAACAGCTCTTTTCTTTTTAATTATACGTTGGGGAAAGGAAGAAGAGCGAGAGGACGAGAATATTCGAGTAGTACAGGGAATTGTCATTCAACTGCCAGAAAAGCGTTCATAAAAAATAGACAGAACTTTTAGCTAATTATGGATTTAAACAAAAGGGGGAGAAATGTATGGAGGAGAAGAATGAAATCACAATCAAGGAAGAAAATGTGATTTCAACAGGACAGGCAACGGAATTACTTCAAGAAATAAAATCTTTACAAGAAACGGTTAAAAAATTAGAGACAGACATTGAAGATATAAAATATTTTACACCTCAGCCTCGCAAGTTTTTAGACAAAGAGATCATTGGTACGATCGGTGGTTTTATCTTAGGGGCATTGGTCATTATCGGCATATTCTTTTGAAAAAACAGCCGACCATTGCAAAGACCATTGCTTCGGTCGGCTGTTTTTGGCTAGTCTCGGATCCAGCCCTTATGTCACTATATTTGTGCTGATTCTTTGCCTAGTCCTTGCCATATCAATTTCCTTATCAAGCTTCTAAGAGATTATTTGTAAAACGTAGTCCCTTTTTATCTTGATGATGGGAAAACGCGTTCTACAGTATCGGAAAATTGATCAAAGAAGCCACTAACTGGGTTACCATTATTCAGTTCATCACGATATCCGCGCATTTGTCCGAAGAAATCCGGGTTTTCAGAAACAAACACATTGTCTAGATTGCGATCAGCTTTTCGAGCTTTATCAGCAATTTTGTTTTTAACATCATTGCTTAGCTTGTCATTTTGATCATTAGTTAATTTTACGGCTACATAAGCATTTTTACCTGTTGTGAGTACATAAGCACGGTCAACTTCTTTTAACTTTGATACTTGATCCGCAATATCATCAGCTACATCGACGTGTCGATCATTATTGTCATTATCGCCAACATGATCACGAGTATCATTGCGAACGCCCGTCGCGCCGTAACCATCTTGATTTCCATTATTTCTATAGGTAAGGTCATTTCTTGTGTTATCCCAATCACGTGTATTACGCGTATCGTAATTAACATCAAGAGGCCCGTTATTATTATCTGCGACCTGATCTTTATTGTTATCATTTGCTCCACAACCCATAAGCATCATGGAAGCGATGCCGGCAACAGCAATCGATTGAACAATCTTCACTTGAAAACCTCCTTATTAATGTGATTCTTTTATAATGTTCCTTTTTCCTCAATTTTTATGCGTGAGATTTGTTATAATGGTACAGGCATATTTTTTAAAATAAGCTAGAAAAATTTGGGTAATTGCTTTCGGTTAGTACGCGGAGAAGCGAATTAAATTGGTGCTTGTGCTTTAATTAGCAGGGAAGAAAGTATAAGATTGATCTTAGGATTGCTCTGCGGCCGGATAAAGTTATTGCCTGGCACGACAAGCATTACCTAGACAAATGACAGTGAAAGAGGGATAGGATGTCCTGGCTTAAAAGATTTATTTCAAAATTTGTATCAGAAGAGCATGAAGAACAAGAACAACCTAGAAAAATGGACAATTCAAGTCAGACCTCTTCGTCAACAATGGAAACAAGGATGACTTATCAATACCCGAAAGGTAATTTTCGTTTTCCATTAATGCAAGATCCATCTGACAAACAAGTTCCACCAAATAAAGGAACCCCTAAAAATGAATATAGAGAGAGAAATGATCGGAAGTCCGAAAGAGCTTCCGTAACAAAAAGAGAAACTGAAATTCCAAAGCAAAAGGTCTATCAGGAAGAAGTCGCAGAAAAGCAAAATAAAAAAGTTAAAAGTCAACTTAAACAACCTTTTCGTCCAACACATATACCATCACCTATTTTTGGTTATCAACGACCTGAAAAGAACAATACAGAATATGAATTACAGGATGCTTTTTTAAAGAAAACACCGGAGAATGAAATAAAGCGGGAGACCTTACCCGATACTGAGGAAAAAGTCATACCATTAACATTTATATATCCTGAAACTGAACCACAAATGGAAAAAAATGTGGAGACGCTAGAGGATAAAACACCAAAAATTATCATAGAGGAAGAGTTTGCAGATCTTGAGCCTATAAAGGATGAAAGAGAAGAGCCTTCAATAGAAGAGATGGACTCCTCGTTGTTTATCAAAGAAGAAATACAGGAGGCAGAGTCGGAAAAAACGGTTAAGGATAAAGCACCAAAGATTGTAACAGAGGAAGAGTCCGTAGATCTTGACTTTGTAAAGGATGAAGGGGAAGAGGATCCAATAGAAGAGATGGACTCTCCGCTATTCATCAAAGAAGACGTGCAGGAGGTAGGTCCGGAAGAAACGGCAAAGGATATTGCATCGGAGATGAAAATAGAGGAAAGGTCCACAGATCTTAAGCCTGTAGAGGATGAAAGAGAAGAACTTTCAATAGAAGAGATGGACTCTCCCCTGTTTATCAAAGAAGAGGATCCGATCGTGGAGCAATCTTTAGAAGAAATACAAGCTAAACAGTCATTGGAACACGGAGGAACTCCTTCTGAAGAGATAAGCAGACCTACTAAAAGAGAAACAACTCGTGCTGCTATGCCATTTAATGTCCTTATGTTGAAAAATGATCGGAAAAGCTGGCGCGAGAGACAAGAAAAACAGCTGGAGGAGCCAGTAAGGGAAAATAGGAAAAGCTCCTTACAAGTTAAAAATGAAAATATCCCTTCTCAAAAAGAGACCGTACCGCATGTGCGTGAAAGTGAGGAAAATCAGTGTTTAGTGGAGAATGAACAAGCTGCATCTCAAGAGGTTTATTATTATCCTGATTTATCGCTTTTACGTCCACCTGTTATAAAGGCTGACAATGAAGAATGGCTTGAGGAACAGAAGGAATTATTAAATGAAACACTAATTAATTTCAATGTTCAGGCACAGGTCGTGAAGGTGAGTCAAGGTCCGTCTGTGACAAGATTTGAAGTTCAACCTGAACGGGGTGTAAAAGTAAATAAAATAACAAATTTGAGCGATGATATTAAGCTAAGTATGGCGGCTCGTGATATTCGGATGGAAGCGCCAATTCCTGGGAAAAGAACGATAGGAATCGAGATTCCGAACCAAGATAGTAGGCCAGTGCAATTAAGCGAAATTATTGGTGATCCAACTTTTATAAAATCTGAATCACCATTAACGGCTGCACTTGGGTTAGATATTTCGGGGAATCCGATCGTAACAGATCTTCAAAAAATGCCTCATGGACTCATTGCCGGGGCCACGGGTTCAGGAAAAAGCGTTTGTATTAACTCGATTTTGGTTAGTTTGTTGTATAAAGCAAAGCCTGATGAATTAAAATTGCTTCTAATCGATCCTAAAATGGTTGAGTTAGCGCCATATAACCATATACCACATTTGGTCAGTCCTGTTATTACAGATGTTAAAGCAGCGACAGCTTCTCTTAAATGGGCGGTTGAAGAGATGGAGCGTAGGTATGAATTATTTGCTCATACTTCTGTACGGAATATCGGTCGTTATAATGAATTAGCTGAAGAAAATCGACGCTTTCATGAAAAACTACCTTATATTGTCATTATCATTGACGAACTGGCCGATTTAATGATGATGGCTCCACATGATGTTGAAGAGTCAATTTGTCGGATCGCGCAAAAGGCACGAGCATGTGGAATTCATTTGATCATTGCAACACAGAGACCATCAGTTGATGTCATTACTGGTCTGATCAAAGCGAATGTACCAACAAGGGTTGCCTTTTCTGTTTCCTCACAGGTTGATTCAAGAACAATTATTGATATTAGTGGTGCTGAAAAATTACTTGGTCGTGGCGATATGCTGTTTTTGGGAAGTGGCTCGTCCAAACCTGTTCGTCTTCAAGGAACTTTTGTTTCTGATGGGGAAATCGACCGAGTTATTGAACATGTTCGTTCACAAGGTGATCCCGATTATCTTTTTGAGCAAGAAGAACTATTAAAGAAAACACAGGTCCAAGAGGAAGAAGATGAGTTATATTTTGAAACCTGTGAATTTGTAGTTAAACAAGGTAGTGCTTCAACATCTATGTTGCAACGACAATTTCGGATCGGATACAATCGAGCAGCAAGATTGATTGATATGATGGAGCAGCAAGGTGTGATTTCAGGAGCGAAGGGCAGTAAACCACGGGATGTATTAATGACTGAAAATGAGTTGGAATCCTTACAAGAATCTATTTTGTAAGATGTAAGTCAATATACCTAGTTAGAGGAGGGGTGGATTTGTCACTCCTTTTTACCCGGAGATGAAATTTTTTAATTTCTTGGATTGCTCCGGGACTAAGCGTCGATCGCTTTATGCATTCCAGAAAGTAAAATTATCCAAGATGAATAAATAGTTAATTTTAACCTTTTTTGTTGCAGCATTAGCTTTTTTACGTCATCAAAAAAAGGGTAAGAACAGCAGGCACAGCTTTACGCTGTTGTTCTTCAACGCATTCTCATGCTTATGTATCGCTTTTTCCATCAGAGATGGTGAGTGTTTTTGTAGTGTGGTCATGATAGGTGAATAATGTTATACTGTTGGAATGGAAATGAAATTCATGTCGGTTTATTACATACAACCCTAGTGAATGTTGGATATTAATAAGTAAATGAATCATTAATGACTGGAAAAATTAAGATCTGTTTTATTGGCTCTTAGAAAGATTTAGCCAATTTAGGTTTTAGTTCATATGATAAGAATAGAGACACGTATGTTGGAGGTTCTAAAATGACATTATACCATTTTGTAGGTATTAAAGGCTCAGGTATGAGCGCACTAGCACAAATTCTTCATGATAAGGGATATCATGTTCAGGGATCGGATGTAGAAAAGTACTTTTTTACTCAAGCATCTTTAGAGAAATCAAATATTACCATTTTGCCCTTTAATCGTGAAAATATTAAACCAAATATGAGAGTGATTGCGGGGAATGCTTTCCCAGACACACATGAAGAAATCGAAGAAGCAGAAAGGTTAGGAATTCCAGTAATTCGTTATCATGCCTTTTTAGGAGAGTTATTGGAAAAATTTGCAAGTATTGCGATAACAGGATCACATGGGAAAACATCGACTACAGGATTAATGGCCCATGTGATTGGCGGGGCTAAACCGACGTCGTTTTTAATTGGTGATGGAACTGGTTCAGGAGTGAAGGATGCCGATTACTTTGTGTTTGAAGCATGTGAATATCGAAGACATTTTCTAGCTTATCATCCTGATTATGCGATTATGACCAATATTGACTTTGATCATCCAGACTATTTCACTAATATTGATGATGTGTTCTCGGCATTTCAGGATATGGCGATGCAAGTGAACAAAGCGATTATCGCTTATGGGGATGATGATTACTTGCAAAAGATCCAAGCGAAAGCACCTGTTTTATATTACGGATTTAGAGAAGAAAATGATTTTCAAGCTCGTAATGTCCAAACATCATCGAACGGTACATCCTTTGATGTCTATGTTAGAAACAATTTCTATGCAAATTTTGAAATACCTTTATATGGCGAACATAATGTATTAAATGCCTTGTCTGTTATTGCTTTATGTCAATATGAAGACATTGATGTCAATATTTTGAAGGAGCAGTTCCTAAGCTTCAAAGGTGTAAAAAGACGATTTACAGAGAAGCAGGTAGGGAACCAGATTTTAGTGGACGATTATGCACATCACCCAGCAGAAATAAGTGCAACGATTCAAGCAGCCCGGCAAAAGTATCCTGAGAAGTCTGTTGTAGCGGTGTTTCAACCACATACATTTACAAGGACGCAAACTTTTTTACAGGAATTTGCTGAAAGCTTAAGTGAAGCAGATAAAGTTTATTTATGCGATATATTTGGTTCTGCCCGAGAAAATCATGGGAAACTGACTATCGAGGATTTACGTGATCAAATCGATGGGGCTGAAGTCCTTGACGAGAAAGATACGTCACCATTAGCTTTGCATGATCAAGCTGTTATATTGTTTATGGGGGCTGGCGACATTCAAAAATTTCAACTGGAATATGAGGATTTCTTAGCAAAACAATTGAAAAAGGCCCAATGATAATGGATGAACGGCTAAAGGTTTGACATTCAGCTGTTTCGCCTTGCACTAGCACATTTCCTGGCCTAGTGTCGCCGTTCTAACCTAGACCAAATTCGGTCCGTACATAAGTGGCCGAATGGAAAAACTCAAAAAGGCGCCCGGTAATTCGTTATTAGCTTAGCTAATTGTTCAGCGAAAAGAGTTAAATCAAATAAAGACCTGGATCAAATTCCAGGTTTTTATTGTTATTCTACATAATTAATTGAATAGATCGAGTTGAAATAACATAACTTAAGCAAAATATGACCTTTTTCATAAATTTTATGAAATAGCAGGAATTATATCTATTTATGACGAAGTTTAGTTAGGGGAGAAGTTTAAATATTACTTCAAAGGGTATAGTCAAATGAACATAGGAGGTGTTGGACACGTGATTATAATTTTATATGTAAGTGTGGCTGTTATTGCGGTTGCTTTTGTTATCCTTGTTATTAGTTTGATGAGAACGTTAAACGAATTAAAGGGTACGATGGCAAGTGTAACTCACACATTAGACAGTCTTAACAAACAGCTTGAAGGGGTAACAGGTGAGACAACCATGTTGTTACATAAGACGAACAGTCTTGCTGAAGATATTCAAGGTAAAGTCGAGAGATTGGATACTGTAGTAAATGCGGTCCAAGATGTAGGTGGAACAGTACAGGAGTTGAACCATTCTCTTAAAAAGGTGACAACCTCAATCTCATCATCAATGAATAGAAATCAAGAGAAAATTGCTCAAGTAGTTCAATGGGGAGCAGCATTTAAAGAAATAAAAGATAAATGGTTTGGTGAGAAAGGCAGACATGAGTCTTCACGGAAACAGAGATCGACTTCTCAAAAGGCGATCCCTGCACCGAAGTGGGAGCGAAGTCATTAAAAATAGGGAGGAAAATAAAATGGCAAATAACCAGAATGATACAAATAAAACAGGTAATTTTATGATTGGAGTTGTGGTGGGAAGTATAGTAGGAGCAGCAACTGCACTGCTAATGGCCCCAAAATCCGGTAAAGAATTAAGAAGTGATATTGGTACTCAAGTAGAAACATTAAAAGATAAGTCTAGTGAATGGACAGAAACAGTTATGGAGAAGGGAACAGAATTAACTTCAACTGCGAAAGAAAAAACCGATCAATTACGGCAAGTCGCTGCAGAAAAAAGTAGCAATGTTGCTGATACGGTGAAAGAAACAACAGAAAAGCTACGTGGAAGTGTAAAGGATAAAACAGAGCAAGTTGCTGGGTCTGTAAAAGATATGACAGATGGTTGGAAAGAAACAGTAGACGAAAATGTAGAACAAGCTGCTGATCAGGTAGAAAAACGTGCTGACCAAGCAGATACTGCTGTGCAAGCTAATAGTGATGATGTTGCAGAAAAAGCAGAAGAATTGGCCGATAAAGTAAATTCCTCAATGAATCATTAATCAATCATAAAGAAAAAGTAGACAGTTTTGAACTGCCCCGTAAATGTTAGACACAATCTGACGTTTACGGGGCAGTTCTTTTATCCAGCTGTCTGGCTTCTTCTATAGGGCATTTAGACGCTTTGTGCTATCTTAGGGAGCTGTTCCATTAGACCATAGGGAAGTTGGCTAGAACGATGTATCGTGAGCAATTCATTCTTCTCATATATCATTGAGTAGGACTTTGCGCATTGCTACTTAATCTGCAGCGACTGGCCAAACAATTTCTAGCTGGTCTCCGTCTCGAATAGGTGAATAAAAAGTGGCCTCATTGCCATTAATTATTAAAGAAAAGTTACCTTTTGCCCCTTGGGGTTTATGCACCTCTACATATTTAAAGATATCTTGAAATATAAAGCCATCATGTGGGGTTTCTTTATATTCAATTTCATCTCCATCATTTAGCACAGTGTCAGCATCTAGATGCGCTCCATTTTTAAAATAGTCAACTGAAGCTTTCTGGACCGTAACAGGCTGTCCTTCATAGAAAACAGTGATAATGCGCTGAATAGGATGTTGAAGAAGCAAGGCTAAATTTTTAATGGTCGGGCTCATTTTTTGAACAACGGTTAATTCAATATAATTTGGCAGCTTCTCATTACTTTTTACTTCATGGCCGTTAAGTAATATTTGCCCGGAAAAATACGGGAAGAACATTTCTTTACCATTCAGCTTTATGCGAAAAGGATGGAGCAAAGAGTACAGTTCATTCAGTTGGAGCATTTGGATAAGTTCATTAATGGTTTCAGGATACTTCGTTTTAATAATATCCCCATCTTGAATCGTAGTATTTATGTCGGTTTCTTTGCCATTTCGCATGACCGTCATTTGAATAGGATATTTTTCTCCATTAATAATGGCTGTTTTTTGGGGTACTTCATCAAGTAAATCTTTAATTTTTACTGCGGTTTGAGTACCGTCTGCTCCTTTCTCTACTGTAAGTTGATCTCCATCGTGGACAATGTCATTTAATTCACATTCTTCTCCATTTTTCATAATGGTCGGTTCTTTTCCATAAGTGCCTGGTATTGTGAGTGCCTGGCCATTTAATGAGATGAAGCTGGCTAATCCAGGTTTTCCGTAAAGTTTTTTAATCGTAAGGCCAGATGCTAGAAGACAATCGGAAACAGTTAGTTCTTTTACTGCAAACATATGACTAGGCTGTTCGTTTAAAGTGAAAGACACATATTTAATCGGCATATTACGAGCTGAGATGGCAATGCCGATTGGTGTGATATTCTCTGGCCCGTTAGAAATATGCTCAGAAAAAGTTAATCCTTGAATGGCATCAGCACCTCTAATTGCCACTCGATTTTCCGGTAATCCCAGGAGTCCCGCAATTTGTTTTGGGAGTTCTGGAGTCATACTTCCACCACCAACAAGCATGACAGCTTTTGGTGAGTGCCCATTATTTAATAATTTCACTTCATTACTAATCTCTGTTGCTAATTTCTTAACCACTGGGATAATTTGAGCGACCACTTCTTCTTTTGGAACTTCTGTTTCAAAGCCTAAAATATCTTTCACTTTAACAGACTCTTGATCCCATAATTGGCGTTTTACTTTTTCAGCAACAGGGAAGTCTAGTAGGAGCTGTTCACTAACAGCTTCAGTGATTTCATCACCAGCATTTGGAACCATGCCGTAGGCGACGACAGTACCTTCATTTGTGATCGCGATGTCCGACGTTCCCGCACCAATATCAACGAGCGCAACATTAAGTCTCCGCATTGAGACAGGCACAAGTACATTGATGGCAGCGATTGGTTCCAGTGTTAGAGCATCTAATTTTAAATTTGCTCGATTTAATGCCTTAATTAATGAGTCAACAACCGTCCTCGGTAAAAAGGTTGCAATGATTTCAACGGAAGCTTGTTCTCCCTGTTGATCAATGAGATTGCCAATTACATCTTGGTCAATAAAATAATGGAGAACAGAATACCCAACACAATAGTAAGAGTGCATATGATCACTATTCTGCTCCTGAGCTGCAATTGCCTGGGCGTTTTGGACAGCGGAAAGTTCTAAATAGAGAATATCTTCCTTTGTTAACATCGGCTTACCGGTAATATTTACCTCTGCTTTGGCTTTTTCTGTTTTTAAAGAGCGTCCAGCGGCAGCTACACATACTTTTGTTAAGCTGCCATGTTTTTCTTCTAAATGGTTTTTAACATCTATAATTACTTCTGCGACAGCGACAATATCATGTATTTGACCATCATGCATAGCTCTTGCTTTATGTTCTTTCATAAACAAATCAAGTACCTGATATTGATCATCGGTTTGTTCGAGGATAAGGCCAACAACCGAACGTGTACCAATATCTAAAGCGAAAATTCGTTCCTTTTTCACTGACAAATCACCCTACTTCTTTTATTAAAAAAATGATTCAAACAATAAAATTTCGAATAACAAAAGATGTTTTCATTGATAAATCACTTTTCAATACTCAATTGCTCGATTTTCTGCTATTATAAGAAATGTACCATAATAGGCTGCGGATGAGAAGAATGTTAAACAGATTGATACTATTTTTAAATATGTATAATTTTCGTTGTGAAATAGTTCACTTGGGTGACAAAATATGACAAGAATAAATGCTTTCATTTGCTTGATAACGAATCATTAGCGTATGATAATAAAAATGGGATATTTTGTTTAAAAATGGTTAGTTTTTAGGTTTTTTGTTGACAATAAATAAGAGGAGTGTGAGACCAATGAATATCACAATATATGATGTCGCAAGAGAAGCTAATGTCTCCATGGCAACTGTATCCAGAGTTGTTAATGGTAATCCAAATGTGAAACCTGCGACCCGCAAAAAAGTAATGGAAGTAATCCAACGTCTAGAGTACCGTCCAAATGCTGTAGCAAGGGGTCTTGCAAGTAAAAAAACGACAACAGTCGGAGTGATTATCCCTGATATTTCAAGTATCTTCTATGCAGAATTAGCTCGAGGAATTGAAGATATTGCTACAATGTATAAATATAATATTATTCTAAGTAACTCTGATCAAAATTTGGATAAAGAAATGCACCTGCTAAATACAATGTTAGGAAAACAAGTGGATGGTATTGTCTTTATGGGTGGTCATATTACTGAAACTCATATCGATGAATTTAAACGTTCACCTGTTCCTGTTGTGTTAGCGGGATCCATAGATCCATCTGGAGGAGTTCCTTCGATTAATATTGATTATCGTCAAGCAACTTATGATGCAGTTTCTTCTCTCATTGAACAAGGTCATAAACACATCGGTTTTGTGATTGGACCTTTAAATAATCCAATTAATCTTGAACAAAAATTAGTTGGTTATAAGGATGCACTTGAAGCTGCAGGCATTGAATTTCAAGAGGAGTATGTTGTTGAAGGTGATGAAACATACGAATCAGGTCTTGAAGTTTGGAGCAAATTCACCGAAATGGAAAAACGCCCAACAGCTATTATTGCCGGAAATGATGATATGGCAATTGGAATTATGAATGGGGCACAAGATGAGGGAGTTTCCATTCCGAATGAATTAGAAATTATTTCCTCTGATGATACGAAATTAGCTACTATGGTACGACCACAACTATCTTCAATCTCTCAACCTCTTTATGATATTGGTGCAGTTGCCATGCGGTTACTAACAAAGTACATGAATAAAGAGGAAGTCGATGAAGGAACAGTCTTGCTTCCACATCGTATTGAATATCGTGACACAACGAAATAAACGACAAGGCAAATAACCATTTCTTTTCATATGTAGTAGTAGGTAGATCCAAATCAAAGTGATTTGGATCTTTTAATTATTTTGGAATGATAAAACTAGCCTAAGTAGACGCTTTCATATTGATTTTAATTTTTTCCTTTTAATTGTTTCTGTTGTTGTCTAACAAAGTATAATGCCCGTTCTAATGTTTGCTCGTTTTTTTCTTCGATGTCTAAGCGGCGTGGGATTGGTTCATACATATCAGCCGGATCTTCCCAATTTTTAATTAAGGGAACAGGAGCCTTTTCTTGCCAGCTATCAATCCATTCCTTTGGTAGGGGACCAGACATTTTAGTTTGCTCTGTCATTTCTAACCAAATAAATGACCAGGCTCTTGGGACTACTCTCCATATGTCATATCCGCCACCCCCAACTGCTATCCATTTTCCACCACAATATTGATGGGCGATTTTATGGGCTAACTTAGGAATTTCTTGATATGTCCTCATAGTAGTTGAAAGATGTGTTAATGGATCATAATAATGAGCATCAGCACCATTTTGGGTTAATAAAATATCAGGTTTAAAATACTCGGCTATTTCCGTAACAGCAGTTGAGTATGCGTTCAAAAAGGAATCATCCTCAGTAAAGGCATCGAGTGGAATATTAAAAGAATAACCATATCCACGGTCTTGTCCCCATTCATTGACATTCCCAGTCCCTGGAAAAAGATAGCGACCTGTCTCGTGGAGGGACAATGTACAAACATCATCATCATCATAAAAAGAAGCTTGTACACCATCTCCATGATGGGCATCAGTATCAACATACATTACTCGTGCATTGTATTTTTCGCGTAAATATTTAATGGCAACAGCACTATCATTATAAATACAAAATCCAGATGCTTTCCCACAAAATCCATGATGAAGCCCACCACCAAGATGAAGGGCGTGTAAGGCTTTCCCTTGCATGACTTGATCGACTGCCGTTAATGTACCTCCAACTAGTCTGCTACTCGCTTCATGCATACCTGGAAAGATGGGCGTATCTTCTGTACCAATACCATAGTTTTCAGCTTGGCTACTTGATAACTGGCCAACACTAGCAAGTTTGACCGCTTCAATATAGGACTGCTGATGATTAAGCCGTAATTCTTCCTCTGTCGCTATCCTTGGGACGACAATATCTTCTAAGCTAATTGCATTGATATTCTTTAGTAAATCCAAAGTTAATACTAATCTGTGCTGGTTAAAAGGGTGATGCTTCGAAAAGCGATAGGTAAGTAACTCATCGGAATAAATAAAAACGGAATCTTTTTTCATATTATCCTTCCAAACCAGGCGTATTTGGCCAAATAACATCAAGTCCAAACTCTTTCAAAGTTTGAACTAGCTTAAGTGGATTCATAGTGGCGACCCTAAATACCAGCACTTTATGGTCAAGGCTAAGAGAATCAGGATAAAGCAAGACACTTAAGACATTTATTTGGTTATTTTTAAAGATAGAAGTGACTTCATGTAAAATACCAACGCGATTAGGGACTCTAATTTCAATTTGTGAGCCAGGTTGATCAGCACCAGTTAACTTAACAAACGTATGTAATAAATCTGTCCCAGTTACAATTCCAACGAGTTTTTTATTTTGAACAATAGGCAGACAACCAATACGATGAATGTATAATACATAAGCCACTTCTTCAACAAAATCTAGAGGATGACCAGTGATTAAGCTTGTGATCATTAGTTTTGATAAAGGCTGTTCAAGTAAATCTTCGGCTTTATCTCCTTCTAATAAAACAGGTGTAGCGGCTTTAATATCTCTCTCTGTTACAAGTCCAACGATTTCATGCTTGTCATTTATCAGTGGTAAATGACGAATTTTAGCTTCATGCATAAGTTCTATCGCTGATCTCAATGAATCATCGGGAGTAAGGGTAATAACATTCTTTTTCATTATTTCTTCCACAATCAATCTAGTCAACTCCTTTTCTAGTAGTGAAATGATTAATACATGAAACGGTTAATAAATCGTATATTATCAAATTTCTGGATAGAATCTGGAGAAACTCTTTTGCCGACACGAACCATTAGACAATTGGCTGGGTGAGAGGTAATCTCTGGGTCGTCTGTTGCATACCAAACTAATCCACCTGAGCTCATCATTTTTTCCATCACTTTTCGGTATTCCCACACATTTAATCCTGTCCCCTTCAGATCCCAATGCCAGTAATACTCTGTTGTAATAATAATATAATCCTCCATTGCGTCATCCATCATCGCCACATCTAATAAAGCTTTACCGACTCCTGAGCCACGGAAATCGGGAGCAACCTCTATAGCACCAAGCTCGATTAAATTTTCGATATTTCCTTGAGACCAACGCTCAAGGGGATCAGGATAAAGAAAGGTGACATAGCCAACTACTTGGTTTTCCTCACGAGCAACAATAATTCGCCCTTCAGGAAGATCAGCAATTTCGATTAATGCTTCATGTTGCTGTTTAGCAGGTCTAAAAGCTACTAAACCTTCATGAAAATCTAGACTTGCTAGCGTATCCCCTGAGATCGGACCTTCGATAAGCAATGTCCCGCTTTTACTTTTAAGCTGTCTAGCATTATATGTTTTTTTATGTTCCATTAAAATGCCTCCTTCAGCTTACATCTATATAACGATAAAAATTATTAAATATATTGTGAAAAAATTGTGAATGCGTTACTCTTATATTATAATAGTATACACCATTTATAGTAAGCGTATACAGATAATGCTATATTTAAATGTTAGATTTATAGCGGTACGAATCTATAAAAATGGTTACTGTAAATCGAACAAAAGGGAGTTGTCAAGAAATGAACTTGGAAGCGTTACCAGTTGTTCAAGGAAAGTACAATCTAGAAAACTACGAAGACACATGTGCAAATTTTGATTGGTCTGATACAGAGAAACAATTCTCATGGTATGAAACAGGTCGAGTAAATATGGCTTATGAAGCTATTGATCGCCATGCGGAAACGTTTAGGAAAAATAAGGTTGCTCTTTATTTTCGTGATGATAATAGGGAAGAAAAATATACGTATCGTGATATGAAAATATTGACAAATAAAGCCGCCAATGTCTTGAAGACCCATGGTAATGTGGAAAAAGGAGACCGAGTGTTTATCTTTATGCCACGTTCTCCAGAACTGTATTTTGCCATATTAGGAACAATCAAGCTTGGTGCGATTGTTGGTCCGTTATTTGAAGCTTTTATGGAAGGGGCTGTAAAAGATAGATTAGAGGATAGTAAAGCAAAAGTTCTTGTTACTACTCCAGAATTGCTTGGGAGGGTGCCTGTTGAGGAATTGCCAGATTTAAAAAGCATTCTCTTAGTTGGGAATGATATTGAAGAAAATGACATAATCGTTGATTTTAATAAACGGCTGGCTGAAGCCGATCGCAAGTTAGACATTGAATGGGTTGAACGAGAGGATGGTTTAATTCTACATTATACTTCTGGTTCAACCGGTCGTCCTAAAGGTGTTCTTCACGTTCATAATGCAATGGTTCAGCAATACCAGACAGCACGCTGGGTATTAGATTTACAGGAAGAGGATGTATATTGGTGTACTGCTGATCCAGGATGGGTGACAGGGACTTCGTACGGAATTTTTGGTCCATGGTTAGCAGGTGCATCCAATGTGATTGTAGGCGGAAGATTTAAGCCAGATACTTGGTATCAAGTATTAGAAGATTTTGGAGTAACCGTTTGGTATAGCGCTCCAACCGCTTTCAGAATGTTGATGAGTGCTGGTGATGAGCTAGTTAAGCAATTTAACCTATCGGAACTTCGCCATGTATTGAGTGTGGGAGAACCGCTTAATCCAGAGGTTATACGTTGGGGATTAAAAGTTTTCAACAAGCGGATTCATGATACTTGGTGGATGACAGAAACCGGTGCACAATTGATTGTGAATTTTCCTTGTTTAGAAATTAAACCGGGCTCAATGGGCAAACCAATTCCTGGAGTTGAAGCGGCAATTGTAGACGATCAAGGAAAAGTCTTACCGCCTAATCGAATGGGGAACTTAGCAATTAAGAAGGGATGGCCTTCAATGATGCGGGAAATCTGGAATAACCAGGCGAAATACGACTCCTATTTCCTCCCAGGAGACTGGTATGTTTCAGGTGATTCAGCCTATGTTGATGAGGATGGATACTTCTTTTTCCAAGGCAGGGTAGATGATGTGATCATGACCTCAGGTGAGCGGGTTGGTCCGTTTGAAGTGGAAAGTAAAATACTTGAGCATCCTGCTGTGGCAGAAGCTGGTGTAATCGGAAAACCTGATCCAGTACGTGGTGAGATCATTAAAGCATTTGTGGCACTACTTGAAGGCAATGAGCCAACAGATGAATTAAAAGAAGATATTAGGCAATTTGTGAAAAAAGGTCTTGCTGCTCATGCAGCACCGCGTGAAATTGAATTCCGCGATAAGCTACCTAAGACACGAAGCGGGAAAATCATGCGTCGTGTATTAAAAGCTTGGGAACTTGATTTAGCAACAGGTGACCTCTCCACAATGGAAGACTAGAAAAGCGGAGGGCGGTTGCTTAGGGGCGACAAGCAAATGTTCTTGAACTAAAGAAGGGTGAACTATCCCTTCATTGGTTCAAGGTTATTTGACCTCGAGCCCCTACCGCCTGTAGCTAGCCTAAAAAAGCGGAGGGCGGTTGCTTAGGGGCGACAAGCAAATGTTCCTGAACCAAAGAAGGGTGAACTATCCCTTCATTGGTTCAGGGTTATTTGACCTCGAGCCCCTACCGCCTGTAGCTAGCCAAAGAAAAGCGGAGGCGCCTGTCAAGCGATGTACAAATTTGGCTAACAAGGATGAATGGCTAAAATCGCGCCGTCCTAGCGCAACGTTGTTCTAGCCAACATTCAGAAAGATTGAATAGCTATTGTCTCGTTAATAACGATAATATTAGTTATAAAATGCGGTGGTTGCTCTGTGATGGAGTAACCACTTTTTGTTGTATTCCATGATCACGTTAAGGAGGAATAGAATACAATAGAAAAACGGAGAAACAAAAGTTTCTCCGTTTTATTTAATGGACAATCGTGCTCTATTCTTCTTTTTTCTCTTGTTCTGGCTCAGGTTGTTCTTTCTTTTCTTCTTTCTCTACTTTCTCTTCTTCTTTCTTTTCCTTTTCTTTTTCTTTCTGTGCTTCCGCTTGTTGTTTCTCTTGTTCTATCTTTTTTGCTTCTTCAGCATTCTTTTGCTCTTCTATCTTTTGTTGATCCTCTTTTTTCTTGTTTGCATCATCCGCGCTCTTTTTTGCTACTTCTTCCTCTTTTGCCTTTTTCTCTTGGGCAGCTTTACCAACATGATTAGATGGTTTAGATTCTCTTCCTGCTATATCCACTGCTACGACATAGTATTTACCATTTCCAACATTATGAGAGAGTGTCCCATCAGAGAGGACAGAAGCAACTTTTTTACCCGCTTCATTATAGACACGATAACCAACTACATCATGACTTCCAGATTTATTCCATGTAATGGTTTGTCCATTCATTTTGGCAGAAACCGCTGCTGGAGCTTTTCCATCATCCTCTAATTTAGCATCTGCGACAACGAGCCTTTCCCATTGGGAATTAGCTGGAACGAGTTGGGAAAAGTCATTCACATAGCCGTATGTTATTCGATTCAGAAAACCTGGATTAATGATTAATCCTTCCCTAGTAAATTCTTTTGGTGTAGAAGATAAGGCGGCATATTTTTTTCCGTTTGCTAAAATATAACGACCACCAGCACCTAAACTATCATCGGTTTTGTTCGGTACATATTTTGCGTTGTATATATCTGTACGAACAAGTCCCGCTTTTTGACAGGCTTCGGAAGGAGCCATACCTGAAACAGCACAATAAGATCGGCTGACAATTCCTCCTGGAGCTTTAAAGCGTTCCTTAGGAGCAATCAAATCTGGATCAACATCATACGCCGAATTTATCAAGTTAGCCCAAATTCGATAATTCCGTTGACCATTATCTGTATTAGATGTCCGATTAGAGGCATAACCAATCCAAGTTCCGAAGGTAATATTTGGGTTCGAGCCGATTAACCATGAATCACGATACTCATTGGTTGTCCCTGTTTTACCTGCCCAATCTGTAGAAAACTTTAACATTCCTGGAATAGAGGAGGCTGTAGCTCCTGGTCGGTTAAAGACACCACGCATCATATCAATCATTAAATAGGCTGTTTGTGGACTAAATACTTCAACAGGTTTCTTCTTATGTTCATAGACAATATTGCCATCATGATCGGTAATTTTTTCAATCATATAGGCATCGACGAATTTACCACCATTGGCAAAAGTTGTATAGGCATTGGTATTCTCTTCAACCGTTACCCCGTGAGTGAGACCGCCGAGTGCAGAGGAGAGATAGCTCCCTTCCTCTTTACTTACAGAAGTGATCCCCATCTTACGTAAATATTGCCCAGGATCTTTATCGCGAATTTTCCAAAATGTACTAACAGCTGAAGCATTATAAGAATTAGCTAAAGCTTCCCGTGCCGATACAAGGCCATAATATCTCCAGGAAGAGTAGTTTCTCGGTGTGTAGGTCCCACCGGAGCCATTAGGAAAATTATATGGTAAATCTGCAATTACCGCGCCTGGTGCACTTTCGCCCATTTCGATCGCTGGTCCATACACAAGTAATGGTTTCATACTTGATCCATTTGCTCTTGGCACACTTGTAGCGTAATTCCATTGATCCAGTTTAAAATCTCGTCCACCAACAAAACTTAAGATTTTTCCTGATTTATTGTCAATTAGAATAGCACCAATTTGCATCGGATCGTCAACTTCTTCCAATTTGCCTGTTTCCGGATTCTTTCGCTCCCTTTTATAAGTGGGACCGAAGTTTTGAAAATCATTCTTTGTTTTATCAAGTGCCTCATACAGCTTTTTATCAATTGTAGAATGAATTTGATACCCATTTTGGCGAATATCTCGGTCTGCTAATGTCAAGTATTTACTGCTTAATGCTTCATCTTCCTTTAAGTCCTTCTTTTCATATCCATCTTGTTTAGCAAGTATTTCTGCTAATATTTCAATCGATCTTCCTTCAATTTCCTCGATTAAGGCAGGATACTTATCATAAGAACGTGGCTGTTTAGAAATGAAATCTTTAGTGATATCATATGCAATGGCCTCTTTGTATTCTTTTTCTGTAATGTATTCCTCTTTTTTCATTCTTTTTAACACAGTTTTCATCCGATTTAAACCAGGCTCTAGTAGCTCAGCATCTTTTATTTCCCCTTGATTTGTAAATGGGGTATATCGGAATGGACTTTGTGGCAAACCTGCAATAAAGGCCGCCTGTGGCAGTGAAAGATCTTTTGCGTCTTTTCCAAAGATCCCTTTAGCAGCTGCTTGGACACCACCAATATTTTGTCCAGAAGAATTTCGCCCGAACGTCGTGACATTCAAATAAGCTTCGAGTATTTCATCTTTTTCCATAAAACGTTCGATCCGCAGGGCGAGTAAAACCTCTTTTGCTTTTCGATCGAAGGAAACTTCATTTGTAAGGATTTGGTTTTTTATCAATTGCTGTGTAAGTGTACTTCCTCCCGATTGAACAGAGGAATTGGTAAACTCCTGGAATACAGCGCGAAATAAAGCTTTAGGTACCACTCCTTTATGCTCGTAAAAATATTCATCTTCCGTGGCAATTACGGCTTTCTTTAAATGATCGGAAATTTGATCTATCTTAATTTCTTCGCGGTCAATATCAGACCGTAATTTCCCTAAGGTTTTATTATTGGCAAAGTAAACCGTGGAAGTTTCTTCATATTGATAGACACTTTTGACCATTTCTTCTTTTGCTAATACTTTTTGGTCTTTGACAAGTGAGGCAAAATATCCTAAGCCAATCCCGCCAGCAAAGGCTCCCCCAATAATAAAGACAATGATAAATAAAAGCAGAAGATTCCAAGTTACACCATAGGTTAGCCTTGCTCCCCTTAAGATAGATTTATAATGAATTTTGGAAGCAAATGTTTTTATACTCTCCCAAATTTTATGCATCTGGTCTTTCATTCGTTTTCATCCCTCCCAAAAATCATTCCTATTATAGCATAATTAATGAATAGGAATGATAGAGTAAATGAAAATTTTATAGAAATTTGACAACCAAGGGGAAATATGGTTAAAATACTTTAAAGTTCATTAAAAATATACTTGCTTTGACAGGAATAAGTAGCGGGCTGTCCCTGTAAATTAGAGAATCGATGGTTGGTGCAAATCGATACACACAGTCTGACGAATTACCTCCTTGAGCATTTGTCGTGAGAAATCAATAATAGCGACAAACGGTATAATGCCGTTATAGATCAAGAGTGGGGAGTGGAGTAATCCATTCTCAAGTTGGGTGGTAACACGGTTAAATCGTCCCTTCGTTTTTACGAAGGGGCGTTTTTTTATTTTTTCAGGAAGAGAGGATCATATATGAGTACATTATTAGACGATTTAAAGTGGAGAGGGTTAATTTATCAAGAAACTGATGCAGATGGATTAGCAGATACATTAAATAAAGAAAAAATCTCTTTATACTGTGGGGTCGATCCAACTGCAGATAGTATGCATATCGGTCATTTATTGCCATTCTTAACATTAAGACGATTTCAAAATCATGGACATCGCCCTATTGTTTTGGTTGGTGGTGCAACTGGATTAATTGGTGACCCAAGTGGTAAAAAGGAAGAACGGAAGCTACAAACATTAGAACAAGTTGATAGCAATGTGCAAGGGCTTAAAAAGCAGCTGGAACAAATTTTTGATTTCCAAGGTGAAAATGGAGCCATTCTTACTAATAACTTTGATTGGGTAGGATCGATGGATCTAATTACTTTCCTAAGGGATTATGGTAAGAATATTGGTGTTAATTATATGTTGGCCAAGGATATTGTATCCTCACGGCTGGATTCAGGTATTTCATTTACAGAATTTACGTACACCATTCTACAAGCGATCGACTTTTATCAATTATACGAAAACTGGAATTGTAAAATGCAAATCGGTGGAAGTGATCAATGGGGAAATATTACAACTGGTTTAGAAATGATTCGAAAAATGGCGGGAGAAGGAGCAAAAGCCTACGGAATGACGATTCCACTGGTGACAAAAGCCGATGGAACGAAATTCGGAAAAACCGAGAGTGGTGCGATTTGGCTTGACCCTGTCAAAACGACACCATATGAATTTTATCAATTCTGGATTAATACATCTGACGCAGATGTGATTAAGTATTTAAAACTATTTACATTTTTGGATAGAGCAGAAATTGAAGAATTGGAAAAATCGGTACAAACAGAAGCACATCTACGAAAAGCACAACGGACATTGGCGGAAGAAATGACAAGGCTAATTCATGGAGATGAGGCCTTAGCACAAGCTATACGTATAACAGAAGCTTTATTTAGCGGAAATATCGCAACTTTAAGTGCGAAAGAAATTGAACAAGGCTTAAAGGATGTTCCTACATTTGAACATGAAGAAGGAATGGATGCTGGATTAGTTGAAATTCTTGTGCAAGCAAAAATCTCTCCATCTAAGCGACAAGCTAGGGAAGATATTCAAAATGGAGCTGTTTCTATTAATGGAGAAAAGACAACAGATCTAAACTATCAGCTAGAAGAGGAAGATAAGTTGGACGGAAAATTCACTGTCATCCGTCGTGGAAAGAAAAAATATTTTTTGATTCAATACAAGTAAGAAAAGCATTTGTCAAATGTAAAGCTTTTTACGAAAGCTGAACCATTAGTATGAAGAATCTATAGTTGTTAGGCAGCTGCAGATGTTTCGATTCCTACACTGAATGGGGTTCTAGTTATAAAAATGATCACATGGATAATATCTGTGTGATCATTTTACATATGTAACCAAAAGATATGGAGGGGAAAAACATGGATAAAGCCATGATCATTAACAAAACAGAAGAATGGGTCTTTCAAGAATTGAAGACAGAGACAAGTGGGCATGATTGGTGGCATATTTATCGGGTTACACAAACAGCAAAATCCATTGCACGGGTTGAAAAAGCAGATATATTTATTTGTGAGATGGCAGCGTTATTACATGATTTGGCTGATCCGAAATTATATGAGAATGAAGCAGCACAAATTGAAAAAATAAAAAAATGGTTAAAGGATTTAACAGTAGAAGAGCGGTTCATAACAGCTATAATAGAGATTATCAGTACAATGTCCTACAGAGGGGGAGGACGTCCAGCCATGAAGACAAAAGAAGGAGAAGTGGTTCAAGATGCCGATCGGCTTGATGCGATTGGAGCTATTGGAATCGCTCGTACATTTGTTTTTTCAGGAGCTATGAATCAATTAATTTATGATCCTTCTGAACAAATTCAAAACATCTCACTGAAAAATGCTAGTGCAATTCACCACTTTTATGATAAATTATTAAAATTAAAAAGTTTGATGAATACGGAATATGCGAGGAAATTAGCGGAATCCAGACATAGCTATATGGAAAATTTTTTAAAACAATTTTTTCAAGAGTGGTCAGGTGAACTTTAAATTCGCGAATTGAAAATGCGGGTTTATAAGGACTCAATAAAGGGAATATAATAAGTAGGAAACATAAATGGTATGTAGGCTTGATAATTGGCTAAATCAAGCTTTTTGTTTTGAATAGAGAGAATAAAAAAACAAAGCAACCGCCAAATGTTTTTAGAATATGGGGAATTTTATAAAAATGGGGAGGAAAGAACATCTTGAATAGTCCCGATAAAAACGTATTTGTAAATGAACTGGGTTGGTTACTTGATGAATATCGCCAGGCCCCAGCTTATTTGCGTGCTGTTATCCTGGATGATATATTGTTATTATGTAATGCTATTAGTTTGGCTGAAGCATAGTAATACCGTCATAGATATAGAACGAATTATTATCTATTACAATACTTCGTATTTTCATAAATATCAAGTATTTTGATCTTTCTTACGTTGTTCATAAGTTTGAATGGAAGGATGTGTTCTTAAGCTGATTGGAATTGGTATTGATAAACTTTAATAATTTATCAATACCATTTCCAATAGTGGATCATATGGATGTACTAATCGCGATTTTACCGCTCCTTATTATGGTTGTTGCTTTTATTGTGGTAATAGGCCTTGTCGTTTGGTTTGCCGTTACCGTTTTAAAAAAACAGAAGGAAAATAATATACTTTTGAAAAAGATACTGAAAAAATTAGATAGTTCTTATGAAAAAGTTGAATGAACTTTTTCATAATAAATCACGATTTGGGTGAACCGTAAAGAGTCTTCTTTTTTACAACCAATCTAGGTTTGTAAAAAAGAAGACTCTTTTAACTTTTTGTAGTGTAGCAATCCTGGATGATTTCCATAGAGGCTAATTTCTCATCTAACAACTCTATTTTATGACCTCTTATACAGGCTTATCCTAGCGCTTCTTTTAACTTGTCAGCTCATTTGTACTTGGTTTTGGGAAAGCCTTATAGGGTATGCCTATCATATCTCACTAATCCTTTTTTTGCTAATATCTCAAAATAATAACTTAATACAACAAGAGGTTTTAATACTTTTCAATACAAGCAATTCCGTGATGTATTTGACGTTTTGTCAACAGTCTCCTCTGGATATCGATTATTCTAGGAATTGCCCTTTCAGTAAATGCTCTTACAAATGGAGTAGGAGCAGGGCTTTTAGGGATATCCCCGATTATTATTTCAATATTATCAGCTGTGGGAAGTTTTATGGCGATTAGGGTTGAAGTAACCTGGGGAATGAAACTAAGGAATGTGCATCTAGGTAGATATACTTTAGGTGAATTCGGAACTTTCATAAGTGGCATCCTATTATTTTTTGTGGCGATGCTACTCTTTGTATAAGGGAAATATGATTGGTAAACCAAAACATTTAGAAGCTCGAGCCTGTGCTTTAAAATAGCTCGGTTTTTTCGTTGACAAAATGTCAATATTTTTATATCGTTTATAGCGAGGGGAATATATAGCATTTCAGAGGGGGAATATGAAATGAAGGAAAGTCAAGAGGAAAGGACTAAACTAGGTCTGCTTTTAAAGAGTTTATTAGATAGAAGGTCCCTTTCAATGAGAAGATTAAGTGAACTAACCGCGATTGATACTGCCACTATATCGCGAATTATAAATGGCAAGAGGAAAGCGACACTTGAGCATTTACACAGCTTTTCCATTCACTTGGATATTTCGATGAATGAGCTATTGGACGCTGCAGGTTACCCAATTAGGGAAGAAGAAAAAGCTGGATCAAAGCTTAGTGAGCATATAGAAAGTATCCAGCATTCACTTGAGTCATCCATCGCTCAACTTTCTGAGGAAGATATCGATCGAAAGTTAGAGGAATATGCAACATTTGTCCAAACAACTGATGGAAGAGAAGAAATTTTATCCGGGTTTGATCAGAAAGTTAGGAAAGTGGACAGTGTTGGACCGTTTATTCAGCATTTAAAAGGATTCTTTGAAAAATTCCAACTGAAAAAGGGCTCTTCAGCAGAATTAATTTTAATTGGTAGTGTCCTCTTATATTTCATTATCCCAGTTGATGTGATACCAGATTATTTGTTTCCTGTTGGTTATATTGATGATGCCATAGCAGTGCAATTGATTGCGAAAAAAATAGGGGAAAGTTAAAAGGGGGGAGAGGACTTGAGAACGAAAAACAAGAAATCGCGGCTAAAAAAAGGAATAATCGGATTTTGCTTATTTACTAGTTTTATAGTCACTTTACTTATTATTTATAGTATTAGCGAATATCAAAAGGGATTGGCAAATAACGCGGATGGGCAAGAAATAAGTGATATAGGAGAATCAACCCAGGAACCTTTTCAAGGAGAGGAAGTGCAGTTTGGTGAAATAAAGATCTTATTGATCGGCAGTGATGCTAGGAAGGAAGAACAAGGACGATCGGATGCTTTAATGGTTGGATATTATAATCAACACACTCATGAAATAAAGCTTGCGTCACTTATGCGTGATACATATGTGGATATTCCAGGATATGGGATGCAAAAGTTAAATGCGGCATATTCATTTGGAGGGCCTGAGTTAGTTAGAAAAACAATCAAACATAATTTTGATTTAGACATAAATTATTATGCCATTGTTAATTTTACCGGTTTCCCAAAACTAGTCGACTTGGTTGCTCCAGAAGGTATAGAAGTGGATATCGAAAAAGAAATGTCCACCGGAATCGGTATGACATTACATCCTGGAAAACAATTATTAGATGGCAATGAATTATTAGGTTATGTACGATTTAGAAAAGACCAATATAATGATTTTGGACGAGTTGAGAGGCAACAAGAAGCAATAGCCAAGGTCTTGGAGGAGGCTGTTAGCGTTCATAATATCGTCCAACTTCCCAAAATTGTCGGTACTGCGGCATCTTATGTGGACACGAATATAGATTCTCGAATTTTATTTACAATGGGAAAAGACATCATAATGAACAAGACAAGAGAAATGGAGAAAATGCGCATACCTATTCCAGATTCATATACCGATCAGAATGTCGATGTCGGAGCAGTACTAAGCATCAACCTTGAAGAAAATAAACAAGCATTGAACGAATTTTTCTCGGGAGAGGCAGTTGCGATAAAAGAATAGAACTTAAACCACTGAAAAAAACGATATTTTATTGTCAGAGTGTAGGTGTAGCTTATACTAGAAGAAAGCAAGCTAAAAAACAATACGTTTTCGTTTACCTGGCGTCAGTCTTATACGGTTAATCCCCAATGATTATGTTTTACTAAATTTTTCGGGTATGAATCTCTCTTTTCCTTAATATATTGTTTCTTAAAGAGTGAATGCACCTTCTGAGATAGAAACGTTGGCAATAAAAAAGCAAATCCTAAAGGAGAGATCCCTTAGGATTTGACCTTTATCCCTAAATTAACTCGTAGTAAATCTCCACTTCAAGAATTCGAGGAAGATAGAATGATAGTGTGGCCGACCTGCTAATTTAGCGGAAGAGAAAAAGAAATATACCGTTTCTTTACTGTGAGCTTTTTGCGTTTTGAATTTCTGCAGCGGCTTCTTCGGCAATCACTCGAAGGTATTCATTGCTATCCATATCGGATTCAGAATATCTTAGAAGATCTAAATTTACATACTGATCCCATTGACTAATTTGTTCTGGTGGTGTTGCTGGTGGATGGGCAAAAATGGAAGATACATTTTTATCGTGTGTTGATTCATAATCTTGAAAGAATGAATCTAGGACATCTTCATTTGTGCTTGAAGGTCCGATTCCATTGCGAGAAGCCCATTCCTGGTACTCATTCTCAGTAAAAAAGGTGATCACATCAAAAGCGGCATCCTTATGTTCACTCTCTGGATTGATGCTTAAACCGATAAGACCACCATCTGGACGGTGACTTACCGCTGGTCCATTATCCCAAACTGGTAAGGGAGCGACATCCATATTTAAACCTTCCGTTTCTTTCCACCAGTTTAATCCTTGCACGAATGCCACAACCATGGCTGTAGTTTGATCTCCATCGAATCTACCTTGGTTGAAAGCTTCTCCATCGCTCTTTCCTTGAATATCTAATATTTGATCAATGAGATCAAAATATTGGCCGAATTCTGGTTGATCTAATAATACTTCACCAGTTTCTGGATCTGTTTTATTCACAGCTAGTTGTTGAAGAGGTGCCTCGGCATTACCTAAATCAAGCCCTCGATAATGGACACCATTTCGTTCGCTAGTTAAATTGCGTGCAAGGTCTAATGCTTTATTCCATGTCAAATTTTCATCTGGATATGGCTGACCAAACAGATCAAAAATATCTTTATTGTAGAACAAAACATAGTAAATGACTTCATAAGGTAAGGCTAGTAATCTACCTTCTTTATCTTTTGATCGAATTGACTCAAGAAAAACGGGATTAATATGACTCAAATCATATGAATGTTTTTCAATCAACTCACTTAAATCATAATCAAGCTCGAGATATTCCATCGTTTGTTGCGAAAGCTCAAAGAAAATATCGGGAGACGTTCCACTTGCAAACACTTCTTCTAAATCTTCTTGTCCAGACCCCGCTCTCACCTGTTCTAACGTAATATGGGGAAACTGCTTTTCAATCGGCTCTTTAAAGCGTTCATTAAACATTTCTTCATCCCAATGGACAAGTACAGAGATCGTAACAGGTTCTTTTTCATCCTCCTTTGCGGAATCAGGAGAATCGGTTGGATCTACTTTTTCGTTCTTGCCAGAACAGGCTACACACAATAGGCCAAAAAATAAAATCAATAATAACGAAATAATCATTCTAGAAATCGCTTTCACTTTTGAATACCCTCCAATACGATAAATTTGAAATCCTCCATATCTTGTTAGGAGTTAGGATTAGATTTTCTTTGATCGTGCAAAGAAGGATGTATGTTAACAAATGTATGCATTTATATGAACATCTATTCTATTAAGGAGAATTTAAAAAGATTGCAATCACAAATCGAGAAATTGGAAAGTTAACTTCAGGGAAATCTTTTTATACATGAAAAACATGGCTTATTTGTCTCAAGTCTTTTCAAGGGGGCGAAGCCCAACGATAAGAGGGAGATGAATGTCGGTTGGCGCAAGCCAGGGAAAGCACTTTCATCTTTGGAACGAATGTTCTATAATGGAGTTAGATATAGCAGAGGAAGTGATGGATGTGTTGGTCAATCAAAAATATGAGGTTTTCCCAACAGAAAAACAAAAAATGCGGAACGATACTTGATCGTGACCATAACACTAGTCGAAACATCTTACAAAAAGCATTAGATGAATATTACCATAACGAAATAGTCATAACTGTAGGGCAAGGTTGTGTCCGAACAGTATAATCTACGCCTGTGGAGACCGTGTAGACATATTGGCACAACCCCATTATGCGACGGTTCATGAAACAGGAAGCCCCTTCTTCAAACAACTCTATAGGGGGGGAAGAGGGATCATTCACCAAAGAGACAAGGATATTTCTGAAAAAGATAGAATATATAGTAAGATGTGGGAATACACATACATTGTCTGTGTACACGGATCCTCAGGAATGAATCCGTGCACATCATATGGGACAAGTCTTTTAAAAATCTAATGTAAAGGGTGGAATCATTTGAAGAGCAAAGTGAAAATTGGGATTATTGGTAGTGGTGGCATTGCTGGAGCTCATGTTCGTGCTTACAAACAAATGCCTGATGTGGAAATTGTAGGAGTTGCAGATGTAATCCCAGGGAAAGCGGAGGAATTTGTACATAGACAGGAATTAGCGAATGCTCAGGCTTTTGAAAGCCATTTGGAGTTATTAGAAATGGACATAGATGGTGTAAGTATTTGTACCCCGAATATTGCCCATCATCAAACAAGTGTCGATGCTCTACAAGCTGGAAAACATGTATTAGTAGAAAAACCACTTGCAATTACCCTTGAACAAGGGATTGAGATGGTACAAGCTGGTAAGAAAGCGGAAAAAATATTAACAGTTGGGTTTCAACCGCGTTATGATCCAAATATGCAAGCCGTCAAAAAAATCGTTCAATCTGAGTTAGGGAATGTCTATTATATACAAACCGGTGGTGGTCGTAGAAGAGGAATGCCTGGTGGCACTTTTATCAGCAAGTCATTAGCCGGTGCTGGGGCCATGGCGGATATTGGCTGTTACTCTCTAGATTTGGCCTTGAATGCTTTAGATTACCCAAAACCACTTAGTGTGTCTGCTTTCACCTCTAATCATTTTGGAACAGATCCTCTCTATCATCCAGAAGCAGAGCGATTTGAAGTTGAGGATTTTGGAGTAGCCCTTGTAAGATTAGAAGGTGGAAAAGTGCTTAACTTTAAAGTTTCCTGGGCGATGCATGCAGATTCACTAGGTCCAACACTTTTTCTTGGAACAGATGCCGGTTTAAAACTAACTCCAGCGGGCAGTGGACCGTGGAGTGGTGTCTGGGATGGTGGCATTGGCTCCATTACAATGTTTCATGATGTCCAAGGTCATCATACAGAAAGCATCATTCCAGTCCAGCAACATCATTACGACATTTTCTTCGAAAAAGTTCGTGACTTTGTTGTTGCGATTAAGGAAGATAAACCTGCACCCATTCCTGGTGAAGAAATTCTTATTAATCAAGCGATTATTGATGGGATTCTTAGGTCTTCCGAATTAGGCAAGGAAGTGGAGATTGACATACCTGAGCTTTAGTAAAAAATTGAATGATTCACCTGCAGAAACTCAAACACTACATAACGTCCACTATGAGAATGGTGGACGTTATGTAATTTTAGAAAAAGAAATTCCAAGAAATGGTTGACATAAATCGGATATCTAATTAATATATATAAATCGTAATCGTTACGATTTGCGTTTTATTGAAAAAAGCTGTGTAGCAAATTCTTTAATGAAAATTTTTATCTGTTAAATCGTAATGATTACGATATATAGTTGGATAGGGGGAGCAAAAATCTTGCCAAGTATGACAAACAAAGGGGGAAAGAATTTTGAAAAGCAAAATTTGGGTCATTGCTTTATTCGTTATCATTTTTTTAGCTGGTTGTGCGACAAAGGAGGAAGTGGATGGGCAAAAGAATGGTGAAAAAAATAGGAATCAATCTGAAGAAAATAAAGTGGAGAAGGAAGCTAACGGCAAGCTAACAGTCACAGATGATTTAGGAAATGTGATGATCTTAGAGAAAACACCGGAAAGAATTGTCGTTTTGTCACCATCCCATTTAAATTTATTGTATGACTTAGGAGACGAGGCTGTTGGAAGAACGACGCTTAGTCCAGATCGTATTCCTGAAGGGGCCGAAGATATAGCAGATATTGGTCACCATACGAATGTAAATGTGGAAGAAGTTTTAGCCTTAGACCCTGATCTAGTCATTGGAAATACTACCTTACATAAAAAATTAATTCCGATTTTGGAAGATAGTCATATTCCTTTTATAAATCTAGATATGATATTACTAGAAGATGTTAAACGAAATGCAAAGCTTGTTGGAGAGGTTTTAGGCGATCGTGAGCAAGCTGAAGAACAAATTGCGGAGCTAGAACAAAAAGTAACAACGATTCAAGAAAAAATCAATCAATATCGTGGTAAGGAAGAACCGAAAAAAGTAGCGATTTTTAATATCACTCCTAATAATGTCACAGTCAATCGAGAAAATACTATCCCTGGTGAAATATCCCAAATATTAGGATTAACCAATATCGCAGAAGGTGTGCCTGCGCTTGAGGAAAATCCGACGCAAACAGCATTTAGTTTGGAAAAGGTGGTTGAGGAGGATCCAGATATGATTTTCGTTGTCCATCATGGTGAAAAGTCCAAGGCAGAGGAAAGAATGGATATTGATATGAAAAATAGTCCTGCGTGGTCTACCTTAACCGCTGTTCAAAATGATCAAGTGCACTTCTTACCAGGAAATTTATTCTTATCAAACAGCGGATTAAACTATGATGAATCAATCCAATATTTAGCAAAGCTTGTATATCCTGAGGCTTTTAATGATGTTGAGTGAAACAGCGGTGAAAAAGCCAGTTTTTAAGTGGGAGAATATAAGGGAACGCCGAACATGGCGTTTGTTCATTCTATTCATCTTCTTTATTCTTGCCTGTGTAAGTATTCTATTCAGCCTATCCAAAGGGGCTGTCGACATTTCATGGTCTACGATTTGGACATCGTTGACTTCCTTTGATATGGAATCCAAACAGCAAATATTATGGAATATACGTCTTCCAAGAGTGATTATTGGCGCATTAGTTGGGGTGAATTTGGCTTTAGCTGGAGCTATTTTACAAGGGATTATGCGCAACCCTCTGGCTGATCCAGGAATTATTGGTATTAACTCTGGCGCAGGATTAGTGGGAGTCGTCATTTTACTTTTATTTCCACATTTAGAATTCATCGTTCCAATAGGGGCTTTTTTTGGTGCCATGGGTGCTGCGGTACTTATTTATGTTTTAGCTTGGAAAAGAGGGATTCAGCCGGTCAGGATAGTATTGGCTGGTGTAGCTGTTTCTGCATTTTTAGGATCATGGATTTCTATATTGATGATTTTTTATAGTGATCGTGTTCAAGGCGCCCTTATGTTTATGGTGGGAGGCTTGTCTGCAAGAAGCTGGAATCATGTCGAAATGATCTGGATTTACAGCCTACTAGGTCTACTTTTTGCTATTTTCGGCACAAGATGGATGAATATATTGCTTTTGGGGGATGAAACAGCACGGGGATTAGGTCTTTCAGTAGAGCGGACAAGAATCATCATGACAGCTGTGGCATCTCTGCTTGCAGCAAGTGCTGTCAGTGTTGTGGGCTTATTAGGCTTTGTTGGACTAATTGTTCCACATGCGGCTAGATTACTAATCGGAAATGATTATCGTCTACTTATCCCTGCTTCTTGTTTTCTAGGGATTGCGGTTGTAACTTTTAGTGATACGGTTGGACGGTTGATCATGGCACCCGTTGAAATTCCTGTCGGTGTGATTATGGGGATTTTCGGAGCACCGTTCTTTCTTTATTTGTTAAGGAGGGAGACATAATGAGTATATTAGAAGCGAAAAAGATTGATCTACGTTATGAAGAGAAATTCATTGTTCAATCCCTTGACCTTTCAATTCAAAAAGGAAAGATTTATTCCCTGCTAGGACCAAATGGATCGGGAAAAAGCACGATTTTAAAGGCTTTATCAAGGAATTTAAAAATAGAACAAGGTGCAGTGTATTTGAATGGACGGATGATTCGTGAATTGAAGGCCAAAGAGATCGCCCAAAAAATGGGGATTCTTTCTCAGTCACCATACACACCACCTCATTTTACGGTAAGAGACCTAGTGGAATATGGTCGTTTCCCTCACAAAAAATTTTGGGAGAGACTCTCAAAGGAAGATCTTGATATTGTGAATTGGGGGATTGAGCAGACAGGATTAACGACTTTTGCCAATCGAGTTGTTCATACTTTGTCAGGGGGAGAACGGCAAAGAGCATGGATTGCGATGGCGCTTGTTCAAAAACCCTCCATTCTGCTCCTTGATGAACCGACTACTTATTTAGATATCGCTCATCAATTGGAGATTATGGAACTTGTAACGTCTATTAATAACGACTTTGGCATCACTATAGTGATGGTATTACATGATATGAATCACGCATCTAAATATTCTGATGAACTGATAGTATTGAAAAATGGTGGGATTTTTGCACAAGGATCACCTATTAAAGTATTGAATAAACATACGATTCGAGAGGTTTTCGGAGTGGAGGCGGATATATGGGTCGATCCACTTCGCCAAAAACCGATTTGTATTGCACAAGCACTAGCATAATATCTCAGCTGAACGATCAGAACTTCATCAATCGAAGGGAGATGAAAAAATTGAAGAGTGATAGAGTTTATTATCCTTTTACTGCGATTGTCGGGCAAGAAAATATGAAATTAGCACTTTTATTAAATAGTATTAATCCTGCTATTGGCAGTGTTTTAATTAAAGGGGAAAAAGGAACGGCGAAATCAAGTTAAACAACATCCTGTCTGCTGGAACAGTTAAGCAGGGGAGAGTTAGCTGATAATAAAAAAACCGCCATTTATTCGGCGGGTTTATTTCATTTCTCTGTTATTAGTAAGCGTCTGTCCGCGTATTTTTTTTGCCCCCAAAAGCACCCCCAAACCACCCCCAAATGGTTAATTTTATATGGGGGTTGGTTACAAACCTGATAAAAACAGAAAAACCCTAGAAGCGTTGATATAACGCAATTTCTAGGGTTTTAAATACTGTTCTTTAATTAGCTCTGAACTTAACGTGAGTAGAACTCAACGATAAACGCTTCATTGATTTCAGCTGGGAGCTCAGAACGTTCAGGCAAACGAGTGAAAGTACCTTCAAGCTTGTCTGCATCGAAAGAAATATATTCAGGAACAAAGTTTGTTGCTTCAACAGATTCTTTGATAACAGTAAGATTACGAGATTTTTCACGTAGGCTGATTGTTTGTCCAGGTGTTACTTTGTAAGAAGGAATGTCTACACGACGTCCATCTACAAGGATGTGACCATGGTTTACAAGTTGACGTGCTTGACGACGCGTACGAGCTAGGCCAAGACGATAAACAAGATTATCAAGACGCTGTTCTAGAAGGATCATGAAGTTTTCACCATGCTTACCTTTCATTTTACCAGCTTTGATAAAAGCGTTATGGAATTGACGCTCATTTACTCCATACATATGGCGTAGCTTTTGCTTTTCTTGAAGCTGTAAGCCATACTCAGAAAGTTTTTTACGTTGGTTTGGACCATGTTGTCCAGGCGCATAAGGGCGCTTTTCAAGTTCTTTCCCAGTTCCGCTCAAGGAAATGCCTAGGCGACGGGAGATTTTCCAGCTTGGGCCGGTATAACGAGACATATAAGTCTCCTCCTTAGGTTTTATTTTTGTAAAATAAAAACCGATGATACAGCAATAATGGGTATTTTATTTTCATGTACCTTCGCCCTAGCAGCAGTGGGTTACACGATACACCTCATGGAGAGGAATAAAATACAAACATTATCTGTTCATTTAGGCTGCATTATTTTACACAACGACCATTATATATCGATATAACGAGGAAGTCAATATCAAGAAATATATCTGTTTTTATATAGGTATAAAGTTCTATTTGTGGTATGATTAAAGATATTATCCATTATATAAAGAAAAATCAGTAGGTAAAAGAGCCTTGTTTTGTAAAAACGGATCTACTTTGGGAATTGCGAGGGGGGGAATACAAATGGTACATAAACAAAAAAATGCACAAACTCTAGAGGAAATGATGTTTAGGGAGTTGTTCAGAGTGACAGATAAATGTCATTCATCCATGGACACGAGCCTAGTACTTGCTGAGATTATTGATACATTAAAAAGGGTATTTCCTGAAAACGATTACTTCCTTATACTTGCAAATGATGAGGAAGTAGATGAAGAATTACCAGTGAAAAGTCTTGAATTTGGTACTGCCCATCAGATTGCGATCACTGCCTATGTCAATGCTACACTTGAAATTGAGTTAGCGGATTACCCATCCATTTACGCCCCATTGAAGGGGAAACAAGGGGTATACGGAGTTTTACAAGTAACTTCTCGATTACAATCAGTATTTGAAGATGTACAAATTGATTTTATTCGCCTGTTGGCCAATACAGTTGGAAACGCCATGGAGAACGCAAAGCTCTATCAACAGTCACAAAAACTAATTGAAGACTTGCGGCTGATAGACGAAATGGCCCAAGCTTTAAATTCAATTTCAAGTTACAAAGGGGCTATTCGTTATTTGCATAGGCAAATTACGCAAATATTTGAAAGCTCTGCTATAGGATACGTCATTTTAATGGAAGAACGACCAATAATCTTACAAGAAAGTTCTTCATTTTTTAAAAGGAAGTTAGGAAAATGTCTTGCCCATTATGTCTACGAACAAGCAGGCCATAATGGAGAAAGTTTATTTATGGGGAAAACAGAAAATTTGCCTGGAAAACTTGAAAGTAGTATAGGTTCATTGATGGCTGTCTATTTTCATAATCAGTCTTGGGAAGGCTTTGTTATCATAGTTGGGGCAGAGCCATACATGTTCACATTTGAAAAGTTTCGCTTATTTCAAACCCTAGTACAGCGATCTTCTCTTAGTGTGACGAATGTGTTTCTACGTGAGCAATTGGAAAAAATGGTGATTACAGATCAACTAACTCAGCTATTTTCTAGGGGATATTTAGATAAGAGAATCAAAACATCTATGGAAAATGATCGTGAAGGTACATTTATTTTAATTGATTTAGATGATTTTAAAAATGTGAATGATACATATGGTCATCAAGCAGGTGATAAAGTATTAATTCAAGTGGCGGAATTGATCCAAGCAAATCTTCGGGCATCAGATACGGCCGCTCGTTGGGGTGGGGAGGAACTTGCTGTTTATCTCCCCGATATATCCTTGGAAAATGGAATAGCTGTTGCTGAAAGATTGCGAAAGCATATTTCTGAACAGACCAATCCTAAGGTGACGATATCTTGTGGTATTGCGAGTTGGGAACCATCCCAATTAGGTAATGTATCTGATCTATTTAGACGGGCTGATGCGGCATTATATGAGGCAAAGAACTCTGGGAAAAATCAAATTAAAATTTCATCTTGAAGATATCAAAAGAAGATCTGCCCTCAATTAGACAGATCTTCTTGTTAGGTTATGGAGAATTATCAGTAACTAAATGATGAATATGCGCCTATAGGAAGCTTTCCAATGTTTGAACAAATTTTTCCAAATAGATTTGATCTGTGTGATCAAATCTATTTTTTTCAGGACTATCAATGTCTAGCACACCAAATAGTTGCTCATCTTTAAAAATAGGGATAACTATTTCTGATTGGGACGCTGCATCACAGGCAATATGTCCGGGAAAGTCATGTACATCTTCAACAATAACCGTTTTTTCGCTTGCGGCAGCTGTTCCACAGACACCTTTAGCAAAAGGAATACGAACACAGGCTGGTAATCCTTGAAAGGGCCCTAAAACAAGTTCATTATTTTCCACTAAATAAAAGCCAACCCAATTAATTCTATCTAAAAACTGATTAAGGAGAGCAGATGCATTACTTAAATTTGCCATGACATTTGGTTCTCCCTCTAAAAGTGCTTCGAGCTGTTTAATAACAATTTCATATTGATCTTTTGTATTGCCTTCATAGGCCTGTGTTTTAAACAAAATTACCCCTCCTTTTCTCTCTTTCGACAACCTCTAAAGAAACTGTCGAGAAGTATTGAAAGGAATTTTTCTTGTCTTACCGAAATGGTTTGTAAAGGTGCTGAAAGTCTAACATGGTTGTAAGTAAATGAATCATCTGATGATAAGGTGGTCAACCATTCCTGTACAAAGTCCAGTTAGCGATAAGTTAGTTCCGCACACTTAACGGCAAGATTCCAATTTCGTATTGGACTAGAAATCCTATCAAAGTTCTAAAAATTTATATCATTTTCTCATATCCAAATAAATTGTTCAAGAAATGGGGGACAGAATAATGACAACTCAAAAAGGAACAACAAAAGAGGCAATTGTAGAAGCGGCCATCGCGTTATTTTATGCTAAGGGGTATAAAGGAACGACAATCCGTGATATTGCTTCAGAAGCAAAGATTAATCCCGCCAATATCTCATACTACTTTAAAGGGAAACAAGGCCTGTTAGAAGAATGTCTTATCAGATTTTTTGAGCCATACTTAGCTTGTTTGGAAGAAGAAACGGGAAAATTGGAGAAAGACCAAGCAGATCACTGTTTAAAAAGAGCGATAAAACGAGTTTTGGTTTTTCAAAGTGAACATAAGTTGCTTGCACGTTTTGTTTGGAGAGAAATTAGTATTGATTCCCAAACATCCCGTGAAATTATATCGTCTTATTTAATGAAAGAACGCTTCTTTTTAAAAAACTTGATTCAGGCCACATTGAAAGAGCAAAAAATGGCTTTTCCTATCAGTATGTTGATCATTCAATTAAAGGGAATACTGATGATGCCTTATGTAAATAGCCTATATGTATCTGAAGTTTGGGGAATGGGTCCGCATGAACCTTATTTTATTGATAAATATCACCTAATGATAAGTAAATGGCTAGAATCATGGTCAGGTAACCAAACTTTTGTAAAGCCAATCGAATCTGTTGCTTCAAACCACTATTAAAAAATGGGGACTTATTTAAATGTTGGAGAATGATTGAATCATGTTTTGATAGTGGTTATGTTTTTCGCCTTTAAATCAATCTCTATCAATATTTTGTCTCGTGTATAACAAGGCGTTTTTCACAAAATGAGCAAATTTAAACATGTACCCAGGATTGAATTTTTTAACAATCTATCAAAAAAATTCTGCTCTTCCTCGCTAAATCTTTTGGTAAGATTGAAGGAATATAAACACAGGATGATTTTATTCATTCTGCGTTAATAGTTATTTCATCCTGTTCTTCACCACGGTATAATTTATGCAAATAATACCATTTTTGTCCATTGGAAATCCATTTGATAGATAGCAGCATTTAAAGTAGATAGACTAGTTATATATGTCTTACGAACTTGTTTGTGTATCTTAAGCTAATCCTTATGAATATATTTTCTAATTCCTCTGCCTACTTAAAATATTCTCTTTTTCAAGCTCCCCTAAACTTCTCGTTTCATTCGTCGAAAACCATTAAGAGAAGTATTGATAACACCCAAACTCGATTTCTTTTTTTCGTTTGCTATTTTCTTTAGAAGTTCTATAAGATTAATCACCCTTTCAGGATCGGGAATAACTCCCTAATAATAAAGAGAATGACGGTTATAACTAAAAGTTTTTGAAAATCAGTTAACAATTCAAGACTAGATTTATAAAAATAGAATAGTTCTATGTATATACGCCTTTCAAGGTCATAAATCGATCCTAGACTGGCAAACTTCATTTTATCGTTAAAAAAAATGCTTTTCATAGTCAAAAATTGTCGTTGACATGGTATTATAGAGGAACATATCATAAAATTTAATTTCATTTACATAGATGTATATAGGAATGACTGAGAAACAGGGGGCTTACAATGAATTACGGTGTGGAGATTTTAATATCTGCAATTTTGATCATATTAATTTTATTCGTCGTTGGATACATAATTAGGAAAAAATATTATAAAGAGGTTGATCAGTTAGATTCCCAAAAATTAGAATTGATGAACCGTCCCGTTGCGGAAGAAATGGCGAAAGTAAAACAATTAAATATGACGGGAGAAACGGAAGAAATGTTTGAACGGTGGCGGAGTACGTGGGATGATATTCTGACCGTGCGTCTACCTAAAGTAGACGAAATGATTTTTGCTTCCGAAGAATTTGCAGACAAATACCGTTTTAAACAAGCGAAAGAGAGTAATCAGCAAGTAAAAGAATCATTACACGAGATTGAAAAAGACATGGATGCAATCCTCCAAGAATTAAATGAGGTTGTTGGGAGCGAAGAAGAAAATCGCAAAGAAATGACCGATGTATTCAAACAGTATCAAGAAAATAAAAAATATCTCTTAGCCCATCGTCATTTGTTTGGTATCGCAGGTGAAAAGCTAGAAGAGCTACTGAAAGCAGTTGAAGTGAAAATCAATCACTATGAAGAACTAACAGATCAGGGAAATTACCTGCAAGCGCGAGAAGTTGTGCTCGTGCTTACTTCAGAGATGGAGGAACTGGGAGACAAAATGGAAAAAGTCCCCGATCTTTTAACGGAATGTCAATCCATTCTTCCATCTCAAATCGATGACCTGAAAAGTGGTTATAAAGAAATGACTCAACAAGGGTTTATTCTCGAACATTTGCAATTAGAGAAACAAATAGAAGAGTTATCGCAGGAAATTGAACGCTGTCAGGAGTCTTTGCAAAATGCTGAGATAACGAGCGTTGAAGAGGGACTTCAAGGTACTAAGGATAAAATAGAAACTCTTTATGATTTGCTAGAAAAAGAAGTGTATGGAAAACATTATATTTTACAAGAAATTGAAAATGTTGAAAATACACTTGAACAATTGTTGGAAAAAAATAATGACATGAACCATGAAACAAAAATTGTTCAAAACAGTTACCAATTACAAGATAAAGATCTTGAAATACCAAAAAAGTTAGATAAATCCTTTAATCAATTGGTGAAGCGATATGAATTTTTACAAGCTAAATTAACCGATCAAATGACACCTTATTCACAGCTTGAAGAAGAATTAAAGGACATCGCTGAACAATTGAAAATAATAAAAGAAGACCAAACAAAATTCACGGAACGTCTTCATAATTTGCGCAAAGATGAATTAAGTGCAAAAGAAAGCATTCATGCTTGTCAAAGAAAGATCAAAGAAATCATCAGACTTGTCCATAACAGTCATATGCCTGGACTCCCATCTGATTGTGAATCCTTATATGAACGTGCAAAAGAGCAAATCGAAAATGTTTATAACAGCTTGAATGAAAAACCGTTAAACATGAATTTAGTCCAGAAATATCTTGATGAGGCACAAGATACCGTTGATCATTTATATGAAAAAACGGAAGAATATATTGAAACAGCCCAGCTTGCAGAACGTGTAATTCAATATGCAAACCGTTACCGGAGGCAAAGTTCCGAATTAGCCACTAATTTAGAGGAGGCTGAACAAGCTTTCCGAAGTTACGAATATATGGCTGCACTAGAGCAGGCAGCAACTGCTGTAGAGAAAATCGAACCCGGCGCTTTAAAACGGATTGAAGAAATCTATGAAAGTGAAGAATATTCTCGTTCCTAACTAGAATTCGTTATGAATAAAGAAATAGGGTAAAATAAGAGGGGCTCTCTGAAGCTCTTCTTATTTTTTTTGAAAAAATATGATATGATTACTAACTGTGCATGTTCAAAAAGGACTAAGCCGGCGACTATGCTGAAGTCAATTGCAACCCCCGATCCTATGCGGCGAAAGTTCGAGGCGGCATAGCTCCGAGTAGCGGAGAAGCAAGTCGCGTGTTGTGGTGACTTCGACATTTGGCACAGGACATGTCAGTACATAGTCGAAGATCATATTTTACAGGACATTTTGAACAACCTCTAACTGGAAAAATAACTAAAAATATAGAAGGTGTCATTTTGATATATTTTGATAACAGTGCAACAACTAAGCCATATGAAGAAGTCCTAGATTCTTTTCTAAAAGTGAATCAAAATTTTTATGGGAATCCTTCATCCTTGCATAATTACGGTGGAAAAGCCGAACAGTTAATTACCGGAGCAAGACAACAAATTGCTGATGGAATAGGGGTAAAACCAACAGAAATTATCTTTACTTCAGGGGGGACAGAAGGGAATAACTTAGCAATTAAAGGAGTGGCCTTAGAATATCAAGGCAGAGGAAATCACATTATCACAAGTGAGATTGAACACTCCTCTGTTGGAAATACATTGAAGCAGCTAGAAGAAAAATTCAATTTCGAAGTGACAAGGTTACCAGTACGATCAAATGGACTTGTGGATCCAGATGATATAGAACAGGCCATCACTGACAAGACAATTCTTGTTTCTTTAATCCATGTAAATAATGAAGTGGGCACCGTACAACCGGTTAGAGAAATAGGTGAGAGACTAAAAAAATATCCAAAGGTCCTCTTCCATGTTGACCATGTTCAAGGAGCTGGGAAACTGACACTCCCACTTCGTGATTCAGGGATTGATTTATGTACATTTTCAGCTCATAAATTTCACGGTTTAAAGGGTACTGGGTTTCTCTACAAACGAAACGGAGTGAGAATCGTCCCACTTTTAACAGGAGGAAATCAGGAGCACACATGGAGAAGCGGTACAGAAAATACTGGAGGCATCGTTGCAATGGCAAAAGCATTCCGGTTAGTGGAACAGAACCGTCTTCACAAAGCCAATTCTCTATTGGAAGTGAAAGATTATTTATATAATAAACTAAAAACTAATCGCGAAATTATTATTCATACACCAGAGGGTGCTGCGCCACATATTATCAACTTCTCTGTTAGTGGATTAAAGGGAGAAGTACTTGTCCATGCCTTAGAGGAAGCTGGATTTATGATTTCAACGACAAGTGCTTGTTCTTCTAAAGATAAAACACCAAGCCCAACATTAAAGTCAATGGGTGTTTCGAATAATATAGCAATTGGTGCTGTTCGCTTAAGTCTTAGTTACGAGAATACAATACAAGAAGCGACTCAATTTATAAAGATATTAGAGCAAATTATCATTAGATTAAAAAAGGTAGTGGGGTGATTCGATGAATTATGATAGAATCATGATTCGTTATGGAGAAATGTCGCTCAAAGGGCGGAACCGAAAACATTTTGTCCATAAACTCAAGAAAAATATCCAATTTATGTTAAGAGACTTTGAGAAAATTCAAATTGAATCGGGTTGGGATCGCATGTATATTGTACTGAATGGCGATCCTGTAGATCCTATTATCGAACAATTGAAGAATGTATTTGGAATTCAATCTTTTAGTCCTGTGATCAAAACGGAAAAAAATATAGAAGAAATTCGAGCAGCTGCCCTACATATCGCGAATGAGGTCCATTCTCCAGGGAATACGTTTAAAATATCTGCACGTAGGACAGATAAAACGTTTGAATATGATACGAACGGATTAAATCATGCTGTTGGTGCCCATATCTTAATTCATCTTGACGACATTAAAGTCGATGTTAAGCAACCTAATTTGAATATTATTGTAGAAATTAGACAGGATGCTGCTTATATTTCAGGACAAATTATACATGGGGCAGGAGGTTTTCCAGTTGCTTCCTCTGGTAAAGCTATGCTAATGCTCTCTGGCGGAATCGATAGTCCTGTTGCAGGATATTTAACGATGAAAAGAGGCGTGGGAATTGAAGCTGTACACTTTCACAGCCCACCTTTTACAAGTGAGCGGGCAAAGCAAAAAGTGTTGGACTTAGCGCGGAAACTAGCCCAATATTCAGGAAGTGTAAAAGTCCATATTGTCCCTTTTACAAAGATTCAGGAGATCATTCATAAGGAAATACCATCGGGTTTTTCTATGACAGCTACTAGAAGGATGATGCTAAGGATTACGGAAGAAATTCGAAAAAAACAGGGTGGATTAGCGATTGTAACTGGGGAAAGTCTAGGACAAGTAGCAAGCCAAACTATGGAAAGTATGCTCGCTATTAATGCTGTTACAAACACTCCTATTATTCGCCCTCTTATTGCAATGGATAAATTAGAAATCATTCAGATTGCGGAAGAAATTGATACAATTGAAATTTCTAATCGTCCATACGAAGATTGCTGTACTATTTTCACTCCACCGGCTCCAAAAACAAAGCCGAAATTAGAGAAAATGGAACAGTTTGAGGAAAAAGTGGATTGGACTCCTTTACTTGAAGAAGCAGTTCATGACACTGAGACCATTATGATTAGTGCAAGGGTTCAATCTTCAACTGCGGACTTGGATAGTCTTTTGTGATTTACTCATAGGATTGAATGAGGAAGGAAAACGGAGACCTCTTCATCGTAACAATAATTACCAATGGAATAATGAATGATGGCATGTGTTTTTGCACATTCTACACTTACAGGGAGGTGAAGACACATGCCAAGTAATAATAGTAACCAACTTCTAGTTCCTGGAGCTGAGCAAGCTCTAAACCAAATGAAAACCGAAATTGCCCAAGAATTTGGTGTGAATCTTGGAGCTGATACAACTTCTCGTGCTAACGGTTCTGTTGGTGGGGAAATTACAAAACGCCTTGTTCAAATGGCACAACAACAAATGGGCGGTCATGGACAATAACCACATATAGTATGGAAATGAGAGGCGGAAATCCGCCTCTCTTTACTATTTGGTACAGTTTTTGTCACTGTCGCCTTTTTCGTTGATGATTTTAAAAACAGGATCTAACTCCTTCACGATATTACAAAAATGTTCTTTTTACTTTTTCCCAGAATGAATTATTCTTTAGTTTGAGCGTTTTAATCCGCTGTTCACCTAATTTAATATCTACTTTTTCAACATGCTGGACACTTAAAGCTTCGTTATCCATCCCCATAGATGGATAATCATTTCCATCTTGAACAACTTTTAGTTGGAGGTTACGTTCAGCACTTAAAATAAAAGGGGAGCCCAAAGTACGATACGTATTATTGTTTAAGGAAGCTAGTTCTGTCACTTGAAGACAAGGGAGTAACGGATCAACAACTGCTCCACTAACGGATTTATTATATGCTGTGCTTCCAGTTGGAGTGGCAATTACAAGCCCGTCCCCTCGAAAAGTTTCAAAATGAAGGCCATCAATAAATACTTCCATAACAAATGTTTTGATAATACCTGAACGGATGGTGAACTCGTTCAGACAGCGAAACGAAGCTTCTCCATCAATATTCACTTCGATCGTAGGATAACGTCTAACTTCTATTTGTTCCATTGTTGCGGCATCGATCATGTCATGAATATTATCGATGTGAAAATCGCAATAAAGTCCTTGATTGGTACCAACCGCAATCCCAGCATATAAGCAATCTTGTCTGAAGCCTGTTTTTCGAACGGCTTGGAGGAACATTCCGTCACCGCCTATACTCGCGATAACATTGGCTTTTCGGTAATCACTTACAATATTAAACCCGTGACGTTCTGCCGCTTCTTGTAATTTCATTAATTTTTCTGCTAAATCGGTATCGTTTTTATGGAAAAAATAAATATTGTTTCTCTGGTCTTTCATGATGATGTCCTCCCTCTGTGATTCAATCTTTGGATATCGCTTTCTATTTAGTTTATCATGACAGTGAAACTTTTTAAAAGAATTGAACGTATACTAAGGTGGGCACAATTTAGAAGGAGGAGTTTTATATGAATGGAAAAAGGTGGATTGCTCTTGGTGTAGCTGCATTTGTGTTTTTTGTTTCCACCATTGTGAATCTTGCAAGTAGCTTTCTTTTTACAGATTTCACTAAACTTTTAAATGAGGGTGTCGGAGTTAATGAGGCCTTTGCAGAAGAAGTGTTAGAATCGGGAAGCCCGACACAAAAAATAGCGGTATTGGAAGTAGATGGGGTGATTCAGGATACTGGAGAGACATCACTATTTCAAACTGCAGGTTATGTACATAAGGAGTTTATGAAGCAGCTTAATCATGTAAAGGATGATAGCACGGTAAAAGGGATTATTCTGCGTGTTAATTCACCAGGTGGAGGAACAAATGAATCTGCGGAGATTCACCATAAATTAGTACAAATTCAGGAAGAAACAGATAAACCAATTTATGTTTCTATGGGATCAATGGCCGCTTCTGGTGGATATTATATTTCAGCCCCTGCTAATAAAATCTTCGCGAGTCCTGAGACTATGACAGGTTCATTGGGCGTTATTATGCAAGGAGTCAATATTGCTGAATTGGCTGACAAGTTAGGGATTGATTTTACAACGATAAAAAGTGGTCCCTACAAGGACATAATGAGTCAATATCGTGATATGACAAAAGAGGAAAAAGAGATTCTCGATTCCATGCTGAAAAATTCATATGATGAGTTTGTGAGGATTATTTCGGAAGGTCGAGACATGTCTGAAAATGAAGTTAGAGAGATTGCAGATGGCAGGGTTTATGATGGACGCCAAGCAAAAGAAGTTGGACTTATTGATGAATTTGGCTATCAAGAAGATGTAATTGAGCAACTGAAAAAAGATTATAAATTGGAAGATGCTCAAGTTATACGTTATAGTGCTGGTGTTGGTTTTGGTTTTGGTTCGTTATTCGGTGTAGTCGCTCAACAATTCGGTGGTAAAGAAGCAGAAATGCAAGGAATTACGAAGTTGTTAACTCAGCCTAATGCACCAAGATTAATGTATCTTTATTCTGAGTAATAGAGGATATTTCAAAATGTGCGGATCAACAAAGGGATAAATGGATAAAGGTGTCACATCCGCATGTCTTCGCCGTTTGACCAACGTCTAGTAGGTTTGGATGAAAGGAAATTACGAGATGAAGGATCTTCAACTAAATAATCGACACATCCTGTGTTGAACGTCGAAGTCATCACAACATACGCAAGGTCGTTGGCTTGTTTCTAGGTTTGGTCCTTTTTATCGTCTTTTTGAACAGGTACTAATAAGGAGGTGTCATGTTCATGACAGAGAATTATGAGCAATATACAAATGAAGATAATGCTGAGCTAAAGATTGAACGAACAAAAATCAAGACACAAGCTCCTGCTTATGCGGGATTTTGGATGCGATTTTGGGCTTATCTCCTTGATTTAATTATGGTCTTTAGTATAAATGGGATGATCATTAAGCCGATCTTTCGCGGAATAGGAGTATCCCTAGTAGATACTGGTTTTTTCTCGGCGTATGGGATTGTCTCTGGGATTGTTTTCTACGCTTATTTTATTTTAATGACAAAATATTTTCAGCAGACAATTGGAAAGATGGTTTTTGGGTTAAAAGTGATTCCGTTAAATGAAAAACCATTAAGTTGGGGAACCATTATTTTTAGAGAAGGAATTGGCCGTTATATCTCAGCCACGATAACAATTCTTTATGCTATAGTAGCATTTACACCGAAAAAACAAGGATTGCATGATATTTTTGCTGATACATCTGTTGTGCATGAGCGGAGAAACATAACAGAACCCGCTTATTTATAAGGATTTTCAGAATGGAGACAAAAGGGTTGGAAATCAAAATGATTTCCAACCCTTTTGTTATTCATACAGGATCATTCTATGAAAAAGAGCCATAAATGCTCTCCTTATGGTTTCTATTACGCCATGGTTGGCAAGTGCAAATCCCTTTTCATCCGTGGCAGTGTGAAAAGAATAAGCGAACTACTTTGTTCATTCATCTTTAACGTAATAACCACTTTCCGGGTCTGTTGTCGACTCCTTACTCTCCTTGTACTCTTCCTTATCAAACTTTTTCGGTGGGAATGGTTTCTTCCCATTTTTTCCCCGATCTAAGTTGAGTTCCTCTTGGAGCCTCTTCTCATAAGCTCGCGTCTCTTTACGAACAACCTTCTTCTCAAACTTTCTTTTATTCGCGCTGGCTTTCACATGGATCGAATCAATAAAGACATGGTCAGGGCTGAGAAGCTCGCGGTTTGTCACCTCGTTTAGAACTTTATAGAAGATCTGCTCGAATAGATCTGTATCTGCAAATCGACGCACATAGGTTTTTCCGAACGTGGAAAAGTGAGGAACCTCTGCATGAAGGCCAAGGAACCAGCGATATGCCACATTCGTTTCAATTTCCTTGATTGTCTGGCGCATGGAACGGATGCCGAAGGTATACTGAATGGCCAGGATCTATGCTGAGTCTCCCAATGGTTAAGTAAAGATCTTCAACTAATGGATAGATAAAGGAGAAATCAATAGCCGCATCCAGTTTGCGCACCAGATGGTCGTGGGGAACCAACTGCTCTATTGTCAGCATTTCTAGCTGTTCGCGTTCATTAATTTGATTCTTCGTCATCATATCCATCACCTCATTCAGTTAATAGGAAACACTGTTGATTGGAGCGGAGAGCGGCGACTCCAGCGGGAACAGCACGAGCTGAAGACCCTGGACTGTGCGCAGCGAGGGAAGCGGCTGAAGCCGTGCCCGTGGAAAGCGTCCGCTCGCAGCGGAAATCAACCTTTCTAGCTTTATCTCTATTTTAAAAGAAAAAAGACTGTAGACAAAGTCATTTTAGACTTTGTCTATTTTCATTTATATGGAAAATTTGTAGGAATGGTTTTCGAGCTTGAAACTATCTAGATAAGGCTAATGTTTAAATGGATGCGTAATTTCTTGTCAATTATAAAATTGCATATCCATAAGCGGGTTTATTTTTCTACCAGCGGGAAATAATGAATCTTTAGCTTCAGGTGTTATTCCTTTGGAGGGATCAGCTATGCAATGGTTTTACATTTCAGTACTATGCTTAGTAATTTTCACTATTATTATGGCTCCTTTATTGACAGTACAACTATCCTTATCAGCTATTTTAAGCTCTGCTACTATAGAAATAAAAATAAAGGGGAAGAGTCTTTTTGGATTGCTTCGTTTCCAAAAAGAATGGAACATAGCCGATATTTTGGAATTTGAAAAGTCGATAGAAAAGGATGAAACAGAGCAAGAGATTCCCCTTCAATTCTCTTCCCTTTGGGATGAAGTGAAAAATATTCCGCGAAATATTAGACCATTTCGAAGGATTATCAATCAATTTTTAATGAAAATCAAAATAAATCAGTTTGAATGGAAGACTACTATAGGACTTGGCGATGCAGCTGATACAGGGGTCGCCACTGGAGTCATTTGGTCTCTAAAGGGAACTTTAATTTCATGGTTAAGAAATTATCTTTCCTTTTTAAAAAATCCTGTCTTAATTGTCCAACCTAATTATCAGCAAACAGCATTTGAATCAAACTTTCAATGTATGATGAAAATAAAAGTAGGAAATGCTATGGTAACAGCCTATAAATTAGCGAAAGAATGGAAAAAACATAAAAAACGATCATTTTCACACAACGAAAAAGACAGGAGGATATTTAATGTCTGATCATCCTATTCAAGCCTTAATGACAACGGCCATGGAAAATCTGAAAGATATGATTGATGTGAATACCATCATCGGGGAACCGGTTGAAACACCAGATGGCGGTGTCATATTAACTGTTTCCAAAGTGGGTTTCGGTTTTGCGATGGGGGGAAGTGAATTTCGAGGTGGATCATCAGGAAACTCCTCAGATGATCAATCATCTGAGGATGAAAGTGGTTCAAAGTTTCCTTTTGGAGGCGGGAGTGGTGGCGGTGTTTCCATTACACCAATAGCTTTTCTTGTCGTGAATAAACATGGAGTCAATATGCTTCATTTAGAACAAAATACCCATTTACTTGAGAAAATGATTGATAATGCACCGGCAGCTATAGACAAAATCCAAAAAATGATCAAGAAAAATAGCCAACAACAGCAAAATAGCGGACAAAATAGCGATTTAGACTTTGATATTTGACCAACAGGATGTTGGTCCAAAGTCGTTGCGACGTACAGGAAGTACTAGTGCAAGGGAAGCGATAGGATGTCGCGCCTTGACCTTGCCAACGTACAGGAAGTACTAGTGTAGTTGAAACAGGGGATATTGTACAACTTAGCTTTTAGTCTTATTGAGGCTAGGACAAAATTAAAATGTTAAACATTAAAGACGAACGGTTATTGCTATAGCAGCACAGGAAATATACGTAGACCCCTGTGGAGAAAGGCATCGTCGAGATTCCGGAGTGCACTAGCATTAGGAAGCTCACTAGCCGCCCGCGGAAAGCGAAGTATATTTCCGGAGCAGGTTACACATAGTAGTTCGGCTTTCTTTGGTGAAACATTTTTGTCCTAGTCTCATTTAAATTCGAAAATAACGTTTATTACTTGCATCGAAATGAAATATAGTCAATGATTAGTACATACTTACTTTAAAGGAGGAAATATCCATGGCAACTGTTACATTTAAGGGAACTCCAATGACTTTGGTTGGAACGGAAGTGAAGGTTGGAGATCAAGCCCCTGATTTTACGGTACTTTCTAATGATTTATCTGAGGTGAAATTGAGCGATTTCGCAGGGCAAGTAAGATTGATAAGTGTTGTTCCCTCAGTTGATACTGGAGTATGTGCTGCACAAACAAAACGTTTCAATGAAGACGTAGCAAAACTCGATAACGTTCAAGTTCTAACTATTTCTGCTGATCTACCATTTGCGCAAGCGCGTTGGGCTGCAGAAAATGATCTAGGATATGCTAAGATTTACTCAGATCATCGTGATCTCTCCTTTGGAGAAGCTTACGGAGTAGTAATGAAGGAATTACGTCTCCTTGCTAGAAGTGTTTTTATCATAGATAGTAATGATAAAGTAGTTTATACAGAATATGTAAGTGAAGGTACAAATCATCCCAATTACGATGAGGCTTTAAAAGCGGCAGAAGCAGCAAAATAAGGAAACGTGAACTCCGGGCCATCCCCGGGGTTCTTTATCAGGTTATTGGAAGGGATGATCAGATATTTGTATGAATCTTGACTGGGTCTCAGCAGCAAAATAGTCATCATTATTAGTATCTTTTTTCTTATTTTAACCACTAAAAAACAACCATCATAATTAAAGCGCTTTTAGAATCCCCTTTCATATGTTAAATATTTCACAAAAGTCCGAACTTCGTTAAATCCGGACTTTTTCCTTGTTTCCCACCCTCGTGAAAGCTAAACTAGAGATAAAGTGAAACTTCATTCAATGGTTTCATTCCCCACTGAATGTTAGTTGAACGAATCGGGGATTTACTGGCAGTTGATCCCTCATTTTATTCTTGGTCTCCCTTGAATTTTTGAGGTGGGGGTCTTACTGCTAGTTAATCCGGGATAAATAAAAGATCCATGTATAGAATGGTAAACATCTGCCAGAAACTATTAAGTAGCATGATAGGATTGCATGGATGGGAGGTTTTATTTTGTCTAATTCTTCAATTGAAAGGCTATTTACCATCTTTGATCAATCATCAACGACGTTGCAAGATGAGTTGGCTTGTACTTATTTGGAAGCACTAGTCGAAACAGGCGATAATATATTCCAAGATAAAATTTTGCAAGAAGGCTTGAGCGAAATTAGCATAAAAAGGCTACAGAAAGAATATGCGGAGTTAAACCTTGTTTCTTATACAGCGGAAGAAATTAGAAGAGCTTATCAATTAGCGATTTTAAAGGGTATGAAAGGTACGACTCAATCCAATCACCAAATGACACCAGATTCTATAGGCTTATTGATAAGCTATTTAATTCAGAAGTTTATTGGGGATCGAGAGCAACTGTCGATCTTGGACCCTGCCGTCGGTACAGGTAACTTGCTATCTACGGTACTGAATACGTATGAGCAAAACTCGACAATTGATTCATTTGCTGTTGAAGTGGATGAAGTTTTGGTTCGTTTAGCTTATATTGGGGCCAATTTACAAAGGCAGCAAACAGAATTTTTTCATCAAGACGCATTAGCCCCACTATTCATTGACCCTGTAGATCTTGTTGTATGTGATCTACCTGTTGGTTATTATCCTAACGATATGCAAGCTTCCGAATATGAGTTGAAGTCAACAAAAGGACATGCTTATGCACATCACTTATTTATTGAGCAAGGATTAAAGCATACAAAACCAGGTGGATATCTTTTTCTTCTAATCCCAAATGGCTTATTTGAATCAGAAGAAGCAGAGAATTTGCAACGGTACCTGAAAGATACAGCTTATATACAAGCAGTCTTACAATTGCCATTTTCGATTTTCAAAAATGATCAAGCGGCAAAAAGTATATTTATTCTCCAGAAGAAAAGTCCAGAAACCAAAGCACCGAAAGAAGTTTTATTGGCATCCCTCCCGAGCCTTACTAAAAAAGAAGCTGTTGATAAAATGCTTTGGAAAATGGAAAAATGGTTTAAGGATAACAAATAAAGAAAAGCGTAGCGGGCTATTTAGATGCGTAATAAGGATAAACGGCTAAGGTCGTCATATCCTGTGGTAACACCCTCAGACCTACATATCCTGTAGGTCAAACAAAAACATGATTAATGATATAAAGGATGCTGATGATTTATGGCTAAAATTTTTGCGGTTAACGCGGGAAGCTCATCTTTGAAATTTCAACTTTTTGATATGCCGGAAGAAAAGGTCATCACAAAAGGCTTGATTGAGCGGATTGGATTAAAGGATTCTGTATTTAGTATAAATTTGGGAACAGATCGACATAAGGAAACAAAAGATATTATGAATCATGAAGAAGCAGTTGCTTTATTGTTAGAGCGTCTGATTTCTCTTGGTGTAATTCAATCCCTTAATGAGATTGACGGGGTTGGTCATAGGGTTGTTCATGGTGGAGAATTGTTTAGTGATTCTGCCTTAATTGATGAGGATACATTGAATAAGATTGAGGAGTTATCTGAACTTGCACCACTTCATAACCCTGCCAATGCGACAGGAATTAAGGAATTCCAAAAAGCGCTACCTGATGTTCCGCATGTGGCAGTCTTTGATACAGCTTTTCACCAAACAATGCCTGAAAGCTCATTTTTGTATAGTCTCCCTTATCAATATTATAAGGATTATGGTATACGTAAATATGGTTTCCATGGAACTTCACATAAATATGTCTCAGAGAGAGCAGCTGAATTATTAGAACGCCCTTTAAGTCAATTAAGACTTATCTCTTGTCACCTTGGAAATGGTGCAAGTATTGCTGCTATTAAAGGTGGAAAGTCATTAGATACATCAATGGGCTTTACGCCACTTGCAGGTGTGACAATGGGGACTCGTTCTGGAAATATTGACCCTGCACTTATTCCATATGTGATGGAAAAAACTGGGAAGACAGCAGAGGAAGTCATTACTGTCCTTAATAAAGAGTCTGGCATGTTAGGTGTCTCCGGTTTTTCTAGTGATTTACGTGACATTGAATTAGAAGCAAATAATGGGAATTATCGCGCAGAGTTGGCGCTAGATATTTTTGCGGACCGTATTCATAAATATCTCGGTTCATATGCTGCAAGAATGTCTGGAGTGGACGCGATTATCTTTACAGCTGGTATTGGAGAAAATAGTGCCTCCATCCGAGCTAAGGTCTTAAATGGACTTGAATTTATGGGCATATACTGGGATCCTAATTTAAATAATATTAGAGGACAAGAGGTGTTTGTAAATTATCCGCACTCACCTGTAAAAGTTATTGTCATCCCGACTGACGAAGAAATCATGATTGCTAGGGATGTTGTACGTCTTTCAAAATAAAAAAACTATAAAATTAGTTGAGGTGTTAGACATGAATTTTAGCAAGAGAGAGGAGCATCTATGGGAAGAACTTCATGAATGGCGTCAAAGTTTTTTTGAGTACGAACCAACTGATTTAGAGAATACGTATGATAAATGGCTTGATAAGGCATTTTCCTTATTACCAGAAAATATTCAAGACCAATTTTTCTTAAAAGTGGATGACTGGCTTTTTCAATTAAATGCTCTTCTTAGAGGAACAACATTACAACAAGAGGCGGCAGAGCGCGTTTTAGCGGGTGCGAGATCGATGGATGAGCAAATTCATTCAATGGAAGACATGAGAAGTATGCCAGTTGATAAACTTACCTTTTTAGCGGAACAGCAAGCAAGTAAACATCGTCTATACTCTTTGTTTCAAGGTGGTATGACTGGTTCTGGACAAACATTGGCGATATCCAGTGATTTTATTGCGATGCTCGTAATCAATTTACGAGCTGTCCAGCTAACAGCCATGTCTTTTGGATATGAGGTACAATCACCCAAGGGGCTATTAGAAACATTGAAAGTATTCAATGTTTCTACGATGCCTGAAAGGATGAAGATGTTTGGTTGGGAAGATTTAATGGAAGATATTCAAAAGGATGATCAGCAATTTTACTATGATGTACCTGATCGAATTACAGAACCTATTTGGATTGATGAACCATTAAAACAATTATTAAAAACAGCTTTTATTTTGATGTTTTCTAAGCGGAAAATATCGGGTGTCCCGTTTATTTCCATTATGATTGGTGCGGGTGTTAATTATCAAACGACTAGAAAAGTCACACGATTTGCGATCAAATACTATCAGTACAAACATTTGTATGAGAAGAACAGTAGTAGCCTATGAGTGTGGCAGACCATTTAAGTAACAGATCCATGTCGATCGCTTGTTCCGTCATCACTGTTAGTGACACAAGGACGAACTTAACGGACAAAAGTGGAAACTTAGTGAAAGAATTATTAATGAAAGCTGGGCACCAAATTGCTTTCTATAATATTGTAAAAGACGAACCTTCTGAAATAATGACATCATTAAATGAGGCAGCTAAAAAAGCTACGGATGTTATTTTAATAACTGGTGGCACAGGGATTGCTAAGCGAGATGTAACAATTGAAACGATTTCCCCTTTATATGAGAAAGAAATAATCGGGTTTGGTGAATTATTTCGTATGCTTAGTTATACAGAAGATATCGGCTCCGCAGCAATGATGTCCAGAGCTTCTGCGGGTGTATACAAGAATAAGGCTGTTTTTATTATGCCTGGCTCTACTGGAGCTGTTTCACTGGCTATGAATAAATTGATTTTAAAAGAATTAGTCCATGTTGTAAAAGAATTGAATAAATAAAGTAAAAGTCATTTGGAGTGGATCAATGAGTAACGTGAGGGTGGGATATAAGTAAAAAATTTAAAAGATCAAAGACGAATGAAAAATTACCATAGCGCAGTATATTTCCGGAGCGGGTTATATGCACTTAGTAGTTCAGTTTTTCTTTGGCGAAAACACTTTTGTCCCAGCTTTTCCACTTATAACGACTTAGCTGGAATTCATGGGGAAGCATCTAGATAATTTTCTAGATGCTTTTTTGCATTGAAATGGATAAATCTGATATTTTGAATGATTTTTTATACATTTTTATGAATAAGTATTGAAAAACATAGTTTCATATGATAATATCCATAATAACAAATGATTAAAAATAAACTTTTATGTATAAGTATACAATTTGTTCAGGAGGGTTTTTAATGAAAAAGAAAGTTGTTATGGCTTATTCGGGTGGTTTAGATACTTCCGTTGCAATTAAATGGTTTTTAGATCAAGGTTATGATGTAGTAGCTTGCTGTTTAGATATTGGAGAAGGAAAAGATTTAGCCTTTATTCAATCCAAAGCATTGGATATGGGGGCATCAAAAAGTATTGTCATTGATGCAAAAGAAGAATTTGCTAATGAATATGCTTTGTTAGCTCTTCAGGCCCATGCAATGTATGAACAAAAATACCCACTTGTTTCCGCCCTTTCCAGACCGTTAATTTCCAAGAAACTCGTTGAAGTAGCAGAACAAGAAAAGGCTGATGCGGTTGCACATGGCTGTACAGGAAAAGGGAATGACCAAGTGCGTTTTGAAGTTTCCATTAAAGCGTTGAACCCTAGTCTTGAAGTGTTAGCACCAGTGAGAGAATGGAGCTGGTCTCGTGAAGAGGAGATCGAATATGCTAAAGAAAAAGGAGTTCCGATTCCGATTGATTTAGATAGTCCTTTTTCCATTGATCAAAATTTATGGGGCAGAAGTAATGAATGTGGGGTACTAGAGGATCCATGGGCAGCACCACCAGAAAATGCGTACGATCTAACAGCTGCTTTAGAAGATACTCCTGATCAACCTGATGTAATTGAAATTGAATTTATTAACGGAGTACCTGTTTCTATAGATGGAAAAAAATATCCATTAAGTGAACTAATTTTAACTTTAAATAAATTGGCTGGAAAACACGGTGTTGGTAGAATTGACCACGTTGAAAATAGATTAGTGGGAATTAAATCGCGTGAGATTTATGAATGTCCTGGTGCAGTTACTTTGCTAACAGCCCACAAAGAATTAGAGGATCTAACACTTGTTAAAGAATTGGCACATTTTAAACCTAATATCGAAAAGAAACTAACAGAAATGATCTATGAAGGTTTGTGGTTCTCTCCATTAAAACCTGCATTAGAAGCTTTTCTTAAAGAATCGCAGAAATTTGTCAATGGAATTGCAAGAGTAAAGCTATTTAAAGGTCATGCGATTGTAGAAGGACGTAAATCTGCAAACTCTCTTTATAATGAGAATTTAGCAACCTATACAGCTGACGATGAATTTGATCAATCAGCCTCAGTTGGCTTCATTAAACTTTGGGGATTACCAACAGAAGTACACAGTATGATTCATAATAAGAATAAGGTGAAGGCATGAAAAAAGCATGGGGTGGGCGCTTTTCAAAATCCCCTGAACAGTGGATCGAGGAGTTTGGGGCCTCGATCTCATTTGATCAGGAACTTGTTTTTGAAGATTTAGAGGGAAGCATTGCTCACGTAAAAATGTTAGGTAAAATGAATATTATTCCTTTAGAAGATAGTGAGAAAATTGTTCAAGGTCTTTTAAAGTTGAAAGAAAAGGCAAGTGCAGGCGAGTTAGTTTACTCTGTTTCAGAAGAGGATATCCATCTTAACCTTGAAAAAATGCTTACTGAGGAAATTGGACCAGTTGGTGGGAAGTTACACACAGGTAGAAGCCGAAATGACCAAGTTGCTACTGACATGCATTTGTATTTGAAAAAGCAAGTGTTAGTTATTATGGAGCATCTAAAGGAGTTACAGGCATCTTTATTTGAGCAGGCTGAAAAAAATGTGGAAACTGTATTTCCGGGTTATACACATTTACAAAGGGCACAACCTGTTTCATTTGCACATCATCTACTTGCATATTTTTGGATGCTAGAACGGGATTATGAACGGTTTCAGGAAAGTTTAAAGCGGATCGATTTGTCTCCACTTGGAGCAAGTGCTTTAGCTGGTACGACTTTTCCGATTGATCGTCATTTTACAGCTGAACAGCTAGGGTTTTCTGAGGTCTATGAGAATAGTATGGATGCAGTGAGTGATCGGGATTTTATTGTTGAATTTTTAAGTAATTCTTCATTAACGATTACACATCTCTCGCGTTTGGCGGAAGAATTCATTCTATGGTCAAGTAAGGAATTTAACTTTATTGAGTTAGATGACACATATGCGACAGGTAGTAGTATTATGCCACAGAAGAAAAATCCAGATATGGCAGAGCTTATCCGCGGTAAATCTGGAAGAGTGATCGGCCATTTGATGGGTATGCTGACGACTTTGAAGGGATTACCACTTACATATAACAAAGATATGCAAGAGGATAAAGAGGGCATGTTTGACACAGTTCATACAATGATTGGTTCATTGAAAATCTTTGCAGGAATGGTGCGAACAATGACGGTAAAAGCGGATGTAATGGAAACTTCTGTTCATCAGGACTTTTCTAATGCAACAGAACTTGCTGATTATTTGGCCTCAAAGGGAATACCTTTCCGTGAAGCTCATGAGATTGTAGGGAAATTAGTTTTGAGTTGTATTCAGAAAGGCTGCTATTTATTAGACCTCTCATTAGAGGAACTACAAGATTCATGTGCACAAATTGAACAAGATATCTTTACGATCCTGTCACCGCGAGAAGCGGTTAAACGAAGAAATTCGTACGGTGGAACTGGCTTTAACCAAGTTCGTAAACAATTAGAAAAAGCACAAATAAAGCTAGAGAACGGAGCTGTCCAAAAAGGATAAATAAGACCTTTTTGGATAGTTTTTTGTGGTTTTCGAAGAATACGTATGAAAACCTACTGAATTTTGAACCTGTTGTGAGCATTGATCTTATTAACTTTCAGTGCCCGCTTTCGGATTAAGATTAATATAGTGGCTAGTCTAGTTAGAGGGGGATAAGTTTAAAAAATTTAGACCTATCAAGAGGATGTTTTTTCTGTAGATTTGGATTAGTTCTGAAATTTAAAGAGGGGCTGGACATTTTAATTATGTTCCAGCCTCTTATTTTAGCTCGGGCTTTACTGGCCCATTCTAGAAGATGTGTTGAGTTATACTTCTTCCTCTTCATCTTCTTCAGAGCGTACAACTAATACATCACATGTTGCTGAACGAGTAATATGTTCTGAGACACTTCCAATTAAAAGGCGTTCTACAGCATTAAGACCGGTTGCTCCACAGATAATTAAGTCAGCTCCGATTTCTTTCGCTACTTTTTTCGGGATAACAGTTTTCGGGGAGCCATACTCAATGATCGTGTCCATATTTTCTAAGCCAAGCTTCATCGCTTCCTCTTTATACCCTGAGAGCAGGTCTTCGGCATAATTTTCGGCACGATTAGCCATGGTTCCGTTGTAAGCATCAATTGCGACATAGGCTCTTGTATCAATAACATGAACAAGGCTTAGTCTGGCTTGGTTTCGGTTTGAAATTTGTAAAGCTTTTTTGAAGGCGCATTCCGCTGCTTTTGAACCATCAACAGCAACTAAGATATTAGAGTATTTAAGAGTCATTCTCATTGCCTCCTTTTTCTTTATTTTAACATTTTATTGCCTGTATATGTTCTAATTCCCCAACAAATAATAGAAAAAACCTCGAAAAGGAGTATGACTAATGGAAAAATCAAAACAAAATCAATTTGAATATAGAGAAGAAGATAATGAAGAAACTGTAAAGCAGATTAAAGATGTTTATACGAGTGGCGCTATAGAGCAAGAGGACATTAATAAAGAGCGATATGACGGATAAACAATAAGAGCCAAGTAGCAGTTTTATCATGCTATTTGGCTTATTTTTATGCGGAATTTGCTAAAAAAAGCTGTCAAGATAGGCGCATAATGATATGATAAAAATGTAGACTTCGAACGGGAGGCATTATAATGAAAATTGGAATACCCAAAGAATTAATTAATAATGAAAATCGAGTAGCTATGACGCCAGCAGGAGTAGTTACACTTACAGCCGCTGGACATGAAGTACATATTGAGAAAGGTGCCGGAGAAGGATCTGGATTTTCAGATCAAGCTTATTCTGAAGTTGGTGCACATATTGTTGATACGGCAGAAGAGGCATGGGCACAAGAGTTAGTATTGAAAGTAAAAGCACCCATTGAGGAAGAGTTTAGCTTTCTACGCGAAGATTTGATCTTATTTACTTATCTACATTTGGCCAATGAGAAAGCACTAACAGATCAATTACTCGCTAATCATACAACATCTATCGCTTATGAAACAGTCCAGCTATCCAACAGATCTTTACCACTTTTAACACCGATGAGTGAAGTTGCTGGGAGAATGTCTGTACAAATTGGTGCGCAATTTCTAGAGAAAAATTATGGCGGGCAAGGAATTCTTCTATCAGGTGTACCAGGCGTGAAACGTGGAAAAGTGACAATTATCGGTGGGGGGATTGTAGGAACGAACGCAGCAAAAATTGCAGTTGGTTTTGGGGCTGAAGTGACAATTATTGATCTGAACGCCAATCGTCTGCGCGAGTTGGAAGATATTTTTGGAAGACAGGTGACGACATTGGTCTCCAATCCGTTTAATATTGGGGAGGCGGTCAAAGATTCTGACCTTGTCGTTGGTGCAGTATTAATTCCAGGGGCAAAAGCACCAAAACTTGTGACCGAAGATATGGTTAAAGCGATGAAGCCTGGAGCAGTTGTTATTGATATTGCGATCGATCAAGGCGGAATTTTTGAAACAAGTGATCGTGTCACCACACATGATAATCCAACATATGTCAAACATGGCGTTGTCCATTATGCAGTAGCAAATATGCCTGGTGCTGTTCCTAGAACTTCTACAATTGCTCTAACGAATGCCACCATTCCATATGCTCTACAAATCGCTAATAAAGGATTCCAACAAGCTTGTCAAGAAAATGAGGCATTAAGAAAAGGCTTGAATACTCTTAAAGGTCATATCACTCATGAAGGTGTAGCCACTGCTTTCCAATATAATTATCAGGATGCAAGTACTTTATTATCATAATAGCTTGAGCTAATAACCAATAATGGTTGTTAGCTCTTTTTTATCTAAAGGTGAAACCGTTATAGAAAGAGATTCGTAATAAAAGCAAGGAGATGATTCTATATGAATGATAAAAATGGCTGTTTAAAATGTGGAAGTAAGAATGCTGCTCAAAAGGAAGTGGCAATGACTGGTACTGGACTATCGAAAATGTTTGATATCCAGCATAATCAGTTTATCGTAGTTTATTGCCAAAATTGTGGCTATGCGGAATTCTATAATAAGCAAAGCTCGACAGGAAGTAATATCCTTGATCTATTTTTTGGATAAGGGATACCAAAGGTAGAAAACTAGGTCCGGGGAAAAGGCGAATTCCCTTTTATGCTGGGAGGGAATTGATCTTTGCAAACTCAATAACACCCCAAAAAGGGAGAGCCAAGTGTCACGCTCTCCCTGTGTTTCAAAAATCTCTCCAAGAGAGGGGATACCTATTCCTTTTATTTGAATATCCCATTAGCCAAACAGCACTCCTATATGATTTGTAAGCTTTTTGGATACTTTGTTAACGTTTCTACGCCTTCTTTTGTTACTAATAGATCATCCTCTATTCGGACACCGGCAATACTTGGAACGTAAATACCTGGTTCAATCGTAAATACCATACCTTCTGTCATGCGAAGTGGATTTGTGGCAGTAATAGAAGGATATTCATGGACACTGATGCCCAGACCATGACCAAGGCGATGTGGAAAATATTCGCCATAACCAGCATTAGTTATCTGATCACGTGCAATCTTGTCTAACTGTTTTGCTAGTATTCCAGGTTTAACGGCATTAACAGCGGCTTCTTGTGCTTGCAGTACGGTCTGATAGATTTTCTCCTGATCGACAGAAACCTCACCGAATGCGACAGTTCTTGTAATATCGGAACAATAGCCTTCATAAATAACACCTAAATCAAATAGGACAAAATCACCTTTTTTGATTTTCGTCATTCCAGGGGTCCCGTGGGGGGAAGCGGCATTGATTCCTGTTAAAACCATCGTATCAAAAGACATGCCTGAAACGCCTTTTTTCTTTACCTCATATTCAATTGCAGCGATTATATCTAATTCTGTTTTTCCTTCTGCAATTTCACTTACACCAACTTCAACAGCAAAATCAGCTAATTCACATGCTTTCTGAATGTATTCTAATTCTTGGGCAGTTTTTAACATTCTAAGTTCGTTTAGAACAGGCTCGACATCCTGCAAACTTATACTAGAAAACCGGGATTGTAACTCTTCATATCGACTTACATTCATGTGATTTTTCTCAACCGCCCACTGGCGAATATTGGAAATTCTTGCTTTTACCGCTTGCTCAATAAAATCCCATGGTTGGTCTGTGTCTTGGTAGCCAATAATTTCGTGCTCCCACCCGGCAGCGCGAGCATCTGCTTTTTCCATTGCTGGACAAATGATAAATGGTTCCTCTTCTTGGAATACGACTAAACCTAATAAGCGTTCATGTGGTTCACTACGGAACCCAGTTAAATAAAAAATATTGTCTGGAGACGTAATGAATGCTGCCTCTATATTTTCCTTACTTAACCATGCTGAAAGTTTCTTTAATCGATTCAATGATTTCATCTCCTAAATAGCTTTTCTCAAATATGCGTGTTCAAATCGGGATAAAAGGACTGAAAATCATTTTGTCATTTTATCTTTTTTGAACACCTTTCAAAAATGTTATCAGCTTTTTAAAAATAAAGAAAGAAACATGCAGGAAATTCGGGGAAAAAATCGAAATGATACAGTGAGACCGAATTATGCATAGGAGTGGTAAATATGAAAATTTCATATCATGGTCATTCCATTATTAAAATCGTCACAAATGGAAAAACAATTTTATTTGACCCTTTTATAACAGGAAATGAATTAACTGATCTAAGGGTAGAAAATGAACAACCTGATGCCATTATTTTAACCCATGGACATAATGACCATGTAGGGGATACAGAAACGATTGCGAAAAAGAGCAATTCGTTAGTAATAGCGCCCAATGAACTGGCTGTTTATCTTGGATGGCAAGGACTTAATACACATGGCATGAATATTGGTGGTGCATACCAGTTTGATTTTGGACAAGTGAAATATACGAAAGCATTCCATAGTTCAGCTATCACGACAGATGACCAGCAGATTATTTATATGGGAATGCCTGCAGGTGTTTTGTTTACAGCAGAGGGGAAAACGATCTATCACGCAGGGGATACCGGCCTTTTCTCAGATATGAAGTTAATAGGGGAACGTCATAAGATTGATATAGCTTTTTTACCGATTGGGGATAATTTTACAATGGGGCCAGAAGATGCGGCCTTAGCAGCGAAATATATCAACGCTAAAATGGTTGTGCCGGTACACTATGATACATTCCCACCTATTCGACAAAATCCACAAACATTTATCGATTTATTAGACGAGGGAATTCAAGGGAAAATTATGAAGCCAGGTGATTCATTAGATTTATAGTAATAAAATATGGACGCTTTTTATTCAACTACAAACAGTGTTAGGCTTAAGTCTAACGACTTAATGATCAATTATTTCAGGAATACGAGTTTGTTGTTTAGAAAGCCTTTGTTCCTCGATTTGCCAGGTAACTAAAATGTTGTAAACTTAGTCATTCCTTTTTAAGTTTGTACATCAATAACAAAGTGCATACGCATTTCTCAATCCCTCCCCGCATACAATAGCAAAAAGTGCTGGGAGGGATTTTTTTGAAAAGATATCGGTATTTGCTCTGTTTATTACTGTGTGGAGTAATGCTCTATTTTGCATTGCCAAGACTTTCGCCAATAGATTCTGGAATAGGCGGGACATTCTCCATTGTTTGGCTTGTGTTTGCCTTTTTGGTTTTAGCCGGAAATTTAACTGCCCTTTTATTTAATCACAATTTCGGCAACACCCCTGCAAAAGAAAATGAAAAGAACTACAAAAAAGGAAGAATTCGTGCTAGATCATGACTGAAAATTGTCGATTATTACTTTACTCGTTATAATAAGAGATAGAAAATAGAACGGGTAAAGAAAAGGGTGAAGAATTTGGCGACCAAACATGAGCAAATTATTCGCCATATTGATAGTCTTCCTGTAGGAGAAAAAATATCAGTTCGGCAAATCGCTAAAGAACTGAATGTTAGTGAAGGAACAGCCTATCGTGCGATTAAAGATGCGGAAAATAAAGGATATGTTAGTACCATTGAAAGAGTAGGAACAATCCGAATTGAACGAAAGAAAAAGGAAAATATTGAAAAGCTTACGTATGTAGAGGTTGTCAATATTATTGATGGACAAGTGCTTGGGGGAAAAGCGGGTCTCTACAAAACTTTAACCAAATTTGTGATAGGTGCCATGGAAATGGAAGCCATAAAGAGATATACAGGTCCGGGGAATCTGCTAATTGTCGGTAATAGGACAGAAGTGCATGAATTCGCATTACGTGCTGGTGCAGCGGTTCTCATCACAGGTGGTTTTGATACAAGTGAAGAAGTGAAACAATTAGCTGATGAATTGAAGCTTCCTATTCTATCCACAAGTTATGATACATTTACGGTCGCCACGATGATTAATCGAGCGATTTATGACCAATTAATAAAAAAAGAAATTACTTTGGTAGATGATATTTTAACGCATGCCGAGGAATCAGCCAGTATGAGCGTTAAGGCAACTGTTGCTGATTGGTATGCGAAAAAACGGGAAACTAACCATAGTCGTTTTCCTGTCCTAGATTCGATGAATCGAGTTGTAGGGATTGTGACGGGAAAGGATGTTATTGGACAAGATGAATCCTTGGCTTTGGATAAAATTATGACACGTAACCCATTAACGGTTGGAAGAAATGTCAGTGTTGCTTCTGTTGCCCATATGATGATTTGGGAAGGGATAGAAATGCTCCCTGTTGTAGATGACCAAAAGCGTTTTGCAGGGATTATCAGTCGACAAGATGTGTTAAAAGCTTTGCAAATGATTCAAAGGCAGCCTCATGTCGGTGAAACAATCGATGATACGATCACGAAGCAATTCACAGCAGGGGAGTATGCAGGAAGACAGGCTTTTGATTTCGAAGTGACTCCACAAATGACGAACCAACTAGGAACAATCTCTTATGGTGTATTCACCACTATTATGACAGAGGCGGCTACTAGAGTTTTTAGGCAACAAAAAAAAGGTGAACTTGCTGTCGAAAATTTAACGATTTATTATTTAAAGCCAGCTCAAATAGACAGTGTATTGAGAATAGAACCAAATATTCTCGAGGTTGGCCGCAAATTTGGAAAAGTAGATGTCGAGGTGTTTAATGGGGAAGAGCTTATAGGTAAAGCATTGATGATGTGCAAGCTTATTGAGAAATAGGGATATATAGGATGAAACGCATCGATATTAGCGTTTCATCCTATAAATAATTATTTAGACCCCTCATTAGCCTCTTTCACAGCATAGGGGATATGATAGCGATAAGATTTAAAGCCTGCCCATGCGCTTGCAACACCTAGTAAGATGAAGAGGATTCCTATTACATAGGTAAGGGTAGTTTGAAATAAAAAAAGTTGATTGAGCCCGAAAAATGCAACGAAAATTCCGAGCGCCATACTCGATTTCCCATTAAGCAATTTTTTCTCCATAGGCAAGTGACTGCGTACATATTTTATTTTATAAAAGACATAAAAAGATAATGATAATACAATGATAAACACTAAAATAGGCATAAGGGTGGATCCTCCATTTTTATATTACAGTGTGTGTTCAAAAAGAAAGATAAAAGGACGTGCATCTATGTGCATGAACAGTGGACCTATGTGTATGTCTGGATTTGGGCGAGTTTACTGAAGTTCCTCTGCAGAGTCGTTTTACCGAGTCCTACAGGACGTCGGACTCAAAGGCATTGCGACGTACAATCTACTAATGCTAGGGAAGCGACAGGATGTCAAAATTAGCCCTTGATCCTTAATTTTTGAACATCCACTTAACCATTTATACTATTTATTGTAACCTAAATCATGAAGAAGACAATTGAAAACTATTTGAACAATAGAAAGAGGTTTGACTAATGAAGCAACAAATACTAGATATGATTAAGCAGTATGACACAATTATTATTCACCGTCATGTTCGCCCCGATCCAGATGCGTATGGATCACAAGGAGGATTAGCGGAAATTCTTAAGGCATCCTTTCCAGAAAAAAATGTTTTAGTAACAGGAAAACATGAAGCAGAATTAGATTACTTATTTGTTCCAGATTCCGTAACAGATGAGCAATATAGGGGAGCCCTAGTGATTGTTTGTGACACAGCCAATCAAGAAAGAATTTGCGATGATCGCTACTCCCTAGGAGAGAATTTAATCAAAATAGATCACCATCCAAACGAAGATCCATATGGTGATCCTTGTTGGGTTGATACGACTGCTTCTTCAACGAGCGAATTGATTTATGAATTCTATCTGTCTGGAAAAGAACAAGGGCTGAAAATGACTGACAAGGCAGCGAGATTGATCTTTTCAGGGATTGTTGGTGATACGGGCCGTTTTCAGTTTCCCAGTACAACGAAAAAAACTTTTCAATATGCGAGCGAGTTAATTGAATATCATTTTGATAGAACTGAGCTTTTTAATCATATGTATGAGTTAGAACCGAAAATGATTAAGCTTCAAGGCTACGTATATGAACATTACGAAATGAATAAGGATGGGGCTGCTATTGTTAAATTAAATCAGTCCATTCTTAAGGAATTTAATGTAACTGCTTCTGAAGCTTCTATACTTGTAGGCTCTTTAGGAAACATCAAAGGCATAAAAGCTTGGTGTTTTCTCATTGAGGAGGAGAAGGAAATTCGCGTTCGGTTGCGCTCAAAGAAACCAGTGATTAACACAATTGCGAGAAAATATGGTGGTGGAGGACACCCGTTAGCAGCTGGAGCCTCCGTTTCTTCATGGGAAGATGCAAAGCTAGTGCAAGAAGATATAGAGGAAGTATGCCGTTAGGCTCAATAAGAATCGAACATGATGATGGGGTTGCCATAGTAGATCAATGAAAATGATCTGCTGTGGCAACTCTTTTTTTCTATATATCAATGCTCAAAAATAACTGTAATATTTTTAATGGCTTGAAATAGTCTTGAAATTATGGAAAATGGAGCCATATTCTTTATTATTTTTTGGAATTTGTCTATAATTTTGTTAATCTGCTAGCCTCAGCTCTACCTCAATATGAATGGTTGTGTAATAATGGATTTCCCGGATCACAAATTCATATTTTTTTCCGTTAATTTTTACAATTTTATTTTCAATTGTTTTTTCAATCATTTCTTTATTTTTATATACGGTTGCTAGATCTTTTGCTAGTAAGGAGCGCAGATCATCTTGAATGGCTTCTTGAACAGTGTGAATGCTTTGACTGTCCTTAATCTCGTATTTTTCATAGTTTGTCAGTTCTACTTTTATTTTTTGGATGGTTAACATTTCTTCGTTTTTTTCGTTTAGCTCTTTATAATCATCTTGCCATATTTTAATATCACTTTGCAGCTCATGAATTTTATTTGCTTGTTCCTGCATAATCACGCTATTCCTTTCTTGCATTACCCCAAACATGAAGAGAAAGATTACCCAGCTAATACAACCACCAACAGCCATTCCTGCAAATAACCGTTGCCAGTTACTATTTCTATAAAATGGCGGAATTCTCATGTAATATGCTCCTGAGTGAGCCAAGCGATGATAAGGGCGGCAGATTTTGCTCCACCCATTGCTGAAAGAATAAGTAAGAATTGCTTGAACAAATCTTTTGTTCCTCCATCTAGAAATCCTTTTTCAAAACTATAAACCGTATCAAAAGTACCACCAATTGCGGCGACTATAGCCCAAATTCTAATTTGACTAGAAATGTTCTGGATTTGTGTAAGCAAAGGATCTCCCGTAACAAAGGCTGCCATCCCACCGATTAAGGATCCACCGATAACAACACCAAAGGCGATAAAATAACTATTAAAAAAAGCAGGAAAAAAAGCTTCGTTCATGTCAACATCTCCCTAAGAAAAGTCAAGGCGCTCGCTTATGGCGACAAGCAAATGTTCTGATCCACTTTCATCGGGTCAGGTTATTAAGCGGAACATTGGTTAAAAACACGCCGTCCTAGGCTACACCGATGGCGCCTAGAGCTAGACCTAGACCTCAAAAATAACCTTCTACTTATTACAATATATGGGACAAACATGAAATAAATGTATGAAAAAAAGGGTGAAAATAATAAAAGGCAAGTAATTGATGAGCTAGCGGAGGAGAGTGGCGGAGCTAGCAGACTGACGCAAAATCGCGGGATATCTTGGAACAGGAATTTTATAGTAATAAGTTGTGCTCACTAAAATGTATCTGTTCTATTCAATGTTTTTTATTTTATTAATATGGCACTCCACAATTATTTCATTTTTTGCCATGCTCGTTCATAATAGTAGTTAGAATAACGGAAAGGGTGGAATTCATGAGTTTTGCCCACTTGCAAATATCAACCTCTTATAGCTTACTTTCAAGTACAATCTCTATTCCTGCGCTCGTTGAAAAAGCGAGAAGGTTAGAATACACGGCATTAGCATTAACGGATTACAATGTACTATATGGAGTTTTACCTTTTTACAAGGCGTGTGTAAAAGCAGGTATAAAACCTATTATTGGCATGACGGCCATGTATAAAAAGGAGGAGAATGGACCTGCCTATCCGTTGATCCTCCTTGCACAAAATAATCAGGGGTATAAAAACCTCTTGAAAATCTCTACCATTATAAAAACTGGGGTAGGAGAATCGATCCTTTGGGGAGAATTAATACCTTATGTACAGGGACTATTTGCTCTTTCCCCGGGTAAAAAAGGCGAGATAGAGCAACTGCTTCAAAATTCCCAGGAAAAAGAAGCGATAGATGTTGCCAAACAATATTTAGAAGTTTTTGGGAGCAACCAATTTTATCTTACAGTTCAAAATCATCACGAAGCAGTGGAAAAAGAATTAAAGGAAAAAGTATTACATTTAGCAACTAGGTTAGACATTTCTCTTGTGGCTACAAATGATGTGCAATATTTAGAACCTGAAGAGGCTTTTGCCCAAGAATGTCTTTTAGCTATCCGAGATGGTGTTCAAATTACAGTACCAGAAACAAAGGTAAAGAAAGAGTATTATTTTAAAAGCAAACAAGAAATGGAGGAACTTTTTTCTGATCTTCCGGAAGCGATAACCAACATTGCTCAAATTGTTGAGGCATGTAATGTAATGGTTGAAACCAACCAGGAATTATTGCCAAAATATCCACTTCCTGAGGAGAAGAATTCTGCTGATTTCTTAAGAGAATTATGTGAGATTGGATTAGAACAAAGAATTGTTTCTCCAGGTAATCAATATTATGACAGATTAAACTATGAATTAAGCACCATTCAAAGGATGGGGTTTAACGACTATTTCTTAATAGTCTGGGACTTTATGAAATATGCCCAGGAGCATGGTATTTTAACAGGACCTGGAAGGGGGTCTGCCGCTGGATCCCTTGTCGCTTATTTACTTGGCATTACTGATGCTGATCCTATTAAACACCAGTTACTTTTTGAACGTTTTTTAAATCCCGAAAGAATAAGTATGCCTGATATCGATATTGATTTTCCTGATCATCGTCGCGATGAAGTAATTGAGTATGTGATGAAAAAGTATGGACGGAATCATGTTGCGCAAATTATTACCTTTGGGACATTTGCCGCAAAAGCGGCGATGCGCGATACCGCTAGGGTGTTTGGGCTCACCTCAGCTGAATTAGAGGAGCTTTCAAAATTGATTCCTTCTCGCCTAGGTATATCGTTAAAACAAGCTTTGCAGGAATCAGATGGCTTACAGAAATTTGTCCAACAAACGGAACGAAATCGAATGTTATTTGAAACGGCCCTTATTTTGGAAGGTTTACCGCGGCATACTTCCACACATGCTGCAGGTGTTGTCATTGCCGAACAACCATTGACAGAGCTTATTCCTCTGCAGGGCGCTGAGACAGGGACTTATTTAACACAATTCCCTATGGGGGATTTAGAAGAAATAGGCCTATTGAAGATGGACTTTTTAGGGTTGCGAAATCTGACTTTATTAGAACAAATCATGAGAAATGTTGAAAGAAATAATGGTAAGAAATTATCGCTCAACCAGATACCTTTTAAGGATGAAAAGACATTTGCTTTATTACAAAAAGGAGATACTTCTGGGATTTTTCAACTAGAGTCAGATGGTATGCGCAAAGTTCTACGCGAATTGAAACCAACAGAATTTGAAGATATTGTTGCTGTTAATGCTTTATTCAGACCAGGACCGATGGAAAATATACCTGAGTATATTGCTTGTAAACATGGAAAAAAACAAGTGTATTATCCACATCCGGATTTGCGGCCAATTCTCGAGCTTACATATGGAGTAATCGTCTACCAGGAGCAAATCATGCAAATTGCGGCAACGATGGCTGGTTTTTCATTAGGTGAAGCTGATCTACTACGGCGTGCTGTTAGTAAGAAGAAGAAAGCTGAATTGGCTAATGAAAGAATTCATTTTGTTCAAGGAGCCCTGAAAAAAGGACATAATGAACAAACGGCTAACCAAATTTATGATTTGATTGTTCGCTTTGCCAATTACGGATTTAATCGAAGTCATGCAGTAGCTTATAGCTATATTGCTTGGCAATTAGCTTATTTAAAGGCTCATTATCCAAAAGAATTTATGGCTGCCCTTTTAACTTCCGTAATTGGAAATGATCATAAAGTTGCGAAATATATTCATGAAGCGAAACAATTAGGGATTAAAATATTACCACCATCTATTAATGCCAGTCAGTATCCTTTTATAGCAAGTGCCGAAGGGATTCGCTTTAGTCTTGGTGCAATTAAAGGCATTGGTGTAGCGGCACTACGGGAGATCACTCAACATCGAAAAAGATCGTATCGAGATTTATTCGATTTCTGTATGAGAGTATCACCGAAAGCAGTCAATCGCAAAGTGTTAGAGGGGCTTGTTTATGCAGGGGCATTAGACGAATTTGGATATGATCGAGGAACTTTACTAGCTACTTTAGATGTGGCTTTAGAACATGCGGAATTGATGAGACCTTCTGCAGGTAGTGATTTATTTGCTGATGATAAAGAGTTTCAAATTCAGCCTAAATATGTAGAGGTTGATCCGCTGGAAATGGCAGATAAACTTTTTTATGAAAAATATTATTTAGGCTTGTATATTTCCGATCACCCTACTAGTATTTACCAAAAACAGTTTTCTGCAGCACAAGTTACACCACTTATTCAAATGCAACCTGGATTAAGAAATGTGGCGGCTGGAGTATATATTACGAATGTAAAAAAAATTAGGACCAAAAAAGGCGATCAAATGGCCTTTGTAAAAATGAGTGATCCCTCAGGTGAGCTTGAAGGTGTCATATTTCCTGAGGCGTTCCGAAAGTTCGAGGATCTTTGTCAAGAAGGAGAAGTCGTGTTGGTAATCGGGAATGCTGAGCAAAGAGAGAATCATATCCAGCTGATTATTAACAGACTTCAAAATCCGAAAACTCTTAAGGAATTAGATCCAGAGAAAAGGGCAAATTTATATATAAAGATACCAAGGGATTTGCAACAAAGTGATATCTTATATGAACTTAGAGCAATTCTCGAAAAATATTCTGGTGAGACGATTGTTGTGCTTCATTATGAAAGGACAAAAAGAACAATCAAATTAGGGGATAAAGATAGGGTTGACCCCTCGACGCCTTGCCTCGAGGAATTAAAACAGTTATTAGGGAACGAAAATATTGTTCTTAAATAACATGGTTTACAGGATGAGAAATTATAAATGGAGTTTTTTGTCGATTCTAAGCATGTATTAAAATAACTTTTTCAAAGAATAGAAATATGGTATATTTGTTGGGAAGCTTTTGTGGCCAGACCACTTCGATTTTGGATAAATGTCAATAAAAGTGCGTGTTCGAAGAGGAGGGTAAACAGACTAACAAGCCGACGAGTGAATCCGTGGTGTTTTACTGGACTTTTTGAACAACCTCTAAAAGGAGCGAGTCTTATTGTCTTTACGTGAAGAAGCACTGCACATGCATAAACTCCATAAAGGGAAGCTGGAATCTAAATCAAAGATTGAAGTTAAAAATGCTAAGGATTTAAGCTTAGCTTATTCACCAGGTGTTGCTGAGCCTTGCAAAGTTATTTATGAAAAACCGGAAATGCAATATGAATATACAATGAAGGGGAATATGGTTGGGGTTGTTACAAATGGCACAGCTGTGCTTGGGCTCGGAAATATCGGTCCCGAAGCGGCCTTGCCAGTCATGGAGGGAAAAGCAGTATTATTTAAAAGCTTTGCTGGTGTAGATGCCTTTCCCATTTGTTTAAAGACAACAGATATTGAGGAGATCATTCAAACAGTAAAATTGTTAGAGCCCAATTTTGGCGGTATTAATTTAGAAGACATTGCCGCACCTCATTGTTTTACCATTGAAAATAGGTTGAAAAAGGAAACGAGTATTCCCATTTTTCACGATGATCAACACGGTACTGCTATTGTAACGGTTGCTGGGTTGGTCAACGCTCTTAAGCTAACTAACCGCAAAATCAATAATATTAAAGTGGTACTTAATGGCGCAGGGGCAGCTGGAATTGCTATTATAAAACTGCTTTCGAGTTATGGTGTGCGAGATATTATTATGTGCGATTCAAAGGGCGCTATTTATGAAGGACGCCCTGAAGGTATGAATACGGTAAAAGAGGAAGTAGCAAAATATACCAATCTCCACAAATTAAAAGGGAAACTCGCTGATGTCATCAAAAATACAGACGTCTTTATCGGGGTATCTGTAGCAGGTGCATTAACTAGTGAGATGGTCAAATCTATGAATGAAAATCCAATTATATTTGCTATGGCAAACCCAGAGCCAGAAATCATGCCAGCTGAGGCAAAAGCTGCGGGGGCCATGGTAATTGGAACAGGTAGGTCTGATTTCCCTAACCAAGTTAATAATGTATTAGCTTTTCCAGGGATTTTTAGGGGAGCATTAGATGTGAGAGCTACGCATATCAATGAGGAAATGAAGCAGGCGGCGGTTGAGGCAATTGCTAATCTGATTCCGGATGATAAAAGATCAACAGATTATATTATTCCTGATCCCTTTGATCCGCGTGTTGCCCCTGATGTGGCTGCTGCAGTAGCGAAGGCGGCTATGGAGACTGGTGTTGCTCGTATAAAAGTCAATCCAGATGAAATTCGGGAAAAGACAAGGCAACTCGCTATAATTGGAAAAGAATGAGTGAAACTTACGATGAATATGGAGAATGAGCAGTCGAAAGTATATCTGGGAATTGTTCAAGATATAAAAAAGATAATTTTAACGGACGGTCTCAAACAAGGTGATAAAATTCCATCAGAAAGAGAATTATCTGAGCGACTTAAGGTAGGAAGGTCTTCTGTTCGAGAAGCCCTAAGAGCCCTTGAGCTTTTAGGGTTAATTGAGACACGCAGAGGAGAAGGGACCTTTCTATCGGATTTTAAAAATCATCAGTTAATTAAGTTGCTCGGAATGTTTATACTGGAGGATCCATTAGTACAAGAAGATTTAGACGATACAAAAAGGATCTTGGAAAAAGAACTTTATTTAAGTATTCGCTCTTTATCGGACAAGTCAGGTATTAAGGCTTTGCGTGATCACATTAATGAGCAGGGACCAGTGGAATTAGAACATGTTCTTAGACTATCTAATAATCGATTGTTATTTAGAATTTGGGAAGTGCTTAATAGCTATTCCACTAAGACGCAGCAGCCAGATAATATAGTAGATCAAAAGTATATAGAAGCATTATTGACTGAAAACTAAGCATCATAAAGCCATTTTTTACTGTTAAAAATTGTAAAATAGAACCTTTGGTTAGTTTTAAATAAAGACTGTAATCATCCAGCTCTAGCGTTTAGCACCTAGTAAATTTACGCCTTCTACCTTCGCATAACGGCATTGCGCCAGGACGATGAGGGAGTAGATTGTTGGTAAAATAGGTATTGCCTCAGGATATGGCCATGTTAGCCGTTGATCCTTTCTAAATAAATTTGCACGTGTTAAATAGGCAGCTTGCGCTATTGTTAGGAGAAACAGTATCTGGCAAAATTGTGAAAGCCGATAGGGGGAGAGCCATTTGCTTAAAGATTTTTTTTCAAAACCGAAAAAAAGGAAATATGCAGCAGTTCCTTCAGAAGCTGCTAAAACGGATGTTCCTGAAGGCATTATGACAAAATGCCCAGAATGTAAGAAAATTATGTATACGAAAGATTTGAGGAAAAATTTAAAAGTATGTTTACATTGTGAGCATCATTTACGAATGACAAGCTATGAACGTGTTGAAAGTTTGTTAGATGAAGGAAGCTTCCAAGAATTTAAGGAAAATATCTCAACAGGAAACCCATTAGAATTTCCTGGATATTTAGAGAAAGTTGAACAAGATAAAACGAAGACAGACTTAGATGAAGCTGTCTTAACCGGAACAGGAATGATAGAAGACCAACAAGTTGTGATAGCAATTATGGATTCATATTTCCGTATGGGTAGTATGGGATCTGTAGTAGGGGAGAAGATTGCCAGAGCCATTGAGAAAGCAGGAGAAATGAAGGTGCCTTTTTTAATTTTCACCGCTTCAGGTGGAGCTAGAATGCAGGAGGGAATTTTATCTCTGATGCAAATGGCTAAAACTAGTTCGGCATTGAAAATGTTTAGTGAGCAAGGTGGGTTAATTGTATCGGTTATGACACATCCAACAACAGGTGGTGTTTCAGCTAGCTTTGCTTCGTTAGGGGACTTTAACTTTGCTGAGCCAGGAGCTTTGATTGGTTTCGCTGGGCGTCGAGTCATCGAGCAAACCATTCGCGAAGATTTACCTGATGATTTTCAGACCGCGGAATTTCTATTAGACCATGGTCAATTGGATGGAGTTATTCATCGACGTGATTTAAAAGAAAGGTTAGCAACGATATTAGATATTCATCAGCAAGAAGGTGAACGAATATGGTAAATGAGATTGATTTTGATAAGCCTGTTTTGGAACTGCGGAAAAAAATCGCCGAGCTAAGAGAGTTTACCAGGGATTCAGATGTAGATTTAACGGATGAAATTGATAAATTGGAAAAACGTTTAGAGAAGCTAGAAAATGAGGTCTATGAAAATTTAGCACCATGGGACCGTGTGCAAATTGCGAGGAATTCGAACCGCCCAACGACATTGGATTATATTCAATATCTTTTTACTGATTTTATAGAGTTGCACGGTGATCGTGTATTCGGAGATGACAAGGCGATTGTCGGCGGGATTGCAAAATACAAAGGTCTTCCTGTGACGGTGATTGGTCACCAACGTGGGCGGGATACAAAAGAAAATATTTATCGGAATTTTGGTATGCCTCATCCAGAGGGATTTCGTAAAGCTTTACGTCTAATGAAGCAGGCTGAGAAATTTGAACGACCAATTATTTGTTTTGTTGACACAAAAGGGGCTTATCCCGGTAAAGCTGCTGAGGAAAGAGGGCAAAGTGAGGCTATTGCTCGTAATTTATTTGAAATGGCTGGAATCACCGTTCCTATTATTTGCATTGTAACAGGAGAAGGCGGTAGTGGTGGCGCTCTCGGTTTAGGAGTTGGAAATCGTATCTTTATGCTTGAAAACTCCGTATATTCTGTTATTTCTCCAGAAGGAGCAGCAAGTATTTTGTGGAAAGATACCTCATTATCTAAAAAAGCAGCTGAAGCTATGAAAATAACGGCATCAGATCTACTTGAATTTAATATTATTGATGAAATTATCCCAGAAGTAAAAGGTGGCGCACACAAAGACATAGAACGCCAAGCGGAATTTATAGATCCTATTTTATATCAAGCATTGAAGGAATTAACCGAGCTTACTCAAGATGAACGAGTAAAAGATCGTTATGATAAATTTAGACAGATGGGCAAGTTTATAGAAACGAAAGAGCCTGAAAAAAGTCCTATAAAATCTTAATGAAAAGACTGTTCCAATAGAATGCTGAACATTTATATATAGTATGTAGGGGATAGTAAGTACACTATATATAGAAGTTAAGGGAAAACTCAGCATGCATGGGGCAGTTTTTCCTATTTATCTTGCTGAAAGATTTGAGAATTCGACAATAAAGTGGTATTTTAAATGATGGAGATTAAATAATTACGAGGCAATGTTAAAGATTGACTCTAGTATTGTGAATTTAGTTTTTACACTGAAGGCGAAAAAATCAACTTAGCTTGCCTTAATGAAAGCACTAAATTTATGGGAGAATGGATTTATTACATAACCATACGATTGTAATGAATAGGAGTGACGATCATGAAGAAAATTGGTGTTTTAACAAGTGGCGGGGATGCCCCAGGCATGAATGCGGCAATTAGGGCTGTTGTAAGAAAGGCTATTTTTCATGGCATGGAGCCTTACGGGATTGAACAAGGTTTTAGTGGTTTGATGAATGGTAATATAAAAAAGTTAGGATTGGGTTCAGTTGGAGATATTATCCAGCGTGGCGGGACCATTCTCCGATCCGCTCGTTGCGAGGAATTTAAGACAAGAGAGGGACAATTAAAAGGTGTTGAGCAGTTAAAGAAATTTGAACTGGATGGACTAGTTGTGATTGGTGGAGATGGTTCTTACCGGGGGGCTAAGGCTTTAACAGAACATGGATTTCCGTGTGTAGGTGTGCCGGCAACCATTGATAATGACATTCCTGGTACAAGTCATACAATCGGCTTTGATACAGCTTTAAATACTGTTTTAAGCGCCATTGACAATATTCGTGATACAGCTTCTTCTCATGAACGAACATTTATCATTGAAGTAATGGGGCGAGGAGCGGGTGATATCGCACTTTACTCCGGTTTAGCAGGTGGAGCAGAAACAATCCTGATCCCTGAAGCAGATTTTGATATGAATGATATTTGTGATCGACTTCAAAAGGGACAAGAACGTGGAAAAAAACACTCCATTATTGTAGTTGCAGAAGGAGTTATGAGTGGAACGGAATTTGGCGAGAAACTAAAAGAGGCGATCGACATTGAAACTCGTGTGTCTGTTTTAGGACATATTCAACGTGGGGGAACACCTACAGCTAATGATCGCGTATTAGCAAGTCGACTTGGAGCAAGAGCTGTTGAGTTGTTGATGGAAGGTAAGGGTGGAAGAGCGTTAGGAATCGAACAGAATAAAATTATTGATAACGATATTTTAAGCATACTGGACGAGCCACATTTATTCCATGAAGATATTTATAAGCTTTCTAAGGAACTATCGATTTAAGTAGGCAATATTCTAGGAGGAACGAAAGATGAAAAAGACAAAAATAGTTTGTACAATTGGACCTGCAAGTGAAAATTCGGATACATTATATGATTTAATCCAAGCTGGTATGAATGTTGCGCGTTTAAACTTCTCACATGGAGATCATGAAGAACATCTGAATCGAATTGTTAATATTCGTGAGTCTGCTAAGAAAGCTGGGAAAAATGTAGGGATTTTATTGGATACAAAAGGACCTGAAATTCGTACCCATAATATGAAAGACGGTGCTATTGAATTAAAACAAGGCTCTACGGTTGTTGTTTCCATGAAAGAAGTTTTAGGCACTGAAGAGAAATTTTCCTTATCTTATGCTGGACTAATTGATGATGTTCATATCGGTTCTATTATTTTGCTAGATGACGGATTAATTGGATTAGAAGTAATTGAAATCAAAAAAGAGAATGATGAAATTATCACGAAAGTAATGAATAGTGGAACACTTAAAAATAAAAAAGGTGTGAACGTTCCAGGTGTCTCTGTGAACTTGCCAGGTATTACAGAGAAAGATGCAAAAGATATTTTGTTCGGTATTGAGCAAGGTATTGATTTTATTGCCGCTTCTTTTGTAAGAAGAGCTTCTGATGTAATTGAAATTCGTCAATTGTTAGAAGAAAATGGTGGGGAATATATTCATATTATCCCTAAAATTGAAAATCAAGAGGGCGTAGATAATATCGATGAAATCCTTGCTGTGTCTGACGGTTTAATGGTTGCACGTGGGGATTTAGGTGTGGAAATTCCAACTGAGGCTGTGCCATTGGTTCAAAAAATGTTGATCCGCAAATGTAATGAATCAGGTAAGCCAGTTATTACAGCAACTCAGATGCTAGATTCTATGCAACGTAACCCACGACCAACTAGAGCTGAAGCGAGTGACGTAGCGAATGCAATCCTAGATGGATCAGATGCAGTCATGTTATCTGGAGAAACTGCAGCGGGTTCTTATCCAGTGGAAGCTGTACAAACAATGAACAATATTGCTGAAAAAACAGAACAAGCTATGAATCATAAAGAAATTCTAAGTTATCTAAGTAAAAATAGTGAAGTGAATATGACAGATGCAATTTGTCAGTCAGTTGCACATACGGCTATTAATCTAGATGTAAGTGCGATTGTGACGCCAACAGAAAGCGGCCATACTGCTCGCATGATTTCGAAATACCGTCCGAAGGTTCCTATTATCGCTATAACACATGAAGAAACAATTGTACGTAGATTAATGCTTCAATGGGGAGTGTATCCACAGTTAGGACAAAAAGTAATAAGTACAGATGAAATGTTAGAAGGAGCAGTTACAGAAAGCCTAAATTCTGGCTTAGTAAAACATGGTGACTTGATACTTATTACAGGTGGAGTTCCAGTTGGAGAAGCAGGAGCAACTAACTTGATGAAGCTTCATGTTTTAGGTGATGTGCTTGCTAAGGGACAAGGAATCGGGAGAAAAACGGCAGTGGGTAAAGCTGTTGTGACAAGAAATGCTGACGAAGCAAACGAAAAGGTTGAACAAGGAAGTGTCATGGTAGCAATCGGTACTGATCGCGATATGGTTCCAGCCTTAGAGAAATGTTCTGCATTAATCACTGAAGAAGGCGGTTTAACAAGTCATGCTGCCGTTGTTGGCCTTAACTTGGGAATCCCGGTGATTGTAGGGGTAGAAAATGCAACTAAATTATTAAAAGATGGCCAAGAAATAACAGTAGATGCAACGCGAGGCGTTATCTACAATGGCCATGCTAGTGTGTTGTAATCTCTTAATAAAAAGAAAATTAATCTAAGTAAGGAAGGGGTCTCCAACTAGCCAGTTTTCGGTCAGTGGAGGTCCTTTTTTATTACTGGAAATTTTTGATATAAAAGCACTTGTGTAAGAACTAAAGCGTCTTAAAAAGGGCAACAAAGCAACCTATATGTTAGTATAATATAATAGGCAAACAAAGAAATCTTGGGGATGTGGACGATATGAAGTTATGGATATTTTTGTTTATTTTGCTCTCAGCCCTGGAAATTGGTGTTTTCCTGTTAGCAGGAAAGTTAATGGGGGTTATCCCAACTGTGTTATTAATTATTGTAACAGGCATGGCAGGAGCCTTCTTTACTAAGAAGCAAGGTTTGAATGTCTTTTATCAGTTGCAAGCTCAAATTCAAAATGGCGAGCCTCCAGGAATGGCCATTTTAGACGGAGTTTGCGTGTTAATCGGAGGGATTCTCTTAATTAGTCCCGGGTTTATCACTGATTTTATGGGATTGTTACTTTTAATTCCTTTTATACGTAAGTTTATTAGACCTTCAATGATAAAGATCATCAAAAATTGGGTGAATCGTAAACAAGTATATATTTATCGATAAGGAAAGCTCCACAATATTCAGGCTATGTTACCGTTAAAGTATATGAAAAGCTTTAGTTTTACGTTCGAATGAGAAAAAAGAGCCTAACATGAGCTGTCTTCGAATTTTGGATTGTGTCTAAAATTTCGAGACAATCAAAGATAGGCTCTTTTCTTCATTGCTTAGCACGGGCTACCCCATCCAATTAGCTGATAGCTAGTATGATAATTTAAATGCTAATGGGTTAATCTTTTCCATCTGAGGAACCATATTTTACATAGGCCCAAATATCTTTAAAAACATTGGCCCTATAAAGAGTTGTAATGAAAACTAACACAACTGGACCAAGAATTAAACCGAGGAATCCAATTAATTTAAAGCCAACGAATAAGGCGATTAAGGTTGCTAGAGGATTCATCCCTATACTAGACGATAATATTTTAGGCTCCATTAATTGTCTTTGTACAACTACAACGGTATAAAGGATACCGAGACCTAAGGCAAATCCATAATTTCCCATAATGATTTCATAGATAATCCAAGGAACAAAGACGGTTCCAGTACCAAGATAAGGTAAAATGTCAAAGATCCCAGCAATTAAGGCGATTGTGATAGCATACTTAACACGCAGGATCAGCAAACCTATCAATACAATGACTAATGTGATAGAAATAAGGGTAAATTGGGCTTTCACAAATCCGAACAAAGCTTTCTTTAAATCGGTGAAGACTCTATTGCCACTATACTTGACCTTCTCGGGAATGATCTTTCTCAACATCTCTAATAGTTTTTCTTGATCCTTACTAATAAAGAATGTAGCTAGAACTGAAAAGACTAGCACTGTTGCAGCATTCGGAATCCATGAGACTAATGCTGGTAATTTTAAAAAGAAATTTTGTAAAAAGCTTGTGGCACTTTCCGTTATGCTGCTTCCTGCTTTACTAATACTCTCCATGATTGTTCCTTGCTGGCCGCTATCCAAATTATTGAAAGTACTTGCTAGTCTTTCGTAAAAAGGGATTATTTGACTGGCAAAGAAATTTTGAATATATTCAATAAATGTTCGCGTATGTTCTGGCACTACAGTTGAAAAATAATTAGCGCCATCGACAATTTCGGCGATTAATAAAGTAATTAACCCTGCAAAGATCGAAATCATTATGAGCAATGAGGTAATTACAGCAAGGGCACGAGGGAATTTCCATTTTTTTTCAAGGAAATAAACCGCTGGACTAATGATCATAGCGATCACGATGGCAATAATAAAAGGGTATGTAAGTTTAGCGGTGAAGTAAAGTAAACTGAGTGATAAAACGACAATGAAAATGACAATAAAAAAACGAATGAGCTTAAAAACATTTTCTCGTTTCATTGGACACCTCATATTTAAAATTTGCATACGAATATAAAGCAATTTTTATTCTTTCAAATATCATAACACGTTTCATTAGAATGAAGCATTAAATATAAACAACAAAGGAAGGTACATATGTTAAGTCATCCATTATTATTTATGATTATGCTGTTGGCTATAGGATTTATAGCTAAGAATAATTCACTTATTCTTGCCGCAGCTGTACTCATTATTTTAAGACTTATTGGTGTAGATGAAAAGATTTTTGCGGTTTTACAAACGAAGGGAATTAATTGGGGGGTCACGATTATCACCATTGCCGTACTTGCTCCGATCGCCAGCGGTCAAATTGGCTTCAAGGAATTGGGAGAGGCTGTTAAATCTCCATATGCTTGGATTGCTCTAGCTGCTGGTATGGCTGTCGCATTAATTGCCAAATATGGTATCCAGCTTTTATCAACGGACCCACATATTACGACAGCACTTGTAATAGGGACAATTTTTGCTGTTGCTGTTTTTAAAGGGGTAGCCGTAGGGCCATTAATTGGCGCCGGAATTGCTTATATGGCGATGAAAATTTTTGAATTTATTAAATAACATTAGCAGTTGAGTCGAAATCATTTTTAAATATTAGTGATCTCAAGCTCAATATGAAGAATTAGAGAGTAAGTTCACATAATTAAAGTGATTTTGAGTAATCTTATTATACTTGGTGGATTCGCGTGTAGCATATGAAGTGATAAGCTAGAAGGTTGGATGCCCTCTACAGCCTAAAGGAAGGTTGCTAAAGAGTCCGAACATTTATGAATAGCATTATGGTTTAACAAGTAATATACGCAACTGCTTAAATGGTAAATATCGCGGTTTATATGAGGTTTTATACATTGTTTTGAAATACACAGATTGGAGTGGTTAGTGATTAGTGTGCAGCTTACAACCCTGCGGGAGCATAGTGATGAAACGACTCCAATAAGCTAAGCCTCGCGGTAAGCGTCCAGAAAATGAGAATTAACATCTTACTCAATCTTTTCATAATATACAAAACCATATAAATTTGTCATATGGACAAGTTTAGAAACACGAAAAAATGTAACAGTTACAGGAATATGATAAACGCAAAAAGCGTTTCCATTTCCAAACTAGTAATTTTTCGTTATAATAACACTGGATGTAAAATCTATCCACTCTATAATGGACAAGCAGAAATTTTAGTCTATAATTGAATAGGGGATTGAAGCGTTGACAAAGTTTGCGGAGTCAGTGTTACTTCCGCCAGGCTCTCATTGATTTTATGATGAAAATTAGTTTAAAAATAAAGGAGATGTGACTTTTATGACAGCGACACGTGGTTTGGAAGGGATTGTAGCAACGACATCTTCCATAAGTTCAATCATCGATGACACTCTTACATATGTTGGTTACAATATTGATGACTTGACGAAAAATGCCAGTTTTGAAGAGATAATTTATCTTCTATGGCATTTGGAATTGCCAAATAAACAGCAACTAGATGAATTAAAACAACAATTAGCTGATAATATGGAAGTTCCACAAGAAATCATTGATAGTTTTAAAACATACCCGATTGAAAAAGTACATCCAATGGCAGCACTCCGTACAGCTGTTTCTACTCTAGGATTATTCGACGAGGAAGCTGACGTTATGGAGAAAGAGGCGAATTTCCGCAAAGCAATACGCTTGCAAGCAAAAATGCCTACACTTGTTGCCGCATTTGCTCGGATTCGTAATGGCGAAGAGCCGGTAGCTCCAAACAAGAATTTTGGCTTGGCTAAAAACTTTCTTTATATGTTGAATGGCGAAGAGCCGAGTTCAATAGAAATAGAAGCAATGGACAAGGCATTAATTCTTCATGCTGATCATGAGCTAAATGCCTCTACATTTACTGCTCGTGTTTGTGTTGCAACATTGTCGGATATGTATTCGGGTGTTACAGCTGCAATCGGTGCTCTAAAAGGGCCGCTACATGGTGGTGCAAACGAGCAGGTTATGAAAATGCTTACAGAGGTAGGTTCTGTGGATAAAGCAGAAGAGTATATTTTAAACAAACTTGCAAATAAAGAAAAAATCATGGGCTTTGGGCATCGTGTATACCGTAAAGGTGACCCACGTGCGAAACATCTACGTGAAATGTCACAAAAGCTAACTGAGATTACCGGTGAGCCACAATGGTATGAAATTTCTGAGAAAGTACGAGAAGTATTAACATCTAAGAAGCCTTTACCACCTAATGTAGATTTCTATTCTGCATCTGTCTACCATAGTCTAAACATTGACCATGACTTATTTACACCTATTTTTGCAGTTTCACGTGTTTCTGGTTGGATCGCTCATATTCTTGAACAATATGAAAATAACAGATTGATTCGTCCAAGGGCTGAATACACTGGTCCAGGAATGCGTACATTCAAACCACTCGAAGATCGTTAAGAATATAGAGAAATATCTTAATATCTGTTAAAATGAAAAATGGAGAAAATAATGGAGGGAACTTAAATGGCAGAGAAAATTACAGTTGAAAACGGTGTTTTACATACACCAGATCATCCAGTTATTCCTTTTATTGAGGGAGATGGAACTGGTCCGGATATTTGGGCAGCGGCACAAAGAGTTTTAGATGCAGCTGTAGAAAAAGCTTACGCTGGGAAAAAGAAGATTGAATGGAAAGAAGTTTATGCAGGGGAAAAAGCATTCAATAAATTTGGTGAATGGCTTCCTGAAGAAACACTTGAAACAATCCGCGAATATTTAATCGCAATTAAAGGCCCGTTAACTACTCCAATTGGTGGAGGTTTCCGTTCTTTGAACGTAGCTCTTCGTCAAGAACTAGATTTATTTGTTTGCCTTCGTCCTGTACGTTATTTCGAGGGTGTGCCTTCACCTGTTAAGCGACCAGAAGATTGTGATATGGTCATTTTCCGTGAAAACACTGAAGATATTTATGCAGGTATTGAGTATAAAGAGGGAACAGAAGAAGTACAGAAATTAATCGATTTCCTTCAAAATGAAATGGGCGTTAACAAAATCCGTTTCCCGGAAACTTCAGGAATTGGAATTAAACCAATTTCTATTGAAGGCACAGAACGACTAGTACGTTCTGCAATTAATTATGCGATTAAGGAAGGACGTAAATCAGTTACTCTTGTCCATAAAGGGAATATTATGAAATTTACAGAAGGTGCCTTCAAAAACTGGGGCTATGAACTTGCTGAAAAAGAATTTGGTGATAAAGTATTCACTTGGAATCAATATGACAAAATCAAAGAAGAGCAAGGTACAGATGCAGCGAACAAAGCACAAGCTGATGCAGAAGCTGCTGGGAAAATTATTATTAAAGATGCCATTGCTGACATTTTCCTACAACAAATTCTAACTCGTCCAAAAGAATTTGATGTTGTCGCAACAATGAACCTTAATGGAGATTATATTTCTGATGCACTTGCTGCTCAAGTAGGTGGAATTGGAATTGCACCTGGTGCAAACATTAACTATGAAACTGGACATGCTATTTTTGAGGCAACACATGGTACAGCCCCTAAATACGCAGGATTGGATAAAGTAAATCCATCATCTGTATTGCTTTCTGGTGTATTAATGCTAGAACATTTAGGATGGAACGAAGCAGCTGAAATGATAACAAAATCTGTAGAAAAAACAATTGAATCGAAAGTTGTTACTTATGACTTTGCCCGCCTAATGGAAGGCGCAACAGAAGTAAAAACTTCGGAATTTGCAACAGCTCTTATTGAAAATATGTAAGCAGAGTTGTAATATTGGCGAGCGACCCACATTTGTGGTGCGCTCGCTTTCAAGTATTCTTTTCTAAATGTGGATAAAACGAGTCACATAGTGTACCCAAATCTATCAAAGAAGGGAATTTTTGATATGACAATGAGGCGTAAAAAGATATCTGTTATTGGCGGTGGCTTCACAGGAGCGACGACAGCGTTTTTATTAGCGCAGAAAGAACTAGGGGATATTATACTTGTCGATATCCCGCAAATGGAAGATCCGACAAAGGGGAAGGCGCTAGATATGTTAGAGGCTAGTCCTGTCCTAGGCTTTGATGCTAATATTATTGGAACTTCAAACTATGAGGATACGAAGGATTCTGATGTCGTTGTTATTACAGCTGGAATTGCTCGTAAACCAGGGATGAGCCGAGATGACCTTGTACAAACAAACCAAAAGGTAATGAAGAGTGTTACAAGTGAAATCGTTAAATACTCTCCTACTTGTCATATTATTGTTTTAACCAATCCCGTTGATGCTATGACATATACTGTTTTTCAAGAATCTGGCTTTCCGAAAAATCGTGTTATTGGTCAATCAGGTGTATTGGATACAGCGCGTTTTCGTACTTTCATTGCACAAGAACTAAATTTATCTGTGAAAGATATTTCAGGTTTTGTTCTCGGTGGTCATGGGGATGATATGGTTCCGCTTGTTCGCTATTCTTATGCTGGTGGGATCCCGCTTGAAACTTTAATTCCTAAAGACCGTCTTGACGTCATTGTAGAACGTACGAGAAAAGGTGGCGGAGAAATCGTTCAATTACTGGGAAATGGAAGTGCTTACTATGCGCCTGCTGCATCTCTAGTTGAAATGGTTGAAGCGATTGTGAAAGATCAGCGGCGTGTCCTGCCCGCGATTGCTTATTTAGAAGGTGAATACGGCTTTGAAGGTATTTATCTCGGTGTACCTACAATCCTTGGAAAAGACGGCATCGAAGAAGTTATTGAACTTGATTTAAAGGAAGAAGAGAAAAAGGCTTTAGAAAAGTCAGCTTCTTCGGTTCGCGAAGTAATGAAAGTGTTACAATAAAAGCAGAGCAATTCTTGTTTCTTCTGCGGGATAAGGTTGCCCACAGGCTGTTGTGGTGGCCTTATCCTAATTCATGTTCCGCGGGCCTTGGATAAGCAAAGATACTTGAGTCTAGGAAGAGGAGGCTGCTACACTTTCTTATTGATTATGAAACTTAGTATAAACGTAAACGCAAACATGCTGTCCGATAATCCATGCTTTTACATACAATGGACTGCTTTCTTTAAACAAAAAATGAGACAGGCGGTAAATCCAAAGGACTCATAGTGTTTTTAGAAAAAAACGATTGATCCTAATCTTTAATATTCAATGGAGGTGCGTATGTTGTTTTTAGGGAAAAACCGCAAACTAGGTCGAAACCTAGAAGAAATATCGGTTGGTGAAAAACTTGTATTGACAGAAAAGATGGAAGATAAGGATTTGTTATTATATCTTGGTCTAACAAATGATGCAAATCCACTCTATATTCAACATGATTACGCTTCTCAAACAGAATTTAAAAAGCCGATTGTGCCTACAGTTATGCTAACTGGAATGATCACCTCTGCAATATCTAAATATTTGCCTGGTCCAGGTTCTCATATTTTAAGTCAGAATCTTGAATTTCTAAAGGCTGTCTATCATTACGAAACGATTGAATTTTTATTGGAAATAATTGAAGTGAACAAAGACCAACATACGCTGACTGTACAGGTTAGAGTTTTAAATGAAGAAGAACAAACCGTAGTAAAAGGAAATTTACGTGTTCAACCACCTGGTATGCTTCAAACTAAAGACAAATAACTTACATAAGCTTAGGACCTGGGGCTATTTCTAGGTCCTTTTGATTGGGCAGTAAAGTATTTTTTTCGCTGAAGAAAACTACGTTTTTTGAAACCAATTGTTTTCTTATCCGTATAAAGAGTGAGAGATTAAGAGAAGGGGTAGGTATGATGAGTTTAAAAAGGGGCTTTTCGTTAATAGGGTTAGTTCTAGCCGTAGTCATCTTAGCACTTGTGGCTTTAACCTCCTGGTATACAGTAGATGAATCTGATCAAGCCGTTATTATTACTTTTGGAAGGGCCGATCAAACTATTACAGAGCCAGGTTTACACTTCAAACTTCCATGGCCGATACAAAATGTGGAAAAATTAGCGCGAGAAACAAAAAAATTGGATTTTGGTTTTAAAGATGTGGATGGAAATAAGAACGAAACAAAAATGATTACAGGTGATGAAAATATAGTTTACGCTGATCTAGTTGTCCAGTGGAAAATTACAGAGCCTGAGAAATATTTGTTTAATGCAGCAAATCCTGAGGAAATACTTTATGACGCTACATCAGCTTCCTTGCGAAGTATAATCGGTAGCTCCAAAATTGATGATGCCCTTACGACAGGTAAGGCGGAAATTGAAGGAGATGTCCGAGATTTACTAACAAACTTACTAGAAAAATATGATATCGGTATTTCGATTTTAGCTGTAAATTTAAAAGATGTTGAATTGCCGAATGAAGAGGTCCGCAGTGCCTTTACAGCTGTAACAGATGCAAGAGAAACGATGAATACGAAAATAAATGAAGCAAAAAAATATGAAAACAAGCGAATGAATGAAGCAAATGGAGAAAAAGCTGCCATTAAGTCTAAAGCAGAAGGAGAGAAGGCAGCTAGGATTGAAGAAGCTAAAGGTAGTGTAGCTGTATTTAATTCTCTATATGAGCAGTATAAATCCAATCCAGATATTACCCGTGAAAGGCTAACGATTGAAACCCTTGAACAGGTTCTACCTGGGGCAGAAATTTATATTATGAATGATGATGGAAATACATTAAAATATTTACCGCTTCGATCGATGGAAAAAGAAGAGGAAAAGCCGGTAAAAACGGATGACAATGCACAAGAACAAAATCAAGCAAATCAATCAAATGCAAATGAAAAAGGAGGAGAATCTTCACAATGAGTAAAAATGTAGTCGATATGGATGAGCGTCGTTCTGTCGAGCAGGAATGGCGTAGATACACAAAAATAGGAATACTGTTCATTGGTTTGATTATCCTCCTTTTCTTATTATTTTCAAGTGTTTTTATCGTACGTGAAGGTGAATACAAGGTTATCAGGCAATTTCAGGAAGTTGTTCGTGTTGAAACAGAGCCGGGGTTAGCGTTTAAAATCCCATTTTTACAAACGGTATCTACATTGCCTAAATATCAAATGACCTATGACGTTTCACAAGCGGAAATTAATACGAAGGATAAAAAACGGATTATTATCGATAATTATGCTGTATGGAAAATTGATGAACCCCGTAAAATGATTTCTAATGCTCGTACAGTTGAGAATGCTGAGTCGCGGATGGAAGAGTTTATTTACTCAGTTGTCCGTACTGAATTAGGGCAGCTGGATTATGATGAAATTATTAATGATGAAAAATCTTCCCGAGGAAGTTTGAATGATCGTGTAACGGAAAGAGTTAATGAACTTTTATCGCGAGACGAGTATGGAATTACAGTCGTCGATGTTAGAACAAAAAGAACGGATCTTCCCGAGGAAAATGAAAACTCTGTGTATACCCGAATGGTATCGGAAAGGGAATCAACCGCACAAGAGTATTTATCTAAAGGGGATGCCCAAAAGAATGAAACTATGGCAGAGACAGACCGAAAAGTAAGAGAAATGCTCTCAAAGGCTGAATCCGAAGCTGAAGTGATACGAGCAGAAGGTGAAGGTGAGGCAGCAAAAATATATAATAAATCTTTCTCAAAAGATCCAGAGTTTTATAATCTCTACCGTACTTTGGAATCCTATAAGAAAACGATTGGTGAAGATACCGTCATTATCTTGCCTTCTGATTCACCATACGCTCGTTTACTTATGGGTTATACAGAATAAAGAGCTTATCGGCGACGGAAGAATGTTTTTCCCACCTGCTAAGCTTGCAAGATTAAACCTCGTATGAATTCATCATATGAGGTTTTTGCTCTTTATCGCGGAAAAGGCAAAGAAGCTAGAATAGCACTTCTTTTCTTTTTTGCTCATCATCATGTAGAATAGAAGTAAAATTGGACGAGCCTGCTCCAACAGGAGGTTACCTAAGTGAAGAAAAAATTAATGTTAATTGATGGGAACAGTATTGCTTATAGAGCTTTTTTTGCCTTGCCACTGTTAAACAATGACAAAGGTGTTCATACAAACGCAATATATGGATTTACAACAATGTTGATGAAGGTATTGGCAGAACAAAAGCCTACACATGTATTAGTGGCTTTTGATGCTGGTAAAACGACCTTCCGTCATTCTACCTTTACTGAATATAAAGGAGGAAGACAAAAAACCCCTCCAGAATTATCAGAGCAATTTCCTTTCTTGCGTAATTTGCTTGATGCTTATGGAATTAAACGTTATGAATTAGAGAATTATGAAGCAGATGATATTATCGGCACTTTAGCAACAAAAGCAGAAAAAGAGGACTTTGAAGTACTTGTTGTCTCAGGTGACAAGGATCTTACACAACTAAGTACAGATAAAACGACTGTTGCCATCACTAGAAAAGGCATTACAGAAATTGAGTCTTATACACCTGAGCATATTAAAGAAAAGTATGGTCTTCAGCCAAAGCAAATTGTTGACATGAAAGGTTTAATGGGAGATCAATCTGACAATATTCCTGGAGTACCTGGTGTAGGAGAAAAAACCGCCATTAAGCTTTTAAAAGAATTCCATACGATGGAAAACCTGCTGGAACATATTGATCAAGTTGGCGGAAAAAAATTAAAAGAAAAACTAACAGAACATAAAGATCTTGCTATTATGAGTAAGGAACTAGCTACAATTATGAAGGAAGCCCCTATTGATGTTTCGATTGATGAGCTACTTTATGAAGGCTACGAGCCCGAAGCGTTAATCTCTCTTTTTAAAGAATTAGGTTTCCACTCCTTACTTGATAAGGTAGAAGGAGCGGAGGCTATCGAGGAAGAGGAAATAAAAGAAATTTCTTATGAAATTGTTGATACTATAACAGATGAGATTTTTGCCGACGAAAGTTCGCTTTATATAGAAATATTAGAGGATAATTATCATACAGGTAAGATCATTGGCTTTGGTCTTACTAACCAAAATGGTCATTATTTCATCCCGACTGAGTTGGCACTTCAATCAGAGGCTTTCAAGAAGTGGGCTAGTGATGAGTCAAAGAAAAAAAGAGTATATGATGGAAAACGTTCCATTGTTTCATTAAAATGGCATGGTGTTGATTTAAATGGCATTGATTTTGATTTATTACTTGTCTCTTATTTATTAAATCCCTCGGAATCATCCGATGATTTTGCTGGTGTCGCAAGGCGTCATCATTACACAGATGTTCAAACAGATGAGGCTGTCTATGGAAAAGGTGCAAAAAGAAAAATTCCTAATGAACAGATACTAGCAGAACATTTAGCGCGAAAAGCTATTGCAATTGATGCCTTATATGCACAGTGCTTAAAAGAGCTTGAGGAAAATGAACAAACAGATTTATTCTATGATTTAGAGTTACCTCTATCCATTATTTTGGCGGAAATGGAATATACAGGAGTCAAAGTAGATACAGCGCGAATCCAAGAAATGCAATTAGAATTAGCAGAACGGTTAAAAGAAATAGAAAGACGTATTTATACACTTGCAGGGGATGAATTTAATATCAATTCACCGAAGCAATTAGGTGTCGTCTTGTTTGAGAAATTAGGCTTACCTGTTTTAAAGAAAACAAAAACTGGCTATTCCACTTCTGCAGATGTCTTAGAAAAATTGGCAGAATCCCATGAAATTATTCCGGAGATCCTTCATTATCGTCAACTTGGAAAATTACAGTCTACCTATATCGAAGGACTATTAAAAGTAGTTCATAAAGATACGAATAAGGTGCATACAAGATTTAACCAAGCACTTACTTCAACGGGAAGATTGAGTTCAACAGATCCGAATCTCCAAAATATTCCAATCCGACTTGAGGAAGGCAGGAAGATTAGACAAGCTTTTATACCATCTGAGAAAGATTGGGTCATTTTTGCTGCTGATTATTCTCAAATTGAATTACGAGTACTAGCAGAAATTGCTCAGGATAAAGGTTTGCAAGAGGCTTTCCAACATGATATGGATATTCATACAAAGACAGCGATGGATGTTTTCCATGTAACAGCTGATGAAGTAGATGGAAATATGAGAAGACAGGCAAAAGCTGTAAATTTTGGGATTGTCTACGGAATTAGTGACTATGGTTTGTCACAAAGCCTTGGGATCACCAGAAAAGAGGCAGGGAAGTTTATTGACCGTTATCTAGAAAGCTTTTCTGGAGTAAAACATTATATGGAAGATATTGTACAAGAAGCCCGGGAAAATGGCTTTGTGTCCACACTTCTTCATCGGAGACGTTATATTCCAGAAATTACGAGCCGAAACTTTAACATTAGAAGTTTTGGGGAGAGAACCGCTATGAATACCCCAATTCAGGGAAGTGCCGCCGATATTATTAAAAAGGCAATGATTGAAATGGCTGCTCGATTGAAAAAAGAACAACTACAAACAAGATTATTATTACAAGTGCATGATGAATTGATCTTTGAAGCGCCAAAAGATGAAATCAATAAATTAAAAGAAATTGTTCCAGAAGTGATGGAACAGGCATTAACTCTATCTGTTCCATTAAAGGTGGATTATGCATATGGACCTACCTGGTTCGACGCAAAGTAACAAGAAAAGCAACAGGCGTTTGAACAGGGGCGACAAGCAAATGTTCTGGAATTCTGGAAGGGTGCTTTTCCCTTCCAAATTCCAGGTTATTTGACCTAGAGCCCCTAACGCCTGTAGCTAGACAACAAGAAAAGCAACAGGCGTTTGAACAGGGGCGACAAGCAAATGTTCTGGAATTCTGGAAGGGTGTCTTTCCCTTCCTAATTCCAGGTTATAAGCGGAGCATCGGCGTAAGGTGCAACGTCCTGTTGTAACGCCGATGGACTCGCTCCTTACGCCATAGATAGCTAGAGGTAGTGTCAAAAATTCTATGAAAACAAAAGCCTAAACGTAGCTCTACGGTCTAAATGTGGTGGTAAGCTACCGCAATCGCTCTTGACAAACAC
>NZ_JAGGKH010000010.1 GCF_017873565.1 Lederbergia galactosidilytica
GTCTACGTAAATATTTTAACTGATTGAGAGTTATTTTGGCAGAAAGTGTTCAATTCTATCGAGCAGAATCTGTCCACTTTAGTCTAGCAGTTACAAATAGCTTCCTCGACATCATTCTCAACAGAAGGAGAACTCAAGATAATCATAAACACTGTAACAAAAGATATAATAAACAAAACTAATAATACCCCAGCACCAATAGCGCCACTTTTAAGAGAAAGCCCCTTATTACCAATCACCCTAAGTAATAATAAACCGACAAAGATAAAAGTCGCAATCCCTCCAACCACCATGAGTACCCCAAAAAGAAGACCAAATAAAATTTCCATTTCCATCCCCCAGTTCATACACTCTACAAATTTAGTAGATTCCCTTTTCTTATCTATCTTTATATAAATTTTAATAACAAACCAATGACACCGCTTCCATTTATTGGTAAAAAAGAGAGAAGAGCTGCATGATAAACACAACTCTTCTAAGTAAATTTAACGATAAGCTTTCTCTTCTGAATAATGCTTTAGATCTTTTATTTCAGTTTGAGTAACTATGTTGTTATTATAATTCTCAACAAAACGATAATTATTTTACCTATCTATGACTACTTTGTCAAATAAACTACTTTCACTCAACAGTAAATAAAGACACTATTTAACTTTATTTACTGTACTTAAATAAAGTCCAATATTATATAAGCTTGTAACAGTTGGCTTATTTTGAATAGATAATTCCTTATAGATACCTTGTAATTCATCTAGAATAGTTTCATCATAAGAACCAAGAAAAGACCAATGTAGCGCGGTAAAATAATTTTTATTTTCCTCAAAAGATAAATACTTACTTTTATCATCCTGATGTATGTTTTGCATCACTTTTGGTTGAGAGTCTAGTTTAGAAACTTTAACTATTTTATGAACAATATTGCTAAACCTTTTGAAATCTTTTTCTGTAAAAGTTGAAAATCCAGCTTCTTCGTGTAAGATATAAATTCCATACACCGTTAGAGCTGCATGACTAACATCTTCCCAACTTTCTTTATTTGCATATTCCCAATAACTCCAATAATATGCATCATTTTCTTTATCATATTTTAATAAATAATTTTTAAAGTAGTTTAGACTTTTAGTTATCCTTGGAGTATATTCAGTTTTACCAGTTATCTTGTCATAAAGACCTGCCGCTGCTAAATAAGCAAATATACGATTGGGAATACCAATTTGATTTGCTTCTGATACAATCCCCTTACCATAAGGATGTCCCAGATAAAAACCTTCCGTTTCAGATAAATCTACCCACATCTCATCTTTATTATGTATGGCTAAAGCTCTGCTAGACTTTTCTAAAAAGTCATCAGCAACTGTATAATATTCCTCTAATTGATTTTTCTTAACCGTATCTACAAAACGAAGGATGGGCATTAAAATCATCCCTGTATGGACAGGATAAATGTAATTAAACTTTCCAGATGTATAATGCCCTCTATCTGACCATGCAGGTAAAGACACTCCTAATCCGGTAAAGCTCTCAATTCCAAGTTTCTCATCTGTTTGTGTAAAGATATACGTGGCCTGAGGGATAAAATACTCTAAGTACTTTTCTTCTCCCGTAGCTTTATACATATCTATCAAGGAATTTCCTGTATAGCTCCAATCCCAAGCATAAGTAGGACTTCCAAAATCTGGTTTATTACTAGGAAATTTTTCCGGAGACCACGAACTTACACTATACCATTTATCATAAAGACTTTGGGTAACAATATTATTTGTTTCAAAATCTTCAACCGATTTTTTATTATAGAAAATAAGGATAAAAATAAATATAAAAATAGCTATGCTACTAAAAATTATTAGCTTTTTAACTTTTCATCACCTCACTTTTATACGAGTTAGAATGGGATTAAGTTCAGTGGCTTACTCTGAACTTAATCTGTTAAAACTAGCTTCTCCATCGACTTCTCTTTATTAAATCTTAGGATCATTTTTATCACTAATGTTTGCTGTTGTTCATCCATATTTGATCCTGAAGGGAGACATATACCAGTGCTAAATAACTCTTCCGAAACACTTCTATCAACTGTATGTGGATAGTAAGGTGTTTCCTTAAATAAAGGTTGGAGATGCAGTGGCTTCCAAACTGGACGCGATTCAATATTTTCATTTGATAGATATTCAATTAATTCTAGTGGAGCATATCCTAGTTTTTCTTGGTCAATAATTAAGGTTGTTAACCAACGATTATGAAAAGTTTCTTTTAGTTCAGGCATAAATTGAATACCATCAATTTCTCCTAAAGCATTTTTATACTTTTCAAAAATAGCTCTACGGGTAGCAACACGATCATCTAATACCTCTAGTTGCGCTCGACCTACTCCGGCTAGAATATTACTCAAACGATAATTGTACCCCATTTGGCTATGTTGATAATGTGGGGCCACGTCTCTTGCCTGTGTAGCTAAGAACCGAGCCTTTTTCAGTGCCTCCACATCATCTGATACTAGCATTCCCCCACCAGATGTAGTGATTATTTTATTACCATTAAAGGAATAAACACCAAATTTACCGAAAGTTCCACTTTTCTTACCTTTATAAGTGGCCCCTAAGGATTCTGCTGCATCTTCAATAATTGGTACATTATAATCATCGCATATAGCCAATAATTCATCCATTTTTGCACTTTGACCATATAAATTGACAATAATTACAGCTTTAGGAAGTTTCTCTGCTTTCTCAGCGTCAGAAAAAGCACGTTTTAATGCCTGTGGTGACATATTCCAGGTATCGGGCTCTGAGTCAATAAATACAGGACTTGCCCCTTGATAAAGTATGGGATTAGCGCTAGCTATAAATGTTAAAGATGAACAAAAAACGGTATCTTCTTTTTGTACATCTAGCAGCATTAGAGCTAAGTGAATTGCAGCTGTTCCAGAACTTACAGCTGCCGCATCCTTCACCCCTACATATTCCGCTAACTCTTTCTCAAAAGCATCCACATTTGGTCCTAGTGGTGCTATCCAATTTGTATCAAAAGCTTGTTGAATATATTTCTGTTCATTTCCACTCATATGAGGTGAGGAAAGGAGAATTCTTTCATGCTGAGACATAATAAACACCTCTTTATAAAATTTCCTTAATAATCTTTGCGGGTACTCCAACTGCCACTACTCCTGCAGGAATATTGTTTATCACCGTTGCTCCGGCCCCAATTATAGACCATTCATTTACTTCTTTTCCTTGAATTATAGTTGAACCTGCTCCTACTTGAGTTCCCTCACCTACAGTGACATCACCTGCAAGTATCGCACCTGGGGAAACATGTACAAAATCAGCAATTTTATTATCGTGCTCTATAACTGAAGTTGTATTAATTATAACATGGTTACCTATTGCAGCATCTGAATTTATCACTGCATTAGCCATAATTACTATTCCTTCTCCTAATTTGACAGTTGGACTAATTACAGCAGTAGGGTGGATAACTGAAGCAAATTTGGCGTTTTGTCGCTTTAACAAACTTGTAATCTTTTTCCTTATTTGATTACTCCCTATTGCAATAATAAAAAAGGATTCGGACTGTGTAAATTTGAAAGCACAAGAAACTGGGCCTCTTGTGATTCCAGTCTCTCTACACAAACTTTTACTTTTATATTTATCATCCAATATAGCGATAATTTCATATTCATTTGAAACACGGATGATATCTTGGATCACTTTGCTGTGACCACCTTCTCCAATAATCACCAATTGTTTCACAGATATCATGCATCCTTTGTTCCAGAAAATTTTTCAATTGTAACATGTCCGTCTTGGCTGATTCCTTCTGTTTTAAATACCTTCATTATCGTTAAAAATAAAATCTTCAAATCCAAACAAAAAGTTCGGTTTTCTACATACCAAACATCTAATTTGAACTTTTCTTCCCAAGTAATAGCATTTCGTCCGTTTACCTGTGCCCAACCTGTGATACCAGGCCGGACTTCATGGCGCCGAGCCTGATCTCGGGTATAAAGTTCGAGATACTCCATTAACAATGGACGAGGACCTACTAAACTCAAATCACCTTTCAACACATTAAAAAGTTGCGGTAATTCATCTAAGCTCAATTTTCTCAGCAACTGTCCAAATCTCGTCATCCTTAGATGATCCGGTAGAAATTCTCCACAATCATTACGTTCATCTGTCATTGTTCGAAATTTATACACAAAGAAAGGCTTTGCGTTTAATCCTGGACGCTGTTGCTTAAATATTACTGGTGAGCCCAGTTTGAACCGAATTAAAATCCCTACAAATACTATAAAGGGACTTAGAATAAGTAATAGGAAAAAAGAGAATAAAAAGTCAAATATCCTTTTCATATAATATCAATTCCTTGTATCGTTAATTATAACACTTTCTAATTGATCCGATAATATACCCCAGGAGTAAGTTTTTTCTACATACTGTTTTAGACTTTGAGATTGAGATTTTCCTTCTGAATTCGCGTATTTTTTAATAATCGTTGCTAAATTGTCCAATTTAGTATCCACATATACTCCCTCTTGTTTAGACAGTTCTCCCACAATACTCTGATTTGCTATCATAATAATTGGTAAGCCTGCAGCCATGTAATCATATAACTTGTTCATACTAAATCCCCATTTATATAAAGGAGTATCTAAGATCGAAATAATGCTCATATCCGCTCTACTTAATAAATAGGGGATATCTGACTTTGGAATAGAGTCATAAAACGAGATATTTGTAAGTTCTTTTTTGCTTGCCAAGCCTATCAAACGATCCTTTTCAGAGCCATTTCCTACCATTATTAAATGAATTCGTGATTCATCACGAATTTTAGAGAATAACTCAATAACTGGATCCAAGTGATTAGCGATACCATGAGACCCTGTGTATACTACAATAAATTTCCCCTCTAACCCCGAATAATAATCATCTATTATTTTTGATCTTTTTAAGTATTTGTATCTTTCTAATTCTACTCCGTTAGGAATAAAGAGAATCTTTTGAGGATCAACGCCTTTTGATTCAACATATTTCTGGGCTTTATCAAATAAAACAATAACTCTATCACTTTTTTTGTACAGGAACTTTTCTAATTTATACAGTATTTGAGTAAGTGGATTCTTGGGTGATATTTTGCCAAAGTCAACAAATGTTTGTGGCCACAAATCTCTTTCTTCAAAGTAAAATTTACAATCTGGAATTTTTTTAGATATTAAATAAGCAATAATTGCCGCAAATGGATGTACTGACGATCCGATTATTACTTCTGGTTCTTCTCGTCTCATTATCTTTTTTGCCACTTTATATGCTCTTCTTGTATAACTGAATATATTTTTCAAGCGTGCAATTGAACTTTTGTATGGTGAAGTATGAACCCATACATAATTAACGCCTTCTATAATCTCACATTTATAACCTCGGTTCTCCCCAGTATTAAAGACCATTTCTTGTTTTGAAAAGTGATTAAATGAAGAAGCAAAGATGGTTACAGAATGCCCCTTTTTAACTAATTGTTTTGAAAGGTCAAAATGCCTTGATCCGCCAACATGAAAAGGAGCCGTAGCGTAATGGTTAAATATCCAAATATTCACATTTATACCTCATTATTGATTTCTTAACAATTGATTTTCTGGTACTTTTCTTAACTCTTTTGCCGGGGTTCCAACAACTATTATCTCTTGCTCTACATCTTTTGTAACTACACTAGCTGCAGCCACAGTTCCATCCTCATGAATAATTTTACCAGGCAAAATTGTAGAATTTGCTCCTATACGTCCCCCATCTTTTACCGTAATTCCTTTAAACTTATCAAATCTTTCTTTGCTTCTAGCCATATAATTATCATTCGTCGTTACTACACACGGTGCAATAAACACGTCATTTCCAAGCTCTGAATATGCCGTTATATAACAATTAGTTTCTAACTTACACCTTTTTCCTACTTTACTATCATTTTCAATAGCTACGCCACGACCTACAATCGTTCTTTCGCCAACGGTAACTCGTTCTCGAATAGTCGCTAAATCCGCAACAAAGACTTCATCCCCTATCGTTGCATTTTCATAAATGATAGAAGATGTTCCAATGGTAACTCCGTCTCCAATAATAGTAGGAGGCAAAAGTTTTGTTTCCGGAAGTATTGAGGCTTTAGCTCTGGTAGGTTGCTTTCCTATAACAACATTATCTTGAATAATAACGTTATTTCCAATCTTTGTACCTTTATATATAACAACGTTATTTCCAATAACTACATTTTCACCAAAAGAAACTTCTTCTTGAATGATAACATTATTTCCTTTATTCATAGGATTAGTCACTTTCATCTCTCCTTAAAATAAAAAAGCCTCTATATGGATCAAGAGGCTTATTTAATATACCAATTTATTTTGAATAAAATTCAAGTATTTTATCTATCACATAATCTTGATCTTCACGTTTCAATTCGGGATACATAGGTAGCGAAAGAGCCTCTTTAGTAGCCTTTTCTGTTTCAGGTAAATCCCCTTCACTATAGCCTAAATCTTTAAACACAGGTTGAATATGCAATGGAAGTGGGTAATAAATCATTGTGGCAATCCCTTGCTCTTTTAGATACGCTTGAAGTTCATCTCGATTTGAAACTCTCAGAGTATATTGATGATAGACATGATAATACCCTTCTTTTTCAACAGGTGTGTTAATAACATGACTTAGTTTCTCATTAAGCTTCTCTGTATAATATGAAGCTCTTGCACGTCTTTCTTTTGAGAAATCATCGAGATAAGGAAACTTAACATTTAGTATCGCTGCTTGAAGTTCGTCCAAGCGACTGTTATAGCCGAGCACATTATGATAATATTTTGGTTTGCTCCCGTGTACCCGAATAACTCTAGCATTCTCTGCCAATTGTTCATCACCAGTAACGATCATTCCACCGTCACCATACGCTCCTAAATTTTTAGTAGGGAAGAAACTATATGCAGCCGCAGTCCCAAGCTCACCCACGCTTTTTCCATTTTGTCTTGCCCCTATGGCTTGAGCTGCATCCTCTACAACTACTAAATTATATTTATCGGCTATGTCTTTGATAGCCTCCATATCTGCCATTTGTCCATATAAATGGACAGGAATAATTGCTTTTGTTTTCTCATTGATGGCAGCCTCAATTTTTGCAGGATCAATATTGAATGTAATAGGGTCAATATCTACAAATACAGGAGTAGCACCCAGCCGCGCAACAGCTCCACCAGTAGCAAAGAAGGTAAAAGCAGTAGTAATTACCTCATCTCCTTTACCAACACCAGCAGCTTGTAATGCAATATGGATGGCGTCACTACCGTTTCCAACACCTATACCGTGGCCTACATTGCTATATTTAGCCACATCTTCCTCAAGCTTTTTAACATTATCTCCTAAAATAAAGCGAGATGAAGACATTACCTCATCCAATTTTGTCATGATTTCTTCTTTCATCGATAAATATTGTTCAGATAAATCTAGCATTTGGATTTTCATAGAACACCATTCCTTATATTTTTTGTTCAATATGAGTATGTAACTCAAAGTACTTAAGTGCTATATCTTGCCAATTAAACTTTCTTGCTTCGATAATACTATTCTTAGAAAGAGCAGTAAAATCTTCAACAATAAGATTTAATCTATCTTTCATTTCAATAATATCATCTGGATCAATTGAATACCCTACTCTTCCTTCCGGAAAATAACCATCTATACCTTCATTCCTTGTATAGATTATGGGTAAACCGCGTGACATTGCTTCAATGTAAGATATACCAAAGGTTTCCTTGTAAGAAGGTAGTATAAAAACATCTGAATTGTCGGCAATACAAATTAGCTCGTCTTTTGAGATATTTCCATGGAATTTAACCCTGTTATCTAGACCCATTTGTTTAGTTTTCAATCTATATTGCTCACATAATGGTCCATCTCCAGCCACATTCAAAATAAAATCAACATTTTCCGACATTAGAAGCTTTCCTAATTTGAGTACAGAACTTAGATTTTTATTTTTATCAAGAGAACCGGTAAACAATAGTCTAAGTTTCTTCGAAGGTTCATTTTTAACATCAGGTAATGAGTTAAACCAATTTTTATCAATTCCATTAGGAATTACTTGGGTTTTATCTTTTATTAACTCAACAATTTTGGTTGGTAACAAATCAAACGTCTTTTTCTGATAAGCATGAGATATAAAAACAATGGAGGAAGCATTTTCTAATACCTTAAAAATAAACGGTCTTAAATGAATCCCATATTTATAAAACACATGAATGTCCGTATTTCGTATACTTACAACGTAATTGATTCCGTACTTTTGATTTAGTAAATAAGCTGTTCCACCATCACTAAATAAGGTATGGGCATGTATGGTATCAAATGATTTGAAAGATGGAATATTTTTTTCAATTCTTCTCTGTTGCTTTTTAATTTTTCCTCTATATAAAAATCTATCATACTTATTTAAAATTAAATCGTAATGATATTCTAACTTTTGCAATTCAACCTTATTTTTATTTAATAATTCTTGAGATCGAATCGGTATATATATAGTTTGTTTGTCAATATAACTTGTAAGTTCAGAAAATAATTTAGAATATAGTTTATTCCCAGTATAATAAGAGCATAAATGTAATATTTTCATTTATAAATCCCTCTCTAAGGATTTTTCTTCATGAATATTATTATATAACTCTGTTAGTTCCATGGCCTTATGACTCCAAGTGAACGAAGCTTTCACTTTATTTCTTGCATTTTCACCTAGTTTTTGTCTTATATTAAGATCAGAAACTAAAAATAAAATTTTCTCACTTAATTCCGAAACATTTTTAGGGTCTATCAAGTAACCTTCTTTTCCATCTTCGACTATATCTTCTATTCCTTCACCTTTACACCCAATGACTGGTAAACCTGTAGCCATTGCTTCAATGTATACTACCCCGAAAGCTTCATTCCAACTAGGTAGAATAAATACATCTGCTTCTAACATATTTTTCTTAACATCTTGTCTTGACTGTGTTCCTAGAAAGAAAATATTATTTTCCAAATTTAAATTCTTAGCTAAACTGACTAGTTCGGGCTTTTGGGGACCATCTCCAATAATATTATATCGTATTTTCGGATAATGCTTCACGATCTTAGATAGAGCTTTTATATTTAAGTCTATCCCTTTCGTCTCTATTAAATTTGAAACACTTAATAATGTAATTTCAGTCTTTAATTTTCTCTCTACTGATTCTTCAATAAAAAAATCTGATACTCCATTATTAATAACACTGAAATTATCATCTTGTAAAACTGGAAATGCATTTTTTCTAATCCGATTTAATTTACCACTCACAAGAGTAGTCTTATCAGCAGCTTGCAATACTTTCTCTATGGCATTTTTACATTTATTGTTTTTGTGTATTGTCTGTTGAAAATCTTGACCATGAATTGTCACCACTAAAGGCTTAGCATATTTCTCAGCAACCATCATAGCTGCATAGCCATCTGGAAGTGCAACATGAGAATGAATAAGATCAAATTCAAATTCCTTATAAATTTTTTCAACAACTTGTTTAAATCCCGAATACATCCTTACGCCAGAAGTTTGAAAGTTCAAGTTCCTTGGTATTGCAATATATGTGGGATAATACACTGGAATACCTTCTACTATTTCCTGTGGTTTCGTTAACTTATATTTCTTCCACTTCATTGAAATTTTATCAAGAAAAAAAGGTACGTAAGGTATTGGCGATATAACTCTTACATTATGTCCCTTTTTTACTATAGCTTTCACCTGCTCATGTACAAAGACACCATTCACAGGTTTTTGAGACGAGGGATACATATGAGAAATTACTAATATGTTCATATTTGAAGACACCACTTTACCTTTTTATTACAACGATTCTTTCGTTACTATCAGACATACTAAATAAAATAAGAATTAATGGCATAATGATTAAGGAGTTGAACACTGCAGATGGAATCATATAAATAGCCGCTCCAATCATAAGTGTAAGGGTTAAGACTTTAAATGAATTACTATCACTTTTAATAAATGGAATAATGAACGACATAAGAAAATAAATAGTTCCTACAAATCCATAAGTTCTTAAAATTAAAAGCCATTCATTATCTGCCGCTGAATTAAGTTCTGTTCTACTTAACGGCCCCATCCCGAAGAAAGGACTCTCCTTAAACAAGTTGATATTTTCTTGCCAATTATATAGTCTTGCTTGCCAACTACTGTCATTTTCTAAATCAAAAATCAGAGAATAACGCCAAAATAAGTCTTCTTTAAAGTTTGTATAAGTAAAGACGTAAATTATAGCTCCTATGAAGAAAGACGTAAATAAAAAGATTCTAAATATATTTTTGAAGCTGACTTTATTGTATTTCGGAAGCAGAAGTACCAAGAGTAATATTATTACGCCTGCTAAAAAGGCTACTAGAGCAGTCCTAGATAACGTTAGAATCATCCCTGTAATATTTAAAATCAAAACAATCATATAATATATTTTGATTTTTCTCTTTAAAATTGTATATATAACTAGCCATGAAGAAATCACAAACAAGAAAGCTAAAAAGTTAGGATTACCTATCATACCAACTGGTCTTGGGTTTGAATAACCACCTACTAAGGTAATATATTGAGTAGGAGCAACTAAAGGAACGTATCTCTCATTTAAGCCAAACAAATTGTAATATTGCTGGATGGTTATTATAAATAAAAATATTGATAATTTAAATACAAAGTGAACCACTTTCTCTTTTTCATACATTGGGTTATCACTTAAACTGAAAAAAGTTAATGATATTGTATATATGATAAGATATTTTGCTAACTTGATAAACTCCGTAATTTCTAATATAGATGAGCTATACCCCTTTATTGTTCCAAAAGCTATCGATACTATTGTTAAGAAAAAAAGCCCGATCAATAATTTTTGCCTTACGCCAAAGGCAATATATATTTGTTTCCTATTTAATAACCTCAAAAATAAAAACATTATTATAAGTATTATCAATATTTCTTCCAATCTAATCGCAGGTAACCCTGAAAAGATTTTTATTGAAGGCGTAACATAAAGGGAGAATAAGATTAAATATAAACTTCTCTTATATAATGTGTAATTGAATTTTCTATCCATATCTTCCAGAGCTAACAACTCCAAACATAATTCTTAGCCTCGATCTCCTTAATTAGTAATATTTTGATAATAGTTTAATTACCTTTTCGGCTCTATGATCCCACAAACCTTCTGTATTTACGAAACTAATAACATCGGCACGGTATTGATCATAATTACTAATCATATATTCTATTCCCTTCGCAAATGAAATTTCATTGTCTTCTTCAACTATTCCCAAATTATAGGTAGAAATATATTTTTCTAGTACCGTGCAATTAGTAGACAAAATAGGTAACCCATATGATAAATACTCAAATAATTTTACCGGAACCGCAAAATCGTTATACTCATCTTTTTCGATTGGAATAATACCAAAATCGGCATCCGTATACTCAGATTCTAGTAACTCCCCTTGAACATGCTTTATTTCCAACCACCCTTCTCTCTCTATGCCACTAAAAAACTTAGCATTCTCAGTGTATTCTCTATTCCTGCATACTAAAATTAATTTAATTCTGATTCTCTCTTTATTTATTCTATTAAAGGTATTTAACAGCATGTCCGTTCCATATCTTTTGCTTATACCTCCTACATAAATTGCTGTCGGTATAGTTCCGATTTCTTCTCCTTTTAATGTTATATTTTTGATATCCGCTGCTGGTGGCAATGAAAATTTTGGCTGTTTAAACGTAAAATAATTAGCCATTTCATCACTTGGAAAAAACATAATACTACTTACCCATTTAAAAAACTGCAAGTCTATTTGATATCTAATTTTCAATTCTAAATTTTTGAATCCTTTTATCAAAAATTTATTATAGAACTTCCAATATGCATCTCGGTAAAAAATTCCAATTGGTATATTTCTCTTTTTTATATAACTAATAATCTTATAATCAATAATTGGTTGCATGGGATATGAACTGGGTTCGATATAACAAAAATCAAACCTTTCATTTGTTTTCTTTAGACGTTGGAAATCATTCTCTTTTTCTTGCTTATCACCTGACAGAAGGAAAACGTCATATCCCAATTTTTTAAAAGCATGATACATTTTCATTGGCCGCACTCTAGAACCACTTGATTGATCAGAAAAGTCATATGTTACAAACATTATCATCTTCTTTTTCATTAAAATATCCCTTTCAGATCAAAATTTCTTTTTCTTGCTTATATTCAAGCAAATCACAAACATTAATACATAATCCATACTTAAGAAGGCTACATATAAAGATAAAAATTGAAAAAAGCTAAAACTGAAAACGAAAGAAATTAAAACGGAAATAACCGTTAGGAGTACTAATGAAAACTGCCATACTAATACTATTTTTTGTCTTTCATATAAATTAAGTACATTGCTTAGTGGATTGACTATAAAACGGAAAAAGAGCATAACAATTAAAACACGAGAAATCTCTCCCGCTATTCTCCAATTATCCCCAAAGGCAAAAACCACTAGATATTCAATAATAAAAAATAAAAATACATATAATGGTAGAGCAATTAATAATAGCTTTCTAAAAGTTGAGATAAAAGTTTTTCTTGCTGTTGCACTATTTTTTAGTTCTAATGATGCTTCATTTAGGAACACTTGGGTTATTGCAGACCCAATAACTTTCATAGGAAGCACTATAATTCTTTGACTTAGTGAGTATTGTCCTAACAATGCTGACGAATAAAAGATAGGAACGATAAAACTCATTAATTGTGTCGACATAGTATTAAATATCGTAGAAGGTACATTATATTTCGGATAATCTTTATACTTTCTAGCATTGTATATCATGTCTGTAACATTAACATTTTTAAACTCATTCTTATAATTATCTAATAATTTACCCGCGATTTTTAAATTGCCAACAAAATAGGTCAAGGTGGCTCCTATAATCAAGCCCCCAACACCTAGGTTCATTATACCTAATATTATTTGCGTTAATGATCCAGATAGTGTTTGATAGACTCTCGTTTGAGAAATTACTTTAAAAAGTCCAACTCTTGTTGCCAAGTAATTTAAGGAATTATAGAAACCCATAAATAAGATTGCTAAAGGAACTAAAAACAACCAATTACCAAGTCCTTGAATTTTAAAAACATCTAATATCGATCCTTTAAAAAAGATTAATATTATAAATGTTATTATCGTGACTAGGAGGGTACTTATCATTGATAAAACTGAAATATTTACCGCATCTTGCTCCTTAGCGGGAACTAGTATAGCTAATTCATACCTTAATGTAACAATAGAGCCTAATATCGTAATTATCGATGTAAATACCGCCAGAACACCATATTCTTCAGGGGTGTATAGCCGAGTTAATATTAGGGAAGCAACGACCGGTATTGCTTGGGCCGTGCTTGTTCCTAATAATAAAGTGAATATATTCTTATTTGATTTATTCTTTAGTATATTTAATATTTTGTTCATAAGTAGTTCAAAACCATTTTATTATAAACTGAATACATTATTATGGCTTGCATCTTTTTCAAATACGTTTCTAGTATCGAATATAGCACTTGCAGAATTAAGAATCTCATTATATCTAAATTCACTATGATCCGTAGCAATTAAAACAAGGTCTGCATTACGTAATAATTCCGGATCCGTATTTTCGGCAGTGTAATTAATTTTCCCATTCAATTTAAACTGTTTGACATATGGATCTACCACATTCCACTGTGCTCCAGATGCATCCAATCTTTCCAGTATTGGTAAGACTGGTGATTCTCTATAATCATCAATATCCCTTTTATAAGCGACACCGAGTACAAGAATGTTAGAATCTTTTAATGCTTTCCCTTGATTATTCAAAATTTCCGCGCATCGTTGAACCACAAAATCTGGCATACTATCATTAATTTCCCCTGCTGTTTCTATTAATTTTGTGTGATAGTTGTATTCCCGTGCTTTCCATGTTAAATACCAAGGATCTATAGGTATACAATGTCCACCTAAACCTGGTCCTGGATAGAAAGGCATAAAGCCATATGGTTTTGTAGCGGCTGCATCAATTACTTCCCAAACATCGATTCCCATTTTATTACAAAGAATAGCCATTTCATTCGCTAACGCAATGTTAATGTTACGGAATGTATTTTCAAGTATTTTCTCCATTTCAGCTACCGATGGACTAGAGACTTCATGGATTTCACCTTCTAATACATTTCGGTACATTGTAGCAGCTACCTTTGTACATTCCGGTGTGATACCACCAACAACCTTTGGAGTATTTTTTGTTTTAAATTGTTTATTACCTGGATCCACACGTTCCGGTGAATAAGCTAAAAAGAAGTCTTCCCCACAAACAAGACCTGATTCTTCTAATATTGGTTTAATCAATTCTTCAGTTGTTCCCGGATATGTTGTACTCTCTAAAACGACTAACGTTCCTTTAGTAAAATTCTGTGCAATTGCCTTTGCTGAACTTTCTACATATTTCATATTTGGATGTTTATAGATATCTAAAGGAGTAGGAACACAGATAGCAAGCGCATCTACTTCCTTAATAAAGGAATAATCAGCGGTTGCCGATAATCTACCGGAAAAGACTAAATTCTCGAGATCCTCTGGCAATACATCACCAATGTAATTCTCCCCTTTATTAACTTTAGCTACTTTTTCTTCCTGCACATCAAAACCAATCACATTATATCCAGCCTTTGCCTTTTCTACTGCGAGTGGTAGACCAACATATCCTAATCCAACAACACCAATTGTTGCATTCTTTGTTTCTAACTTTTCTATAAGTTGTTGGGCTAAATCATTTAATTGGACGTTTGCTGTAGTTGTCATTGTAATATTCCTTCTTTCATATTAATAGGTTGATTGTTTTCAGCAGATTTATAAAAAGCTATTACTAGCTCCAACGCATTTTTACCGTCCACACCTGTAACACTAGGGGAAGTGTTATTGTGGATTGAATCAATTAAATCGCGAATAATTTGTTGATGACCCGGGATTCCCCATGGTTCAGCTCTAACTTTATCCTTTAAATTATTTATATAATTCTCCGAATATCCTTCTATATCTAAATGCTCAAAATAAAGAGCGTTTTGCCCCCCAATCTTCACAGTTCCTTTTTCTCCAAAAATCGTTATTGATTCTTCATAATTACGAGGATAGACCGTTGTTGAGGCTTGTACACTCGCTAAAGCCCCGGATTCAAATTGAATTACTCCCATAGAAACATCTTCAGCTTCGATATCTCGAAGTCGTGTTGCTTCCATGCTATATACTTTTTCAGGTTTCCCCATAAACCAAAGTAACAAGTCAAGATTATGAATTGCTTGGTTCATTAACACTCCACCGTCATACTGTTTTGTTCCTCGCCATGGGGCTTGATCATAGTATTCCTGATTTCTATTCCAATTGACAATGCAGTTCGCATGACTAATTTTCCCCAGTGCTCCACTATCTAAAATAGAACGCAATTCCTGCACAACCGGACGGAATCTGTTGGGGTGCACAATAGCAAGTTTGATATTATTTTTTTCTGTCGCCTCAATAATCCGATCTGTTTCCTCAATCGTCATTGCTATTGGCTTTTCTAACACAATATGTTTCTTAGCATCTGCAACTTGCTCTGCTATTGGAGCATGTAGCCCACTTGGTGTACAGATACAAACTACATCAATCTCTTCATCCCGTAACATATCAGTTAATTCTTTATACCCTTTGACACCATATTCTTTAATGTATGGCTTCATTGCTTCTTCGAATTTATCGCATACCGCGACTAACTTTGCACCATTAATCGCTTCTATTGCGGCAACATGCTTTTTGGCAATAAAACCACAGCCAACTATCCCAAAGTTCATCTCTACATCTCCTTATTATTTAGCAACTTCAATTTTTCTAGAACATTTTCTATTTGCAACATCTATAATAACGTCCTTCATTTCATCCGTAGGCATCTCTAACAGACTATTTACTATATAATGAAGGTCACTTTTATTTAACGACTCTGCTTTTCCTATATGAATTTTTGGAAAAACTTGTTCCTTTTGCACTTCATTTTCATTAAGAAGTTCTTCGTACATTTTCTCACCAGGACGAATCCCGCTGTATTCAATGCCAATTTCCTCTAATGTATATCCAGAAAGTGTGATAAGGTTTTTGGCTAGATCAGAGATCTTTACTGGTTCACCCATATCTAAAACAAACACTTCCCCTCCACGAGCTAGGACACCAGCTTGAATCACAAGCCGTGAAGCTTCTGGGATTGTCATAAAGTACCTTGTCATATCTGGATGAGTAACCGTAACTGGGCCACCTGCTTCAATTTGTTTTTTGAATAGGGGAATCACACTCCCCCGACTGCCCAACACGTTCCCGAAACGAACAGCTACAAATTTCGTCTGGCTTTCTTTTGCTAAGTTTTGAATAATCATTTCGGCAACCCGTTTTGTTGCTCCCATAACATTAGGTGGGTTAACAGCTTTATCTGTTGAAACCAAAACAAAAGTGTGAATACCAAATGTATCACAAGCTTCTGCAACATTTTTCGTGCCAAAAACATTGTTTTTTACCGCTTCTCTTGGATTATATTCCATTAATGGTACATGCTTATGTGCAGCAGCATGATAAACAACATCAGGTTGATAGTCGTGCATTACTTCGAAAATGCGGCCACGATCTTGCACATCTGCAATAATCGGAATAATTTCAATTTTTTCCCCATATCGCTTTGTTAATTCCATATCGATCGAATAAATACTAAACTCTCCATGCCCTAACAATAACAATTTTTTCGGAGCGAAGTGACAAATTTGTCGACAAATTTCCGATCCAATTGAGCCGCCTGCACCTGTCACAAGTACAGTTGCCCCTGTAATAGATTCGGAAATTCGGCTAATATCTAATTGCACAGGCTCGCGTCCAAGCAAATCTTCTACTTCAACATTGCGGATCGCACTAACCGATACCTTTCCTGTCATCACATCCTCAATCAAAGGCATGATTTTAACATCTGCTTCTGTTTGCGCACAGATTTCATAAATGCGTCTAATTTCTTTTTTTGATAGAGATGGAATGGCGATAATAATATCTCTAATCTCTCTCTTCTTGACAACATCCGGAATTTGTTCAATTGTTCCACAAACAGTTAAGTCAAATATCTCTAACTTATATTTCGTTAAATCATCATCGACAAATGCAACCGGGATCTGATCTCCCTCTTCATGATGAAGTAATTGCCTAGCGACCGTTGTACCTGCAGATCCAGCTCCAACGATTAAGGTTTTGCGTTTTTCTGCCTTTGATTTGATTAGTCGGTCGCGCACCATCCGCCATGAAAAGCGCGAACCACCTATTAATAAAATATGTAGCATCCAAGTGATAAAGAGCACCCGCCAATAAACTTGACCAACTGCAATATATTGTGCAATGGCGGCAGTTAGTATTGAAAACGTCACAGCCTTTGCAATACTAACTAATTCGCCGACACTCGCATATTCCCATACTTTGTTATAAAGACGATAGAGAAAAGCAAATAAATGATGACTTCCTAATAGAATTAATGAGCTCATTAGCAATAGTTTCGACGTATAAAAATTTGAAAATGGGTGCAGGAGGAAATAACCGATATAAATGGAAAACAACACAATGGCCGAATCCAGCAATATCAATAATGATAGGCGTTTTGGATAAGTCACTGGGCATCCCTTCTTTCTCAATTAATAGATGAATGTATGGTAGACATTGTTTTCACTAGCTAACGAAAGATCATGTATGTACATGATCTTTCGTTAAGTAATGAAGTAAATAAAACATGGGCATCTAACCCGGCCTCACACCGCCCTTTTGACAACAAATGTGTCTAAGGAGGAGTAGTGCCTCCTCCCACAGGATGGTCGAGTGCCTCCGTTGATAACGGAAAGGAGACATAACCGAATACTATCCACCTTTAGATCCAGTCCCTTCGAGTTACTCAATATATTAATAAAGCTTTACAAACGTCGATGACGCTGACTTCTTTTCTTCTTATAAACGGGTATAGAGCTAAGGACGCACCATTTTAACCAATACATTATTGGTTAAAAAAGTCCTAGAAATTTCTTCTTTTTAATTGGCTTCGGAATATCGCGATCAATATCTTGTCCATCTAGGATCACTTCCGCATTTTGCAGAAATAGCTCAACATAATCAAGGCCGTATTTTTCCTCGACTAAATCAAAGGCTTCTGCCATTTTAAACCCGCGAGTTGTTGTATTATGAGCATCTGAGGCTAAAAAATGGGTTAAATTATTTTCTATTAAATCAAAACTAAACTTTTGTATTTTCTTGCCGAAATAACCAGTGAGACTCCCAGCAGTTACTTGGGATGCTGCACCATTCTTAACTAATTCATAGAGTTTATGCGGGTGTTCGATTAATTCCGTGTTGCGTTCTGGATGGACAATCACTGGAATTAATCCGTTCATCTGAATCTCATAGCAAAGTTGATCTGTATAACGTGGCACATGATTAGTTGGAAGTTCAATAAATAAATAGTGGGAGGCATTTCCAAGAGTAAGGATCTCTCCTCCTTCAAAGTCCGCCATGATTTCCCCGTAAATGCGATTCTCTTGACCTGGTAATATCTCAAGATCGATATTCTCTGATTGTAAGTATTCGTTTAACCCCTTCACTCTTTCGATAATATCTGCTTTTGCATTGACATAATGACCATTTTTATGATGGGGTGTCGCAATAATTGTATGGATCCCCTCACTGACTGCCTGTTTCGCCATTAATAAGCTGTCTGTATAATGACCTGCGCCATCATCTACGCCAGGAAGTATATGGCAATGGATATCAATCATTTACCTCTTCTCCCTTCTACTAAAATAATATAACTTTCCTTCAGTTAGCTTTCTATTTTCTCACTGAGTGAAACAAAAAAAGAGCGTAACAGCCTATAAATCATCTCATAACTAGTCTATAATTTCTTGTATAAAAAATGGCATTCTGAATTAATCATTTCTTAAATGGAATTAACTCCAATACGCTAGCCTTTATTCCAAGAGTGTTCCTGATATCTCTAGCAAACCCAAAAGTCCAAAATAACTACAATGGTCATTTTGGACTATTCAACTTGTGACTCTCAATGTATCCTAAAAAAAGAAAAACTTTGAATTTCTCTAGTAATAGAGAACTCTCCCCTTAAAAAACATCAGGGCTATTATCCACAAAATACTTGACACTCTATCAATAAAGAATTTATTAAGCATTAATTTGTACCATAATAATAGTAGTAATCCGTTTTTTCCATTTTCTTATTATTAAGTACAACGCCGAGTAATTTCGCTTGCGCAGCTGCTAAAAGTTCCTTCGTTTTTTGCGCAGATTCTAGTTCTGTTTTACCACTTGCGACTACCAGCACGGTTCCATCGCATTTATTCGCCAAAATTTGCGCATCCGTAACTGCCAGTACTGGTGGTGTATCAAAGATCACCATATCGTATAATTCTTTACCTTTCTCAAAGAAGAGCTGCATCCCTTTGGAGCCTAGCAATTCTGCTGGATTGGGTGGAATTGGACCAGATGACAAAACATGTAAATTTTCTACATCAGTGGACCGAGCGGCATCTTCTAGAGTGGCCTGACGTGTGAGCACATTCGTTAATCCGATTGTATTGGTCACACCAAATGTGTAATGGACCGTCGGTTTCCGCATATCCGCATCAACAATTAGTACCTTTTTCCCTTGTTGCGCAAACACAACAGCTAAATTAGCCGTTGTTGTCGATTTTCCTTCGGCCGGACCTGAAGATGTTACCATTAAGGTGCGAATTTCCTCGTCGACAGCGGAAAACTCAATATTCGTCCGAATTGTCCGATATTGCTCAGAGATCGGCGATTTCGGATTTGCCTTAGCAACTAACTTCCGCTTTCCCGATTGTGGTTTCAAATTTTGTTTAGCCAACTTGCTCACTCCTTACTCTTGCATTACGGCTGCTATTGACTTTTCTTTGAATCTTTTGGTCTTCAATATTGGCAACAGCGCCAAGCATCGGTAATTCAAGCAATTTTTCAATATCTTCAGCGGTTTTAACCGTATTATCAAGATATTCAAGTAAGAAGGCTATTCCCACTCCTAGCATTAAACCGACAATGGCAGCAATTGCTATATTCAATAGCGGTTGTGGTTTAACTGGTGAAGCATTTGCCCCGACTTCTGCCTTTGTTAAGATATTCACGTTATCGACATTCATTAGATCAACAATATCTTTTTCAAATACTTCTGCGACTTTATTGGCAATCCCAGTCGCTTGATTTGGATCAGGATCTTGCACAGTCACATTTACAACCTGTGAATCCTTCGCACTTTCCACACTGATTTTATTTTTTAATTGACTTGCAGTCATACCAAGATCCAAATCTGCAATGACTTTATCCAAAATTCTTGGGCTTGTCATAATTTGATTGTATGTATTAATCAACTGCAAATTGGTTTGGATTTCCGAGACATTATATGCAGGCTGTTCTTGTTTGGATTGATTCACTAATAATTGCGTTGTAGATTGATAGATTGGTGTAAGCACAAAAAAACTGACAGCTCCACTCAGGACCATTGCAGCGACTGTAATCAGTACAATTAAGGTCATTCTTTTGCGTAGTGTCTGCATCAGCTCTTTTAGACTGATTGTTTCTTCCATAATATCCTCCCTGGATGATTGTCGACTATTCTATTAACGTGTATTATTATAGCATAGTATGTAATATTTTAAACTGGTATTTTTCCATCTTTTCTTAGAATCTTTTGCCAGGATATGCAATGAATCTAGTTTTTAAAATTAGGAGGGTATTAAAACGATGCGAAATTTATTGACAGCCATTATTATTTTGGCTTGTCTGGTTTTTCTTGGTTCAGGTTATTTATATTGGAAGGATCGGACTGGGGTCGTCGCTTCTGAAGTGGATCAGACCCTGAAAAATGATGATAGTTCAGACTCAGCTGATAAAGAAGACAAAAAGGAAATAGAAAAGAAAGAGAAGGACGTGGACCCTACGGTCATTGAATTAGCAAGCAATTGGCCAGATGCGGCGCAAACGGATTTGCAGGAAGCGATTGAAAAAGGGGAATCTTATTCGATTGCGCTTGTCGGTTCCCTCGCTCTAGGCGGTGATGATGGCTGGGCTGCGATGTTGAAGAAGGCTTTAGAGGAAGGCTATGGGGAAGATGTTGTCGATGTAAAGCTGTTTGAATATGACTCAACCTCAACTGAGTTTATTGATGAGGAACAGTATGAAGATGTTGTCGATTTCAGTCCTAAATTGGTCTTATATGAACCATTTATTCTAAATGACAATGGGATTGTCGATGTCGATGAGAATCACGCCAATATCGACAGCTTCCTTGAGGCACTTCCAGATGCGGTCGTGCTTTTACAACCAGCGCGCCCTGTTCCTGACTCCAGTATTTATCCGATGCAAGTGGAAGATTTGGAAAGGTATGCGCAGGCACATGAGATTCCTTATCTTAACCATTGGGAAAACTGGCCAGAAGATGCTTCTGATTATGTCGTGAGTGGAGAAAGTGCGCCGAACAAGAAAGGCCATGAAGTATGGTTTGAGTATTTGCAGGAGTATTTCATTGCTAAGTAAATACATGACATAGGCCTTTTGATATGCGGAGGTTATATTTTGAATAAATTAGTTTTATAGACCTAGGTATTTAAGGGTAAGTATTTAAATTTCGTAATTGGCTTTTCCATCTCCTAGCAGATGGGGAAGCTGATTACGATTTTTTTATGTGGAGGTTTCTAATATTTCGTCATGAAGTTAAAAAAATCCTCGTTTACACTGGATTGTTTGTACAATCTAAATAGCTGCTTTTCCGTAGTATATAGTAAGGTCGGCCGGCCTTTACTAACAGAGGGGAGATATGTATATGTATTTTCATGACGATGATTTTGTAGGTGGCGTTGAGGACAGACGGAGAAGACCACGGGAAATCGTGTGTAAGTGCCGTGAAGTTGGAGTTGGTGGCGTAGAGGATCGTGAACCTGATTTCGATTTCGTATGTAAGTGTAGAAGATGCCGTAGACGCCGTGAAGAGGCTGCTGAGCGTCGTCATCATCACGATGACTGCTGTGACTACTAATTAACGGAAAAGGTTTGTTCTGATCCACTGCTCGTGCTTTATGATTGGTCTGTTGTTGCGTTCATTGAACGCAATTTCTTCGTACGGAAATGATGGGAACTTCAGTCTCATGCATTTGAGCTTGTATGCGGACGGAATGCACGCTCAGGGGGAATAGGGACGGGTGCTTTGTCTTAAAACCACTCCTTGTCTTGGATAATTGCACCCGTTTACGGATGAATATTATTTTAGTGGCTGGCACATCCGATAATGCCTTAGTATCTCGGAAATATGATCTGTGCTAATCACTCTACATCTTTTCCAGTGACTTCCCTTGTATGCAGACAGTTGTTCACCATTTCTTGATTTAAACTCTTGCCATCGCTTCTATCTTTTCTTGATCGTTCTTTTCCTGAAGGTAACCAGTGCGCTGGTTACACGTGATGGACCAGCAGGGGATTTGAGACCCTGCTGGTTTTTTTTTTTTGGGGGGAGGGTCCGGATAAGGTATCCAATAATCTGCTGGAGACCTATTTACTCGAGTGGAATGTCCATTTGCCCCGCAAGCGCCCCATTTATACTGAACTGATACCAGGATACAAACAGCATCGCAGGTTGACTCAAGAACAAGGGCAAAGCTATGGCCAGCTTTGCCCTTTTCCCTCTATTCTTTTACTTCATTAAGATGATCGAGATTGATTAGTCCGTCAATATTATTACTATCAATATAACCTGCTGCTTTACTAATTTCTGCCATTTCCTCGATGACTTGTTCGTTAAGATCTGTGGTCACTTCTATGTGTTCAAAGGCGACAGCTGTTTCATCCGCATTGACTTCTTTGCCTGTTAATTCTTGAATATGCTTGATCACGATTTCCTGTGCTTCTTCAGGGTTTTCGTGGATAAAGTTTACCGCTTTTTGATGGGCACGTAGATAGGCCTGCACAAGTTCCTCATTTTTAAGAAATTCTTCTCTTGCCACTACAACCGTGCTGGTGGAATCTTTCCCCCAAGCGAAGTTTTCCCAATCCAATAAGAGTTCGCCATTTGCTTGTGTCTCAAGTATATAGCCCCAAGGTTCCGGGATGGCAGCAGCGTCAACCGAGTTTTGCATAAATAATGAGACGGTGTCTGCTGGGGCGGTGGCATATAGTTCAACAGTGCCGCCGTTTTCTGTTGTCTTTAGGTTCACTTCCTGCAAAGCTTTACGCAGCATAATGTCTTGTGTCCCACCAATGACTGGGATGGCGACTCTTTTTCCATCAAGATCGGCTACTATCTTTATTCCACTCTTTTCTTTCGTTACTAACACTGCTCCCCCATTAACAGCACCTGCGATTATCTGATGTTGCGGATTTTTCACATAGAAATTAACTGCTGGCGTTGGACCGACTGTACCAATATCGATCGCTTTTGTTGTCATGGCTTCCATAAATAAACCACCATTATTGACCATCTTCGTTTCAATCTTTTGATTATCACCAAATTCTTCTTCAAAAAAGCCGTTTTCCAAAGCAATCATTGTGACGATATGGGTGAGATTGGGAAAATAACCAATCTTGATAGTGTTTGTTTTATTGCCCTCACACCCACCTAATACGATTAAACATAGCAGTCCAACAACCAACCTTTTCATCCGCTCTCCCTTTCATTCCGTACCCGTAGCGTTAATCGCCATAGAGCACGGTTCATTTATTGAATTTTTAAATAATATTTTTCAAAAGAAGGCAAAGCGCTTGACTTTGCCTCCGTATGATTATTCTTTTACTTATTCAGATAGTCGAGATTGATTAGTCCGTCGATATCATCACTTTCTATATAGTCCGCTTCTTTACTAATTTCCGCCATTTCTTTGATCACTTGTTCATTCACATCTGTTGTGACTTCTAAATGTTCAAATGCGGCGGCTGTTTCTTCGGCGTTGACCTCTTTCCCTGTTAGATCTTTAATATGCTTGATGACAATTTCTTGCGCTTCTTCTGGGTTTTCGCGGATAAAGGTAACAGCATTTTGATGGGCGCGCAGATAAGCTTCTACAAGTTCTTCATTTTTAAGAAATTCTTCCCGCGCCACGACTACCGTGTTGGTGGAATCCTTTCCCCAGGCAAAGTTTTCCCAATCTAATAAGAGTTTGCCGTTTGCTTGAGTTTCTAGTACATATCCCCATGGTTCTTGAGTAGCAGCAGCATCAACCGATTCTTGGACAAATAAAGAGGCCGTGTCAGCAGGCGCTGCAGCATATAATTCCACTGTGCCACCATTTTCTTTTACATTAAGATCAACGTCTTGAAGAGCTTTACGTAACATCACATCCTGTGTACTTCCGATCACTGGGATGGCGACTCTTTTTCCGTCAAGATCAGCTAATGTCTCGACTCCACTATTTTCTCCAGCTACTAGCACCGCTCCCCCATTGACAGCACCTGACACAATATGATGTTGCGGATTTTTCACATAGAAATTAATCGCTGGTCCGGGCCCAACTGTTCCAATATCAATGGCTTTTGTTGTCATTGCCTCCATAAAGAGGCCACCATTGCTGACGGTCTTTGTCTCAATTTTCGTATCCTTACCAAGTTCATCTTGGAAATATCCTTTTTCCAAACCAATAATCGTGGCAACATGTGTTAAGTTAGGAAAATAACCGATCTTCACTGTATCGGATTTTCCATTTCCGCAACCTGCTAAAAAGATGATTAGCAATAAACCGATCCATAATTTTTTCATTACATTTCTCCTCTATTTTCGATGACGTATATAATTTTTGAGTTTGTTCATTAGGAAACCCATTTTTCGTAGGTTGGGGCCTTTTTATAAGGATGGAAACCCAATTTTCTTGTCTAGAAACCCATTCATTTGAAATGAAACCCATTTTCAAGGCATGAAGCTCATACTCTATGCCTAGATCCTCATTTTTCCGTTATGAAACCCATTTCCTGTGCTGAGAAACCATTTAGTTGAAATGAACCCCATTTACATGGCATAAAGCCCATTCTCCATGCTTAGATCCTCATTTTTCCGTTATGAAGCCCATTTCCTGTGCTGAGAAACCATTTAGTTGAAATAAAACCCATTTACATGGCATAAAGCCCATTCTCCATGCTTAGATCCTCATTTTTCCGTTATGAAGCCCATTACCTGTGCTGAGAAACCATTTAGTTGAAATGAAACCCATTTTCAAGGCATGAAGCTCATACTCTATGCTTAGATCCCTTTTTTCCGTTATGAAACCCATTACCCGTGCTAAGAAACCCATTTAGTTGAAATGAACCCCAATTCCATGGCTAAAACCCATTCTCCATGCTTAGATCCCTTTTTTCCGGAATGAAACCATTACCTGTGCTGAGAAACCCATTTAGTTGAAATGAAAACCATTTACATGGTATAAAGCCCATTCTCCATGCTTAGATCCTCATTTTTCCGGGATGAAACCCATTACCTGTGCTAAGAAACCCATTTAGTTGAAATGAAAACCATTTTCAAGGCATGAAGCTCATTCTCCATGCTTAGATCCTCATTTTTCCGTTATGAAGCCCATTACCTGTGCTAAGAAACCCATTTAGTTGAAATGAAAACCATTTGCATGGCATGAAGCTCATTCTCCATGCTTAGATCCCTTTTTTTGGGATGAAACATTACGTGTACTAGGAAATACTTTTTACCAAACTCAAGCGACACCCCATTTGGTTTGGACAGAACGTTCCAGACGGGTGAAGACAATTTGGTCGATAATCGTACCGATGACGGCAATCATGATCATGACGGAGATGACTAAATCCATTTGCCCTAATGAGCGTCCTGTTTCTAGTAATTGACCAAGTCCCCCACCAGCTCCGAGTAATTCTCCAGCCATTAATGCGCGCCAGGAGAATGCCCAGGCAATACGTAAGCCTGATAAAAGCTGTGGTACAGAGGCGGGCAAGATGACTGTGCGAATAAAGTGAAAGCCTGTTGAGCCAAAGGTTTTCGCCACCCTTTGGTATAACTGCGGCACATTTTTAAAGCCGCTTGTTGCACTTGTAGTCATCGTCCATGTTGCACCAATTGTGACGATGAATAAAATCGCCATATCATTTAATCCAAACCAGATAATCGCTAGCGGGAACCAGACGATACTTGGAATCGATTGGAGGGCTGTAACGAGAAAACCAAGTGTGTCTTCAATCAATTTATAGCGCCAAATGAGATAACCCATTATTAATCCCAACACAATCGCAATCGAAAAACCGATTAATAGTCGACTTAGACTTTTTCCAATGGCAACGAGGATTTGTCCATTGATAATGCCATTGTATAATGTTTCAAACACTTGGATTAACGATGGAAACATAAAATCCGGTAGTCCCGATAATCTAGATGTGGCTTCCCATATCACCGCTATGATCACGATGAAACTGATTCGCCGAAAAGCGATAGTCATCCCCCATCTCCTCCTTCAACACTTTTTCAATTTCATTTTGCAAGATATTTAGGACACGCTGTTCAGTATGGAGGGTGACACTATCCGGCATGATACCATCCTTTGTAACCGGGACATTGATTAATTCCTTTATCCGGCCTGGGCGTGTGGCCATAACGACAATTTTTTCCGATAATTGGACAGCTTCGCGAATATTATGAGTCACAAAAATAATCGTCACCTTTGTTTCGCGCCAAATTTCCAATAACTCACGATGGAGAACCATCCGCGTTTGTTCATCAAGGGCAGAGAACGGTTCATCCATTAATAAAACTTCCGGTTCCATAACGAGTGCGCGGGCGATTGACACCCTTTGTTTCATCCCACCAGAGAGCTGATGTGGATAAGAATCCACATACCGACTTAAATGCACCATTTTTAACACTTTCCGCGCCCGTTCCTCTGCTTCCTGTTTCGACATCTTTTTCAATAACAAGCCATACGTAACATTCTCTAAAACCGTTAGCCACGGAAACAATCCCGCTTCCTGAAACACGACGACCCGTTCAGGACTCGGTTTATCAATTTTTTTACCTTGGACTTCGATATTTCCCTTATCCGGCTTATCTAGCCCAGCAATTAAATAAAGTAATGTCGACTTTCCGCAACCTGAAGGCCCGACAATCGAAACAAACTCACCTTTTTCAACCTCTAAATCAATATTATCTAAAACAAGCAATCTCTTATTCTGCTTATTTGTAAAGTTCTTCTCTATCCCTTCTAAACTGAGATACATACCTTCACCTCCATACATTATTAAACCAAGCGTTTTACTCCAGTTTATATTTTAAAAAAGAGGCCTGCAGAACGCAGGTCTTGCGAATTAAGCCAACAGGACGTTGGCTAGAACGGCGTTGCGACTAGTACAGGCAAAGCAACAGGACGTTGTGCTTTGAGACTGCCGCTAGGACGGAGGCCCATACGCCGTGGTTCAAAACGGCGTTGCAACGTACATGGATGTACTAGTGCAGGCGAAGCAACAGGACGTTGCGCTTTGAGACTGCCGCCAGGACGGCGCATCCTTAACCGTTTTTCCTTTATCCTCTATCCTTGTTCATCCATTTGCCCCTTGTTTTTCTATTAAGACTGAAACACATCACTTGATAAATAGCGTTCCCCTGAATCTGGGGCAATACAGACAACAGTTTGATCTGATGATAAGCGTTTCGCAACCTGTAAAGCGGCAAATACGGATGCTCCGCTGGAAGGTCCTAGTAATAGTCCCTCTTTTGCAGCTAAATCTCGTGTTGTCGAATAAGCTTCCTCATCTTGTATTTGAATAATCTCATCATATATATCGGTGTTTAAAATCGGTGGAATGAAGCCAGGGCTTGTGCCGACTAGTTTATGCTTTCCAGGCTCACCGCCAGATAAAACTGGAGATCCTGCTGGTTCGACAACATGCACCGTGATGTTGGAATCATATGCTTTTAGTGTCTCCCCTGTGCCCGTAATGGTTCCACCCGTTCCCGCCGTACAGACAAAGGCGGCTAACTTTTTCCCGTGTTCTTCCATCGCTCCGATAATCTCCTGGGCCGTCGTTTTTCGATGAATATCCGCATTCGCCTCATTCTCGAACTGCATCGGAATAAAATGATTGGGAATACCTTCCGCTAATTCCTCGGCTTTGCGAATACAGCCTGGCATTTTTTCCGCGCTCGGTGTGAGGACAACCTCTGCACCATATGCTTTTAAAATATTAATCCGCTCCAGTGTCGATGAATCTGGCATCACGATAATTGTGCGATACCCCTTCGCCGCCGCATTCATGGCCAAACCAATTCCAGTATTCCCGGAAGTCGGCTCAATGATTGTCGCCCCTTCTTTCAGAAGCCCAGCTCGCTCAGCCTCGACAATCATATTATAGGCAGCCCGATCCTTCACACTCCGGCTTGGGTTAAAATACTCCAGCTTCACCAGCACCTCGGCCCCTCCTGACGGATTAAGATGGTTTAACCGGACCAGTGGGGTGTCCCCTACCAACTCTGTAATTGACTCAACCCTTCTCAACATCGTGTACACCTTCCTGATCTAAGTACTTTATTATAGGAAATTTCAAATTATTTCCACTTGAATATATCTATACTTTTTCTTATTTTAATAACTGATAATACATACCAAAATACAATGAATTAAACAAATCGTCAAGTATTATTTTTCAAAACCAGCTTTTATGGAGAAGATTTAATGGGGTTGATTGCGTGACTTCGGAGAGGGATTGCGTGACTTTCCACGGGGATTGCGCAAGTTTCCCTTTGAATTGCGCAACTTACCATGGGGATTGCGCGACTTTTCATTTTTATGCGCAACTTTGGTAGCTTATTGCGGAACTCCCCCGATAAATTGTACCTTGGGCGCGTGAGCACGTGGACCTTTTTTCTTTAGGGAGGATTTTATTTGGATTGGACTTTTCATTCCATTCATTGCGCGACTTCGGAGAGGGATTGCGCAAGTTCCCCTTTAGATTGCGCAACCTACCATGGAGATTGCGCGACTTTCCATTTTTATGCGCAACTTTGGTAGCTTATTGCGGGACTCCCGATAAATTGCACCTTGGACTTTTCTATAAGGAAGCAACCGGCGAGCCGGTTGCTCTCTACCTATCTATTTTCCTTTTACATAAATATATTTGGTGCCACGGGTTTTTCCTTTCTTCTTTACTTCATATTCATTTAATAGGGATCTTGCTTGATGGCGTGATTGTAAATGTAAAAATCTACGACATTCAGCATTGGTAATGGAAGAGTTAAATAGGAGAAAGTAGTCACGTAGGGCCTTGATATGAGCTTTTTTTGAAGTATATTGACATTTGGGGCAGCGCCATTTTCCATATTCTCGTTTCATAGCTAAATAACCACAATCTGGGCAATGGACGCCCGTTAAGATTTCTTCCGGTCGGATATCAAATTGTTTCATGATGTCATATGTGAGAGGGGTATGCTGTTTGATGAATTCTGAACTGAGTTCATTCATCTTTTTCCTACTTAGATATTTTGCACGGTTGGATTTTTCAAGTTGGGTGATTTTAGAGGGTAATTGATTGCTTGTGAAGACATGTTGGTAGTTATGGGCGTCCCCATTGATTTGGATGATGGTACTTGGGTTACTAAATGCAATCAATGGCTGAATAGGGATCTGCGGAAAGCCGTTTATTTTTAGCCATTGCCCCAATTGTGTTTGATGATGATCGGCTTGTATTGTGGGACACGCATACCCTTGTTCCAAACCATCGACATGGTGAATCATTTGCTTTGTCGCTTCTTCAAAAATGACCTTATGCCGAAAGTTTTTCACAGATAGAGGGATGAGGATGGATGGAGATAGGAGAATGGAGTCATTTTGAAAGTAGGTACCAACATGATTGGGGAGGCGAAGGTCATGTAGAATATAATAATCATCCTTATTTAAAAATGAGAGTGGATAATCCATTGCCATTTCGCCGCGATAGCCCGCGCGACGGATGTTCATTTCCTTGATAAGGACCGGCTTGCTGCGGTGGTTCTCCCGTAATCTTCTATCAGCCGCTTCAATCGCTTCCAAAGCTAGTGGTTTGGACCGTCTTTTTTTAATCATGGTTTTTATTACACCTTTCCTCATTTTTCGAGAAAGAATGGTTCTTCTCCCTTATAGGATTCGCGCTTCTTGCCGAAAGTCCTTCTATCTTTTTTCTACCATTACAAACGAAAGGCCTTCCTGAGATATAATCAGGAAGGCCGCTTTTATCTTTATGCTTTCACCCAGTAGGCAGCATCTCGACTACTTGGGGATGGTGGGAATTGTTCACCTTTTTCAATATCGATCGTTGTGTCATCATTATGGGAGTCCCCATTGACTAGGCTGTCCACCTTAAACTTACCACTTTCAGGAGCTTTTTCACCAGTTTTGTATTTTTCTGCCATTTGAAGCACCTCCAAGAAGTTTGTCTAGTATTTGTATTCCCGCTCTTCATGGAGGTAAACATTACCATCTCCCAATCGTAAATTCCGTCATATCGTAAAATGGATATTCACCTGCTACGATCGTCGTCCCCATACTTTCCTCAGTGACAATAAACGTCTCTACATCTTCTGTATCTAATTCAAGGGAGCCACCACGAATTTGAAATTTATCAAGCTGAAGCGGACGTTTCCTGCGAAAGCTAATCCGATCACCTGGTTGTACATCTAGTGCGCCTACCTCTGAAAATACGAGACTTCCATTTTCATCCTTATCATAGTAAATGATTTTTTCCGCAGTATTAGCTAATTCCTTTAATTCCGCTTTGCTCACAAATTTTCCATCTTTATATGTAAAGGTTTCAGTCACTACTTTATCATCCACAATAATTTTATTGTCTTCTATGCGCAGGTTCCCATAGATCGTGTTTTCACTTGGGACCACTTCATAACCTGAAGAAACATTATCCTCATCATAATAAATGTAAAGAAATTGGACTGCTCCAGAATTTGAATCATTTTCAGTCGTATTTAGAATCGCAATCTCCTTTCCATCCTCCGTTTTAATATTTCCAATAAAACTGATTGGATGAGCTATAGTCATTCCTACCTCTGTAAAAATCCAAGCATCCTCCCCATCATCATATGGATCAGCAATCTTTAGATACGTCTTTTCCCAAGCACCATTTTCAGAACTATAAATTCCACATATCGCCATAAGGGATGGCTTATGCTTTTCCCCTCGTAAATTTGCTTGTTCAAACTGTGAATAAAACCCTTCACACTCTTCTTCCATCATTTCATCTAAGCCAGTTACTTCCTTTAATTCATCAACCGTATATTCAATGGTCTTGGCTGGCGTTTCCCCTTTTTTCTCTTGGTTCTTCGGTGCATCCGCTGACTCAGCCGAACACCCTGCCAATAAGAGCAATGCTAACATTATGACAATCTTCCTCATGCTGCTTCCTTCTCCTTTAAAATATATTACTTTTATACTATACCAAAAGATGTTATTTACCTGTTGTAATTTTAATCAAACGTTTGATTAAGAGGAGACAATCGGCGCGCCGATTGTTTTCCTTATAGATTTCTTCTTTCTTGAGGAGCCTATTCGAAGTTCATGAAACCCATTTTTCCTTCGCGAACCCCATTCTTGGTCCATAAAACCCATTTATTTGCGGAGAAACCCATTCACGGACGAGGAACCCATTCCCCCTTCCTTTTGTCCTAATGTTTATGAATTGTAATGAAGTGGTAGAGATTCTTCGTTAAACGGTAAGTGTCCGATATCTTTATTGCCTTTTTAATGCTCATCGACCTGGCCCAGTTCATCTACGTCATCCCACTAATTTTTTATGAGCAAAAGAAAAAACTTCCTGGTTTCGCCAACGGAATCATCATCGCAGCCGGGATTACCTTTTTATTCAATGGTGGTTGCTATGAAATTCTTATCGCGTCATTGTCGTAACTATAAATGGTAAGGGAGCACATTGGAATGTGCTCCCTTCTATTATGGGAAAATTGAGTTAAGGAATCCCTAGCTTTTGTACGAAGAATCTTGAAAGTAACATATATCCGCTCTCGGAAACCCATTCTCATGCTATAATCCCATTCATAAGGAAAGCAACCGGTCGCTGCCGGTTGCTTCTTCATTTTAAGCATGCCATATTCTTGGCATATAAATAGGCTCTTTTCCAAGTTCAGCCCATATATATCGAAGGAATAACTCCGATTTTAGTGATGCATATGCTGGGTTGTCCCATAGGTTATTGATTTCTCCCGGGTCTGTTTCCAAATCAAATAATTCTCCATAATTCCGATTATAATAAACAGTTAATTTATAACGTTCATTTACATACGTTTTTTGATGGATCTTTGTCGCTTCATGACGAAATTCGCAGATGATATGATCTCTTGCTAGCTCCTTTTTACCTAGCCATACTAGTTTTTGGTCCACTCCTGTCATAGAAATGGGAATCGGAACATTACAAAATGATAGGAATGTTGGCGCAAGATCGACTAATGATTGCATGGCGGAAGTGACACGTCCTTCTGGAACATGTCCAGGATACCGAACAATAAATGGAAGTTTTATTAAGTCTTCATAATGAAATCCACCTTTTGCTTGCATGCCATGTTGGCCAAAGAGATGCCCATGGTCCGTTGTAAAGACGACAATAGTGTTTTCTGCTAGGCCTAATGCATCCAATTTGTCTAATATTTTACCAACATATTTATCTAACATGCTAATCATTCCATAGTAGGTGGAGACAATTTTTTTCCTATCATAATCCGTTAGTTTAAATTTAGATCCATACTCATAATAATGATGGGAACGATAGCCATGAATTTCTTTACCGCTTTCGTACAGATCGGAAAAGTCAGGTGCATCTTCTTGAGTTTTCCTAAAATGAGGCGGATTTTTTTCATGTTCTTTAGGAGTGACCTTAGGGATCGTTAAATCCTTTGAGTCATACATTGTGTCCCACGGCTCAGGCACTAGATATTCTGGGTGCGGGTCAAAAAAACTTGACCATAAAAAGAAATTCTCGTCATTATTTTTGTATTCTTCTAGCATGGCATTCGAGCGTTCTGCAATCCAATTATTATAGTGATATTTTTCTGGAAGTTTCCATTTATAGGTTTCATGTGGATCCATATTCCCTGTAGGGGAAAGAAAATAATCTCTCCAATTTGAGAGCCCCTTTTCTTCCATCCATAATGCATAATGTTGACCAACATGGGCTTCATTTGTATGATTACGAGCTAATTCTACATGATCGAACCCGTAAAAAGGACCGTTAAATTCTCTCCAATACTCTAAATCTTGCAAGATTGGGTATGCTTCTATCGAAGGATATTCCTCGGTGGAATGTAATGGTTGAAAATGAGCCTTTCCAATTAAAGTGGTTCTATAACCAGCTTCTTGAAAGTCCTCTCCTACCACATGACGGTCCTCTTGTAGTTTAGTACCTAACGTCCAAGCCCCATGTTGACTTGGGTACATCCCGGTAATCATTGAAGCTCGACTGGGTGTACAAGTCGGATTGGGACAATAAGCTTTGGTAAAAGTCGTCCCCTCCTTTACTAAACGATCTAAATTAGGTGTTTCAATTTCGGAATTAAACGCACCAATTGTATTCCAATGTTGTTGATCAGTTGTTATTAATAGGATATTGGGACGCTTTGAAGATGAACTCATTTTATCTACACTCCTCATGTTGTTATGCAACTCTATCTAGAAACTTTGAGTATTTTTCATTCCAGCGATTAATAGAATACCAGCTTAAAACAGCCGTTAACCCAAGCAGGATAAGGATAACTGGTAAAAACATTGGGGAAACAATACCCTTTTGATACGCAAACCCAATAGGCGAAAAGACGATATACATTAATACCACAAGAGAAATTAACCAAATCGATGTGAAAATAGTATATTTCCATGGAACCATTTCGACTTTATGATTTCGTTCAAACTGATATGGTTCTGACAATGGCTTAAATTTACCAATAACCAGCATGATAAAAATTTCTACGAAAAATAATACACCGTATACATAAATAAAATTTATATTTAAATTAATTCCAAAGAGATGCTCTGTCCCCCATACAAGCAAATAATAAAGGGTCACATGAAAAATAATGACAACTTTAGCAGCTATAGCCGGGACTTTTTTAAATATGAGCCCTGCCAATACAATCGCAATGATCGGAATGTTAAAAAACCCACTAAATTGCTTAATTAAATCCCAAATGCCATTAGGGGCATTGAGTAAAAGAGGGGTAATAAAAAGAGCAATAATACTGACAATCAACCCGAAAATTTTACTAATTTTCACCATTTGTACATCTGTTACATGGCTATTTATTTTTTTCTTATAAATATCTAAGGCGAATATTGTGGAAGCACTGTTTAATAAAGAGTTATACGTGCTAAAAACCGCCCCAAGTAAAACTGCTAGGAAAAAACCAGATAAATATGTGGGCAATAAATTCGTGACAATGGTCGGATAGGCAAGGTCTACATTTTCAAGATTCCCACCATATAAATGAAAAGCAATCGTACCGGGAATCATCATGAAAAGTGGAATCGCTAGTTTAAAGAAACCAGAAAATAGAACTCCTTTCTGACCTTCCTTTAAATTTTTTGCTCCTAAAGATCTTTGGATAATGTATTGGTTTGTTCCAAAGTAGAAAAGATTGGCAAAAATTAAACCTGTAAAAATTGCTCCAAATGGGACGGAATCTGCGGAAGATCCAATTGCATTTAATTTTTCAGGATTATTCACCGCTATATGTTTCATGCCTGCAACCATATCCCCTTGTCCAAGGGCGAAGAAACCTAGCACCGGAACAAGAATCCCCACAATTAACAAGCCAATTCCATAGACAGTATCAGAAACCGCTACAGCTTTGGCGCCTCCTAACACAGCTAATAATGAGCCAATAATTCCGATGATCCAAACAATTACCCAAATGGAGGTGGTATAGGAAATATTAAAGAGCTCAGGCACATTGAATATTTGCAAAACAGCCAAAGAACCTGAATACAACGTAGATGGTATCAAAACGAACACATAACTTAATAAAAATAAGCCGGCCGTCATCTGTTGAACACCTGTATCAAAGCGTTTACTTAAAAATTCAGGTAAAGTCGTAAATGCTCCCCCCAAATATTTAGGTAGTAAAAACAAAGCCATGATCACAATCGCAATTGGAGCTGTTACTTCCCAAGCCATATTTGATAGATTTGAACGATAGGCTTGTCCATTAAGTCCAATTAATTGCTCAGCAGATAAATTGGTTAATAGTACTGAACCAGCAATAAATACTCCTGTTAGCCCTCTCCCCGCAAGAAAGTAACCGTCCGAACTCTTCGTTTCGCCACGAGATTTAAAATATGTGAAAATTGATATTAACACCATAATTATGATGCATGAGGTTACAGTAAAAATTAGATTAGAATAATCCAAAAAAATACCTCCTAGCTAAATTAAAATATGATATGCTACTTAATGATATTTTGTTTGGCCAAACAATTTATAACGTTCATTGTAAACGATTAAATATAAGTTTAAATGTCATTTTGTTTGATAGTCATTTATCATTTTGTTTGTTTTCGATTTAACATTACTGATGTATCAGTGAAAGAATAAATAAGAAGGGGTTAGATTTATGAAGGAATACGGACATGAGTACGCAGAACATTGGTTTTATACTCCTACTCTGGTAGATAATGCTGGAGGATTAAACATTATCCGTGCTGGTCAAAATAAAGCTAAACCAAACTATCAAATTGGTCCTCGCTTTATCCCTTATTTTAGTTTACATTTTGTTTTAGCAGGTAGAGGCACTTATGTTGATGAAGGAAAAAAATATACAATTCAGTCAGAAGATATTTTTTGCTTGTATTCCAATCACACCCATTCCTATTATACATCCGAGGAGCTGCCACTAGAGATGGCATGGGTCGCCTTTGATGGAAGACAAGCCTTATCAATACTAAAAATGTTAGGCATTACAGAAGAGAAAACATGTCTTCATGGCATCTTAACAACACTCAGTAGAGACACTCTACAACGCTTAATCCAATTGTTTCAGGTCTATGAAGAAAACATGTACTTTAAGAAGATTAGTTTGATTTATGAATTATTCGACCAATTATATGAGGAAGTCAGAAAAAAACATATTATTCAGCCAACCACAGAAGAAAACTGGTTGAACAAAGGAAAGAACTTTATTGACATATATTATAGTGAAGGAATTTCCGTTGCAGATGTCGCAAAATACGTAGGGATTAATAGAACTCATTTCTCAAACACATTTACCACAAAGTTGGGGATAAGCCCCCATCAATATATTCGAAAAAAGGTAATGAATAGAGCCGCACAATTACTCAGCGAAACACCCAATAATATAAGTGAAATCGCCTTATCCCTCTATTACTCTGACATCTATTCATTTTCAAGATCATTCAAAAATTTCTTTGGCATTACTCCCACACGCTATAGGGAGCAGAATAATAATCTAATTAAAAAAGAGTGATTGTGAGCGAAAAACGGAACTTGTGGAGCAGACAATTACTCCACGACGGAGAACACCCATTTTTCTACCTTGAAACCATTCTCAGTACATGAAGCCGATTTCTCTTTCGGGAAACCCATTCTTCTCGTGAGGAGCCCATTTTCCTCTTGAGAAACCCATTCTCGGACGGAGAAGCCCATTTTCCCTTGGAAATGCCCATACTTTGGGTATGAAACCCATTTAGCTTATGAGAAACCCATTTATTCCGTATGAGCCCCATTTCAAGCCCCGCTCTCCATCCATAAGGAAAGCAACCGGCCCCAGTCGGTTGCTACCTCTTCCTACTCCAACCCTCGATAAAAGGTTTCCATGGCGATTTCGTTATAGTATTGGTAGTCGAATGGGGCGGGTTGGAGATTTGATACTTGGTGCATGCCTTTTTCCAGTCCTTCAATACTGTTTTCGACGAGAAGCCCGAATTTTCCATTTTCTAGGACGTTGCGGTTGGCAACGATGTCGGTGGCGATGATGTTCATGCCCAAGGTCATGGCTTCTAATAAGACCATAGGTTGGCCTTCGTAGTGGGAGGATAAGATAAAGGCATCACATTTTTTCATTAAGGCGAAGGGGCTTTCCACTTGGCCTAAGAGATATACGGCGTTTTCCATCTTTAATTCCTCAATCAGCTTTTGGAGGTCCTTTTTCAATGCTCCTTCTCCCATGATATATAAGGCACTTTTCGGATTGTGCTGATGGTAGCGGGCAAAGGCTTGGATCAATTGGTCTTGCCCTTTTTCTGGTGATAGGCGCCCCATATGGACAAAGTTGGTCTTTTCTTCATCTGGTTCAGGGATATAACGCCCATCCACCTCAAAGCCAAATTCCTCTTTCACCTTTAATGCCTTTCTATTTACCCAACCAACTTCCTGACCATCCACTAATATATGAGCGGATCTCCCTTTCTGAGTGATCACTTCCTGATCCACTTCAACCATTTTTCCATTGTATTTTTGAAAATCGACAATTTTTGTTGCTCCCTCAAGTCCATAGGGCTTTGACCAAATGGCACGTTTTCCATCTAATGTCAATTTGGCTAGCTGGGATACTTTCCGCTCACGAATCTTCGTAGGACGAGTAATTTTTTCAAAGACATGCACATCTAACCAGCCAATTTTTTTCTCATCTTTAGAAAATAAATAAAAATGGCCAGCTCTTGTTTCCATAACAGCATGGATGGTGACGACTTCCCCTTCCAACCATTTTGCCGGTCCTATCGCCTCTGCTTTCCAATGGGGATAGGCGTGCGTCCAAATCAAATGCTTTTCAGGTCTCGCAATGTAGGCAAATACAGGTTTCACAATTCTCGCTTCTCGCAAGGTACGATTAGATAAATTCCGTAAGATTTCGCGATTTTTCTGCTCATTTCTTGCCAGTAAAACATTTCTTTTCGCCAGCACCTGGGCTTTTTCGATGGTGGATTGCCCTTCTTTTAGAGTACACGGGACATATACATGGAGGGCTCTTTGATCAATCCAGCCAATGATCGTTCCTTTAACAGCGATTCGACTATAGGTCCCATGCTGTGTTTTCGCTTCTCTGTCTATCTCGACGAGGAGTCCCCGATAATCTGCACTTCCTGAAACCTTTTCACAGCCAGTGACGCGATAAGGCTTTGTCCAAATTTGATTTCCTTTTGGCCTAATCACTTTACCGATTTGATTGACCTCTTTTTCTTGTAAAACTTTATCTTCGATCCATTCGATCGAATCTGCTGTTACCCAGCCAATGAATTGGTGCTCAAGATGACATTTATAATAAACTTGGGTTTGATCTGTCGCTTTTCGTGATATTGAAACCTCTTTGTCCATCCACTCCTCCTCCAATGTCAAGGACTTAGCATCTTCGGAAAAAGGGAGGGTGTTCCAAACTTTTCTTCCCTTTTTTAAAATAGCCCGTGCTTTAAAGTTTTCTACGATTGTTTCCTCTTCAAACTCTTCTTCTAAGGGCTGATGTAAAATTCTCTCTGCATGAAGGGAATTCATAACATATCCGAATTTCTCATCATCCGCATATTTAAGTAGGTTTTTCCGATTTACTTCCATATTCACCTTGGAAACGCCGACAATTTTATCAAATTGATCATAGACAGAAAATAACCCTCGTAAATTAACACGATGTGGGCGTTTGCCATTCACAACCTTTTCACTATCCGCCCATAAATCACTGTGCATAAAACAGATCTTCTGCTTCGCCTCTGCTGGCAATAAATATTTAGCCCAGTATAGGCTATATCCACTAAAATCAATCACATAGTCAAACTGCGCTTTTCCAAACAAGCGCCGATGTTCCCTCGCAAATGCTTGCTCTGGGAATAAACGATTAGCCAAAGTTCCATTTTTACCGCGATTATGGACAAGCTTATCTTGATACACTTCGAAAAAAGTGTAGACAGGAAGCCCAGGCTTGAACAACATCCTTACATTCGGATGGACTTTTCGTAGATTATTCAATGCCTCTGCAGACTGGGGTGCCGCCGTAAAGCATGTCACATCATACCGCTCATAATCAATATTATTCATCAAGTTTAAAAAGGATGAAGTGATCCCATTATTGCGCATGCCACCTGGATAAATCAGGATTTTCTCCTTTTTCGTATGAGAATTATTAACTGCCTTCACCTGTCCCTTATTTTGAAAAATATAGGAGATAATTCGCTCTGTCACATGCCCATCATCATGACCTGTAAATCGTTGTTTCGCTCTTTGGTATTTTTCTTGGAATGTAGCCTGAATTGCCTTGATGTTTTCCAGCGCCTCTGCCAGTTCTCTAACCGTAAAAAGTAAGGGGCCTGGTAATTCGTCATGTCGTAAATATTGGCCCCGCTCCTCGTTGTACACATCCAAATCCCATGTGTAAAATAGAATCGGCTTATCTGTTACGAGAAAATCAAAAAATATACTCGAATAATCAGTGATTAATACATCCACAGCCGCGAGTAATTCATTGGTATCAACATAATCAGGGACTAGATAATCTTGGATATCAGGATATTTCCCCGCTTCTTCGAATAAAAATGGATGAACCTTAATCAAAAAGTTGTATTGATCACCGTATTTTTTCACTAATGTTTGAATATCGGCATGAATTTGTAATACATCGTCATTAACATTACCGACATCAGTCCCTTTCCATGTCGGCGCATATAGGACAGTCTGCTTCCCAGTATCAACTGCCAATCCAATTTCTCGCAAACGATCACACACTTCCTGTAGATGTCCATTGACAGTCCAGTCAATTCTTGGATAGCCCTCTTCCAAAAGTTCGCCATTATATAAACCAGCTAATTTAAAACTATTTAAAAAGACGTTTGTAGTATGAGAATTCGGGCTTAATATGTAATCTGAACTTAAAAAATTGCGCACAACATTTTGTGAATGGGAAGGATCACCTGGAATATCATACCCCATCTTTTTTAGAGGTGTGCCGTGCCATGTGTTCACATAAATTTGCCCCGCTTTTGCAAGATAATAAGAAGGAAATGTGGAATTATTCACCAAATAAGCGCATGTCGCCAAGGCTTGCAAATAAGCACGAGAATGGCGTTTCACAAACCGCACATTCGAATACTTTTTATACCTTGCTATGATTGGCTCAAGCGCCCTTTCATCTTCTATCGACCATATATGGGTATAATGCTGGAACTCAGGATGCTCCAACATATAACGAAACATCGCATATGGGCTGTCTGTCATGCTTTTTCCATCTCGACTCTCATATAAAACCGTATTTTCCTTAATCGACATTTTTTCATAAAAATACGCGTACTGATTCACCCGCCGATGCCCCGCCTTAAGCAGATAATTCGTCATCGGATTCAACAAATAATTAATTTTTCGTTTTAAAATCTTTTTATTTAAAATTTCTTGCCACCACCAATCGTCGAAACTTGGAAAACTTCCCATTTCCCGGGCAATATTTGCAAAATATTCCCGACCCCAGTATTCCCCAATTCCACAAAAAATATAATGGCGCATGGCTTAACGCGAATTTTGCTGAACAAAGAGACAATTCCACCTGGTCTAAACTTTGTTATATAGAATGACTAAAATAGACCTTTATCTGTCTAATCTTCCCTCTACCTGCGATTAGCCAATCAGCGTATAAAAGAGATCACATAGGACCCAACCATTTCAATTTGCCTGTATATCCCGTATTTGAAATAACTAAAAATGCCGATTAGTCCACCAGCATCATTGTTTATTTAGTAGAAGTAGTCGGAAATAAATAGTGTTTTGTTCTTGTCTTGCTTCTGTACTCCCACTGAATTCGTAAAAACACTATCTGTCTTCGGAATTTTAATAAAGACTAATGAAAGCAGGAAATCGATAATAAATAGATGAGAGAAGCAGGTGAGAGTGACCATAATTTTTCGTACATTTTGCGCCCATTCTTCATCCACCTTCCTAAAAATTAACTGTTTCCTTATTAATCAAACGTTTGATTAATAACTTTGAGGTTCGGTCGGATAAAGAAAACTTAAAGTAGTCCCCTCGAAAGATAGCTGAACTAAAAAAAGCCCCTTCTAGGGCTTCTTCATCCAAATATATGTTGGGCAATTCGCTTTGCTGAGTGACCATCTTGGTGGTCAAAGAAACGATTACGAAATTGAGCAATTTCGTCCTCTGACCCACCTTCATTCTGAATAAGCTGGATTAAGGTTTCTGTGTCTGCCGCCATAGGGCCCGGGACCATGTCTTCGTATGTATAGTAGAAATCCCGACTGCGGATATACTCCTCTAAATCATAAGGATAAAAAATCATTGGGCGTCCGAGCAAACTATAGTCAAAGAAAACAGTCGAATAATCCGTGATAAGTAAATCAGATAAGGCAAGGAGTTCTTGAATGGAGAATGCATCCTTTACTTGAAAGGCGAAATTCCCCTCCTCTAACGCAAATTCCCCACGCATATATGGATGTAAATGGATAAGTAAAACGTATTGCTCCCCAAGTCTTTCCTTCATCTCCTCGACCTCAAAGGGGATCCGAAATGTTCCTTGTGCATGACTTTTACCTCGAAAAGTCGGAGCATATAAAATTACTTTTTTCCTCTTTGTCTGAGGATAAGTTCTTTGAAATTGGATTCGTAAATCCCCAATCATTTCTTTTGAGTAAAAATAGTCTGTCCTAGGAATACCAAGTGGATAAATATTTTCTGCAGGCATATTAAATGCTTCAGCAAAGTAAGGGACGACTTCCGTTGAACTTACATAGGCCTTTGTATAGTTTCCATGAATGGCAACATGCTTCAAATATTCAGGACTTGGCCCAAATGGTTTGCCGACTGTACTAAGGCCAAATTTTTTCAATGCTCCTGCACTATGCCATAATTGGATAATGTCGACTCTATTTCGTGGCTTTATGACGTAAATTGGAAAATAAAAATCATCAATAATAAAATACCGTGATGTGGCAAGATGAAAGGTTGCATGAATCATATGAAATATATACAGTAGCTTCCCAAGTACAGATCCATCCATTTTTTTAAAAAGATAATGGGGCTTATATTCAGGATAGCTTTGCTGCATCTCCCTATGAATAAAAGCTAAATTGTCCTGAAGCTGATTCGCTCTGTAAGAGGCGAAAGTCACCTTATATGGATTAATACGAAAACATAGACAGAACATTCCATGAAAGGCTTTTAATACATATTTTACAATAATTGTAGGGACTAGCTTGAGAGAACTCATATACTGTCTACCTTTCACCTAATATTTTCATCACTTTAATAAATGTTCTTCGATATAGTGAACTTGTTTCTGCAATACTTCACCTTGATTTTCCTTTGCATAAAAAATATTGAGCACTCGTTCTCGATCCTCTTTATAGCTTGTCGGATCCTCCATTGCCCCCTTTAATTCCTTTAGTAAATTTGAAAAGTCATTTACCTTAGGTCCAGGCGTCACATCAAAATAATTAAAATACATTTGATTAGACTTTTGTAAATATAAAGTAAGATCATAACTGTAAAATAATACCGGACGGTCTAGTAGTAAATAATCCGTATAACAGCTTGAATAATCCGTCAACAAGATATCCGAATATTTTAAAAGAAGCTGTGGATCATAATCTTCCTCACTAATATCAATAATATTTTCATAGATACTCGGAACTTGACCACTACTATACATATGCCGCTTAACTAAAAATATATATCCCTTTTCTGCACATAATTGATTTAACTTTTGAAAATCGAACACAAGATTAATGTCCGTTTCTAATTTTCCAAAGTTGCGGTGGGTTGGCATATACATAATTACTTTTCGTTGACGGATCCATTCGGGGATGAGTAAATCCTCTTCTGTTTCCTTAAAAAACACATCATTCCGGACTTGCCCCAATTGAAGCACATGACTTTCAGGCACTAAAAAAGTTTCCGGATAATAAGAAGAAACGGCTTCGCTTGTCGATACGACATAATTAGTTTTCGCTTGGTTTGTTTTCACAACAAAGGTTCCAAAATAACGCTTTAGCCAACTTTTCTCATGGAGTATTTTATACGAAAAGGTTTTTTTATTTGCCCCCCAAACTTTCTTTAGGCCAACACCATGCCATGTATTATACGATATAGCACCTCCCAAAAAAGATTTACTGAAATCATCATTGATAGAATGAGAATGGATCACCAATTTAGCTCGTAATTGGTAATAGACCCCTTTAGGAGAATGGTGTTTATATGCTTGATATCCTTGCTTGTTGAGTTGTGCCACAACCTGATCATTTTTCGAAATCCAAACACAATCAAGTTGTGGTTTTTTCCTCATTTCTAAAAATAAGTATTTTGTATTCCCTCTGAATCCCCTTCCATTTTCACCACCAAACACAATAAGATTTCGTTTTTTGGGGATTGCCCTAGAGCAAAAATGGAGAGAAACTACAAGAGCACGCTTGGCAATTAGTTTCAACTTTTTTAGGGGCTTGTGATTCACAGATAATAAGATTAAGAGCAAAAGAATAATTTGTATATAGTCGATTAATTTTCCGTTCATACTTTACCGCCTCAACAATTGATGTCTTTTTTACTTTATGGCCTGCGGAGTCGAAGTCTTTACGACTTGCTTCCTCACCACAATATTTTGTCCATCTAAACAGATCCCATCATCAGATAAAAGCCGATTCACAACCTCACCGACATGCTCTGGTTGCATAATTGTTGTCGGATCCTCGTCAGGAGCCAAAACTTTTCGTAATTCTGTTGCACAACGTCCTGGTGAAATACAGTAGACACGAATTCCATATTCGGATAACTCTTCCGACAAAGTCTGGGACATACTAATCAAAGCTGCTTTTGATGAAGCATAAGCTAACCAGCCTGGTCTAGCTGAGCTTCCAGCTGTTGATGCAACATTTAAAATCTGTCCCCCTGATCGTTTCATATACTTTACCGCTTCTTTCGTTATGTTAAAAACAGAATGGACATTAATTCTATACGTTTTTTCCCAATCCTCTACAGACGTTTCCAAGAGAGATTTAGGATTGGCATATCCAGCTACATTCACTAGTATATCAATTGTTCCATATCGTACTCCGACCATCTGCATAATCTCGCTAACTTCTTCATAATTTGTAAGATCAATTGCATGTAAGTCAATATTTTTACTAGAATGCATTAAGTCGACAGTTTCCTTCAGTCCCTCTTCCGTTCTTGCAAAGAGAATAAACTGGCCTATATCCTTCCTTTTACTTAATTCAATGGCAATCGCCCTTCCGATACCACGGCTAGCACCTGTAATCACACATGTTTTTGTCATTAGGAACCCTCCATTAAGATTGTGTCTTTATAAATTGCCTCTGCAATCTTGCGGTCAATTGGCTTCGTAATTTTGATATTGTATTCGCTTCCTTTTAAAATCGAAATAGGAGATTGATAGTAATGGAAAAACAAGCTTGCATCCTCTGTAAACTCAAGATTATCTTCTCGCGCACACTCATGTGCATACAATAAACGCTTAGTTGGATATTTATGGGGTAATTGTACGTTCACAAGTTGATCCCGTTGTAAAATTCCTTCCACTTGATTTTTTCCTTGTAGTACCGTAAAAGGGATGTCTAGACCAAAGATAGCGCTTTCTTTTTCAGTGTAAAGTAACTGGTGAAATTCTTCCTTCGAAACGAATGGGCGAACCGCCTCATGAATCATCACATTTTCATACTTGGCCTCACACAAAGCCTTATAAACAGACTCCTGTCTCGAAGCTCCACCTACCATGCAGTGAATCGGTGTTGAGAAACCATAATCTTTGATGATCTCTTCCGTTTTCAATAGGAACTCAACAGGGCAAGGCAGCAAAATCTCCTTAATTTCCGGAATCTCATCTACTTTCTCTAACACATGAATAAAAATGGGCTTTCCCGCCAACAACAAAAACTGCTTTGGAATATTCAATTGCATCCGCTTACCAATACCACCTGATAATAAAATAAAGCTGTATTCTTTCATGAGTGGACCTCCAAATATTTTTATGTATTGCTTTCTTTAACAATATTCAGCGGATACACTTTTATACCAATTTTAAGATAGAGTTGTTATAAACAACTCTTAGCTAAGGACGCCATTTACAAAAAAAAGCGTAGAACTCTTTAGTAGAATTCTTACGCTTTTATAGTATAAATCTAAAGTTTTATTTATTTTTTTGAAATGCAGTTTCTCTGTATGCATCCTTCTCTTTCTTAGACATCCTCTTATATTCTTTCAAAAACTTCTCGTATTTTGGGATAACTTCCTCTACAGTACCGAATTCCTTTACCATACCGAATTCTAGCCATAGAATCTTTTCACAAAATTCCTTCATTTGACCAATCGAATGGCTGACAAAGATCATTGTTTTTCCTCTATCCTTAAACTCTTTCATTTTCTCAAGGCTTTTTTCTGCAAAAGCTTTATCTCCCACAGAAAGAGCTTCATCAATGATAAGGATATCAGGATCAACACTTACAGAAATCGCAAAGCCAAGTCTTGATTTCATCCCACTTGAATAAGATTTAACAGGTTGGTCAATAAATTTACCTAGTTCAGAGAACTCTATGATTGCTGGCTCAAGTTCTTTTATCTGCTGTTTATTAAAACCCAACATCAATAGTTTTAATTCAATATTATCTCTTCCAGATAAGTCAGCTTTTAAACCCGCAGAAACAGCAATCAAAGCAGCTTGTCCATTCACCTGGACAGAACCCGAAGTTTCTGGCACGATACCAGAAATAATATTCGATAAGGTCGATTTCCCAGATCCATTAATCCCTATAAACCCAACAATATCTCCTTTTTCCGCCTCAAAACTTACATCTGTCAAAGCATAGAAGTCTTCCCCATAATTTTTAGGTGTCAAAAGATCTAATATCCGTTCTTTTGTTGAGGTATATAGTTTATATTTTTTTGTAATATTATTGACGATAATCGCTTTTTCCATAATTGTCACAACCATTATAAATAATCTATAAAATGTCTTCTGAATTTAACATGGATCGTAGAGCCAAACAAAAACAGTATAATCACCAAAACCCAAAAATAGAGAGTATAGTGCCAATGTTCAATGAAATACCAGTCTAAGCCGAATAAAGCTGATCGATAACCTTCTATCAAATAATAAAGTGGATTCAGTTTCATAAGAGTAGGTAAGGGCTCATCTAAAATGGATACTTGCCAAAGTATTGGTGATAGATATAGAACCATTCTTAGTGTTGCATTTAAAAACATATGCACATCTCTAATGATTGTCGACAATGTTGATGTAATTAAAGATATAGAGAACATTAAACAGAATCCCGCAAAAATAAAGTAGAATATTTGTAAAAAACTCACACTAAGATAGTATCCTCCAAGCTGAAATATTATCACAACAACACCTAATATGACTAAGTGTATATAAAATTGTGAAAATAGAGCAATATTCGGAATGACACTCATGGGAAAATTCATTTTTGACAGCATGCGTAGCCGTGTATAAATTGACTTAGATCCTTGTATTGTCGCTTGGTAAAAAAATGTCCATAGGACAAATCCACCGAATAGCCAAAAAGCAAATGGTACTTCTATTCCTGGAGCAATTTCAATGTCTGCACGTTGACGTATACTTCCGAACACAAACCAGTATATGAGCACCTGAATTAGTGGATTCAAAAACTCCCAAACCATCCCCAAATAATTACTTTTATTGTTACTCTTCAATTCATATAGGGATAATCTACGAATTAGATAAAAGTGGTTAATTTGCTCTTTAATAACTGTGATAGCAGCTTTCATACAATTTCCTTTCAGGTTCATTAATCAAATGTTCTTTATAAATTATAATCGTACGAAGTTTGAATGACAACAGCACGAAAATCTTCTAGCGATTCAAAACCATATAATATCTTTGATAACTAAATCAATTCGAGTATAAAGACTTACTCCCCTAATTTCCAGAGGTTCTATTTAGAATTAACAAAGAATTTTTGACTTTAATTAATCAACAACCCAAAAGCTCTAATGAGTCGTTGATTAGTTTAGGTTCAAACACATAATTAAAATTATTATACTTATTTCTCTTGTTTTTCCTGCTCTGCAATCGATCTTTCAAACAGTTCAATTCTTGTTCTTGGCGGCGATAGATTAATCTTGGTTTCTTTCTCTTCCTCAATCCTATTCTCTAAACTCGGGATAATTAGCTCATCGACAACATTTTTCGACGCTTTGCCTAATGTATTACCGAAAAAATATTGAACAAACGGAGGAATTTTCTCCATTTCAAAATTACTCTCTTGTATTTTCTGCAGTAATTCATCCGTAGTCTTAACTAATGGGCCTGGAATAAAGTCAAAATAATTATAATAGAAATCACGGTCCTGAATATATTGTTCAACATCAAACGCAAAGAAAAGCATTGGCTTATTTAACAACGCATATTCAAAGCACACGGATGAATAGTCGGTAACCAATAAATCTGTAATTAAAAGAAGATCGTTTATTTCACGATAGTCACTGACATCATAGAAAAAGTCCGCAAATTCATACGGAATATCTAGTTTATTTTGAACAAAAGGATGGATTTTAAATAGAAATACATATTCCTCATGTAATTCTTCATAAATTCTTTTTAAATGGAGGACTTCAAAGGGATAATAAGCTGATGATTGTCCATTTCCTCGAAAAGTCGGTGCAAATAAAATAACTTTCTTATTCTGTAAGAATGGATACTTAATATGCAATGTGTTGATAACATATTTTTTGTATTCTTCATCAAAAAATATATCTGACCTTGGAACTCCAGTTGCAAAGACTTTATCTACCGTTATTCCAAAACCTTCTGCATAGTTTTTTCTCACGCCTTCACTGCTTACAGCAGCTTTTGTATAATTCCTATGATTTCTCGATTTAGGCGATGGTCCTCCTGGTCTACCTAACCTGCTAAAGCCAAATGTTTTGAACGCGCCAGCAGCATGCCATACTTGGATTAAATCGGTCTTTTTTCGTATGTCTAACGGGTAGATAAGCGGATAGAAGTCATCCAATAAAATGACCTTAGCTGTGGCAAAATGAAATGCAATTTTGAGTAATTCAAAAAGTGATTTTTTATCATTAATTCTTTCATTAAATAAAAATTTAATATCTAAATTTAAATCGCGTTTATACAATTCTTCATAAACAAAGAAGAAGTTTCCGTTTAATTCTGAACGACTATCAGAAGCAAACACAATCTTTTTCTTCATAATTGGTAATAAACCAAATAAAATATAAGCTAGTTTAAATATCCGACGTTTCATAGCTTTGATATATTTATTCTCACGTACTTCATTATCTTCATCAAGCTCTCTAGGATCATACGATTGCAATAGTGAACTTTTAAGGCGAAGTGTCTTCGTGTAACTATCCAAATCAATTAACAAATTATATTTTAATACCCTTTTCTGTGAAAAATAATGAAGTTTTGTTGCTAAAAGTTTGCTTCCTAGTAACTTCTTTGCACTCGAAAGTGGTACGGATTTTTGGTACTTTATATCATCTTGATCATCAGGCATTTGTTCCAATCTAACATATAGATTGTATTCGCCAGCCTCTAGCGGCTTCCCTTTATTAATCGTTGATAAATCAATACTCCCTCTAAATCCACCCAATTGTTCTAGATCTTGCTCTCCGTCTACATTGGTTAAAATCTCCCCTAATTTGCAATTGGTTAAAGGGATATGAAACATTTCTTTTTCAAGGATCTGATCATTGGTCATTTCTTCACAAGTATTATCAAAATCCTCTTCCTCACATCTTCTATGATTCTTTCGATATTCATCGAAATCAATCTTCGGAACAATTAATAAGGTATTTCTTATTCTATCTTCTTCAAAGGTTGCCAAACCACCTATTGTCGCATAACCTTCGATTTCGAGGTATGGACCGTAAATATTAAATTTTGTAATATCATGAATAACCTTTTTATTATGTTTAAGTTCAGCGTTTTTATTTTCAATTGATGAGATAAACAATAGACATCACCTCTATTTAAAAATTGGTCGAGAAACACTTATCCCTTTGCTCTTCTTAACCCCAAGCAATCCAGACTTGCTAACTATTCAGAGGTTTGTTGAAGGGTTCTATGCTCAATCTCACCAATTTCTTTTCCATGAATATGATTGACGATTCTTTTGGCACTTTTACCATCTAAGTAGTCAAAAAAATCTTCTTTAAATTTCATAATACTTGTAAGATCACTTTTTTCATTTAAAATCCAATCCCCTAAACCCACTGTTTCATTGAAAAAGGGGCCAGGTATAAAACTTCTGTAATCAAAATAAAAATCGCGTTCTTGTAGATACTCCTCGAGATCGTCTGCATAGAACAAAATTGGTCTCTCAAGGAGACTGTAGTCGAAAATGATCGAAGAATAATCAGTAATAAGAATGTCTGCAACAGCCATTAATTCCTCGATAGTAAAATTCTCATTAATCATTGTCGCAAAAGATTGATCTTTCTCGTGAATCCAAGAATTTTGTTGCATATAAGGATGGAGATGAATGAGTAAAACATATTCATCTCCCAGCATCGCTCTTAATTCACCAATATTAATCGGACAAGATATTTTCTCAGGATCATGACTTTTCCCTCTAAACGTAGGAGCGTATAAAAGCACCTTTTTGTTTATTACCTCCGGAAACTGAAGATAAAATTTGTCCTGTGCTTCATTTATTTTTCCTATATCGAAGAAAAAGTCTGTACGTGGCACTCCTAATGGGATGATTTTATCCTCATCCATTCCAAATGCTTCTGCATAATAAGGAACGACATTTTCGCCGCTAACATATACCTTCGAATAATTAGAATGTACTTTTACATGTTGAAGATATTCTTTGCTCGGACCAAAAGGTTTATTCACTGTGCTGAGTCCAAACTTCTTAAACGCACCTACCGCATGCCAAAGCTGAATAATATCAGTCCCTTTCCTCGGTTTTATCACATAAACGGGAAAGTAGAAGTCATCGATAATAAAGTATCTAGACGTCGCTATCGCATAGACAGATTTCAACATATGAAAAAAATATTCGAATTTCCCCCATAAAGAGCCATTAAATTTTTTTATTAAAAAAGAGTATTGGTAGTCCGGATATTGACTAACCATTTCTTGATATACATAGTTTAAGTTTCCCTCTATAACATTTGAACGATAGGAAGCAAATGTCACTTTTTTCTCTTTAATTGGAAAGACGAAGGCTATTATAATATAAACAATCCGTAAAAAATACTTAACTGTAATTGTAGGTAGAAATTTCAAGTTCACCTTTTATGCCTACCTTCCTTCATAGCTGCACTATTAAATGTTCCAGGCCAATACTGTTTTCCCCCAAGATACAGTTAAATCATTTTCAAAGGCTTCAATAATTTCTCCAATTGTAGTAACCGATTGAACGGAACCAATAAGTGTTGTCAAATAATCCACAATATCAGGAAATTCCTTCATCATTTCAACTGTGTCAACAAAATCATTACGACCACTACGACTACTTCCAATAATGGTAATTCCTTTTTCCAATACCATTCTTGAATTGAGTTGAATAGGATATTCAGATACTCCCATAATTGCAATAGACCCTTCTGGATAGATATAATCTATAATCTGATTGATGGCTGATTCACTACCTCTACCACCTACTGCTTCAAAGGCGTGATCGATCGATAAATCTTCAGGTATCTCATCAATTTGGTAAGTTTCATCTACAAAGGAAAAATGATCCAATTTATATTGATTTTTGCCGAAGACGATGACTTTGCTGTTTGGATACTTTTTCTTAAGAAGTAAGGAAGTGATATAACCTAAATTACCATCTCCCCAAACGCCTAATACATTTCTTCTTTTATGCGCTTTTGTTTCAAAGCGAGTAATAGAATGTGTTGCGATAGTAATTAACTCTGTAAATGCCGCTACTTCTGGATTAATGTCTCCTGGTAATTCAACTAAGCGATCTGCTTCTAAAAACACATAATCCTGCATAAAGCCATCATAGCCACTTGACCTAAATTTGCTAGAGCGCAAATAGTTTTCTGCACAATACTCATCAACTTCTGTAGGTGTATTAGGAATCATCACAACTCTCGTCCCAATTTTAAACTTACCTGAACGATCGAAAACAACTTTACCAATCCCTTCGTGGATTAGCGCCATTGGTAACTTCGCATTCATGGCTTCTTTTCCTCGGGTACCAGTGTAATAGCGTTGATCCGCAGCACAAATAGAGAGGTATTCAGGTCGAACCACTACATAGTCTGATTGTAAACTTCGGTCTTTATAGGTAACCTCAAATTGTCGGGCAGAAACTAATCGATAAACTTGATTGATCATTGTGAAATCCGCTCCTGTATAATGGCATTTGCCACTTTTAAATCATAAGGGGTAGTTAGTTTGATATTGAATACTTCTCCCCTTACTAGCTTTACTTTTTCACCTTTTAATGCGAATATTTTACAAGCGTCTGTCAATATACCTTTTTCTGCCTCATCAAGTGATTGATAAAGTTCCACTAGCTTTTTAATATTAAAGCTTTGCGGTGTCTGTCCTTGGAACATTGTGTCACGAACAGGAATTTCAGTAATTACTTCCTGGTCTTCTGATCGAATAATTGTATCAATTGCTTCAATCACCGTATCAACAGCAGAATATTCTAAAGCAGCATTAATATTTTCATCTATAATTCTATGAGTCAAAAATGGACGAACGGAATCATGAGTGACAATAATATCGTCATCATTAATCCCAAAGTGCTCGTCAATATAACGAACTCCACTCATAATAGATTCGTTCCGATCATCGCCACCTGAAACAACTACAACTCGATCTGTTTCACCAATATATTTTTTTATAATATCTTTCGTGTGGTTAACCCAATCTTTACGCGATACAATAATAATTTTATCAAAACGGTCATTCAACAAAAACTTTTCTATTGTATGAATGATAATCGGTCTATTATTTAGAGACAAAAACTGTTTTGGCATATTTATGTTTCCCATTCTTGAGCCGTTCCCACCAGCTAAGATTTCTGCATATATCACTGTGATATCTCCTTTTTTCTATGTTTATATAAAACTAATTTTTTTGTTGAAAGATGTCATAAACTCATAGTAAATATACACTTCTTTTTAAATTTTATCAACATGGCTCCCATATCATCATCAATATGGTCATAGTTATTCAAATATAGCACTTACGAAGCGCTATTTACTAGTGATTGTTATAAATTACTTTTGCCAAATGATGTAAAGTTTGCCTCAAAAAGGCTCTGAATATTCGGTCGAAAGGCCAATTTAATGCTCTTCTCATTATCTTTCCAAAAAGCTTCCAAATATAGGGATTTGGCCCATATAAAATTTTTAGACCGATTGCTCCTTTGGCAATAACTCTACCAGTTACTTATATTATCTTTAACAGGTTGTCTAAATATATAGGTTACTTTTTACACTTACGAGATAAGGAAAAATCAACCCTTTCGCTATTAATTCGGGTAGGTGGGACGGCAATAAGATACCATTCACGTTGTTTCAAATAAATTTTAAAGTCCTGTTGTGACCAAATAAGTACAAATATTGATATACGGAAATTCTTAAGCCTTTGGCTGAAATGGTTAACTTCTTGCATATTATCCTAGTAAGGCATTAAATAAGAGGTTGTCTTCAATAGATGACAACCTCTTAAGAGTACGATTACTTATCGTCTTTTAATAAATACTGCTTTGCAAAATACTCTTTGTATTCGCCGCTAATAATTTGCTCCCACCATTCCTTATTATCCAAATACCACTGAATGGTCTGAGCAATACCAGTTTCAAAATTATAAATTGGTTTCCAACCTAAATTTTCTAATTTTGTAGGATCAATTGCATATCGTTTATCATGACCAAGTCGATCCTCAACAAACTTAATAAGGCTTTCTGGTTTGTCAAGGGTACTTAAAATAGTTTTAACCACTTCAAGATTAGTTTTTTCATTATGACCCCCGACATTATAAACTTCTCCATCAACTCCCTCATGTAGAACTAAATCAATTGCAGAGCAGTGATCATAAACATGAAGCCAATCCCTAATATTTTTCCCGTCACCATATACTGGAATACTTTCATCATTTAAAACTCTCGATATAGTAAGGGGAATTAACTTCTCTGGGAAATGATATGGTCCATAATTATTAGAACAACGGGTGATATTAACTGGCAAACCATATGTTTCATGATATGCGCGTACTAGTAAATCAGAAGAAGCCTTACTTGCACTATATGGACTATTGGGTTGAATCGGAGTATCCTCCGTAAAGAATACAGTTGGATCAAAATCTAGTTCTCCATACACCTCATCTGTTGATACATGAAGAAACTTAGATACATTGATATGTTTAGAAGCGTCTAAAAGTATTTGCGTTCCTAATACATTTGTTTTTATAAAAATTTCTGGATCTGTGATAGAACGATCCACATGACTTTCAGCTGCAAAATGTACAACATAATCAAAGTTTTCTTTTTCAAATACACCCAAAATCGTGTCTCTATCGCTGATATCTGCTTTAATAAAATGATAATTCCTCTTATTCTCTATCTGTTTATGCTTTGTTAAATCACCTGCATATGTTAACAAATCTAAATTATAAATATCATAATCTGGATATTTATCCACCATATACTGCACAAAGTTTCCTCCAATAAAACCCGCCCCACCAGTAACTACTATCTTTTTCTTTGACATAACTATTTCACCTCATATTTTAGCTCATTCAAATAATGTGATAATGCCTCTTGCCATTTTGGTAATCTTGAAAATCCATTCTCATCAAGCTTTGATTTAGATAATCTTGAATTTTTCGGTCTTACTGCAGAAGTAGGAAAGTCTTCTGTTGTAATAACATTGACTGTAACCTCTTTATTACTCTGTCTAAATATCTCCTCAGCAAATTCAGCCCAACTACAAAATCCTTCATTCGTCGCATGGTAAATTCCATAATTCCTTGTTTGAATCATTTCAATTATTAATTTGGCCAAGTCGTAAGTATAAGTTGGTGAACCAACTTGGTCACCTACAACACTTATCTCTTTATTTGAATCTGCTAATCGCAACATCGTTTTTATAAAGTTCTTCCCATTTAACCCAAAAACCCAGGAAATTCGAACAATAAAACTATCTAATGTTTCCTGAACTATTTTCTCGCCTTCATACTTGGTTAGACCATAATAGTTAATAGGATTTGTTTGATCTGTCTCCTTAAATGATGTTTCGCCTTCTCCATCAAAAACATAGTCAGTACTGACATAAAGGAATTTAGCTCCAACTCTTTTTGCTGCTTCTGCTAGATTCTTTGTTCCTTCTACATTCACATTCCAGCAAATTTCTCGCTCATTCTCTGCTTTATCCACGGATGTATACGCAGCACAATGAATAATAGCATCTGGATTTAAATCTTCTATATAATTGTTCACTTCGTTTTGCACAGTTATATCTAGATCTTTGCTTCCAACGCCGTACATGTCAAAGCTTGCTCTTTTTCCTTCATTTACAACATCATAACCTAATTGGCCTGTAAAGCCCGTTACTAGAATCTTCATCCTATTTCTCCTCATAGAAAAAATTGATATCAGCTTCTTCTAAGCTTGGTGCATGTTGATCCTTTTCTGACAAAATAGGCTCGATATCCATTGGCCATTGAACTCCAATTGTAGAATCATTCCACATAATTCCACGGTCACAATCGGGAGCATAGTCGTTATCTACTTTATATTGTACTTCGGCATCCTCTGTAATCGTCATAAAACCATGAGCGAATCCTCGTGGAACTAATAATTGTTTTTTATTTTCAGCGGAAAGTTCGATTCCGTACCATTTACCAAATGTGGGACTTCCCTTTCTAATGTCTACTGCTACATCAAAGATTGCACCTCTCGTACATCTTACAAGTTTGGTCTGTGCTTTTGGATTCAATTGATAATGTAATCCACGTAACGTTCCTTTTGTAGCAGAAAAAGATTGATTATCTTGCACAAAGTTTAAATCTATTCCTTCTTTTATTAATTTAGAATAACTGTACGTTTCCATGAACCACCCTCGATGGTCTCCAAAGACAGCTGGTTCAATTACTTTGACACCTTCCAAATTTGTATCAATAATTTTCATTATCATCACCTCTAGTATTTAACTTCCCCATTGGCCACTTTTAACAAGTAATGGCCATATCCTGTTTTAGAAAATGCCTTTGCTGAACGAAATAATTCTTCTTGTGTTATCCACCCATTAATATAAGCTATTTCTTCAAGTGCGGATATTTTAATCCCTTGATGTTCTTCCACTGTTCTTACAAAGTTTGTCGCAGCTACTAAGCTTTCATGTGTCCCTGTATCTAACCATGTATAACCACGACCCAATAATTCAACATGGAGATCTCCAAGTTTTAAATATTCTTCATTGATAGAAGTGATTTCTAGTTCTCCACGGTGAGAAGGTTTTACATTTTTCGCAATATCGACAACACGATTATCATAAAAATACAATCCGGTTATTGCGTAATTTGATTTAGGTTCACGGGGTTTTTCCTCCACGCTTATAACTTTCCCATTACTATCAAATTCAACAACGCCAAATCGTTGGGGATCTGGAACATGGTACCCAAAGACGGTAGCGCCGCTCTTTCTATTCGTGGCTGTAATTAATTTATTTCTTAAACCACTACCGTAATAAATATTGTCTCCTAAAATCATAGCAACTGGGTCTTTCCCAATAAAATCCTCGCCAAGAATAAAAGCTTGTGCTAACCCTTCTGGTTTTTCTTGAACTACATATTCTAGGCTTATTCCATACTGAGAACCATCCCCAAGTAAGGCATTAAAGCGTGGCAAATCTTCCGGTGTCGAAATAATTAATATATCCCTGATACCCGCCAACATTAATGTAGATAACGGATAAAATATCATCGGTTTATCATAGACAGGTAGTAACTGCTTACTAGTTACCATCGTTAATGGATATAGCCGTGTTCCACTTCCTCCGGCTAAAATAATTCCCTTCATTAAATCATCTCCTACTAATATATTATATAGTTTCTAAAGCGCTCGGATCATATTCCTAGTTTCACTATTGGATCTAGGGATTGAAGAGAAGCTAATATCATTAAAAATATAGTCGAATACTGTTACCCACCGACAATTATAACAAATTACAATTAACATGCATAATTTATCTTTTGGCATTTTCTATGGTATTTTTATGAAAATACACAACTACAATAATATAAAAAGGTGCATTTTGAAAATATTCAAAATGCACCTTTTTAATACTAAATATGGGATTCAGTTCAGGCATATGACCTATTTAACTTCAATATAATCACCAGAAACCCAGCCTTCATTTCCATCCACTTTAATTTTGTACCAATCGGCATTTTTACCAACAATGGTTACTTTCGTATTTTTAGGTAATGTTTGGATAATGCTATGACCAGTCGTTGGACCAGTTCTGAAATTAAGTCCACTTGTTGTAACAGCAGTTTTACCCTCTAATTTACGATCAAGCTTATATTGAGCATCACCCGTCGGCTTAGGGGAGGTACTTGGTTGATTTTTAAATTTCGGTATATCCAAGTGTAACACATATGCGTCTAACAGATTATATATATTTGCCATTTTTGTTGTTTGAGCTTCAGCCCAAGCTACATGAGTAGCATATTGATGTGTTGCATATCCATGAGTTTCGATAAAATCTGGATTCCAACGCATTTTATATAGTGTATTTTGACCACTATTAATATATCCATTCGATATAAACTGCGCTCCTCCTATAATCGCATCTTCTATTTTAAACCATCCTTCTTGATACGCTCTTATTGAGCCCAAAACACCTGGATTTTGATCAAGAGCCCCAATACCAAAAGCATTATAGATTGGTTTAATATTTTTTGCATCTTTTGCATTAAACTTTTTATCCTCGGTAATTTTCCAAATCCATTTATTATCATCATTGACTTTATATTCAGCAATAAATGTCCCATTTGGTAGGAAGGAAACCCATTTATTTTTGCTTATTTCTCCTACTTGAATAGTACCATTTGATAAAATTGATGCCCCATTACCTGTTTCATGAAGAGCATGTGAGATTAAGTACACTTCATTTATACTATATTTTTGGCTGGCGGCAATAAACGCATTTGCTTTGCCGGAAAATTCCCCTTTTCCAATAAGAACTTTATTATTTAGCTCATTAACACTTAACCCAGCTGTTTTTGAAAGGTTTAAAAATTGCAGATAACTACTAGACTTTTTTGAAAAGTTATTCGGATTTGCATAATATTCAACAAACTCCCTACTTGCATATAAAGCCCCAGCCCCATCAGCCTTAGGATTAACCACCATCTGTCTATCAATCATTTTTGAAAAGTCAATAGTGTAGTTTGTGTAATTTTCCACTGATCCTATTCTTCTGAAAGCACTCTCTTTATTTACGGTTGGCCCTTTGCCCTTTGAGACTAATTTAACTTCAATGGCCTCTAAGCGTTTCGATAAGCCTTGAGATCCAGCTTCCATTCCATTATTGGCCCAACCTAGCCAACCAAAGTTTTGGGCGTGGACACGATAATAAATATCATAATGTTTTTCCATTTCTCCAGTTAGATTAATTTTAATGGCTTCAAGACGCTTGCTTTCTCCACTAGTTCCGGATAGTGCACCGTTGGAGACACTTTTCAACCAGCCTTTACTTTGCACATGTGTGGAATATGTAATTCCTCCACTAAAAGGAGCATCTTTCAATTCAATCTTAATTGCTTCTAAGCGTTTCGCTTTCCTCGTAGTTCCACTTATTACCCCATCTGATACAGAATTCATCCATCCATGAGTTTGGACATGTGTGGAATAAACGACAGATGGCTTCGTAAGAGAAGGTCTAGCTGTTGGACCGGGAGCTTCTTTACCTTTTTCAACTAATTTAATTTCTATGGCTTCAAGACGCTTAGATAAGCCTTCTGTCCCAGCGACTTCCCCATTTTTCGCCCAATCCAACCATCCAAATGTTTGGGAATGAACGCGATAATACACATCATAATTTTTCGCAACTTCGCCTGTAAGATTTATTTTAATGGCTTCCAATCGCTTACCTTGTCCAGTAGAACCAGATGAGGCATTATCGGAAACATTGCTTATCCATCCTTTTCCTTGAACATGGCTAGAATATGTAATTCCACCACTATATGGGGAATCCTGTAAAGCTATTTTGATTGCTTCCAACCGTTTGGATTCACCTTTTGTACCACTCATTTTCCCATCTTTAACTGAACCCATCCAACCATAGGATTGAACATGTGTGGAATAAGATACAGATGGCTCTGTGAGATATGGTTTATTCGTGGAACCTGGAGCCTTACCGCCTTTTTTCACTAATTTGATTTGTATACCTTCTAAGCGTTTAGCAAGTCCTTCCGTTCCTGCTGGTTCACCATTTTTTGCCCAATCTAACCAACCAAACGTTTGGGAATGAACGCGATAATACACATCATAATTTTTCGCCTCTTTACCAGTTAATTCAATTTTAATTGCCTCTAGTCGCTTGTGCTTACCACTAGTTCCACTCACCTCTCCTGCAGAAACAGGGTCTTGCCAACCGTAAGTCTGTACATGTGTAGAATATTTCAAACCTAAGTCGTTCATATTACTAATTGAAATTTTAATAGCTTCTAAGCGTTTTGCTTTTCCCGTAGTTCCACTTAAAGTCCCGTCTTTAACTGTTTCCAACCAACCGTGGGTTTGTACATGGGTAGAATAGTTAATAGAAGGAGCTTGGTTAGTTTGTATCATATAGCTTTTCATGACTACTTTATTCGATTCCTCTTCAATAGAAGTTAAATCTTCTTCTAATGGCGCTTCCTTTGATTGTCCCTCTTTTGATAAATCCTCTTCTATTGATTCTCCATCTTCCTCAGTGACCAATTCTTCATCTTCTACTATTTCAACTTCTGTAGATTCATAATCATTTGTTTCATTATCTTCCACAGTATTTGAGGTTTCATCTATTATTTCTGCGTCTTCCACAGCATTTAAAGATTCATATTCCTCTTCTGTAATTTCAACCTTTTGACTGTCTTCATCTATTAAATAATATACTGTTTCTTGATTCATCACAGTATTATACTCATCTCTGATTTTTAGCAATTCAATAGAAGTGCCATTTTCATTTTCATCGATAATAGTCGTCTCGGTGGTTAATTCAAGAGGGCTTACCTCTTCAACTTCAAATGAATCAGATTGCATTAATCTATAAACAACCTTTTCATCCTCTTTTATAACAAGTTCACTGAGTTCGGTAGTATCCTCAAGAGTGATCTCTTTAATCTCTTCTGTTGAATTTGATTTTTCGTTAAAGGTTTCAATTTTCCCAATAGCAGTTGTCTTCGATTCATCCGTCCATCCATTTAAAAATAATTTTATATTCTCACTAATCTCTATCTCCTGCTCTGTTCCATCATATTGAATAAAATAATAGCTAAAATCCTCTCCAAAGTCAGTTATGTCCGGACTTTCTAATGCGTAAGCAAAAGTGCCTTGAGAGAACAACACGGAAAACATTAATAATATACAACTTATTAAACTTATCTTTCTTTGCATCATCAATCTCCCTAAACTTAAGTTTTACAAAATTAGTTGCTTTATTAAATACAAATTATTTTCTCTTAATCTAGTTACAAGCAAAGACAAAAGTACCATTGAGACTTTCTGTTCCTTTCACCTCTCTAACATTTAAAAACGAGACATATGACCTATCTTCTTTTTAGAATACTAAGTCAAAATTATGTGAATTATTCGAGTTGAACCTAGTAAATTAACCCTCCTAATTTAGCTTACTTATATGATCTTTTGTCGTAACTTTCAAAACTCGAATCATGTCATATATTAACATATATTCGAACTTTACTCTATAACAAATCAGCAGAAAATTAGTTCTTTATAATCAACTTCCATAATAGAATCCTCTATCCAAAGAACTCTTTTACTGGTAGTATTTAGCCATTTTTATGCTAGAATAGTATATTGAATTGTAGGATTTTGTTGAAAATACAATTTAAGACTAGATTAACAGGGAGAATCAGAATGCAAAGAATTTTACTTAGTAGTTTGAGTTTGTTGTTAATGATTTTTACGTTTAATGGAACTATTGCTTTTGCAGAGGAAAATCCCACCGAACAAAGGGATGGAGAAGAAACTAGTTATTTCTCCATTCATTACGATGGTGAGGAACAAGAGGTAATACTTGAGGATGATACTAAATTGATTTTAACGAGCTGGATAGATGAATCCAAGTCAGCAGTTCGTGCTACATTAAGAAGTAGTGAGCAAACATCCACATCAAATTCTACTAATGAATTAATATTGGAAGTGACTGAACATCCTATTGAGTTAAAATTACCAGAAGATAAAAGTATTTATTATACTCTACATCCTTCTGATTTATTTATTGTAGAAGAATTAAACTTGTCAGATTCTAATATTCCAACTGACATAATTGAAAATGAAGTCGAAGTGGAAGATGAAGTTGATAATTCTGAAGATGAAACTACTACCACAGATAAAAGAATAAACAAAGAAGAAGAAACAGATGCTGAATCTGTAGATGAGCAAAAACCGAAGATTGCATCTGATGAAAATGAAAATTCAACAAATACAGTAGCTCCCACTAAGGACATGACAATTACAAGTGAAGCATACTCCATCCAAAGCGAGGATCCTATTATTAGTTACTCTACTCATATTCAAGGAATTGGTTGGCAAAGTCCCGTATTCAACGGGGAAACATCAGGAACATCTGGCAAAGCTAAACGTTTAGAAGGTATTAAGATTTCTATCGATAACGCAAAAGATTTGGATGTTACATACACTACTCACGTTCAAGGTTATGGGTGGCTCGATTATGTTTCTGATGGAATAGTAAGTGGTACCACTGGGAAAGCAAAACGATTAGAAGCCATTAAAATTGAATTAACTGGTAAAAAGGCCCAAGATTACGATGTCTATTACCGTGTCCATGCACAAACTCACGGTTGGCTTGGTTGGGCGAAAAATGGGGAACCTGCTGGAACAGAAGGTCTTTCTAAAAGATTGGAAGCAATCGAAATAAAAGTAATCGAAAAAGGATCTAATGATAATATTTCAACAGGTAATTCATTTATTAAGAAACCTACCATCGTTTATTCTACTCATGTACAAACATATGGCTGGATGAACCAAGTTAGAAATGGAGCGTTGAGCGGAACGACAGGTAAGGAAAAGCGATTAGAAGCAATTAAAATCAGTTTACAAGATTCCAATTACTCCGGAGATGTAGTTTACTCTACGCATGTACAGAATCTTGGGTGGTTAGATAACGTATCTAACGGGGGCGTTTCCGGCACAAATGGACAAAGTAAACGGATGGAAGCTATAAAAATCAACCTCACAGGAGGAGTAGCCAAATATTACGATGTATACTATCGCGTGCATTCGCAATCTTTTGGATGGCTTGGTTGGGCAAAAAATGGACAAGCCGCTGGGACAGAAGGTTTGTCCAAGAGACTTGAAGCTATTGAAATTAAATTGGTAGCAAAAGGAGGAAAAGCTCCTGGATCAACTGCTGATCGATTTCTGACTAAGCCTTCAATTGTTTATTCTTCACACGTTCAAACGTATGGTTGGTTAGAGTCAGTTAAGGATGGGGCAGTGAGTGGCACTCAAGGACAGTCAAAACGGTTAGAAGCAATCAAAATAGACCTGAAGAATTCTCCATACTCAGGAAATATTGTTTACTCTACCCACGTTCAAACGTATGGTTGGTTAAATGACGTCTCCAACGGGGCAATAGCTGGAACAAATGGGCAAAGTAAACGAATGGAAGCCATTCAAATTAATCTCACTGGTGAAATTGCAAAACATTATGATGTGTATTACCGAGTGCATTCCCAATCATATGGATGGCTTGGTTGGGCGAAGAATGGAATGAAAGCCGGATCAGAAGGTAACTCCAAACGCTTGGAAGCTATCGAAATAAAATTAGTGCCTAAAGGTAAAGGACAATCCGTAAAAGCAAGCGAGGCATTCAAGCAACCAGTTAAAATTAAAGTCTTTCTTGACCCAGGACACGGAGGCTTTGATACAGGAGCAGTAGCTGGAGGAGTAAGAGAAGCAGACTTAAACTTGACCGTTGCAAAAAAGGTTGAAAAGCTATTAAAAGCTCGTGGCTATTCTGTACATATGTCACGAAACAACGATACGTATGTCGGATTATATGACAGAGCTCAAATGGCAAATAATTTAGATGCTGATATATTCATTAGTGTCCACCATAACTCAACAGCTTTTGCGACAACTATCGTAAATGGTATTGAATCTTACTATTATAAATATAATAAAGAATATCCTTCAAAAATAAACCAGGATATGCATAATAATCCTGAAAGAATTAAAAAGAGTATAACATTAGCAAGCTTAGTTCACCAGAACATGCATAAGAAAACCGGGGCAGTAAACCGTGGTATTGGCGGGGCATCCTTTGCGGTAGTTCGTGAAACGAAAATGCCAGCAACATTATTAGAACTTGGATATATTAATAATGCAACCGAACGTATTAAATTGGTGAGTGATTCATATCAAAATAAATTAGCTGAAGCAATAGCCAATGGTGTAGATCAGTACTTCAATATCTATTAATAAAAAAGAGGTCTCGGAATGAAGATACTTCCAGACCTCTTTTTTATCATTTTATTTTACAAATTTTATTTCAGATTCTGCAATAAATTCAGTATTCATAATACCATCTGTGTCTACTGGACGAAGTTCAAACCAGCCTTTAATTAAAGGATACACTATAATTTCATCATTTTTATTAAATTGGTTTACCTTAATTGCTTTTTTTGAAGGCCTTGCATAGGAAAAAACACTGTTTTTTTTAACTATTGCTTTCATTTTCGGGACTCCCAATATTATCATCCTTTTACTTAGTCAATTTAACATCAAACGAAAGATTATCATGATCTTTGGTAAAATATGCTTTAACTGTATATTTCTTACCAAACGAGCGTATAGGGTCAATCATTATTTCCTTTTTAGGAACTATTTCTTCCTCTTTATTAGACTGTGTAATTTTATCTATAAAACCTTTAGCTTCATGTATACCTTTTTGTTGTTTTATTTTTAAATCACTACTTCTTGCTTGTCCCAACCTTCTTCTTTTCGTATATCCATCTACTATTCCTTCTATAAAGACATCCCATGGCCCAACAGATTTCTCACTTATAACGAAATCTTGGTAATCAACTTTAAAACTGAATTGGCCAGACTTATTTAAAAGATTGTTCTTTAATCTTTTTTCTAATCCAGAGTTTCTATGAACAAGAATTAACTCATTTTGTACATTCATATTAATTAAAAGGCTTTGATAAAACTGTCCAGATATTTCAAAATGTGTATCATCTATCACGATATTGTTTACAAAAACATCGGATATATTAAGATGATTTACAGAATATTCGTCATCATAAGCCAAGTGTTTTCTAGAATAATTGAACCTTGCGTAAATCCATCCATTTTTAACCCTTGTTACCTGATTCGGACTAACCTTATCCATTTGCTTATGAACCATCAATAGCTTTTGTAAATCATTTTCCTGCGCAATTAATACAAAATAATGGAATCGGGACGGTAATAATTTGATCAATTCATCATTTACATGGTCATCAACGAATCTTTTCGTTTCATTTAACCAATCAATTTTTTGTTCCGTTGTCAACCTATTCGTTAAAAGATAACTTCTTAATCGACTTGCATGAAGGAATCTGTTTATGAAAGCTGCAGATAATTCCGTTTTGTATAAAGGGCTTAAATCTGACTCTTTTATAGTCTTCATAATATTATTAAACGAATAATAGAAGTTTTCAGCTGGGAAGTATTTTAAACTTAGATTTTCGTCTCCCCTTTTAACAACATAATAGTATTCATAATCAGATAAAACAGTAATAACTTTGGCATTAACAAATGATTGCATAACGAATAATTGATCTTCACCTACAACAGCTTCTTTATGAAAATGGATATCATATTTTCTTATAAAATTAACATTAAACATTTTATGTGGCGCTAATGAAAAGACCAAGTTATGTTCTAAAATCTCAGCTTTTGGTAAATTCCCATATTTAAACATAGATTGCGGGACGTTCCTTCCATTAACCCCTACATATTTACCAAATATAACATCTGAATTATTTTCTATTGCATTCTTATAAAATCTCTCGAGCGTTTCTTCTCCAATAAAGTCATCATTATCTAAAAATAGAATATATTCACCTTTTGCTGCATTAATCGCATCATTTCTCGGTAGCATAGGACCACCGGAATTTTCAGTTCTATTAATAAGTTTAATGTTACTATGGCTTTCCATATATGATTCTACAACCTTGGCGCTATTGTCCGTTGAGACATCATTCACACAAATTACTTCAAATTCACTACTATCCATTGTTTGATTTACTAGAGAATCTAGTGTTACATTTAAATGTCTTTCTGCATTATAGATTGGGATAGCTACAGTAATTTTCAAACATTTCAACTCCTATAAGCAATCAGTATACTGCTCTTGTAATAATCTCCATTACAATATTATTTTATAGAAAAAAAAGATTAGGTCAAATTTTTCCCTATATGATTTGAATAATGTTCAATTTTATTGCAGTTAATTATGACCTTATGCTTGTCATTTTATGACAAGCATATACGTTTATAGGAATGCCTAGGAACTTTTTCATAGCCTACCAATTAGACTTTCTTTAGTCTTATGCGAGAGAAGCAATACCCAAACTTACATAGAATAAATAAAAAAACTCTATATAGTATAAATATCCATACTATTATAGAGTTTTGATTAGTTAAGCTATTGTGTTTCCTGCTCACCAGAGTTTAATATTAATTGATCTACAATACGCTTACTGGCCTTCCCATCAAGATCGTCAAAGAAATATTCTCTAAAAGGGAGCACTTTTTCAATGCCAAAATCATTATTCTTTATATGCTCAACCAATTGCTTTGAAGTTTTTACTAATTTCCCAGGAATAAAAGATTGATATCCATAATAAAATCCACGAGTACTGATATACTCTTCTACATCATGAGCAAAGAATAGCATCGGTTTGTCCAATAATGAAAATTCAAAGCATATAGAAGAATAATCTGTGATTAAAAGATCCGCAATCAATAATAAATCATTTACTTCTCTGTAATCTGAAAAATCATAAAAGAAATCTGCATACTGATAAGGAATATTAATTTTATTTAAAACAATAAAGTGAAGTTTAAATAGAAAAACATAGTCATCTTTTAAATTCTCATAAAGTTCTTGAAAATTCAAAACCTCTATAGGATAATGTGCTTCTTTTCTCCCTTTTCCTCTAAATGTAGGAGCGAACAAAATAACCTTTTTATCCTTTAAAAAGGGATATTGTTCATATAGCTCTGCTCTTTTTTGCCTTTTATATTCCTCATCAAAGAAAATATCTGTACGGGGAATTCCTAAGGGATAAATTGTTTCGGGACTGATATCAAATCCTTCCGAGTAATGTGAAATAATATGTTTTGAACTTACAACAGCTTTAGTATAATTTCGGTGATCTTTAGAGTGAACTTTAGGACCTCCAGGCTGTCCTAAACGGCTATAGCCAAACTTTTTAAAAGCTCCTGCACCATGCCATAGTTGTATTAACTCCGTCTTAGCTTTGATTTTCAAAGGAGAAAACATAGGATAATTTTCTTCTAAAAGAATAAATTTAGAAGTTGCCGCAAAATAAGCAAGTTGAACAATCTCAGTTAAGCTTTTTTTAACGAAACTATTTTCCTTAAACATGAATTTATATTCATAATCTAACTCACGTCTTAGCATTTCTTCATATACAAACATTAAATTACCACCAATTTCATCGCGGCTATCAGACGCAAATAAGATCCTTTTTTCTTTTACTGGAAGTAGGTTGAAAAAGTAGTACAATATTACAAAAACTTTGGATCTCAAAATTCTGTATAGAATGCCTGGCCTTTCAGTTTTATTTTTGATATCACCGTACAGCAAACTTGGGTTTAAACTTTTTACTTTTATTGACTCCAGTAACATACTTTTCGAATCTAAATCATAGGTTACCATTAAGTTATTCTCTATTTGTAATTTCGCGGAAAAAAACTTCAATTGTGCTGTATGAAAATCATTTTTCAAGAATTTTCGAATATCACCAAGCGATATTTTCTCTTCAATTACGACTTGATTGTTTTGTAAGATTTCAATTTTTATATAAGTCTTGTACAAACCTGGTGGCAATGGCTTGTTAGCATGAGCGGTAGAGAAGTTAATACTTCCTTTATATCCTGCCCAAAAGTATAAAGATTCCCCAAAGCTTTCACTCACATTTAATTCATCTATAGGGATATCTTCCAGTATGTAATTAAAAGTTACTTCCTCTTCTTCATTCATTAATTCTTTCTCTAGCAGCAAGCTTTTTCTAACATTCAAGCTTTTAGTCAAAGGGATTCCCTTAATATAACAATATCCTTTAAGGGATAAGATAGATTCGTTCCACTTTAAATCAATTATGCTATTTTCTGTTTCATAGAACTCATGCTGAGTATTTTCTTTATAGTTTCTAAGTGATTCAGATACGCTAGCTTCTAATTGCATAAATATACTCCCTTTTCAATGAAAAAAGTAAATACATAGAGATCTACACAGCTCCCATGTAAACGCTTTATAAACTTACTAACGAAAATATAAGTTGCTAAATTCCTTTTTATATCCTACTGCTATAGCAAATATATACCCTTTTATGAAATTTATCAATATTCCTATATTAATTCAAATAAACCCATCTATACCAAGATGGGTCTGATACAGCATTATACCGTGTACATAGAAATAGTATTGGCTAAAATTACATTTCTAACAAAACAGTTACTTTTTCGTAAAATAGCTACATTTTCAAATTATATTTTCATCTATTAAATATTGCACGATTCTCTTCGTATTTTTTCGGTCATCAAATTTATTTATTTTTAAATACCGTTGTCTGTATTCTTCTTCTAAAACATAATGGCGGCTTATTGCATTTCTCACAAACTTTATCAACTCTTCTGTCGAATAAGCAATCGGTCCTGGTGCATTTTGATCATTTACAGGTGGAATGGCTTTATAGTTTGTAATTAAATAATCCTTTTCTTCCCAATAAAAAATTGGATAAGCCCCTCTAAAAGTAGCATCATAAATCGCCGATGAGTAATCTGTTATAAAAACTTGTGCCTTTTTTAAAGCTTCAGAAGGATTACTCTCAATGATATCCTTATATTCAGGAATATTCTCATAAATAAATTGTGAAAATTTGTTATGAGGAACAATAATTAACCGATCAAGAAGTTGTGCTTTTTCAAATGCGCCCACTACTTTCATAATGGATTTATAATAAGATGTTTTCTTGATTTCATTATTATATATTAATGCTTCCTCCCAATATCGATATGTCGGCATATAAGCAATCTTATTGGCATTTTCATCAAGCTTTGCAAAATCCAAGGTTGCTAATCCCGTTAATAATAAATCTTGATCACTATAACCCATTTTGTAAAATTCGTTCGCCTCTAATTCAGAACTTATCACTGATTTGTGCATATTATATAAATTTTTATCCTTATGAAATCCGAAAGCCATCGGGTTATCTACAGGCTTCGCAAACATAATACCATGTTGCAAAAATATAAGAGGTACAGACATTATCTTGCTGCGAATTTCATCAATATATAGCCGATCATTTAGCAAATGATTGGAGAGCTCACTAGCAATAAAATAATCCGCTCGAAATATGTTTAAATAATGCTTATAACTATATTTGGCAATAATGTTTGTTCCATATATTTTCTTCAATTCAGCATATCGGCTCGAATGACTGTTAATAATAAAATAGTTTTCTGATGTCGATGGTTTTTGCTTCATTACTTCTTCAAACACACGAAATCCTGATTCATCTGCCTTTTCGCTTTTCTTTTCAAAATATAGATTCACATTTTTTGTCTTTGCTGAGAACAGCTTTATTGTAAAGTGCGCAAGCTTGATTTTAAAGCGATTAATCAATTTATATTCCTCGCTAAATGGAACAACAGTTGCTGTTAAATTTCCACCAAGATTCGTTCTTACCACCATTAATTGCTCGCCATGCTTTTGAAATGAAAGTGTAATGGCTTTTTTGTCCCTATTTCTTCTTCTTAAATTATGAATCGGGATCTCTTTGTCCCCTACTAATAAATTATTGTGGATTCGTCCTTCTACGATTAACGATTTTACAGGTATTTTAAATAGACCGAACCTTTGCAAATATTTTATTGACCTAAATGGCCGGAAAAACTTGCCGATTTTTCTATCTGCATTCTGTAAATACAAATATTCATATTGACCATGCGCGCGATAGGCATAGTGAGTAAGACGCCCAAAAACATATAGATTTCGTTTGGTCAAGAACACCCTTAAATTCGATTTATTTCCCGTAACCTTATAAGGATCTCCTTTAACCATATAGATCCCCTTATTACTGTTAAAAATATAATAACGGGTTTTATTGATGCTAATAATAGACAAGATATTTTCTTTATCGCCTCCTTTTACCTGATTTTGATTAAAGAGTTTGTAGCTTTTTCCTCTTGAAAGAGAAGCGAATTTTACTTCTATTGAGGCATTCTCTGTATTTATTTGCATAGTGGTTTTACTTAATAGCTTTATGTACACATCTTTGTGAGGCTTTACGATTTTCAAAAAGATTTTATCTGCAATAAATTCCTTCCGAAACAAATCATATGTAATGACAATGTTGTATTTACTGTAACTTATAATCGATACTACAGTATATCGAAACTCTGTAGTCGTAAAGCCCATATCATATGGAAAATGAAGCTGATTTTGCTGATTGGTTAGAATGTCATCAATTTTAAATAAAACTTCTCCACTATGCTCCACCATACCAATTCGTAAAGCTCCTAATTGCTCTATTTGTGTTGATTCATAAAAATTTTCAATATGGTAGATATAGTAATTTTCATTCTTTACGTCTGCAGAGATTTCTTCTTCTTCAAGAACACAATATATTAAGTCGTTATGCGAATATAAATAAAAAACTACATTTTCTCTCGGAAAATATTTAAGGAACATCTTATCATCTGTTTCCAATGTTGATACCTGTTTTGGTACATTCAAAGTAAGAGACAAGATGTTAATGGCAAACATCTTATTATCTATTTTTGAGTATAATTCTATTGATTCAGGATGGTTCTCAATCACTTCAAATGTGGAATCATAAATTTCCATTTAATATACACTCCATTTTCGTTTCCAACAAAATTCTTTTATTATAATATTACAATTTATATTTTGTCATCCTCGCCATACTATACTTCCGATTAAAGAAAATCTTTATTAATAGCTAGAGAAAGGGATTTCATCTTATTTATTAAATAAAATGGCATTTATCACCCTTTTACTTGCTTGACCATCCTCTAAGGAACAAAATTTTTGATTGAATTCCTTCGTTTTCTCGGAAAGGGTATAACCATTTTTTTCTATAAGCTCAATTTCCTCTAATAATTCATTAGTGCTTTTGACAAGCGGACCTGGAGCTTCCTTCTCAAAGTCAAAGTAAAATCCTCTTAATTTATCCCTATATTCTTCCAAATCATAAACATAAAACAACATAGGACGATTAAGATTGGCATAATCAAAAAATACAGATGAATAGTCTGTAACCAACATATCCGAAAAAATATAAAGCTCTCTTATATCCTCATGGTTAGATAAATCAATTACAAAACCCTCCATCCCCGATAGGTCAAGACTCTCAGAAACTAGATAATGTAATCTAAGAATTAAAATGTATTGATCTCCCAAACGCTCTTTCATTTTTTCTAAATCTAAATGCAGATCAAACTTATATTTTCCTTTTGAAAAGAATTGATTATCTCTCCATGTAGGGGCATATAAAATTACCTTTTTATTTAAGGGGATTCCTATCTTTTTTTTAATCTCTAGAATTGTCTCTTTATTATTATGATTCATTAGAAAATCATTTCTAGGATAGCCTGATTCAATCATATTTTTGTTGAAATCAAAAGCTCTAGTAAATATTTCTGTTGAATATTTGTTAGGTGATATTAAGTAATCCCATTTTGTTGCCTCATAAGTGAAATTTTGTTTATATTTCTCTGTATTTGTTCCGGGCATATGAACTTCTTCTATATCTGTACCTAACCTTTTTAAAGGGGTACCATGCCAAGTTTGGACATATATTGTTTTTCTTGGCTTTGGTATCCATAATGGTAGCCTGCTGTTCACAATCCAATAGCGGGCCTTAGCCATTTTCAATAACCATTGTAACGAAAAACGTTGGATACAACTTATATGATGTAATTCTTTAAATTGATCAATATATCGCTTATCTATACTCCAGTACATTTTATATTCGGGATGATGCTCTAGCAAATACTCGTATATAGCTCTTGGATTGTCACTATATTGTTTCCCATGGAAACTTTCAAAAATAATGAGGTTTTTTTGTGGTGGAAGTTGTCCAATAAGTTTAAAAAGAAGCCTATATAAAAACAGCATACATTGACTATGAGTAATCTTACTTCCAAGTTTTGCCACTCTTGCTCTTCCTCCTCTTTACTTCTCATACAATCAGTGCTTTTTCCCTGTAAAAAGCATGCGTTTATACGGTCGAATCACAATATTGCCTTTTAAACAGGCTATAATAAGAAAAATACCTCTAAGTTTGGCATAGTTAATCCGCAGGGAAGAGGTACCAAATCGTAGAGGTGTTTGATACAATAATAGCGAAAGCTAGCAAAAGTTGACAACGGCCAAACGAAATAGGCAATATGAAGGGATTTTTCGGTTACAAATATTACAGTAGTATTGATTTGGTAAGCAATTCTCTAGATTCTCCATTAATATTGGCCGAATGGGATATAAAAATATGCAATTTTACCTTTGACGAATTTAATTGTTATTTGTATCATTATCTTCATTAATGCAATGACGTAAACATAAAAAATTCCACGGACCTTTCTATAAAATAATTTTTCTAACTACTTAGTTAGGAATTTTACTATGACACCACGGAAAAGATATAATCATGATATACTTCTTACGGAGGTTCCCAATGAAAAAAGTGCTCACATATGGAACATTTGATCTTCTTCATACAGGACATATTAATATTTTGCGCCGCGCGAAAGAGTATGGGGATTATTTGATTGTGGCCATTTCAACGGATGAGTTTAATGCGATTAAAGGTAAGAAGGCTTATTATTCATATGAGCAGCGTAAAGCTATTTTGGAGGCTGTACGCTATGTAGATAAGGTGATTCCAGAGAGTTCGTGGGATCAGAAAATTGATGATGTGAAGAGGTATGGTGTCGATGTCTTTGTCATGGGTGATGATTGGCAAGGTAAGTTTGACTTTTTAAAAGAATATTGTGAAGTGATTTATTTACCAAGGACAGTTGGTATTTCCACAACAAAAATAAAAGAGGATTTGAATCAAACGAATAATGGTTAGAGAACTGGCAATTACGTTATATTTATGGCTTTTTCGAATTGTTTTCTCCATTTCCAAGTTGTATCCATTGAGAAAACAAGCAACATTTGTGGCTTCGTTCGGTGATAATGTTTTATATACAGCGAATGCCTTGAAAAAGGTGCATCCAGATGTACCAATTGTGATTTTAAAAACAAATTCTTGCAAACTAGATTTTGCCGGTTATCCTGATTGGATTATATTAAATTTTGAACTTACATCCCCCATTCACTGGCTACGATCGGTCTTTCATTTAGCGACTTCGTCCCATATTTTTGTGGATAATTATTTTGGTTTTTTAGCAGCGGCGACCTTTAGAAAAGAGACAATTTGTGTCCAGTTATGGCATGCTGCAGGTGCGGTAAAAAAATTCGGATTAAAGGATCCCTCTATTTATTACCGTACCCCTCGAGCCCAAAGCCGCTTTCAAAAAGTATATGATCAACAGACCCATGTCGTGGTTGGTAGTGAGAAAATGAGTGAGATTTTTCAGCAGAGCTTTGGCATACCTGCTGAGCGGATTTTGCGAACTGGCATCCCAAGAACCGACTTTTTCTATGATGAATTAACTCAACAAATCGTTGAATCCGATTTAGCTTATCATTATCCTGTTATCCAAAAAAAACATGTTATTTTATACGCGCCTACTTTTCGCGATGATCAATTACATGTTTCTAAACTAGCGCTTGATCTTGAAAAAATGTATCAAGCATTCCATGAAGATTATGTATTGTTCTTAAGATTACATCCTGCCATCCAAACAGATTGGAAAAATCATTATCCTGATTTTGTTTATGATGTGTCTCATTTTCCTGATGTCAATCATTTATTAATGGTGACAGATATATTAATCTCAGATTATTCTTCGATTCCATTTGAATTTTCCTTATTACAAAGGCCAATGATCTTCTTTGCTTATGATTTAGAAGAATATAGTCGTACCCGTGGCTTTTGGGAAAATTACGATGACCTTGTTCCTGGACCGATTGTGCAAACAACAGATGAACTAATTGAATGCATTCAAAAACAAACCTTCCAATTACAACAAATCGAAGAGTTTGCCCAAGAATGGAATGAGTATTCGCTAGGACAATCGAGTGAACAATTAGTACATGCTTTATTCTCTTCTTCCGAACAAGTTTTACCGCAAAGATCAGCAGAAGAATAAAGTGCTGAATCGATTGGTAATTTCATATTTCTTATAAGGAGTCCAAGTTTTTTGGCTCCTTTTTCTTTTGGTCGCATAGTAAATATTCAAGTTTTTTCCTCTGCCAACTACTTTTTTTACACGGATTTACATGATTTGTCATCAAAATGTATTTTACCTGAGTCTACTTTCATAGTATTATAGTTTGTAGCATATTTATTTTTCCTAAGTGCCATGTAACAAGTAAGAGAAATTTTAAATAAAGGAGTCTAATCCTTATGGGAAGACAATATATAAAAGTGTCAAACAAGAAAAAACGTAATCGACGCATTTTTTGGTTTTTGATTTTTCCGATATTATTAATAGCATCTGGGGCCATAAGTTATGGGGTCCATATATATACAAAAGCAGAAGATATGATGGCGAATTCTTATCAAGATGATCGTGATGGGAAATCTGATTTACGTGAAACAAAAGTCGATCCCAAAATTGATAATGTTTCGATCTTATTTATCGGCATTGATGAAAGTTCAAAACGGAGTCAAGGCGCTAATACACGTTCAGACGCGCTTTTACTAGCAACTTTAAACGAAAAACAAAAGTCAGTTAATCTTTTATCTATTCCGCGTGATACGTATGCGTATATTGATGAGGTTGGCTATTCAACAAAAATTAACCATGCTCATAAATTTGGTGGTCCAAAAGCAACAATTGAGACTGTCGAAAATCTTCTAGATATTCCTGTAGATTATTATGTACGTGTTGATTTTGAAGCATTTATGGAGATTATCGATGCCCTTGGTGGTGTGGATATTGATGTACCTTTCGCTTTTTCTGAACAAGACTCTAAAGACCGTGCTAATGCGATCTCTCTAGAAGCTGGACTCCAAACACTTGATGGTGAACAAGCTTTAGCCTTTGCTAGAACAAGACATATGGATAATGACATTGAACGTGGAAAAAGGCAACAGGAAGTTATAAAGGCCATTACGAACAAGGCTGCATCTGGTGCAACGATTCCGAAACTAGGTCAGATCATCGATGCCATTGGCAATAATATGAAAACAAACATGACCTTTGATGAAATTAAAGCTTTTGCTGATTATGGTATTTCTGGTAATTTATCGATTAATACAATGAATCTTGATGGTTTTGATACTTATATTCCGAATAGTGCTGGTAATAATGTTTATTATTGGCAGCTGGATGACCAATCATTAGCTGAAACCACCGTTGCCTTAAGACAACATCTAGGCTTAGAACCTGCAACGGATGTGACAAATAATAATGTTGCAGAACCTGCACCTAACGTAGAATAACCCTTTCATTCCCCCACTTGCTTATTTTGCAAGTGGGGTTTTTATCATTTTCCGACAAAAGACTCCCTCTTCAATTTTGTCCAGGGCATAACCCAAAAATAAGTGGGAGATGAATGTCGGTTGGGGTAGTCAGAACGCACGTTTGCGTTGTACAATATTCCTGTAAGTTGTTCTTTGAAAACTGAAGATATGAGGTTGTGACAGGAAAAACGTCTGTCGCGTAAAATCTTCAACGTTCTATCGCCTCCACGCATTCCGAAGTTGCGAAAACCAAGCTAAAGTAGGGTGCGTGGCGAGTCAACGTACAGGACATATAAAACTTTCACCGTAAGGACTACGGGTAGAGCCTGGTAAAATAACCGGGGGATGCCTTGGTGTTCGCAGGAAGCTCCCACTTCAAATTTCGTTAGAAATTAAGTGGTGAGTAGTTCAAGCCAGAGAGCTAATGGCATGCCCCTCAATTTCGTCTAAATTCTGTGTAAAATAGAGTAAACCCTTTCTATTCCCCTTTTTTTAGTATAATGTAGGTAGAATTACTACAGCCTCGACTTATCCTCATTACAATCTACAAGGGAAGTGTCACTATGCCTCTAGCACAGTGAGTTAGTGAAAGCCCTCCTGATTATATCCGACACGATCACTTATTCAAGGAATTAATTCATACGCTTTTCGAAGAGTTTTTGAAGGCATTTTTTCCTGAAGTCTATCCATTTGTTGATTTTCGTGATCTAACGCCTCTATCAGAAGAAGTTTTTTACTTGGACGAAGCGGATAGAATCAAGAAAGGGAAAGAGATCGGAGTAAAAAGTGGCAAGTAAGAAGTAGCAGTAGAGATGCTGAAAGAGGGGCTTTCCATCGAATTCATTGTAGAGGTAACAAAGTTGGAGAAAAGGGAAATGGAAGAATTGAAAGCGAAGCCATAACTTTTTATGGATCCCTAGACAAAGCTGTCATGGGATCCTTTTCCGTGTATCAAATGATAAAGGACAATCATGAGGAAGCTCACAATTAAGCAAGGAAAAGTATGAAGCAATGTTCTTCGTATATAAGGCGGTATAAGCGAAGCCATTAAGTTTCATGACTGTGGGAGACATTTGCTCATTACGTTATGAATAGCCCTTCTCCACAGAAAAAGAGCTTCGCAACTAGACGCGAAAGCTCTTGTTTTTATAGTCGATCGTCATAGCGACTATTCTGTGCTCGAGGTCGCATGAATTTTAAGATTGGTTTGTAGTCTTTTCCAGCAAGCCCAATGAGTTCCGCAAATAGCTCAATCAGCAATAACAGCAGTGCAATGATAAGTAGTGAGCCCCAAATAGTGGCCATGGAAAAAATGATGGCCGCTAGACTAAACATAATGGCGATCCCATATATAACTAACACTGTTTGCCGATGGGAGAAGCCAGAGCTTAGCAGGCGATGATGCAAGTGAAGCTTATCTGCCGATGATAATGGCTTCTTTTGCATAAAACGGCGCATCATCGCAAAAAATGTATCAGAAATTGGAACACCGAGAATAATAATCGGGATAACGAATGACAAGAACGTAATATTCTTAAATCCAAGTAGGGATAACACAGCGATCATATAGCCCAAAAATAAGGCTCCTGAATCTCCCATGAAAATTTTAGCCGGATAAAAATTATAGGGTAAGAATCCAAGCGTACTTCCCAATAATACAAGTGCGATCGTCAGTACAAAAAAGTCTCCTTGGATTAGCGACATAATACTCAACGTCACAAGGGCAATGGATGATACTCCAGCTGCAAGCCCATCTAATCCATCAATAAAGTTAATGGCATTCGTAATCCCAACGATCCACAAGATGGTGAGTGGGATCGAAAGATAGCCAAATTCCATTTGGCCACCGAAGGGAAGATTGATGAATTCTAAATCAAATCCTCCTACTAAGGCGACTACGGCAGCAAGCAGTTGCCCAATGAACTTATAGCGGGGAGCAAGATCATAAATATCATCAAGGATTCCCGTTATAATGATAATGCCGCTCCCGATGATAATCGGCCATAAATAGGGACTATCTTCATGAGACAGAATTAAGCCAAGTATAAAACTTATATAAATAGCAAGCCCGCCAAGATATGGCATTGCTTTGCTGTGTACCTTACGATCATTCGGTTTATCGGTTACATTCCATTTGATTGCAAGCTTTTTAATGAATGGCGTTAAAATGATTGAGGCAACAAAGCATATAAAAAAATAAAGCAGATCCAATTTGTAACCCCCTTGCCCTTACTATTGCATAATTTATCATAATTAGACATATCGATTAATGACATTTATCCCATTATTAGGAACCATTTATTATATATGTGTTTTGCTAGTTAAGCGAATGCTTCACTGCCTCACAAATAGTCATTATAAACGGCTGTTCGACGAGATAAAAAGACACTTCAACAACCCTTAAGGAGTCAATAAAAGTTTCATCTCGTAAAAAACAAACTCTACTAGTCCGCAAACGTTGGAGCCGAATATTGTAAAAATCAGCTACTACGCTAGATCATAAAATTATTTAAGGTAAAAATATTCACATACCACTTTTATCAAGCAGTATTATGCCTAAAAATCCCGATTTTTGCCTAATCACATAATAGCCGAATTAAATCTCATTTTCAACTAATCTTATAATCTTTGACGTGTATAAGAAGAAAAAGTTACAGATTAGCGTAACCTTTTTCTTCTATATTGGAACATTTTCTTCACAAATATCGGCAAAACAAGCATTCTCTTCCAGCGTGAAGGCTGTTGAATCAACCGATGTAACCATTCAAGGTTTAACTTTCGCCAAAATGCAGGGGCACGCTTCATAGTCCCTGCTAAAATATCAAAACTACCACCAATCCCCATAAAAATACCCTTTTCAAAGGAATCTAAATTTTTCTGGATCCATTCTTCTTGTTTGGGGAATCCTAAAGCCACGAAAACAAGATCAGCTTTTGCTTCTTTGACCATCTCGTTCACTTTATGCTCTTGGCCTTTAAAAAATCCATGATGATACCCAGCAATAACTAATTTTGGATAATCCCTTTTTATTTTTGGAATCATTTGTTCAAGTGTTTGCTCTTTCGCTCCTAAAAAAAAGACACGTAATCTTTCTTGGTTGGCGATCGATAACAACTCCACCATTAGATCAAAGCCGGCAATTCTTTCCGGCAGTGGCTTACGAACAATTTTCGATCCTAAAATCACGCCAATTCCATCTGCAATAATATGATTGGCAAACTGTAGAGTATGCATATATTGAGGATCCTTATTAGCATACATGACGATTTCAGGATTGGCCGTAACAATAAAGGCCTTTTTATTTCGCTTAATTTTCTCTTGTAAAATACTTAATATTTCCTGCTGAGTAGTATAATCAAATTCCACTCCAAGGATATCCACTTTATTCAATATGGTTAACTCCTGTATCACAATTTATATATCTTAAATAGATGAATAAAAGTCTTACGGACGCCCCTTCCACTTCTATGTAGCACATAGTTAGCAGATTGTTTGAACATCTTCTCATAGTATACCACTTCTAAACCTAGTATGGATATGGTAGAACTTTACTCATCTATCACCCAACCGAAACGTAAGATAGTTTGCCAAATTCGCTCCATGCGTTGCTACCTCCCTATCATTAGAAGTACCCCATTTTCACGATCATTTACTTTATCCATTTTGCGCAGGGCATAGCCCAAAATAAGTGGGAGATGAATGTCGGTTGGCGGTATCCAAAACGCATGTTTGCATGGTACAATATTCCTGTAAGTTGTTCTTTGAAAACTGAAGATATAAGGTTGTGACAGGAAAAACGTCTGTCACGTAAAATCTTCAACGTTCTATCGCCTCCACGCATTCCGAAGTTGCGAAAACCAAGCTAAAGTAGGGTGCGTGGCGAGTCAACGTACAGGATATATAAAGCTTTTACCGTAGGGACTACGGGTAGAGCCTGCTAAAATAACCGAGGGATGCCTTGGTGTTCGCAGGAATCTCCCACTTCAAATTTCGTTAGAAATTAAGTGGTGAGTAGTTCAAGTCTAAATAATTACGGATCGTTTAAGTTTTTAAAAAAACTGTAGCTTCACATATTCATTTTTATAAAACGCTTCCATCCCCTTATAAGATTAATGTTTACTCATAATATGTTTGCGCGAAGCTAATGCATCGAGTGTTAGTACTTTCCGTTCAAATTGTATACTAAAGGAAGAAAAAATCAAGATCTTCATTTCATCTGGCATGTATATGTCCTCTCCCTCTTCTTCTATGTAAAATAGCCACTTTTTTAAATCGATGATCATCCGGATATTCCATGCAACTTCTTCCGATTTGACTGTTAAATCAAGAACGGTTTGAACAAATAATAATGATGATAAAAGTAGAGTAGTGTCTAGAAAAGATCTTCTGGAGTTTGGTAAAGTTGAAGGTTCTTTGAAGTAAATCACAGGGGCTAATTTAATTTCACTATTATTCCTCATGTTTCCATGGCAGATTAACCGGTATCCTCTTCCTGCTAGCTTCCCATACGACAACAATTGACTAATCTCAATATGCATACTCATTTCATTCTCCTCCCAATGTATAAAGACCCATACTTAGTCAAATATACCTATATATTAACTTTCCTATATGGTGTATACGTATGATTCGTAAATTGTTATGGTATTTTTTATTATGTTTTGTTATAAAAACCTCTCAGCCGTTTTTTTGTCGGTATGTTTAACGAAAAAGCTAAATGGGGGAAGTAGCATGGCATTCCATCAGGAACTAAAAAAATATCGGGAAGAAATCTTAGGGATCAGCCAAGATGAAGCGATTAAGCGGCTTCATATGACACAGGCAGCTCTTTCCAATTATGAACATGGGAAACGCCAGATTTCTATTGAAACGCTGCAACAATTTCAACGTGCGTACGCCATTCCACAGGATCACCTAATACGTATCCTTTTTGGTGAAGAAACAGGTACAGAATATACCCCGATGATGTTGCGTGAGCACACAAAAGATTCAGAGCTAACGAAAATTCTTGACATGATTGAAAACAACGAAAACTTATATAGGTTTCTCGTTTCCCTCTCTCATTCCGATGAAAAAACTCAACGGCTCGTAAGCGATTTTCTTCCACACACATTAAAACTTGCCCAACGATAATTACGGAAAGAAAATACCCGTTCAAAAATTCTAGCATTGATTTGATGAGTAGGAACAAGCGTTAACCAATCATATCCCTTCTATTGAGGATGTTGGTTAACGCTTTTCATATTCGCTTATTCCTCATCCATCTAAAGTCCTTTTTTACCAACTTAAGAAGGAAAGAAACATTTTGAGGAGAATTTCTTTAAGGTACGTGTTCAAAAAGGAGGAAGCAATTCGAGGTGGTGACATCGACGTTCGACACAGGACGTGTCGGTACTTAGTCGAAGATCCTTTAGCACGCGGTGTCATTTTTACCAGACTTTTTGAACATCCTCTTTAACATATAGATGTCGACTTTTGAAGCAGGTGATCATGTTGATTTATGAATTAAATATTTTTAAAGGTTTATTTCACCCTAAACAAAGCTTTTATCAGCTAGCCAAAGCGGAGGCGATGGAGAGATGGCGTTGGCGTATTTTTTTCCTTTTATTGGCGAGCGCTGTCATCTTTTCTTTGTCAGGATGGATAGGAACCGGCAGCCAAGCTTTATCTCCTATATTATTGCGCCATTCTCCAACAGAATATGAGAGTCTAAGAGGCCTATTTATCATCGGCCGTTTCATACTTAGCCTTTTATTTGGGGGAGTATTTTTAACCTTACCTGCTCTTTGTTTTTGGCTATTTTCTGAAGAAACATATATAAAATTCGTTATGATTCAAGCGATTCTATTGTCCATTTTATTACTTGAGCAAATTTCTTACATAGTCTTAGCGATCAGTTTGGATTTGCCTTGGTATTCCTCCCCACTTTCCCTTGGGGTTATCGGGCAGTATCTGACAAGTCATAAATATCTTATTTATTTACTTGGTTCCATTTCGATTTTCAAGATTTGGGTAATGGTTTTACAATATCGTGGGTTAAAACGAATTTTACTTCTACCGCGTTTCCCACTAGTTTTACTCATTTTTAGTGTGCATCTCATTTCTTGGTGCTCCACCTCTGCGATAGCGGTATTTAATTTTGTGGATCTATTATAACGATGTCCTTTGCATGTGTTAAACCAATAAGAGCCTTTTATGATTATTCAACCTACTTAAAAGCTGGTGATTCTTATGAAAAAAAGTCTAATTTTACTTCTAAGTGTTCTGTTTATTGGGATTAATATTTTTTTACTTGAAAAAGATGGCAGTAAAGCAAAGCGAGTGACTCATCTTTCTCAGTGGGATGTTTTAAACTCCGGTAATCTTGAAGAGACTTTACAGACGGAAGGAATGGTGGTGCCTGCGGAAAAGCAGCCTATTTTTCTGGATCCACAAACTCCTTTTAAAAATTTCTTAGTAGAGAATGGGGAAGTAGTCGAAAAAGGCACACCACTTTTTGAATATGAAAGTTCACATCAAGAAGAACAGCTTGCCGTAGTGGATGCAGAGATATCGCGTTTGGAATCTGAGAAAGAAAATATTAACTTTTATATTGAGGAACTTGTGCGTATGAAGGCTAATTTTTATACGATAGATGTTTTCTCTCAGGAAAAACCTGAAGTGGAAAGTCAAGCAGCTAAAGCAGTGGAAGCTGCATCGCTCAATGGATTATCATTGTCACTTGATCAAACAATCGCTGAGAAGGAACTTGAGAAGAGTAATATCGAGGAAACCATTCAGCAATATGAAACACAACGGGAAACAATCCAAAATGGAATGAACGGCTTAACCATTTACAGTCCAGTAGAAGGAACAGTGACCGCTCTTTCCCTTGAATTAAAAAATCCAATTATGAGTATTTTTTCTAAGAATACGATAGTGGAGGGACAATTATCAGAGAAACAAGTGGAAAAAGTGCAATTAGATATGCCAGTAAAACTATATTCTAGCGAACTTGATAAGAAAATCACCGGGAAAGTCATCTTGATTGAGGAGCTTCCGCTTGAAAATGCCGCTTTGGATCAGCCTAGTTTTTATCGTTTCACCATCGAGCCAGAAACAGAAGATGAAAAATGGCGAGTGGGTCATCACTTGCAGGCTAAGATTATTCTTGCTGAAGCACACGGGGTACCAATCGTTTCGCAAAAAAGTGTTGTAAAGAATGGTCGTCAGGCTTTTCTTTGGGCTTTAACAGAAGATGGGACCCTTGAAGAAAGACCCATTCAACGAGGACTACTCGTAGACAAACGGCAAGAAATCACAAGTGGTATGAAAACTGGGGAATACTATGTTCCTAACCCTAAAGAGGTTAGAAAAACAAGCCCTTTTATTACAAGTTTTCAGTGGGACAAACAAATGTTTCATACATGGAAAGAATTTAGTTCTCGCAAAATAATAAAATATCTGTTGGTAGGACTATTACAAAGATAACAAGCTATCTGACTTAGGAATAAATACTAATTTTATACACCATCCTATATATGGCAATCTCGTCCTAATTAACGATGTTGATCCTCTCCAAGCCAATACTCTGAGCCAATAAAAATGCCATCACAACTTTATTGGCTCTAGTTCTTATTCTCGTGAGGCTGCAATACCTCTTCCATTTTATCCCGCACTATAGTTCACTTGTAGGAATAATTTTTTTTACACGACTTTGCGGACGATACCAGATCATAATCCCAAGATAAATAATGGCACTGGCTAGATAGACGAACAATAACCCATGCTCCCATTCAACAAACCAATATGACACCATTGGCCCTAATGCTGAGCCTAAGTCTGTCATCACAGAATAGGCTGTCATCACGGCGATAACAGATGTTGTCTTAGCTGTATCTGAGGCTAAGGCATCCATTAATGTGTTCGTTGCCGTACTAGTTATCATGACAAACAGAACAATGATTATCCATAAATAAATAGGGAGTTCCCATGGAATCAAGGCATAACCAATCGCTGCACTTAAAAGCGACAGAAGAAATAAGGGGATTCTTCCTTTGAATCCATCAGATATTTTCCCTACTTTCGTTGCGAGGAAAGGTTCCCAAACCCATCTTATCGATTGCAAAACACCTGCTAAAGCCGTACTGCTGATTATGATCCCAAAGACCGAAATGGAATCCGAATAATTCGTATCAATAAGCAAGCTAAGTGTTGAACTGAATACGGCCTGTAACAGCGCAATCCATAAACCACATATAAGAACCCGCAAAATTGACTTCTTCCAAATTTGCGTTCTCAATGATTGTTCTGGTGGAATCTCTTCTTGTTCTGACAATTGTCGATCAGATATAAATAGAATGATAGGAATTAAGGCAATAAACGTCATCAGCCCAAAAGCCAGAGAAACGGTTTGAACTCCTAAAAGAGGAACAAGCAAACCACCAACAAGCATTCCTGCCAAGCTTCCAAGCCGAAAGATCCCATTATAACTGCCCATATGTTTACCGCGATTGCCATCGTGAGAATAACTTATTACGGTGAAATATCCACCCATTCTTAGAAAGGACCAAGCTACTCCCCATAAACTTCGAAGAATTAACCAGGCGATAAAACCTTTAAAAATCCCATAGCCTATTGTTGTAAAGGCGCCAATCAGAACAGCGATAAATAGTCCTGTCCGAAGGGACATCCTTTTATATAACCAACCAATCAGTGGGTTTAATGGCAGGCGGACAAAGCGATTAATGGAAAGCAAAACTCCCACTTCCCATAAGGATTGCAAGCCAACTTCTCGCCAGTATACGGGTAAGATTATGTATAACATTGAATCTCCTAATAAGCAGATGGCCGTCACAAGGGCGACAACGGTTACCGGCCTTTTATCATTCATACTGTCTCTCCCTCTCATGTAAATTTTCGGGAGAAAAAGGGATCTTCTACTCCGCTTTAAAGGGCTGGACTCATAATAGCTTTCCTTCAGTGTCTTGTTATCAATAATGAAAAAGGGACAGAGCATAGCCTATCTATTGATAGAGCATAGACAAATGCAGTCTATCTAGATGTGGCTTTACTCAAGTCCCTTGTTTAGAAAAGTGGTGATTCACCATTTTTCGAATTATTTTAATTTCCCAGCTGCCGCTTCGTCGATAATGATTGTTACATCAGGATGAATCTGTAATACTGATGCAGGGCATTCTTCTGTGACTGATCCCTCTACCATCTGCTGTACAGCCTCCGCTTTCGCTTCACCAAAAGCAAGGAGAATAATCTTTTTTGCAGACATAATGGAAGCTATCCCCATTGAAAGGGCATGGGTCGGCACATCTTCTACTCTTTCAAAAAAGCGTTTATTCGCATCAATTGTTTCTTTTGTAAGTTCAACAACATGTGTTTTTGTCGCAAATGATGTTCCAGGTTCATTAAATCCAATATGTCCATTCGTTCCAAGACCAAGAATTTGCAGATCTACCGGATTCTCATTTAGAATTTGTTCGTAACGTTCACATTCTGCTTCTAAATCAGAAGCCATTCCATCAGGTAAGTGCGATGCTTTAAAATTTAGACTGTTAAACAACTCATTTTCCATATAATAATGATAACTTTGCGGATCATCTGCTGCTAAGCCAATATATTCATCAAGGTTCACGGTTGTGATGTTTTCAACGTTTAGCTTCGCTTCCCGCATTTCAGAATAAAACCCTAATGGTGTACTACCTGTTGCTAATCCCAATGTTTGAATTGTACCGTTTTCTACTCCTTCTCGCACCAAGGCAAAAGCTTTTTTAGATGCTTCTTGGGCATTCTTAGCTGTAATAATATTCATTTTCATCCCTCACATTATTGATCATTTCATCGAATCCTTAGCCTGATTCAAATTAAATTGTAAAACATAAATTTTACTTTTTAAAGTTTTTTCCAAGCCGATACGTATTTTCCACTTCAAATTGTGGGTTCATTAAAACAAAATCCGCATCCTTACCTGCTTCTAATAGGCCCTTTTGTGTTAATCCAAATTCACGTGCTTGGTTACTAGAAGTCATTTGCACTGCTTCAGCAATCGAACAGCCTGTGAATTCCATAATGTTACGAAATGCCAAATCCATTGTCAATACACTTCCAGCAAGTGAGCCATTTTCTAGACGGGCCTCCCCATCAACCATAATAACCTTTTGACCGCCTAACTCATAATCGCCATTTTCCATTCCTTTTGCCATCATGGCATCTGAGATTAATGTTATTCCTTCTGCCCCTTTTACAAGGTAGGCAAGTTTGATCATATCAGGATGAATATGGACCCCATCGGCAATCATTTCCACTTGTAACCCATCCGTAATTAGTGCATGTCCAGCGACCCCTGCTTCACGATGATGCAGGCCACGCATCCCATTATATAAATGAGTAGCATGTGAAGCAGCGCTATCAAGAAGCTCTGCACGAACCGCATCAGAGTGGCCAACAGACGGAACAATTCCTCGCTCTATCATAACTTGTTCAAATTCTCGGGCTTTCTCTAACTCTGGCGCATATGTCACAAGCTTAATCTGTTCCCCACAAGCTTCATGCCATTTTAGGAAAGTTTCAATATCAGCAGGTCCCATATACTGTGGATCTTGTGCCCCAGCCTTTATAGGATTAATGAAAGGACCTTCTAGATGAACACCCTCAATATGTGCCCCCATCTCTTTAGCTGTTTTAATTGCTTCCATTGCTTTCGTAATATTTTCATACGTCTGTGTCATCGTTGTCGCAAAAAAGGAAGTGACCCCTTCCCCCATTAGTTTTTCACTTAATTTCACATTAGATTCAGGGTCAGCATCCATAAAATCAATTCCATGTCCACCATGAATATGAATATCAATCATGCCGGGAATAAGCAGACTGCCGCTCGCGTCTATAACTGTTTCAGCTTCCTGTTCTTTATACTTACTCATTGGCCCTACTTCGATAATTCGCTCGGAAAATCGCATATACCCTTGCTTAATCGCTTCCGTTTTTCCCCCTGGATAAATCTCAGCATTTATAACAACCTTTTGTTCCAACTTATTCACCCTACTTTCTCCAACAAGTTTATTTACTTCTATTATAAATCTAGTACGTTATTATGACAAACCTCTCTATGAAAATAATCAAAAAATGCAAATTTTATGTTTAGTGTAAAAATAACAGGGTATAGGAGAATGGTAATTTACAAAAAATGTATTTTAAGTTAAATTATTGTTACAAATTGAAAACATTACATTATTCATAGGTAATTTATGCTAAAATTGTCGTTATATTGTATATGATAGGGGGATCTTATAGTGCGTAAGGCATTAGTAGGCACGGCAACGGCTGTTATTCTGACAACATCTTTCACTAGCACCGCGCTTGGAGCAACACATGAAGTAAAATCTGGGGACTCGCTTTGGAAACTCGCATCCAAATACCAAACTTCCGTCTCCCAACTAAAGGACTGGAATAATTTAAAAAGTGATTTGATTTATCCTAAGCAAGTCATTCTTGTCTCTCCTGATGAAGCAAAGAAATCTCAAGCTTCAAAGGCAAAAACACAGACAACAAATGCAAACAAACAGGTTACTACTTCTGCTTCAGCTAAGACCTATGTCGTAGTCTCTGGTGATAGCTTATTTAATATCGCTATCAAACATAATATCTCTTTAGCCGATTTAATAGCTTGGAATAATTTAAAAAATGACTTGATTCACCCTGGACAGGTACTAAAGGTTTCCAATTCAAAAACAGGAACCGCTCAAACAACTACAACTACTAAGCCAAGTGAAGCAAAGAATAATAACTCTAATAGTACGAGTCAAAAAACAGATACATATAAAGTCGTTAGTGGTGATACATTAAGCGGAATTGCTGCTAAATACGGTACTACGGTAAGTAAAATAAAGTCTCTGAATGGACTAAATTCCGACTTAATTCGTGTTGGACAAGTTTTAAAAATTTCGGGAACAGCAACAGAAAAACCGGCTCAATCTGTAAAACCGAATGAATCTAACAATACTAGTTCAACTAACACAAACCAAAAAACTGATTCTTATAAAGTCGTTAGTGGTGATACATTAAGTAGGATTGCTAGTAAATACGGTACAACGGTAAAGGACTTAAAGTCTCTGAATGGATTAAATTCTGACTTAATTTACGTTGGACAGGTTTTAAAAGTGAAAGGAAATGCATCTGCATCTACTTCGACTGCAAAGCCACAAACAAAACCAGCTTCAACAACTCAAAATGTGAATACCGAGTCAGCCTCAAAAACTGAAGTAACCAATGCTACGAAGCTCATTCATACAGCAAAAGGTGTACTTGGAAGTCCATATGTTTGGGGAGGAACGACGCCTGCTGGTTTTGACTGTAGTGGTTTTATCTATTATGCATTTAGCCAAAGTGGCCATAACATTAGTCGCACAAGTTCAGAAGGCTATTATGATCGTTCTTATTATGTAAAAGACCCACAACCGGGTGATCTCGTCTTTTTCAGAGATACATATAAGCCAGGCATTTCTCATATGGGAATTTACCTAGGAAATGGTGATTTTATACATGCCAATGACAAAGGTGTAAATGTTATTAATCTGAGCAACCCATATTGGAAGAGTAAATTTGATGGGTATAAGAGATTCTATTAATCTATAAGGAAAGAGGCAGCCGTTCTTGGCTGCCTCTTGTAATAAATCACATACTTCATTGCTATTAAACTTTTCATATGTAGCTGTACAATTACACTTTATAGCTTTGAAAGTAATATTCTACTAACACCTTTATAATTTTACTTTGTGATGTAAAATCAATTAGTCATTAATCTATCCCATTAACTCTTTACCATTTTATCCTTCCTTTCCTTTGAATTTTTTCAGTTTTGTAAAATCCCCATTCGTACCCATCCGGCACAAGAATTGACGAGAACAGCACAGAATGGCGCAACTTCTTCGGTCGCCTTAATTTACTGGCGGGATGCATGCTTTTTATCTGCTTCCTCTCAATAAGGATCGGCAAATGTCGAAAACCATTTAATTACCACCACTTGTTTAAATAAATCCCGAAGCGATCCCACCGTTCTTATTAAAAGTCACACTCAATAGTAAGAGTTCGTACTAAGCTAACTAACGCTGCTTTCGCAACATTATCTGGAAAACATCCAGGTATAGTTGCTGCAGAGTGGTTAGAAGTCCCTATAAAATAACTCTGTTTCTTGGTTAAAGTTCGTAAACATTGGCAATCATTCTTGCCATCTACAAATTGCTTATCTGTGGGCATACCTCAAATTCAGAATCTCGTTAATCGATTCAGTTAAATTTAAAATGGAATAAGCATAAAAACTTATAGATTCGTCTTTGCATTTTTTAACTGTTCGAGTAACATCAATTTTTGCTGTCATTTCAAACGTTGTGTCTGTTGCCACTAAAATCCTACTGTTTAATTTTTAGACCAAATAACGAAGCAAATTGTATTGCTTGAGACGTTGATATTATACATCCTTTTAAGTTCTCTATTGAAACGGTTAAAGAATCAAAATGGGATGAGCTTATATCAATTCCTTTTAATGGTGTCTCTTCAAAGTTCGCACCATTAAGATTACATGAAAGAAATTCTACCTTTTTAAGCTTACAGTCAAAAAGATCAACGCTTTCTAACGCAGCATCATCAAAAATCACCTTTTCAAGTTTTGAGTTACCGAACGCAACCATATTAAGAATTGATTCCCTAAATCTTGTATTACCGATATAAGAGTCGGTTAAGTTGCAGCCAAGTAACTTACAATTAAGAAATTCAACTCGATTCATGGAGGCATTACCCAAATTAGCATTGGATAAATCACAATTCTCAAAGCACACATCAGTAAGATCAATTCGGCTAAAATCCGTATTTTTGAGATTGCAATTCCTAATGACTGTTTTATATAGTCTCATTCGCTCAAGTCTTTCGTCGGCAAATTCTGAATCGGTAACCATACACATTTCAAATTCCGTATCTTCTTCATAAAAAATATCTGTAAATCTTTTTTCCGTTAAATCTTCAGGGATCTTGGGGTTGTCAATCTTCACTGTATATCTACCTACTTTCAAACGAATTCAATTCATTTATAAACTCTCTAGATACAACCATAAGAGAACGTATGATCTTTTACAAGACTTGACTTTTATGCATTTTTCGATACAGAAAATTCATCAAATTGCCTATCTTCCTAAGGTTTCGGCATATCCCCAAGAAAATCCGTTAATATTTGCCGTCATCGCGGAATTTAAGTCAAGCTGATTCCTTTCCGCATATTCTCTTCCCTTTTGAAACTTCTGATCTAGAATCTCATTATCTACTAGTTCCGTCATATTTATGTAGGTGAGGGAAATATCAATAAGGCCCTTTACATATTTTGTAAACTTCCTTTTGTATTCTTCATCGCAGTTTTCAAGGAAGTTCTCCACCTGCCAGAAATTCTCACATGTCCATTTGTAGCCCTCCCATTCTTTTTTCGAACCATTTCGGGCGGCGTCCAAAATATCAATCACCGATTTGATATAGTCAACATGATATCTTTCAATTTTTTCTTGACGATCTGTACAACCAATATCAGTATGAGAGTGATGAATCAAGTATAAGGTCCATTTCTTTTTCATCTTAAGTCCACCTATCCTTATTTTTTTTGGTTTAATAAATACACCAAGCCCTTACATGTACTAAGCGTTCCATTCTCACTTGTCTTTATCTTGGTTCTTATTGATTGCTCCTGACCTAGTCCCGCTTGGATACCAGGCTTCATCCACTTCATGCTCCCCGCAATCTGCCCGCCGAAAGCGATACAATCTGGTTGGAATGATTGTACATAACGCTGTAGAGCTGTTCCGATCAGATAACCGAATTTATAAAAAACGTCCTGCGCCTTTTGTGAACCTTTTTGTGAAGCTTGATAGAGCGCTAATCCATCCAGTTCGTTCATGTTCATTTGCCTGGCTACCATTTTTAAACCGTTTGCTGATAAATAGTCTTCGATCGTTCCATCTAAAAATGGATCTTGATAAATCATGCCATTTTCCTGTAAACTATATTTGTTTTTTACAATCTCACCTTTTTCAATAAAAGTGGAACCACAGCCTGTCCCTAACATAATGAACATCACTTTATCTGCGTGTTGGCCCACGCCATCTATATATTCACCGATCGAAAAGGCTACCGCATCGTTTTCAAATAGAAAAGGGATGTTTGCCGGAAAATCCATATCAACCAGCCATTTCTGGAAATAAGACTTTAGCTTGACTTGATATAGAGCATCATATTTTCGCAAACCCTTTATCAAACTGATGCCATTGTCATAATCAAAAGGGCCTGGGAAGGCGACCCCTATCCCCCTTAATGCTCCCTTTTGTTCCTGCACAACCTGAAGTTGTCTTTTGACGATCGATTCAAAGTGGGCCAATATTTCTAATTTCTCTCGCTCAGCATGAGAAGGATACTTTTCGCACTCTACCTGATTTCCATGTAAGAGGTTTACTTTTATTTCAGTCCCACCGACATCCAAGCACAAATAAAATTCTTCGGTCATTGTTTCCACCCCAATTAACGAACAAAGGCTTTAATAGTTATTAATTCTTTTCCAACACTACTACCATGCGGTTTAATTCTGTAGTTCTTCACTGTCTCAGGGATGATAAAAGTTTCACCATAATGGACAACAAATGGGGCAAAACTTCCATCTACACTCTCTACAACAGCCTCGTCACCTTCTACTAAATTTAATACATTTACACTCCCGTGCGTTTCATGTAATACTTCTCCGGAAAAAGTGTGTCTTCGAGTTTCGATAAATTCACTTTCATGAAGCCCAGTTCGTTCTTCCTTCCATGTTTCATTTGTAACTAGCACTTCAAAACGATTGGCTAGTTCCTCTTCCACCCAATCTTGGTCACGAGAGAAGACGATATTCGGTTCGCCATGCTCTAAATGTACAGGTCGTGGGACCCCATCTAGACCAACCCGTTCCCAATCCCATAGTTTAAATGTAAAACGGTTAGGAGTCGCACTGATTTCCAGTACAACAGAGTTTGCACCTGCACTATGAATCGTTCCCGCCGGGATAGAGTAGTGATCATGCTTTTTGATTGGTCGTTTATAAATATAATCTTCATCTGGAAAACGTCTCGCGCCAGTCTCAGCCAATCTTAGTTGCTGCATCATCTCTTCTTTGTCTGTACCATTTTTTACCCCTAAATAAATCTTGGCCTCTTCTTCTGCTTCAACAATATAGTAGCTTTCATCCTGTGTATAATGCGCACCAAATACATCCTGGACATAGTCTGTTAACGGATGCACTTGCAGGCTGAGGTTTCCTCCCCCCATCGTATCGAGGAAATCAAAACGAATCGGAAATTCTGCACCAAAGCGACCATAAACTCTTTCCCCTAGTAAAGGCAATGGTTGGTGCATAACGACATTATTAGCCGGTATTTCCATCCGTACATCACCAAACTTTAGATATAAACTGTTCTCTTCAGGAACCCCATCGAAGCTCCATGCTAAATTAATTTTGTCTTGTCCGACCTGAAAGTTTTCTTGCATCCAGTTTCCTCCCCAAACCCCTGGGTCAAAAAAGGGCACTAAACGGAAGGGCTGTCTAGCAACCTGCTCTAATGCTTGAAAATAACTCCCGGCATCTATCATGACAGGGTGATGTTCCTGATGTGTATCCAAAAAATAATCAATGTTAGTAAATAATTGCTTTTTCAATTTATCCGCTACCCGCCATTCAAAAAAATAGCCACGTTTCACCATTCTTAAAGGATCTTCCCCAAAATTATCGGCTTTCCAATTACTGAATTCCCCTGAGCGATAACGATTTTGAATTTCCCATCTAGCTAAGTCGGCATAGATTAGAAGATCAGTTTCATAGAGTAAAGAAGCTCCTACTCCATATATGACGATCCATTCATTATTCTGTATTTTTGCTTGAATACTGGTCTTCAACTCTTTTTGTTTTTGCACATCAACAAAATCAGAAAAACTGTGATGGCTCATTAAACCAAAAACTCGATCATCCGTTAAATTCATTTGGATCATCTCGGAAACCTTTTGCGATGAATAAAATTGATCAGATGCTTGCACGATATAACTTGGATTCAATGGTTTAATGAGTTCTTCTAACAACTCACTTTCATTCACAGTAGGGTAGCATTCTATTGTTATGACATTAGTTCGTGATTGAGTTATCTTGTGTCTGATTGTGTCTATGATTGCGTCATATCCACTGCATGCCTGTTGCTCTGCTTCAACTTTTACCTCTGGAAAGGGATTAAACATTGTGTTCCTCCTAATGTATCTTTGTTATGACATTACTTTAGAGTCTATCACAATTTAATAACGGAAATTGTCTTTTTAAGAGCACCATCCTAGTAAGCTTAGCGAGCTTTGTTATAGATTTCGGATTGATGGCCCTAGTTTTTTATTTGAATCACGACCTCATTTATTCACGAAAATCTAAATAGTAACGGTACCTTTTTCCAATATAAAAGCATTCAGTATACTCGTAAAAATTTTCATCGGCTTGTGAGGTAAAACGAACTCTTTTCAAGACAGGTTCAGATTCCTTTATTTTTAACTTTCTTTGCACTTCACGATTAGGGGATACAGCCTCAACGTACTCCCTTTCCTGATTTACACTAATATTTTTTGTCCGTAAATAAGCGTAAAAGGAAGAATAATAATCTTTAGCATCTAAAGAATAATCGCGATCATAGGCAATATAGGTGACAAAGAAGGCAAAAATAGAATCCTCGTCTCCTCGTACTCGCTTTAAGACCAGCACTTCGCTTCCAACTTCACTATTTAAAAACTTAGCCAGACGTTTATTCGCATGCTCTATTTTCACCTCTACGTCTACTGTTTTTGCAAGCTTCCCACGCTCCTGTAGTTCTTGCGTAAATCCCTTAACAATTGTAAAATGATCTTCCTCTTGAAATGTATCCTTGACGAACGTACCCTTTGATCGAATGCGCACGAGCAAATTTTCCTTCATTAATTCATCAATGGCCTTCCGAATCGTGATCCGACTTACATGATAGATATCACACAGCTCCATTTCTGTAGGAATTCGCTCACCTTCCGGCCATTTCTCCGTTTGAATATGCAATCGCATGTCATCGGCAATTTGCGCGTATAATGGATATGCTGCTTGATTGTATATTTTCATTATATTTTCACTGCTTTCTATTTGTACTTATCACTAGTCTCTTTTGTTCCATTTGATAAGTCAAGCACTTCTATTCCCTTTTATATAAACACTCATAGCGGGAAAACCAAACGTAATGTTTACCATAACAGAACAAAAGGAAATCTTATAAAAAATGGACATGACATTAACTTCTTATTACATATACGATAAGAATACAAATACTGATTCGTCATCTAAATCCAAAGCTACTAATGGAGCATAAAAGCTAGAAGCTAAGGACCAAATAACCTACGACAATTTTAGCCGTAGGTTATTTACGTGAGACTCTTCTTTTATAGGAGATACTCCGTTCTTATTCAGGGTTAACTGGAAAGGTGACAAGTCCTTCGTTTAACTCTTGACACTTCTCAAGCAGCTGCTCCGCACTCTGCTTCTCTGAAACGAAATAAAGCTGATAATCAAACTCATAAAATCCGGATAAATCTACTTTAAAGTTGGTTTCCCAAAAGTTATTCATTACCCATGAGTAGACAAGGTCCTTGTTTTTCTTATGGGTGTTTTCATTACACAATTCAATTTCATGATGATCCAAAGTCCCTAAAGTGATTAATGGGGTATCCTTGATCGCGACAAGTAGGGCTTGTTCCTCATCTTTAAATGCTAATCCATTCTGCAGCAGGTAGAACTCGGTATTGGTACCAGGCAACTGATCAATCGCCGGTCTGAATACGTTTCCTGTCTTCTCGACAAATAGCTCGCTTGCTTCCCCTAAACTAAATGGAAGTGGGATATAAAGATTTTCAGGAGCCCACTCATTTTGCTTTTGAATCCTTACATTAACGCCAATTTTCGGCATATCTTTATACACCTTTAAGACCACATTATACATTTCCGTTCCGGCCAATGCGAAATCCATTTTAATCGATGTAAACAGTTTTCCATCTTCTATTACTTTCATATTTTTCAAGCTAGCTTCGTGGCGCTCTGATAATCTTCCTTTGCGATTGAGTCCCATCACTCTTCTTTCTGTACTAGGATCTGTTTGAATTGGCGTTTTTTCATATACACCAGCAAACGGTGCATAGAGGGCATCTGGATGAATTAATTCCTCTCCGCTATGCTTATGAACAAATGATTCAATTCCTGAGCTATGATTAAACGTGATTTTATAATCATTTGTTTCCATAACATGGGTATTCACCATCTTTTCATATCCAGGATACGCGGCTAAATCTTCCACGCCGGCATGATTCACGACCATTTTCTTTTGCGGAGCTTTTCCTCTCCGCAATTTAACCATTCTTTCTTCCTTAGGATCTAACGTAATAGCAAATTCAATCTGGTTCCCTCTAGAGATAGATGTAAGCTGGGAATCTAGCACTTCATTTGTTTGACAATCTACAACTTCAATAGAGTTATCTAAATAAGCTCCATCAATATGCTCCCAATTCTTCATTTGAATAGAAGTATAATCAGTCACTCGATTATGATGAGGATTGACTACTTTAAAGAACTGTTTTCGATCTATTTGATGGGCCACTTCTCCGAGATTGCTTAATACTTCATCTAAATTTTTCGATATAAGTCGATTTGCGTTGGTCGCATATGCAGCTTTCCGAAAATCCAAATCATTAACCAATGTGTTCCACGGTTCTCTTACGGAAGAATTGTAGCCCCAAGTGTGTTCTGCGTATAACATTAGCTGATACTCAGCCTCTTTTAAAAATGGCAGCTTCCCTAACTTATCTTCTGGATCTAATTTTTTCGATAAGTGATATTTGCGTTGTGCATCACGGTATATTTTTGTTGGTGCTGGTGTAGAGCCAACTCCATCTGCCCACCAGTCTGTCCAGTCACCTGAATAGGTTGGAATATCGATAGCTTGCTTACGTAGAAATAGAAAAAACTCATTCAATGTGATTAGTTCAATTTCCACTTGCTCACCATGCTTCGCATTCCATTTATGAATCATTTCCATTAGGCGCGGATTAGGAGGTGAATTATCCGTCCCAATTCCAGAAATCATATTAGGAATGAAATCAAATGGATAATCTTCTTCTTCTAAGTTTTCTAGGTACGTAAAGATTCGCTGTTCTGCAATATCCATTTGATCAGAGGTCGTCACTGTTGCTGAACCTTTATTAATTCGATAGCTATTTGGAATAAGCATAAATTGGTTCCCCATATGGTAATGGTCCCCATTCCAAACTAAAATCTTATGGCCTTTCGGTGTTTCCCACCAAAAAGGAATTTGCTTTTTATATAAAGGAAACATCCCATGATGCGTATGGACGCATGTAAACAAGTTAACAATCCCATTTTTATATAAGGTTTCAGCATACCCCCAGGAAAAACCGTTAATATCTGCCGTCATTGCGGAATTTAGATCAAGTTCGTTCGTTTCCGCATATTCCCTTCCCTTTTGAAACTTTTGATCCAAAATCTCATTATCTACTAATTCCGTCATATTTAAATAAGTGAGGGAAATATCAATAAATCCTGCTTGCACATATTTTTTGAATTTTTGACTATATTCTTCATTACAGTTTTCAAGAAACTGTTCCACTTGCCAAAAATTCTCACAAGTCCATTTAAAGCCTTCCCATTCTTTTTTCGTACCACTTTCGATTGCGTCTATGCTATCAATAGCTGATTTAATATAATCCACATGATGTCTTTCAATTTTCTCTTGGCGATCTGTATAGCCGATATCAGTATGCGAGTGTTGAATTAAATATAGCTTCCATTTCTTTTTCATCTTAAGCCCACCTCATCATTTTTGCTAAACATACTAAGCCCTTACATTTGCTAATATTCCATTCTTTCTTACCCTTATCAAAGTACTTGGATTATTGATTTTGAATTCTTTCATATTGAGCACGTCTGATTTCTAAGTAACGATCAATCCCCATTTTTTTCAAACTGTTTACATACTCTTCCCAACCTGTTTCGATATCGACCTTACCTGTTACAAACTTCGCACGCATCTCTTCAACATATGTTTCAACATCTGTCAAGATGGCGGAAATTTCAGCACCTTCTTCCGCAGTACTTTGGAATTGAGGTAGGATAGTTTCTGGTGCTAATGCTTCAATTTCTTCAGTATTTACTTTATATATGTCATCAATTTCTAATCCTCTTGCTTTTACACGCCATTCTGGATCCGGCTCAACATATGGATAGAATGCACCATAAACATTATCTACAAACTGGAATGCGCCTAATTGTATGCCACCTTCATAATTTAAAATTTCATCATTATAGAGTGGTGCTCCATCCACCATTTCATATGTTTCTCCTTCAATTCCAAAAAAAGCGAAATTAGAACCCTCTTCGCCATAGAAGAAATCGACCCACTCAATCGACTCTTCCGGATGTTGATTATCCTTTGTAATCATAAACTGAGTAGTACCGCGAGCAGGGTGATCAATCCAGTTTAAAACTCTGTCACTATTTGGTCCATCAAAGGCATGGAATCCAACAAAGTTATCCGCAACTTTACTGCCAAGATAATCAGGACCTGGATGGGCGAAAACACCGACCTTATCTTGAGAACCTTCCGTTACCCACTCTTCATATTCCATATCAGAGAATGTTTGCGGGTGGAATAATTCTTCCTCCCAAAGCATATTAAAGTATGACCATAGTTCTTTGTATTTATCATCTGTAAGTGTTAATTGTAATTCGCCATTTTCGTCTAAATAAAGATTCATCTCAGCAGCCTTTAGACCACCCTCTCCCATACCAAAAGGACCAAGCATTTGTATTTCGAAACTTCCAATTCCACCTGGTTTTAATGAAAGCGGAGCCTCGTCATCGGCATCCCCATTACCATTAGCATCTTCTGATTTAAATTTACGAAGTACATCCGTAAATTGGTCTAGTGTTGTAATGGACGTAGGATCGTCAATCCCTATGTTTGCTAACCAATTTTTATTAATGTAATACCTTGTAGAACGTTCTGGACCTGAGAAATCTACATACGGTAAAGAATAAATATGCCCATCTGGCATTGTAACTGCTTGCTTAATAGATGGATTTTCTTCAAATAATGCTGTTAAATTTGGTGCATGCTCTGCGATCAAGTCTTCAAGTGGAATAAATAAACCCTCTTGGCCATATTTTCCCACCTCATCTGTCGAAAAGCCGAACCCTCCATAGAATGCATCTGGTAACTCCTTGGATGACATGATGACATTCTTTTTCTCTCCTCTGCTTTCATCGGGGACTTCCTCCCATTCGATGTGGATATCTGTCATTTCCTCCAGCCTTTTCCACATCCATAACTCATCTGCAGGTGGATGAATATTGCCAAAGCCTCTCTTCATAAAGTGTAACGATAACTTACCATCTTTTGTTTCATCACCTTCCTTACTAGCTTTAGAATCGTCATTGCTACAAGCCGTCAGTATCATTGAAAAAGTTAGAAGCAAAACCAATCCCAACCATGAGAGCTTTTTCATCTCACTCCTCCTAAATGGAAAATTCTATTTATATCTGAAGAATGCAGTCGCATCCTAGATACTGGGTTTTTCGTATTTTCAAAAATTGTTAAAGGTAATATCATTTGTATACATCCTTATAATGACGAGCTTAAAAACACTAAGCGTTCCATTATCACTTGCCTTTATCTTTATTGTTAATGTTTGTCCCTGACACAGTCCGCCTGAATGCCCAGTTCCATCCACCTCATGCTCTTCGCAATTTGTCCACTGAAAAACGATACAATCTGTTTGGAAGGATTGTACATCTTATGAGGCAACTGAATCCTAGAAAAACTATGCCCTTTTGTAAAGCTTGGTAGGACGCTAATTCATCTGCTTCTTTCTGGGAACCGCTTTCAAATTGCTTGTAAATAGTCTTTTATCGTTCGATCTAAAGATCAGTCTTGATAATTCATGCTATCTTCCGGTAACTTTATATTTTTTAAGATAAATAAAATTGTTCAGATGCTTACACGATATAACTTTCACAGCTTGCTTTTATTCATAATAAGCTAACATTCTATTGTTATAACATTGACTCGCGTGTGAGAATTTGTCTATGGCCTCTTTATAACCGCTACATCCCTGTTTCCTTACCTGTATTTTCGAAAGAGAATATACTTGATATACCTCCTATACTTTAATGTCCCTTTGTCATGACATTATATCACAAGCCGAAGTGTAATAATTGTCTTTTTAAACCCCTACTGCCAGTATGGTTCACATACTTTGTTATGTCTTCACTTAATATAAATATATATATCAGAGTGTAGACAAAAGGGTTGGAAATCAAAATGATTTCCAACCCTTTTGCTATTCATACAGGATCATTCCATGAAAAAGAGCCATAAATGCTCTCCTTATGGTTTCTATTACGCCATGGTTGGCGTTTTCCATGTCCAGCTGGCCAGCTTCTTAAGATGTAAGGCAGCAAAAGTCAGCATCGCCTGCATGGACATTTTTTTAAGTCCCTAAGGGTTGTCCATCGCATGCCATGCTTTTCTTTTGCATCGGCAAAGACACGCTCAATCGTCTCTTTACGCTTCCCGTATATTTCTTTGATTTCATGATTGTGACGCAAGTCCTCAGCTACATCCAAGTAATCTTGCCAGATATGACGTTGAAGCATACTGGCGGTATCCTTCCTTCCTGGTTGTTCGATAGGTAAGGACCTGTCCTTCCGGACAGAGATAGCAGTCGAAATGCTCGTCATAGACATACTCATGTTTTCTGAAGAAGCCTTCCTTTGTCATTGGTCGTTTGTACGGAAGTGCAGGAAGGATCTGTTTCTCTAAAAGGTAGTTGGCAATGGCTGGCGTTTGTATGCTGCATCAGCGGCAACGACAACTGGACGTCCTACTTCGCCGATGATTTTCTGGACTAATGGTTCAAGCCTATTGCTGTCGTGGACATTCCCTAGTGTGACGATGTTTGCAAGTACAAATCCCTTTTCATCCGTGGCAGCGCTAACCGTCAGTCAAGGATAAGCCCAACTGATGTCAGTCTCGCTTTACAAAATCAGCCATGGATTGAACGGTTAAGATCCCTGGGTTTTCTAATACTAAGGCAGACTGACCATTATCCCGTGCCAAAAAGGTAACCTTCTTCGGGATCCCGGGGATTAAATCAAAGTAATTATCTGAGAAAATCCCTTCCCGTTCCGCATCTAGCCAAATATTTTTAGCAAATGTATTCGTTGATACTAAAATTGTGTGATCATCTTCCTTTGGATATTCAATGGAGATCTGTGGTATTTCTAAAAACAAATCTTTCGTTTTGGTAAAATAATGATATTTTTGATCAAGCTGGTGATTAACCGTTTCTAGTGTGGCTTGTAAGACGACATTATTGGGATTGCTTTCTTGTAATATCTTGTTCACTTCAAATATGTCCACTTCTGTCACTGTATTGCTTTTCACCAAAACATCTTTGTTATAGTTCCATAACTCTGTACCTGAAAAATCATATAATGTTAACTGTATTGAGCTCTTGATATCTTGAAGCCTGTCAGAGACAATTTTTAGATTTAGTTGGTCATTTATTTGCTCAACAATGATCACGATATCCCGATAACTATTCTTTGCTGCATATTGCAATGCCTTCCATCTGCCGTAATAATCCATACTGGACCATGAGGCAACAGGCCAACAATCATTCATTTGCCAATAGAGAGTTCCCATACAATAAGGCTTATGCGCACGATGGGCTTCAATGGCCGTCTTGATAGCATCTGCTTGTAAAATATGACTCATATACAAAAATGCCGGAAAGTCTTTTGGTTCTTGATAATATTGCTCCATGTATTCTTTAATGAGTTGGTTGCCACGGCCATTTTTTTGGTGATGGAGCATGACAGGAGAAGCTAACTCTAGCTCTGTTTCTTCCGCATATGTTCTGACTGTTTTTAGCTCTGGAAATGATTGGAAACCATACTCACTCATAAAGCGGCCAACCACTTTTTTATAGTCCTCTAACGGTTTTGAACCATGCCAAACATCCCAATAATGCATATCTCCGCTAGTTGATGTATAGGTTGAATGCTGCCGTTCATCTCCCGTTAATTCACTCATTGGTGAAGATGGCCAATAATCAATTTCTGGCGAATATTCCTCCACAATGTTTGGTAATATCTTGTGAAATATCTCTTCGTAATCAGCCCAAATCTTGTCGCGAATCTCTTGGGAATATGCTTGCTTCCAACCCCAACCAATATTTTCAATATAATGGGCCCAGGCAGAATCCATCTCATTATTGCCACACCATAAGGCAAGCGAAGGATGGCTTCTTAATCTTTTGACATTCTCCTTAGCTTCCCGTTTCACATTAGCTAAAAAGGCTTGGTGTCCGGGATACATACTGCAGGCAAACATAAAATCTTGCCAAACCATAATGCCGTATTCATCACATAATTCATAAAATCTATCATCTTCGTAAATGCCGCCACCCCAAACGCGTAACATATTCATATTGGACTCAGCGGCACTAGCAATTTCATGACGATAACGTTCATAGGTCATGTTTGTTAGAAAGCTATCATTGGGAATATGATTCGCTCCCTTAGCGAAAACAGGAACACCATTCAGTTCAAAATAAAAGCTTTTTCCTACTTCATCTTCTTTCCTTACTAAGCAAATCGTACGCAATCCTGTTCTAATTATCTTCTCAGCAAGCGATTCTTCCGCTTGTAAAAAATTGACCTTAAACTGATAAAGATTAGGTTCTCCAAGACCACGACACCACCATAGCTTTGGATTTTCAAGCGTGAATTCTAGCTCGATCGTCTGATTTCCCTGCTGAACCTGCACTGCTTTTTCCAGTATAAGGCCTTCTGTCTCAAGCCGCAATTTTCCTTGCCACTCTTGCTCTGCCTCTACTCCAATTTCTGCCGTTAATGTAGCCGTTTGACTTGTTAGCTGATCCTGTCGGATAAAAAGATCTGTTATCTGTAATTCCGTCCAGCCTATAATTTGCACTGTTTTCCATATGCCACTCGTGACAAATCTCGGTCCCCAGTCCCAGCCGTAATGATAGGGTGCTTTGCGCGCAAAGATACTAATCCTTTTTTCACCTAATCCCCCATCTTCTGAGTGATCATTTGATGCTGGTAAATCATATCCAAGGCCTTCTAATTTCGGAAGGTCTTCTTTTATTGGAGATCGAAAAGATACAAGCAATTGATTTCCTTGCTTTTTCGCATAAGGTTTTATATCCACTTTCCATGAGCAAAACATATTATCTGCAGATAGAATATGCTGACCATTTAAATAGACATCTGCATAGGTATCCAAGCCTGCAAAGATCATTTCTAAATTTTTTTGCTGGAATAGCTCTTCTGTTAGATCAAAGATCGTTTCATATTCCCAATCTGCTTTATCAATCCATTGGATGTCTAATTCATTTGTTCCATAAAAGGGATCTGCTATTTTATTATTCGCCCATAAATCAGTATGGACACATCCTGGTACTTTCGCTTGAAGCCATTCCCCTTCCCCAGTCTGCCTAAAACGCCAATTATCTGCTAGGTTCATAGAATATTTCATTTGGCTCTCCTCGCTATTTCATTGATCTATCTTTTTAAGATACTTTTGTCATTTACATCTTGGAGAAATTACAATTGATTTACTTTATCTCCATTATTCTCGCCAGCCTATTTAAACCGAAATACATGGGCAATGGGTGCCTGTTTACCTTTTTCCGATTCTGGAAGGGTAATCGTTAAACCTTTTTCCATTTGGGTAAAATCTACCTTCCTAGATCCATCAACCATTTCAATACTATTTACCTTTTCTGTATAAGGAATAAAGATCTCCTGATGTACTGGGGAGTACTCATTTTCATACATATAAAAACAGTAGACAGACTCAGCCTTTTTTGTAAATGCAGTATTCTCTGCAATATAAGGCGCACACATTCTCGTACCATAGACAGCTTCACCATGTACTTGTAACCATGCTCCCATCTCTTTCATCCTTTTGATCGCCCCGCGTGGTAAGCGTCCATCCGGTTGGGCCGCAACATTTAAAGCTAGATTCCCACCTTTGGAAATGACTTCTATTAATAGGTGGATAAGCTCTCTTGTTGATTTATAATCATCTTCATAGCGAAATGAAAAAGCCGATCCCATCGTAATACAACTTTCCCACGGTACATCCATTGGCTGTTTAGGAACTGCTTGTTCAGGGGTAATAATATTTTCATAGGGACCACCTATTAAGCGATCAGCCGATAATAGCCATGGTTGCTTTTCCCGTGCCTTTTCAACTAGCTCTCCTAAACGGATATCTTGTTTGCTTTTCGCTGATACCCATCCTGCATCCAACCAAAGAACCTCAATCCGTCCATAATCTGTTAATAATTCCAGCATTTGCTCATGGGTGAATTGCACGAATTTCTCCCATAATTCAGGATGCTTTTCTGGATCATAAGAAGGTCCCCTCCACATCTCTGTGCCCCGCTCCATATTTGGTGCCCAATATGTCGGTGTATGCCAATCCGCTTTAGAGAAATAGGCGGCGATTGGTAATCCTTTGTCTCGGAATGCATTAAAAGCATGCTTGACAATATCTGCATATTGATGTGTATGGAATGGACAGCTTGGATCGGTTATTTTATAATTTGTTGTCTTTGTATCCCACATGCAAAAGCCATCATGATGCTTAGTCGTAAATAAAAAGTATTTAAAGCCTGCTTCCTTTGCTAACTCGGCCCATTCTTCTGGTTGAAAGCGTACGGGATTAAAGCTTTTATTTAGATCAAAGTATTGACGTTTAAAAACTTCAGGATCTGCTTCCCAATCCACATCTTCTCTTGACCAGTCTGCATCATCATCACTTAATGCCCATGATTCCACCAATCCTAATTGTGAATAGGGGCCCCAATGCATCATAAAGCCAAGCTTTTGATCCTTAAACCATTCCAATTGCTCTAAAAGAGCCGGGTCTTTCGGTTGTATCCACTTTTTTTCACTACTATAGTGGTGGACACCGTTTTCAATTTCCTCATTTTGCTCTGTTTTATCTATTTCATTATGTGTGTTTGTCATTGTTATTCCCCCTGAGACTTTCATTTTACTCTCCTAATTCGTTTATAAAGCAATAGAATGGTCATTCCCTAACTGACAATCTAGTTCTTGAACATGGATGGCATCATTTTAAACAGGCCTAGTAAATTCTATCGTTTCACCGGCAAGTTCTAGGTTTCAACCCTATGATCAAGTTTATATGTTCCTAAACAAACGCTTATGCTGTTTATTAGAAACGCAAATCTTTGAATTGCTCCAAAGCAAGGTCATTATGTTCTTTCATCCAGCTTGCTAGTAACTCCTTCATATTCGAAAGAGTAGCTTGATACTCTTGATTATCTATTTCGTTGCTGAGCTCGTGAGGGTCCTTTTCCAAATCGTATAGTTCATCCGTATCTCCGCAATTAAAAATATATTTCATTTGTCGATGACGGATCATCCGCTGGGGATATAATATCTCAGCAAGACCATTGCCCTCGGTTACAACATGATCTGGCCAATCTTTCACATCTTCATTATGAACAAGCGGGACAAATGATCGGCCATCACGGGATGTTTCCGCTTTATCCGCTCCAGCCCAATCTAAAATACTTGAATAATAATCACAGGTACCTACAAAGCGATCCTCATATTTTGTTTCCATTAATTTTTTCTGTGGCTTCACAATCAATGGAATTCGGCAAGTCTCTTCATACATAAAAAAGTTTTTATCACATAACCCACCATGAATTCCTAAAGACTCTCCATGGTCGGCAGAAAAAATAATAATCGTATTATCGTACAAATCATGCTTTTTCAAGTAGTCGATTAATCGGCCAATTTGCTCATCAATTAGACTCACATTAGCAAAATAATGTTTCACATATGGTTCAAACGTTTTCCAATCAGTAAATTTTGCTCTTTTTACATTATGAATGGCTGGCTTATTTGTCGAATCATCAGCAAAATTCGCCCACGGTTCAATATCGATATCGCGATAGAGATCTAAATGTTTTGTTGGTGCTACATATGGTTCATGAGGTCCCCAAAAATTCAACTGAAAATAAAAAGGGTTCTCTCTTTGCCTGAATTGATCGATATAGTGTATGGCTTGATCGGTTAAAAAGTATTCAACGGTTGTTTCAACAGGAGATACCACTTCTGCTGCCCAATGCCCTTTATAATGTCCCGTTATTTTATTTTCAAGTTTTACTTCTAGTCCTTTTTCTTTTAAATAATGATGATATTGTTCATAACCATGCCCTCCAGCACCATGGCCTGGAAAATCATCTCCCTCATAGCCAACTTCTGTTGGTCCCCAACCTAGATGCCATTTGCCAGTATAACCAACACTATAGTTTTGTTCCTTTAGTTTATTGCTAAGCAAATCGCTCAAATTTGGTAAGCTATCATATTTACATCCTGGTTCTGAAGTGTTATTTCTCATTTCATGATTATGGGGATACAATCCTGTTTGCAGAGAAGCGCGTGCTGGCGTACAAACCGGGCAGCTAGCATATGTATGATTAAAAACAACACTTTCAGCCGCTAAACTGTCAAGATTGGGCGTTTGACATACTTTACCACCATAAGCCTTTAATGTATCCACACGCTGTTGATCCGTTAAAATAAAAAGAATATTGGGCTGTTCACTAGGCATCTGAATTCTCCTTTGCTCTTTCACATAAAATAGTTCCGGAGTAGATATAAAATGAAATAGCAATCAGTGAGAAGATCATTCCTTTCTCACTGATTGTCCATTTCTTCTATCATTTATTATTACGGGATATATTTAGCAATCACCTTGTAAATCTCTCCCTGGAACTTTAATTCTCTTTCCAACGATCATAAGCATCTTGATAAATACTCACATATTCTTCAATATTCATATTCTCGATCGTCTTTACATATTTATCCCAGTTATCTAATGGCTCAACTCCTGTAATGAATTTAGCCTCCATTTGTTCAACATAGGATTTTAAGTCAACCTGGATATTATTAATTTTCTTCTGTTCTTCTTTCGTTAAATATACGAGTGGAAATGGAACTTCCCCAAATGGTTCAATTTTCTCTTTTGTTTCTTTTTCGATGAACTTATCAAACTCTGAGGCTTCTTTCCCCTCTATTGGTCTTTCAAGTGCAGGAGCAGAAATACCATAAGCAGGTGTCAATGTACCACGATAATCTTCCATTGAGTCAAAACCTTCTGGTGGATCTTCTAAAAACACTTTCTCTCCATTTTCCCCTTCTTCCCAAAGATGTCCTGCAGGTCCTTGGTTCAAGAATTCATAACCTTCTTTGGAGTAAAAATAATCAATCCAACGAATACTTGCCTCAGGATATGGATTATTTTTTGTTATCGAGAATGTGCCTCTTTGAATAGCCGGATTTCTTGGTAAAATCGGTTCTGGAGAGACAGAACTTGTTAAAGGATAAAACATCGGATTATTCATAGACTCCTCTTCTGTTTCACCTGTTGTGAAAAAGGAATAGAAATCAGTGAAGGCGCCTAAGCGATTATCTTGTCCCTTCGCCTTTTTTTGTTCGTCCGCTTGTGAAAAAGTTTCTGGATCAAGTAATTTCTCACTATATAATTTATTCATAAATGTTAAATATTCTTTGTAATTATCTGTAATTGGGGTATATCTAACTTTCCCATCAATTTCATCCACGTCCCATTCTTTCATACCAAAGGCAGCAAGTAACCATGGGCGCATTGAGTTCATTTTCACATCTGTCAACGGGATTTCATCTTCTTTTCCATTCCCATTTGGATCTTCATTTTTAAAGCGCTTAAGTAATTCATAAAATTCATCCGTTGTTTTTGGCAATTCTTTCACATCAAGGGCTTCAAGCCATTTGCCATTATACCAAATCGGTCCGATATACCAGGCAGCTGTTGTCAATTCATTAACTGTAGGCAATGAATAAATATGCCCATCAATAGTTGTAACCGACTTTTTAACATCTGGCCTTTCTTCGAATAACTTTTGAATATTAGGTGCATATTCATCAATTAAATCTTCCAATGGGATCAGCATTCCCTGTTCCCCATAGTCAACTTCCATTCCGGCAGTCAAATTATTAGTACCAGCAGCATAAATGATATCCGCAATATCACCACTTGCAAACGCTAAGTTTAGCTTTGTTTGGAAATCACTTAATGGTGGTGTATTATATTTAAAATCTATATTGGTCATTTCCGAGTACTCTTGTAAAGTTGGCATATCTTTCCACTCTGCCAGACCTGTCCCAGGGGCCATCATACTTAAAGTAATGTTTTCTTCTACTATCGGAAATCCTTCTTTATTTACCTCAACCTCTTTTGCTTTCGATGTGGTTGTCTTTTTATCCCCATCTCCTGATGAGGCACAAGCACTTAGAAGAAGTGTCGCTGTTAATACCCCAACCATGGCCAATTTCAATGATCTTCTCATAGATATTTCCCCTTCCATTTTTTCATAATGAATTCTAGCATAATCCTCATTTAGAAGGCTATCACCCCCTTCAAATTTGCTTAATGATTTCTACCCTTTCAATGATCCAATCATAACGCCTTTTACAAAGAAGCGTTGCAAAAATGGGTAGATGATAATAATTGGTAGAGTGGATACAATCATCACTCCATATTTAATAACAGCCGCTAACTGTTGTTTACTATTCATTGCTTCTGCTAAACTACTTGAAATCTCGGTTGAATTAGAAGACATTTCCTGTAATACCAATATTTCTCGTAAAACAAGTTGTAATGGATATAATGCTTTGTCTGATAAATAGATTAATGCGTTAAAATATCCATTCCAGTGACCTACCCCATAGAATAAAGCCATAACCGCTATAATCGGCATTGATAATGGTAAAATAATTTTTGCGAACATCTTGAAATTGGAACAACCATCAATGATAGCTGCCTCTTCTAATTCCTTTGGGATCGAAGTTTGGAAAAACACACGGGCTACAATGATATTCCAGACAGCCGCTGCATTTGGAAGAACCATCGACCATACAGTATCGATTAATCCTAGGTTCTTTACAACTAAGTATGTTGGAATTAAGCCGCCACTAAAAAACATTGTTAGGACAAACATCCCCATTAATAAGCCACGCCCCGCAAAATCCCTGCGCGATAGGGCATATGCCGCTGGAATGGTAACAGCTAAATTAATCACTGTCCCTAACACTGTATAAAAGATCGTATTAAGATACCCTTTCCATATATCAGGATTGTCAAAGATTATTTTATACCCTTCGAAAGTAACGCCTTTAGGTAAAAGCCACATCTCTCCCGAATTTACAGTCGCTGGATCACTAATAGAGGCACTAACAATATAGATTAATGGATAAAGAACGACTCCCATAGCTAATGTTAGAAATACATAATTGAAAAATTTAAATATTTTATCTGTCTTCGTATCTTTTATTACGGATGCCAACTGAATCTACCCCCTTACCAAAGACTGGTTTCACTAGTTTTTTGGGCAATTTTGTTTACGATAATTAATAAAATTGCGTTAATGACAGAATTAAACAGACCAACTGCGGCTGAGAAACTATATTGAGCATTTAATAACCCTGATTCATAAACAAATGTTGCAATCACATTAGAAGATTCTTTATTTAACGGGTTCTGTAAGAGGAGAATTTTTTCGAATCCCATCCCTAAGATATTCCCAACATTCATAATGAGAAGTATGATCATTGTTGGTAAAATAGCAGGAATATTAACATGCCAAATTCGTTGTAATCTCGTTGCCCCGTCCATGATTGCGGCCTCATGATGCTGAGGACTTACACCTGCGAGAGCTGCCAAATAGATGATTGTTCCCCAACCAGTGCTCTGCCATACACCAGACATGACATAGACCGTTTTAAACCATTTTGGATCTTCCATAAATGGAATGGGGTCCATTCCGAATAATCCAATAATATGATTAATCAATCCTGTTGAAGGTGATAAGAAAGAAATAATCATTCCGGAAATAACCACGACGGAAATAAAATGTGGTGCATATGTTACTGTTTGCACAAACCTTTTATATAAGCCATCCTTCGCTTCATTCAAAGCCAAAGCTAAAATAATTGGTAATGGAAAACCAACAATTAATTCATACACACTAATACCTAAAGTATTTTTAAGGAGATCCCAAAAGTAATAGGATTCAAAAAATCGAATAAAATGCTCGAATCCTACCCATTCACTTCCCCAAATACCTAATGTAGGAATAAAATCCTTAAAAGCAATTTGCACTCCATACATTGGTACATAATGGAAAATTAAAAAATATAAAAAGGCTGGTAATACAAATACATATAATTGCCAGTTTTGTAATGACTTACGGAGTTTGGTTGTAATAGACCGACTTCGCAGAGGTACCTTTTGCTGAGTTTCCGATGTTGTATTCAAATCCATCTCTATTCCCCCTTCATCTGAAAGTGCTTTCAATGTATCTCTACTTTATTTTTCATGCTACCTTGTACGCAATATGTCGATTTTAATGTAAGCGATTAACACATTGTTCACCGATTTACTAAAACCCTTATAACACCAAGGGATAGACCATTATCAATATGTCAATTTTAATTATATATGTAGATTTTTCTTAAGCTAAAAGTATAGTAAAGATGGTTATTTTGCGGTTATGAACGTCCTCGTATAATAAAAAATCTCGCTCCTCTTCAGGAAACGAGATTTTCCACCAATTTTATTAGCGATTCAATTTTCGGTACTGCCCTGGTGTAATACCCTCTATTTGCTTAAATCTTCGTGTAAAATTTGCTACATCCTTATAACCAATCTCCATTACTATTTTCTTAATAGGGTAGTCTGTTTCTCTTAATTGCTTCTTTGCTTCTTCCATGCGCAAAGACAATACATATTGCGTGAAAGTCTCTCCTGTTTGTTCTTTAATAAATTTACTTAAATAAGGGACAGATAGATGATAATGATGAGCAATTCCCTCCAAGCTTAAATCATACTGCTTATAATGCTCATTAATATACAATAATAGATCCCTACGTAAACTCTGACTTCTATTTTCCGTTTTATCCTCAACCTGTTGGCAAATTCCCGAAATAATCGGAGTTAATCGTTGCTTTAACTCTTCCACTGAACGGAAATCTCCTAGCTCTTTTACATTATCGAGATTTTCCATCAATTGAAGTTCAATCGCTGTTTTAATAACTGTATTAATAATATCGAAACATATATATTTCAATACTTGTATTGATCCTTCTCCCTCTACTAGACTAGAAAAAATCGTGTCTAACGTCTCCAAAGCGACAACTTGATCTCCCTGTTTCAAACTTTGGGCTAATTTTATTTGGTCTTCCTGTGGATATCCTAACGCTCTTTCGTTCGCAGACCCTAAATCTTCAAAAAACACAAGACTTCCGTGTGGGGAGGCAAACTTATAATCTAATGTTGCCAAGGCCTCAATATAGGAGCGGTTAATATGATTCTTTTTGGTATAACTTGTTCCTACTGCTACGATCAATGCATTGATTGGTGAATGCTGTTGAATATATTGCTGAAGCTCCTCTCCTAGCATCCGCCTTTGCTGCTCAACTTTATTGGCATCTCTTAAACTAATAATAAAAGCTAAACCATTCTGGTAGAGTAAATCAACAGCATTCACCGTTGCATTTGAAAAGCTTATCGTAGACAAAGAATAAAGGACTTGGTCTTTTTTTTCAGTCAGCTCTTTTTCATATTGTTCCTTCTGAAACTCTACAATCGCGACAAAATGCGGACCTTTATTCATCTCCATATTTAAAGCTTGGAGCATGGATTCAATTTCCTGTTCATCCGGAAAGCTTTCGTTTAACATTTTGGTTAATAATTGTTTTTTTGCATATGGCTTTTGCAAATCAACTGTCTCTGATAAGCTCTTATGATCCTTAAAAACTTTCGTAATCGTTTTATGGATCACATCAAGTTCATTCTCGCCTTGCCAATTGTTTCTCCTTCCATTCCCCATTGTAGTCATTTCTAACAGACCCCTTATTGGTCGATATTGCTTTTTCCCTAATAAAATGGCGACAATTAAACCAACAAGGAATAAAATGACCAAAAGCATCATAATAAATGCTTCCCGATGGACAACCCGTTCGAAGAATTGATCTGCATCCATAAGGGTCAAAAAGGTCCACCCACTAACATCGGAAGTTACCGTCGTGAGGGAATATTTTTTTCCGTTCATTTGTATCGTTTGGACACCATGTTTGCTTAATTCCAATTGCTCAATCTGATCAAATGAAACTTCCTTATCTTTTACCGCTGCTACGATCGGCTGGCTCTTTTCATCAAGAATATATGTGTTTCCTTTAAAATCTCCAAGGATATTGTCTATCATATTGGTTAATACAGATTCTTCTACAAAGTACATAACAGCTCCATATGGATGAGGATTATTAGGGGTAATCGGAAAAATAAAAGCGATAATTCGATCTTTCACACTATTTTTCAGTGTTACGTCACCAGCAGGAATTACTAGCGGCTGGGTAGTATGTAATTTCTCCACCATATTTTCTGTAGACCATGAATCAAATCGGTAATTTTTGTTTGTAAGTGTTTCGAAGGTATACAGTCCATTTGAAGAATATATAAACTTCCCTTGGTCATGGAAATAGACAAAAAGCTCATGAATAATCGAACTATTGTCTTTATACTTTTTCAATTCATTCTGTGCTTCTCCACCATAATATCCATGCTTCAACATATAGGGAGTGAGCCTTGGATCATACGCAATCCTCGTAGCCGTATTGCTTAGCTCTTTCATTCGCTCATTTGTCATGTTTTCCACTTGCTCTAATTTGTTTAAATTAGATTGCTCAATTTCTCCCCGCAAACTAGAAACGGAATTATAATAAAGAAATAAACTCATAAATACAAAGGGAATTAAAAAAACAAAGAAATATGAAATGATATATTTATAGATGAGGCTTGATTTACCTTTTCTCCGCAGCATATTTCATTCCCTCATTTCCCATCACGATTTCTTCTCTTCTATTCCATTAAAAGCCCGCATAGCGAACCACATCACAGGATATGCCAGCATGGAAACTCCCATGAATACGTATAAAACTGGAATAAAGATAAAAATGTAATAAAGAATCAATAAACAAAGAATCATTGCAATGGTCTCAAATGGTCTGCTAATCGCAATCAAAAATGCTTGTTTTATATATTGAAAGCCTTTCAATTCATAACGTGCAAAAACAGGAAAGAAATAAAGAACAGTAATAAAATAGAAGAAACAAAGAATAAGTAGAATCATGTGCAAAATGGCCGATTGAATGACTTGTTTGGAAATGGTTACATCCCAATATAAAAAGAGTCCGGTTCCTATGATAATCAAACCATAACCATTTGCTTTTATAAACTGACTTTTATAGCTAGAATAAAAGGTTTGGAAAATCGACTCATCCCTATTTCTTTCAATTGTTTTATGAATAGTAGAAAACAATGCCGCTGTTGCCGGAATAACACCAAAAACACCAATGCCTAAACAGGTAAAAAGCACCCAAAGAATATGTAAATAAATCATCTTTGCCAATCCATCGCCGATCCCATATAACCATTTGAATATACCTGATAGATGTTCCATCTTCTTAATTCCTTTCAAGAACTTTGCTCTAAAAACAATACAATCGCTTTCTTTTTTCCTAAGAGCATTCTAAACTTTTTCCTAAATCAATCATAGAAATAGTTTTTTTCTTTGTCAATGTCGTGGAAGTTTGCGCAAGAATCCCCTCCCTCTTTTTTATTTTCTCAAATCACGGTATAATAGGGATTTGGAGGTTTGCAATGATATATAATCAGGGCTTGTTAAAATCGATACAATCATATAGTGAAGAATTGCAGAATCTGTTGGATCCAAGAACGGAAGTGCATCAAAGATTAGTCCAAAGAGGGATGATGCTATTTCGGGAGCAGAATGTGTATAATGTCAAGTTCAGCCATAAAAAGATGGTCGGGAATGTACGTGATGTAAGTACTGTTGCTGTTGAGCTCTATTTTGATGAGATGGAAAGAAATACATGTTCTTGTCCTGAGGCGGGCATATGTCGTCATCAACTCGCCCTTTTTTTTGCGATTTTAAGTAAAGCTCAGAATATTTTTACTTGGACTCAGGAATGGAAGGCTCACTGGGAAGTAGAGGATATTCTTTCTAGTTTAAAACGTGGCTCAGATCTCTTACAGCAGCCATCACCAAATCCGGAGAGTGGTCCGTCACAATGGGTCAAGCGTATTCAGCAAGCTTATTCTAATGTTCCTCCACAAAATATTTATCAATTACAGGAATGGGCACGGACTCGTTATCAACGATTACTTGGACTCGCACCGATTGAACGGGAATGGCGGCCGTTATTCCAACTGTTCGCTGCTTTTGAATCCTTAATTATGCTCGACTCCATTGCCACAAATTCTGAAAAAATGGAAGAAATGTCATTTTTTGCGGAAAAAATGGTAGAAGAAGCAAAAGAAGCGATCATGACTTTGTCAGCAACTGCCTCTCCATTTGCTTTTGATGAATATTTGGATTATTTGCGAAGCAATAGTATCCGTTTATTAGAAACTGAGACAGCTTTTGATGCTAGTTTTACTCTAATGTATTTACTAATTTGGACATCACTTTTTAGAAAGAAACACGAAAGAGCGGAAGAATGGAATCAGCTCCAAAATCATAGTGATCTTGCTCAGCCGCGAATTCAAATCGGACTTATTCATTTATCGATTTTATTAGAAAAAGATGAATTGGCTTTACAGAGAATAAAGAATTATGGAGCGAATATTGCCCCATATTTGTTGAGTTGTTTTGAGTGGCTACCGAAGGAACGAATTTCACCTTTGATTCCTGAATTTATTCGCCAAATTGAGCAGTATGTAGCAAGCTTAACTTTGCCACATGAAAAAATTCACTTTACACGCACTTTATACGAAACAATGGATGAAGAAACATTAACTAAAATAGATGCTTCCTTGATCGAAAGATTATACACAACTTTATTACCTTATAGTCGCTTTCGTTATAATGAATACTTACTAAATAAACAGGATTATCGAAAATGGGTAGCCCTTCAAGTTTATATGGGGGATACGATTGATTTCATTGATCGTGCCACCCTTGACTTGGTTGCCAAGCAAGATCCTGTTGCCATTAAACCACTTTATCATGCCGCGGTTATTGAACAAATTGACCTACGTAACCGGGATTCATATAAAAAAGCCGTACGTTACTTAAAGAAATTACGCACCGTTTATCGAAAGGAAAAGAATTTAGATCAGTGGGAATTTTATTTATCCACTTTATTAAAGAAGACGAAACGTTTACGTGCCTTTCAAGAAGAGTGCCGGAAAGGAAAGTTAGTTCATGAAGAATAATGATCAATTACAACTGCATATCCGACCACTCGCTTCTGATAGCTTCTTCCTTTATGCCGAAAATCAACAAGGAGAGTCTATGGATACCTCCTATTGGCAATCTAATCTTTTTCTTTGGCATGAGGAAAGCTTTTATGGTTCTTTCTTAAATAGAGAAACCCATAATCATATAGAAGGCATTAGACTTAATAGTTATGAACTTTTGAGCCTACTTGGAAGAGAGAGCTTTAGCCCCTTTATTCATTGGATTTGGGAGGAACCTGAAGAAGCTCTATTAAATGTTGCTCCGATTATTCTTGAAGCCATTCATAGTGGCAATTGGAATCCTTACTTTTCTGAAGAGGAAGAAGCCTTATTTACATGGAAGGTTCCTTCTCTTGTATGGGATGAGTTTCAGGAAAGCTTTTGGGAACAAACATTATTTGGTGAATCTATTCAGTCCTTTATTCCAAAGCTTTATCATTATGCCTTAACCCATTATCTTGAGAAGGGGCTGCATCATCCTCGTCTAGCGGAAAAGTTAGCAGCTTTACATGAAAGTCCATTTACAGCCGCAGAATTAAATACTTATTTTGATGAAGAAAAATGGAAAGAATGGGCTAATCTTTCTGAAGAGAAACTTCCCTTCTCGATTGGGCTACGTCTATTAGAACCTGATACTGATGAAGAACCTTGGGGATTAGAAACCGTTCTTCGTGATCTAAAAGATCCGGATAAAGTCTATGCAACCTATGAAAAAATCCCCAAACGCTGGCAGCCTTATTTGGCAGAAGTAGCAAAAGAGGAAAAACGTTGGATTCAGCTATTTCCTTGGTTAGAAGGTGAAACAGGCCTCACAGAGACCCTTGAAGAAACAGCTGCTTGGGATTTTCTCACAGAGGCAAGTGAGAAATTGCTTTCACTTGGTGTAGATATTCTTCTACCAAGTTGGTGGGAAGCCATGCGGGAAGCGAATTTAACCGTCAAAGCTCGAGTGAAACAAACAGCTACCCAATATCGACCTTCCTTTGTTGGATTAGATGCCATGCTTAATTTTAATTGGCGTTTTTCCATGAATGGGGCTGACCTATCAGAGGAAGAATTTCAGAAACTTGTTCAAGAACAACGCCGTCTCGTTAAAGTTCGCGGTCGTTGGGTGAAACTGGATCCGAAAATGATTGCCCATCTTCAAGCATTAATGTCGCAAGCCAAAAAAGAAGGCTTGCGCATGCAGGATATTTTTGCGATGGAAGCTGAAGAAGAACTGGCTGCAACACCTGAAGATGACTTCGACCCACGTGCCTTTGCGCAAATCAAAATTGAACTAAATCAATCACTCAAAAAAATGCTCAAACAGCTTCATACATTAGATGAAATTCCATCTATTAAGATTTCGAATCAATTATTGGGCGAGTTACGTCCTTATCAAAAGCTTGGCGTTGACTGGCTTGCTTTTCTGCGGCAATTTGGCTTTGGTGCTTGCTTAGCGGATGATATGGGCTTAGGAAAAACGATTCAACTTATTGCTTATTTACTCCATGTTAAAAACAATCATCTAAGTAAGGAACCTGCTCTCATTATTTGCCCAACAACTGTGTTGGGAAATTGGCAACGTGAATTAGAGAAGTTTGCACCAAGTCTAAATGTGGTTCTTCATTATGGACCCAATCGTCCAAAGGAAGCTGCTTTCTCACAGAGTATTCAAAATGCTGATGTCGTTCTAACCAGTTATGGCTTAACCCATCTTGATTACGATGAGTTTTCGACGGTGAATTGGGGCACTATTGCCTTAGATGAAGCACAGAATATTAAAAATGCTGAAACAAAGCAATCCCGAGCCATTCGAAAATTAACAGGTGTACATCATATCGCTCTAACAGGGACACCGATGGAAAATCGTTTGGCTGAATTATGGTCCATCTTTGATTTTATTAATCATGGCTATTTGGGAACCTTTGGCCAATTTCAAAAGAAATATATTTCTCCGATTGAAAAGGACAATTCTGAAAGAAAGATTAAGGAATTGCAACGCCTGATTAAACCCTTTTTATTAAGAAGAACGAAAAGGGACCCAGAGGTGGAATTGAATCTACCGGAAAAGCTAGAACAAAAAGAATACTGTGCCTTAACAGCTGAGCAAGCTGCTTTGTATGAGGACTTAGTCCAAGAAACCTTTTCAAAAATTGAAACGTTAAGCTTTTTTGAGCGTAAGGGATTGATTTTACAAATGTTAAACAGATTAAAGCAATTATGCAATCATCCTGCGCTTTACTTAAAAGAAGCTCAACCTGAAAATGTTCTGGACCGTTCCAATAAGATTAAGACATTGGTTGGATTAGCAGATTCCATCGTGGAAAGAGGAGAGGCAGGGATTATATTCACTCAATATATTCAAATGGGTGAAATGATTCGTCAGCTTCTACAAGAGCGGTTTTCGATCGAGGTTCCATTCTTAAACGGAAGCATGCCTAAAGCAAAGAGAGACGAATTTGTGGCCCGTTTTCAAGCAGGTGAATATCCTTTCTTTCTATTATCCTTAAAGGCGGGTGGAACGGGATTAAACTTAACAGCGGCCAATCATGTGATCCATTATGATCGCTGGTGGAACCCAGCTGTTGAAAATCAAGCTACTGACCGTGCCTATCGAATTGGTCAAGACCGTTTTGTTCATGTCCATAAATTTATTACAACAGGAACATTGGAAGAACGTATTGATATGATGTTAGAGAAAAAGCAAGCTCTTAACGAAGAAATTATTCGCAGTGATCAATGGGTAACAGAATTATCAAATGATGAACTGCGTTCTTTATTATCGCTAGCTTAATAAGAAAAGCGCAAGACGCCCCTCTACCGTCGACAAGCACATATTCTGAAATAAAGAAAGGCGCTTTGTGCCCTTATTGGCTCAGATTATTTCGTGGAACATGTCCATACCGCTGGACTCGATCTTGCGAGCCTCTCGGGGCTGAAAGCTGAATCCAGAAAGGAGATCTTTCCTATGTCTAGTGATTCCATGAACCAAGAGAAAATGACTGAGTTTTTAAGTTTATTAAAGGATAGAGACAAACAATTTCAAGAAGAAAGGCAACAATTACGCGCAGATTTTCTCGTCCGAGGAATCTGTGATAAAGAAGTGGATGGACTATTAGAAGATCCATCCTTATTCCCAAAAACGTGGTTACCAAGGCATTTGCAGTGGGATGCGATATGTGCAGCTGAGGAAGACCTCCCACACCTTATATCGGAAGCTGAAAAGCTTTTATATGGAAAGCTTTCGGGTAGCATAGATTATACTCAAGTAAAGAACTTAATCTCAAAAATCCATTAAGAAAAAGGCTGTACCATTCCACTTGGTACAGCCTTTAAAATGAGGAAAAAACGAGGAGCAATAATTGGCACAGATGGAGAAAGTTTATTGTGCCATTTCTCTCTCTAAATTGAGGGTGGAATCTGGGGAACTCTTTATGACTGGTTTCTGTAGGAGATTTTCTAGGTAATCCACTCTATTCCTTAATTCATATAACTCACGATTGGCTTTCCCTAACATAAGAATAAGATCACCAACCATCATTTCAACCGAATGCTTTCCTTTTTCACTAATCAGATATTCACCTCCAACTATATTATTCTTAATAAAATTCAGATTATAATCTGCCCATTAAAAGGCATTTTCCTCTTTCGATTTTTTATCCATAAACTTTACTGATTCAGCCAATACCTCTGTAACATAAACTCGCTTTCCATCTTGATTTTCATAATTTCTTGTTTGGATCCTCCCTGTAATACCAATTAGCGAACCTTTGGTACAAAACTTTGAAGTGTTTTCCGCGGTTTTTCCCCATAAAGTACAAAGGACAAAATCTGCATCATACTCTCCTTGAGCATTTTTAAAAATTCGATTGAGGGCAATCGTCACATTCAGTACAGCTTTTCCTTCCATTGTATAGCGAAGACTAGGCTCTTTTGTTAATCGCCCAACCAGAGTCACCTGATTAATCACCATTTCCCCTCCTTTTTCGACAAGTTACTCATATCATAACGGACATTTTTTCTCTCGTAAAATCAGAAAAATTTGATTTTATCGTCTGTTTTTTATTGAAATACAACTATTTCATGTCCCAAAATCCGATTTTATCTTTCAATTTGAATTGAAAAATCGCTTTTTACAAAGTTTTTAAAAAAATGAAAAGATCATGCTATAATTTTAGGTAAGGCCGAACTGGAGGGATAAAAATGAAAAGCTTTAAAATTATAGCTCTTCAACTAATCAAGCAACAACAAACCGTTGAAATTCCTTTAACAGATGGATTGGTCATTAATATGGAAAGTGAAGATGGCGATTGGATTATCGAGACTTATATTGATAAAAGTTTTAAACAGGAATTCCAAGAGAAGCTTGATGAAAAGGAAACTTTTGAAATTAGAGTCGTCATTACCCATCCAGGGAATGATCCTGCCCCCTTTACTGTCCAAGTTCATTCTATTCAAGATTTGGATCAGCATATTAGTGTATTATTAAAGGGCAAATTAAGCAAAAAGCGAATTGAATACTTGGAATTAATGTTAGGTGAATTAATTAAGGAAGGGTATAAAGGCGAAGCATTACGAACAGAATTTAAAAATCGGATGAAGACACACCAAAAAAGTAAGCAATCATAATCTCTAGCCAGCAGGTATTTCAAAACCGAAAGCATAATTTTGATTGATTTTATACCTCAGTATTAAATTTTAGCGTAGGTTCCACTCTCTGAATTTCAATTTATCCAAACAACTTTCAAGACAAGCAATATATAGATTTAGTAGATCAAAATTCAGTAACTCTTGCGAGAAGTAAAACATTGGCACGGTGGAGCCTAAGATGAATTTTCGCCAAGTGTGTTTATAGAAATAAAAGTAGGTATGATCTTTTATAGATTTTTTGGCTTTTCAGCGTCTTTTTAAAAAGAAAAGGTGAGCCTCCCATATGTTTGGGACTCACCCCCTTCCATCTCGGGTAGGTTATATACTCCGAAGCTGGGACATAATTAAAATATTAAGTGTCAAACGATGCATGACTATAGCGCAAGAAATATACGTAGACTCCTGCTGGAAGTAACCAATGCCGAAACTAGAACATCGTGTTCGTCGAAAAGGCATTGGTGAGATTCCCGTGTGCGACTTTAGGATAGCAGGCTAAAACCGCGGCATCCTGTCACCTGGGGAAAGCGAAATATATTTTCAGAGCGGATGACATGCACTTAGTCGTTCAGTTTTTCGTTAGTGAAAACACTTTTGTCCTAGCCTCTAACAATTTGCCTCTTCTTTAGAAAGCTTTAGGATCATTACTCTAATAACTGAGTATATATTTCATATACATAGGGATTCTCTGGTTGTTCGATTTTCTCTATCTTTGTGATGCGCAGAAATGGAAGCTCCCAACCATCCAATTGAGTTGTTTCTAGTACTCCAGTTGCCTTTACCCATTGATCAACTTCCAATGTCGAAGCTTCTGGAGTTGCGGCCATCATTCCATAGACCGAAGCATCAGCTACACAGCATGATACAGCAAATCGAGCAACAACAAATTGATCTTCTTCAAGGTCCGGTTCCCTGTAAACAAATCCGTTAATTTCTAGTTCTTTTCCAATAAAAGACTGGGGATCGGAATGCAAACGATCCATTATAGCAAGATAGCGTTTTTCATCTACGTTAATTTTTTCACTGTTCGCAAGCTCCCCTGCTAACTGATCCATCTCTTCGGGTGTCATAATGACTACATCATTATTCTCTAGACCACTTTCTTGTCCAGCTGACGATCCTAGATTTTGGTCAACACCCTGCTCTTCGACTTTTTTATCTAAGTTTTCCATATATTTTTCTGGATCTTGCAAATATTCTTCCGCCAAGGATGTATCCATATTTTCCTGCACTTCAGGAGGTTTCGTATAAAGTCCAGATCCATACTTTATTCCCCTGTTTGCAGCAACAGAACTATCTAAAACCGTATTAGGAAATAATAGACCTGTTAAAACTGGAAAGATAAACAATGTGTAGACAAAGAGCGAACGGAGAAAAGAATTTCCTTGATTATGAATAAATCCACAGCTACAATATACATCTTCAATTTTTCCCGATGTTGCCCGCCAAATTTGAATTACTCCTAGTATAAATAAAACGGCCACAGAGAAATATGCAAATGGAACCATCTTAGGGGCGATAAAATAGTGAATATTACCGGTTACAATTAATTTAAAAATTAATAGGAAAAAACCGATTAGAATAATTCCCTGAAACAAAATATGATAACTAAAATCTCCTCTGTTTTGCATTAGCACACCTCACATATACATTTGATAACCTAAAATAATTAGATAAACAGATATTGTGACAATAATCATAAATCCAATAACAAACCTAGCTCGAAAATAGGCAAATAGCATAATCGTATTCTTTAAATCTAACATCGGGCCATATATTAAAAAGGCTAGCAAGGATCCAGGAGAAAAGGTATGAGCAAATGAGGAGGCGACAAACGCATCTGCTTCCGAACATAAAGATAATAAATAGCCAAGCCCCATCATGACTAACGGGGAGGTTACATCATTGGTCCCTAATTGAGTTAGTACATCTCGATCCAAATAAGTTTGAAATAAGCTAGCAATAAGAGCACCAATAATTAAATACTTCCCCATATCAAAAAACTCATCACTTGCATGGTAAAAGGTAGATTTTAGTTTATTTGTTTTGATTTCTCCTGCCCCTGTTGCCCTGTTCACTAACTCATTACTTGTCCATTTTAATTGGTTCCGATTTTTATAAAGCAAGAAAGTGATTAAACCAATGATCATAGCAAGACCGAAAGCCAAACCCATTCGTGCATAAGCGATATACGGGGTCGATTGAAAAGCATAATAGGTGGATGCAAAAACAATCGGATTTAAAATAGGTGCTCCCACAATAAAAATAACTCCAACATGTAATGGCATGCCTTTTTTCATCAATCTTCTTACAACTGGTATTATGGCACATTCACATACAGGAAAGATCGCACTCACAATTGTTGCAGGAATAATGGCCAGCAAAGGATTCTTGGGTATAAACCTTTGCACCATTTCCTCTGATAAAAAGGTTTGAATCAAAGCTGAAACAAATACTCCAATCAAAACAAAGGGAAGGGCTTCTAAGACAATACTTAAAAAAATCGTGTTTACGTTTAACAAGGATTTCGGAACAGTCTCTGCTATATTCGTAAGATCTGCAAATAAAAATATTAATATTAGTAGCCCCATTAGGACGATCCCGATTCCATCTTTTAACCAGCCATTTTCTTGTGCACGCATCTTTACACTCCTGTCTTTTAGTATTTTTACTGGGTTATTAATTTCTTATAGGATTGTTGAATCTGGATTTCTTCAATTCCGATACCAATCAAAATGATAACAGGCTCGCGCGCTAAAGAGGGCGGTACTGGGGCTAATGCCATCTTTTTTGCTGCATATTGGAAACTGAAGAGATCATTCGTTCCTTCCAGCTTAATAAATCCCTTTCCACGTAATACAGAGTCAGGCAATTCCTTTAACCATTTCTCTAGCTTCCTTTGATTCAAGACAGGGAGATCTTCTAGTTTAATAGCTTTCACACCAGAGTGATGGTGATGTGCATGCTCCACTGGTAATCGATTATCAAGAAGGATGGATTGAATTCGTTGTTCAAATAAAATCTTCGGTGTTACTTGTCCATATGCGCATTCCATTATCATCTTATTATCTCCAGCTATTTTCATTATCTTTTGTCTCAGCTTTTTCAATTTTTCACTTGGAACAATATCTGTTTTATTAAGCACTAGTAAGCTACCACAAACAATCTGCTCCTTTAGCAAACGACGAACTTCACCAGAACTTGAAAAAACACTTTGATATTCTAAATAATGACTTGCATCTATGACCGTAATAATAGACATCAATTTAAATTTATCTAAATAAGGAGAGGTTAGGAGAACCTCTTGAATCTCAAGAGGATTAGCAACACCAGTCCCTTCAATAAATAAAACATCTATTGGCTGGCGTTCGATCTCAGAAATAAGGTCATCCATCGTTTCTTTTAAATCATCTTGAATCGTACAACAAATACAGCCATTTAATAATTCATATACTTTTTCGTTTTCAAATAAATGGCTTTCAACATTGGCTTCCCCTAATTCATTTAAGATGATCCCTGGCTTCCATCCCTGTTGTTTACAATATTGAAGCATATGTAGTAATACGGTGGTTTTTCCGCTTCCTAAAAAACCGCTTAACACATAAACAGGAATTTTTTTACTAGTTTTTATACCTTTTTCTACATTCAATTACCTCTCCACCCTTTTGTTTTCCTAAATTTTTTTCCATTACGTAAAAAAAGTACTTGCCAATTTGATTTTTTTATTATACCATACAAATCGTAATGATTACGATTTTACAAGAAATGAATGAAAAATAAAGCTTTTTCCATCATTACATATGAAGATCTTGATCCTCCTACAGAACTGAATATTTTCATTAGCAAAGTAGAATCTACAAATCGTAATGGTTACTATTTACTTTATATTTATTCTATTAGAAAGGAGAAAATTACACTTATTTTTGTTCAATTAAAGAAAGGAAGGTTATGTATGAAAAAAAGCTCTATCTTTTTAACTCTCTTTTTATTAATCTCTATTTTTCTTAGTGGTTGTCAAACAGCCTCTTCTAGTAAAACAGAAGTGGCAAATAATGAAGAGCAACCTTTGGCGGTGTTTACGACGATATTTACAATAGAGGATTTCACAAAAAAAATTGGGGGAAATCATGTTCAGGTAGAAAGTGTCTATCCAGCCGGAGCGGATGCCCATACCTTTGAACCCACGATGAAAAAGATGATGGAAATAGCGGATGCTGATTTATTTATTTTTAATGGGGCTGGTCTAGAACCTTTCATTGATAAGACGAAGGACATTTTTACAAAGGAAAACGTCACTTTAGTAGAAGCTTCACAAGGAGTCGAATTATTGCAGGGAGACGATCATGGACATGATCACGGTGGTGATGAACATGAGCATAGTGATGAGCATGACCATGGTGACGAGAACGAGCTTAGCGATGAGCATGACAACGGTGACGAGAGCGAGCTTAGTGATGAGCATGATCACGGTGACGAGAGCGAGCTTAGCGATGAGCATGATCACGGTGACGAGAGCGAGCTTAGTGATGAGCATGATCACGGTGACGAGAGCGAGCTTAGCGATGAGCATGATCACGGTGACGAGAACGAGCAAGAGAACAGTGATGGACATGATGAACACGGACATCACCACCATGACCAGGATCCCCATATTTGGTTAGATCCTTATCATGCAATGAGTATGGCAGAAAATATAAAAAACGCTCTAATAGATGCAATGCCTTCTGCTAAAGAGGATTTTGAAGAAAACTATCAAAGCTTGCAGGAGGAATTAAAGAATTTAGATGAAGAGTTAAAAGAAACAATAGATTCATCCGAACATCCAGAAATATTAGTTTCCCATGCTTCTTACGGATATTGGGAGCATCGCTATGGCCTTAAGCAAATTAGTATTTCGGGTTTAAACCCTGAAAATGAACCTTCTCAAAAGCAATTGCAAACGATTGTGAAAACAGTGGCTGAACATGATATTACCTATATCGTATATGATCAAACGCCAATCACTAAAGTAGCTGATGTCGTAAAAAAGGAAACAGGAGCCACGCCTGTAACACTTCATAATTTAGAATATATAACTGAAGATGATCTGAACAATCATGAAGATTATTTTAGTATTATGGAAGCAAATATCCAAACCTTGCAAAAAATTCTAAAACCATAAATTTACGTATTCACTTTCTGCTTTTACTTATCTATGGGGCGTCAAGCTATGGCAAAGTGGACGCCCCTTTTACCTGTATTAAAGATCCGATTTCTTGGAAGTCTCTCAAAGCTTTGTCATTACATTGACTAGAATCAATTTCATAATAGAATTTTAGCACGTAATCCGAGCAACATTGATTTACACAAACACGTATTGGCCGATGACCTTGCTTGTCGCTATATGCTCTGTGACACGATCATCACCCAGGAGTCGCGACCTTTTGATTAAACCATATAGGTACATAGTTAAAAATAATCATCCAAATGACACCTAATATCGCCATAACTTGTAATTGTCTTTGGGAGATAAGATCCTTTCCTAATTTAGCGATTTTGTACCTTTTATTTGGATTCAAGACATAGGAGTTTGCTTTCTTTGTTTGTTCTGGGTTCATTTTCATCCCGTTCCCACCTTAAACGTAAACGATGTATTTATCTTAATGAAAAGAGACTTTAATTATAAGCACTTAAATTTTGAGTAAGGGAGCAGATTTTTGGATGGACTTAAATTGGGAGTTAACAAACGTGAATACCTTCACAATAATTCCCAAAAGAAAAAGCAGGGATTTCCCCTGCTTATTTCCTGTCATCGTCTTTATTGTTATCATCAGTCATATCATTATTATTAATATTGTCATTACCATCTAAATTGTTATCCATCGTGTCGTTCATATCTGTGTCATTTCCGTCATTATCAATGACACCATCGTCATTGACACCATTATCATTCACTCCATTGTCATTTACACCATTATCGTTGGTTCCATTGTCATTCACTCCATTATCATTCACTGGGGGTGGCGGATTCTGATCATTATCATTATTTGCACACCCTACTAGTAATACGGAAGTGATGGCAGCTGCTCCTAGATACTTTGTCCATTTCATATTCATTTTGGTAAGCTCCTTTCAGATTTGCCCCATATAGGCGGAAATTTTTTGGCTTTGTTATATTCAATAAAATATAACATTGCACTTAGCCTGACATTAGCTTTCCCAAAATCCGTAAAACCTTGCAAAAAACTTTCTTTCATTTTAAATAAGGTGTTTAGCGGATGACTAAAAGAAGATATGTGCTTGTTCCCTATACATACCATATCCTTCTTTTAACTTAATAAAACATTTTCTCTAGACTCAGCTTTCCATTATTCCTCAAATGGATGGCTTCTTAATAATTGTAAGTTTTACAATCACAAATACAGTGGAGAGTTATCGCTGAGTAGAAGGGTTGCAGCAAAAATTAGCTTGTGTATTAGAGTACAATGGAATCATTAGGAGAGTTACAATCACTTCAATCATTACACCGATATATAGAATACCCCATTTTAAAGTAATTATTTCCTTTCTAGAAGGAAAAGCTGATAGGTCTCGCTTAATAAAATATGTCTCGAATAAATGGACTCCCGCGAATTAGCAAAAAATTACCCTTTAATATAAAAAGCTGACATGCTTATGTGCATTGTCAGCTTCCACTATTATTTCACTTTCTGAATTGCAAACATGATTTCTGCTTCACAAACTAGTTCATCTTCTACAGTTGCCTTAACATTCGCTTTTGCGATCGAACCTCGCATACGCGTAATTTCTGCTTCAAGTCTTAATTGATCTCCAGGTATAACTTGCCGTTTAAAACGACACTTATCAATACCAGCAAATAGGCCGAGTTTCCCTTCATTTTCTGAAGTTTGCATCATAGCTATACCACTTGTTTGTGCCAATGCCTCTACAATAAGAACGCCTGGCATGACAGGATATTCAGGAAAATGTCCATTGAAAAAAGGTTCATTTGCAGTCACATTTTTTATTGCAACAGCCTTTTTACCTGCTTCTACTTCTAAAACTCGGTCAACTAATAAAAAAGGATAGCGATGAGGAATGGTTTCCTTAATTTGTTGAATATCCAACATTCGTCCTCTCCTTCCGATTCAATAATCTATGTAAAAAAATACCAATGCGCACAACTAAGTACGAACAGTCGCCCCAAGATCCTGGATCAGATCTTGAGGACCTCATGTTTGGAGCTTTCTACTATTTATCTTCTTTTACTAAGTCAATAATATGGGTCCAAGTTTCTTTTTTAAAAACATCCTTAGCCTTACCATCGCCCATGACTCCGTAACCGACCATTAATCCACCCGCAAGGCTAGCCGAAAAAAGGATAATAATTAAAATCAAGCGAAGCCAAATAGGAATAAGCCTAATGCGTACTCGTCTGTTAGACTGTTTCTCTTCTGAAGTTGCTTGTTTTTTAATCTTTTTTCCTTGTTCTTTCATTTTCACTTTTTCTCTTGACTGGACTTTCTCTTGGCTGATTTGATTGGCCATCTTGCGATAAACTCCTTTGTTTTAATCATTTGCCATGATTTAAAACGAAAAATTTACTTGCTAACATCTTTAGTGAGGGGCAATCCTCACACAAATCTGTGAAAGATTTGTCCATTGGAATAAAAGTTCACTTTATCATATCATATTTTAACGAATATTGTTGATAATTCCCAACATTTGGTCTGATATAGAAATTGATCTAGATTGAAATTGCAAAGCGCGTTGGACCATCGTCATATTCGATAACTCAACACCGATATCTACATTTGAGTTTTCAAGGGTTTGTTGTTGCATCTCAATATTTCCTCTAAGACCAGCACCAGTTGTTAAATCTGTATAGATCTCTTCAGCCTCAACATTCGGATCATCAGGCAGACCAAGTAATGAATCCCCTTTTTGTTCAAGTAATTGTGGTTTCTTTACTTCAATAACCCCCAATTGTATCGGGTTTGCTAACCCTTCTGCCGTTAACTGGCCATGATCATTGATTTGAATATTGCTGATTTCATTGGGCAAGGTAATGCGATTATTATTCTCATCAAGAATAGGGTTGCCATCTTGGGTTACAAGCTGAAGCCCTTGTTGATTATCAAGAGGCATAAGATACAATGCACCATTCCTAGTGAATCTGAGTGCATCGTCATCAGATACCTTCAAAAACTGCTTTGGACTAGTAAATGCTATATCCAAAGGACGGTCAGTTGTCTTTAATGATCCTTGTGCCAAGTTTATCGGCAACTTTGTTAGTCGAGCTCCTACTCCTTGGCGAATCTCAAAGGGTGTCACTCTTCCAATTTCTTTCTCTTCTGAAGACTGATTATTAATAGATTGAACCATTAACTCAGCAAATGAAGCATTTTGAGTTTTAAACCCTGTTGTTTGTGAGTTACTGATATTATGACTGATTAGATCAAATTGTTTCTGTAATTGATTCATTGTATTTACTGCCGTTGTCATCATATGACTCATCTAAGACCCCTCCTTAGCACTCAAATCCGCTATTATCCATTCACTTTGCCAACTTCATTCACGGCTTTATCTAGGCTTCTGTCGTAGGCTTGTACAATTTTCTGATTGGCCTCAAAGGATCGATAGGCACTAAGCATCTCTGTCATTGCCCGAGACGGGTCTACATTCGATCGCTCATAAAAACCTTGCGTAACAGTAAAGGGTTCTTGATCCGCAAATGGGAGCTCTTCTGCCCCTTCTTCTATACGTAATAAGCTATTTCCTTCTTGTATTAGTCCTAGAGGGTCTGCGGCAATTGCAATTCCTAACTGTGCAACTTGATTATCATTTTCCATGATCGCTCCGTCTGATGTCACGGTAAATTGATCACTTTCTAATGTAATTTGGTTACCTTGTCTGTCCAGTATAGGGAACCCGTCTGTCGTTGTTAATAAACCTTCTTCATTTAGAACCAAGCGCCCGTTACGTGTATACTTGATTTGATCTTGATCTTCAACTGTAAAAAACACGGTACCATTGGGACCATTTGTAAGAGCTAAATCAGTATTTTGATTGGTTTGATACAGGTCACCCTGTACATACCTTGGCATTGTTTCCTGCATATAGACGCCAGTATTAATCGATCCCACTTCTGTAGGTATATTAGGAGTTTCCATGCCACCCACTTTTTGCAGAAGCATTTCTGGAAATGCCCGCATAGCGGATTGGCTCTCTTTATAGCCTGGGGTATTCATATTGGCTAGATTATTCGTAATTAAATCTGTCTTGCGTTGCTGTGCGTACATACCGGAAGCAGCTGCTGATAATCCTCTTAACATATAAACCTTCACGCACCTTTATTCATTTTTGCATTTTTATCTGTTATTTCTTATATCGGCATCCTTTAAATAAGTTAAATAATCGATCTGCGTGTTACAAGATCTATATTTTTAAGCATAATGCCAGTTCCCATTGCTACTGCATCCATCGGATGTTCTGCAATCAGTACAGGTACCTTTAATTCTTCGGCTAACAGTTGATCCATTCCATGGAGAAGGGCCCCTCCTCCAGTTAACATAATTCCTCTATCAATAATATCAGCTGATAACTCTGGTGGAGTTTTTTCTAAAACCATTTTAGCCGATTGAACAATCGTTTCTACAGGTTCATGAAGGGCTTCTTCTACTTCTTTGGAATGAATTGTAATGGTTCTTGGAAGTCCTGAAACCATATCACGGCCGCGTATATCCATTTCTTCGTTGCGGGAGCCTGGGAATACAGTTCCGATATTAATTTTAATATTTTCAGCCGTACGCTCACCAATTAATAATTTATACTGTTTTTTTACGTAATTTAATATTTCTTGATCAAATTTATCCCCGGCCATTTTGATTGAAGAGGATGTTACAATGTCCCCCATTGATAGAACTGCAATATCTGCCGTTCCACCACCAATATCTACCACCATATTCCCACTAGGTTGGAAAATATCCATTCCTGCACCAATTGCCGCTACTTTCGGTTCCTCCTCAAGAAAAACCTTTTTACCACCACTTTTTTCTGCAGCTTCCCTAATGGCTTTTTGTTCAACACTCGTAATATTTGTTGGACAACATACTAAGATCCTTGGCTTTGAAAGAAAACCTTTTACATTCAGTTTATGTATAAAATGTTTAAGCATCGTTTCAGTAACATCAAAATCGGCAATGACCCCATCTTTTAACGGGCGAATAGCCATAATATTTCCCGGCGTTCTTCCGACCATTTGCCTAGCTTCTTCCCCAACTGCTAACACTCTATTTTGATTACGATCAATTGCAACCACAGACGGCTCATTTAGGACGATTCCTTGTCCTTTTACATGAATTAATACATTTGCTGTTCCTAAATCGATCCCGATATCCTTTGCAAACATCCTATTCCCTTCTTTCTATTTTCAATCCCTTAAAGGTTGTTCAAAAAGTTCGGTAAAAATGACACTGCGAATTTCTTCGTTAGCTTGCTTCTCCGCTGCTCATGTATCTAAGTGCATACATTCCGCTGCTCGAAGACTGCGCCGCCTCGAACTTCTTGGTCCTTTTTATCCTCCTTTTTGAACACGCACTTGTATGGGCTATTTGTCATTTGTCATTTATAATTTTTCAAATTACTGCCTAAAAAAAGCAGATTAAGTTCCTATTTTACGGTGATATATACCGTTGGAATTTGTCATGGAGTAAACAGGTAAAAAGTCTCACCATATAATATTCCCTAATTGTTTATTTTACCACAAACCTTTTATGAATACGTATGATTTTGGAAATAATTCAGCTAAATTTTACTTAATATTTAAAGTTTATAGAACGAATTATTTAAATCTCAAATTATCTAAGAAAAAGCATCTCTACAGCAGATTTTTATCGATTAGGGTGAATAGGAAACATCTTAATTTATAAAAGAAGGTGTCTAAGAAAAAGAATAGTGCAGGTGGAGAAAAATAATATCTGCTCTCCACCTGCACTATTCTAAAACTTAATGAACATTAGACTTACTTAATGGCCTCCATCTTTGGTTGCTCTTCTTTTTCATCTTCCTTTTTATACTTTTGCCTTGTTGCCTCTCCTCCTCGTAAATGTCTAATCGATTTATGGTACTCTAATATTGTCTTCACTTCATTTGCTAAATCAGGATTAATATCTGGCAGTCTTTCTGTTAAATCTTTATGCACAGTGCTCTTTGATACTCCAAATTCCTTCGCAATGACACGAACTGTTTTTCTTGTCTCCACGATATATTTACCAATCTTGATTGTTCGCTCTTTGATGTAATCGTGCACACCTCTCGCCCTCCCCAATTTGGATGTGAGGAGTGTGAAATGAGACTCGTCTTTTTTTTATATCATTTCTACATCTACTCGCGCTAGGTTAATCTCACCCTTTTCGCAACTGGTATTTGTTTAGTGAATTTTTTATTTGAAAGCCTTCTCTTTTTCTGGACCTAAGCATGTCTTTAACGAAATGTGGATGCCAATGAACGATCACTCACCTCAAACACTCACAATGTTTTGTACAGTTTGTATATACTTATTGGCTTATTGGAAAATATATGCCTAAATTCGTATTATTCATAAGCTTAAGCTCTTTGAGTAAGAAAACGAGAGGAGCATATCTATGATCGCATGCCATTTCTAATCGACCGCAATTCTTGCTATATTTAGTAATAAAATAAAAAATAATGCTATTATTTCCCGAGAAATGACAGTTTAATAAAAATAGATCTATATTATTTCCTTTTGGAAAACAATTTTCATAGCAAAAATGAACTAGAACTAGAAAAGGATCGCGGATTTTTAAACTGGGGAAATTCTTTTAAAAAAAGACGAACCCGAAAGATTCGGATTCGCCTTTTTTATAAGTTACTCTTGAATTTCTAAATTTGAAGTTTCTTCCATTGTCTCATCTTCAGTATTCGTTTGATTGTCTTTCATGGTTTCGTCTTCAGTGTTTGTCTGATCGTCTTTCATGGTTTCATCTTCGGCATTCGTCTGATCATCTTTCATTGTCTTATCAGTGTCTTCCAAATTAGAACCCGTTTGACTTTCAGATTCCGTTTCTTCATTCATTTGTGAGCTTTCATCTGCTTGGTCTTTTTCCTGCATTTCGACCTGAGACTCTTTTTCAAGCGAAGAAACTGGTTGTCCAAAATAGCTTTGAGGGTTTACAGCCTGATTGTCTTTTCTAATTTCAAAATGCAAATGTGTTTTTGCATCTTTATTTAGTTGACTGGTTCCAGATGTTGCAAGTGGATCTCCTTGCTTAACAAAGTCACCTACTTGAACTTTAATATCCTTTACAGATTGATATATAGTAGTAACCCCTTTGTCATGGTCAATTTCTATGACATTTCCTAGCAAAGAATCGTTGCGTACAGCCGTAACTTTACCACTTAAAGCTGCAAGAACTTCAAATTCTTTCTTATCCTTTGTCGCAATATCGACTCCTAGATTAGGATGATACTTGTTTCCATCCACAATAAGTGCTGCTTCCTGTTCTTCTTCAGATGCATTAATATCAAAAAATTCCGTGATGTACTCCACATCATCCACATTTGCTACAGGCACATCCACATTTTCAAGTGACTGGTTAACCTCTACTGCATCTTCGTTATTGTTGCTACCTAGCAAATCATCTGAATTATTTTCTGTCACACTTGGCGGATCAGCCACATCTTTATTCCCCGCCTGGAACCAGAAAATCCCAGATATAATCAAGGCTGCACTGGCAAGATAAATTGCTGGATATACCCACCGCTTTTTTAGGACTTTTTTCCATTGAGAAGATTGATTCTTTTCTTCCTCTCTCATTTTCATCACCTCTGTCAATCATTCTGAACAGGAAATGAAGATAATATACTTGTCCTAAAGAATTTATCCAGTTATTTTTCGACAAAACTAAATTTTTATGCATAAAATTATCAAATTGGGTGAATTTACCAATTTATACTGCCTATTTAGTTTTTTTCTTTGCACCCTCATCCTTTTCTCAGCTTTCCGACTGGGGGCAGCTACTTTTTCAAGTCGAATGGTCCCTTTTCGCCTACTGCTTTTACACAATAAATGTAAGAGCATAGGGAATAATCGTGGTGCAATGACTGACAAGTTTCCTCTCTTCAACTCAAAGAACGTGACGGTCGAGATCCTTATCCTTGCGATTTTTTCCCCTCGGCCACACAATTAACGTAGGGCACACGAGCAACACCTTTGCGTTTTGCATTCGACCTCACCATTACCGTAACGAGTGAGAACATCCTCCTTGCGATTTTCCCTCGGCCACACAATTAACGTGAGGCTCACGAGCAATTCCCTTGCGTTTTGCATCCGATCACACAATTGAACGCTAGGGTCGGGAACAGCACCCTTGCGTTTTGCAATCCCCCAAACAATTAACGTGAGGGCGACAAATGCGCCCTCACGTTAATTGTTTGGATTTTTTTGTTTTCACAGCTAAACCAGATTTAAGCCCATTTAAAACAACTTCTAGGAGTTAAATGCGAGTTGTTTATCAAATAATTGGTTTGCCTCAGATATATGGATATCATGATAATAATGTTGAACAATATCTCGATAGTTCTTCCCAGCTTGTGCCATTCCATTGGCACCATATTGGCTCATTCCCACACCGTGTCCATACCCTTTTGTTGTAATGGTAATGGAATCACCTTCTCGGACCCACCGGAAGTCAGTTGAACGAAGATCGAGTTTTTCTCTTATTTCCCGTCCAGAAAATGTCTTATCCGCAATTTGCACTGTCGCTACTTTATTACCTGAAGTCTTGCTCGTAATCTTTCCGACTTCCTTTTGAGAGCCAATACTTACACCTAGAAGGTTTTCAAACTCCTTAACTGGGATTTTCTTCTCACTCTCAAAATTAGGTGCTTTACTATCCCATGGACTTTCTACGCTTTTCAGATAAGGGATTTTGTCTTTCCAATACTCTTCTGCATTCTCTGTGTATCCATTACTTGTTGAAAAGAAGGAAGCTGTGATCGGTTTATCTTTGTAAGTAAGAATTTCTCCCTTTGTCGCTTGAACAGCTTCTGAAACCTTTTTATATTTCCAATCAAAGTCTTTGCCCCATAGCTCTTTCAACTCATCTTGATTTTTAAATACCTGATGGGTGACTGTATCAGTTATATTTGCTCCTTCCGGAACAGAATTGTCATCTGTTTGCAGTAAAAAGTTCACTACATAGGTCCTTGCCGCTAAGGCTTGCGCTTTAAGAGCTTCTACCTCAAAGTCAGCAGGCATCTCCACCGCTACCACACCAGTAACATATTCCTCTAACGGAAAGGTTTCAATTTCTTTTGATTCACTTCGAAACACAGCTACATCTGGCTCCGGAACCTCCGATGTTTCTTTTTTAGGAGATTCAACTTTTGCCTTTTCCTGAACTACGGCTTTTTCGTCCTTTGAAAATAACACGAGTAAGGAGGGGATGATGAATGTTAGAGTAATTAAAAGTGTAGCAGAAATAAGAATGGGCTTGATTGATTTCATTTGCCTTTCCTCCATATCCATATTTTTAAGAAAAGCGCTGCACCCGACTGACTTAAGAATGAACGGCAAAGTTGATCGCTTTCGCGTGTCTTCGTCGTCCTCGCCAATAATTTATTGCTTTTGTACACTTTTTATAAAGTTTACTGTATATAGCCAAAAAGGCTATTCTATGTAACTTACATAAGCAGGTACCAAAGGTTTGCTGGGTACAAGAGCTAAACTGAACACGTATCTTATCTCTGTGTTCTTCTCCATATATATGGGCTAGGACAAGCTTTTATGTCTATAAGAAAATAGCTAAATTTTATGTAAACCATCTAATGATTATGTGAATTGCCAAGTCGTTAATCTAAAACAGTTGATACAAATAAACCTGAATCCATGAGAAAGAAATAATTCTCAAGGGTTCAGGTTTTATTGTATTTAATGTTATGAGATTTCCGTCACATTTCCGGGAATAACTTCTTCTTGTTTTACATTTACCTCATCCGTAACTCTTTCAATATCTGCACCAAGAGCACGCAATTTCAAATGGAAGTCTAAATAACCACGATCTAAATGATATAAATCAGTGACACGAGTATATCCGTCAGCCGCAAGACCACCCAAAATCAACGCTGCTGCTGCACGAAGGTCTGTTGCAGAAACTTCTGCACCTTGCAATTGGCATGGACCTGTAATGATTACAGATCGACCTTCAATTTTAATATCAGCATTCATTCTTCGAAACTCTTCCACATGCATATACCGATTTTCAAATACTGTTTCCGTAATAAGTCCTGTGCCTTCCGCACACAAAAGTAATGCCATAATCTGCGACTGCATATCTGTCGGAAATCCTGGATGTGGCATTGTTTTGATATCAACAGCCTTTAGGCGGTCTGGTCCGATAACACGAATACCGTTTGCTTCCTCGATAATCGTAACATTCATTTCCTCCAATTTCGCAATAACGGAAGATAAATGTTCTGGAACAGCTCCCTCGATAAAGACATTTCCACCTGTAATGGCGGCAGCTGCCATGAAAGTACCTGCCTCAATTCTGTCAGGTATAATCGTATGGTCAGCACCATAAACCTTTTCGACACCTTCAATACGGATTGTACCAGTTCCCGCACCTTTCACATGAGCTCCCATTTTATTGAGGAAATTTGCTAGATCGACAATTTCCGGTTCTTTTGCACAGTTCTCAATAATGGTTTCTCCCTTTGCCAACACAGCTGCAGTCATAATATTTTGTGTAGCTCCAACACTTGGGAAGTCTAAATAGATTTTTGCTCCCGTTAAACGATCAGCTGTCGCTTCAATAAAACCGTTATCCACCTTTACCTTGGCGCCCATTGCTTCGAAGCCTTTTAGGTGAAGGTCAATTGGTCTAGATCCAATGGCACAGCCTCCTGGCAAAGCGACACGTGCTTTACCAATTCTCCCCAATAATGGTCCCATTACCTGTACTGATGCTCGCATTTTACGCATATATTCAAATGGAGCCTCAATATTTAGATTATCCGTGGCATTCACTGTAATGATTTTATCTTCAAATTCTACATTAGCATTGAGATGGCGTAATACTTCGCCAATCGTATATACATCGGAGAGAGATGGAACATCCCGAATGATGCTTTTTCCCTCACTTGCTAATAATGATGCGGCGATCACAGGAAGAACAGCATTTTTTGCTCCTTCTACTTTTACTGTGCCATTCAATCTGTTACCGCCGCGGACGATGATTTTTTCCAAGAGAATTCCCCTCCGCGTCCGTAGTCTTTATATTAATATTCAATCGTCAAGATGGGTGTGCCGATCACTAAAGTCGTTCCATTGCCTAATTCACTGTTTCTTAAACCCAGTTGTATATTCATTTGTTGATCCGTTAATGCTAAAGTTTGGGTAAAAAGAGAGGAATATGCTGAAACAGATCGAAAGTTATGTTCCGTAATTGATTCAATTTCTTTTGCTTGTAAAGATTGCATTATATTATTTAAAGATTGCTCGGTAAATTCATTGATTTTATTATTGAATTCGCCTTTAATACAAGAGAACAAAGTTGGTTCACCATTAAAAAGGGTATCCATACGACGGCTAGCCATTTTCGAAGCTTGCAACCCAGTTTCTTCGTCCCAGTAAGTTCCAGTTAGCTCGTATGAAATAAATGGAGTATTTGTATGTTGGTTGTTCATAACCTGAATAGTTTCACTATATGTACCTTTGTTTACGGAACCTATCAAAGAATCCTCTTTAACAGTCCATTCCATTTCTGGATACTGAAGTACGTATTGATCCATATCCAAATGCTGAACAGATTCTCTTGCATACAGAGACCATTCAATAATTGTTCCATCTGCTTTTTCAACTGAATTCGCTAATTGTTGAAGATCCTCTATATTTGTCTTCGCACTCAACTTATTCCCATTAAAAATTAAATTGAAACAAATAGCAAAAAATCCAGTCAGAATTAAAACTTTATAAATGTTTGTTTTCATGTTCCATTCCCCCTCAATACCATTGTTTCCTTTAGGGGGAAAGTCATACAAATAATATAACGCAAGATCAGACGAAAATTGACCTCTGAATGCGACAAAATTCGCACGCATCATTACACATATTATACAAAAGATCCCGTTTTGCAAACAGGTAAAAAGAACCATTATGCAATTAAATTATTTACTTGTTAATAATTGGACATATTTCAAGAGTTCATTTTGCTATTATGCAAATTTATACAATTCAAATCCATCGTAACCTAGGAGCTATGAGGATTAATAGATTGGCATACTAAAAGAGAAGCTGTATTTGCTTTGACCAATCCAAGTAATCAAGGAAAAAGTTACTAACTGTTGAGCCAATCACAATTGTTAAAAGGACATACAATAATCTTGCCTGAAAGACACGATTACCTCTAAGTAATTTATCAAAATGAAGAGCTTGTAAGGCAATAAACGCTATACCTATAAAAAACAAATGCGAAAATATATTAATCAACGCCTGTTGTCCTAAATTCTCAAGCAAATAAAAACACCTCCATTATTTGACAATCTATAAGTCAAGGCGCAACATCTTGTTATACCATGGTCCTGACCCATATCGTTTTAGCCTATTGCTCTTGCTGTTATTTGTCCATTCCGTGTAGCATGTCCTGTTCTGACTTACATACATCCCTATCGGCTTAAAAACGAACACCCTCTAATCAAACGATCAGAAGGTGTTAGATTATCTTTACTGCGCACTATTAATGATGTTTATAAACATCTATACGATTCATTGCTCTCTTCAATGCTAACTGTGCACGCTTAAAGTCCACATCATCTTGGCTTCCTTGTAAGCGGCTTTCAGCACGCTTCTTAGCTTCCTCCGCACGGGCAATATCGATGCTATCAGCTTTTTCAGCCGTTTGCGCTAATATCGTAACTTTCTCTTGTTGAACTTCAACGAAACCGCCATTGACCGCAACAAATTCTGTTTCAGTGCCTTTATTGAGGCGAACGGCACCAATCTGTAAGGGCGCAACCATCGGAATATGACCAGGAAGGATCCCTAGCTCTCCGGATTCTGCCTTTGTGGTGATCATCTCTACATCGCCATCAAAAACTGGGCCATCGGGAGTGACAATATGAACTTGTAATGTCTTCATAACTTTCCCTCCCTATATTAAACTTCTGCACCCATTTCTTGTGCTTTCTTAATCGCATCTTCAATTCCTCCAACAAGACGGAATGCATCTTCAGGAAGATGATCATATTTACCTTCTAACAATTCCTTAAAGCCTTTTACAGTATCTTGAACAGGAACATATGAACCTGGTTGTCCAGTAAATTGTTCCGCAACATGGAAGTTTTGTGATAAGAAGAATTGAATTCTTCTAGCACGGGCAACAATCAATTTATCCTCATCTGACAATTCATCCATCCCTAGGATCGCAATAATATCTTGCAACTCACGGTAACGTTGAAGAGTTTGCTGAACTTGACGTGCTACTTCATAATGCTCTTCCCCAACAATTTCAGGAGAAAGGGCACGTGAAGTAGATGCAAGTGGGTCTACCGCAGGATAAATCCCCATTTCAGAAAGTTTCCGCTCTAAGTTTGTTGTTGCATCTAAGTGAGCAAACGTTGTTGCAGGGGCCGGGTCAGTATAGTCATCCGCTGGAACATAAATGGCTTGAATGGATGTTACAGAACCCACATTTGTTGATGTGATACGTTCTTGCAATTGTCCCATTTCGGTTGCCAATGTAGGTTGATAACCAACCGCCGATGGCATACGACCTAGAAGGGCTGATACTTCAGATCCTGCTTGAGTAAAACGGAAAATATTATCGATAAAGAACAGAACATCTTGTCCTTGTTCATCACGGAAATATTCGGCCATCGTTAGACCTGTTAGAGCTACACGCATACGTGCGCCTGGTGGCTCGTTCATTTGCCCGAAAACCATGGCTGTTTTATTAATAACACCGGAGTCCTTCATTTCGTAGTAAAGGTCATTACCTTCCCTTGTACGTTCTCCAACTCCTGCAAACACAGAGATTCCTCCATGCTCTTGTGCAATATTATTAATAAGTTCCTGGATTAAAACAGTCTTTCCTACTCCCGCTCCACCGAATAGACCAATTTTTCCACCTTTAATATAAGGGGCCAGTAGGTCAACTACTTTAATTCCAGTTTCAAGAATTTCAACCTCTGTTGATAATTGGTCAAACTTTGGTGCATCACGGTGAATTGGGTCCCGGCGTGTATCACTACCAAGGGCTTCATCAAGATCGATATTTTCCCCTAATACGTTGAAAACTCGTCCAAGTGTTACATCACCAACAGGTACTGAAATAGCTGCACCAGTGTTAATGACTTCCATACCACGCTGCACTCCATCTGTTGATGCCATGGCAATTGTGCGAACAGCGTCATCGCCTAGATGAAGGGCTACTTCCAATGTTAAATCAATATTCACTTCAGATTCTGTCCGCGCTTTATACGACACTTTAAGCGCATTATAGATGTCAGGGAGCTGGCCGCTTGGAAATTTTACATCCACGACCGGTCCCATTACTTGTAGAACCTGTCCATTGTTCATCCTTACCCCTCCTACCTGGGTTCACTAAAATTTAAAACATTTACGATTATTCTAAAGCAGCTGCTCCACCAACGATTTCAGTAATCTCTTGTGTAATCATCGCTTGGCGAGCTCGGTTATAAGATAATGTTAGCTCATCAATCAGATCAGAAGCATTGTCTGTAGCACTCTTCATAGCTGTCATTGTTGCTGCATGTTCACTAGCTTTAGCATCAAGAAGTGCTCCATAGATTAAACTCTCAGCATACTGAGGAAGCAATATTTCCAAAATGGCCTCGGGTGATGGTTCATATTCATATGACATCAATTTTGTAGAAGTGGCAATCTCGTTTAGTGGAAGAATTTTCTTGGCCGTTACTTCCTGGGTCATGGCACTAACAAAATGATTATAATACATATATAACTCATCAAAGGTTCCATCAGAGAACATTGCAACTGTTTTATTTGTAATCTCCATTATATCGGAAAAATTCGGTTGATCTGGCAATCCATTGATCTCCAAAACAACATTCATATCATTTTTCAGGAAAAAATCTCGTCCCATACGTCCGATCGCGATAATGGCATATTCATCCTTTGATTTATGGCGCTCTTGAATTTTAGTATTAACAGCACGCAAAATACTACTATTGTAAGCACCACATAATCCGCGATCACCTGTAATGACTAAATAGCCAGTTTTTTTCACTGGACGCGATTCTAACATTGGGTGGGTCACATCACTACTACCTAAAGCAATACTAGCTACCACTTCCTGTATTTTTTCCATGTAAGGAACAAATGACTTTGCATTCATCTCTGCACGGTTAAGTTTAGCAGCAGCAACCATTTGCATTGCCTTTGTAATATGACTCGTTTTTTGTGTAGAGGTAATGCGAGATTTTATATCCCGTAAGGAGGCCATCTAAATTCACCATCCTTTCCCAGTATTTTAGACTCATACATAAATGGAACGCATTTTAATGAAAGTGCAAGGCGTTTGTTTTCGCAATGTCAATCGCAACACCGTAGCCCCTAACACCTGGAACCATAATCGAACATTTGTTCAAAATTTCACTCTCTTCCTTAGAAAAAATGCATTCCACTTATGTTCAGAGTCGTTCCCTTAAATTAAGTATATCGTTATTCGCTTTTAGCAAATGTTTTCTTAAATGTGTTGATGGCATCTGCCATTTTCTGATCATCTGGAAGAACTCCAGTCGTACGGATTTCTTCTAAAAGTTCTGCACGGTTATGATCCATCCAAGCAGATAACCCATCTTCAAAGCGAAGAATATCATGAACTGGGATATCGTCAAGGAATCCTTTTGTTAGTGCATAAAGGATCATAACTTGTTTTTCAACTTTAATTGGTTTGTTCAAATCCTGTTTCAATACTTCAACTGTACGTTGACCACGTGCTAGTTTATCTTGAGTTGCTTTATCAAGATCTGAGCCAAACTGAGCAAATGATTCAAGTTCACGGAAGGACGCAAGGTCAAGACGCAAAGTTCCCGCAACTTTTCTCATTGCTTTAATTTGTGCAGATCCCCCTACACGCGAAACGGAAAGTCCAGCATTAATCGCAGGTCGTACACCTGAGAAGAACAAATCAGATTGTAAGAAAATTTGTCCATCCGTAATCGAGATTACGTTAGTCGGAATATATGCAGAAATATCGCCTGCTTGTGTTTCAACAAATGGTAAGGCTGTAAGTGAGCCGCCACCTTTTGCATCGCTTAGTTTCGCCGCACGTTCCAATAGACGGGAGTGAAGGTAGAATACATCTCCTGGATATGCTTCACGACCTGGAGGACGGCGAAGCAATAAGGAAAGTTCCCGATAAGCAGCAGCTTGTTTTGAAAGATCATCATATACCACAAGTACATGTTTACCGTTGTACATGAATTCCTCGCCCATTGTTACCCCAGCATAGGCTGCTAAGTATAAAAGCGGGGCAGGTTGTGAAGCAGAAGCTGTAACAACGATCGTATAATCTAATGCTCCATGCTTACGTAAAGTTTCAACTGTTCCACGAACCGTTGATTCCTTTTGACCAATCGCCACATAAACACAGATCATATTTTGGTCACTTTGATTCAAAATCGTATCAATTGCAACTGTTGTTTTCCCTGTTTGGCGGTCCCCAATGATTAATTCACGTTGACCACGACCAATCGGTACAAGGGCATCAATAGCTTTAATTCCTGTTTGTAATGGTTCATCAACAGATTTACGATCCATAACACCTGGTGCAGGAGACTCAATTGGACGAGTTTTCGTTGTATGAATCGGACCTAGTCCATCTACAGGTTGTCCAAGTGGATTCACGACACGACCAATTAATTCTTCCCCAACTGGAACTTCCATAATCCGTCCTGTACGTCTAACTTCATCACCTTCACGAATATCTGTATAAGGACCTAAAATAACAACCCCAACATTCGATTCTTCAAGGTTTTGCGCCATTCCCATGACGCCATTAGAGAATTCAATCAGTTCTCCAGCCATGACATTGTCCAGTCCATATACGCGGGCAATACCATCCCCGACTTCGATGACTGTACCAACATCACTTACTTCCATATCAGCCTGATAATTTTCAATTTGCTTTTTTATCAGCGCACTGATTTCCTCAGCATTGATGCTCATGAATTTCACCCCTCATTTTTCAAAAGACTTCATCAAGTCGTTAATGTTTTCGCAAGACGATCTAATTGCCCACGAAGGCTGCCATCAAAAATACGATTTCCTATACTCACCTTAATGCCACCAAGGAGTTCAGAATCCACAATATTTTCGATGTTTAAAGAACGTCTACCTACTTTTGCTGCAAATGTTGCCGAAATAGCTTCTGTTTCTGATGCTGTTAATGCTCGCACAGAATAAACAGTTGCTTCTGCCACTCCATGATCTTGGTTCGCATATTCAATAAATGAACTTGCCACATCTACTATGTGATCTTGGCGATTCCGATCAATTAGAAGCATAATTGTGTTTACTATACTCGGAGATAACTTAGCAAAAACATCTTTCGCAACATTTTTCTTTTGCTGAATTGTAAGGTTAGGAGAGGAAAGCAGTGTAATAAGATCTGGATTATCTTTCACAGACTTTTTCACTACACGAACTTCTTCTTCCCATTTGTTCACTTGGTTTTGTTCTTTGGCTAGTTGATATAAGGCTAAACCATAGCGTTCAGCAACAACATTTTTGCTCATACTTACTCTCCTGCCCTTTGAACATATTCATCGATAAGTTTTTGCTGATCTTCTTCATTCAATTCTTTTTCAATTACTTTAGAAGCAATCATAACAGACAATGAGGCCACTTGTTCACGCAATGCGGTGATTGCCTGTTCTTTTTCTTGTTCAATTTCAATACGTGCAGATTCTTTCAAACGTTCAGCTTCCTGTTTTGCTAGTTGAACGATTTCCTCACGTTGTACCTCTCCATGTTGTTTGGAGTTTTCAATCATTTCTTGTGCTTCTTGTCGAGCCTGCTTTAATAATTCTTTTTGTTCTTCTAACAGTTTACTGGATTCAACTCGACTTTTTTCTGCCTCTTCAATTTCAGTGGCAATATATTCTTCACGCTTGATCATAACACCCATTAAAGGGCCCCAAGCAACTTTTTTAAGTATGAACAATAGTACTAAGAACGCTATCAAGGTGAAAGCAATATCTCCACCATTAAACGCCTGCCCTAGCACCAAACTTTTTGCAAGCACGGTATGCTTCACTCCCTTCAAAATCAAGGCAATTTACTAAAAGAGTTTTTTCAAAAATCCGATAAAAATACCACTGTAAAACAAATGATACTTCCTATGTCGAAAGTCAGCACTTCCTGATAAAGCTCGTTGGTTCTTAAGTTGACGCCACTACGACCTTTCGACTTATAAGATGTACTAGTCGGTGTTGTTGACAGGACGTCAGCGCCTTTAGCTGACTCGCCCTCTCCACCCTCTATTTTGAACAGACATGATTAAGTACATGATTCAAAGATTCATTCACTTTAAATTTTTGTAAATAAAGCAATGGCGAAGTTTTTAAGTAAGCTTCGCCATTTTCATCTAGTAATGAACTCCGCCAACTCGAAACTAGGCGTCTACTACATCATGTAAATGGACCGCCTCATCGGCAAATGGAGCATCTATTATCTTCCTTGAAGCATAAATGCGATAACGGCACCCATGATTGGAATCGCCTCAACGATACCAACACCGATAAACATTGTTGTTTGAAGCATTCCACGTGCTTCTGGTTGACGTGCCATACCTTCAACTGTTTTAGAAACGATCATACCGTTACCAAGACCTGCTGCTAGAGCTGATAAACCGATTGCGATTGCTGCTGAGATTGCATACATTATTATTTTCCTCCTCGTTTATATAAAAAGATATGTTTTCCGTTATGTATAACGGGTATATATTAATGGTCAGAACTCACTTTATGTGAGATATAAACCATCGTTAACATAGTAAAGATAAAGGCTTGTAGTGCACCTACAAAAATACTAAATCCTTGCCATACCATTAAAGGTATAAAACCACCAATCGTTCCAACGATTCCCGTTGCAGCCATTGTTGCTAATAGCGTAATTAAAACTTCCCCCGCATAGATATTACCGTAAAGACGTAGTCCTAAACTAATTGTGTTGGCCACTTCTTCAATAATTTTAAAAGGAAACATAAATCCCACTGGTCTGAAATAATCCTTACCATACTCCTTGAATCCTTTCATCTTCACACCGTAATAATGTGATAAAGCGATTACCATCGCAGATAATGTTAAGGTTACTACAGGATCAGCTGTTGGTGATTTCCACCAAAGTTCATCTTGGACTATAACAGCCATTGGCAATCCTAGCATATTTGCTACAAAGATAAACATGAGTAACGTGATGCCTAATAGATGAAAGTTTCCACCTGTCTTCCAATCCATATTGCTATTAATAATCCCTTTTACGAAATCCATAATCCATTCCATAAAGTTCTGCATGCCGGTTGGTTTCATTTCTAATTTCCTTGTGGCAATTACAGCGATTAGAATGACAATCAGAGCCGTAACGGTGATCATTAAGACATTGGAAAGGTTAAACGTAAGCCCCGCTAACTTGACTAACGGTGTTCCATGTTCTTCCAAATCAGATTCACCTCTCTTCCCACTACTTTCGGGAGTTGAAAATTTGCTGGACTACAAAATCTATCATAATAACTGCATAAGCAGTCACTATTCCTATTATAACACTTACTAAATGAAAAACATCGGGGAATTTCATTGCTACATAGACCGCTAATATAACAGCTGCCATACGCATCAACATTCCCATACCATAAACCTTTTTCCCCTCTGTGATAGCCAGTCCAAGTTTTATTGTCTTCCGATAAAGATTCCAATGGTTGTAAAGACTTACGGAGGTCCCTAAAATTAGACCCATAAATATAGTTTTATATTCTGTAAATCCCCAACCTAAAAAATAGATGGCTAGGAAATAGAGCATATATTTACAGTGTCTATTAAATACTTGTTGAAGTTCTGACATTTAGATATCTCCCAAAGTCGTAAGCTTGGAGGCTAACCTGTAGAAAAAAACAGCAGTATAGCTAAAGATGATGACCACGAGAAAAACGCTACCTAGATCTCTGCTGTTTTACAGTAAAATGATATAAAGATCGCATTTAACTGAGATTATGATTAGACGAACTACGACATAATGTGCGTATAAGGCATGACCTATTTCGCATAAAACAAACCTCTTTATGTAAGTGGTCCCATCGCTTATATATTACGTGGTTTTGACTGTTTATCCACAGCCTTTTTTAGCATACAATAGCACTATATCAAAGTCAATTGATTTTCTATTAATTTAGTACAGGGGATTTTTATTTTATTCTAAATTCGTTCACATAATTTCCATAAATTTCTTTCCAATTTTCGGCTTTTTATGAGCCTCATTCTAAAAGCCATTTAAAACCATTTATTCAAAGGTATCTGGCCTCACCGAACTTTGATTAAAGTGATATAAAATCGCGTTGCAAATTCTTTCAGATGCGCTCCCATCTCCATAAGGATTAGAAGCATGAGCCATTCTATTATATTCCTCTTGATCCGTGAGCAGTTCATTTGCCAATTGGTAAATTCTCTCTTCTTCTGTTCCCGCCAGTTTAAGAGTCCCCGCTTGAATCCCTTCAGGACGCTCTGTTGTATCTCTAAGTACAAGAACTGGAACCCCAAGAGAAGGTGCCTCTTCCTGAACACCTCCAGAATCAGTCAGAATTAAATCAGCTCGATTTGCGAAATTATGAAAATCAATTACATCTAAAGGTTCAATCAAATGAATGCGATTATGCCCACCTAATATTTCTTCAGCTAATTCTCGAACAAGGGGATTTAAATGGACAGGGTAAACAACTTGTACATCAGGATGCGCTTCTACAATTCTTTTAATCGCCTGAAACATATTTCTCATTGGCGCACCTAAGTTTTCCCGCCTATGAGCCGTCATCAGGATAAGACGATCTTTTCCAATCTTATCAAATACTTTATGATGATACTCATTTTTCACTGTCGTTTGTAAAGCATCAATTGCTGTATTCCCTGTAATAAAAATACTTTCACTACGCTTATTTTCCTGTAATAGATTATCGGCTGACGCCTTTGTTGGCGCAAAATGCAAGTCCGCTAATACACCTGTTAATTGACGATGAATTTCTTCCGGAAACGGCGAAAGTTTATTCCAAGTCCGAAGACCCGCCTCTACATGACCTACCTCTATTTGATTATAAAAGGCAGCTAAGCTAGCAATGAAACTTGTTGATGTATCTCCATGGACGAGAACAATATCTGGTTGCGCTTCTTTCATAATATTATCTAGACCTGCTAACCCCCGGGTGGCAACATCAATTAACGTTTGTCGGTCTTTCATAATATTTAAGTCATAATCAGGGCGGAGAGCAAATATCTCTAAAACTTGGTCCAACATTTGGCGGTGTTGGGCCGTAACTGTCACGATCGATTCAAATTGAGCTGTTCTTTTTTGAAGTTCTAAAACTAACGGAGCCATTTTTATCGCTTCTGGCCTTGTCCCAAAAACGGACATTACTTTGATTTTCTTCTCCATTTGTAAATCACTTCCTTTTCCCAGAACGCTCGAAGCGTGATTAACTTTTATTAAACGGTTTCAAGCGTTTATTTATGATTTTGGATCTGGCTAGCTTTTATGTTTATCCCCATTCATAGTAGTATTAACCCCACCTCAAAGCTTAAAAAATTTGCATAAGCAAAGGTGGGGATGCACTTCCTTCATTCAGTTCCAGTACCTAGTAACAAGCAAATTTACGTTCACGCTGTGAAACACACATTAGTGTGCTCTATTCACCGTGTCAAGATTCATAAATTTGTGTGTGAGCTACTGGTGTGTCACTTAGGCGGTTCCGCAGTAGGGCGAATTTAGCCTGTGTTTAACTTGATTAATGAGGAAAGAAAAGATCCCCACTCTTTCAAATATCAGACTATTATTTTGTTCCAAATAAACGATCCCCTGCATCTCCCAGTCCTGGAATAATATAGCCTTGTTCACTTAATTTTTCGTCTAATCCTGCAATATAAATATCTACGTCTGGGTGGGCTTTTTTCATCTCTTCTACTCCTTCTGGAGCAGCAATAAGACACATAAATTTAATATTTTTTGCACCACGAGTTTTTAACGAATCAACTGCAGCGATAGCTGAACCACCAGTTGCTAGCATTGGATCCACAAGAATTAATTCCCGCTCATGGACATCACTCGGCAATTTCACATAATATTCTACTGGTTTTAGTGTTTGAGGGTCACGATAAAGACCAACATGGCCTACTTTTGCAGCTGGAATAAGATTTAGTATTCCGTCCACCATTCCAATTCCCGCACGAAGGATTGGAATAATCGCTAGTTTCTTTCCAGATATTACCTTAGCTTTCGCAGAAGCTACAGGCGTTTCTACCATAACTTCTTTAAGGGACATTTCTCTCGTAATTTCAAACATCATCAAAGTCGCTACTTCATCCACAAGTTCTCGAAATTCCTTTGTCCCCGTGTTCTTATCCCGAATATATGTAAGTTTATGTTGAATGAGAGGATGATCGAACACATATACTTTGGCCATGGTATCTCTCCTTTAAATTTAAATATTGCCGAACCTATTTGATTTTCACCTTAGCTTCAACAGTCCTTTGATTATTTTACAGAAAAGGGACTAGTAGGGCAAGGGAAATAATTGGAATCTCGAATAGAATCTTTTTACTTAAAAATAGTATGTGCAATTTAGCAAAGTCTAAGACAATAATTGACTGAAGGTCAATGTCAAAAATAGCTATTAAATTTCTCTTAACCGAGTCAATTTCATCATTGCTTATTAATGTTCAATACACGAGCGCTATTGTTAAAGCAGATGAATTGTTAGTCCATGTATTTCCTTAACTTAGTTGATTGGAGCGGAAGGTGGCGACTTCTGGGGGATTAGCTCACCGCACGCCCCCTGGAAAGCGTCCACCTGAAGCGTAAATCAACGTTGTTCGGATTTGAAGGCTAAAATCTCTATTATGAAATTGATTCAACCATCTAAAAAATCCACTTTTCAGTACGAAAAGTGGATTCAGACTGTAGACAAACACCATGAATTTTGCTGTTTGCCTACAGTCTTTTTTCTTTTAAATTAGAGATAAAGCTAGAAAGGTTGATTTCCGCTGCGAGTGGACGCTTTCCGCGGGCACGGCTTCAGCCGCTTCCCTCGCTGCGCTCAGTCCAGGGTCTTCAGCTCGCGCTGTTCCCGCTGGAGTCGCCACTCTCCGCTCCAATCAACGGTGTTTCCTATTAACTGAATGAGATGATGGATATGATGACGAAGAATCAAATTAATGGACGCGAACAGCTGGAAATGCTGACAATACCCTTAGGGGACTTAAGAAAATGTCCATGCAGGCGATGCTGACTTTTGCTGCCTTACATCTTAAGAAGCTGGACAGCTGGACATGGAAAACGCCAACCATGGCGTAATAGAAACGATAAGGAGAGCATTTATGGTTCTTTTTCATAGAATGATCCTGTATGAATAGCAAAAGGGTTGGAAATCATTTTGATTTCCAACCCTTTTGTCTACACTCTGCCACTTTTCAGTTAGAAAAGTGGATTTTCATTTTATTCATATAAAGAAAATTTTGCTGTTAGGGAAGAAACTCGTTCTCGTGCTTCTGCAAGTTTTGTTTCATCTTCATGGTTCTTTAAAACTAAACCAATAATCGATGCTATTTCATCCATCTCCTCAAGCCCAAAGCCACGGGACGTTACTGCAGGCGTACCAATTCTAATACCACTTGTCGTAAATGGACCTTCTGGGTCAAAAGGTATTGTATTTTTATTCACAGTTACACCAATATCATCCAAAACTTTTTCGGCTACTTTTCCTGTCAAACCAACTGAGCGCAGATCAAGGAGTAGCAAATGGTTATCTGTTCCACCCGATACTAGTTTTAATCCTTCTTTTTGTAAAGCTTCACCAAGACGTTTAGCATTGTTAATGATATTTTGGCTATACGTTTTAAAGTCTTCTGTCAATACTTCACCAAAGGCTACCGCTTTAGCCGCAATTACGTGCATAAGTGGACCACCTTGAATTCCAGGGAACACAGATTTATCAATTTTTTTGCCAAACTCTTCCTTACATAAAATCATTCCACCACGAGGGCCTCTCAATGTTTTATGAGTAGTCGTTGTAACAAAGTCTGCATAAGGAACTGGGTTAGGATGATGACCAGTTGCAACAAGGCCTGCTATATGGGCCATGTCCACCATTAAATAGGCGCCCACTTCATCTGCAATCTCACGAAACTTTTTAAAATCGATCGTACGAGGATATGCGCTAGCTCCAACAACAATCAATTTTGGTTTATGTTCCACAGCTTTTTGGCGTACATCTTCATAGTTAATATAATGAGTTTCTTCATCTACACCATATTCTACAAAGTTATACAAAACCCCACTGAAATTCACCGGACTCCCGTGAGTAAGATGCCCACCATGAGATAGATTCATCCCAAGAACTGTATCTCCTGGCTCTAGAATCGTAAAGTACACAGCCATATTTGCCTGTGCTCCTGAATGTGGCTGAACATTGACATATTCGGCTCCGAAGATTTCCTTCGCCCGATCACGAGCAAGATTTTCGGCAACATCTACATATTCACAACCACCATAATAACGACGACCTGGATATCCTTCTGCATATTTATTCGTTAGGACAGAACCTTGAGCTTCCATAACTGCGGTACTCACAAAATTTTCTGATGCAATTAATTCAATTTTTGTGCGTTGACGTTTTAATTCGTTTTGAATCGCTTCATACAACTGTGGATCTTGTTTGGCAATGATGCTCATTTCTCATTCCCCCTATTATTTGACCGTATCAACTTTTGTATATTCATTCTTATTCTACCACGCAGAAAGTTCCTTGCAAGCATATTCTAGATTATTTTTTGCCAATTCTTAACGTTTATGCTTAAAATCTGAAAAACGTTCATGTTTTTCAATACAGAAATAAATTTTGTCACTGCCGCTATTTCAACAAGGAACAGCTCGTATAAGCCCGATAAAACCAAAAATCAGAGGGAAATTCCCCCTGATAGACACCAATTTCTATTTATATATCGCTCGTGCACCGCCAATTAATTTCGGCCGAGTGATCGCGGTTGTGACATGGGCATGCCCAATTTGTTTTTGCTCGATTCGAACAGGAACAGCGACATGCTTTAAATGCATCCCAATAAAAGTATCACCAATATCAATTCCCGCATCCGCTTGGATAAATTCTACTACAACAGGATTCTTAAAATGTTGATAAGCATATGTTGCCATAGAGCCTCCCGCGTAAGGAGCAGGAACGACAGAAACTTTTTCCCAGCCTTTTTTTTCAGCTATTTCTTTTTCAAGCACCACCGCTCGATTTAAATGTTCACAGCACTGGAATGCTAAGTAAAGCTGTTTTTCCAGCGCATATTTATGGAGTGCTTCAAATAAAATTGCTGCAACCTCCATTGTGCCAGATGTCCCTATTTTTTCACCAATAATTTCTGATGTTGAACACCCGACAACTAAAATACTTCCTTGTTCGAGTTGAAAATGCTCTTTACATCCTTGAACAAGTTGATCCACTTCTTGGCTCCACTTCTTTATAGCCGTGTTGCTCATTCTCCTCTTTCACTTCCTGCTGCTACTTCTGCTTCCTCATAATCGCTTATCTTATCAATTCTATTTTTGTGCCGCCCACCTTCAAATTCGGTTAACAGCCAAGTTTTTGCGATTTCACTTGCTAACCCAGCCCCAATCACTCTCTCGCCCATGGCCAGCATATTACTATCATTATGAAGTCGAGTCATTTTTGCACTAAATACGTCATGAACAAGAGCACAACGAATCCCTTTAACTTTATTGGCTGATATACTCATTCCAATTCCTGTTCCACAAATCAAAATTCCGCGATCAAATTCCCCCTGTGCCACTTTCTCAGCTACAGGCATTGCATAATCAGGATAATCAACAGATGTTTCGCAATCACATCCGAAATCTTGATATTCTATTTCTAATTCCTCTAATAATTCACGAATCACTTCACGGATGTGAATCCCACCATGGTCTGACGCTAGCGCTACTTTCATTTAGATTGCCTCCTTAAAAGTAAGGACCGTTCTTATAAAGATTGTTCATAAAGACTATAAAATAAACTTGTCGTGTGAGGAACCTCGACTATGTACGGACACATTCTATGGCAACGTAGAAAACAGAACAGCCTGTCCAAACCATTGAAGTATGAGAAGATTAAAATGAACGTTAGGATTATATCCATACATTGGGCAACTCAGGCTTTTTATCCTCTGTTTTGAACACGAACTTATATGAACGGTCTTATGATCATAATACTATTATAAATAAAAACGGGCGACTGTGTCTTTTAATTTGCTAGCTTGATTCTCCAAAGCTATCGCTAATTGATCAATTTCTTCCATATCCTGAGCTTGCTTAGTCGCAACCCGCGCCACTTCTTCCGCTCCTGCCGAAGTCTCTTCAGCAATCGCCGCAACCTCTTCTGCTTGTCCCGAAGTTTCTTGGACATTTTCCATTTGTCGATCTACTAACTGCAAAATATCAGCTACAGATATAGCCGATTGGTGGATAGTTTCTGTCATTTTTCCAATGACAAGATTTGTTTGTTTGCCTCTCTCTACCTCTTCATCAACAGAAGTCACTTGCTCTGAAATCTGTTTTACTACATGTTTAACCTCTGTTTGAATATTATGTAGTAGGTCTGTAATTCCATGGACAGCATTTGCACTTTCATCTGCTAGTTTTCTAACTTCTTCGGCGACTACTGCGAATCCTTTACCATGTTCTCCTGCCCGTGCCGCTTCAATCGACGCGTTTAACGCCAGCAAATTGGTCTGATTGGCAATATCTCCTACCAGATGAATGATTTCCTCTACTTTAGAAGCATTGTCTTCCAATCTTTTAACAGATTTAAGAGATTGATCATTTCTATCTGCTAATTGCCCGATCCCTACCACGAGTGAGTCGACGACCTTTTGACTTTCCTTAAGTTCAGTCAACATTTCTTGGGAGATATTTTCTGATCTTCTTGCCTTATCTTGGACAAGTTTTGCCAGTCTTGTGATGTCCTCTACTGATTCCGCAGTAGCTTGTATAGCAGCGGCAGAGCTTTCAGCCCCAGAAGATATTTCAGAAATCGTATGTGCAACACTTTCCGCTTCTTCTGTTACTTTTTTAGATTTGTGTGAAATTGAAATTACATTCGCATTTGTTTGAGTAATATTTCCTTCAATCTGCTGGACAATTTCTCGTAAACTACCTAACATTTTGTTGAAAGCGAGACCTAGCGCTCTAATTTCATCATCAGTTTTGCCGATCGCCACATCAGTCCCAATATCTCCCTCTCCAGCCCTTGAGGCAGCTTCTTTCAATCTATGAAGTGGCTTAGTCATGATGGTGGCGCTTAAATACGCAAGAATACCTGACCAAATAATACCTAATAATAAAGTAAGAATAGTAAATACATGCTCATTCATATATTGATCAACAAACGGATAAACAAAATACAAGAAAATAGCACTCGTCGAAAATGTAATCATTGCTAATGTAGTCGTAAAAACGACTAACTTTTTCTGTAAACCAAAACGATATCGCTGCTTCTTTGTCATAATCCCTACTCCTGTCAATAGTAAGATCTCGTTACTCCTTAAACATTCTGCCAATCAACTCATTTAATTCCGTAAAGGTCATTTGATAAACTGTTCCATCTCCCCCATATGGATCTACTACATCAAGAGAACCTATGTCTTCTCCCAGAAATTCTTTTAATGTAAAAATTTTATCAGCATAAGCTGGATAGGAATTCATAACTATATCTTTATGCCCAGTCGTCATAGTAAAAACATGGGTAGCCCAATCTAAGTCATCTTTATTCAATCCTTTGGATTGATGCATGCATTCAATTCCATTTTCCTGTAAAACTTGAATTGTATTCTGGGCTGCACTCTCGCCTTCCATCGCAAACAAACCTGCAGATTTCGCTACCCCTTTCTTTCCCCATTTATGATTAAAAATAGCTTCTGCCATTGGACTACGGCAAGTATTACCAGTACAAATAAAGAGAACTTTCCAACCGTTCACTGTATGATCCCTCCAAATTTTATACATGACAAATATCCTTTTAAAAACATAGGCCAAAAGGCCGTATATTACTTTGTAAAAATTATCCCATACTTCCAGAAAAAAAGACAGCATTTTCCAGTTAGATCAGAAAAAAGTGAGATCCATTTATTCAAAACATAGCAAATATTCCGAAGCCGGAGAAAGACAAAAAACTTCCAACGGTTCGGATGATTTAACTTCAAGTTCCTAACTTATGTAACTAGTCAAAGACAGCAAAAACAATTGTATTTTTCTTCAACATTTCAACACTATGAATTACCACGGAAAAGGAACTAATAGCTTAATTCCATAAGCAATTAGGATAATTCCGCCTAATAATTCGCCGTACATTCCTAACATATTTTGCATTTTTCGCCCAATCAATAAACCACTCCAAGTCAATCCGATCGACATAGTGGAAAAGCAAATGACAGCTAGCGCCGCCTTTGCTCCAAAGATACCGAGACTCAAGCCCGCCGAAAAACTGTCTATACTTACTAAGAAAGAAAAAAGGAATACCCCCCAGCCAACAGGGATAACCGAGCTATCATCAGATCGAAATATAGTTAGAACCATTTGCAGTCCTAATATAATAAGTAAAAGCCCACCAATATATATGGTAATCTCTCCAAAGGTACCTGACAATAAATGCCCAGCAAATATTCCAATTAAGGGCATTAATAAGTGAAAGATACCGACGACTATCCCAATATAAAAAATCTGTCTAAGTCTGATTTTATATACACCCATACCTAAAGATATCGAAAAAGCATCCATACTAACCGCAAAAGCCATGATCACAATTGTCACAATCTCTGCAAGCACCCTAATTTCCCCTTTCCCCTCGGACATGCCTCTAAAGGAAAGATATGCGGGAAGGGATAAAACTAGAAGGTAGTTAGGAGATAAAAATTAGTGAACAAAGAATATAATTTAGGATAGTCGGAAAATAATGTGGAATAAGTTATAGTTTTTGAATGACGCAAATGGCATATGCTCCCTTTCCGCGGGCGAGTATCAAGTCTACTCAAGCTCGGCCCTTCCGCTCTCTTACTTCCATCAAGAGTCTCGCCTATTCCATTTGCTTGACCGGCTTATCGTTTTATATTTCCCACGCGATAAACCGAATACTAAATTATAATCATCAGTCTTGCTTGTCTTGAATTAGCCAATGATGTCCAGCCGCTTTTTCAAGTCGATTCATAATCGCTACCCCCACACCTAATTGCGGAAATACTTCTGAGTAAATAAAATCAACATGAGACTGATCAAATTCCCTTAAGGTGTAATAGAGTTGGTGTGCCACTTGATCAAGCTGTTTTCTACTACCAACATTAAGTATAAGGTCAGCTTGATATTTTTGTTTTGTTTCACTTGAAGCAAGTACACCTACCTTTAAACCCTGTTTACGTTTTTCATTAATTAAACTTTGAATCCAATCTACTTCCCCATCCACCAAATAGAGTGGAGCACTGGGCGAATAATGTTTATATTTCATTCCTGGTGCTCTCGGTGCATCCGTTTTTTCTAGTAAATTCGAAGCAATTTCAATTTTATCTGATACAACACTTTCTAATTCTTCCTTGGTAATTCCACCAGGCCGCAAAATAACCGGTACCTCACCTGTGCAATCTAACACCGTTGATTCAAGGCCAACTCCTGTTGCTCCACCATCTACAATCCCCGCGATTTTTCCATTAAGATCTTGTTGAACATGGAGAGCAGTTGTTGGACTCGGCTTCCCGGAACGATTTGCACTGGGCGCTGCTATAGGAAGGCCTGATGCCCGAATTAAGGCAAGTGCAACTGGATGACTTGGCATGCGAATCGCTACAGTATCTAACCCCGCTGTGACTAAATCAGATAAAACCCCAGGACTTTTTGGAAAAATTAGGGTGAGGGGGCCCGGCCAAAAAGCATCTATCAACAGTTTCGCCTGCTTAGATATTCCTGCTACCAGCTTTTCTAACTGTTGATATTCAGCAATGTGGACAATCAGTGGATTATCAGCAGGCCTCCCTTTAGCTTTGAAAATTTGAGCTACCGCTTCATCTGAATGTGCATTTGCCCCCAACCCATACACTGTCTCGGTCGGAAAAGCTACTATTTGATTATCCCGTATATACTGCGCAGCCTCAGCAATCCGTGGATAACCTTCAATATTATCCACATTACTATCCACAGGCCAATAGTTTGTGTTCATAATTTGTTCCCCATTTCTATTCAAACTATAAAGACCATTATATTTGTCTTTCTTCATTCATCAATATTAAAAAGGCGAACTAGTTATCCCCATCTGTGGATAACTAGTTCATTCCTAGTGGATAACTCCTGTTGATTATGTGCATAAGTATGCCCTAAACGCAAAACTTTCTTAACAAATCAACTAAAAATACCTTTTCTAATGCAAAGTCAAGATACTATTCTACTCCACAACTTATGTTACCTGAGTTTATCCACATATAATAAAGTCAAACCAATTCTGCTCACCACTAGTTTATCAGTGCAAATGCGATAAAGAAAGCAAGTTTTTTTACAATAGAGTGGTTTATTTCTTTTTGCGAATAATCCCCTATCTATTCATAGAAAAATCCCTCCATAGAGAGACTTTCAAAAGATTTTATCCCATAATTCAACTAGGAAAAACTTCACTTCCACTTCATCTTCTTGATTGACTACAATATCTGTTTCTGTTTCAGTATCCACAACTTCTTCGTTATCCCCAGACCCCTCTATATCCGACTCTGGTTCTTTATCCGTATGATCCCCTTCTTTATCTTTCTCTTGCCCTTTGGTCTTATCTTTATCTTTGTCCTGCTCTTTATCTTCATCTTGCCCTTTGTCTTTCTTTTCAACTTTCTCTTGCTTTTCAGGAACTTCCGTTTCCTCCTCAGTTGAAGATTCTGTTTTCTCTTCTTCAACCGTTTCTTCTACACCTTCACTTACAGCTAAACTATTAGAGAAGTCTAAAAAACATAATGGCGGAAAAAGTACACACCACCAATTCGCACCTTTTCCTTCTCCGATTGTAATCACAATCGCTTCATATGTTCCCGCCGGATAAAGATATTGTCCATAGAGTTTCGTCGGAAACTGCGCTTCATTAAAGTCTACTTGTACAGTATTATCTATATTGGCTTCATTTAGTTTTTGATTCGCAATTTCTTCAATGACATCCAAACGTGAGATCATTAATTCCCTAGCTTCTTCAAGTGAAGTTAATTCAGCCACCCATCCATTAATTTCTTCGTTTACAGCATCGCGTATTTCCCTTTTAACCGCTTGATCCTTTTCTTTATCACTATTCGCTAGTATACGTAAACGAATCGCTTCATCAGGTATTACTAAAGGATCTGTTGCCTGTGCTACATCCAATTTTGGTAAAACTAAACTTACTACAGTCCCCATCACTAAAACTAATATATACATCCACGCAATATTTTTTTGATAGAATCTTTTTTTCATATATTCCTTTTTCATTTCTAACTGCCCCCTCTACAAATGCAGTATAGACAGAAAAATAGAATCATATACATAGAAAAGCGGAAGTCTCCGCTTAGCATCGTACAAATTTTTCAGCAAAGGATGAACGACTAAAGGCGTGCCGTCCTGGCGCAACGTCGTTCTGACCTACATCCTGTAGGCCGGAGATATAGGAAACACGATGAACCGAAAGGGTGAATCGATGTTGACTTATCGTAGGAAGAAAACGTTAATTTGCTAGATGCTGGAGACTGGAGCTAGACACATAGAAAAGCGCAGGCGACTGATTAGCTACGTACAAACTTTTTAACAAAGGATGAACGGCTAAAGGCGTGCCATCCTGGCACAACGCCGTTCTGACTACATCCTGGAGTCCTAGGGTTTGCATTGAACGATGACAATGCGATCCTTTCCATTAATATCCCATAGGGTTTCCGTGAGCGCTGTTGGAAAGATGCTTTTCATCAAGGCAACAACTGCTTCTCCTTGTCCCGCTCCAATTTCAAAGGCAATCAACGCCTTGCCTTGAATGACTTTTGGCAAATCCAAAGCGAATCTTCTATAAAAATCAAGACCATCTTCCCCAGCAAATAAAGCCAAAGCTGGCTCATGTTCCTGAACAACTTCATCAAGAACATCGTGCACTGGAATATAAGGTGGATTAGATAATATAATGTCCTGTTTTTCACCTGCTTGTATAAGGGGCTCAAGTAAATCCCCTTGTCGAAAATGGATATTCGCCCCCAATGTATGCGCATTTTCCTTCGCTACATTTAAAGCATCTTGAGAGATATCGGTTGCGAGTACTTCTAATCCAGGGCATTCTAGTTTCATGGTAATGGCTATGGCGCCACTACCTGTCCCAATATCCGCTAATCTTAAATCCCTTGTTTCAGGGAAAAAATTACTGATTCTGTGTAATACAGCCTCGATTAATTCTTCTGTTTCTGGACGGGGAATTAACACATGCTTATTCACCTTAAATTTACGCCCATAAAATTCTTCATAGCCCATAATATGCTGAATCGGCTTACCAAGAGCATGTTGCGTAACTGTTTGTTCAAAACGCAGCCATTGGTCCTCTGTTAAAGGCATTCTTTGTTCCGCTAACAATTTTGATCTATCTACATTTAAAATCCACTGTAAGAGCCATTCACCAGCATTCTCATCTCGATTATGTTTCTTTAAACAAGAAGAAGCCCATTTCAGGGCCTCAAATACTTTTTTTGTTTCCATTTATTCTTCCACACTCTCGAGCTTTTTCGATTGATCTTCAATGATCAAGGTATCAATTACTTCATCCAGCTTCCCTTCTAGAATTTGATCTAACTTTTGGATCGTCAAACCAATTCTATGATCTGTTACTCGATTTTGCGGGAAATTGTAAGTACGAATTCGTTCAGAACGATCTCCAGAACCTACGGCTGATTTCCGGTTGGCATCATATTCTGCTTGGACTTCCTGTTGGAATTTATCATAAATACGAGCACGTAAAACTTTCATCGCTTTTTCTTTATTTTTAATTTGTGACTTTTCATCCTGACAAGAGACCACAATCCCTGTCGGAATATGTGTTAAACGTACAGCTGACATAGTAGTGTTAACACTTTGTCCCCCTGGTCCACTAGAAGCGAAAGTATCGACACGAATATCTTTTTCATGTATATCTACTTCCACCTCTTCTGCTTCTGGAAGAACAGCTACTGTCGATGTAGATGTATGAATTCGTCCACCTGATTCCGTTTCAGGAACACGTTGAACTCGATGAGCTCCATTCTCATATTTTAATTTCGAGAAAGCGCCATTCCCTGAAATCATAAAGATAATTTCTTTAAAACCTCCAAGGCCGGTTGAATGAGATTCAATCACGTCCGTTTTCCAGCCTTGCGCCTCTGCATAACGGCTATACATCCGATACAAGTCACCTGCAAATAATGCTGCCTCATCCCCGCCAGCAGCCCCACGAATTTCCATAATGACGTTTTTATCATCATTTGGATCTTTTGGAATAAGAAGGATTTTCAATCGTTCTTCCAAGCTGCCAAGCCTTTCTTGAAGCTCATTGACTTCTTCTTTGACCATTTCTCTCATATCATCATCTAGTTTGTCATCTAACATGTCTTTAGCATCTTGATATTCTTCTTGTGCTGTTTTGTATTCTCGGTATACTTCAACTGTTTCTGCAATACTGGATTGTTCTTTTGAGTATTCCCTTAATTTATCAGAATCACTAACTACTTCTGGATCACTTAATAACTCATTTAACTTCTCATATCGTTCTTCAACAGATTGCAATTTATCAAACATGTTTTTCACCTCAAAAATTGGCTTCCATGATTACTATAATATAACGTTGACCTGGTTCAAAGCAAACCATTCCACGGAAAAACCGAATTCGGCTGCTGTTTCCCAACATCATAACGTCCATATTCTTTCATTTTAGTGACTAGATAGTCTCTTCCTGATTTTCAAGTGCTCGGTTATATGTAGGTGAGGATTGTTTTGAAGGAACTTCATGATGATGGCGACAGCGTGCTTCATAGGCCTCAGCAGCACCTACCATAATAGTTGGATCTTCATAATAAGCCGGTTTGCCATTAATTAACCGTTGGGTACGACTAGCAGGTGAACCACATACTACGCAAACAGCTTGAAGCTTGGTTACTTGCTCAGCGATCGCCATTAATTTAGGCATTGGTCCAAATGGCTCTCCGCGAAAATCCTGGTCTAATCCGGCAATAATAATCCGATGACCTTGGTTTGCTAATTGTTGTACAATCGGCACTAAACTCTCATCAAAAAACTGTGCCTCATCAATTGCAATCACATCTGTACCTTCATCAATTCTGCGAAGTATATCTGTAGGAGACATGATCGTTTCCGCCATAATTGCTGTTCCATTATGAGAGACTACTTCGCTTATGCTATAGCGATCATCTAATTGAGGTTTAAACACAAGAACAGTTTGATTGGCAAATATCGTTCTGCGCACGCGACGGATTAGTTCCTCTGATTTCCCTGAGAACATGCTTCCGCAAACAACCTCTATCCAGCCTAATTGCTTCATCATTTCCATGAAGTTAAAACTCCTCCCTCTTCAGCAACTAAAGCACTCTTATTAGTATTATGATTAAAGTTGCTTTTTCGTTTCTATGTTATTCTTTTCATTTTTTAGCATTAAAAAAACAGGCAAAGGTACTTGCCTGTTTTTTAATCTACAGCTCTTATTTTTGTTTAAGGCCGTATTTTTTATTGAATCGGTCAATACGTCCATCTGCAGAAGCAAATTTTTGACGTCCTGTGTAGAATGGATGACATTCTGAGCAAATTTCAACTCGTACTGCGTCTTTTACAGAACCACTTTCAAATTCGTTTCCACATGCACATTTAACCATAACTTTTTTATATTCTGGATGAATTCCTGCTTTCATTCTTTTCAGCTCCTTATGCCCTGAATCATTTGCTGAAACAGAGTTAAATTACAATCCGAAAAACTTGTGTTCATATTATGCAATAAAAACACATTTTTTATTATATCAACACTGCATTTAGAATGCAATTATTTTCGACGAATTTCTATTGGAAACAATTTCTCTACTATCAAAGTAATGCTTCCATTAAGGAAATGAGAATTATATTTTAACTGAAAAACATATGATTTACACTAATGTTTTATTGTTTGTCCGTGTTTTTAATTCTTCAGTAAGCATATTAAAGAACTCCTCATTCGTTTTAGACTTCTTCAATTTGCGCATGAATTTTTCCATAAAATCCGGTGTATCTGACATCGCTTTACGCAATTTCCAAAGTTTATCCAATTGCTCCTTTGGAATAAGTAGTTCTTCTTTTCTTGTTCCAGAACGATGAAGGTCAATGGCAGGGAATATTCTTCTTTCTGCCAGCGAGCGATCCAGATGCAACTCTAAGTTTCCTGTACCTTTAAACTCTTCATAAATAACATCGTCCATTCTTGAGCCTGTATCGACAAGTGCAGTTGCTAGAATGGTTAAACTTCCACCCTCTTCAATATTTCGTGCCGCGCCAAAGAAGCGTTTCGGACGGTGAAATGCAGCAGGATCTATCCCCCCCGAGAGAGTTCGTCCACTTGGCGGGATCACTAAGTTATAGGCACGGGCCAATCGTGTAATACTATCCATCAAAATGACTACATCTCGCCGATGCTCCACTAGTCGCATTGCTCTTTCTAATACCAGCTCTGCTACTTTAATATGATTTTCCGGTACCTCGTCAAATGTCGAACTAACCACATCAGCATCAACCGAACGTTCAATATCAGTTACTTCTTCAGGCCGTTCATCTATCAATAATACAATTAACTCTGCTTCCGGGTGATTGGTTGTAATAGAATTGGCAATCGACTTCAATAGCATTGTTTTTCCTGCTTTCGGTGGAGCAACAATTAAGCCCCGTTGACCAAAACCTACAGGTGAAACCAAATCCATGATTCTTGTTGATAGATTGCTTGGGGTCGTTTCCAATTTTATCTGACGGTCAGGATAAAGAGGAGTAAGCGCAGGGAAATGAACGCGTTCCTTTGAACTTTCAGGGTCTTCTCCATTGACCGCTTCGACATGAAGCAATCCAAAATAACGTTCGTTTTCTTTCGGAGGCCGAACTTTACCGGAGACTTTATCACCATTTCTTAAATCGAAACGACGAATTTGCGAAGCTGAAATATAAATATCTTCTGAGCTAGCTGTATAATTAATCGGCCTTAGAAAACCAAACCCCTCAGATTGAATAATTTCCAAAACACCTTCCATAAAGAAAAAGCCTTCTCGTTCAGCACGAGCCTTCAAAATTGAAAAAATCAATTCTTTTTTTGTTAACTTACTGTAATAAGAAATTTTATATTCCTTAGCTAATTCATATAATTCTTTTAACTTCATATCCTCAAGTAAGGAAATATTTAAATCCGCCATTATGACACCACACTTTTTTAATTTCGAAAAATATTAAAAATAATAAAGACAAATACAACGATTCATTCAACTCATAAAATAATACTCTTGTTGATATATGGGAAGGATGCTAGTTAGCTACACAATGAAGAGTAGGATGCTTTGAAGATGTCTCTATATTACACGGAATTGGTAAAACTTGCAAAGGGAGTCTTTTTCATACCTCAGACTCCCCTTTTTAATGACTATTTATACTCTATATATTCAATTTCATGCATTCTTTTTAATAACTTATGCGTTTTAAGGATGAGCGACAAAGTTCATCACTTCCTATAGTAAGGAACGCCAACTATCTCAAGTTATATAGACCTATGCGTTCTTTATTTGTTCCATTTCTTCTTCTGACATTTTCTCACGCCAAATGGTTGCACCAAGTCCATTTAACTTTTCGACCAATCCACTATATCCACGGTCGATATGCTCTAGACCTGATACCTCTGTAACCCCATCAGCAAGTAAGCCAGCAATAACCAAAGCGGCACCAGCCCGAAGATCGGATGCCTTTACTTTTGCACCTTGTAATTCAGACGGACCATTAATAATAGCCGAACGGCCTTCTACTTTGATATTTGCATTCATCCGTCTTAATTCATCAATATGCTTAAATCGTCCAGAATAAATTGTGTCAGTTACAATGGAGGAACCTTCAGCCTTTGTTAATAGAACCGTTAATGGTTGTTGTAAATCTGTCGGAAAACCAGGATAGACAAGAGTTTTAATATCAATCGGCTTAAACTTATCTCCCTTACCAATAAAGATTTGATCATCTCCAACATCTACTTGAACGCCCATTTCTCGCAATTTGGCTGTTAAAGATTCCAGGTGATGAGGAATCACATTATCAATAAGGACTCCCTCGCCTACTGCTGAAGCCAAAATCATGTATGTACCTGCTTCAATACGGTCAGGTATAATTGTATGGCGACAACCATTTAATGTTTCCACACCATCGATTCGGATGACATCTGTCCCCGCGCCTTTGATTTTCGCTCCCATATTTGTTAGAAGTGTTGCTACGTCAATAATTTCTGGTTCTTTAGCTGCATTTTCAATAATAGTACGTCCTTTTGCTTTGACAGCAGCCAACATAATATTAATAGTTGCTCCAACACTAACAACGTCTAGATAAATGCGTGAACCACGAAGCTCATCTGCCCGTAAATAAATAGCCCCTTGTTCGTTTGTAACTTTTGCTCCAAGGGATTCAAAGCCTTTTATATGTTGATCAATGGGACGCGGTCCTAAATGACACCCACCTGGAAGACCAATTACAGCCTTTTTGAATCTCCCCAGCATTGCTCCCATCATATAATAAGAAGCTCTTAATTTTTTCACCTTTCCATTTGGTAAAGGCATTGAGACCATATTCGTAGGATCTACCGTCATAATTCCCTGATCAAATTGAACACCGCCCCCAATTTCTTCGAGCAATGCCTTTAAAGTATGAACATCTGAAATATCAGGTAGGCCCTCTATTGTCACAGGCGACTCAGCCAAGAGTGTCGCAGGGATCAAGGCAACGGCGCTATTTTTAGCCCCACTTACTTTAATCGTACCTTTTAAAGGATAACCACCTGCAATTTTAAGCTTTTCCATCTTAGTCGTCCTTTCTCACGATTAATAAGGATCAAAGGCTAATTTCGCAACATCCTGTTGCAACGCCTTTGTGACCTACATCCTGTAGGCCTAAGGATCAAAGGCTAATTTCGCAACATCCTGTTGCATGCCTTTGGGACCTGCTACTTGCAGGTCTAGTGTTATATAGTATTATATACGAATTTTGGCGAAACATGTAAAAAAGTAGTAATTTTTAACATTTGTGTAATCAATTCATTATATGAGGCCCAATTAATAGATTAACTATCTTTTTCTGTAGAACATTAAATAGGAGCGATAACGTTGAAGGAAGGACAATGAAAACCGCCCTTATAACGAGCGGCCACCATCGTCAATTCGTTTTCTAAAAATAAGTATAAATGGAGCTAGCCTTTAATCAGTTCTAAGCCCCATCGGGGTTGCGCCATGACGCGCAATTAGCCAAAGTTCGTTTAAAAACTGATCCAACGAAAAGCACAGTATGTCTCTTCCTCGTATCACCGTTAAAGGTACCCTGTGATTTCGTGTCTAGCTCCTGTTCCTAGCGTTTTCGGTTTAAATTAAGCTTTTCCAGCGGAACCAAATTCGCGCATTTTACCAATAACAGTTTCTTTAATGGTATCACGTGCTGGTCCAAGATATTTACGTGGATCGTAAAGATCTGGATTTTCTGCTAACACTTCACGTACTGTTTTGGCAGAAGAAATTTGGTTTTCTGTATTCACATTAATTTTAGCAGTACCCAAGGAAATTGCTCTTTGAATATCTTCAGTTGGGATACCTGTACCGCCATGGAGAACTAATGGCATGCCTGTTAATTTTCCGATCTCTTCCATTTCCTTGAATCCGAGATTTGGCTCACCTTTGTAAGGTCCATGAACAGAACCTAATGCTGGTGCCAAGCAATCAATACCTGTACGTTCAACCAACTCTGCACATTCTTGTGAATCAGCATAAATAATGCTTCCTGATACATCATCTTCTTGTCCACCAACAGTACCAAGCTCAGCTTCAACCGATACCCCATGGAAATGCGCAAGTTCTACGACCTTAGCGGTTGTTTCAACGTTTTGTTCAAATGGATCGTGAGAAGCATCGATCATTACTGAAGTGAATCCAGCATGGATAGCTTTCGCACATGCTTCAAAACTAGAACCATGATCTAGATGGATTGCCACAGGTACAGTTGTTCCGTACTCCTCCATTAAGCATTCAACCATTTTCACAACAAATTTAAAGCCACCCATATAACGAGCTGCACCCTCAGAAACACCTAGAATAACAGGTGATTTTTCTTCTTCTGCAGCTTGAAGGATTGCTTGTGTATACTCCAAGTTATTAATATTGAATTGACCTACTGCATATTTTTCTTCTTTTGCTTTATTAAGCATTTCAGTCATAGAAACTAATGGCATTGCTTCTTCCTCCTCTGGGTTAAACTGCGCACTGCTGTGCTTTTCTAGGACTATATCCTAAAGGTTAGTTTTCTTCCTTTCCTATCATACCAAATTCACTTATTTATTACCAACGATTTTATTATTGGAATAATATACCTAACTTCCTAAATGATCCTCGGTATTGCCTCCAAATAGGTATTCTTTTACCGCCTTACGAACATCTTCAATATCAAACGGTTTAGAAAAGTGTGCAACAACACCTAATTTCTGGGCACTTTTTATCATTTCATGTTCCCCATATGCCGTCATTATGATAACTCCAATACCAGCATCCATCTTTTTCATTTCGGCTAATATTTCCGGGCCACTCATGCCGGGAATTTTCATATCTAATAATACGAGGTCTGGATTATGCTCTTCTGTGATGGATAGCGCCTCTGGTCCATTGGCAGCTTGATAGATTTGATATCCCTCTTTTTGTAAAATTTCATTTAGCAAAATGCGAATACCAAATTGATCGTCGACAATTAATATTTTTTTTGTCATTTAATCTCCCTCTCCATATTTTCACTTAAGATATTAAGATATAAATTCAGTAACACTTGATAGTATTCTATGTTTATTTTACTTAGTCCTTCAAAAATCCCCTTTTTTCCGAGCGGTCGGCTTTTTTTCTTCATATTTCAACAGTATAATGGGAAAAGGAATAGGGAAAGGAGCAAATTTTAGCATGCAGAAAATGTTTACTACCCAATTATCAGGACTTTTCAACCGAATTATGGATAAGGAAGCTTATTCAATCGAAGATGGAGCGAGACTATTAGCGCAAGCTTCTGCGGGAGAAGGAGTCATTTATATAAAAGGCTTTGGAGAAATGGAAGGTGTTGTGATCGAAGCAACCCATGGTCAAGAAGCTTTACAAAATGTCCAAGTTTTAAAAGATCCCACTGAACTTAAAGCAACTGACCGTGTTTTACTTTTCACACGTTTCTCCGATGATCAGGAGGCTAACCAATTAGCGGAACAGCTTCAAGAAAATGATATACCCTTTGTAGCTGTTTCTGGTATCAAAAAGGTAGATAGCCAACAGCTTCAAGATTTAGCGGATGTTCATATAAACACTTATGTAATAAAACCATTAATCCCCAATGAAGATGGAGAGAGAGTCGGATTCCCCTCTTTATTAGGAGGCCTATATATTTACACCTCTATTAAGTTTGTATTAGACGAGATCTTGTCCGAATACTAAGAAAAAGCGAAAGGCATTTGGTTTAAGGGATAGCTAAGTACGCGATTTCCAGTCGTAGCACCGGTCAGGATGGAACCTCTTGCTGCCTCCTAAATGGGCAAATTCCCCCATTCCTTATCCTATAAAAACAGCCATTTTTGCGCAAACTCATTGAACAAAAATGGCTGTTTTGAATTTTTTATTCATAATTACTTTTAAGCAACAATAAAATAATGGGTATGTTGGACGGAAGTTAAGAAATTGGCCTTGTTTGAACCAAGGTCGATTTTGCGATTTCAACATTTCAACGAGACGTAACTCTAGACTAAAGTCAGAGTAAATAATCCCATTTTTCTGATTGGCATTATTAATTTCATATGACGCCAATGACGTTCACCAATTAATTCCTCACCATATATTATAAGCCTTTGATCCTTTAATATCTTTAATGGTATCGACCTACATGATTGGCAAGAGTTAAGGTAGTAAGCCCCTCCTATTTCCTTTAAAAACAAAAACGTCCCACTACAATTGTGCAGTTGGAACGTGTTGGGTTATAAAAAACAGTCCTTATTCAGGAGCTCAAAAAATATTACTTAATAATTTTAGGGAAGTCAGATGGATTATTCCTCTTCCTCTTCCTCTTCTTCTTCCTCTTCTTCCTCATCATCATCTAAATCATAGTCTTTATCATCATCTTCAAGAAGATCGTCGTCGAATTCATCGTCTTCTTCAAATTCCTCTTCCCGTAGGGCTTCAAGGCTTTCATCCTCTTCCTCTTCCTCATCATCGAGAAGGTCTTCATCTTCTAGATCATAATCAAGTTCCTCTTCTTCCAAATCCTCAAGTAGTTCATCTTCATCTTTCGCTTTTTTCGCTTTCTTTTTCTTCTTAGGCTTTGTTGGCATAACAACCTCTTCATCGATTTGATCAATAGGATACCATTCGCGAAGTCCCCAACGATTCTCACCAAGTGTCATAAATCTTCCATCTATATTTAAATCTGTATAAAACTGAACCATTTTCTCTCGCATTTCATCTTTGGATAAACCTAAATTGGCACCCATCTCATCGATTAAATCCTGGAAAGAAATTGCTTCCCCTCTCGCTTCAAAAATTTGAAAAGCAAGCTCAATAAGTGACATCTCCTGTAATTCTTCCTTAGATTGTTGCAACATTGGAAATTCGCTCCCTTTATATTATTTATAACCTTTATAAACATATCTACAGCAAGAAATCTTTTAGTGCAGATTTCTCCCTGACAGGCATTTATTCTTCTTTGCCTAGCTATTTTAAGACTTTTGCTTACGATAAGTCAACAGGGTATCAGTTAGAACAGCGTTGCGCCTGAACGGCGCGTCCTAGCTGTTCAGCTTTACTATAAAAATATGTATGTCGCTGAACAGTCGCTTCCGCTTTTCTTTGTCCAGCTGCAGCTCCTAGCGACTAGCAAATTTACGCCTTCCTCCTACGATAAGTCAACATCGGCTCATGCTTCGCCGTGTTTCCTTTATCTCGTCAGAAGTCTCTAAATTTGTATGTCGCTGAACAGTCGCTTCCGCTTTTCTTTGTCCAGCTGCAGACGGCAGGGGCTCGGGGTCAAATAACCCTGAACCTATCAAGGGTAAATTCGCCCTTTCTAGGTTCAGGAACATTTGCCTGTCGCCCCTAAACGCCGTCTTCCGCTTTTCTTTGTCCAGCTACGGACGGCAGGGGCTCGGGGTCAAATAACCCTGAACCTATCAAGGGTAAATTCGCCCTTTCTAGGTTCAGGAACATTTGCCTGTCGCCCCTAAACGCCGTCTTCCGCTTTTCTCATTATAAACAATTTAAATTCATTTATGCTACTGTTTTCCCATTTATTATTGTTTTTTGTGATGATCTCCATTTTTTACTGAATTTCCCACTTCTTCCTTTTCAGATGTGGATTGGATTTTATGTACTAAAAAGAATAAAAAAATGGATGCTAGCAGAAATGGAATGGCCCCTAACGAGTTTTGATAAAGGAAAAAGCTGGCAACTAAGAATAGACTACCGACAATTATAAAAAGTACCATTTTCATACATCCACATCCTGTCATCAAGGTTTGTTCAGTAGCTTTTTAATAAAAAAGTTAAAAATAGATAGGGGTGTTATCCCTATCTATTTTTACATATTTAGAAGACTTTTTCCTCTTATTTATCCCGGATCACCAAATAATCAGTGAGGTTGGAAACTCCCTCACTGATTGAAGCTTACTTTATTCTATATTATGAATGATCCTATCCACTTATGATACTTTTTCATGGTTCCCACAAACGGATTTTTCCAGTAGTTCTGCTATATCATAGGTGCTAACATCATCTTCTACTTCTTTCGCTTTTGTACCATCTGATAACATGGTTAAGCAGTAAGGACAGCCTGAACTAATAATGGATGGGTTTACTTCCAACGCTTGCTCCGTGCGCGCTACATTTACTCGTTGCCCGACATCTTCCTCCATCCACATCAAACCTCCACCAGCTCCACAGCACATCCCATTCTCACGGTTCCGGTCCATTTCGACCAAGGTGATTCCCGGTATCGCTTTTAAAATTTCACGAGGGGGATCATAAACTTCATTATAGCGTCCGAGATAACAGGAATCGTGAAAGGTAATTCTCTCCTCCACATTAAATTTCGGCTTCAATCGTCCAGCTTGGATAAGTTGGTAAAGAAGTTCTGTATGATGATATACTTCCGCTTGGAAGCCTAAATCAGGATATTCATTTTTAAATAGATTATAAGCGTGTGGATCAATCGTCACTATTTTTTTAATCTGATGCTTTTCGAACTCCTTTATATTAGCTGCAGCTAATTCTTGAAATAAAAACTCGTTTCCCAATCTCCGTGGGGTATCTCCGGAGTTTTTCTCCTTATTCCCAAGGATCGCAAATTGCACCTTTGCTTCATTTAACAATTTTGCAAAAGCTAGAGCGATTTTCTGACTGCGATTATCAAAAGCTCCCATAGAGCCAACCCAAAGCAAATATTCGAATTCTTCTCCTGCCTTTTTCCGTTCCTTTACAGTTGGAACATAAACATCCTCACGAGCTTCTCGCCATATTTCCTTCTCTTTCCGATTTAGCCCCCAAGGGTTCCCTTGCCTTTCGATATTTTGCATGGCACGCTGGGCATCTGGATTTACTTTTCCTTCTGTTAATACAAGATATCGGCGCATATCGAGTATATGACTTACATGGTTATTCATGACTGGACATTGATCTTCACAATTTCGACAGGTCGTACAAGCCCATAACTCCTCTTCTGTTATAATTTCGCCAATCATACTTGGATGATAGTCTACAGTGGCAGCAGCCTCTTTCACTCCTTTACCTATTGCTGCCTTCGCCAATTTATTCCCCATTGTTCCTGCAAAAGCATATGTCGGAACCCAAGGCTGCTTACTCGTTACAGCTGCCCCATAATTCGTGAGATGATCACGTAATTTAGTCATAATATGCATAGGTGATAGAGCTTTTCCAGTTCCAGATGCTGGACACATATTGGTACAGCGCCCACATTCAACACATGCGTAAAGGTCAACTAGTTGTAAGTCTGTAAATTCATCTATCTTTCCTACACCAAACGTTTCTTGTGTTTCATCCTCAAAATCAATTGTTGATAATTTCTTTCCTTCATCAGATTCACTTAAGTAAACATTTGCTGGTCCTGCAATCAAATGAGCATGTTTTGATTGGGGAACATAGACAAGAAAGGCAAGCAATAGAATAAGATGGACCCACCAAGCAATAAAAAACGATACAGCCCCTGCCTGCGGACTCATCCAACTAAAGGCCATGGCTATTCCCGAGGCAACAGGTTCTGTCCATGTTACTGGTTCCTGATGCCAAATAAGGGACATGGCATTTCCGAATAATACGGATAGCATGAGTCCTCCAATAAATATTAAAACTAGACCAGCATAAATGCCCCTTTTTAATCTTGCTAACTTTTCAATGTAGCGACGATAAAAAGCGCCAATGACAGCTACTAAAATAAACAGTGTGACGATTTCTTGGAAGAATTTAAACCCAGGATATAAGGAACCTAGTGGAAGATGAGAAGTTGGGACAAGGCCCTTCCAGATAAAATCAATTGCTCCGAATTGCACAAGTATAAACCCATAAAAAAATACAACATGAATAAACCCACTCTTTTTATCTTTCAAAAGCTTCTTTTGACCAAAAACATTGACACCGATTTTTTTGAGTCGCTGCTTTATATCATGATCAAATTCTGTCTTTTTTCCAAGTTTAATATAAGCTATTCTTGTTTTCACAACGTAAATAAAGAGATATATAGAGTAAGCGGTTACAGACAGAAAAGCAATCCAATTGAGCCAGAACAATGCACCCATTACTAGCACTCCCTTTTCATATCTTAGTGTCTCTATCATATAAAATGAATGAACGTTCAGTCAATAGCCAAAAAATCATCATTAGATCTTTTTTTATTTGTTTTCTATTCAAAATATGTTGTAATAGTGCACTTTATTCCTAATAATAGCAAATTGTTCACCATTATCTTCAAAGAACAAAGCCCAAGGCGCTCGGATAATAACCTGGCACGGGTTCCTAAAACAGCCAAAAGCAATTACCTACCTTTGGCAAGTAATTGCTTAATGTCATGATGCCTCTATAGAATTTTGCTTATTTAATACACTCTATTTGTTCCTTAATTGCTTCAGATAAAATAGCGCGCAATTCACTTGGATTTATAGACTGACCATTTTGAGAAGCCGCAATAATAAACTTCCCTTCCATTTTTCCTAAAAGCGATGTTTCCACTTCACTAATCGCCAGAATCGCTTCTATATACCCTTTATCTGATAGAACACCATTGACGAAAACAATATGGTGATAAAACCTGCTGGCGGGATCTGTCCAAGTCACTATAAAAAGCTTGCCATATGTCCCATATTGACAATCTTGACGGTTTAAAGTCTCTGTTACCTGAAATTGGCTTTCCCAACCTGAGCTTCCATCTGAACTCATGACCTTTAGAGGGATAGGCGATTGAATAGAAAGTGTGGTTCCTTTAAGTCGAACAGACTTCTCATCGATCACTGCATTGTTAATGATCCTCCTGTCATTTGGAAGCAAAACCGTTTGCGGCTTTGGTCTTGTTGGATGTGCCAGCATTTCAACTTCCGTTTGATAGACCGCCTGAATAGATTGCTTGTGAATGACCTCTTCAACATTTCCAAGTGCATGAATTTTTCCTTTATCCAATAGAAGCAAACGATCACAATAAAGACTGGCAATATTTAAGTCATGAAAGATAGAAATAACAGTTAGTCCTCTTTCCTGAACCCAATTCTTCAATTGATCCAAGAGCTCTTTTTGAAATGCCAGATCCAAATGATTCGTTGGTTCATCCAATAGTAAAATTTCTGGATTTTGAGTTAAAGCTTGCGCCAAGAAAACTCGTTGCCTTTCTCCCCCTGAAAGAGAATGCAATAATTTATGTTGAAAAGAATGAACGCCTGTCGCCTTCATCGACTCCTCAATTATCTGTTCATCTTCTTCTCGATTCGTCTGAAATAGCCCCTTTTGATAAGCATAACGCCCCAGTGAAACAGTCTCTTTTACTGTATAGGCAAAAACTTCGGATTGAATTTGGGGCAACACTGCAATTTTTTTTGCGAGCTCTTTCGCGGCAAAACTTTGAAGAGCTCTATTTTGCAGAAGAATCTCGCCGTGCTTCGGTCGTAACAAGCCACTGATCATTTTCAATATTGTCGTTTTGCCACTTCCATTCGGTCCAAGAATACCAAAGATCTCACCTTGCTTTACTGAAAAGGAAAGATCTGTTAATACTTCGTAACTGGAATAACCACCGGAAATATGATTAATTTCAAGCATCATTACCCTCTACTTTCCTTTCTTCGTCTCATTAGAATAATCGCAAAAACAGGTGCACCAATGATAGCCGTAATCACTCCAATCGGTAGTTCAGCTGGCTGAATAATCGTCCGAGCAATCAAATCAGCTAAAATTAAAAAGCCGGCACCTACGAACATGGATAATGGCAATAAATGCTTATGGTCAGGGCCCCATAATAATCTTGTTAAGTGAGGGATAACTAAACCAACAAAACCAATAGTTCCGGAAACAGCTACAGCAGCACCTGTCAACAGGGAGCCTGCAAATAAAACTAGCCTTTTGCGTTTTTCCACATTAACGCCTAGATGCTGTGCTTGCTCTTCACCAAATGACATCGCATTTAATTCACGTGTATTGAATAACAATAGGAAGGCCCCAATCAAGAAAAATGGCACGTTAAGCCAAACATAACCCCAGCCACGCATGGAGACACTTCCGAGTAGCCAACCAATAATTTGCCTTAGTTCTTGTCCAGACAAAGCAATGATTAAGGAGAGGAAAGCTCCTAAAAAAGAACTGAAGATAATGCCGGTTAATATAATTGTCTCAACTCGCATTCCAGGTTCAATCTTCCGAGCAAAAAAGAGAACGATAAAAATAGTGATAAAAGCTGCGATAATACTAGCAATTGGTAGTGTTAATAAGCCCATAAAAGGGAGGCTAATTTGAAAGAAAATAACTGTTACTGCCCCAACCGAGGCCCCTGAAGAGACTCCCAAAGTATAGGGATCAGCCAACGGATTTCTCAATAAACCTTGAAAAGCGGCACCAGCAAGTGATAGAGATGCCCCTACTAATCCAGCAAGTATAACGCGTGGTAAACGTATGTTCAACACAATATTATCAAGCAACGGATCTACATCATTAGAAAGCGGAAGGAGATGATGGCTAAAAATAGCCATCATCTCCTTAAAAGAAACTTGGACCGTTCCAACCCCAACTCCAAGAAAAAATGTAATCACTAAAAAAGTGATAGAAAGGCTATATGAAATGCTTGGCTTATTCACCGTATGCTTCTGGATAAATGGCTTTAGCAAGCTCCTCTACTCCTTCAATAATACGCGGACCTGAGCGACTCACAAGATCCTCGTCTACTTGGTATACTTGTTTTTCTTTAACCGCTGTGACGTCTTTCCAAGCAGCCCGCTGTAAGACTTGATCCACCGCATCTTCCACATAACTATAATTTACAATGATCACATCAGGATTACTTTTAATTACGGCTTCCTCATTTAAAGTCGGGTATCCTTCTTCCTCAACAATATTTTCGGAATGAATAGCCTCCAACATTTCATTCATAAATGTTCCTGTTCCAGCAGCATAGATTTCCGGAGCAGGGGAAATTTCAACAAAGACCGATTTTTTCTCATCATTTGCAATTTCAGTTGTTTTCTCTGTAATATCGGCTAATTTTGCTTGCATATTTTCTACTATTTCATTAGCCTCATCTTTTTTACCAAGGGCTTTCCCAATTGTTTCAATTGTTTGGTACACAGCTTTAAAGCTTTGCGCATCCTCAATGACGAGCACTGTTACTCCACTATCTTCAAGTTGCTTTAAACCACTTTCCCATGTTGTTAGATTAGAACCATGTGCAAGAACCAGATCAGGTTTAAGAGAAAGTACTTTCTCTACATTCAATTCAAAGTTAGCGGCTACTTTTTCAATTTCATTCACCTCTTCAGGATAATTATCATATTCGGTAGACGCACCGACTAAATTATCTCCCTTTTCTAAAGCAAATACGATCTCAGTATTACTCGGCATTAAGGAAACAATCCGCTTTGGCTCTTCTTTAATTTCTACCTCTTTCCCAGTGGCATCCTTCATTGTAACTGGAAAAGCGACCTCATCTCCCGACGACTGCTCCTCTGTTATCTGATTCTGATTCTTACTCTCTTCCGGCTGTTCTGTGTTCGGATCGGCATTTGCCCCACAACCAGTCAATAACGTGAATAAAAGCAAAATGATTGCAATCGATGTGACATTCCATTTTCTCATCTAAAATTCCTCCATATAAAGTGAAACTTCAATCAGTGGGGGGTTCTTTCATCCCCCACTGATTGTTAGTTGAACCAATCGGGCTTTTACGGGGAGTGTATCCCCCACCTATGCTTCTCCGTATTCCATAAAGCCTTGAGGTGGGGGTATTACTGCCCGTTAAAGCGGGATAAAAAATAAAAACATCGCCTACTGGAGATGTTTGAGATATGTAGAGAACAGCAAAGCTAATACCCTTTCTCTCTCCCCATCCTCGTAGGTTGATTAACGATAGCACCGGCAGGTCTCCTGGCTTATGATCATCACTTGCTACCCCTTCCCATGCAACATATGCACAGTGGATTTTGTAGCAGCTCCCATTTACAGTGGCGGGACCGCGTTGGAATGACACCAACTTCCCTATTAAGTCGAAAACAAGAAAAGCAGAAGCCGCCCGCCTATGGCGCTGAAGCTTAACAAATGGCCACACAATCATTATTTTCGACACCGACACTAAATATGTAATTTTCTACCCCATTTATTATACATCTTTTTATAAAACCCGACATCTTTTTCCTCATAATGGGGGAAATTAAAGATTCGAAGGGGGATATACAAAATGGGGTTTTTAATCAAAATCATTTTTATTATTATCATTCTCACGGGATTTGCCTTTATAAATTATTATTTAGGCAGACACCATTTTGTTCTTCAATTTAAAAAAAGAGAGTATCCCATTCGACAAGGACGAATACAGCTTATTACAAATGGGACCAATTTATTTATTACATATTTTCAAGATTTAAAAAAGGCCAAGTCCACTATCCAAGTGCAGTTTTATATTGTGAAAGATGACGCATTAAGCCAAGCCTTTTTTAAAATATTAAAGGAACAGGCAGATAGAGGTATCAAAGTTCAACTCCTTCTCGATTGCCTTGGAAGCTGGAAGGTTCCTCGCAGTTGGATCAAGGAAGCCAAACAACATGGCATTGATATAGCCTTCTGTCATCAACCTAATTGGCTTTTCCCCTTATATTCTCTTCAACAGCGGAACCATCGAAAAGTGACCATTATCGATGGCACAATTAGTTATTTAGGCGGTTATAATGTCGGCATGGAATATATTGACCAGAAACCTGAACTGTCCCCTTGGCGTGATTATCATATCCGTATTGAAGGGGATGGGGTCACTGACTTACAGCAAGAGTTTTATTATGATTGGCAAAAAGCAACAAAAAATCAGCTACCTTATATTCCAGTAAAAAGCATAAGCACTGGCACGACAAAATATCAAATTTATCCTACTGAAGGAGTGGGAATGGATAAAAAATGGGCTTCACTGATCAAACAGGCGAAAAAGTCAATTTTAATTGGTACACCTTATTTCATCCCACCCCAAAGTCTCCTCTTCGAATTAAAAAAAGCTTTATTAAGAGGGGTCCAAGTAAATATTCTTGTTCCAAATACACCTGATCACCCAATTGTAAAAGAAGCCTCCTTTTGCTATATACGTCAACTCCTGACTCTAGGTGGAAAAGTTTATCAATATAAAAAAGGTTTTTACCATGCGAAAATCATGATCATTGATGAGCTACTATGCGGAATTGGGACAGCTAACTTTGATAATCGGAGTTTCTTTCTAAACAGTGAAATGACTTGTTTTATTTATGACAAAGCCTTTATCGAACACGCGAAATCTACCTTCCAAATGGATGTCCAGCAATCAGAAACCCTTTCCCTTCCCGGACTCAATCAAGTAGGTTGGCTCGTTCGTGTAAAGGAAGGAATTGGTTGGATAGTAAAAGGACTATTGTGATTGCCTGCCTCTTCACGTGTTTTCATATAGTTTTAATCTGTTTATCCTTATGTTAAAAGCCCAGACAAATATCCTGTCTAGGCTTTTAAGTTAACAAAAAGATCAATTTGGCTAACATTTAGATCTAGCTCGAGCAACCCAACGACTAGCAAGCTTTCGGAGCCCGCTTGCGTAGGTCAACATCAGTTCGTCTTATCAATGTCTAGCTGCTGGCGGTGAATCCATCGGTATTGCGTCAGGGACGACGCAAACTTAACTGTTCATCCTCTGAACAACCGCCTCCCGTTTTTCTTTGATCACATTTTTTCTGGTGCTGAAACGCCAATAAGCGCTAAAGCATTCTTCAATGTAATCTGCACTGCCTTAACTAGCGCTAATCTTGCTGCCGTTTCTTCTTTATTTTCCTCATTCAATACTTTTTCAGCGTTATAAAAACTATGGAAGACAGAAGCTAACTCATAAATATACTGAGTAACTCGATGTGGCATTCTCTTTTCAGCCGCATCTGCAACCATTTGTGGGAAATCCCCAAGTTGCTTTAATAAGTTAACCGCCTTTTCACTAACTAGGATATCTACAGGCGCATTCTGGTCAAAGGTGAAACCTTTCTCATCGGCAGCACGAAGAATACTGCAAATACGAGCATGCGCATACTGAGCGTAATAAACAGGGTTCTCATTTGATTCAGCCACAGCTAAATCAAGGTCAAAATCCAAATGAGTGTCAGCACTTCTCATTGTAAAGAAGTAACGTGTAGCATCTAAACCAACTTCTTCAACCAAGTCACGCATTGTGACCGCCTTTCCTGTCCGCTTACTCATTTTCATCTTTTCGCCATCTTTATATAACTGAACAAGTTGGATAATCTCCACTTCAAGTCGGCCAGGTTCGTAGCCCAACGCTTCAATCGCTGCTTTCATCCGCGGAATATAACCATGGTGGTCAGCACCCCAAATATTAATGAGCTGATCATACCCACGAGCTAGCTTATCTAGGTGGTAGGCGATATCTGGCATTAGATACGTATAACTGCCATCATTTTTAATCAATACCCGATCTTTATCATCATCAAAAGCAGTAGATTGGAACCATGTAGCTCCGTCTTTTTCATAAATGAAGCCTTTTTCTTTTAATTGATCTAAAGCAGGAAGAATCTTTTCATTTTCATATAAGGATGTTTCAGAATACCATACATCAAACTTCACCCGAAAATCTTCTAGATCCTTCTTCAATTTAGCGAGTTCATAGTCCAAGCCATACTGGCGAAAGATATCAAAACGCTCTTGTTCATCTATCTCTACATATTTTGAGCCTTTTTCAGCTGCTAGCTTTTTCCCCAGCTCAATAATATCCTTGCCATGATAGCCGTCCTCTGGCATCTCTTTTTCCAAACCTAATGCTTGGAAGTAACGAGCTTCTACAGAATAAGCCAAATTATTAATTTGATTCCCAGCATCATTTATGTAATATTCTCTTGTCACTTCATAGCCAGCCTTTGCAAAAATATTACATAGTGAATCCCCTACTGCAGCACCACGAGCATGGCCAAGATGTAAATCTCCCGTTGGGTTAGCAGAGACAAACTCCACTTGAACACTCTTACCATTACCAACATTAGAGGATCCATATTCATCTTTTTGCTCTAGGATTACAGGCACAATTTTTGTTAAATAACTATTGTCCAGATAAAAATTAATAAATCCAGGACCAGCGATTTCTAGTTTTTCAATCGAAGCCTTGGAGCGATCAAAATGAGCTAGTATTTCTTCTGCAATCACTCTTGGTGCCTTCTTCGCCATTCTCGCTAATTGCATCGCCATATTTGTTGAATAATCACCATGCGCTTGGTCTTTTGGTGTTTCAATCATTACCTCTGGGAGCTGCTCCGCTTCAGCAAGACCTGCTTTTAAGACAGCAGCTTGAATTTCTTGTTTTAAATTTTCTTGCATTTGTTCCACAATGTTCATTGGTTTCCTTCTTCCTCCTTATACACAATTTCCATCTCATAAAAACCCGCTAATTTGCCTTGCATTGATAGTTCATAAGCTAGGCTTAGTTTCCCGTCACAATGGTCATTTGTTTCGTTATGTGTAAACCGCTTCGTGTTTGTCGTTAAAAACAATGTACCTAACTCACTTTCGTGAGACCCTCTTTTTTGCTCATTCAATTTAAAATTCAAACGCATTTTTAATAAACCTGTTCGTAAGATGAACGCTTCATCCTTTGTAATTTTCACGACGGTATGAATTGTTCCTTGTTCTTGTATTTCATCATATTTTAAATAAATTGTATCACCTTTTTGATAATGCCGTCCAAAAACTGTCAGTTCATACGTTTCCTCATCTTGATCTAATTTAATTTTGGTCGTTAGGTGAATCTTTATTGAAGTTTGTGTGTCAGTTAGCAAGGATAGCACACCCTTTACATTCTATACAGATTTAGGCGATAGGATGCAGTCTAAGCATCACTAGCCGTTCCTCTTGATTATTTAGTAACTTTACTATTATAAGAAAGTTTCAAGTGAAAGTCCATTCTACTAACAAGATTAGAAATTGCAAAAAAATACCTACTTCATGAATAAAACTGGAAATCTTTCCTCATACTGGTTGATAGGAGATTGCTAGAATTTAGGAGGTGGGTTCATGGAAGCAGAAATAAAAATAAAGAAAAAGTGGCGAAATATTCGCTTGCTTTCTTATATTGCCTTGTTAATGATCATCCTTATTTTCATTATGTTTATTTCTTTTGTCATTTATCTTAAAATACTTGGACCTCCACCTTTAACAATTCCTGAATCTTCTTTATATTATACTTCAGATGAAACTGTTTTTGGTGAGAGTCATAATGGGGAAAGAAGATATTGGATTGGCCTCGAGAATATTTCTCCTGCTGCCATTCAAGCCACACTTTCTATTGAGGATCAAACTTTTTATCAACATCATGGTTTTGATGTTAAAAGAATAGGTGGCGCTGTTTTAGCTAATATAAAGGCAGGGCAAAAAGTGCAAGGTGCTAGTACGATTACTCAACAATATGCCCGCAATCTTTTTTTAACAATGGATAAAACATGGACCAGAAAAATATCAGAAGCTATTTATGCGGCACGATTGGAGTTCCATTATGATAAAGGACAGATTTTGGAAGGCTATTTAAATACGATCAATTTTGGACATGGAGCATATGGGATCGAAGCAGCCAGTCAATATTATTTTGGAAAAAGTTCAAAGGAATTAACACTTGCAGAAGCTTCTATGCTTATGGGAATTCCAAAAGGACCGAGCATTTATTCTCCATTAAGGTCGGAGGAAAAAGCAAAAAGGCGGCAAAAACTTATTTTAGATTCCATGCAAGAAAATGGTTATATCGAAGCAGAGGAAGCAAAACGAGCAACAAACGAACAATTAACCTACATAGGCAAGCATCCCCACCACCGAGCCGACATAGCCCCTTATTTTTATGACATGGTCCAAAAGGAACTAAAAACAACGGTCGGTTTAGATGATAGAGTCATTGCTCTCGGAGGCCTCCAAATATACACCACTTTGGATGCTGAGCAACAAATAATAGCGGAAGAAATCGTTGATCAGGTCATTCCTAATTCTTCTGATATTCAAGTAGGGTTTGCCGCGATGGATCCGAAGACTGGGTTTGTTACTGCGATGATAGGTGGGAGAAATTACGAAGAAAGTGCATTTAATCGGGCCTCACAAGCCGTTCGTCAACCCGGTTCAACCATTAAACCTTTTCTATATTATGCTGCCTTAGAACATGGCTTTACACCTGCGACACAACTTCGCAGCGAGAAGACAACCTTTGAGTATGATCATGGAAAATCCAAATATAGCCCTCATAACTTTAATAATCGGTATGCCGACGATGAAATTACGATGGCACAAGCACTTGCTGTCTCAGATAATATTTATGCCGTGAAGACACATTTATTTTTAGGTGAAGAGGTTCTCGCCAATACTGTGAAAAATTTTGGCATTCAGTCGGAAATGAAGCCCGTACCATCCCTAGCTTTAGGAACTTCTGGATTAAAGTTAATGGAACTGCTTAATGGTTATAGTATGTTTGCCAATGGCGGAAAAAAGGTGGAACCGACCTTTATTAAACGGGTGGAAGATCGTAACGGAAAAGTATTATACGAAGCGAAGCCTAACCAAGAACAAATCTTGAATCCGCAATTGGCGTTTGTTATGAGCCATATGATGATGGGGATGTTTGATCATCGGTTAAATGGCTATGCATCTGTTACAGGAACCTCTTTAGCAGGTAAAATGAGTCGCGATTATGCAGGTAAATCTGGCTCGACTAATACAGATTATTGGATGGCTGGTTTTACGCCAGGATTAGCTTCCGTCGTCTGGACAGGCTATGATCAAGGGGATGAAATTACGTTAACGGCAGATAAATTATATGCCAAAAACATTTGGCTTCAGTTCATGGAACGATCTATTGAACATCAACCCGAAGAACAGCATATTTTCAAACCGCCTGCCGGTGTAGAAGCCGTACCTATGGATCCAGAAAATGGACTATGGGCCACAGATATGTGCCCAACCTTTAGGCTCACCTATTTCCTTAAAGGGACCGCTCCAGAAGAATTTTGCACTGAGCATCTCTTAGGATTATGAGGGGATCATGGCACAAGAGCTTAATCATTTCATAATAAAAACCTCAAGGTGTGCGGCCTTGAGGTTTTTTGGCGGTAGCTTCCGCTTTTCTGTGTCCAGCTGCAGTGTCCAGCTGCAGCGTCCAGCGTCTAGCGAACTTTCAGTGCCTTCCTACGATAAGTCAACATCGGCTCGTCCTTTGTCCTCACCGTGTTTCCTTTATCTTGTCAGGCCCTTAAAAAGTTCGTACGTCGCTATACGGACGCTTCCGCTTTTCTGTGTCCAGCTGCAGCGTCCAGCGTCTAGCGAACTTTCAGTGCCTTCCTACGATAAGTCAACATCGGCTCGTCCTTTGTCCTCACCGTGTTTCCTTTATCTTGTCAGGCCCTTAAAAAGTTCGTACGTCGCTATACGGACGCTTCCGCTTTTCTGTGTCCAGCTGCAGCGTCCAGCGTCTAGCGAACTTTCAGTGCCTTCCTACGATAAGTCAACATCGGCTCGTCCTTTGTCCTCGCCGTGTTTCCTTTATCTTGTCAGGCCCTTAAAAAGTTCGTACGTCGCTATACGGACGCTTCCGCTTTTCTGTGTCCTAGTTTGCAGTGCAAACTATATGTTAGTTTACTTATTTTCGCCAAATTTGACAAGGGAAATGATTATCAGTTATTCAAATATAATAAACCTATGTCTTCTCATTGTCTTTTAGAAGAAGGCAGCTTTAACTTCGTTTTCCGTTCTTTCCCAAATTTCACCATCATATTCTTTTAAAAACTCCCCTAGTTTGAGTCTTGATTCTTGGTCCATATGTTCGACAATAATATGTCCTTTCATAGCTTTATCCATATGATTCACATGTTGTGGCATCGACTTATACCCTCTGCGAGCAGGTCGGTTGATATATAATTCACAGGCCGACACTCCTGAATAAATAGGACCTTCGGGTTTCCGATCTAAAACTACCCAGATCACCCAATATTTTTTTGTGTCCTCTTCAGGGTATTGTGATAGCAACTCATCTAGTGATTTTACATACCTTACACCACGTTCCGTTTTACTACGAGCATGCATAACTTGAGGCTCAATCCAAACCTCTCCTTCTGCCACATCAATCAACAATGGCGTTACATTTTCCAAACTTAGAGAGCCTACACCGTATCCTTTATGTCCATCAATTGGATCATTCTTTAAAATATTAAATTCAATTTTACGCTTATTCTGCTCCATAACACATACCTCCTATAAAAATATCGAAAATATTCTTTGGATGCTTTCAATGAAAAAGGGAATGGCCGTATTAATAACTGGATATATCGTATATCTCCCCAATGGCGTAATGACTAAGATGATAAAAATAAGGGAGCCAAAGGATTCATATTGCGTCATTTTCGCTCTCACCTTTGTTGGCAAAAGGTCTTCTAAAATCCGATATCCATCTAATGGCGGAAGAGGTAGTAAATTAAAAACAAACAACAGTACATTAAAATAAATAAACAGATTAAAAAATTGAATCACAAGCGGATGCAAGGATCCGGCAACTCCTGTTACAACAAATATGTAAAAAATACCTGTGCCGAGAATCGCAAGAATAAAATTACTAATCGGTCCCATTAGGGAGACAAAAATTCCACCTATACGAGGGTTTTTAAAATGATACCGATTGACAGGCACAGGTCGAGCCCAACCAAAGCCAGCAATTAAGATTAATAATGTACCAAGCGGGTCCAAATGGTGAATCGGATTGAGTGTTAATCTTCCCTGCTCCTTTGCTGTATTATCCCCTAATTTATAAGCGGTAAAAGCATGGGCAAACTCATGTACAGTAAAAGCTATCAATAAAACCACAACGATCAGTGGCAATTGTTCTAATGGAAATCGCAAAAAACTTTCTAGAAATCTTTCCACATATCCAACTCCTCATTATAAGAATATCTACGCTTGTTACATATTATACAAAAATTTCGGATAAACCTCATACAATCTGTTCCAAGTATTGCTTCCGCTTCACAAAAGGAATACACTTTTAGAGGATGTTCAAAAAACACGATAAAAAATCACGCTACGGGATAGAGGATCTTCGACTAAATGCCAACACGTCGTCCGTGTCGAATGTCGGAGCCACCACATCCTGTGGAAGTTCGTTGGCTTTTTTATCTTCCTTTTTGAGCCCGCACTTTTAGTTGTACATAATTTAATAGAGAGGTGATAAAAATGCCTTATGTGACAGTAAAAATGCTTGAAGGTCGGACAGAAGAACAAAAAAAAGCCCTTGTAGATAAGGTCACAGCTGCAGTAAGTGAGACGGTAGACGCCCCTAAAGAAAAAATTGTTGTCTTTATTGAGGAAATGAGCAAAAATCATTACGCTGTTGGTGGAAAACGCTTAAGTGATGAAGTTTAAGAAAAACATAAGCTGCCGCTTCAGCAAAATGCAACGGAATTTTTGCTTGATGTTACGTTTGACCTGACATTAGACATAGTTTACTTCTTAGTCATTTTAATTCTGGTCGCATTTTTAATTAAGACAGCAGTTCGACTTAATTGCGTCCTGCTGTCTTTAGATCCACAGGATGTGGAACTGAACTGCCAACGTACAAGATTGTAGTAGTGCAGATGAAGCGACAGGACGTTGCGTCCTTAGCCTTTTCCCATCCATCCCAATTACAAAAGAGTGTACCGCGTTTATGACTGAAAAGAGCTAATTTCTGATGTGTTATAAGAATTTTTGGTCTTTCTTAACATTGCGATATATTGATAAGCTTCTTCAATTTCCTCACTTGTGTACCCCTGTTTCGGCTTTAATGTCTGGATCTTCCCCTCAACTTCTTCCCGTGAATCTTGTTCAAAATAGAGCACAGTTGAAACAAGTTCAAGGAAACGAGCATTTTGTTCATTCATACTGAACAAGCACTCTTTTAAATTGGGAACTTCTGTATCATATTCTTTCAAAAACTCACTACCAGCTGTGGTCATTTTATATTTATATTGGGAATATCCCCCTTTATCTTCTTTCTTTTCATCCAAAAAGCCAAAATTACATAATTCCTCAACCCGTAAGCTCAATTCTTCAGAATACGGTCCATAAAAGTGGAATTCGAATTTTTCCTGAAAGGGAAATCCCAATTTCTTCGCTATGTAGATCATTTTCTGCAATTTTTTCCGTCCTGTTACTTCCCCAGATAAAGCAAACACATTCATTAATCTTTGATGATCATTTAGCATGGCAAACGAATCAACTCCTGGTTCTATTTTTCAATGTTCTTTAAAGGATGTTCAAAAATTAGGATCAAGGGCAAGTCTGCCTTTTTTCGACGCATATGATTTACTGGCGTCAGCATAGTCGCTGACGAATCCTTTTTATCCTTTTTTGAACTTGCAATTTCAGTGCTTTTCTAAGATGGACAAAATTCTAGTCTTCACTTCTCGATGTTTCGAGTCATCAAGAAGCAGTTCTCGTGGATAATATAATTTATGATCTGTCCGTCGTTTGCCAGATATTGCTTCTACAATGGCAGATTCTCGAGATAGTTCGTGTCGTTCCTGATTTGGCATTAATAAATTGATCGGGAGACGTTCCTCTTCCTCACCAGGCCGATAAAAATCATACGGCAAATCGGATGAGGAATCAACAGCCAAATAATAGTCAGGATCAATTTCCGCTTCTCTAAAAAGCTCCTCTAACTGCCCGAGCAGTTTATATTGTTTCGATGGGTCGAATTCCACATATTTAAATAATTTCCGATTCATAAATCGGAAGCATAAATCTTGTAAAATTATGTCTTCCTCTTCTTCCCACATTTGGAAATAATATAAAATCACAGGCTCATCTAATTTTAGATAATCCTCCAAACTCACTTTTTCCTCAAATAAAGAAATAAAATGGGTCGGGTAAGATTTAAATTGATAGTCTCGCTGGTATAAAGCTTTTGCTCTTTGCAATATCTTGGTTAAGATTACTTCAGCACTTCGAGTAACCGGATGAAAGTACACTTGCCAATACATTTGATAGCGACTCATAATATAATCTTCTACAGCATGCATACCGGTTGCTTTAAACACAACTTGATCTTCTGTTGGTCGCATGACTCGTAAAATTCGTTCCATATCAAAATGGCCGTAACTTACACCTGTAAAATAGGCATCTCGTTGAAGGTAGTCCATACGATCGGCATCAATTTGACTGGAGATCAAACTGACGACAAGCTTATTAGGATAAGTTTTTCCGATTACATCTGCGACTTTTTGCGGAAAATCCGCTCCAACTTTATGTAAAACAGCGTGAACCTCTGTAACCCCCAAAATAATGCTTCTTGTAAACTGTTCATGATCTGTATGATACACTTTCTCGAACGAGTGCGAGAAGGGTCCGTGACCAAGATCATGCAAAAGTGCTGCACATAATGACAGAAGCCTTTCATCTTCATTCCATTCTGGCCGTCCTTGAAAAACATCATCCACAATTCGCCGTACAATTTCATATACCCCAAGTGAATGATTAAAACGACTATGTTCTGCCCCGTGAAAGGTTAAATAAGTCGTTCCTAATTGTTTAATTCGTCTTAGCCGTTGAAATTCTTTCGTTCCAATCAAATCCCAAATAATTTGATCTTGCACATGAACATAACGATGAACAGGGTCTTTAAATACTTTTTCTTCATTTAATTTTAAATTGGAATGATCCATTATCTGGCCCTCTTCCTATCTATCATAATTTTATTATAGCGGCTTTACATACTTATATAAAGCGTCGATTTCCTATTAACTTATGATTAAACTCATCCAATAAAGTTGAAAATGGCGAATATATCCTTGTCGTTTAGTCAGTCTTCAAACAATTTTTCATTAATTCCTACACATATTAAAAACTATTTACCATTATTTTTCATAATTGTTTTTTATTTTGGTATAAAAATGATCGGACCTGTCCATGATAGTACTAATCAAAAAAGTTAGCATTTGTCTATTCTAACAGAAATGAAGTTAACCAATATGGATGAAGCTTCTACTAAATCAAGACTTTCTTCAACTAGCAAATGCTTAAAAAGGAACCTAATTTTGGGAGAAAAAAATAGGAGATGGTGAGAATGAAAACAAGACAAGACGCATGGACAGAAGAGAATGATTTATTACTAGCAGAAACGGTATTAAGACATGTTCGTGAAGGAAGTACTCAATTAAATGCTTTTGAGGAAGTGGGAGACAAATTAAATCGTACCTCCGCTGCATGTGGATTTAGATGGAATGCCGTAGTGCGGCACCAATATGAAAAAGCCTTGGATTTAGCTAAAAAGCAACGAAAGCAACGTCACCGCATTATGGGGAAAGAACAAAGCGGTAAAAAGAAACTACTCTATCAACCACCAATAACCCTTCTCGATGAAGCGGATATGGAAATGGATGAAGCATTTGAAATTTTAAATAGTACGCCACTGAATTCGGAGTCTGCTGACTTTCAAGGAAATCTTTTACCAGCTCCTGTCGAACCAACTGGTGATATGAATATGCAGAAAGTCATTTCTTATCTACAAAATTTGCAAAACTCGGACTTTCAACAAGAGATCTTGCAAAGAGAGAATGAGAGATTGAAAAAACAACTTCGTGACCTGGAGGCGGAAAACAATACCCTTCAAAAGCAAGTTGCAAAATTGGAAGACAACTCTGTCACAATGCAGGAAGACTATGAGACCCTTATGAAAATTTTAAACCGAGCACGAAAACTAGTTTTATTTGATGAAGAAGAAACTCCCCCTACCTCCTTCAAAATGGACCGCAATGGCAACCTAGAAAAAATGGCGGAGTAACAAGAAAAGCGGAAGTGCCTGTTCAGCGCTGTACAAACTTTTACAATAAGGATGAACGACTAAAATATGGACCAAAGGCTAAATACGCGCCGTCCTGGCGCAACGCCTTTGTGACCCACATCCTGTGGGCCTCCGTCCTGTGGCGACGCCGTTCTGACCAACATCCTATGAGCCAGATCATGTATAACTGTTTTTATAACATAGATGCAAAAATAGAGCCGTGACTTCCCCCTGTCGCGGCTCTATTTTTCAAAAAGTATTTGTTCATTTCGCTTGACCATTCGCTCATAATATTCCTTGAACCATTCCAATTCAATTCCTTGGAGTTGGTCCATAAATAGTCTGTCACACTTTGTATTCATGACTTGAAGAAATCTTTGCATTACGGCTTGGACAGAAAGTTCCACCCCTAATAACTCCGATAAGGAAGCCATAACATTCACTTGGATATCTGGAAACACAAATTTTGTAGATGCCTGATACTGAGCATGCTCGTAAAATCCTTTTACAAGTGCAGCCCGTTTAGACCCACTTCCTGATACGCAGAGATAAATCTGTACCGCCACAGCCTTTCGAATTCGCCGTTGGGAAATACCAGCGAACTTTTTCCCTTCAATGCTAAGATCATAGCTTCCAGGGCAATAGGAACCAACGATCTCCCGTGCCTCAATGTCATAATCAAAATCAACAAACATTAACTTTATAAGCTCCCACATGGCATCATATCCTCGGTTAATATCAATCCCTTTCGCCGTGTCTGGGAAAATTATCGATATATTTAACACACCTTCATCTAATGCCACTGCTAGTCCCCCGGAATTTCGGACAATTCGATTGTAATCATTTTCTTGTAAATACTGGAGACCCGCCTCTAGATTAGGAAGCTTTGTGTCTTGAATGCCTAACACTAAAGTGGGGGGATGCACCCATGCACGTAGGGTGGGGGGAGATTCCCCACTCCCCACTGACCTACACAAAGTATCGTCCATCGCGAACGATTGGATGGCATGAAAATAAGGATTAAATCCTGATTGATCTATAAACCGCCATTCCTCTTGTCGTAATAACTCTGACATTCTTTTTCTCCTATTTGAACATCCTTTATTAATTTTTCTCCATAGATTGGATAGCTGTTACAAGCGCCAAATTATAGACATCTTCTTCACTGCAGCCACGAGAAAGATCATTGACTGGCGAATTCAGCCCTTGCAAAATTGGGCCTACTGCCTCAAATCCACCTAAACGTTGAGCAATTTTGTATCCAATATTACCGGCCTCTAGACTTGGAAATACAAACACAGTTGCATCTCCTTGAAGAGGTGAATCAGGTGCCTTTTTATTAGACACAGCCGGGACAATCGCGGCATCAAATTGAATTTCTCCGTCAATAACAAGTGCTGGATCCAATTCTTTTGCCAACTCAAGTGCTCCTTCTACTTTTTTAGTTTCATCAGAAACAGCTGAACCTTTTGTAGAGAAGCTGAGCAAAGCAACACGAGGATCAACACCAAACATTTTAGCCGTTTTAGCACTCTCCACCGCAATCTCCGCTAAGTCTTGAGAATTCGGAGCGATATTGATAGCACAATCAGCAAATACGTATTTCTCATCGTCCCGTACCATCACGAAAACACCAGAAGTTTTGCTTAATCCTGGCTTCATTTTAATAATCTGCAAAGCAGGTCTTACTGTATCCGCTGTTGAATGGGCAGCACCACTTACTAGACCATCTGCTTTCCCCATATAAACCAACATCGTGCCGAAGTAATTTTCATCTTGCAATAACTTCTTAGCATCTTCTTCAGTTGCTTTTCCCTTTCTACGTTCCACAAATGCCGCGATCATTTGATCCATTTCAATATAATTTTGCGGATCATAGATTTCCATACGATCTAAGGAAATCTTATGTTCTTTTGCTTTATTTTGAATTTCATTCATGTCACCAATTAATACAGGAGTAAGAACTTCCTCTGAAGCGAGACGTCCCGCAGCAACTAACACTCGAGCATCCAATGCTTCAGGAAATACGATCTTTCTATCCCACCCTTGCACTTTTCTTTTTAATTCGTCAAATAAACCATTATTTGATTGAGTCATCATAAAAGCCTCCTATCATAATATTACTAATAATAAGGATCAAAGGCTTAAATCGCAACATCCTGTTAACAGACTTAAAACACAATATCCTGTCGTTTTGCCTGCATTAGTATGTCGCTTCGCCTTTGTGACCAACTTCCTGTTGGCCCCCACTTAGCATATACCTTTTTACTCAGAACACATAATGATATGTATATTCTTGTCGTTTTTTCAACATTTATGATTGGAAACTGTAGAGTTGGAAAAACTATGATATAGTTAGAATGAGTATAAATAAGATATTCTAATATATAGGAGTGGATCATAAATGAGTGAAGCAGTAGTCACATTAGATGGATGGTATACACTTCAAGACTTTAGAAAAATAGATTGGGCTTCTTGGAAGTTACTTTCAAATGAGGAACGCCAAGCAGCAATCCAAGAATTCCAGCAATTCTTGGACAAATTAAATGAAGTACAAGATCAGAAAGAAGGAAGTCATACACTTTATACGATATTAGGCCATAAAGCTGACTTTATGTTTATGGTGTTAAGACCCACATTAGAAGAACTACATGAGATTGAAAATGAGTTTAATAAACTAACCATTACGGAATTTACTATCCCTACTTATTCATATCTCTCTGTTGTTGAATTAAGTAATTACTTGGCTAAGGATTCTGACGAAGATCCTTATCAAAACCCATATGTCCGTGGTCGACTCTATCCAATATTACCTAAAACACAACATGTTTGCTTCTATCCAATGGATAAACGTCGTGAAGGAAATGATAACTGGTACATGCTTCCAATGGAGGAAAGAAGAGAGTTGATGCGCAGTCATGGTCTAATTGGACGCAAATATGCTGGGAAGATTAAACAGCTTATCTGTGGCTCATCTGGCTTGGATGATTTTGAATGGGGCGTCACTCTTTTCTCTGATGATGCCCTTCAATTTAAAAAGATCGTCTATGAAATGCGCTTCGATGAAGCAAGTGCTCGTTACGGAGAGTTTGGTGCCTTTTTTGTCGGAAATCTCCTAGAAGACGACGATCTTTCCCGTTTCTTACAAGTTTAATTATACATGATTCTTATAAAAAGTAGATTCAACACTAAAGACTCCCTATTCCCCAATTGAGAATAGGGAGTTTTTATTTGAGAATACTCAAGCTCCCAGATACTGAAATTTGCGGGCATATCTCGGCCTAGGGATACATACAAATGAAAGAGCAACAAATTTCATGGAGAACCTATATATAAGGAGTGAGATTCTTGGCAAATTCGAATCCTTACCAAACGAATCCCGGCTATTATCCGATGTATCCTATGCAACAAATGCCGACTAGTCCACAAGGGCAAAATCCAAATCTCTATCAGCCCCAACCGATGCAAATGGCTAGCCCAACTGCAGGCACAAAGGGTGGAGTCAATGTACCAGGTATGCTACCTATTGAAGAGTCCTATATTGAGAATATATTGAGACTGAACAAAGGGAAACTCGTCGATGTTCATACAACATTTGAAAACAATCGTGAATGGAACGCAAAAATCTTCAGAGGTATTATTGAGGCGGCAGGAAGGGATCATATTATATTAAGTGATCCGGAAACAGGAAAGAGATATCTAATTCCAATGGTTTATGTAGATTATGTAACATTTAATGAACCAGTTGAATATGAATATCCCTTTGGCTCTGGTCCCCTTGCCTCTGCACCACCGCGTTAAGACTTCATTCCTTTGGTGGAACAGAAATCATTTCGATTAAAAATGCACTGAGAAAGCAAACTTGTTTCCCAGTGCATTTTTATTTTTCAAATACAATCCTATAGATGTTTCACTGCAAAAATAATCAGTAAAATCCAGGATACGAGGAATGCGACACCACCTAAAGGAGTAATCGCTCCTAATACCTTGATTCCTGAGGTACTTAATACATATAAACTTCCTGAAAAAAGAATAATCCCGATCAACATAATCCAACCAGACCATGACAACAGGGAAGATGCCGGGTATTTCCCAGAAAGAATCCCAATCGCAATCAAACCGATTGCATGGAACATTTCATATTGAACCCCTGTTTTCCAAACCTCCAAATATTTCGGTTCTATTTTTCCTTCCAAACCGTGGGCCCCAAAAGCCCCTAATGCCACGGCTAAAAAGGCATTCAAAGCACCTAAGATAATAAAAATCTTCATTATGTCCAACCTTCCTTTTTAAAGATTCATTTTCATAGCTAACATCTCTTTATATATGGAAAATAATCCACCTGAGCAAACACTTCTGTTTTATTCCATTAGCTGTTAAAAGCTTTCTATTAGACGTTGTGGGATCTTATTAGCTATTATTTTCATTCTATTAGCCGTTAGGCCCACAGATGTTGGTTAGAACAGTGTTGCACCAGGACTGCACACTTTTATAAAAGCTTGTACGCAGCTGGACAGTCGCCTGCGCTTTCCCTTTTAAAAATCAAATATAGAATCTCCATTAGCTCCGTCTTCTGTTTGAAGTGGATCTGATTGCGGAATCGATATTGGCTTTGATGGGGGCTGTTGGGTAAAAGGTGTCGTGAATGTTAAGTCCTTCTCCTTTTTTTCCACGTGTTGGCCCAGTTCTTCTCCCCCTACCCCAAGCTCTGCTAATGTTTTGACTGTATACAAATGTGCCTTTCTAGTCGATGCTTCACTTGCTTGTTTGGCTTTATTTAATTCCTCTTCCATTTTTGCAATTAATATTTCATAGGGAATGCTCATTTCATCACCTCTTATCTCTCTAGCTTAAATTTTATTTCTTGAAAAAGCAAAAATTTATATCCATCAAGATTTATCCATTCTTTGAATTAGATTTTTTCGCACCTCTCCTATAAAGATCAGAAAAAAGCATGTTTGAAATGACGAAAATCGGAAATATACATAATGTGCCGATCATATTTCTTGAGGAGGATGATTTTTGATGAATAGAATCGAAGTTTGTGAAAATGGTGTACAAGCTAATAATATTATTAATCAATTAACAGCCCAAGGGTTTTCTCATGATGATATTTATTTATTCACCCATGACGATGATCGAACAAAAGATTTAGCTGATGCAGCAGAAGTTGAAACAGTGGGCCTTCAAGAAGAAGGACTAATGGATTCCGTAAAAAACGTCTTTCGCAAGAAAGGTGACGAGCTTCGCTCAAAATTCGAGTCAGTTGGTCTAACACAACAAGAAGCTGAGAAATATGAAAGCATCCTAGATAAAGGACAAGTTGTGATTGTTGCTCAGAAACACTAGAAAAATGCTAATATAAAAAATACCTCATTTTAAATGAGGTATTTTTTATATTAGCTTATACTTCAGTTACTGATTCTTTAAATAATCTCCTCGATTTCACGATCCAAATAATCGCAATTACTGCAATGATAGCGATGATGATTTCTACAACGAAGATATTTTCAATCGTACCTGTTTGATAAAGGGCTGCCGGAAAGTCGATAAGCGCATGAATCAATATCGCAAGAAAGTAGAATATAAGCTTCCTATTTTTCACTCCATACATGACGAGAATCGATAATCCGAGTTGAATGGCAATGGCACTGATTCTTTCAATCCCTCCTAGCCATACAAGGGCTGAACTCCCTGTTAGCTGTTCTTTCACAACTTCAAGGGATGGATCTGCAGCTATTATTGAATCAAAGGATCCATTATTAATCATAATGGCCATCGCAATCGTACTAATACTCGAAATCCCCACTAAGACCGCCGCTTCAAAACCGCCATGCCCTAAACCAAAGGCTAAACCGTCTTTCCATCCTCGGTATTTTTTTAGAACATATTTCATCATAATCAATCGGCCGGTCTCTTCAAAAATCCCAGCCATTAAGCCACCATACAGCATATATAACCAAGGATTCTTAAACCATTCACTTGTACTCGAGTTAATAGTTAGGAAATATACGTGCGGAATATTTTCTAGAATGAGTGCAAAGACCAAAAATGTGGCCATTCCTATTAAAAGAACGTAAAGGGAAATACCGAATTTCTTTTTAAATAAGACGACTAATACAATGGGCAATCCGATCGCTATGACTATGGAACCAATGAGTGCGACAAACATAGAAGTAGAAACCAACATTTACCATCTCCTTAATAAAAAACTGAGTCCATCTCTGTTTTTCCGTATCCACTGGCAGTGAGACCAACCTTCAAATTTTAGAAAAGTAAGTGGTGATAGTGGATGTAACCGTCCCCACTAAAAAAACCACTCCCTTATTCCATACGTATGAAAAGATTGAAAGTTTCAGCCAATTAAAGAATGGTAAATTTTTCGTGCTTGGTCCACATGATTGGTTCCATGAATAAGGGCCCGGCCATCCTGAAAGAAAACTACTCTTTTCCCTTCCAACACCACGGATACTAAGAAGGGATTTCCCCCTACCTCTAATCCTGCTGAACGCCATCGCTTCGTTAATGGCTCCAAGGGCAATGGTTTTGTGGATGTCGGACGTATTTGTACAGTGTCCCTACCGCAAAGGACGGCGACTTTTAATCCTGTCTCTGCCTGCAAATAAGGATAGGTCGCTTCAAGACCACAAGAAGGACAACCGCTATCCTTCAGAGCGTCTGCTTTCAAGGATACATATTCATTATCCCAAAGATCAAAGGAAACATAGGATTTCCTAATAGTCTCCATATTCCCTGATAAAATTTTTAATGCTTCTGCCCCCTGATGGGCTGTCACCATCTGTACAGTTGGCTCAATAATTCCAACAGTATCACAAGTTTGTCCTTGAAGGGGAAGCCTCTTTAAAAGACATTGGAGGCATGGTGTAACACCAGGTATAATCGTAAATACCATCCCAAAGCTTCCAACACAGGAACCAAATAAATAAGGGATATGGTATTTCTGGGCTAGATCATTTAGCAAAAAACGAGCTTCAAAATTATCTGTACCATCCATTAATAAATCAATATTAGCGATTAAGCTTTCTAACATGGTGGCATCTGCATGACCAACAATGGCTTCGATCTCAACTTCATGATTCACCTTTTGTAATCTTATCTTAGCCGCTTCCGCTTTTGGCCATTTCTTCTGGGCATCTTCTTCTGTAAATAGATGTTGTCTTTGCAAATTACTCATTTCAACGTAATCTCGATCAATCAAGGTGATTTTCCCCACACCAGCTCTCACTAGCATTTCCGCGGTATGAGTACCAAGTGCACCAACACCTAGAATCAACACATGCTTTTTCCTGATTTCGGCCTGCCCTTTAGCTCCAATTTGTTTAAATAAGATTTGTCGGGAATATCGATCATACATATTCATTCCCCTCCTTTTTGATTGACTCTAAGGTGAAACTTCAATAATTACCTTTTCCATTCCCCACAGATTTAAGAGGATCAAAGGTTAAGAGTGCAACATCCTATTAACAGCTCAAAGCACGATATCCCATCGTTTCGCCTGCACCGCGTTCTGTAGGCCGCGACGCCTTTGCGACTCGCATCCTGCAGGTCTAACCAATCCAGACTTTGAATGGCCGTTCGTCCCACCTATGCTTTTTTGTAGAATCTAAAACCATGAAACGGGAAGATTGCTGCCCGCTAATGTTGGATGTAAAGGCTCATCCACCACTTACTGGAGGTATAAGGGCGATCTCATCTCCGGCTTGAATAACTATTTCATCTGTGGCAAATTCTTCATTCACAGCGATCATCACTCCGTCTAAATTTCCTAATGACGCTACCAATGTGTCACGCACAGACTGAACCGTTTGACCAGCTGCATCGATTTCCAATGAGCTTTGCCCAGCTATTTCCTTTAAATGGGCAAATAACAGCACTTTATTCATCTCTATCTCCCTCCTTAGGTTGTCCTGCTTGATATTCTTTTGTCCCCTGCTGATTACCAATCCATTCTTCCCCATCTTCCCAATGCTCTTTTTTCCAAATCGGAACCATTTCCTTGATCCGCTCAATCGCATAGCGATTTGCCTCATAAGCTGCTGGACGATGTGGGGATGAAACCGCAATGGCCACAGCAATATCACTAATTTCCAGTCGACCAATACGATGGCTAATGGCCACTTCTAACCCTGGCCAACGTTTTTTCATTTCAGAAGCAATTTGCTCAAGCTTTTTCAGGGCCATACCTTCATATGCCTCATATTCTAAATAAAGTGTCTTACGGCCATGGGTTAATTCACGGACCGTTCCAATAAAAGTTGTAATCGCCCCCGCTTCTCTCCGTACTACTTTCTGATATATTTCTTCAATTTGAATCGCTTCTCTTGTGATTTCACAATTCATCTAAAACACCTCTGTCAGTCATTTTTCCTGCTTGGATGTAATCATTCATTGTATTCATGTTCCAAAGAATCTTCTCATATTCATCCATCGGATAAAATTCCACATGTATATCCGCTATCATCGATCGGACAGATCGTTTACCATTTAGCAATGTTTGATAAATTTGATCCTTTATCCTCGTATGATAGACTGCAAAAAGAGGATGCATACGGCCTGCTATGACTGGTATGACCGCATCTACTTTTTTCTCCAACATCATTTTCTCAAATTTCCGCGCAAAGCTTTTCGAAATAAATGGCATATCACAAGCCACAACTAAACAAGTTCCCTCTTTCGCCAAAGTCAATCCGGTCCAAATTCCAGCAAGGGGACCTTCTCCTTTAAATGGAGGAAAATCAGCAACCATTAATACCTCTTCAGGAATATCAGCAAGATCATGATTGGACACTAAAATCACCTTTTCGGAAATTGGCATGCATTCATGAATAATCCGATCAATGAGGCGAATACCTTCCAGCTTCATTAAAGATTTATTTTGGCCCATTCGTCTTGATTGACCCCCAGCTAAAATGATTGTTTTCATCTCCTTACCTCCTAACTACAAAAGCGTATTGTCAAATAATCTATAGTAAAAAGTTAATAACCCCTTGATTTATAGGGGAATGAATGCAAAAAACTTGCCACCCCCTGAATTTTAAGG
>NZ_JAGGKH010000011.1 GCF_017873565.1 Lederbergia galactosidilytica
CACGGTGGACACCCTTGCCTTAAGCTAACGGTTCCTACTGCCAAGCCTGTAGTGGACTTTCACCACCAAGTTATAGCCCATGCCGGGCGCACTAAAAAAAGAGCTTTCCCATTTAAATGAGAAAGCTCTTTTAATAAATTTTTTACATAATATGAATAGGTGTACCAAGAGCTACTTCTGCAGCTTCCATCGTAATTTCACCTAAAGTAGGATGAGCGTGGATTGTCATAGCAATGTCTTCAGCAGTCATTCCTGCTTCAATCGCTAATCCTAGTTCAGAAATAACATCAGAGGCGTTAGTACCAGCAATTTGTGCACCAATTACTAAACCATCCTCTTTACGAGTGATTAATTTCATGAAGCCGTCTGTGCTGTTAAGAGATAACGCTCTACCGTTGGCAGCAAAAGGAAACTTAGCGGCTTTGATATCAATACCTTCATCCTTAGCTTGTTGTTCAGTGTAACCAACTGTTGCAAGTTCAGGCTCAGAGAATACAACAGCAGGCATACCAATATAATCAACTTCAGAAGGTTGTCCAGAAATAGCTTCTGCAGCAATTTTTCCTTCATAAGAAGCTTTATGAGCTAATGGTAGTCCCGGAACAATATCACCAATCGCATAAATATTATTCACAGAAGTGCGGCATTGTTTATCTACCTCAATTAATCCTCGGTCATTTAATTTAACTCCAACTTGTTCAAGACCAAGTTCGCTTGTGTTTGGCTTTCGGCCCACAGTAACAAGAACGTAATCTGCTTCTACTGTTTCTTCTTTACCACCAGCTTCATACGTAACTTTAACACCGTCTTTAGTCTCTTCAACACCCTTAGCCATAGCCTTTGTTACAACATCAACATTTTTCTTTTTCAAACCTTTTTTAACAATTGATGTCATTTGCTTTTCAAAACCACTTAAGATATCGTCAGCACCTTCAAGGATAGTCACTTCTGTTCCAAGATTGGCATAAGCAGTACCAAGCTCAGTACCAACATAACCTCCGCCAATGACAACAAGTTTTCCAGGTCGCTCTTTAAGATTTAATGCTCCTGTCGAATCAAGAACACGATCAGAGAACTTAAAAGTAGGTAGTTCAATTGGGTGTGATCCTGTAGCAATAATAGCATTTTTAAAAGTATATGTTTGAGCTGATTTCTCATCCATTACACGAATGTTATGATCATCAACGAAATAAGCTTCCCCTTTAACAATCTCAACCTTATTACCTTTTAGTAATCCTTCTACACCACTAGTGAGTTTCTTAACTACACTACCTTTCCACTCTTGAAGTTTTGAAAAATCAAGACTAACTTTTTCAGTTTTGATTCCAAATTCTTCAGACTCCAGTGCGTTTTCATAGCGGTGAGAAGCTGAAATCAAGGCTTTAGAAGGAATACATCCTACGTTCAAACAAACACCGCCAAGATTCCCCTTTTCAACGATGGTGACTTTTTGGCCAAGTTGAGCGGCACGAATTGCCGCTACATACCCACCTGGTCCAGCTCCAATGACAAGTGTATCTGTTTCAATTGGAAAATCTCCTACTACCATTTCTTACCCCTCCATTAATAAAAGTTCAGGATCGTTTAGTAACCGTTTCATGTGGTTAAGTGCATTTTGAGCTGTTGCTCCGTCAATCATTCTGTGGTCAAAGCTTAAGGATAGAGCTAATACAGGGGCCGCAATAATCTCTCCATCTTGGACAACTGGTTTTTCTGCAATACGGCCAATTCCTAGAATAGCTACCTCTGGATGATTAATGACAGGTGTAAACCATTGGCCACCAGCAGAACCAATATTAGAAATTGTACAAGAAGCACCCTTCATCTCATTAGGAGCTAACTTCCCATCCCTTGCTTTCACAGCTAATTCATTAATTTCCTGTGAAATATTAAAGATTGATTTTGCATCTGCATTTTTAACAACAGGTACTAGCAGCCCTTTATCTGTATCTGCTGCAATACCTATATTGTAATAATGCTTATGGATGATTTCTCCAGCTTCATCATCAAGTGAAGTATTAAGTGCTGGATATTCACGTAGCGCACTTACTAGTGCCTTAACAACATATGGTAAGAATGTAAGCTTAATATCTTTCTCAGCAGCAACAGCCTTGAACTTCTTACGATGTGCAACTAGTTTCGTTACGTCTACTTCATCCATTAACGTAACATGAGGAGCGGTATGCTTAGAATTAACCATAGCCTTCGCAATTGCTTTACGGATACCACTCATTTTTTCGCGAGTTTCTGGATATTCTCCTTCAGGAACAGCTACAGACGCCGCTTTTGCTTCTTCTTTTACTGGTGCTTCAGCTTGTTTCGCTTCTGGAGCTCCACCTTGCAAGAAGGCATCAATATCTTCTTTTAGTACGCGGTTATTCTTACCAGAGCCATTTACTTGTTGAATATTAACGCCTTTTTCACGCGCATATTTTCTAACTGACGGCATGGCAATCACACGTCTATTTGGATCTACGTCAACTTCCACTTGAGTTCCAGCGCCCGTTGCTTCTGAATTTTGATCGGCTTGAACTTCTGCTTTTTGAACATCTTGACCAGCTTCAGCCGTAGATTGAACATCAGCTTCCGTTTTTTCGTCTCCATGATCCCCTTTAAATTGTAAATCTTCATAACCTGGAGCATCAAACTTAATTAAAGTTTGGCCTACTGTAGCTGTTTGTCCTTCTTCCACATAAATTTCTTCTACCGTACCTGCGACAGGAGAAGGAATTTCTACAACAGCTTTGTCGTTTTGAACTTCACAAAGCGTATCATCTTCCTCAATTTTGTCACCCGGCTTTACAAACCATTTAACTATATCGCCTTCGTGAATTCCTTCACCAATGTCTGGCATTTTAAATTCAAATGACATGGTCTTCACCCTCCTGTTAATTCTTTGTTAAAGATAATTTTGTTTTATGTTTGATTGGTACATTGTTGCTATATTTAAACAACGGGTGGAATCGTTTATATCCAGCGTCTAACGCTATTCATCTTTGTTGTTAAAAGTCTAGTACCTTTTTAGCTGTCTCCATAATATCTTTATGGTTTGGTAACCAAACTGCCTCAGCTTGAGAGAATGGATATACAGTATCAGGCGCTGTTACTCTCAAAACGGGAGCTTCGAGACTAAGAATAGCCCTTTCTGTAATTTCCGAAACTACATTCGCAGCAATACCAGCTTGTTTTTGTGCTTCTTGGACAACAATTGCACGATTTGTCTTTTCAACAGAAGCAATAATGGTCTCTATATCAATTGGGCTAACAGTTCTTAAATCAATGACCTCAACAGAGTGGCCTTCTTTTTCAAGCTCTTCTGCCGCTTTTACTGATTCATGTACCATAGCTCCATAAGTCACAATCGTTAAATCGGAACCTTCGCGTTTTACGTCAGCTTTTCCTAGTGGAATTGTATATTCTTCCTCTGGAACTTCTTGACGGAATGAACGATACAATTTCATATGCTCCAAGAAAATAACTGGATCGTTATCGCGGATAGCAGAGATCAACAATCCTTTTGCTTCATAAGGAGTGGACGGAATCACAACTTTCAATCCAGGTTGCTGTGCCATTAGCCCTTCAAGACTATCTGCGTGTAATTCCGGAGTATGAACACCACCACCGAATGGTGAGCGAATCGTAATTGGTGCATTTTTAGTATTACCGGAACGATATCTCCATCTAGCCATTTGGCCATTTACAGAATCCATTACTTCATATATAAATCCGAAAAATTGAATTTCGGGTACAGGTCGAAAACCTTCTTCTGCTAAACCAATCGAAAGACCGCCAATCCCCGACTCAGCAAGTGGTGTATCAAATACACGATTTTCACCAAATTCTTTCTGAAGCCCTTCAGTTGCACGGAATACACCGCCATTCACGCCAACGTCTTCACCGAACACAAGTACATTTTCGTCGTTGCGCAATTCAGTACGAAGCGCATCCGTGATAGCTTGAATCATTGTCATTTGCGCCATGGCTTACTTCGACTCCTTCTCTTTATAAATTTCATATTGCTCCTGCAAATTATTTGGTAATTCCTCAAACATATTTGAAATTAGGTCAGTTACCTTTTGCTTAGGAGTTTCATCAGCTTTTTTAATCGCTTCTTTGATTTCTTCCTTCGCTTGTTCAATCACTTCATTTTCTTTTTCCTCGTTCCAAATTCCTTTTTCAACAAGGAAATTACGAAGTCTTACAAGAGGATCTTTTTTCTCCCATTCATTATCAGTATCTGAAGTACGATAACGTGTAGGATCATCTCCTGCCATAGTATGTGGTCCATATCTGTAACATAATGTTTCAATTAGAGTTGGCCCACCACCGTTTACAGCACGGTCTCTTGCTTCTTTTACAACTGCATAAACCGCTAATGGGTCCATACCATCTACTAAAACTCCAGGAATTCCAACCGAAACGGCCTTTTGTGCAAGAGTTTTAGCAGCTGTTTGCAATTCCCGTGGTGTAGAAATAGCATATTGGTTATTTTGCACAATAAAGATCGCAGGTGCACCATATGCTCCAGCAAAGTTCATTCCTTCATAGAAATCTCCTTGAGATGTTCCACCATCCCCTGTGTATGTAACGGCCACAGTCTTTTTATTGCGTTTTTTCATTCCGAGCGCTACACCTGCAGTTTGCACATATTGCGCCCCGATGATAATTTGTGGTGAAGTCGCATTAACATCTTCAGGGAATTGGTTCCCGATAAAATGTCCTCTGGAGAATAGGAAAGCTTTATATAATGGTAGCCCATGCCAAATAATTTGTGGTACATCACGATAACCTGGCAAAATATAATCATCTTTTTCTAAAGCGAAATGAGAAGCAATTTGAGATGCTTCTTGACCTGCTGTTGGAGCATAGAACCCAAGTCGTCCTTGTCTATTAAGAGAAATACTTCTTTGATCTAGAATTCTTGTATACACCATACGGCGCATTAATTCTTCTAACTGCTCATCAGACAAATCAGGCATTAAATCTTTATTTACAACCTCGCCTTTTTCATTTAAAACCTGGACCATCTCAAATTGACTTTCAATTTTTTCGAGCGTCTTTTCAGCATCGAATTGTGCCTTCTTTGAAGCCATTGAAGCCACCTATCCTTTCTATATTGATATTTTGGAATGGATTAAAAGAGATTGTCATATTATGACAGCATTTAACACCATTTTAATTTTTCTTAGTATAAGTTTTCCACAATTCTATAAAGAATAACAAAAAATGAAGATTATGCTGTAAAAACAAACTGTATTAATCCATTTCACAAAAAAACTAAAACAACTTTTCACTTTTTCAGTTTACATGAAAACACATATTGCGTCAATAAATCTGCACAAAACAGAAAAGCATGAGGTACTCTTGAGTTAACCTGTATTATAATTTCCAGTTCAACTGTTATATATTTGTTTCCCTCTATGTTCTGTTATAGATTAGCTATTCTCATACATCGAACCTTATCGGAGTTGAGTATAACAAAGAAAAACAGGAATACGGGTAATCGCTTCCTGTTAATCTTCGCTGTCAGTAGTAATTTTAAATCCGGCCTTGTTGTAGAAGTCTAGTTTTTTCTCATTAAATTCTTCAGTTTTTTCATTAAATGTATCATTTGCATCTCGAACTTTTTCATACGCGTTATTGGAAGTTTCGATTTGTTCCTCGAGCTTTTCCATAGATAATTCTTCATCTTTCATGAGTTCATAAATCTTTTTATCTTCAGAAAGCCCTATAAGATAGGCTGAATAAAGCGTATCATAAGCACTGTAACGATCATCCATTAGAGTCGCCAGTTGTTGTGCTTCTTCCTTTAACTCTCCATCTTTAATTTTGTCCAACTCTGCCTTTGCCTTTTTAAATTCTTCTTTTGATTTTCCAAGAGCCTCTTTTTCCTTTTTTATGAGGTTTTCTCGTTCGTCTAAATTTGTCAAAGCTTCGTTAGATAATTTTTGAATTTGATCGAACTCTTTCATTCCTAGTTCCATAATCTCATCAAATAAAGCTTTTTCTTCCGATTCTAATTTGTTCATTGGCTTTTGCTGTTTTTCAAATGCGTTTTCTTGTGCTGCTGCATCTTCCATTATTTGATAGACATTTTCCTCCGGAGATGAGCATGCTGCAACCATAGTAGCTAATAAACCAATGGCCAGAAAAGTAATCAGTTTCTTCATCAAAACCCTCCTAACATCTTCCAATAAAACTATACCCTTATAACTAGAATTTGACAACTTTCTTGAGAATAAATAAGATTAATTTAGGCCAACAGGATGTTGGTCAGAACAGCGTTGCGCCAGGACGGCGTGAGTTTAGCTGTTCATCATATATATTTTTTGACTTGACTGGGGGAAATGGTTTTATGATTCGAATGAAAGATATTGTGAGAGAGGGCCACCCGGTTTTAAGAGAAACCGCACAAGAAATCAAAATGCCTCCATCGCAAGAAGATATTCGCATTTTAAAAGAGATGCAACAGTTTTTAGCTAATAGTCAGGATCCGGAATTGAGCGAAAAATATAATCTACGTGCTGGAGTTGGTCTTGCTGCTCCACAAATTAATATATCTAAGCGAATGATCGCGATTCGACTTGAAGAAGAGGATGGAAAGGAATATCTCTATTCCTTAATAAACCCGAAAATTATCAGTCATTCTGTCGAAAAGTCTTATTTGACTGCTGGGGAAGGCTGTTTATCCGTTGATCGAGATGTTCCCGGTTATGTCCCTCGCCATGCACGTATTACATTAAAAGGCTATGATATTGAGCGGGAAAGAGAAGTAAAATTAAGATTAAAAGGAATGCCTGCAATAGTGTTTCAACATGAAATGGATCATCTAAATGGTATTATGTTTTATGATCACATTAATGAAGACGATCCTTTTAAAGCACCTGAAGGAGCTATTCCAATTGATCGTTAGTCAACTCCTTTCATCAAAGACTGCTATCCACTTTGATGAAAGGAGTTTTTTACAGAAGAATCAATAACCTACTTTTTTCACTAGTTACCCACCTGTATTTATACCGTTACGTACGTAAAAACAAGCCAATGGGGTTGGCATTATACCAATCATATATTGTCTACAGTACGAAAACTTTATAATTTCATACTAAGCCAATGTCGAACTGATTGATGCTAGTTAGCTAAAGAATTGAACTTGCTCTTAAAGCAAACCAACTTTCTTTAACCCATTTGCTATACCATCTTGGTTTACATTTGTTGTGACAACATCCGCAACTTCCTTCACTTTATCCAAAGCATTCCCCATTGCTACTCCCGTGCCAACCGTTTTTAACATCTCAATATCATTTAATCCATCCCCAAATGCATAAACTTCCTCCATCTCAAATCCTAATTTTTCGATAAGCTTTTGTATCCCTTTTGCCTTCGATCCACCTTTTGGAATAACATCAACCGAATTCTCATGCCATCTAATAAAATCAAATTCAGTAAAATCTTCTGTATATGCCTCCTCTTGTTTATTGACAAATAGTAGAGCTTGATAGATAGTGGTTTCCCAATAAAAATCCGTATGAAATTGTGGATGAGCCAAATGCAATGTTCCCAAACTTTCTTCAATACGTTGATCATAATCCACATTTGCTTTAAGGGTTGAACGACTCATATAAACAATAGGGTGGCCTTTCTTTCTTGCTTCACTTTCCAGTTTGCTAAGATCTTTAGGATCCAATGGATTTTCGTAGATTACATCGCTATTAAACATAACAAACTGTCCATTAAAGCTCACATACGACTCCATACCTAGTTCTTTTAAAAGGGGTTCTACCATAAACGGCGCTCTTCCTGTTGCTAATGCCGTGTACACACCTTTTTCCTGCAAACTAACAATCGCTTCTTTAGTAGACTGAGGTAATTCTTTATTCTCATCTAGTAAAGTTCCATCGATATCAAAAAATACAATTTTGCTCATTTCTTAGTAGCCTCCAATTTTTTCCTTCTGTTGGTGATGATAGTTTTTAACCAAAAGCATATAATAAATTTACATAAATTGCACAAAAAGGAACTTCAACTAGATAAGTTACTTTTACTTTCGGCTTTAATCGGTTAAAATAGAATTAAGGAGTGAACCACAATGTTGAAGAAGCTCAAGAAAAAGCTTTTAAAACAGTGGAAAGATTTGCTTAGAAAGAAAACGATCGCTTGACTTGTTCATTCACCTTCCAATCAAGCCCCTCTGAAATAGGAGGGCTTATTCTTTATTTTCAATAGAGCCTGCCATTAAATTGACATAAAAAAATCAAAGATATGCACTAAGGAGAGGTAAAAAATGATTTTTAAAGTTTATTATCAAGAAGAACTTAAAGAAATGCCGGTTCGAGAAAAAACAATGACTTTATATGTAGAGTCAACCAGTGAACGAGAAGTAAGAAAATCTTTAAAAGAGTTTCCATTTAATGTTGAATTCGTTCAGGTTTTAGAAGGGCCTTATTTAGAATATGAAAAAAATAGCCCACATTTTAAATTACAGGAGAATCATTCATAATGAAATTTGTAAAAAATGATCAAACAGCAGTATTTGCCTTAGGCGGTTTAGGTGAGATTGGAAAAAACACTTATGGTGTCCAATTTCAAGATGAAATTATCGTTATCGATGCAGGGATCAAATTCCCTGAAGATGAATTACTCGGAATTGATTATGTTATTCCGGATTACACTTATTTAGTGAAAAATAGTGATAAAATTAAAGGCTTGTTTATCACCCATGGGCATGAGGATCATATCGGTGGCATCCCATACCTACTTCGCCAAATTAATATCCCGATATACGCAGGCAAACTTGCGATGGGCCTAATACGTAACAAGCTTGAAGAACATGGTCTATTACGTCAGGCACAACTACATGAAATTCACGAGGACGAAATTATTAAATTCCGAAAAACGTCTGTATCATTCTTCCGTACTACCCATAGCATTCCAGATTCATACGGAATTGTTGTTAAAACACCACCGGGCAACATTGTCCATACTGGAGATTTTAAATTTGACTTTACTCCTGTTGGAGAGCCAGCAAATCTTACAAAGATGGCTCAGATCGGAAAAGAAGGTGTACTTTGTCTCTTATCTGATAGTACAAATGCCGAAGTACCTAACTTCACAATGTCGGAAAGACGTGTAGGGGACAGTATCGACGAAATCTTCCGTAAGGTTGATGGCAGAATCATTTTTGCAACCTTCGCTTCTAATATTCATAGATTACAACAAGTTACTGATGCAGCGGTTGCTCACGGTCGAAAAATTGCTGTTTTCGGGCGCAGTATGGATGCGGCGATTGAGATCGGACAAAATTTGGGCTATATTCAAGCACCAAAAGAAACTTTTATTAGCCCACAACAATTAAATCGACTGCCTGCCAATAAAGTTACAATTCTTTGTACTGGCAGTCAGGGTGAGCCCATGGCTGCTCTATCGAGAATTGCCAATGGTACGCACCGCCAAATTCAAATACAACCTGGCGATACTGTTGTATTTTCTTCATCTCCTATTCCAGGAAATACGATTAGTGTCAACCGAACTATTAACTTGCTATATCGAGCTGGAGCAGATGTTATCGCCGGATCACTAAACAATATTCACACTTCTGGTCATGGGGGGCAGCAAGAACAAAAATTAATGCTTCGTCTTATGAAACCAAAGTTCTTTATGCCTATTCATGGAGAATTTAGAATGCAAAGGGTGCATGCAAAGTCTGCGGTTGAATGTGATGTTTTAGAAGAAAACTGTTTTATAATGGACAATGGAGAAGTCCTTGCGCTAAGTAGTGATGAGGCGAATGTCGCTGGAAAGATTCCGTCTGGTTCCGTCTATATTGATGGTAGTGGAATCGGAGATATCGGTAATATTGTTTTACGTGATAGAAAGATTCTTTCTGAAGAAGGTTTAGTTATTGTTGTTGTTTCTATTAACATGGAAACTCATCAAATAGTCGCTGGCCCTGATATTATTTCACGGGGATTTGTCTATATGAGAGAATCTGGAGATCTTATTAATGAGGCGCAGAAAAATATTACAAATCACTTAAATAAAGTTATGGATCGAAAAACAACACAATGGTCCGAGATAAAAACAGAAATTATCGATACTCTCACACCATTCCTTTATGAAAAAACAAAAAGACGCCCAATGATTCTACCTATTATTATGGAAGTTTGATTATAAAGGGTATTCGGTGTTTCATATGGAAAATACAAAATGATAGCCACATTAACAAATCGTGGGTATTGATTTTAAGTAATTAGACAATCCTCCGCACAGAGTGTAAACAAAAGGGTTGGAAATCAAAATGATTTCCAACCCTTTTGCTATTCATACAGGATCATTCTATGAAAAAGAGCCATAAAAGCTCTCCTTATGGTTTCTATTACGCCATGGTTGGCGTTTTCCATGTCCAGCTGGCCAGCTTCTTAAGATGTAAGGCAGCAAAAGTCAGCATCGCCTGCATGGACATTTTTTTAAGTCCCCTAAGGGTGTCCATCGTATGCCATGCTTTTCCCGATCTAAGTTGAGCTCCTCTTAGAGCCTCTTCTCATAAGCTCGCGTCTCTTTACGAACAACCTTCTTCTCAAATTTTCTTTTATTCGCGCTGGCTTTCACATGGGTTGAATCAATAAAGACATGGTCGGGCTGAGAAGCCCGCGGTTTGCCACCTCGTTTAGAACTTTATAGAAGATCTGCTCGAATAGGTCTGTATCCGCAAATCGACGCACATAGTTTTAAGGATCTATGCTGGATCTCCCAATGGTTGAGTAAAGATCTTCGACTAATGGATAGATAAAGAAGAAATCAATAGCCGCATCCAGTTTGCGCACCAGATGGTCTTGAGGAACCAACTGCTCTATTGTCAGCATTTCTAGCTGTTCGCGTTCATTAATTTGATTCTTCGTCATCATATCCATCACCTCATTCAGTTAATAGAAAATACCGCTGATTGGAGCGGAGAGCGGCGACTCCAGCGGGAACAGCGCGAGCTGAAGACCCTGGCCTGAGCGCAGCGAGGGAAGCGGCTGAAGCCGTGCCTGCGGAAATCAACCTTTCTAGCTTTATCTCCATTTTAAAAGAAAAAAGACTACAGACAAACACCAAAAATCATGGTGTTTGTCTACAGTCTGAGCGGAGGATAATCCCCTGCTTTTGCATTATAAAAATCGTTTTTATATTTTTTCTGTCTACAGTAAAGTATAAAAACTAACTTAACACCTTTTTTTCAAAGCGATTAATGTCTGTATCTGCCCCAATAACAATCAAAATATCTTCTTGTTGTAAAGGAGCTTCGGCTGGTGGAGTGACGATAATTTCCCTTCCCCTTTTGATTGCTACAATATTTATCCCGTATCTTGCACGCACATCTAAGTCAATTAAAGAATGACCAGCTAATAATTCATTTACCTTAATTTCCACAATACTATACTCATCAGAAAGTTCAAGATAATCGAGGATATTTTTTGAAACAATATAATGGGCTATTCTTCTGCCCATATCTCGTTCTGGATGGACTACATGGTCTGCCCCAATTTTGCGCAGAACTTTTGCGTGATGATCATTTTGTGCTTTAACAGTAATAAAGCGAACCCCAACTTCTTTCAAGATTAGTGTCGTTAAAATGCTTGATTGAATGTCATCACCGATCGCGACAATAACATGGTCAAAATTCCTAATCCCTAAATTTTTTAGAACCGCTTCATCTGTCGTATCAGCAATGGCCGCATGAGTAGCAATCGATGCATATTCATTTACCCTTTCCTCGTCCTTATCAATGGCCAAAACTTCCATTCCTTGCTCCAATAATTCTGTACAAATACTTCCCCCAAAACGACCAAGCCCGATAACTGCGAATTGTTTTTTCATCTTTCTCCTCCCTTGCGCCTACAAAACAATCCTTTATTCCTTATTGTGATCTTTTGCATATGTCCAACCATGTTCTTGATAAACTTTTCCTTCTTTTAATAGTTTTCCTAAAGCACGTTTGAAGGAGCCTTTGCTCATATTAAAACGTTTCTTAATGTCCTCAGGTTGACTTTTATCTGAATATGGCATTGACCCATTACGCCCTAATAAGTAATCAAAAATTTGCATGGCATCTTGATCAATCCGTTCATGCGTCCGTGGCAATAATGAAATATTAATGGTACCATCTGTTTTTACATCAATAACTCGCCCATTGATCTCTGCTCCAAGCCGTGGTTCTTCTTCTCTTTCCGATTCATGGATAAATCCTATTAGCCCTTCATCAGTTATAACCGAAGAACCAGCGAGGAGAACGCGAAACACTCGCCCATTAATTGATCGATTTAAATAACTATTATCAGCCTCTTTTACATTTGCACGCATCACTTCATCTGTTGCTGGCAATCCAAATAAGCGATCTTTATTATTTTTAATTAAAGTACAGAAGAGTTTGTCTCCTTCCCTCGGCCAGAGATGCATAGAATCTGGTAGATCATCCAGAGAGATAAGGATATCCTTCTTTAACCCGATATTAATGAAAATACCAAGTCCCTCTTTCATTCCAACGACTTCAACCCAATCATATTTTCCTACTTGAATAGACGGAATCGTCTGTGAAGCAGACAAACGTCCTTGGTGATCTTGATAGAGAAAGACCTCTATTTCCTGATCAAGTTCAATCGAATCGTTTATTTCAAGATGATGCAAGAGCACATCCTCCTCACCATCTGATAAAAAATAGCCAAAAGGTGCTTCTCGCACCACTTTTAATTGTACTGTTGTTCCAGCTTCCATTCGTTAATCCTCCGATCTAGTCTTCATCCCTGAATAGTGTTCATTATATCATGCCACGGTTATAAACAAAATTGTCATTGATTGATATTTAGGTTGCTTGCACTCGTTTTTGCAAACTTCTATCTTTCGCATATAAAATTATAAATAACACTGTACCAATAAAGGCTGAAATGGCCCCGATTTTATAAATAAAGCCTCCACCATACAGATCCATCAAATATCCTCCTGCTGCACTACCAATAATGGTAGCTAAACCATTAAATGTTGCATAATAGGCTGTTTGCCCTGTAGCGAGCATCTCTTCAGGTATGATCTTGGCAATATATTGTAGAGCAGAAACCATAAAGATAGCAAATGTCACACTATGTAATGCTTGTGAATAAATAATCATCATTGGATCACTTAGTAAACCATATAAAAACCATCTCCCTGTATAAAAGCTCCCTGCCATTCCCAATAGCACTAGCAATGGTATTCTCCTCATTAATAAATACATAATCGCCACCACTGGAGCTTCACTTAACGCAGAAAACGTCCAAGCTAAACCAATTCTTCCCTCCGAAGCTCCTAATGACTTTAAATAAAGCGCCAACATACTGTCATTCATCCTGTGAGGAATAGCGATAAATAAGATAGCAATTAAAAAGAACAGAAATCGTAAATTCCGAAAAGCTCGTTGAAATCCTATTTTTGTTAATGGTTTCCTTTCAACCACAGGATCCATAAGACGAGTCGCTAGAAATAAAACTCCAATCATTATAATGGAATAGATAATCCATAAATATTCAATACCTATTCCCCCAATAAGGTTGCCTAAGACAAATGAAGCAATCGCGAAACCGATGGATCCCCATACACGAATGGAGCCATAACTTATTCCTTTTTCTTTGGAAAAAACAGTTGAAAGACTATCAAGCAACGGTTGGATCGGTGACATAAAAAAGTGAAAAATCATCATCATTAAAATCAAGATTGACATTGTTGGGCTAAAGAAAACAGCTAGTCCTGTTATAAGCGTTGCTAATAGTAAAAATAAGATAATATTTTTAACAGTTTGTCTTTTATCAGATATCACTCCCCAGAAAGGTTGAGAAAAGATTGCCACTATCGGACCGACAGATAAAACAATCCCAATTTGGGCAGGACTCAACCCCTTGAAACGAAATAACAATGGTAAAAACGCATTGATCATTGACACAATCCAATAATAAAAGAAATTAAATAGAGATATTCTTAACATTGTCTAACTCCTTAGCTGAAGACATAAAAAGGAGGATGATCCACAAATTGATCAACCCCCTTTTTTAAAATAGAAATAGTGAGTATTAGTTTTAACTCTCTGTAGCCAGCAATATTCAGCTCTGTATCGTTGCATAGATTGACTGTGAGCAAGATTGAATGTACAGGCTATAACACTATTTTACCCTTAAATTGCTTTCATCACTTTAAACTGTGCTTCGATTAAACGATAATATTCGCCTTTGTATTCCATTAGTTCATCATGATTTCCTTCTTCAATAATTTCTCCCTGTTGAAGAACGAATATTTTATCGGAATCTCTAATGGTTGAAAGTCTATGAGCAATAATAATCGATGTTCTGCCTTCGAGTAAGGTTTGTAAGGCCTTTTGAATTTGAACTTCTGTTTCGGTATCAATACTTGCTGTCGCTTCATCCAATATAATAATACGGGGATCAGCCAAGAGCGCTCTAGCAAATGACAATAATTGTCGTTCCCCTACAGATAATATATTTCCTCTTTCTTCTACTTCTGTTTCATAGCCCATTGGTAATTTTTTAATGAACTTGTCGGCTCCTATCGCTTCTGCCGCTGCCTTAACCTGTTCATCTGTTGCGGCTGGATTACCAAAACGAATATTTTCCATGATCGTACCTGAAAAAATAAAGGTGTCTTGTAATACCACACTGATTTGCCGACGAAGTTCAGTTAAAGAGACATCTTGCAAATCTTTTCCATCAATACGAACAGCTCCTGCTGTTGGATCATAAAAACGTGTAATTAAGTTGGCAATCGTTGATTTTCCTGACCCTGTATGACCTACAAGGGCAATCGTTTGGCCAGGTAACATTTCTAATGAAATTCCATTTAATGCCTTTCTTTTATCGTCATATGAAAATTCAACTTTGTCAAACTGAATATGTCCTTCAATATGTCCCAATGCAAGTGGCTTTTCTTTTTCATGAACAATCGGAAGTTCATCCAAATATTCAAAGATCCGCTCAGAAGAAGCCATTGCCATTAACAATTGATTATATAGTTGCCCCAGTCTGGAAATTGGTTCCCAAAACATTCCAATATAGAAAGCAAAGGAAACAAATTGACCAAGGGAGAGGGAACCACTTTGAATCAAATGTGCACCATACCATAATAATATTCCAGTTCCTACGGCATTCGTTACATCGACTAACGGACGAAACATAGCGCTTTTTTTCGTTGCCACTCGCCAAGCTTCAAAGTTTTCAGTGTTGACTCCATCAAAAAAAGCCATATTTTCATGTTCCTGTGTAAAACTTTGTGTAACTCTGATACCTTGGATACTTTCATTTAAATGCGAATTCAGTTTTGATTGCTTTAATCGCATATATTGCCAAGATCGGCGAATGCTCTTTCTAAGGGTTGTAGAAAGTAAAAACATCAAAGGAAGTACAACTAAAACGGCCAGTGTTAACTGTGGACTCAATGTAAATAGAATAATAATGACCCCAAAAAGCATCAAGATATCCATAAATACATTAATAACCCCATTTGTAAATAAATCCTGTAACGAGTTCGTATCATTCATGATCCTGACAAGGATAGACCCTGCTGAACGTTGATCGAAAAAACGATGTGACAATCCTTGGACATGGGTAAAGAGATGTTTCCGTAAATCATAAATCACCTTTTGCCCTAATTCATTACTCCATTTGATACGATAAATATTAGCTATATAATTTAAAATATATAAGAGTGCGATACCACCTACAATCCACATTAAATAAGATATATTTTTCTCTTCATTAATCGCCTTATCTAAAGCATAGACACCAATCATAATAGGAATGATTAATCGAATCGCTGTTGTCACAAGTACGGTGATAATAGATGCAGGCAATAAATTTTTGACATATGGACCAAGGTAATTTAATAAACGATAGAGCTGTTTCCAATTAAATGGCTTATCAATCAATTGTTCCGTTGAGTAATGAAAGCGTTCCATTACAAGTGGATTTAGTTTTTTGTCTTTTTTCATCTATTACTCACCCTCTCTGCCCTTGCAAAATGGCCTTTTGATCTTGGAACTGAATTTTATATACACGTTCATATAGACCATTTCCATGAATAAGTTCTTCATGGGTGCCTCTTTCAACAATTCTTCCATTCTCTAATACAAGTATTTTATCTGCATGTTTCAATGAAGATATTCTGTGCGCAATGATAAATGTCGTTCTTCCCCGCATCACTTCTCTCATGGCCCCTTGAATTTTAAATTCCGTTTCCATATCAACAGCACTTGTTGCATCATCAAGGATTAGAATACTCGGATCAAGGCAAATCGCGCGAGCAATTGCAATTCGTTGTTTTTGTCCCCCAGATAATCCCAGTCCTCTTTCACCTAGTACAGTATCATATCCATCAGGCATTTGCGTGATAAATTCATGAGCATCAGCTCTTTTTGCTGCATCAATAATATCTTCCATACTTGCATCCGGTCGACCATAAGCAATATTCGCCTTTATCGTAGACGAAAACAGAAAGCTTTCCTGTAATACAAATCCGATATTACCTCTTAAAGCTTTTAATGAATAATCTTTTACATTTTTTCCATCGACAAGCACTTCGCCTGATTCTGCTTCATAAAATCTAGTAATTAGCTGAGTAATACTTGTTTTCCCTGAACCAGTTGCTCCGACAAGCCCGATAATCTCACCAGGTTCAGCATCAAAATTTATATCTGTTAAAGATAAGTTATCTTCTCCCGCATAGCGAAGAGATACATGATTAAATTCTACTTTTCCTTCAAGTCGTTCTGGTGAATATGCTCCTTCTTTATCTTTAATATCCTCTTGTGCCTCGAGAATTTCTAATAAGCGCTCACCAGATGCCTTGGATTGAGAAAACTGATTAATCGTGAATCCTAGATTCATAATTGGCCATAAAATATAACCAACCAAACTATAAAAAGCTACCAATTCACCAGGTTTCAAGGAACCATTGATTACAAAATATCCCCCAAGAGAGAGTAATGCGATCACACAGAAATTCCCCAAAAACTCCATTAACGGAAAATACTTTGCCCAAATATTAGAAGTGAAAATATTGCGATCTTTATAGTCTTCATTAGAATAATTAAATTTTTGATTTTGAAATTCTTCACGGGATAAAGATTTTACTGTATTAATCCCAGAAATACTTTCTTGAACATTTGTATTTAGCTTTCCAAATGAACGACGGATATTACGGAAGGCCGGATGAACAGCCCTATCAAACTTAAACACTACGAAAAATAAAAAAGGTAATGAAATCATTGTTGCAAATGTTAATGGGACTGAATAATAAAACATAACTCCAAATGTAACTGTTAATAATAGTACAAGTCTAATAATTTCTGCAAAGCCAAATGATAAAAAGAAGCGAAATGATTCAACATCAGCTGTTAAACGTGACATTAAATCTCCTGTTTTAGCATTATCATAATAACGGAATGGCAAAAACTGCAACTTACCATATAAGGCTTTCCTCATTCTATATACGGAGTTAATACCAAATAAATCCCCCATATATTGCTGAAAAAACGTTGCAACTGCCTTTACAAGCATGATCCCAAAAAAGGCAAGTGTTAACGGCATGATCCAATCGTATTGTTGATTTAACACAACATTATCAATCGTCAATTGAAGAATGATTGGATAAATTACTGTAATGGCCGTAACAACAAATAAAAAAATAGTTGAAATGATAAAGAACTTTTTATATGGCCAATAATATTTCCTTAACTTTTTAAACGTTTGCATAAAGTCCCCTCCTCAATGGCTTTCGGCCATGATACTTAATATATCGGTTTCCGAAATGAATTTCCACTATTTTTTTATAAATTATTACTATTCATTCGAATATCCGATTCACCCTACATCTAAAGTCTGAACAGGCATTTTTTAGAAGAAATCGGTCACGCTCCAATTAAAATAATGTATTTTTACCCTGACTATTATAATCGTTTTCAATTCGTCTTGCGAGGGAATTGTACAAAAAAATAAAAAAGATGCCCTTGAAATCATATGGGCATCTCAAAAACATATGAATAAATTTTAACGTAACTGAATCCATTTCATAATAGAGATTTTAACATTCAAATCCGAACAGCGTTGATTTACGCTTCAGGTTGACGCTTTCCGGGGGACAGCTCGGGATCTCCCCTGTCACGCTAATCCCTCAGGTGTCGCCACCTTCCGCTCCAATCAACTAAGTTAAGGTAATACATGGACTAACACTTCAATCTCCTTTAACAATAACGTTCGTGTATTGATCATTAATAAGCAATGATGAAATGGACTCAACTAAAAAATTTTAACTAATATTCAAATTATTGATTTCACATCTTAACTAATTTTAATTCGTGTGTAGCTTTTGTTACTAGTAGAAAAAATCTCTACACCAAAGCCTATTCAGTTCTTGTCGAGATAATTGATTGAACGACATCTACAAATGCTTTAACTTGCCGTAGTTCGAAAACAGATTCATATCCTAATAACCAAGTATCACGCTTTAATGCCTGCTGTTTATCATCTAATAATGGAATTTTATACACATCTGTTTCTGAGCCAGTAAGGGTAATAGCAGGTAATATCGCGTATCCAATGCCATTATATGTCATCTGCTTACAAGTCTCTATCTGGTCCACCACAATCGTTCGTCTTGGAAATATTTGAAATTGGCGATGCCACCAATCTTGAATTTCTTGATAATACGTGGAATCACTTTTGAATTGAATAAAAGGGCGTTCGGTTTCTAATACTTCTTCCACCTTTTGAATTTCCCGATCAACTAGATAAAGCTGATCCTCAAAAAGATGATGTTTAATACCTTTCCAATCGGTAGTCCCTCTAATGATCCCTAAATGAACTTCTCCTTCATACAAACTCTTTAAAATTTCACTACTCCAGCCCGTTATTAAAGAAACTTTTGCGTATGGATAAGTGCGCAGAAACTCTTTTAACACTTTTGGTAGCCAATTATGACCAACAATTGAAGCACAAGCAATTTTCAAGGTGCCATGCACATGGGTTTGGAGAGATTGGAGCTCTTCAAAAACACGATCTTGCTTTTCTAAAATATTTTTTGCGAAATTCACTACAATTTCTCCAGAAGGAGTCAGAATCAGTCCTTTTTGTGTTCTAAGAAATAAAGATACACCCCAATATTTTTCAATATTTTGCAAACGTTGTGATAATGCCGGTTGTGATACAAATAATTTTTCTGCTGCCTTACGCATATTCGCTTCTTTCGCAAGTACTACAAGCAATTGATAGTCGGATATTGACAATTGTATCTTCCTTTCAGCATTATAAGAAAAGCGCAAGCGCCTGTTCAGCGGCGTACAAATTTTGAATCCATTGTTTTGAACAAGGTTAAACAGCTAAAGCTACCACGTCCTGCGGCAGAAACAAACCGCGATGTCCTGTCGCTTTGACTGGAATAATACAACCCGTACATCGCAAGGCCGTTCTGACCAATGTCCTGTTGGCCCAAAAAGATTAGCTCCCTAAACGGGAGCCATATTTTATACATGATCTAATTTACCTAAATAATTTTTTAATTCCTTTAAAAGGATTCTTCTTGTAAAGATGCCTTCAAAAAAACCTTCACGATCTTCAACACATAAAAAAGGATAGTCAATCAGCAAATCAAGAGCTTTTTCAAACTCTTCATCCACACGTATTTTCGGAATTTGAATTTGCATAACATCTTCCACTTTTTTATCGCTTAATTTCTCAAATTCAATTCGTTCTAATCCAAGTATGGACTCCGTAATTAAAGGAGAACTAATCAATCCATGCAGTTTAAAACGTGCATCTAATACCGGAATTGCGGAATAACCACTTTTTGTCAAAACTAATAAAGCATGTTCTAGGTTATTTCCGATCTGGACATGAGCAACTTTTTCGGATGGGATTATATAATCACTTATTTGTGGGTTCATGTTTTGATGACTTTGTAAGGAAATCATTTCAATCCCTCATCTCTTTATAATCTTAACTCTTCCTCATTTTAACATAAACCCATTAGGAAAGCGCTTTATTTGATGTATTTTTAACGAATTTTTAAAAAGTGCTAATTTAAGATCGTTCTTTCTCTTCCTGAATCATTTCAAAAATCTCAATCGCAGCCATGTCGATATCATCAAATTGGTATTTCTGCTTGTCATGATCTTTACTATATTCCTCTACCTCATATGTATGAGAAGCAGGGAAGTATTTTACCTGGCATAAAACTTTTTGATTCACCTCAAATAACCGTTGAGGAACATCCTCTTGATCTCCATTATTTTGCATGGTTTGAAGCCTTTGTATAATGCTTACTAATTGTGACATTGTTAAACTCCTTTCTTAAAAGACAATGTAATTATAAAAGACTTAAGAACTTGAATGCAAACCTCATGACTAAAAGTTATTGAGAAATAATAAATTTCTTAAATGTAATAGCATATTTCTTTCAAAAAAAGAACGATCGTAATATTATATACAACCATTACCGATCGTCCCTTTAAAAGTTGTTTATTTGAAAAGTACTTCATTTTTATATTGCCAAAATACAGGAATTATATTATGAATAGTTGAAATTGGACTAATGAGTGGAGCGATCAAAATACCGGATTTCCCTTCAAACTCTTTAACATCTGTAGATTGAGCTTTTTTGATGATCTCTTTAGGTACTACCCATAATACATCAGCAATTTTCCAGCCATCTTCTTTCGTTAATCGTACTCCTTGATAACTTTCTGGAAAGGCAACAGGCCCTTCCTGTTCATCAAAGTTTTCAACAATATACACCTGATCTTTATATTCCACTAGTTTTGTTCTGTCACTATATGAAAAGTATGGAATATAATAGAGGGCAAAGTCTGAACCAAGGGTTTGATAACCTTCTTCCGTCTCCACTATATTTTCTTCTATAAATTGATCGATAAATGTTTCTGTAAAATAAGGCGATAATTTTTCTTCGATTTTCGAAATCGATCTCCCTTTTTCACTTAAACTGACTTGTACCTCAGAAGCATTCTTAGCAAACTGAAGAAAATTTGGTGCATTCCCTTCTGCAAATGCATTTGGAACATTTACTATTAGCAAAGTGATACTCATTAGGCATCCGATTACTATTTTTATTTTCATCTCTATCACCTCACAAAGTATATCTTTTGTATAGTATTCTTTACCCTTTTTTATATCTTTCTTTTCTAGTACTTTAGGCTAGTTTTTTATTAATCAAAATGGGTATTTAAAGTTACAAGTTCTCTTTTCCTTATCTTTCTTTTTAAGTTGATCGATGCTATAATATTATTAAATAAAAATGGAAAGGTGTACATTATATGGATGAACAAGCCAATAAAGCAATGGAACTCTCTATTTCCAATCTTTCGCAGGCTATTTTCACGGTCAATCGCCATGCCAAGACGGCACTGAATCCAAAATATTTATACATTTTGAAAAAGAATGCTCTTAATAAAATGATCCAAGAGCAGAAAGCCACGAAAATCGGTCTCCACTTTTCAAGAAATCCTAAGTTTAGCCAACAACAATCAGATGTCTTAGTTCAATGTGGAGATTATTTATTCCATATACCTCCAACTAAAGATGATTTTGGAGAACTTCCTCATCTCGGACATTTGAATCAGCATTCCCGCAACCCAAAAACCCGCATGTCCCTTAATATAGCCAAACGACTTCTTCAGCAATATACCGGAATAAAAGAAAATAAAAACCAACGACCAAACAATACGCAGAAACCTGTTTTTAAAAAATTGGGAGATAGCTTTTTTTAATGATAAAGGCTACCAGCTTTTTTCCATTCCCTTATTTTCTTATATTAAATATAATAAAATGGATCCCATTTTTTGAAAGGGATCCATTTTATTTTGCTTTTTCACTATAAGATATATTGATCGATTTTTGCAACGAGTTTATCTATTTCCGGCTTAGCGATTTGGTCAACTGCTCCTAATACTTGTCCCCTATGAAATAGATCCTCTGTAATCAATGATGAGAAGATTATAATAGGTAATCCTGACAAATGCGGATTTTCTTTCAGTCGTCTTGTTAAATGGTGACCATCCATCTGGGGCATTTCTATATCTGTAATCACTAATTGAACTTCTTTCAGAATATCTTTTCCTTCTTGAACCAACGACTCTAAATGATTTAAAGCATCTCTTCCATTTTCAAAAAACTCAATTTGTTCATAACCTGCAACAGTTAGTGTCTCTCCTAAAAGTTGTCTTAATAAAGGGGAATCTTCTACAACAATTAATCTTTTCTCCCTCCGCATGCTGTTTTCTATTTTTGTTAATTTAGAAGGATGAATCCCTGCTTCTGGATTAATATCGACCATAATTTTTTCAAAATCTAACATTAGAATCATTTCATCCTTCTCTTTAATCACACCGATTACATTTGAAGAATCTAAAGCATATAAATTAGAAGGTTTTTCTATTTTATCCCATGATATCCGCAAAATTCGATCTACGTTATGTACATGAAAAACAACTTGTTTGCTATTAAACTCTGTCACGATAAACTTATCCTGTGAAGAATCACGCTCAGATTCCCTCTCCATCCCCAGAGCACGTTCTAGGCTTACAACCGGTAATACTTCTCCACGCAATTGAACAATTCCCAATAAATACGGATGTGAGTGAGGTATAGGGGTTGTAGGGCTTGGTAGAATAATTTCCTTGACCTTTAATACATTTATCCCAAATATATGATTATTGATCTTAAATTGAATGATTTCTAACTCATTAGTACCACTTTCTAATAATATTTCTTGCTGATTCTTCACTGTTGTTTTCCTACCTTTCTTTGATCCCTCCATCTTCCATGGATAGATCCCAATATTTCATCAAGGCTTGTGTGCCACTATTTTCTTCACCTTGCTTAGCAAGAGAATCATATAACTTCTTTGCCAGTTCTAATCCAGGTAAACGCAGGGACATTTTCTCCGCTTCTTCAAGTGCTATTCCCATGTCTTTAATAAAATGTTTAATAAAAAATCCAGGTGAGTAATCTTTTTTTATTACCCTAGGAATTAAATTAGACATAGACCAGCTTCCCGCTGCACCATTACTAATCGATTTTAATACGGTTTCTGGATCTAATCCTGCGTATTTAGCATAAACGAAAGCTTCTGTCACGCCAACCATATTAGAAGCAATCGCAATTTGATTACACATTTTCGTATGTTGCCCTGCTCCACACGGACCTTGATATACAATATTCTCTCCTAGAGCAAATAGAAGCGATTTACACTCTATGAAAGTTTGCTGATCACCTCCGACCATGATCGATAAAGTTCCCTTTTCGGCTCCAATATCCCCACCTGATACAGGTGCATCTAATGCGCTAACGCCCCTCTTTTTTCCTTCTTCATAAATCTTCTTTGCCAATGACGGCGTAGATGTCGTCATATCTATTACAATAGAACCTGCTTTTACTCCAGCGTAAATACCCTTATCACCAAAATAGACATTTTCAACATCTTTCGGATACCCAACCATTGTAATTATTATTTCGGTATTTATAGCAATTTCTTTAGGATTTTCTGACCATATCGCTCCATCTGCAATTAATCTCCTAGCCTTTTCTTTCGTTCTAGTAAATACATAAACTTGATAGCCTTTCGCAATTAAATTTCTTGCCATACTCTCTCCCATTACACCTAAACCAATAAATCCGATTGTTTCTTTTCTTTGATTCATTTTTTCTGGCCTCCCCATTTACATTAAATAGATCTTAATTTTCCTCCATCTACAAAAAAGCTGCTACCTGTCATATATGTATTTGCCTCTGAAGAGAGAAAGATCACTACCTTAGCAAATTCCTCTGGTGTTCCTGATCTTCCCAGTGGAATACTATCTTCAGCAGTTTTTTTAATTTCTTTAACAGACGCTTTCTTTTTATCCGCATTTATTTTATCTAGTTGAGACACTCTGTCTGTTAATATTCTACCAGGAGCAACCGTGTTGACTAAAATATTATAAGGGCCTAATTCATCAGCTAATGTTTTCGCTAACCCTACTATTCCCATTCTGAATGTGTTGGATAAAATAAGGCCAGGAATCGGTTCACGGATTGAAGAAGATGCTATATTGATAATACGTCCTCCTTGCTCTTTTAAATGAGGTAACGCCATACGAATAATTCGCACATAAGATAATAAGTTGAGTTCAAATGCGGATTGCCAGTCTTCATCCTGGAAATCCTCAAAACCACCAGCTGGAGGGCCACCAGCATTATTAATTAAAATATCCAGTCCACCAAACTCCTTAATTGTTTTATCAATCGTCTCTTGAATTTGTGTTGGTTGTGTAATATCACAGATTGTAATCTTCACTTTCCCTTGCTGAAAGCTCTCAAATTCCGCTTGTACTTCTTTAAGACGATCAATATTTCTACTTGCTAACATTACATTGGCCTCTTCCTTGACAAATAATTCGGCAATTGCCTTGCCTAAGCCTTGGCTGGAAGCCATTACCAATACTCGTTTTCCCTTTAATCCTAGCTCCATCCAGATCATCCTTTTCTTTTTATAAATAACTTTTAATATTTTATTGAAAAGATTTTTGACATAAAAAAACGCTGGATATTTGTCCAGCGTAAAAAAGGGGGAAAAATGAGAATGAATGAATCTGATCATTCAATCATAGTATAGTGTATACCACTTATTACCAATATATACACATGAGTTTCAGTTACAATTAGATTACATTTCTGTTTCTGTTTTTACAAGTTCCTAAACTTCCATTGCTATTTGCATGGATAAAGCTTTCGCTGCCAAAGCCTCCATGTCTTCTTGATTAAGTTTTTTATTTGGCTCCTAGCCTTTAGGATAGTTGAAAAACTCATTGAAAATTCCGCAAGGCCAAGCCCAGTAAAATTGGAATCGCCTATTCATCTCCCCGCCACCTTTCCACACATCCCTGCCCCTTTTCCCTTGCCGTGCGTGCTGTTCACTACTCGCAAAATTGCGGGATTAGAACGTGGTAAAGGTAGAGTACTTGTTCATTCATCCGATCATATGCATACATAATAAAGACGGACGTTGTGTACGAAAGATAAATTGTTCTTCAAGGCATAATCCAATCGCTTCTTTGCTTTTCCTAGCACGGCATCAAAATCTTCAGAGAACCAATATTAGTAGGTTGAATTCTTAAGTAAAACTCATTCTGTTTTTTTCTTTTCATAATCTTTTTGCGCCTCTTTATAGCGTTGAACAATTTCTGGTGTCGGATTAATGTGTACATCACCATTAACCCCGTCAACGATAATTAAATCCCCTTGCTTTATAGCGACTGAAGCTTCTATTGTACCCACAACAGCTGGTAATTCAATCGACTTCGCCGTAGTAATTGAATGTGAGGTAGGACCACCGTTATTTGTTGTAAAGCCTTTTACAAACTTTTTGTTTAATTGCGCTGTATCTGAAGGAGTTAAATCTTCTGCTACAATAATCACTTCCTCAGCTACTAATCCGGGATTTGGGATCCTTACTCCTAATAAATGACTTAAAATTCGCTTTGAGACATCCTTTATATCTCTAGCTCTTTCTTTCATATTTTCGTTATCAAGTTGTTCGAAAATACTAACAAAATGGTTTGTTGTATCAGTTAGAGCGTTTTCAGCATTTACTTTCTCTCTAGATATTTTTTCTGTAATCGCTGTCATAAATTCAGGATTATTTAGAACTAGGAGATGAGAGTTAAAAATAGCCGCCTCCTCTTCTCCTACAAATTTTATCGTCTGTTGACATATTAATTCTAGGTCAGATTTAGCGGCATTTAATGCTGAGTGAAGACGATTAATCTCTCCCTCAGCATCCGAGATAGCGATTTTCTCAAAAGAAAAATCTGGCTGAACAAGTAGATATGCTTTTCCGATGGCAATCCCACTAGATGCTGCTATCCCTTTTAAAATTGTTGACATTACTTCGCAAGGCCTTCTTTTTCAAGCAATTCTTCAATACCGGCCATTGCTTCTTTCTCATCACTGCCATCTACACTAATTGTAATAACAGTATCCTTGCCAATTCCTAATGACATAACCCCCATGATTGATTTAAGGTTCACTTTTTTGTCCTTAAATCCTAATTGAATATCTGAGGAATATCTGCTTGCCGTTTGAACAAGTACTGTTGCCGGTCTTGCATGAATTCCAGTATCCGCTGTTACAGTAAATTGTTTTTCAATCATTTACATCGTCTCCTTTTGACTAAGTTAAAAGTACCCTCAGTACAAAATTAGCTAATTTTGGCTGTTTCGTCAATCTTTGAGCAACAAAAATCAAAGAAATTTTATCTTTATTTATCTTTTCCCCATTTTACTCATAAATATTGATAAAAAGTAGCTTTATTTCTCGTTCACTAAAAGCACCGCTATGATCCATTAAATAAAACAATATATTTAATTTTTATATACTAACTATCTATTGGTTCGGTAAACTGAAACATTTTATTCAAAACGTCAAAAAAGCACACGGCTTACTTTAACTTTCACATATCCTATACAAGTCATGGATTATATGCTAATCAAATAGAAAGTAGACTTTTAAAAGCCTTACTTTTCTTCTTGCACTTTTTTTAAAAGTAGTGCAGAATATGAAGAAATAATTAATAAATGATTTTAGAAAAATCATCCAGATACCTTAAAAAAATCACGTTAAGCGGATAAATAAACAAGGGAGAGATTGGATTGAAAATTGCTGAAATCGGAGACATCGTTGAATTTAAAGACGGTCTTCAAGGAATAGTCGAAAAAGTAAATGAAAACTCTGTTATTGTTGATTTAACGTATATGGAAAATTACCGGGATTTTGACCTAGAAGAAAAAACAGTCGTCAACCATAAAAACTATAAAATTATTAAAGGTTCTCTTAGTGTATAAACCATTGTCCAAGTAATTGAGAAACTATTCTTAGCTTCCCCCTTCTACATAATGTCATATCTGAAGTAAGCAGATATTCTCAAAATCTTAGATTGTCGTTTGCGCTCATAGACCGGAAAATGCAAGCTTTGTGCTTGCATTTTTTACTATTCCAATTTCTCCCTTATAATGGTAGAGTTGAAGAGATTTATAACTATGAGAAAGGAACTCGTTATGGCAAGATATTTGAAGGATTGGAAACTTATAGGTGGTCTGCTTTTAGCATATTGTCTTATTTTTATTACTTTTGATTATAAACAACAAGTTTTTTGGTATTTATATACAGCGACTATGTTATTTCTTATTAGTATTACGATCATAACTGAGAAAATTGATAAACAAATTTCAACCAAACAAGCTCTTCTTATCGGGATACCTTCAGGTGGATTATTGTATCTAATCTTTGTATTAGGCCATTATCTTTTATCCCTTCTACCCATGAATACTGTGAAACAAGTTAATATGCTCTATAAGTATTTTGCTTTAGATTGGTTATGGCAATATATAGTACTCATTTTAATTATCATTCCTGGGGAAGAGTTTTTCTGGAGAGGCTTTGTACTGAAAAGATTGGAAAGAGAGATTAAACCTGTATTGGCTGTCATATTGGCAGCTGGATTGAACGCTTTAGCTTTTAGCTTTACTGGCTATTTCCTTTTAATTTTCGCTGCCTTCTTTAGCGGATTAATATGGGGTGCTCTTTACATATGGAAGCGAAGCTTACCACTTTTAGTAATTTCTCATTTCATCTTTGACCTGTTTTTATTCATTATTTTCCCCCTCATATAAAAATTTGTAACATTTTTCTACTGATTTCGTCTTATTGATTGAACGAATAAAATCAGCTTAGAATCAGGAGGAAAATGAATGTTTTCTAAAATGAAGTTTTTCACCATTTGTTGTATCGGTTTACTGTTACTTGCATCCTGTGGTGATACATCCAACAACTCTGATCCATCTACAGGGAATGCTGATTTTCTAAAAGATAGCGGAGTTGCTGATAAGGAGCAAAGTACAGCAGATACAAATACAGATACAATACAGAATAGTAACAAACCAGAGAGTAATCAACCGGAAAAAGAAGAGTCTGTTCTGGACGAAAACGAGAAAATTTTACATTATGCAAGCAATGACAATCTAAAAAGTGAGACTGCAAATCTAAAGAAAAGTGACACTCAAAATTATGCTCTCTATGTACTTCCCGGCTATACGCTAACAGGTGAGGAACCAAATAAAGACGTACTTTATCTTGAAGAAAATAGCGAGCAATTTATGCGGATTGAACTATTACCGAAAGATACTGTTATGGATGAGGCTATTTCGACCATTAAAGAACAACTAACCTCAATAAATGGAACCATTCGTGAAACTCCCTCTGAAAACCGGGGAGATTGGTTAAAGAACGCCAATGTTTATCAAACCCAAAACAATGAAGAGCTTATCATCGGTCTGTTAAAAGAAGATAAAGATTACGTTCTTAAATTAACTATCTTTACACGAATCAAGCAAGACTACGCCAATGTCTTCTTAAATATGGCTGAAACCATTTATATGCCTTAATCCTTATGCGACTATGGAATTCCATAGTCGTTAATTCAGGTTCCATCACTTTCATTATCCTTCGATCATCGTTCAGCAGAAATATCGTGAATACCTAACCATTGACATTCTGTATATCAAAATTATGCTTTACTTTTAATAATGAGAGAAAACAGCGACATTTGGTTTTTAACTTTCATTATTTTTCATAGGTTTTATCCATAATAATAATAAAAATATTAAACTAATATACCCAAATAAAGGATATAGAAAACCGAGAAGCTGACCATATTCAATTCTACCGATTATATAAACGATTATAATCACGGCGATATGAACCCAAATACTCCTTAGCTTAAAAAATTGACTAATTTGTCTTTCAATCCCATACATATTCCCAATTAAAGAAGTAAAGATCTCTCCATAAATAATAAATAGATACACAAAATATATTCCACTCATCATATTTTTTACGATTGTTGCCATGGGAATATCATAGACTAAAAGGTCTGGAAGAGTTGATAAAGTTATATGACTAGAAATCAAGATGATCGTTAAAAGCGCTCCGCCGATAAATCCCCCCAACCTAATAATTGCTTTATTATTAATCTCTGTCGCAACTGGAACTAGTACTGCTTGAGCAAGTGTTAGATTGAAAGCTGCATATGAAAAGGCTGAGCCTACTGCCTTCCAGGCGTAGTCAATCGACTCGATAGTGAATAAATTCGGCCATAAAAAAGGCTGAGAAAGAGAGTTATACATTAATATTAAGTTAAAAATAACAAGCGTAGGAACAACAAATGTGTTAACGGCAAATAATCCTTTTACACCTGCCCATAAAACGATCAAACATAGAAGAATTGTTAGCAGAGATCCAACTGCCTGTCCCCAGCCTAATTGCTCTACAAATAAAGCCTCTGCTCCCGAGAGCATAACTCCACAGACACCTACCAACATTGCGGTCATCAAGATATTCATCACTTTTCCGAATGTTTGTCCAAATAAATCATTGTTTAACTCCATAAAGGATGTCGCCTGTATATCGATCGCCTTCGTCATCACCTTCATTCCAAAGAAGATAAATAAATATCCGGCCAACAATATTGATATTAGCCCATATAAACCATATTGAGTGAAAAATTCTACAATCTCTTTTCCTGTTGCAAAGCCTGCCCCAATTACTGTACCAACATATACTGCCGCTATCTGAAAAGCCCCTGTCCACTTATTCAATTCACTGCCCCACTTCATTGTTTTCTTATGTTACACCTCAAAATTTACGAGAATAATACACCCATTATTTTTTAGAAAAGATAGAAAATAGTATCTGATCATACATTCACTACTAAATCTATGTCATTCCAGATTTTAACGTATACTAAGGTATTAATGGCAACTGACTTCTGTTTGAACAACACAAGATAATAAATTCATTTTTTATATTTATATGTTGCTTTTGAAAAAAAATCATAAAAAAGTATTTTTTACTTGAAAGTCAAAGATAGTCAGTGTATAATAAAATCACAAAGTCAAAGTTGGTCAAGATATTCTCTGTTGACTTTTATTTTTATAACTAATTGGTCAAAGATAGTTAAAATCAAATATTAATTAAATTATGGAGGATTGATGATTTATGCTATGTGCTAAATGTCAAGCAAACCAAGCAAACATTCATCTTCACCTAAATGTAAATGGACAAAAACAAACAATGGCTTTATGTCAAGATTGTTATATACAGGAAAAAGAAAAATTAGGATCTTCTATGGGGAATCCTATGTTAGGTTCTAGTTTTAATGGTTTCGGTGGTTTTGAAGATTTATTGGCAAACTTCTCTCATGGTAGCCAAGCTTCTCCACAACAAACCGTAAAACCCCAAACAAAAGGTGGCGGTTTTCTGGATCAATATGGACGTAACTTAAATCAAGCAGCAAAAGCTGGTTTAATTGATCCAGTTATCGGAAGAGATGAAGAAATAAAAAGAACGATTGAGATACTTAATCGTCGAAATAAAAACAATCCAGTACTAATTGGTGAACCAGGTGTTGGTAAGACCGCCATTGCCGAAGGATTAGCTTTAAAAATTATTCAACAAGAGGTACCTGCAAAATTAAAAAATAAAGAAGTTTACCTCCTTGATGTAGCTTCATTGGTTGCCAATACCGGCATTCGTGGTCAATTTGAGGAACGTATGAAACAATTAATAAGCGAATTACAAGAACGCAAAAACGTTTTGGTCTTTATCGATGAAATTCATTTATTAGTTGGGGCTGGATCAGCTGAAGGTTCTATGGATGCTGGGAATATTCTTAAGCCTGCACTTGCTCGTGGTGAATTACAAGTTATTGGAGCCACAACTTTGAAAGAATATCGACAAATCGAAAAGGATGCTGCTCTTGAACGTCGTTTCCAACCAGTGCAAGTTCTTGAGCCTTCCTTGGAAAAATCTCTTGAAATTTTGCTTGGTTTAAAAGAACAGTATGAAAAATACCATCAAGTTCAATATAGTGATGAATCGTTGAAAGCATGTGTTGACCTATCTGCAAGATATATCCAAGATCGATACTTGCCTGATAAAGCTATTGATTTAATGGATGAAGCTGGTTCTAAGCTTAATCTAACAATTAAAGAAGAGTCTCATGAGGCTATTCATCAGCGTCTTGCTGAAATTGAAAAAGAAAAACAAAACATATTAAAGCAAGAAAACTATGAACTGGCAGCAAAATTAAGAGACGAAGAAGCAGAACTTGAACGAAAATTAAATAGCCATTCTTCCGAAGTAAAGCTTACTGTCCATCCAGAAGATATTCAAAGTATTATTGAAAGTAAAACAGGAATTCCAGTAGGTAAATTACAAAGTGATGAACAACAAAAAATGAAAGAACTCGAAAAGAATTTAGCAACAAAAGTAATCGGGCAAACTGAAGCTGTAAAAAAAGTTGCTAAAGCCATCCGGCGCAGCCGCGCTGGTTTAAAAGACGAATACCGTCCAATTGGCTCATTCCTTTTTGTTGGTCCTACCGGGGTCGGAAAAACAGAATTAGCGAAAACTTTAACAGAAGAACTATTTGGTACAAAAGATGCTTTTGTTCGCCTTGATATGAGCGAATACATGGAAAAACATAGTGTGTCAAAATTAATCGGCTCCCCCCCTGGTTATGTTGGTCATGATGAAGCAGGACAATTAACTGAACGGGTCCGACGCAATCCTTATAGCATTATTCTGCTAGATGAAATTGAGAAAGCCCATCCTGATGTTCAGCATATGTTTTTACAAATTCTTGAAGATGGTCGACTCACAGATAGCCAAGGCAGGACCGTAAGTTTCAAAGATACGGTCATTATTATGACTAGTAATGCAGGAGTTGCCGAAAAAGCCATTCATGTTGGTTTTAATCAAAGTGAAGCAATACAAGAGACAAATATCCTTCAATCTCTTGGTTCATTCTTTAAACCAGAGTTCTTAAATAGATTTGATAGCATTATTGAATTCAATTCATTAGAAAAAAATGATTTACTACAAATCATTCAATTACTATTAAATGAGCTTCAAGATAAATTGCTTGCTCAAGACATCCATTTGGAAATTACTGAAGAAGTTAAAGAAAAATTACTTGAAGTTGGCTATCACCCTAATTTTGGAGCACGTCCATTACGGAGAGCGATCCAAGAACAACTTGAAGATCAAATGGCTGATTATATACTAGATCATAGTGAAGATAAAAAATTAAGAGCGATTATGGAAGATCAAGCAATAACTATTATTTCACAGAATGAATAAAGTAAGTTTTTATCAGTATGATGGCAGAGATCTGCGTAGACTCTTCTGACAACCTTTGAGACATAAACAGAAGAATTGTTAAAGATATATTATAAAGACTCACAAAGAGATTGCCGTTTCCTCATCTAGGATGGCAATCTCTTTTTAAATTAGTTCTACTTCTTTTAACATTTGGGGATAGAAAGGAAAAATTATAATAATGTTTCTGCACCATCAATATAAATTTCGGAACCTGTAATATGACTGGAAGCATTTGATGCAAGAAAATGTATGAGATCAGCGACTTGTTCTGGTTGTCCAGGCGCATCTTCAAGTGGGTGGCTTCCTTCGGGATATTTTACAGGGATCTTAACTTTTTGCAATTTATCTTGCTCCGGATGAGTATTTTCACCAATATTCGTTTCAATTGCACCTGGGCAAATGATATTCACACGGATCTTGTAAGGTGCCAATTCCAAAGCAGCCATTTTTCCAAATGCCATTTGTCCTGCTTTTGAACTGCTGTATGCTGACATGCCGGTTCCAGAAAACTTTCGATTACCATTAATAGAACTTGTGATGATGATACTTCCTCCGTTTGCTTTTAAGTGGGGGATCGAATATTTAACTGTTAAAAAGGTACTCTTTAAGTTCGTTGTTAATGTATGATCCCATTCTTCGGGATCAAAATCCTCAATTGGGGTCACAACACCGTTAATACCAGCATTTGCAAAAACAATATCAAGTCTACCAAATTCCGACATCACTTGTTTGATCCCGGAATCTACTCTATCTGGATCTGATAAATCAACATCTACAATTATAGCTTTGGAACCTAATTTCTCAATTTCTTGCTTTATTTTTTCCGCTTTTTCTTCTTTTAAATCTAAAAGGGCTACAGAGGCTCCAGCTTTCGCTAATTGGATCGCGCTGGCAGCCCCAATTCCAGAAGAAGCACCTGTGACAACGGCAACTTTACCAGCTAAGGACATTTTTGTGCTTTCCATATAAAACTCCTCCTCTGCGGTAAGTTTACCCAAACTACAAAATTTTACTCTATTTGTAAAATATTAAAGCTCCGCGATCCATTTAGGGGAATCCGGAGCTTTAAATACTGCAAAAATCAATTGTGTATGTGCTTTTTAGTATAGACATCTTTATTTTAAAGAGAAGCAATCCTTCATCACACTTAACTGCCAAGAAACCTAGTAATAGCAGATTCATTTTCTCTCCAATATATGATCGCTTCTAAATCTCTTATATGTAAAACTGTCTATTTTGCTGTTTGTAATTTTTGTTGTTTAACGAATTGATTATTCACGCTTTTTCTTGGAATTCTGCTTTGAGTGGAGTTTCTTGTCACTTGGTACGCTTGATAGTATTGATTCATCATTGAATCTAATTCTTGGCTGCAAATTATTGTCTTTTCTGCGTTCAAGCCATATAACTCACCAAATAAATACATTTCTTTACGCTTTTCTTGAATTTGCGCTAATAACATTTTTTGATCTCTTGCGCTATAATACATACCCCGTTCTCCTCCAATTAATTTCCTCAAAACTCAACTATGACATTATCTCAACATTATTATTAAAAGTAAATAGATTCGCAAAAGTAGACATTTTTTTTAACCTTTATCATCAAATGTTCACATTTTCCTTTAATTTTGCTTAGTTTCTTAGTCATTTTAGCAAAATTATTCCTTTATTTTATTTTTGACAAAAAAAGCATCAGTTTTTGTCGTTTTTATTTTTTCTATAGAAAGAAAGACTTTTGTCATCTAAACTTTACTGAACCGTAATGTTATTCCTTTATAATGAAGGGTAGAATGAAGACATCAAGAGAAAAAGCGGTGAATAATATGGCAAATAGAGATTCTTACTTTGATAATGCAAGATTTATCTTGATTTTTTTAGTGGTATTTGGCCATTTAATTCAGTCTTATATCGATGCAAATACGTTTGTAGCAACAGTGTATAAATTTATCTACTCCTTTCATATGCCAGCCTTCATATTAGTTTCAGGCTTTTTCGCCAAAGGTATTTATAAAAAAGGCTATATAAAGAAGATAACAAAGAAACTTATTATACCGTATCTGATTTTCCAAGCCATCTACTCTATTTTTTATTACTTCCAATTTGGTAAATCCTCATTGGAGTTTGATTTACTAAATCCACATTGGTCACTTTGGTTCTTGCTTAGCCTATTCTGCTGGCATTTGATGTTATTAGTTTTCAATAAATGGAAACCAGTATATTCAATTGGTATTGCGCTAGCAATAGGATTGGCCGTCGGCTATATTGATTGGATTTCAAATTATTTAAGCCTATCAAGAACCTTTGTGTTTTTTCCCTTCTTTCTTATAGGCTATTATTTGAAAAAGGAACATTTTCAAAAGGTCATTTCCCATCAGGTGAAATTATTGGCTGCTATTCCAATTATAGCTGTTATCATTTTACTCGTAATCTTCCCTAATCTGAATGAAACGTGGTTGCTCGGTTCTAAGCCTTATAGTCAACTGCAAGACATCACCATTCTCGGTATATTTACGCGAACAGGAGTCTATGCATTAAACTTTATTATGGCGGCTTGCTTTTTCGCATTTGTCCCTCGTAAAAGGCTATTTTTCACAAAATGGGGCAGAAATACCCTTTATGTGTATTTATTACACGGATTTATCATACGCACATTCAGAGGAAGCAGTGTAGAAACCTATTTGGAGCCTATGCAAAGTATTATCATATTAGTAATTGCTTCCTTTATACTCACTCTCATTCTTTCAAGTAAATTAGTAACAACAATCGTTCAACCGTTTATTGAATTAAAATGGTCTAAATGGAAGCAGCTACTGAACAATCTAAAAGATTCCAAAAGTAATGCATACAAAAACACAACAACTGACTAATCAAGTTGTTGTGTTTTTTTGGCTCTTTGGAAGAATTTTGGCCGAATTTGAATAAAGGCGATCTGACTGTTTAGAGAAGAACATCTTTCTCTCTAAACAGTCTTTTTTTCTTTTTAATGGAAGGTCCATTCCTATATATCGCTACAGAAGTTCACTTCGCTTACCGTGGGGAGTGCGGTGAGGCTCACAGGATGTGAGTCACAAAGGCGTTTCGCCAGGACGGCGAGCTCTTTAGCCTTTGATCCTCATCTTTTGACTACGCCACTGCGGGATTTCACCTTCCCTCTACTTCCCACAGGTGTCTTCGTGAATTTCTTCCGCTGGTAAAATCACCTTCCGGAATTTCCGAGAAGGTGATTTTCTTTCATCAACGTTATTTATTATAGAACCGTTTTTTAAAACTAAATATATTCTTAATCCCGCGTCCAACCATTAAATTGGTAACATTTCTTCCTCACTTCGCCCCTAATCTAACCATAGACTTGTGCTAATATCCCTTGAATCCCCACGGACCGAGGCCATGGGAGTTAAAAATAGCCAAGTATATTTCCGAAGCAAGTAATTCGGGTTTTTGGTGAACGTACTTCGACCTCTTGTTTTTTCTTATAAAAGTTCTTTTCGTAATGTTGCTGGAGATTTTGCGGATAAGAGTCCGATTGGTACATCCAATACCGTTTTAGCACCACGATCTCCGCTTTGGTTCAATTTATATGCTGCACGCGCATAAGCAACGAGTACGCTAGCTGTGTATTCAGGATTACTATCCAATTTCAAAGAGAATTCCATTATTTGAGTATGTGCTTCCCCTGTTTTTCCACTTCTAATCACAAAACCACCATGAGGCATTTTAGTATGGTTAGCATGGAATTCATCTTCAGTAATAAAATGAACAGTTGTATGATAATCTGCAAAGTAATGCGGCATTGTTTTGATGGTTTCCTCAATTTTTTCTGTATTGGCCCCATCTTCTGGTACTACATAACATTCGCGCAAATGTTTTTCATTTGTTGCTAAATCCGGGTGTTCTCCGTTACGAACACGATTTACGGCTTCATCAATTGGTATAGTGTATTGAACAGCGAATTTTACACCTTCCACACGACGGACAGCATCAGAGTGCCCTTGACTCAATCCTTTCCCCCAGAATGTGTATGTATCACCAACCGGTAAAATAGCTTCTCCCAATAGTCGATTCATAGAAAACATCCCAGGGTCCCAGCCAACAGAAATAATGCTCACTGTTCCTGATTTTTTCGTTACCTCATCCATCTTGGCAAAGTAATCAGGGATTTTTGCATGAGTGTCGAAACTGTCAATGGTATTAAATATAGTAGCCAATTCCGGCCCTTGTTCAGGTAAATCAGTTGCAGAACCACCACATAGAATCATCACATCAATTTTATCTTTATATTGCTCTACATTTGTAACAGATTCTACCTTCACATTTGCTCCAAGAGTATTAACACTTGAAGGCTCTCGTCTTGAAAAAACAGCAACAAGTTCCAAATCATCATTTACTTGGATGGATTCTTCCACCCCTTTTCCTAAATTACCATAACCTACAATGCCAATTCTAATTTTATTTTCCATGAAACGATAACCTCCCTAAATAATTTCTCAAACAAACTAACCAATTATGACCCTTTCCTTTGGATAATGAAAATCTGGTTCTTTTTCATTACTAGACATTGTTAACAAAAACGATAAAATGCCTATTCTTCCAATAAACATAAGCAAAATCAATATTGATTTGCCTAAAACTGATAAATCAGCCGTAATTCCCATAGAAGCACCACAAGTACCAAACGCAGAAGCGACCTCAAAAATAATCGCCGTTAAACTTGCATCTTCAGACAGAGATAATATAAAAATCGATACTCCTGCCAAAATAACAGCTAACATTAATACAACTAAAGATTTTATCACATCTTCCTGGTGAATTTCTCTATTGAAGACTTTTATATCTGATCTTCCTCTTGCAAAGTGAATTAAAAACAGAATATTCAAAGCAAATGTTGTCGTTCTTATTCCCCCTCCTACTGAACTTGGTGAAGCACCAATAAACATAAGGGTAGCCATAAATAACGCTGTTGAGGGTGTTAGTTGATTGACGTCCAAAGTTAAAAGCCCTGCACTCCTCATAGAAGTTGATTGGAATAAAGAATAAAAAAGAGCTTCATGCCAAGATTTCCCGATAAAAAAATGACTATACTCGATTAATAAAATGATTATTGTCCCAACAGCTAATAATATAAAATATGTAGTTGTTGTAATTTTGGTAAATAAAGTAAAGCGGAAGCGAATATTCTCCTCCTTATGCATTAGAAAGTTCTTCACTTCGATCCAAACCGGAAAGCCAATCGCACCTAGTATAATTAAAATCATTGTCACAAATTGAACAAAATAATCATTAGCGAAAAGTACTAATGAGTTTCCCGTTATATCAAAACCAGCATTTGTTGTTGCACTAATTGAAGCAAATAAACCATGTAAATAAGCATCCTGCCAAGAAGGATACATTCTTAAAAAATATGTCCCTAGCACCAACGCCCCAATAAGTTCGATAGCAAAGATAATATACACAATTTGCTTTAGTAAGGCCACCATCCCAGATAGATTTAACTGGTTTTGGTCAGTCCTAATTAATTGTCTTTGTTTTAGGCCTACCTTCTTTCCAATTAATAACCAGAAAAAAGTACTGATAGTCATAATACCAATTCCACCGATTTGTAAAACAATCATTAAAAGAAAAATGCCTGGGGTGGTAAAAGTATCGACAATACTAACCGTTGTCAAGCCAGTAACACTTACTGCACTCGCTGCTGTAAAGATAGCATCCATAAAAGACCAATCTGCCCCAGGTTTGCGAGCAAATGGCAAACTTAATACAACAGCTGATAAAGCTACTGTTATAAAATAATAAGTAACTAACATGCGAAACGGGGTAATTTTTGTTATTTTTTGTTTTTTCATTTGTCTCATTCCATGTAATCCTCCAAATAACCAAAGCATTCCTCTATCATAATGGAAATCATTATTCAAGAAAAGACGTTTTATCAAGTATCTTCCTGTTAATACATATATAACAAATTCTATTGCAAATTACCATGAATCCTTTTAATTCTTCTAACCATACTAAAGATAAGTTATCGTAAAGGAGGAGTCATAATGGCTAATCAAAGTAATAAATTATTAGTACCAGGAATTGAACAATACATGGATCAAATTAAATATGAAATTGCTCAAGAATTCGGTGTATCACTCGGTTCAGATACTGTCTCAAGAGCAAACGGATCAGTCGGCGGGGAAATCACTAAAAGACTTGTCAAGCAAGCCCAAGCACAGTTAAATGGAAAACAGTAGAAATCTGATTTACCACTCAATAAATTAAAGCAAGCGATAAGAACAACTCATTTGTTCTTCGCTTGCTTTTAAATTTCCGTTAAAAGGAACGGCATTAACATGGATTTGTTATTATTACTTTTCTCTCGCTTTTTTATTCATTTTTCTTGTCTCAGAATCAAACAAACTATAGACAACTGGAATCACAATTAAGGTTAATAAGGTACTACTTAGGAGTCCACCAATAACTGTAACGCCCATCGGCTGATTTAATTCCGTTCCTTCCCCAAGACCAAGCGCAATAGGGACAAGTCCTAGTATCGTTGTCAAGGCTGTCATAAAAATAGGTCTAGCCCGATCTTTTACTGATTCCACAAGTGCCTCCACACTTGACATTCCTTGTTCCTTCTTTTGATTAATATAATCGACAATCACAATTGCATTATTTACTACAATTCCAGCAAGAATAATCACCCCGATAAAAGCTGGTATACTCATTGGCAAATGGGTGACGAACATAGAAATAGCAATTCCCACGACCATTAAAGGAACAGTGAACATTATAACAAAAGGATACTTAAAAGATTCAAACTGAGCAGCCATCACCAAATAAATTAAAATGATCGCTAAAATCAACGCCATAATCATATCTGTTTTCGATTCTTGCAAAAGTTCTTGTTCCCCACTGTAACTAATTTGAGTATCATCGGAAAGATTTAAATCTGAAATTATTTTGTTTGCTGCTTTTGTCACAGTCCCTAAATCAGTATTCGAATTGTACTTTACCGTAAAATGCACTGCATCCTGTTGGTTAATTCTTTGTATTTCAACAGGGCCTTCCCCTATGTCTATTGTTGCCAAATCTCCAAGCTTCACGTATGTGCCATCAGGTTTTCTAATTTGTAAATCCTTTAACTCATCGACGTCCCTTGTAATGCTTTCATCAAGTGAAACAAAGATCTCAAATACCTCAGAGTTCTCTGTAACCATTTGTGAAGCTTGTACACCTCTCGTCATATCATGAACGATTGTAGCAATTGAGGCCGGCGCCAATCCAAGGTCAAAAGCCTTATTTTGATCAATTTTTATTTGGATTTCTTCCGAACTATCCGCCGTACTTAATTTCAATTCTGTCACATATTCTAGTTTATTAAGGGCATCGTAAATCTTTTTCGTGTCTCTCTCTAATCTTTCCTTATTTGTATCATGTACGTTAAAGGTTAATGTCTGTGGTGCTAAGCCAGAAGCGGCTTCCACATTAAAATTAAGGATAGCAGAAGGATTGATTTGTTGTACTTCTTTTTTTATTTTCGGCTTTACAGTATCGACAAATTCAAATAATGTTTGTGTTCGTTCCGCAAGTGGTTTTAATTTTACATACATTTCTGCAGTATTGGCTTTCCCTTCACCTTGAAAAGATGCTTCCTGTGTCGAGCCAATTAAGCTAACATAAACTTCCACATCATCTTCTTTATTAAGCTCACGTTCTACTTTGCTAACAATTTCTTCTGTTTTCTTTAAAGCTGCACCATTCTCTAATTGGATATTGATCCGGAAGAAGCCTTCATCTGTCGGTGGTAAAAACTGTGTTCCTAATGTTCTAAGACCAGCAATTCCTCCTATAAAGAAAATGATTGCAAGAAATAATACGACAATTCGATGTCTTAATGCCCAACGTATAGAACGATCCAGCATATTTAGTGACTTGGAGCGTCTTCTTTTTGCCTCATAATTTCCTTTCGGAGTTTTAAGCCACCTACTCGCAAACATGGGAATCACTGTCAAAGCAACAAATAAAGATGCAAGCAAGCTGAAGGATATTGTAAAAGCAAACTCTTTAAATAAATCTCCAAGTATCCCGCTGATAAAAACTACCGGAAGGAATACTGCCACGGTTGTTAACGTAGAAGCTGTAATTGCACCAGCCACTTCCTTGGCACCTTCCTCGGCAGCCACTTTTGGATTTTTCCCCATTGATAAATGACGATAAATATTTTCGATTACAACAATCGCATTATCTACTAACATTCCTACACCTAAAGCAAGCCCGCCTAATGTCATTATATTAAAAGCGAAATCGGCAAAATACATTAACACAAAAGTAACGATAACGGAATAGGGGATCGCCACACCAACAATAAGAGGACTTTTAAAATTACGTAAAAACAAAAATAAAACGATCATGGCCAGTAATCCACCCACAATCAAAGATGAAGCAATATTTCCAATTGCGATTTTGATATACTCACCTTGATCAAATAATATATTTGATTGAACTTGTTTAAATTGTTCTCTCTGTAATTGGTCGTTTAATTTTTGCTGAAATGCTTTTGATACACTTGCTGTATTCGCATCACTCTCTTGTAAAACGCTTAATAGTACAGATGATTGTTGATTGGCTCTTGTAATACTAGTAGATCTTTGTGGTTGCTTTTTCACTTCAGCTACATCTTTAATAAGTATTTTATCGCCCGTCCGTGGATCACGGGTAACTGGGATATTGGCAATTTCTTCTGGTGAGTAAAAGATACTTAAAACCCTAGTTGTTAATTCTTGTCCTTCCGACAGAACCGTATCACCTGGCAGAGAAATTTGATTGGCTTGAATTGCTTGCACAATATCAGATTGAGCCAGTCGATATTTTTTTATTTTATTTTGGTCCAATATGACTCGCACTTCTTCAACAACCGTTCCTGAAACGTTGACATTTGCGACCCCTTCAACCTTCTCTAACTCATCGACCAAATCATCTGTTAAAGTTTGTATATCTGCATCCCGCCCAGTCTGCAATGATAATTGAATAACAGGAAATTGCGATGGATCAAATTTCATAAATTTTGGTCTAGCTGCGTCCTTCGGAACTGGAGTCATGTCAATCCTCTGTAACACATCATTTTGGATAGCATCAATCGAGGTAGACCAGGAAAATTCGAGTAACACTAAACTTGATCCTTCCTCTGAAAAGGATCTTACATTTTTAATTCCTGGTAAGGTTGATAAAGTTGCTTCAAGCGGTTTTGTCACCTTTTCAACCACTTCATCTGGACTTGCTCCTTGATACGAGGTAACGACAACTGCGATTGGGGGATTAATATTAGGTATTAAGGTTAACGGAATTTTCACGAGTGAAACTATTCCTAAAAAAATGATAAGACACATAGTTACAATAGTAAAAATTGGCCTTCTAATTGAAAATCGACTTATATTCACTGCAGAACCCCCTTTCAGTCTTTGCCTGTGCATATATTATTTTAGCTTAATCATAATAAGCTTGTGGTAATGAATCTGTTCACGAAAGGCTAGAAGCGATCATTTCCTACTAGTACTACATTATTATTTCAAAAAAATCCCTATTCTAACCTTAAAGGTTCTGAATAGGGATTTCGGTTTACTGTTTATTCGTGGTCATCCATTGGATTACTTAATTTTATAGCTGGATTTTTATCTTGGAACCAGCGAAGCGCAAATTCATTCTCAAACAAAAATAGTGGTTTGTCATAGCGATCCTTTACTAACATACTCCTACTACTTGATAAGGATTCGTCGATTTTATCATTTTCAATCCATCTAGCAATTTTCGTTCCCATCGATTCCATAATGACATCAGAATTATATTCGTTCTTCATCCGATGTTCGAATACTTCAAACTGTAATTGTCCGACTGCTCCCAATATATAATCTTCAGTCCGGAAAGTTCGGTACAATTGAATCGCTCCCTCTTGCACCAGTTGCTGGATTCCTTTATGGTAACTTTTCTGCTTCATAACATTTTTTGGTGTTACACGCACAAAAAGCTCTGGTGTAAATTGAGGTAATTTTTCATATTGAATCTTTTGTTTTCCTGCAAATAAAGTATCCCCAATTTGATAAGTGCCCGTATCATATAACCCGATAATATCACCACTTACAGCTGAATTCACTGTACTCCGATCATCTGCTAAAAACTGCGTTGACTGGGACAATTTAATCGGCTTTTCCGTTCTTGCTAATGTTACATTCATACCTCGTTCAAATTGTCCGGAGCAAATTCTCAAAAAAGCAATCCGATCGCGATGGGCCGGGTTCATATTAGCTTGGATTTTAAAAATAAAGCCAGAAAATTGTTCAGTTGCTGGCTCAACAGGCCCATCAATACTTTGACGTGGCTGTGGAGCTGGCGCAAAATCCAGGTAACTTTCGAGGAATGTTTGCACTCCAAAATTTGTTAAAGCACTGCCAAAAAAGACAGGGGTTAACTTACCTGATTGGATTTTTTCTTCAGAAAATTCATTCCCTGCCTCGTCTAATAGCAGGACTTCTTCCAACACTTGCTGATATAAAGAGGTTTCTTTAATTGGATAATCTCCTATAATATCACCTGTTTCATCTAATTCGAGAAACCGCTCTTGATCCTCTACACGAAATTGCTCAACTCGTTTATGATAACGATCATAAATACCATAAAACTCTTTACCCATCCCGATTGGCCAATTCATGGGATAAGATTCAATTCCTAAAACCTCTTCTAATTCTGCCAATAATTCTAAAGGCGTCCGTCCTTGGCGATCAAGCTTGTTTATAAAAGTAAAGATTGGGATACCTCGCATTCGACAAACTTTAAATAATTTTAACGTTTGTTCCTCAATCCCTTTCGCAGAATCAATTATCATCACAGCACTATCTACAGCCATTAATGTACGATACGTATCTTCACTAAAATCTTGGTGTCCAGGTGTGTCTAGAATATTTATCCGCACATCATTATAGTCAAATTGCATGACCGAAGAGGTAACAGAAATTCCCCGTTGTTTTTCAATCGCCATCCAATCTGATGTAGCATATTTTCCCGTTTTCTTCCCTTTTACGGTTCCAGTATCACGGATCGCTCCACCAAAATATAAAAGTTTTTCTGTCATCGTCGTCTTCCCCGCATCCGGGTGGGAAATGATGGCAAAGGTTCTTCTCGATTCTATTTCTTCCTTTAAAGAATGTTTTTCCATTATGATTTTCCTTCCAAATTTCAGTCTTGTATTATCATATTCCCTCAGGAAAAGAAATTCAAGGAGAAATACATAAGATGCAATACTTCCACTCTTTAACGGATTGTGCAAAATTCCAAAATTCCTCATGATTACTTGCAAACAATCGGATTAAGTAGATTTTTATTAAAAGAACGAGTAACTAAAGAATATTGATCCAAAAGAGGAGTTCTTGTTATTCGATATTAGGAGAATTTGTAAAAAGCTTAAGCAAAAGAGGCTGGGACATAACTAAAGTGCTAAGCCTCAAAAGCGAATATTGCATTACCTTAGCGGAAGAAATATACGTAGACTCTTGAAGGAAGTAAGAGTTCGACAAGACCCCGGAAGGCGAAGCCTGAGAAGGCTTGACACTAGGGAACGCAGGCTAAGTTCGCGCCGTCCTGGCGCAACGCCTGCATGACCCACATCCTGTAGGCCTTCGGAAAGCGAGTAGTTCGGACTTTACTTAAGCGAAAACACTTTTGTCCCAGCCTCATTAATATCTTTTAGACATTTTTTACCTCACTCAATTGTTGTGATAGGCGACAAAACATAGGCATAGAGCAATTTTTCCGTATTGATCAGCGAAGTTTCATGGGTCCGTTCAAAAGCATGTGAAGCTTCTATTCCTGGCCCAACCAAACCATGCACAATATCATAACCAGAACGGATCGCAGCTGAAGCATCTGAACCATAATAAGGATAAATGTCTACCTTATAATCAACTTTATTTTCACGTGCCAACTGGATAAGATGTTTTCTTAATTCATAATGGTAAGGGCCACTCGAGTCCTTTGCACAGATAGAAACGGTATATTCATCAGAGGCCTGTCCCTCACCCAAGGCTCCCATATCAACAGCCAAATATTCAACCGTCTCCGGAGAAATACTTGCATTTCCACCGTAACCAATTTCCTCATTATTCGATATTAAAAAATGAGTTGTATAGGGGAGTTCAATCTCATTCTCTTTGAGAAAGCGGATCAATCGTAATAATATTGCTGTACTTGCTTTATCATCCAAATGACGTGATTTAATATAGCCACTATCTGTCACCTGTACTCGCGGATCAAAGGAAACAAAGTCTCCCACTTGAATCCCCAGCTTTCTTGTTTCTTCAGCAGATTCAGTTCTTTCATCGAGGCGAACTTCAATATTGTCCTCATTCCTTTTTGCTTCTCCAGCATCCTTATATACATGCACAGAAGTTTGCTTCATCAGAATTGTACCTGAGTAAGATTTTCCCACTTCTGTTTCAATTTGACAGTATTCTCCTTCAACTGAGTTCCAACGGAATCCCCCGATCATCGATAATTTTAATCTTCCATTTGCCTTAATTTCTTTCACCATCGCCCCTAAGGTATCAACATGGGCAGTTAGCATCCGATGTTGATTTGTGACTTTTCCCGGAAGAGTAACTAATAATCCCCCTTTACGATTCCGCTTCATATCAAGCTGTAGTCCATCTAAATATTGTTCACAGAAATCAATAACTTGCTTAGTATTTCCCGATGGACTTGGAATTGAGACAAGTTCTTTAATAAGCATAAAAGTTTCTTTACTATTTGGCTGAAAATTCATATTGACAATTCCTTTCCTAAAAAGGTTCTCACTTTATTAAATAGTAGCACATCTATTTCTGTTTTTAACAGTTTTTAACTTGATCCCAAAGTGAAGATTTGCGAATATTAACCTAGGAAATCATAAATAATTGAATAAAAATGTGGATTATTATAATTGGAGCAAATTTATCCATTGAATATGCTCACTGACCGCGAGCCTACAAAAAATCCGGTATATGTCAGACCTCTTGGATCATGTATATTGAACAGGACTTATAAGTTTTTCCAGTAAGCCAATTACACAAAAAGAAGGCTCTTTGCCAAATAACGCTGGTGAAGAATTTTAGCCGAATTTGAATGAAGGCTATCTGACTATTTAGAGAAGAACATTCTCTCTAAACAGTCTTTTTTTCTTTTTAATGGAAGGTCCATTCCTATATATCGCTACAGAAATTCACTTCGCTTACCGTGGGGAGTGCGGTGAGGCAGGATGTGAGTCACAAAGGCGTTTCGCTAAGACGGCGAGCTCTTTAGCCTTTGGTCCTCATCTTTTGACTACGCTACTGCGGGATTTCACCTTCACTCTACTTCCCACAGGTGTCTTCGTGAATTTCTTCTGCTGGTAAATACTGAATTTCCATCACCTTCCCAGAATTTCTGAGAAGGTGATTTTCTTTCACCAACGTTATTTATTATAGACCAAAAAGAAAAGCTCCCTTTTTGAAAAGTAGCTTTTCTCGATTAACCGCTATAACTTATTGTTCATTATCAATATAATATTCAACAAAGCGAGCAATAATCTCTTTGTTTTGTACATTGATAGGAGTAAAGAGAATTTTTTCCTCGTCTTTTTGAATAAGTCCATCGAAGATAGAATTTGAGTTAATTTTTATTCCAGTCACACCATTGTCATTCCCAGATACCAATTGATCTTCTGGAAGATTCAGCTCTGACGTTCCCTCAAGTTCATTAAATGGTAATAATTGTCCATCCTGGTTCATTTGATCAAAATATTCTTGATCCGCAATAAAGAAGTCAATGTCTCCAGCGGATAATTGGGCTGCTAATTTTTGCATTTCTACCCCTGCCTGCATATCTTCGCTTTTTAGTCTTAAAGTCTGGATAATAATATTAGAAGACTCTTTCTCTTCCTCTGTTAGTAGGTTCTGATAGATATTTTCTTTTACTTCTTCAACTTGTTCAGGATTTGCATAGTCAGTAATCATGACAATATTCAATATATCTTCCTTTTTATTGGCCACACTATAGACTGTATAAACTACGAATATCACTAATACGATGAAGCCAATAATATAATATTTATAATACTCCCATATGTATTTTATTTTTTCATTGGTCGACATTTCTGATAAAATTTCTTTTAGTGGCCTTTTCATCTAGATCCCTTCTCCCCCTATGGTTAAAAAATACTCAATGCAATATAAATAACAATTGTGAGTGTAAACGAACTTAGTAAAGTTGAACCAATAACCGTTTGTGCCGCAAACTCAGGCTCATTATTATACTCTTGCGCAATTATGGAGCTATTAACAGATGTTGGCATCGCAGTTGAAATGAGCAACGCCTGTGCAACTATCCCATCAACCCCAGCCAACCATAATCCGGCCAGTGCAATCGCTGGACCCATTAGCAATCTAAAGAACATGCTAAGATATAGTGGTAAATACGCAAATGAAACACGTATATGTGCTATTTGCGCTCCTAAAGTCAATAAGGCAATTGCTATTAATGCATTCGATATGTAAGAAATCGGTGTTAATAAAAATTCCGGTAAAGAAACATGGAATATATTCAATAAAATACCTAATGTCATTGCATAAAATAGTGGCATTTTAAAATAATCTAAAATGGCTCTCCATTTTCCCATTGTCATAGATTTCAATGACACCACACCATACGAAAAAAGGAAAGTATTTTGAAAAGCAACAACAATCACTTGAATAGACATTGCGAAAGGATCATGCTTAAAAACTAAGTCATTCACAGGAATACCGTAATTAGCCGAATTATAGAAAACAACACTATTCGTAAAAGTTAATTTCTTTGCTTTCTCCATTTTCGAGAATTTAGCCACCAATGAACTTAAAACATATAATAGAAAAACAAAAAGCAAACAAAAGAAAATTACGCCAAAGAATATGGCCGGAGAGAATACACTTTCATAAAGCTTAATAAAGATAAGAGCAGGACTCAAATAATAAATATTGATTTTCGCAAGCGTATACAAATCTAGTTTGAATTTACGCTGTAGAATAACCCCTATTAAAATTAAAATAAAAACTGGTAAAATAATTTCCGTGAAAATTATAGACAGATTTGATAGCAAATAACCTTTCCTCCATTTTACATTGTATGAAACTAAAATTCGACAAAAATTAAAAAATTCCTGCTAAACTTTTATAAAACGAGAATACTAGGCTGCTATTTCTTAGATGCTATTCGATTTCAATCTCCATGTTTCGTAAATCAGCTACCGATGGCAACTGAAAGAAGCTTGGGCTTTGAATTAGCTTGATTAAGGCTTTTGCCGTTTGATCAGCTGTCTGCAGTTGATTATTCTCCTTATATCCAATAAATTTATCCACTAATTCAAAGTCTTCCGCCTTAACAGATCGGATTTTTTCCTGCATTTCCGTATCTATGATCCCAGGAGCAATAGAGATTATCTTTATTTCATTTTCCTTATTTGCCTGTTCATTAGATACAACCCTAGTAAAATGATCTAGCCCTGCTTTTCCAGCACAATAACTACTCCAACCATTATATGGATGGCGACCAGCTCCAGAAGAAATATTGATAATTTTCTTCCCGATTGGTTTATTTTCTAATCGATTAATAAACATTGATGTGAGGATCATGGGGGCTGTTAAATTCACAGCGATATTATTAGCAATCGCTTCTGAAGAAAGGCTTTCTACTTTTCCAATCGGCTCAATCATTCCTGCATTATTAATTAAGGTAATCGTTTCAAAATTATTAGGGATCACTTGCCAGATTCGCTCCATTAGGTATGAGAGTTCATCTGTCTGCGCTAAATCTTGCTCTATGTAATATAGTGGATAATCCCCTTGATTAGCTATCTTTTCCAACTCTTCATTTTTTGTTCGAGATATACAAATCAGATGATGATTTTTTCTAAGTAATTGTTTACTTAAAGCGAAACCGATTCCTTTTGAGGCTCCAGTTATGATATAAATATCCACTTAACACACTCCTATCAATTATATAAATACAATCACTACGACATAGGTAAAAAAAAGAACCCAGCATTTTGGGCTCTTAACCATCTTTGTTCTGTTCTAGTAGCAAATAAACGTATTAATTTAATTCTTTATTTATTTTAGAAAGAGGGAGCGTAATAATCTTCCCGCCTATTTGGACATGAACAGTATCTTTGAAAATAGCTTTGACAATGCCTTTCAACGAGATGGTTGAGTTTACCGTATATTTCCCAGGATCTGCGCTTGTCGTCATAATGCGAACCTCCACAATATATTTTAAATAATCTATAAATCTTACTAAAGAGCAAAAACAAATGCAATTTAAGGATATGTGATGAATCACTTCCCATAGTACAATAAGATTTTATTTCATTATGACATGTTAAATTCATCAGTGTCAATGAATAAGATTACTTTTCGCAGAACATATTCATACTTGATACGACAAAATTTAATCCTTCCTTAATACTAATATATACTTATTATAATTAAGCATTTTCTCTTTGGAATTTAGTCATTTCTATGTGTGAAAAAGCCTAGATAACGAGCCGATCAGCAAGTGCTGATCGGCTCAAAATTATTAATTATTACTCTCCTGCAATTACACGATTTGCTATATCAACTGTGCGTTTTGCTTGATGTTTAACAGCTGCTTGAACATCTTCAACCATTTTTCCATCTTGGCCTTGTGTAACACTCGTGCCATATGGGTTTCCTCCAGCAGCAAATAAAACTGGATCTGAATAACCTGGAGGTACGATAATTGCGCCCCAATGCATCATAGATGTGTAAAGTGATAGAATCGTTGCTTCTTGTCCACCATGTGGATTTTGAGCAGAAGACATTGCACTAACAACTTTATTAACTGTTTTTCCAGTTGCCCATAGTCCACCTTGCATATCAATGAATTGTTTAACTTGTGATGCGACATTTCCAAAACGAGTTGGAACACTAAAGATAATGGCATCTGCCCATTCAATGACTTCAGATGTTGCTTCTGGAACATCTTTCGTTGCCTCTACATGTGCTTTCCATGCCGGGTTAGATTCAATCGCTGCTGCTGGTGCAAGTTCTGGTACCTTCACAACGCGAACTTCTGCACCTGCTTCTTTCGCACCTGCTTCAGCCCATTTTGCTAATTCATAGTTTGTTCCTGTTGAACTATAATAAATAACTGCTAATTTAACGTTTGCCATGATTCATTTCTCCTTTATATTGTTTTTTAAACTGAGATAAACGCTTCTTCTTAAGTAGTTAATTACTTTTAGTAAGTATGAAGTTAAAAATAACGCATACCTTTAAGTATGTCCATACACGACATGTTCCCCTACTGAGGATCATTCTTCCAATTTGAACAATAGAATGATGATACAAACCTATAAATGATTCAACAAATAAGGTAAGTCAGGTCTACGACTTTATCTCAACTTCATTTATCTCGATTTCAAACTAATTATATATTACAATATTCACCATTGTCAACCCTATAACTAAATCTTTTTGTTTGGAGTAAGGATAGGTTAATGATGTTTCAAAGAATGATAACCAAATGCTGTGTTTGGTAATCTATAGTTTGAATCAGCTTTTGGCCGCTCTTGGTTAATCCCTATGTTTTTATTTGTCCCTACCAGTTCATCATCACTGTCCACTGTTTTTTCAAATACAGCGAATGTACTGAAATGGTCGGTTTCGGCGCTGATCGATCCATCTTTATAAACACCACCAACCGCCTCCCAATTCTCTATTTCTGAATTAAAATGGTAGATATCGACCTGATCTGGTGATATAACCCTTTTTGAATCTACTACAAATGCAATCCCTATATCTTTATTAAACTCAGTTATAGCCTGCCCTCGCTCCAAAATCTCGAAGTCATAAACAGCACTTAATGCGGTCGCGATATCCTTTAGTCTTTCCATTTTGATATCAATTGCTTCTTCTCCAGATACGTTCGAAATGGGAACCTGTAAGGTGATTTTCTTCATTTTAATAATGATCATGGTATTTTTCTCTTTCAATTTTTTAATCTGTTTTTTTGAAAATGAAACTATTATTGATGCATCATGATCGCTTAAATCCACAATGAAGGTTCCATCTTGTGCCAATTGATCAATACCTTGATCCTTCACTTTTACTTTGTGATCCTTTTTAATTAATATCGCATTGACAACCTGTTTTAAATCAGATGCGACTTCTTCGTTACCAGCATCATTCGGATCCCTTGTTTCAGCATTATCTTCATTTGGCTGTTCAATATCAGGATCTTCTATATCCGGATTCTCTGTTTGTTCTTCTGGCCATTTTACAATTTCTTCAAAAGTTCTCCATAAATGCTCCCACTTAATATCTCCGTTACTTGTTATCACTTTCTCAATACCAGAATTAGAAAATTGTTCGATAAAATGTTCAATCGTTTCTACTAATTCCCGCGGAACAACTTCCCCTTCTATATTAATGGTTTTTTCACCATCAAAAAAGTAATTAATAGGAGACTCTAACTGTTGCGGAAACTGATCTTTTTTCCCTTTTTCTGTATCTGTTTGTAAAGAAACAAATCCATCAATTGTAAAGTCCTGATGAATATCGGTATAACTAGTAAAACTCAAGTTGGTACCATTATTAACACTAATATTATTTCGTGCTATAACACCGGGATTACTATTACTTGTAAAGCCAAGAGCACCGTTACCAAATGCAAGGCTATTCTTAATCACATGGGGAACATGAATTCCTTCTCCTCCTAACTTAAAACCATTTTTATCCCCGGCTCCTGCCTCTCCATTTCGGTAAAATCCGTTGTTGAAGGCAATACTATTTTCAATCGTAACAGCCCCGATTGCTCCTGATCCCACCTTCGTATACAGATCCCATCCGTCATCAATATTATTAAAAGCGATCGTTCCTCTAAAGACATTTCCCTCACCAACGGTTAATTTTGCTGCAAATCCATCGGCATTATTTTCTGATGGATCCCGATTTTCAAACGAGAGACTGTTTAAGATTAAGTTATGGGATGGCCATTTTGAAATATCGTTATCATTCGCGTCTGTTCGACTAATTTGTAATCCTGTGTCACCATGCTCATATGTCCATACATTTTCAATGATATTATGATGACCACCAAGTGTATATCCCTTTGTATTTGGTGCTGATTTTGTAAAATTAAGTCCCTTTACATGCCAATAATTTCCACTGTGAACGACACCTTCTGACTGATTGTCAAAATCAATAACAGGACGTGTATTTGCTTCAGGGTCTGCTATTAAATATTTCATCGCGTCACCTTGGCCATCGTTATACTTTTTTACTTCAAGTTTTGTAGAACGCTTATATGTTCCCTCTTGAACAAAAATTTGTTGTCCTGGTTGGACAAAGTCAATGGCCGTATCGAGATCAAGCGGATTTTCTTTTGAGCCATTCCCTGTTGTTGTTCCACTAGGTGAGACATAAATAGTACTATTGTTTTGAAATGTCTTCATTTGCACCTTAAAGTTGCGAACAATCTTATCAGTTGAAGTTAAAAATTGCGTATCATCTGGATAAAAGGTCAAGCTAAACGGAGTCGTTTGCTCTGCCGGTATTTCAGTTGGAATTTCAATTACCTCACCTGCAGTGACAGTTTTCGGATCGTATTGCTCCGTTTGCCCTTCTTTTACAATGAGCAGTCCATCCACATTGGCCCGTACCCTAAGTATATAATCTGTAATAGATGTCTTGTCTAAGGATAAAATTTCAAATTTAGGAGAAGTGGTTCCGCGGGAGCCTCAACTTTTGGTGGGTCTGTAGCTGCTTCTGAAATTATCAGATCAATATTACTTATTTCGATATCCGCTAAGCGGGCAGCATAAAAGCCTACATACATTTTATTATCTTGCACATTCAAGATATCTGGTTCATAAAGGATGTCTTCCTCTCCATTATTTAGTCTTCCAGTAATACCACTATTTGTTTTTGCTAATGTCAGACGGTAGTGTCCCTTAGTATTTTCTGCATTTGGCTGTTCTTGTAGTAGCATCCTATTCTGAATTCCTTCGCTTCCTTCCCCATCAGCTGCAATAACACCCGTCCTAGCAAACAATTGGGTACCATTTTCAGCATTTGTCCCTCCACTATATCCACCAATAGCGGCAATATTAGAAGCAAACACACCCGAATTTCCTGCTTTACCAATCGCATCCCTTGCCATAATTCCAAATGATTCTTGTCCATCATGTGGAGACTTTGCATATTCATTCACTTTAATATCGGCTGAAAGGATAAAATTATCTTTTTCTGCATTAAGTTCAGTATAGTAGAAAGAAATACCATCATGATCACCTGTAACTTTTCCACCACCTTCTTCGGCTACTATTCTGATGGCCCCATTTTTTTGTTTTTTGATGTAGTTTTTATCATCTGAAGTAGATTGTCCAAAACGGATCTCCTGCCAATTTAAAGTAGCCTTTTCCCGTACAGTTACATGAAAAGTGATGGACGCCAACTTCTTGTTATTTGCAGTCACATGGACTGTATAAGTCCCTGGTTGATTTCGGTTAAAATCATTTGTCTTAAGAGTATAATCTTCTTTACTTAATGCCTCTTGATCTCCGTTATCATAAAGCAACCCAATTTTTAGCCCTTCCTCAACAAACTTTTCGCCAACTACATAGGTTGTCTTAGGATAGCTCATGATTGTCAATCCTTCAATTTCTCTTTCCTTTACATTTACTGAAAAAGTTACTGTTTTATCTTTATGATGAATTGTCAGTTCTTTCTTATCTGGAAGAGATGAATCAAAATCTGAGACCGTATATTCATCCCTTGTTAAGAGCACATTTTGTCCGTCACTATATTTGGCATTGACCTGTAATCCATCTAGATTCAATGACTCCCCAATAAAATACAGTTGCTTTATTGGAGCACGAACAATGCTTACTCCAAGCAATTCAGACTCCTGAACATAAACATTGAAAGTCGTTGATTTTTCAGGATACTTTTTTGGAATAATCTTCAGTGTAATATCCCCTGCTCTATCAAAACGATAATGTTCAAGCTCAATTCTCTCCCCCTCAATTTCAAAGAAATACGCGTCTTCAGAAAGTTGTGATGTTTGATATCCCTCATTATAGATAGCATCGATCACTAAACCTTGGGGATCAAAAGAATCTCCCAGATAATACGTTGTCTTAGCCGGATAATAACGGATGTCTAGTTCGGTTATTGTTAATTCTGAAATGTACAGATCTACTCGTTCAACGATACCATTATACTGAATATTTATCGTATTTTTCCCAGCCTGACTACTATCAAATCCTGTTATCACATAGTCAGACTCTAATAATTCCTCTGAGCTACCATCTGAATAAACGGCCTTTACTTTTAAACCTCTCACATCAAACTCTTCATTAACAAGATAATTAGTTTTCATCTTAGAATCATCCACCTGAAGCGACTCTACCTCTTTATGATCAATATTCAGAGTAAGATCACTAAATGTGATTTTTGCTTCACGTGCTACAAAAATTCCTGCATATAATTGTTTCGAAAAGAGTTTTTCAAGTGTGAGCGTTTCAACCACTTCTCCATTGACGGATAGAATATAGACATCCCCTGTTTTCTTTATTTTGAAATTATACTGATTCCCTTCTACAGGAATTTTCTCATCATATGCCTTTAACTTCTTTTGCGTATCCTGCTTATAAAAGCCCTTAATCGATTGATCTAAGGTACCAATGGAAACGTAATTTGCTTCATGTCCACTTGAATCCTGATGTTTACCAACTTCATCACGCAACATGATTCCAAAAGATACTTGATTATTAGCTCCGAATTGATGAACTATTGCAGTCGCGTTTATTTGAAAATTAGCATCTATCGGCAAAGCCTGATAAAGAAAAGAAATACCATCAACAGAACTAGAGATTTTCCCACCCTGTGCCTCCATTGTGATCGAGCCATCATTATTGTAGATAGGATTGGGATTTTCGTTCGCTCCATTACCAAAAACAACAAAATCCCAATCAGCAAATTTTTCATTTTCTCCATTAGCAGCAGCAAGTACAGATATATTCATATTTGTCAGCATCAGCAGGATTATAGACAAATATATACATATTTTTTTCAAAAAAAATTACCTCCATATTACATATTATTCTATTAGTTTCTGCAATTTTTAACGGATCCCCCTTGTTTGTAAACGCTACCATTTTTTTATGTAAAAATGATTAATTCCTCCCTTCAATTATCTATCTTATTAAATCACTACTGTAAATTCAATAACAACGTTGTTATTATTAATAGTAATAGAATATTCTTTAAATAACAATAGTTTTCTCTAAATTTAGACATTTATCTTAGTAATATTATTAACTATCCGCCCTTTCTATGTCTGATTTATTAAAAACTGAATCAAATAAAAAGCAGGAGAATAATATGCCTTATAAGTCCTCATAATAAAGTCTGAGGTGATTTGACATGGAGATTTTTAATAAAATAACTAATAAAATTTCTGAATGGAACGCTACTCAACTTGAGAAGAAGATAAATACGAATCGCGATAAGGGTACATGTCCCGACTGTTCTGGAAGAGGTTTTTTTGTTATGGATGCATTTCTTGATCCAACTTGTCCCAGTTGCAATGGCACCGGCTCATTTTCGGATTGGGTGGAAACTACTCAGCAGCAGTTAGAGTAGCTATAACTCTGCTCTCTTCCCCCCATCCCTTTCCTTCCTCTTTACCTCATGTTTTTGTAAGTATCCATATTGAGTTTAAGCTTTCCCTGCAGTTGAAATGCCTAGATTATAAACAAATTACTTCTTCCATTGCTAAGCAAAGAAAGTATTAGCTGTTTACGGATGATGGAAAGTATATTTTTTTCTTCTTACGGATAAAACAAGGAACCTTATACCACCGAAGCAATCGCAACTGGTGTCATAGATATCCCACCAGCCACCCTCTATTAGTCAAGACGTACAACGCCTAGACCATGCAGATAAAAAACAACCATGAATATTCATAGTATAAAAACATACTGATGAGTCGGGGACTAAAAAATTAGATGAGTCCTCCTAGTTGAACGAAAAAGGAATAATAAAATCTATCTACAATCACCATAAAATAGCGTTTTGCTAGCAGATTATCGACAAAAACAGCTTTCTAACATACCACCTGCTACAAAATTAAAAACGCTCATCCCTAATGGGACAAGCGTTTGGCTAGTGATTCTGACTGGTCTCGAACCAGCGACCTCCACCCTGTCAAGGTGGCGCTCTCCCAGCTGAGCTACAGAATCAAGTTATTATGATTAAGACATTATTTATTGTATAAGATAAACATAATTAAGTCAATACCTTTAATTTTTCCATTTAAATACCTAAGATAGAACAAAATACTTTTTAAAAAATTCGCCCTTTTTACATCTTTTTTTATTTTTCTGAGGTAAGATAGATAGATTAATAATAAGATAAATGGGAGGTTACTATGGCAGTAAGAAATTCAGCAAAGGCTATTATTATTCAAACTAATCATATATTAGTTATAAAAAAACAAGATACAGAAGGTTATTATTATATTTTACCAGGCGGCGGGCAGGAACATGGGGAAACACTTCATGAAGCACTTAAAAGAGAATGTATAGAAGAAGTCAATGCAACTGTGGATATTGGGAATCTTCTATTTATTCGTGAATATATTGGGAAAAATCATGAACATTTTGCATTTGATTCAGAAGTTCACCAAATAGAATATATGTTTTTATGTAAAGTTATAGAAGGTGCTACGAATATAGGTAATGGGACTGCCCCAGATGATGGGCAAATAGGTGCAGAATGGTTGCCTATCCCAGATTTATTAAACTATAGACTCTACCCTCAATCAATACGCCAAAATGTTATTGACCATGTATCTGGTAAAGAATTACCTGTTTATTTAGGGGACATCAATTAAATAAACATTTATCTCTTTTATAATGTTAGGGGGATTTTATGGTCCAAGCGATATTTTTTGACTTGTATGAAACTTTGATTACTGAATGGGAAAATAATCAAAGAAAATCAATATACTCTATTGAAGAATTGGGGATTGATACAAAAGTTTTCAAAAAGGCATGGTCTGCAAGAAGGGAAATGAGAATGAATGGAACTTTCTCTGACCATCAAACCTGTCTTAAAGATATCATGCAATCACTCGGCCAGCCAATTAATGAAAATGTGATCAACGAAATTCACCAGCGCAGAGTTGAGGCCAAATTAGTACCTTTTATGGAAATTAACGATGAAATAATACAAACACTTCAATTATTAAAAGATAGGAAAATAAAACTTGGATTAATCAGTAATTGTACAGCGGAAGAAGTCATCGGTTGGGATAATTCTTCATTAGCCAAATATTTTGATGATGTAATTTTTTCATATAGGGTAAAGCAAGCAAAACCAAATGCCGAAATATATCTTACAGCGTGTCAGCGACTAAAAGTTTCCCCAGAGCAAGCTCTTTTTATTGGTGATGGAGGTTCAAATGAATTATATGGTGCTTCCAAAGCCAAATTGAAGGCTTATCAAGCGACCTGGTTTCAACCTCCTTTTATCAGTGAAAAAGTGACAGGATTTCCAAGGCTAGCCAGCCCGATGAAAATCTTAAAAATTATTGAAGTGTAAATCACCGATGAAACTTGGATTCTATGCGGAGGTATAAAAATGTTTTTAGTAAATGTCGAAGGGGCCATTTTTAGAAATCATAAATGGTTGATCATTGAACGAAGTAAAAAAGAAGAGCATGCTGGTGGCCTCCTTTCTCTAGTTGGAGGCAAAGTTGAGCAGATAGAAGATACTTCATTAGATATATTAGAAAAAACTGTGAGCGTGAGATTTATGAAGAAGTTAAGATAGTAGTGAAAGAACAGTTACACTATCTGTATAATTCTTCCATTGTCTCAGATAGCGGGTACCATATTGTAAACATCGTATTTCTGTGTGAGTATGAATCTGGCAAGGCAGTTGCCAGTAGTCTTGATGAAGTGGAATCTGTATATTGGATGACAAGCGCGCAAATATATGACCATTCTAATGCACCTGTCTATTTAAAAGAAAGCATAAAACGTGCTGAAAGTTTGATAGATCGAATCATATAATCTAGGAAAGTCTGAACATTAGACTTTCCCTTTCTTTAATAATGTCGAACATAAAATATTTCCCTTCTCGAAGAACTATCGTATAATGTGTAAAGAATGCCGAAATGCCGAAAATGAATTTGCAGTATTCCTAAGGAACTTTTTTTATTATTAGAGTTTATCTTTGCAAAGGAAAGGTGTTTATAATTTGAAACGTTTCGATAAAAATTCAAGGATTAAATTAGCTTTGTTACTTGGGTCGTTGGCAGCTTTAGGTCCCCTTACCATCGATATGTATCTCCCTTCATTCCCAACTATAACCCAAGATTTTCATACAAATGCATCACTTGTCCAATTTAGCTTAACAGCTTGTTTACTAGGGCTTGGATTTGGCCAAGTGATTATTGGGCCGATGAGTGATGTGCTAGGAAGAAGAAAGCCATTATTAATCTTTCTCTTTCTTTATTTTGTCGCATCTACTTTTTGTGCTTTTGCACCAACTATCTCTATGTTTATCGTAGCCCGCTTCACCCAAGGTTTTGCAGCCGCTGGTGGGATTGTTATTTCTCGAGCTATTGTACGTGACCTGTATCAAGGGCGAGAATTGACTAAGTTTTTTTCATTACTCATGCTCATTAATAATTTAGCGCCCATTCTAGCGCCGGTAGTAGGTAGTAGTATTTTATTGTTTACCAATTGGAAAGGCGTATTTATTACTTTAGGCTTTGTCGGAATTCTCCTTGTCACTTTTGTCTCATTAAAGTTAAATGAAAGCCTACCTGAGGAAAATAGAGTGCCTAGTAATATCGGTCAAACCTTTAGGAATTTTCTCTCTCTAATCATGGACCGTAAATTTTTAGGATTTGCCCTTACACAAGGATTTATTTCAGCAGGTATTTTCGCGTATGTTTCTGGTACACCTTTCGTGTATCAAAATATTTATGGTACCTCTCCACAATTATTTAGTATATTATTTGCGATGAATGGTATTGGTATCATGATCGGTACACAAGTTGTTGGTCGTTTTGCTGACACAATTTCGGAAATTCGCTTTTTAAAAATTGGTTTATCATTGGCAATGATTGCAAGCAGTGGCTTACTTTTAGCTGTACTTTTAAAAGGTCCGCTCTTTACGGTTGTCATTCCAATATTCTTCTTTGTTTCATCAATGGGGATAATTTCGACCTCCTCATTTTCATTGGCTATGGAAACACAAGGACATATAGCTGGTAGTGCAGCTGCTCTTTTAGGATTACTTCCTTTTGTCCTAGGCTCCATTTCCGCTCCCCTTGTTGGTATTGCAGGAGAATATTCTGCTCGACCAATGGGTGTTCTTATTTTTTGTGCGGCCTTATTTGCCTTCCTCTCATTCTATGGATTAGCGAGTAATTCTCGAGCCCGTGTAAAAAACAAATATGCCTCATAAAAAATTTGACGCAAACTGTGCCGTTCAACTTATAAGCCTCCTCGTGATTGAATTAATCACTTTGGGGGCTTCTTTTAATCATGTTTTATAATAAGTTAGTTTGGATGCGACATCCAAGTCATTCAGCTTTGTGTTTTTCTTATCTTTTCTAAGAAGTTTTTTTATTACCTCTTATCCCCTTTCTTTTCTTATATGATCTTGCTGCCGCTCAGCTCACATTCACTCCTTACAGCTTTAAGCCAATCAGTAATAAATGAATCTTTATGATTTCGCATTTCGAATGGGCTTAGTTTATACTCACGTAATCATCCCTTTTCAATAAAATAATGTAGGATATATCCTTGTAAGGAGGTTTATGAATGAACATGCCCCATGATGCGGATTATAGTAACCCCTCTCCATCAAGACAAGAAATTATTGATCAATTGTTAGGGGCCATTACTCACGAGGAAATGGCTTTAGCAAATTTCCTTAACGCCGGTGCCTCTAAAATACATGCTTTTATTGGCGCAGATTTAAATTTTCCAACTCATCCTTCCAACCAAGAAATTATTTCGATGAATAAATCCTCGCTCCATCTCTTAAGATCAGTTGTAATAAAGGATTGGTTTTTATTAAACAAGCTTGAAGAAATATTTATATTTGATGAAAGGCAATTTTCTGCCCCTATATCAGGCTTATTCGATGAAGAAATGAATGAAGAAGTAAACGAAGAACTAAATGAGGAAGTAAATGAGGAAGTAAATGAAGTTTCTGAGTCAGAAGCTGATGAGGAAAACGAAGCATCCAGTGAAACTGAAGAAAAACTAGCTGGAATGAATGATGATAATTTTGGTGATTATGATGAATCCCAAGAATTTTTCCGTGAATGAAGCAAATAAATCTCTACCTATTGTATGGAATACCATGATTACTTATCTTAAAGCCATACTTTTTTTTGGGAAAGCAATGCATTCACGTAAGATTAATAATAAGATAATAGCCAAATCCATTGCAAATTCATATGAATATTTGCATATGTTTATTAAATTTCTCATTAAGAGATATGAATTGACGGAGTTTATGCATATTTCAGTTGTCATACCTGAATTCATAGAAGAAACAGAAAAAGTAGTAAATGAAATGTATAAATTTTCACATGAATCTGTTGTTCGCCTATATGACATAAGAAAGATTTCGTATTTACAAACAATTATTTTGAATGATCTATGGTGGTTACAATCGATTTCGCAGCAAAATGATGTAGAAAACAATCCCAATACAAAATGGTTAACTTGTGAAGTGTTTAATCCTACCTCAACAGTAAAAGGGGGCTCTGAATAATCTAGAGCTCCCTTTTAGCAGACTACTTTATTGAGATTTCGGACCATCGTCTGGTAAAAATGAAAATAATCAAACACACTTGCAAATGGTACAAAGCTCCGGTGGGAGTATGCGCCTTGATGGACATCACAAGGTACAATAGAGAATCAAAGCTAAATATGCCCCCCTGGCGCAGAATATTTGATCAATTTCCTATTAACTTGATTGTTCATTTTAACCAACCCGCTGAAAATCATTTGCCGTTGGTAAAATTCCATTTCTTTCACACTATTTTTTGATTATCTCTTTTTTGCTGAACATATACTCTAAGCTAACTTATATTTTCCTTTTTTTCTTGTTACTAATTGGCTCACAACCATTGCGGCAAAGATAAGAAGCCCGATCGTATCAGTTAGACCTTCTGGATAAACAAGCATTAGTCCTGAAATAATGGCAATGATTCGTTCAAACCAATATAACTTTCTGTACCAAAATCCAATTATCCCAGCCCCGATTCCAATCATGCCGGTAATCGCTGTGATAAGGACCCAAATTAATTGGAGAATCGTTGTATCAATCATTAATAACTCTGGAGAGAGGACAAACATATATGGAATGATAAATGCCGCGATCGCAAGTTTAGCCGAGTTAACCCCAGTCCGAATAGGTTCCCCCCCTGAAACTCCCGCGGCTGCAAAAGCAGCCAAAGCGACCGGGGGAGTGATATCTGCCACAATTCCAAAATAGAAAACAAATAGATGTGCAGAAATCGCAATCGACACCGGCACCGCTCCTCCTGCTGGCATATCCATTGTTAAAAGGGTGATAATCGCAGGTGCTGCAATCGTTGATGTAATCACATAGTTTGCGGTAGTCGGTGATCCCATTCCCAGAACAATGGCTGTTAACATTGTGAAAAATAAGGTTAATAACAACTGTCCATTAGCTAGATCAACTAGACCATTAGCTAGCTTAAGCCCCAATCCCGTTTTTGTCACAACGCCAACAATAATACCTGCTGAGGCTGTGGCCGCCGCAACCGCTAAAGCTGTTCTTGCCCCATCAGCCAAAGCCTCAATAATTTGTTTAATTCCAATTCGTGTTTCTTTTAAAAACAGACTAACTAAAATAGTTGCAACAATAGACCAAAGAGCAGCTCTCATTACACTCATACCGCTCATCAGTAAAATAATAACCATCAAAATAGGAATCAATAAATGTATTTTCTTAAAAACTTCTTTTTTATTTGGAAGCTGTTCTTTCGATAAACCGACTAAGCCTACTCTTTTAGCTTCGAAATGGGTCATAATCCAAATCCCTGAGAAATATAATATTGCTGGAATCGCAGCTGCCTTGGCTATATCCCAATAGCTAACACCACCAATAAATTCAACCATTAAAAAAGCCGCCGCTCCCATAACAGGTGGCATAATTTGTCCTCCCGTAGAGGCTGCCGCTTCCACCGCACCAGCGAATTCCTTTTTGTATCCAAGCTTTTTCATCATCGGGATTGTAAATGAACCAGAAGTGACAACATTGGCCACAGAGCTTCCACTTATGGTCCCTTGTAATGCACTGGAAAATATCGCTACTTTTGCAGGACCTCCTACTCGTTTTCCGGCAATAGTTAACGCCAAATCATTAAAATATTGTCCAACACCCGTTTTGACTAAAAAAGCTCCAAACAGCAAAAATAAAAAAATAAAGGTCGCTGATACATACAATGGAGTCCCTAAAATTCCTTCAGACGTAAAAAATAGGGTGTTAATTAAGCTTTCAAAATTAAGTCCTCGATGCGCTAAAAAGCCTGGCATGGACTGTCCAAAATAGGCATAGGCAATAAATAAAGTCGCAATCACCGTAATGGGAATTCCAACAGCTCGCCGTGTGGCCTCTAACGTTAATAACACAGCAAGTGTTCCAACCAGTAAATCCATAGATGTGAGCGTACCAACTCTATTAGCAATAGTATCTAGCATGAGCGGGTAGTAGGCTCCCACTCCCAATGAAAGCAATGCTAATATATAATCATACCAGGCAACAGAATGTTTCTTTTTTGATTTCTTCCTAGCTGGAAATAAAATATAAATAAGGGACAGAGCGAAACCCAGATGCACAGATAATAAAATTTGCCTTGGTAAAGATTGCGTAATAGAAGCATATAGTTGAAAAATAGAAAAAGCTAATAAAACTAGAAAAACAATGGTACCTAGAATCCCCTCTAAGTGCCTTGTAGCAGATTCCGGATCATATTTTTCTAATATTTTCTGTTGTTCTTCCTGTGATAATATTTCATGTTGATCTGCCAACAATGTTCACTCCTTTCCATAACTCCCATAAAGCTAGACGTTGTTCTGTTAATAATATGAGGGATCCAGGGGGAATTACTTCAGCAAGATCTAATTCATGATTATTGCTAATAATTCGGTGTGTTCCCACCACTTGTGCCGTTCTCATATATATAGATGGCATATCCCTTCGCATATTTAACAGATGATATTTTCCGTCTTCCAATTTAAAAATTTCCCCTTTTTCAGCATTAGAGGGCATTCCAATCGCTGTATCTTCATACGTCAGTTCAATTTGTCTAATGGTACCATCTTTGAGAACAGTGTAAGTCTCCACAACATTTGAAAGATGAATCGAATGTGTGTAACTAATTTCGAATGTATCTTTATTTCGATGTAAGGGCAAATAGGCAAGTAGTTTATTTGTTTTTGCATCCTCAATAACTAATACCCTCTGAAAAGGTAAAAAAATAATAATACTAAGGATAAAAGCAAATAGGAAAGTTTTTTTAAAATATCTCAAACCGATCTTCCTAACTATTCTAAAAAATACATCCAATTAAGGGATTAAATCCAATGCACAAACACCATTCTTATTGACTATGGTGCATACATTTATCATTAAAATAGATAAAAAATCTTAAAGTATAGTAGATAGCAGGAAACTCCAAACCAACGCTTACTTTAGCAGATGCCAACTCTTGTAGATATTTAAATTGGCTGATAGAGCCTGTTTAGAATTTAACTATATGTGAAGATTCTTAAACTTCTTAAGTCAAGATTCAATTAACTATCTTAATTCGCTTCATCCAGTGAGGAAGGAATCCTCATTGGATGAATGCGCTTTATTCGGCTTTTACCCCTTTTTCATCAAAATACTTTTGTGCACCTGGATGAATGTCAATTCCCATTCCATTAAGAGCATTTTCCGTCTTAATAAGCTCTCCTTTAGCATGACCAATTTTATCAGTATTTTCAAAAATTGCCTTGGTCATATCGTAAACTAAATCCTCAGTTAAATCACTTCTCACTACTAGCATGGCTTGAACCGCTACTGTCTCTACTTCATGATCAGCCCCATAAGTACCCTCAGGAATCGTTTCCTTTGCATAATAAGGGTATTTCTCAATGAGGGCCTCGATTTTATCATTATCAAGTGGCACAATTATTACATCTTTTGTTGCCGATAATCCTTCAACAGCTCCGGTTGGCGTTCCAGCAGTAATAAATGCTGCATCAATCGTTCCATCTTGTAATCCAGTTGAAGAATCATCAAAAGATAAGTTACGAGCCTTGACATCTTCAACGCTCATATCATACATTTCCAAAATTTGCTCAGCATTCGCACGTGTTCCTGACCCAGCTTCTCCCACAGAAACTGTTTTCCCCTTTAAATCAGCAACTGTTTCAATCCCTGATCCTTTCAGAGCAACAATTTGGATTGTTTCAGGATAAAGAGTACCTAGCCCTTGCACATTATCTATTTTTTCTTCAAACATATTGGTACCTTCAGTGGCATATGTAGCGATGTCTGTTTGGGTAAAAGCGACTTCTACATCCTCTTTTTGGATGCTAGCCATGTTTTCTGCTGATGCATTGGAAGTTATCGAGTTGGCTTCAATTCCAGTTGCATCACCGATCAAAGTAGCAAAAGTTCCTCCAAGCGGATAGTAAGTTCCACCCGTCCCACCAGATGCAATCGTTAGAAATTTAATGCCGTAGTCTTTCTTTCCTCCATCATTTTCACCTGATTGCTTCCCATTATCAGCGTTTTTGTCGCCTCCACATGCAGCTAATAACAAGGAAAGCGTTAACACAAAAGCAGCCATTAAAAACTTCTGTTTTCTTTTCACTTATATGTTCCTCCTCCTACATATTCTAAAGCATGAATAGTTTAACATATTTTACCAACTCTATAAAGATAATACGCTTTCACCTTAAACTTCATACCCCATCCAGGCTAGTTATAATACTTTTTCTGCTCTATATGATAAAATACTTTGCAACAAGTAGAAAAAGTAAGGTGAAACTAATGGCATTTCCAAGAGGAAAGATTTACGATGCAACCATCGAAAGTATGATACTAAAAGAAAATATACCACTTTTAGTTTATTTACCGGCTTCTTATTCAGAAGATGAACAATATCCTTTATTAATTGTTCAGGATGGAAAAGATTATTTTCAATTAGGGAAACTTACCCGCTTCGCTGATGAATTAATTGACGAAGGAATTTTAGAAAAGACTATTATTGTCGCAACACATTATAAAAGTATAAAAGATCGCCGTAATAAATATCATCCATCGGGAAATGAAAATCTAAACTTCATGAAATTTATCGCCAATGAGTTAATTCCATGGGTTGACGAGCACTACCCTACCTACACAATCAGAGAGAAACGCACTTTGATGGGAGATAGTCTTGCTGGCACCGTTTCTTTACGCACCGCTCTTTATTTTCCGGAGCTTTTTAAAAATCTTATTCTCCATTCTCCATATGTGAATGAGACAATACTTGAAGAGGTTGAATCAGCCCCATCCGTATTTAATTTTGAAATATATCATGTCATCGGTAAGGAAGAAACCGTTGTTAAAGTGTCAAACAACCAAGATTTTCTAACACCTAATCGGGAACTTCATCAACTATTTATTGCAAAGGGCTACGAAACTTTTTATGACGAATTTTTTGGCGGACATTCTTGGAAATATTGGCAATCTGATGTTAAAAGAGCATTACAAACAATGTTTTCCTAAGCAACCTGTATAAGAATCTGTTATAGTTATGATATGAGATTTTTATTTATTAAATAAAGATAAAAGGAGGCAAAAACATGAAGTTTGGAATCGTCATCTTTCCATCAAAAGAATTACAAGATCTAGCCAATTCTTATCGTAAGCGTTATGATCCTCACTATGCTTTGATTCCTCCACATTTGACGTTAAAAGAAGGCTTTGAAACGGAGGAAAAACCTGAAAAACTAACCGAAATATTAGAAGCGATTGCCAAAGAATTTCAGCCTATCCATTTAAAATTCCTTAAAGTTAGTTCATTTCAGCCTATTACCAACACCATCTATCTAAAAGTTGAAAAAACTGACGAACTTCTTCGCCTCCACGAAGAACTCTATAGTGAAATACCAGGTGGACCACCTGAACATCCTTTCGTTCCTCATGTGACGATTGGGCAAAAATTATCGAATGATGAACACTCCGATGTTTTTGGTGCACTTGGAATGCTTGGTGTCGAACATCAAGAAATCGTTGACCGTATCCATCTAGTGTATCAATTAGAAAATGGCTCTTGGTCAACTTATGAAACCATTCGATTAGGAAAGGATTAATAATAATTATGCAAGCTGTGCAAGCAACTACAGAACAACAACTCAACGATGCATTTTATGTGAGAAAAAAGGTATTTGTTGAGGAACAGAAAGTACCACTAGAACTAGAAATAGATGAATTCGAAAATGAATCTGCCCATTTCATATTATATAATCATGACAAGCCAATTGGGGCTGGTAGATTTCGAATGGTAGAAGATTTCGGAAAGATCGAACGGATTTGTATTTTATCGTCCTCTCGTGCACTCGGAGCTGGTAAAAAAGTTATGGAAGCGATCGAAGATTTTGCAAGGAAGAAAGCAATTCAACAATTAAAGCTCCATGCCCAAATCACCGCAATCCCGTTTTATGAAAAACTCGGTTATATGGTATGCTCGGAAGAATTCATGGATGCTGGTATCCCTCATAAAACGATGACCAAGCAATTAAATGCAGATAATGCATGAATAATTAATAATATTAGCCCAAAATTCAACCTAAAAAACAAGAAGGTATTTCAATGTTATACATATTCATTGAAATACCTTCCTTTGTTTTTCTGTTCATATTCGTTTATATGAACGAATTGTCTAGCTCTCTTATCTCTGTTCACTTTTTTCTTAATTATTTGTTGTTCTTTAGAATGGCTACGTTTTAGTATTTCTTGAAATGGAGAATTTAACGATATTTTTTCAATGTTGGAGACAGGTGTCCAGACATGTCGTTCAACCTGCGACAGAACTCTTTTATGATATTCTTGATACTGATAAGGTTGTACAGGACCAATATATCCCATCAAGGAACCTCCCCTCATTTACTTTAACTAGTACATACCCGAATTATATATGTATGAAACATTATTTTAATTAATTCAGAAAGAGAGGCTGGAACATAACTAGAACGTTCACTTTTAAATGACGATACGCTAGTTACCTGTAAGACATACATTTAATCCCTCGATCGGTCGATTTCTTAGTGTACATTTAGCTGAGCCGCAATATTCTTTAGTATTGTGTTGATATTGCACTTGCTAGCTACTTGCGGAAAAGGAATGAATTTCCACATATGCACCCCCACCACGATCGATGGATTTTAATATGACCTAAACATTTTTGTCCCAGTCTCAGTTAATCATATATTTTACCTTTTATTATTTAACATTTTCGAAATTGCTTCCATATCCAATTGATTTCCATCTTGAATAATCGATTTCACCATTTTATCTTCCATTTCTTTAGAAACCGGCTTATTGGCAATACGGGAAACTTTTTTGATAATTCCTCGCACTGTTCTTTCATCTTTAAAATTGGCATTTTGCAGTGAATTGGCTAGTTCTAAAACTTCATTCATATTAACGCCTGTTTTCTTTTCTACATTTTTGAAAAAGTGATTTTCCATTTTTTCCGCTCCCTTCCGTTCATACTTTATATAATATGAACGAAAGTCAAATAAGTGTGGTAAAAATTAAACATTAAACAGGAAAAAGATAGGTTGCTTTAACTGCAACCTATCTTTTTGTATTTTAGACATTTTTAACAGAAGGCTGCACCAACAATTATAAGCAGGATAAACAAAACAACAATTAAGGCAAAGCCTCCTCCGAAAAATCCTCCGCCACAGCCGCCTCCACCTGCATAACCGCCGTAACCACATCCACAAGCTCCTGCACCGTATCCATATCCGTACATTTACGCTCACCTCTCTTTTGTTGGTTCACTATAGCTTATGTGGCTAGTGCCTGTTCCGTATGGGCTAACTAAAAAAAAAGAGGCGAAAAAACTAAAAGAGGAAATATTGAAACAGAAAATTAAAAGATGGGCAGTTTATTCATCGATAAAAAGTCTTGCGTTAGGGACGGTTTGCCCTACCTCCCCATCTTAATCTTGATGCAAGCCACTTCCCTGCATATGATTAAGAACACTCGTTAAAGATATTAAATTCATCCCTTTGGTTTAAAAATAAGCGCTCCAATAAATCCAAACACGATGGCCGCTGAGATTCCTGAAGAAGTAACCTCAAACATTCCTGTCATTACCCCTACCAGTCCATGTTTGTCCGCTTCAGCCATTGCCCCTTTCACAAGTGAATTTCCAAAACTTGTAATAGGGACGGTCGCACCTGCCCCAGCAAAGTCAATCAGTGGTTCATAAAGTCCGAAGCCGGCTAATATCGCTCCTAATACAACTAATAAACTTAGCGTATGACCAGGGGTTAATTTAAATGAATCCATGATGAGCTGCCCAATCATGCAAATGATTCCGCCAATGACAAAAGACCAAAAAAACATTGCTAACATTTGCCCTTACCTCCTTTATTCATACTCAAGTGCTACCGCATGTGCGATACACGGAATCGTTTCTTTTTGTAAAACTGTTAACGGTGAAAGAAGCGCTCCAGTAGCCACAACTAAAATCTTCTTATACTTGCCTCTTTTCATTTCATTTACTAAATGTCCATACATTACAGCGGCAGAACAACCTGGACCGCTAGCACCTGCAAATACTTCCTGTTCATCTGTGTACAGAATCAATCCACAATCATTAAATATATTCTCATCTAATGGTAGACCCTTTTGTTTAAATAGTTCTAGGGCTGTATTTCTACCGACCTCAGCTAAATCTCCCGTAATGATTAAATCATAATATGAAGGATCTCTTTTTAAGTCAAAGAGATGCCTTTGAATTGTATCTACAGCAGCTGGCGCCATTGCCCCACCCATGTTAAAAGGATCGCTTAATCCCATATCAACGACCTTCCCAATTGTTGCTGAGGTGATTCGTGGAGCTGGTCCAGTTATGTCTTTTGCCAGTCCAATCAGGCCTACCCCTGCTGCCGTTGCCGTCCACTGGGCTGTCGGTGGCTTTTGCCCTCCATATTCTGTCGGATAACGAAATTGTTTTTCGGCTGAAGCGTTATGACTAGAAGTTCCTGTCAAAACATGATTTGCTCCTCCACTATTAATAATTAGGGAGGCTAGTGCTAGTCCCTCCGTTGAAAGAGAACAAGCACTAAATAGGCCTAAATAGGGGATTCGATTTGTTCTAGCAGCGAATGTTGTTGGAGTAATCTGATTGATTAAATCACCTGAGAGGAAAAATTGTACATCATCTTCTGTTAACCCTTTTTTTCGAAGGGCAATTTCAACAGCATCCTCTAATAGAACATTCTGCGCCTTTTCATATGAATCTTTGCCCATTCGCAAGTCATCATGAAATTTATCGAAGTCATTTGCCAAGCGACAATCTTTTTCAAATGGACCTCCCACAACCCCTGTTGATAAAATAGTAGGTTTTTGCGAAAAAAGCCATGTTTGGGCTCCTTGAAGCATTTAAAATCCCCCCCACTGTACCAAAATGGTTTTGATAAGAGTGACGACAAAGGCTGAAAACACGCCAAATAAAATAACTGAACCGGCTAGCTTAAACATATTACCGCCTACTCCGACAACAAAACCTTCTGATCGATGCTCAATAGCCGATGAAATAACTGCGTTCCCAAAACCAGTTATTGGAACACCACTACCTGCTCCACTAAATTGACCAATCCTGTCGTACACACCGAAACCAGTCAAAAGCATCGCAATAAATACCATGGTAGCAACAGTCGGATTACCTGCGGTTTGTTCCGTAAAGTTAAAGAAGTAAATATAAAAATAGGTAATTGCCTGTCCGACTAAACAAAAAAGCCCACCGACCCAAAAAGCACGCAGGCAATTTTTTAATATGGGACGTTTAAGTTCATGTTTTTTCTGTAGCTGATCATATTGTATTTGTTCCGGTGTTTTTGTTTTATTTTTACTAGCCATTTTACGTCATTTCCTTCTGTAATTTAATAATTTCTTTAAACCGTTTTTCCGCTTCATCAATACTTATGTTATCATCTTCCAATGCTTCTCTAAGTCGGATAGTTTCTAAAAATATTTTATAATCGCTAGAAACAATAAATTTTTTTTCTGGATAGTCACTCTCTAATTGATCCTTTAAATTTTTTTCGATTTTTTTCATTCTAAATCGTTGAAGATGACTAACCTTATAGGCTATAAGGATATTTTTTTGCCCTTCAATGATCGCCACATCGTATATTTCATTTATTTTTTTTACGTCCTCTCTTATCTGATAGGCAACAGAATCATTTTTTTCTTGATAACTTATTTCGATTGGTGCGGGTTGAGTTGTTTTCATTAACGATAATCTTGCCTCTTCCCCATCTTCATTACTTGAACAACCGCTTATAATCAAGAAGAAAACTGTTATTGCTAAGACGTATTTTCTATTTTTAAGCATTGGTACCTCCTATTATTAGACCTTATTTCAAATAAGTACAAACTAATGAAATTCTTTCCATCTATTTTTGTTCAAAAAGTAAAATAGCTGTCCTGCAACGCTCTTGAGACTCTATGGGGGCAGATTTTAGTGCGAAATAAGGAGAAACACATGGGCGCAAAATGAAACTGTGGAGTATTATCCCTATCTCCATCGGGAAGCAAGTTGTTTCATTTTTACCGATTCTTTGAACAACCTTTATAGGATATTTTTCTCCAGATTCCTGAAATTATGATTATGTTTCAGAGAAATTTATCTCTTCTTATACAAAATGAAAACCTAGTCCCCCTTCTGAAAAGGTAAGAGACTAGGTTTTATATATTCTTCAACGTTCTTTTCTAATTGGCTTTGATGGTCCACATCCACAACCAGCTCTTTTTTTGCGACCTTTTCCAATAGCATTCTTTTTTCTAGGTCTATTATTCATCACAATCACATCCTGAGTAATTTTCTCTACTCTATAATTTATGTACCCAGTAAAAAATGTGTTTGCCCAATAGCCCTTATTCTTCAGAAATCTTGGATTGGATAATTGTTTCTATAATAGAGGCAAAACCTGCGATTGATAAAATATATACTAATGGCTCCGCCAACCTCGGGAAGAACCAGCAAGCAGAAAAGATAAATATTGATATCCAAATTCCAGTACACCAATAACAGCTAATGAGCTGACCGATCCAACCTCTTAAACCTTTTTCTCTAGGAATAAGATAAATCTCTAATTCACCATTTTCATCAAGCGATTCATACTCTTGCATAAAGGGACGCCTAACAAATTCTGTTATTTGATCATAGACCAATAATCGTGTTAATCGGAAAACCGCTAAACTTAATAAAATGAATGTAAACCAATTAATTGACATCAGTTTCACCCGCCTATTTTGTGCTATCAAGGCATTTGTCCGTTACCCATTTGGCTAATGTCTAATATGTTATTAATGAATATGGATCAATAGATGACAAGGAGGAATTTAATCCATGAGTTACGAAGAAATGGAATCAGTTGAATCAATTGAGACAAATCACTGTGGTGGTGGATGTAGTTCAGGTTGTGTTTGTCAAGTCGTTCGCGCTATTAAAGATATTCAAGAAATGGCTGTGGAAGAAGAAGAATGCCCAACTTGCCCAACGAATTGTTTTATCGAGCCACTAGGCGGCTCTCCAGTTCGTTCCCATGTAGATACGAGAGTATTTACCCTTACAAATAAAAACGGGGAATTATTTAAAGCACTATTTAAAGGCCGCGGAGGCAACTGTGTATCCGTTTATTTCCGAGTTGAAGAAATCTTTGATAACTGTTGTGCCACATTGCGCGTACTAGTTCCTTTAAATAAAGAAGGGGATCCAGTAAAAATAACCCATCATGGAGACATTAATTACGAAGCCCTTTGTGCAGTACGCAAATGGGGAAAAAGCAGCAGCTGTATCACCGTTGATCTCCATTGCTTCTGTGCGGTTCAATGTATCGCAGACGTTGACTTACAACTTTGTGACTAATTTTGAAGGCGGAGGGTTCACACCCTCCCCTTTGTTAAAAAATAATCCGAATCGCCTGTAAATCCTCAATGGCGATTGTAAGAACATCTCCATTAAACGTTTTTACCTGAATGTTATCCCCTTTTTTACTCTCCAATATGCCGCGAATTCTCTCATCTTCTTTAATAAATTCACATGGAAATGGGGGCTGGCTCCGAGGGACTTGTAATAAGTATTGCAACTTTTCAGAAATTGACATTTCCTTAAAAGCTTTAACAGGTGTGAGGTTCCAGTTTTTTTTGCTTGAGTTAGTCTGGTTTCGAAAATAATCTACTGCTGACTTAGGCTTTTCCGCTTGATATTCGTTCTCTATAAGGGATTCGTGTTCCTTGGAATTTGCTTGCACTTGAAAAGGAACGCTATTCTTTAGCTTCCTTGGTGTTGGTGTTGATTTATTTTCAGGTGAAGTTGTTGTATTTGGACTAGAAGAAAAGGAATATTGCATCGAGAATTCTGGTCTTACAAAATCTGGTTGATGGATATATAGCAAAGGGCTCTTCCCTTTTCGTTTCTCTTTCTCTTCCATTAAGGTACACCTCCATATTTCGTACTTCGTTTTATATGTATGCAACAAATTGGGCAAGGTGACCTTTACATAAAAAATATCGGTAGGAAAATTCTAGGGGTCTACACCTATTTATCATCTTTTCTATTCCACACAAAAAAGCTGCCACAAACTGTGGCAGCAAACATAATAATTTTATAAAGCTACAATATGGAAGCCGGAATCGACATGAAGATTTTCCCCGGTAATCCCTCGGGAGAGATCACTAAATAGGAATAATGCAGTATCTCCTACCTCTTCAGGAGTAGTTGTTCTTTTCAGTGGTGCCTTTTCTTCGATATCTTTTAACACGCTGTTAAAATCACTAATCCCTTTTGCAGAGAGTGTTCGGATTGGTCCAGCTGAAATTGAATTCACACGAATCCCATATTGCCCTAAATCTTTCGCTAAATAGCGCACACTTGCATCAAGTGAAGCTTTGGCTACCCCCATTACATTATAATTAGGGACAACACGTTCTCCTCCTAAATATGTCATTGTAACCATACTTCCACCTTCAGGCATCATATTTAGTTCTTGAACAACTTTTGCCACTGCAGTTAATGAGTAAGAACTAATATTATGGGCTAAAAGAAATCCATCTCTTGTGACATTTAAATAATCCCCATCAAGCTCATCTTTATTCGCAAAAGCAATCGCATGAGCAATTCCGTGAATTGGTCCCACTACTTCTTTGATTTTACCAAAACATTCGCGGATCTCCTCATCATTTGTAATATCACAAGGGAGGACTAGCGATTCACTTCCCTCCAAAGAATCTGCTAAGTCACGAACGTTTTTCTCCAATCTCTCTCCTGCATATGTAAACACTAAGTTAGCTCCTGCACTGTGTAGTGAACGTGCGATTCCCCATGCAATACTACGTTTATTTGCCACACCCATAACGACAAAAGTTTTTCCCTGAACAGATAAGTTCATATCCAACCCCTCCATTAATCTTTTTCAAAAGTACTTTATAATTATTAATCATCTTTCTTAACTATCATGTGTTACTAGTACCTAGTACTAACCCTATCATACACGAGTAGTTTTAGGGTTGTAAAGAAAAAGCACAAAAGAAAATCAATTTCCTTTGTGCTTTTCATTGTTAGTATTTATAAATTTTTAGGTGTGGAAGTGGCGCACTTAGCCGTTCACCTTTATGATCTAAATTTGTACGTCGCTGAACAGGCGCTTACGCTTTTCATGTTAAAATTGAATTTCGCGCATTAGGTCATCTACAAATTCTCTTGTTCCTGTCACAATAAGACGGTCTTCTATTTTCAATCTTGAATCACCATGTGGCACTAAAGATTCATTGTCTCTAAAGATCCGGACTACAATTAAGTCACCAACAAAAGGAAATTCACGTAGTTTCATATTGTGATAGTTTGGATTACGCATTTCGATTTCATAAAGGGCTGTTTCTTGATTCGTAAAGATATCGGCAATATTAGGTGATTCAATTAGCGCTGTGACAAAGGCTTTAGTTGATAGCAATGTTGAAAATACTTCGACTTCATGTTCTTTTAATGGAGCCGTCAAATCCGGACTTTCAATTCGAGCAATCACTCTCTCAATTCCTAGTTCTTTAGCATGGATAGCTAGTGTAGCATTAAGTTCTTCATCACCTGTAGAAATAAACAAGATATCTGTTTCAAACACACCCGCATTCTCTAATTCAGCCTCATTATAATTGGGAAGCTCGGTAATATTAAAAACTGTATCTGAAATATGAGAATCTGGTTTCTCCATCTTTTTATGAAAAACAGCCGCTTCAAATAGTTCCTTATCCAATTGTTTCGATACGGGAAGAGTAATTTGGTTTGCCCCAATAAATGTAACTTTTTGCTTCGGTTCAAAGCCATTTTCTTTCGGAAACCACTTTTTGAAGAAAATAGGTGTGACAATACACGAAATAACTGCAACCAAAATAAATGTTCCACTCATTTCTGGTGTAATGACTTCCATTCTCTCCGCTATTTTTGCAGCAGCAATAACCACAGATAATGTGGAAGTAAGTAAAAAAGCCGACGCTAATACTGTTTTTGTATCATACCATTTCTTTAATATGAATACAGGAATGATCTTAGAAATTAATAAAGCAATTAAGAGCAAAGGAATCAATAAAAGTAATTTTTTATTACTTAGCAAGGACCAGAGGTCAAGGTCTACCCCAACCATCACAAAGAATATAGGGATCAAAAAGCCATATCCGAAGGAATCCAATTGACGAACCATTTCAGGTTTAGGATTCAACAACGATACGAGCGTTCCCGCCAAAAAAGCTCCTAAAATATTTTCCGCTCCTAAAGTCTCCGATAAAGCGACCAATACAATGATTAATGTAAAAATTGCACGGGTACCAATTTGTACTGTTCCTGTCGAAAGTCTTTCGATAATAGGGCGATTTTTGAAACGTCTTCCGACAAAATATAACAGAATACCTGCAACAAAAAGGATCAATATTAACCACATATTTCCTTGACTATCTCCGGAGATAGAAACAAATACAGCTAGTAGAATCATTGTAACGAGATCAGCAATAACAGCGATTAAAAGAATAATTTGGCCAATTCCTGTTTTCATGATATTGGCCTCTTTTAGAGTAGGTACAACTACCCCTAAAGAGATAGTGGAAATAATTACAGTCATTAATACAATATTATCAATTAACCCCATCCAAACAAACAAATAAGATAAGCCTACTGATAATATAAATATTGCAGAAAATATGAGAATTGAAATCCCTAAACGATTTGGCTCGGTTTTCCCGTTAGCTAATTTAATTTTCTTATTAGATGATCTAAATGCAGAAAAGTCTATCTCTAATCCACTAAGAAACATTAGAAAAATAAAGCCTAGTGTGGAAAGGATGTCTAACCATGATCCTCCACGTATTAAGTCAAAACCACTTTTTCCAATAATTAATCCCATAATAATTTCCGCAATGACTACAGGCATAAATGAAATTCGAAAACGATCAAGAACAATTGGTGTTAAAAAAGCAAAAATCAGTACAATAACCAGTGAAAGTAATGATTCGTCCATAAAAAATTCCCCCATCTTAAAATACGAATTAAGAGGTAATCATCTTTCCAAAGTACGTGTTCAACTTGGGCCTAACATTGGGATCGTTCGGAGAGCATTCTTCTTAAGCTGGCTTAGCTTGGACTGAATGGACAACTAAACAGAAGATCCTCAACTGCTATATCATTTCACTGGCTTTAGAACACCGTCTTTATTGAATAAGATAACTCATAAGCATTGTCGCTAATCCAAAATAAATCAATATGGATGTGATATCATTCATTGTTGTAATAAAAGGACCTGATGCGACAGCTGGATCAATTTTTAACTTGTGCATAAAAAGAGGGACCAGCGACCCGCCTATCGTTGCCACTAAAAGAGAAGCAAAAATCGAAAAGCCAACTAATAATCCTAAAATAAGATCATGCTTCCAAATAAAAATAACCAAGGAAACTAAAATACCGCAAATTGCCCCGGTTACTATGCCGGTCCCTGCTTCTTTCAAAATAATTTTAAACTTTCCAGATTCATCCATTTCCCCAGTAGCAAGACCACGAACAGCAACTGCCAGAGATTGTGTTCCAGCATTTCCTGCCATCCCCGCAATTAATGGGATAAACACTGCGACAATGGGAACTTGACTTAACGTATCTTCAAAACGCCCAATTAAGCTTGCAGTAAACATACCTAAGAAAAGAAGGATAATCAGCCATGGTAAACGCTTCTTAGCAGCAGTAAATGGACTTTTATCCATTTTATCGAGATCAGATATACCTGCGAGCTTAGAATAATCATCAGAGGCCTCTTCATCAATAACGTCAATAATATCATCGACTGTGATGATCCCTAATAAATGATTTTGAAAATCAACAACTGGTAAGGCTAATAAATCATAATCCCGCATTTGTCGAGCGGCTTCTTCTTGGTCATCTCCCACTGAGATTGAAACGACCCGATCAGACATAATGTCAGAAATCATCGTATCATCATCTGTGATAATTAAATCACGTAATGACAAAACACCAGCTAAACGTAAATCTTCATCAATCACATAAACATAATAAATAGTTTCCGCGGTTGGAGCTTGCTTCTTTAAAATATACATAGCTGATCGGACCGTTTGATTCTGCGATATGGCTACATACTCAGTAGTCATGATACTTCCCGCTGTATATTCCTCGTAGTGGAGCAACCCTTTAATTTCTTGGGCAGCATCTTTATCCATAATCGTAAGATAGCTGGCTGTCTGATCTTTTCCTAATTTATTTAAAAGGTCAACAGCATTATCGGCATACATATTGGCAAGCATTTCTGCAGCATATTTTGGCTCCATTTCCGCAAGTATGTCTTTGTACTCCTCATCCTCTATCTCCAGCATTTCAAAAAAATCTGCTACTTCCTTTGGGGATAAGTAATAATACATTTTTAATCGAATCTCTTTATCAATTTTGAAAAAGAATTGGGCCTGATCATATGGGTGAAGATCTAAAAATTCTTCTCGAAAGGAATCAAGGTTGCCTTCATTCGCCGTTTGGATCAGTAACTCTTCATTAATATTTTCTTGTGTATCGTTTATTTCCATGACGACCCTCTCCTTCCAAATTGGTCCCCATTATCCTAACAAATCTTGATCGGTTTGTCGTCATTAAATGTCTTTTTTTCTATATTTATTTTTCACTTAATCAATACAGTTCGATTAAACCTTGATATCATGCTAAAAAATCCAAAGCTTGGGTATGTTAAAATAATGGAAAGAGCTAAATTAGTGCCGATGAAATGGAAGTGGATAGGATGAAAATAGATATAATTGGCGATATTCACGGCTGTTTTCAAGAGTTTAAGGAACTTACCCAAAAACTTGGCTATTCATGGGAAAGCAATTTTCCTATACATCCTGAAAAGCGAATCTTAGGCTTTATTGGTGATATAACAGATCGAGGTACCGATTCAATTAAGATGATTGAACAAACATGGGCACTTTGGAAAAACCATGGTGCTTATTATGTACCTGGTAACCATTGCAATAAGTTGTATCGCTATTTTCTTGGGAGAAATGTGCAAATTAAACATGGTTTAGAAACAACGGTAGCTGAACTTGAAAAACTGTCCGATAAAAAATTTAATCATATTAAAAGGGTATTTATGGAGCTTTATGATAACTCCCCACTTTACCATATTTTAGATGATGGACAATTAATCATGGCACATGCCGGAATCAGAGAGGATTATATCGGAAAACAAAATAAAAGTGTCAAATCATTTGTTTTATATGGGGATGTGACCGGAGAGACACTCCCAGATGGAAGACCTGTGCGAAGAGATTGGGCCAAACATTATAAGGGTAAGGCTTTTATTATTTATGGACATACTCCAGTAAAGCAACCGCGCAAAATTGGGAACACAATTAATATTGATACGGGAGCTGTTTTCGGTGGATATTTAACAGCTTTGCGCTACCCCGAAATGGAATTAGTATCTGTTCCTTCTTCATTGCCTTATATTGAAGGAAAATTCACAATCTTTCCTTAACATCAAAATTTTAAATAAAAATCCCCCACAAAACCTTTAAAAGGCTTATTAGATGGGGAATCAGATAAGAAACTTTAATTCACTAGTATCAAAACCGCTAATGGAATATGCCCCTACAGTGAACAGCTTTTTCCAATAGCGATATGGTTATTCCATTAGCTCCTTCATTATAGCTTTATAATGATTCTCTATTTAAAAGCTCTTGCATATCTTCGGGTAGTTCAGCCTGAATTGACAGATTTTCTTGGGTAATGGGATGGGTTAGTTTAATTTGCTGACAATGGAGTGCTTGGCGATTGATTAAAGTGCGTTTCCCACCATATAAATCATCCCCAAGTAAAGGATGACCAATATACGCTAAATGCACTCTAATTTGATGGGTCCTACCCGTTTCAAGCTTTAATTTGACATATGAAAAAGAGGAAGTCGTTTGAATGACTTTATATCGTGTCACAGCTTTCTGACCATCACTTCTTACTTCCCGTTCAATAATACTATCCAACTTACGACCAATTGGCTCATCAATCCTTCCAATGTCCTTTTCCATCATTCCTCCAGCAAACGCCTCGTAAAAACGCTCTATCTCACCTTTTTTTTGCATCTGACTTAATAAATGATGGGCATGTCGATGCTTAGCAATCAGCACTAAACCTGATGTATCTCGATCCAAGCGTGTCACGATATGTACAGTGGAAGCTAGCTTTATTTGTTCATAATAATAAGCAATTGCGTTGGCTAAACTCCCTGTCGGATGCTGCCTTGACGGGATCGTATTCATCCCTGTAGGTTTGTTCACAATGAACAGGTCCTCATCCTCATACATAATCATTAAAGGGATTGGCTCTTTAACCAATTGTTCATTTTCTTGCTCTGGAGGAAACAACAGTTCTAAGTCATCATATTCCTGCAAACGATAACGAACATTTTGCTCTATTCCATTCACACGTATAAAGCCACCTGTAAATTTAATGGCCGACAAAGCTCTTCTCGAGATCCCTTGTTCTTGTAAAAAAGCCTTAATTTCTTGATTTTTGTATTGAGCTGTAATTTTCCAACTTAATTCATGTTGCTTCATAATTTTATCGACCATCCGAAATAAATGAATCATGAACCCTTTTCCAAAAAGGAAATGGACGAAATCTTGCAAAGCGGACTTTTTCTTTCGCTACCTTAAATTGGATGGATTTCACATCACGATGCATCACTGTTAAATGATCCAAAGTTACATGGAAATCAAATGAATTGACTGGTTTTAAGACTAGTGTATGATGCTCTGGCAAGATAAGTGGAGAACCAACCGTTCGAAATACTCTGTTATTAATGGAAGCCATCTCTGCCAATTGAATAGAAGGTAAAGATGGATGGATAATCGCCCCTCCCAAAGCCTTATTATAGGCTGTGCTCCCAGATGGAGTAGATACACAAAGTCCATCTCCACGGAATCTTTCAAAGTGATCTCCACGTATTTCTACATCCATTACTAAAGTTCCCACTAATCCTTTTACAGTGGATTCATTTAAGGCTAGGTAACGCATTTCTTTTCCGCCATTCCGATAACGAATTACGACCTCTAATAATGGATATTCCACAACTTGATAAGGAGTTTTTGCGATCGCAATCACTAATTTTTCAATCTCGCTTGGAACCCAATCCGCATAGAAACCTAAATGTCCAGTATGTACTCCAACAAAAGCTGTTTTATCTAATCGAGAACTATATCGATGAAATGCATATAGTAAAGTACCATCTCCGCCAATGGAAATGACAATATCAGGATTGCTTTCATCATATATCATTTCAAAATCCTGTAAATAAGTCCTTACCTTCTGTGTCAAAGCATTAGAAGCCGGATTTCCTTTGGATGTAATGGCAAATTTCAATCCTCTCAACCTCCTAATTTAATCATTATCATTATTTTTCTTCATCTTCTTTGTAGCTTCCTTATTTATTGAAAAATAAACCTGTGCTTCTTGAATTTCTTCCTTAATTTGCGACATTTCCTCATCAAGTCGGAAAGCAGCTTCAGCTGCACGTTGTAACCTCATATTAATTTCTTCAGGAAATTCACCTTTATATTTATAATTCAGAGAGTGTTCAATCGTAGCCCAAAAATTCATTGCTAATGTTCGTATTTGAATTTCAGCTAAAATCTTTTGCTCACCTTTAATTGTTTGCACAGGATATTCAATCACAACATGATAAGATCGGTAACCACTTGGTTTTTTATGAGAAATATAATTCCTTTCCTCAACAACCTTAAAATCATTCCTCTTTCTTAATAATTCCACAACTTGTTCAATATCATCAACAAATTGACACATCATTCTTAATCCAGCGATATCTTGCATTTCTTCCGCTAATTTATCCAGCGGAATATTTTTCTGATCAGCTTTATCGAGAATACTTGCAATCGGCTTGACTCTCCCCGTTACAAATTCAATTGGAGAATGATCTTGCTGCCGTTCAAATTGGGCTCGCATCCCTTTTAATTTTATTTTTAATTCATCAACTGCTTGTTTATAAGGAGCTAGAAAAAGTTCCCACTGTTTTATCATGCTACCACCTCTTAAAATACATGTTCAAAAGCGAGAATAAAATGAGCCAGTTAACTCAAGCACTAAAAAGCGCCACTTATACATATACCACGTACGCCGAAGCTTAAGGTGGACAAATACAACAGGGTGGATATACTGAGTTGAAGACCGTCTATTACATTGCGTCATTTTTATCAGTTTTTTGAACATACCTTAAATGAAAAACAAATATATTGTTTAAATTTGCTTCTGTTACAACATTCATCATCCTATGTAAGTAAGGCAGAATTAAGAAGCCATCTTTATTTTAGCATAAACAAGTTTTACATAATAATTTTTGTCCCGGTATATGTTCTAAGCTAGAAAAAAATACGAATTACATTTTGTAGTGAATAATATTGAAAGCTGACGGTAAATAAAGAATAATAGAATAAGAAAGTTTTGTCTTAGATGGAAAGGATGTCAAACATGAGTGGGGAAATTGAAAGGGAATTTAAAAATATTATTACAAAAGACGAATTCAATCTTCTTTTAAATACTTTTCATATTAGTATTCAAGATTTTGTTACTCAAAAAAATCACTATTTTGATACTCAATACTTTACATTAAAAGAAAAATCTGCTGCTCTAAGGATTAGAGAACTTCCGGGCTATTATGAACTTACATTAAAAAGGAAGTCTACAGACGGTGTTATCGAAACAAATCAAATCATCGATCATAAAGAGGTAGATTTTTTATTAACTAATAATATTCTCCCTATCGGAGAGGTAAATAACACACTAATTAAGTTGGGAGTCCCTGTGCAAGATTTGGTATACTTTGGGAGCTTAACAACCGATCGTGCAGAGCTGGAGTATAAAGGTGGAAAATTGGTCTTCGATCATAGTCATTATCTTGGTATTGAAGATTATGAACTTGAATATGAAGTTACTGATTGGGAATTAGGAAAATCTATTTTTACAAATTTACTTAATCGACTTAACATTAGCCCACGACCAACCGATACTAAAGTTGGGAGATTATATCATGCAAAGCTAGACATTATGAAACAATCCAATAAGGAATGATTAATCTGAATACATTAGGTGAAATGAAAACTTTAATTGAACTACAATTATTACAAGGAATGACTCGTTCAAGTTCGAGTTCTCCTAGCCGAGATACAAGTTTGGATTTTTCCAAAGTTCTTGAGCAAACCCTTTTAAATACCACAAATGGAAGTTTTAAAAATGCTGAAGCTCTAAATACACTAGGGGCTATGAGCCAACTCGAAACAAATTTTCTCCCGAGCACAGTGGCCAAATCTATTGTACAAAAAGTAAGTCAAGCGAAAACTAATACTAAAGCAGATTCTAGTTTAGAAGCGATTATCCAACAAGCGGCAGATAAATTCAATTTGCCTACTAAATTAATTAAATCTGTCATTAAACATGAATCTAACTTCAATGCCAGTGCAGTTAGTTCTGCTGGTGCAACTGGCCTTATGCAACTAATGCCGGCAACTGCAAGAGGATTAGGTGTACAAAATATACAAGACCCTCTTGAAAATGTGATGGGTGGCAGCAAGTATTTACGACAAATGCTAGATAAATATAATGGAGATTTACCTTTAGCACTCGCCGCTTATAATGCTGGTCCTGGGAATGTAGATAAATATGGGGGGATTCCTCCATTTAAAGAAACACAAAACTATGTTAAAAAAATTACAAATACCTATTACAGTTAAACAAGCTCCACCCTAATTTGCTTATACTTAGCCAATTAGGGTGGAGTTCTTTGGTTGTTCGGGAAAATTATTTCAGTGTGGAATCGCCAAGCCTCAGCGACTGGCAAACTTTCGATACCTTCTTTATAAGTCAATAACGATTCACCCTTCTCTGTCTAGCTACAGGTGGTAGGGGCTCAAGATCAAATTACCTGTAATTCTGGAAGGGAAGAACATCCTTCCAGATTCCAGAACATTTGCTTGTCGCCCCTAAGCAACCGCCTTCCGCTTTTCTCTGTCTAGCTATAGGCGGTAGGGGCTCGAGGTCAAATTATTCTGTAATTCTGGAAGGGAAGAACATCCTTCCAGATTCCAGAACATTTGCTTGTCGTCCCTAAGCAACCGCCTTCCGCTTTTCTCTGTCTAGCTATAGGCGGTAGGGGCTCGAGGTCAAATAACCTGGAATTCCGGAAGGGAAAGAACACCCTTCCAGGATTCCAGAACATTTGCTTGTCGCCCCTAAGCAACCGCCTTCCGCTTTTCTCTGTCTAGCTATAGGCGGTAGGGGCTCGAGGTCAAATAACCTGGAATTCCGGAAGGGAAAGAACACCCTTCCAGGATTCCAGAACATTTGCTTGTCGCCCCTAAGCAACCGCCTTCCGCTTTTCTTTGTCTAGCTACAGGCGTTAGGGGCTCGAGGTCAAATAACCTGGAATTCCGGAAGGGAAAGAACACCCTTCCAGGATTCCAGAACATTTGCTTGTCGCCCCTAAGCAACCGCCTTCCGCTTTTCTTTGTCCAGCTGCAGCGCCTAGCGACTAGCAAATTTACGGCTTCTTCCTACGATAAGTCAACATCGGCTCATCCTTCGCCGTGTTTCCTTTATCTCGTCAGAAGCCTTTAAATTTGTACGTCGCTGAACAGGCGCTTCCGCTTTTCTTTGTCCAGCTACAGCGCCTAGCGACTAGCAAATTTACGGCTTCTTCCTACGATAAGTCAACATCGGCTCATCCTTCGCCGTGTTTCCTTTATCTCGTCAGAAGCCTTTAAATTTGTACGTCGCTGAACAGGCGCTTCCGCTTTTCTTTGTCCAGCTACAGCGCCTAGCGACTAGCAAATTTACGGCTTCTTCCTACGATAAGTCAACATCGGCTCATCCTTCGCCGTGTTTCCTTTATCTCGTCAGAAGCCTTTAAATTTGTACGTCGCTGAACAGGCGCTTCCGCTTTTCTTAAAATAGTTCAATTTATTTGAGTTCTGATTAGGTCATTGCTAAAATAAATATACCATTTTAAATAAAGGAGCGAATCATATGGTTGAGATGAAGATGACACCGTATGATGCTATTGGGGAAAAGAAGCTTCATAAGCTTGTAGAACAATTTTATCTACGTGTCGGAAAACATCCCGAACTCACCCCCATTTTTCCTGATGACTTAACAGAAGTTGCCAGAAAACAAAAGCAATTTTTAACACAATTTTTAGGTGGTCCCAAGCTATATACTGAAGAACATGGTCACCCGATGTTACGTGCACGCCATTTACCACATGAAATTACACCTAGTCGTGCGAAAGCATGGTTGGCATGCATGAGTGAAGCTATGGATGAAGTCGATATTGAACCAGGCCTTCGAGAGCTTTTCTATACGCGTTTAGCTTTGACAGCAAAAAATATGGTGAATACTCATTCACCTAACGTTATGCAAGGTGAAGTGCTTTGACAACACGACAGATTAAGTATCTTTTAAATAAAAGACCAATGGAAATTTATTTCTTTGTAGATCCTTTTTGCTCAGAATGCTGGTCACTTTCTCCAATTCTAAAGAAATTGCAAATAGAATATGGCGAGTATTTTTCTATTAAATATGTTTTGTCTGGAAAACTTTCTTCCTTAAATCAAAATAAAGATCGAGTTTTTTCTTGTCAGAATAGATGGAAGCGAGAGCAGGGCCGGTTCAAAAGATTGAAAAACAAGACGTCACCGCAACCCCCACATCTTGCAGCTATAAGTATTAAAGCAGCGGAATTACAGGGAAAAAAAGCAGGAATTCGTTTTATTCAAAAACTCCAAGAATTTTTATTTATTGAGGATAAAGATATTTCGGATATAAATGTGATTCAACAATGTGCAAAATCTATCGGCCTTGATCTTGATGAATTTTTACAGGATGTTTATTCCGAAACAGCTGCCAAAGCTTTCCAATGTGATTTGAAGATTTCAACTGAAATGGAAGTAGATGAAATGCCGTCCATGGTTTTTTTTAATGAAAATATTGAAGATGAAGGCATTAAAATTACTGGTTTATATTCTTATGATATATATGTGCAGATACTAACTGAGATGCTTCAAGGTTATCCTAAACCTGCGGAGAAGCCCCCGTTAGAAGTTTTTCTCTCTCTAAATCCAGTAAATGCTACACAAGATTTAGCATTGATTTTTGATTTACCGCCTCATAAGATAGAAAGACAAATGAAGAAATTGCAAATCCAGCAGAAAGTACAGAAAATCTGCTCACTACATGGCTCTTATTGGCGATACAAATATAATAATTTATAATTTTTACTGACGCTATTTAAAACAAAACGCGCTCATGATTTTTTCATAAACTGCCCTATAAAAGTAGACTGAAATGTCTAACATTTATAGGGCAGTTCATTTTTTCATCCACAATCTTTTTAAACATGAAGAAAAATAGTCTACATATATATAGATATATATGTAGACTGAAACACTTGAAAGGAGAAAAAAACGATGCGTACGATGAGCCTCGTTATAATTATCGTTTTTATCGCCGTCTGTTTCTTCCTTCACATCTTAGCATTATTACGATTGATTTCGATTTATATCACTTCTCCACTCCTTTTTATAGGGTTATTCACCCTAGTCTCGCTTGTGAATGGAAAGAATAGATTTCGCGGTTTTCATTAGTTCTTCTATTGAGAAATTCCTTTTTGGAAAAAACGGATGATGTCTTCTGTAATTTGTACTACGTCATCCTCCCCTTCCTCTCCGATAATATTTTGATTATTTCCTATCTGTAATAGAGAGAAAAATATTCTTGAGCTAAATTTGCTTGAAAATGCAGAAGGTAACTGTCCTTTATCCATTGCACTTTGAAATCCTACTTCCAAAACAGTATAAAGTTCCTCTATAGCACGATTCATCTCTTGCCAATCATTTTTCTCTAGGACTGTTTCAGTGCCCCGTGTTAAAGCATCTATATCAAGATGAAGGGTTGCCGTTAAAAACCCATGCGCAACCTCGTATAAATTTTTATAGAATGATTGCTCTTTTTGCAATGTATCTTTTACTTGTTCCCCAATCCGCTCTAACATCCGGATCATCGTTTTCGCATACAAATTTGATTTACTAGGAAAATAATAATAAACAGTTGCTTTTGTTACATTTGTCGCCTTTGCTACATCATCCATTGAAACTTCTTGATAAGAGTAATTTAAAAATAAAATTTGAGCTTGATCCTGGATCTTTTCTATTGTTGGCTGTTTTAATAAATTTGTCGGCGGTCTACCTAACGCGCGTTTTTGGGACAATTTACTCCTCTCCCTTGCATCAGACTTGTTGATAATCTGATAGATCTCATTTTATTATACACAAAAACTTCCACCAACTTTATTGAATTATAAAGGAAACTAATCAAAAATTTTAAATTGACTAACCAGTATATATAATTATATTATGAACAATAGAACAAATAATCTAAAGGATTGATGAACATGAAGAAGTGGAGTTGGGGAGACTTTGTCTCTGGGATGAAAAGTCGTTGGATCACGATGGTCATTTGGTTTGTATTACTAGGTATCCTCTCCGTTGCTTGGCCACAAATTAATAGCCAAAAAACAAATTCAAATCAATTATTACCTGATCATGCAGCTTCCCTTAAGGCTGCGGAATTAGCGAAAGAACAATTTCCCAATGAAACAGGCACACCATTACTTCTCGTCTGGTATCAGAAAAACGGGTTAAACGAAACTGATTTTGAAAATATTCAAAGACTATTTAAGGATTTAGATGAACATCCTGTAAATAAACAATCCTTTGTACCGCCTATATATAAAGCTCCGGCACAAGCATTAGCACAATCAGCTTCAGAAGATCAAGCTGCTTTAACAACACCTGTATTCTTTGATTCAGCTGCTTCCACAAAAGAACTTCAAAAAGGAATAGATGAGTTAAAAGAACAAATTGATCAATCTCTCAATCATGCGATATTAGATGATGATTTAGATAAAGATGGATTACATGTTCGAATTTCTGGTCCTGTTGGCATTCAAACTGATGCAGTATCATTATTTAGTAATGCGGATTTTACTTTATTAGTGGCCACTGTAGCAATTGTTTTGCTTTTATTAATCATTCTTTACCGCTCCCCTTTACTTGCGATTATCCCTCTGATCACTGTTGGTTTTGCTTATGGATTTATCAGTCCTCTTTTGGGACTCCTAGCAAAAAATGGGTGGATAGAAGTAGATCAACAAACGATATCGATTATGACAGTTTTACTATTTGGTGCTGGTACAGATTATTGCCTATTTCTTATTTCAAGATATCGTGATGAATTAAGACATGAACCTGACCGATATAAGGCAATGCAAAAAGCTATAGAAAATACTGGTAGTGCGATTATGATGAGCTCAATTACAACCGTTTTGGGCTTACTCACTCTTACTCTAGCTTATTATGCTTCTTATGATCGATTTGCAATTCCATTTAGTTTATCCATTTTAATTATGGGGATAACGGCTTTAACTTTATTACCAGCCTTCCTTACTCTGTTAGGTAGAGTTGCATTCTTCCCTTTTATTCCGAGAACAGAAGCAATGATCCAAAAGCTTGAAGCTAAGAAAGGTAAGAAAATACGCAGGCAAAAAGAAAAAAATGCATTCAGTATGGCTTTAGGTAAATTTGTCACTACCAAGCCATGGACAATTATTATAAGTTGTTTAGTTATCTTAGGGGTTTTCATTTCGTTTGTACCAAAAATTCAATTTACTTATGGACTTTTAGATTCCTTTCCAAAAGATATGCCTTCAAGAGAAGGATTCTCTATTATTTCAGACCATTATCCACCTGGAGAAGTGGCCCCTACACAGGTGATTGTCAATACAAATGGAGAAGAGATTTCTCTACAAAAAGCTTTGCAAGATTTAACGTTTATTGATAATGTATCTGATCCTGAACAGGGAAAAGATAAAAATTACCAATTATATGAAGTCTCCTTCACTATGGACCCATATTCACCAGAAGCAGTTGAAAAAATTGAGGATATTCATACTGTTGTAAATTCAAGTCTGCAAGAGGCTGGTATCGTCAATGCTGGAGAAAATCTGTGGATCGGTGGAGAAACAGCTACATTATATGATACAAAACAGATTACAAATCGAGATCAATCGATCATCATACCTGCAGTTCTATTGATTATTGGAATTTTACTGTTAGTTTATTTCAGGTCAATTATTGCTACGATTTATTTATTAGTGACGGTCGGTCTATCCTATCTAGCTGCCCTTGGAATAGGCTGGATTTTACTCCATTATGGCTTCAATGTTCCTGCTATCCAAGGATTAATACCTCTTTATTCATTTGTTTTCTTAGTTGCATTGGGAGAAGATTATAATATTTTTCTAGTCGCTAATATATGGAATAAACGCAAAAAACGCTTGCCTCTAAAACAAGCGATTGCAGAAGGTGTTAGCGAAACAGGTAGTGTCATTAGTTCCGCAGGATTGATTCTAGCTGGTACCTTTGCTGTCTTAGCTGTTATGCCAATGCAAGTACTTGTTCACTTTGGTACAGTAACTGCGATCGGAATACTAATGGACACATTTATTATCCGGCCTTTATTAGTTCCCGCCATTACGACTGTATTAGGGAGATATGCTTTTTGGCCGGGAAAACTGTGGAAACTAAAAGATGAAAAGGAAAAGGAACTCATATAAGTAAGTTATAGCTCCTCAATTATAAATTAACCGCTCCTTCACCTGGTTAGGAAGATATAATCGAGAAAAAACATAGGCAGTTTAACTTGATCCATAGAAAGAAGCTGTTTGTCTTTTCGTGGATCAGGTAATTGCGCTTCGCTCACCAGCTGTCTCACTGCCGTTTGAAACAATTGAGTAATTTTATACTTTAAAAAAAGAGCGAACTTCCTATCAAAATGATAAAAAGTTACGCTCTTTTTTCTTATTCTGAAAGCAAGGCTTCCATTTCATTTAATTTTTCTTCAAAAATTTGACAAGCAGCTTCAATTGGTTCTGTCGAAGTCATATCCACACCAGCTTTTTTCAAAACTTCAATAGGATAGTCTGAGCTTCCTGCTTGTAAAAATGCTAGGTAGCGTTCAACAGCTGGTTCTCCTTCTTCCAAGATTTGCTTAGACAACGCAGCAGCTGCACTAAATCCCGTCGCATATTGATATACATAGTAATTATAATAAAAATGAGGTATTCTTGACCATTCTAGACCAATTTCTTCATCAATATGAATATCCTCTTCCCCAAAATACTTTTTATTTAGTTCATAATATTCTTTCGTTAATAAATCAGCCGTTAACGCTTCTCCATTTTGATCCTTTTGATGGATTAGATGCTCGAATTCCGCGAACATTGTTTGGCGGAAAACCGTCCCACGGAAACCTTCAAGATAATGATTCAATAAATATAATTGTTCCTGCTTATCCTTAGCATTTTTAATCATATATTCATTAAGAATTGATTCATTTGTTGTGGAAGCTACTTCCGCCACAAAAATCGAATAATTCCCATATGGATATGGTTGGTTTTTACGGGTGTAATAACTATGCACACTATGACCAAATTCATGAGCAAGTGTGAAGAGATTATTCACATTGTCTTGCCAATTCATAAGAATATATGGATTGGTACCGTAAGCACCTGACGAATATGCGCCACTTCGTTTCCCTTTATTCTCGATTACATCTACCCATCTATTTTCAAATCCTTCTTTCAATATGTTTGTATATTCACTACCTAATGGTGCAAGGGCCTCAATAACAATATCCTTTGCCTCGTCATACTTTACTTCCATTTTGACTTCCTTCACTAGTGGAGTATACAAATCATACATATGAAGTTGATCCACCTTCATAATTTTCTTACGTAATTTCACATAGCGATGTAGTAAATGTAAATTTTTATTAATAGTATTGACAAGATTATCATAAACACTCTCAGGAATATTGTTTCCTGCTAATGCCGATTCTCGTGCAGAACCGTAATTACGAATTTTAGCAAAGAAGTTATCTTTCTTTACTGTTCCATTCAATGTGCTGGCAAACGTATTTTTAAATTGGCCATACGTTTCATACACCTTTTTAAAGGCTGTTTCCCTGACTTTTCGATCCTGACTTTCCAAGAAACGAATATAATTTCCATGAGAAATTTGGACATCTTCCCCATTTTCATCTTTTATCACTGGAAATTCTAAATCGGCATTATTCAGCATACCAAATGTTGTACTCGCAGAACCTAAAGCTTCAGAAGCCTGAGCCAACATGGCTTCCTGTTCTGCTGATAAAACATGCCCACGTTGAAGATTAATTTCCTCTAAAGCATGACGATATACTTGTAAATCAGTGTTTTCTTCAATAAATTGAGCAATTTTGCTTTCATCCATCGCTAAAATTTCTGGAACAACATAGGAAAATTCACTTGCTACAATGGAATATAAACTCTCAGCTCGCGAATTTAATCCTTGATAATGTGAATTCCCTGTATCTTGATCATAGCGCATATGAGCATATGTATATAATTTTCCTAATCGTTCAAATACTTGCGATTGAAATTGCAAAACTTGATTTAGTTGACTAGCACTTTCTCCTATAGTCCCCTTATACTGTCCTGCCTGTTTAACTTGTTCTTTAATCTCTTCATACTCTTTTTCCCAAGCCTCATCTGTGGGGAAAATATCCTCTAAACGCCAGGTCATTTCCTTCGCAATTTCGGACCGTTTTGGTAATGATTTTATCTTAGTTTCTTTTGACATAACCATCCTCCTCTAGTTTCATTCTAAAAATCTTCGGTAAGCAAAGTAAAACATAAATGTTTTACTGTGATGTTCGGATCAACGTAAGGCACGCCATTTTGGCACATTCCCAACGGACTAAGGTTATGTAGCCTCTCCGAATCGGCATCAAGGCTAGACTCTTACACTAGCCAATTTTATAATTGCTTAACTTAGAAAAATCCTACAATATTATCTATTCTACCTATTTTATACAAATCCCTGCAACTTTAATGATTGTTTGAATAAAGGCTATGTAAAATATCTCTTCGGAATAATGCATTTTCCCTAATCAAGGCCTCTTCTGTATTTTTGGGGATTTTTACTTTTTTTTCAATCATAAATAAGTCTTCTCCTATTTTCGATAAATATTCTAATGATGTGAGCAGAGAAAAATATTCAGAAATAGGTACTTTCCACGTATATTGATTATTAAAATCTAGCGGAAATTCTCGAATTGTAATCATACCATTATTTATACGTTGTAAAATTCTTTGATTTACCCATTTCAAGGAAAGTTTTTGCCCGATTGGTATTTCTTGCAAGCAATCTAGATATATATAAAATTGCCAAACAATTGGAGAGTCATAGATGAGATGTGCATGAGGTAGGGGGAGACCACAAATTTCTGGTAACAGAAATGGATTATGTCCAGTCGTATACACTTCTTTTAAAAATAAATCATTATGAAGATTTCCATAATATACTTTATATTGTATCCATGTTCTTTTTTCATTTAACCAAGTTTGAAAATCAAAGGGCAGGTCATGAACAGGGGGAAACTTTTTTTCTAGTGGAATTTCTTGTAATAATCCTATTAACTTAGTGGATGGTAAGGAGGTCATTTTTGAGAGTTGTAAAAAAGTCTGCTTCTCTGGTAAATAACTCAGAAGTGTAAGTCCAGCTTTAGAAGTATATGTGCACAGAGAGAATTGGAAATCTGATAACTCAAAGATCTTGTTTTTCCTTTTTTTATAAGGTTTAGTACCAAGTATCCATATAGGGAGAATATTAAGTTTTCGATAACCTGCGTTTCTTTCCATTAAACGCTGTCTAGGTAATGGAGAGCATTGATATTCAATCGCATAAAGATGATTGCCCTTTTTAACTAAAAGATCAGGCCTTTGTTGGATTTCAGGAAGATAATATTCTAAATAAACATCAAATCCATTTCTCTGATAATGGTGATACAAATGTTTTTTTCCGAGTAAATGTCTGGGACTTTCGGGTTCCGTCGTAGAATTGGAGCATTTAGCAAATTGCTTGTGGGCAAAGTGAGGGATACGGATTTTCCCTACTTTTAGGATTAAATGCTCATGACATACTGGACAATAATAATGTGAGGAAAGTTTTTGTTTCGCTAAATTTTTTGGAACGTTCACCAATGATATAAGTTTTCCTTCATCATTTAATGCAGTTAACAATTTTTTCACTCCTTTATCTTACCTAATTCGCTATAAACTGTTATAATCCTTTAAATAAATCGATAAAGCAATAAAGCATATAATTGCTAGAGATAAGATGAGTATAACACCCTCAACGGCTCATCTATTGTTTTTAACCTTAAGTTGATGTATTTTGCAAGCAAAAAGTTTAGAAGAATGCAGCGAGAAGTTTAGAACTTTGCCAGCCCTTATGTTCTTAGTAATTAGCTATTCGATAAAGCGTGTTTCACACGGTAACTGTCACCAGTAAAACTTAAAATATGAGCGTGATGTATGACTCGATCCACCAAGGCAGCGGTTAGGCGTGCGTCTACAAATATTTTATTCCACTGACTAAATTCTAGATTTGACGTAATAATAAGGCTTTTCTGTTCATACCAGTCGGAAATCAACTGAAATAGTAACTCAGCCCCATCCTTACTAAATGGCACATATCCCATTTCATCAAGAATGATCATATCAACTTTATTAAATCGATTACGTAGAGCTTGATATCGACCTTCCACCCACGACTTTTCCAATAACTCTATTAAATCAGCTACTCTGTAGAAACGGACCTCATATCCGTTTCTACAAGCTTTTCGACCTAATGCTGTTGCTAGATGCGACTTTCCTGTTCCTGGTGCCCCTGATAAAATTACATTCTCTTTTCTCTTGATAAAGGAAAGGGATTCAAGGCCATCTCTGTCGAGATTTGATGGGAAGTGAATATGGTCGCCCCATTGATAATCCTGTAATTCCTTTTCATTCATAAACTTCGCTTTTTTAATTAAACGTTCTCCTTTTGCGATTTCCCTTAACTCTATTTCTTGTTGTAATAAATCCATCAAATATTGTTCCGGATTCTCGAAAGGAACCTTCTCATACAGGTCTGCAACATATGCTAAACGGAGTAATTTACATTTCTCCCTAATCACATCAGACACGTTAAACACCTGCCTTCACAGTAGGCTGGAGGGAATCATAAATACTCCAATCCACATCGTAAGGATGGTTCGTAGAATCATCTGAACTTGAATCAAATTGATTTTCATTTGGTAGTAACTCATAGAATTTTTCATCTATTTCTTGCATATCATGATTTACTATCAAGCTCAATAACCACTCTACACGCTCTTTTCTTAATTTCATTGATTCGATATTCAAGTAATAAGCAATTCTGCCAGGTAGGTATGGGAAATAGCGAGAATATACAATGGATCGCGGCTTCTGTTTCCAGTTTTTTAGGATGGATTGCCACGGAATTTCCCTGGTTTGATTCATATACTGTCTAGGACCCGTGGAAAGTATCTCTCCGTTATGTGAGACAACCTTGTAGTGATCCCAATATAAAATCATAGTAACTTACCGTAATGATAACTTTTAGGGACATGGACCAATACTCCATCAATTCTTACTTCACCATATTTATTAGCGGTTACCATAGACTGTTTAAATACCGGATAATCAGACTCAGGTAAAGCTAACCCATATTTCTTTTCTTCTTCAAACAAATCTGCAATAACGATATCCTTCTTATAATGAAGTCGTTGATGATCTTTTTTACATTGATCAAATAATAAAGCACGTAAGTGCGTTATATCTCTGATGACAGGGGAAGGAGTGAAGAAATTATAACGAACATATCCTACTTTGTTTTCCACATGTCCTTTTTCATTTCCTTTTCTCGCATTACAGGCTTGCGCCTCAAACCCATAATGGTTCGCGAAACGTAGAAATTCTTCATTGAAAACAGTTTCCTGACCACGCCCCCGTGCCTTTACTACTGCTGCCGAAAGGTTATCCAGGCGAAGGTTTCTTGGAACAAACCCCGTTTGATTAAAAAGCATTTTAAGACCTTCTAAAAAGCACTCCTGATTTTCTGCAGGCAAAGGAACTGCAAACCCTGCGTTACTATATGGAAAACTCATAACTAATGCATGGATGTCTTTTGCTTTCCCATCTTCAATTGCTTCGGTAATGCCAAAGTCAATTTGAGCTTCGGCAGGAGGATGGGTCAATCTCTCATATTCCTCTTTCATTTCATCCGATTCGTCTAACACTTTTTCTTTCCATTCTTTCTTAATGAAATCACAAACGGTTCGATAAGAACCAGGAAATCCTAATTTCTGTAATCCTTCAAAGATATTTTTGTTGTTCCTTCTGGCTTTCTTTTTTAGCGCATAATCTTCGACAAGCCAGTCCATTACAATTTCTCCCCATTCTTCTTCATACATCATTCCTTTTTTCTCGATGATCTTTTCAGTAGGTAGTTGATCGCCATCTGCGTACTTTTTAACAGTTACCCAACTAAAACCAGTTCGCTTTGAAATTTCATTGATTGATAGGGATTTTATATTCCTTAATTTTTTGATATGATTGATTTCAGGCATTGCTAGCATCCTTTCACTCTCCCACCATTAGTTGATTCGACACCAATAACGGTAGGGTATTTTGAGAGGGCTGGCAAGCCTTTTATTTTTGTGCAACCTTCTAACATTTTGGTTGCAATTCTCTTAACTTTTATTTTGCACTAAACAGTTGAAGAGTAATCTCGGTAGATTTATTCTATAGCCCCTTCCTCCCAATACCCTACAAGAAATAGTATTGGAGCAAATTACTTTTTAAGTGAGCTCCAAAATACAATGCCTAAACGGAAATCCGATGTATGCGATTGGGGACTTTACTATGTTAAAAAATTATCTTCCGTACAACAATGCTGAGGTTAAAGATAAGCTACAGCCGCAAAAAAAACCGATTCCTCATAAGGAACCGGCAGATTTATTCGAAATATTGATTAAGAGTGGAGAATACATTTTCACCAATAATGATTTTACCATATTCAATCAAACGATGAACCGTTATGTGACTTTCCTGTCCATATTCAAGAAGTATACTTAGTGCATTGTCTATTTTTATTTCATCATATAATTCTTCTGGGAAATGAACATGTAAATAATAGACATTTTCCCATGAAAACAACTGTGTTTGAATTTGTTCATCTAAGTTCTTATTTTTTGAAAGGGATAGGAGATCTTCAAAATCCTTGAATTCAAAGATGAATTCATATTCATTTTTTGATTTTCCATAATGATTCACTTGAAAATTTTGATCGAGCAAATCTTCAATCGCATGATCAACCGGTATCTCACTATGTTTCTCATCAGGAATCGGAAGTTCTAATTTTTGTCCATCTTTAGACAATTGGGCTTTTGTGACGATTACTTCAAGCCCTTTATCAAGAGCTTGGATCTGGATCCAAAGCGGCCCTTCATTAAGAAATTCATCTTCTTCATGAATTTCTTCCATCATCTCCCAAAATAATTCTTCACTTCGTTCCCGATTGTACCAAATTTCTTCACGGTCAAAGCCACGTTCTTCTATATCCATATAAGAGATATACAACTTGACTGTGTTTTCATTGATGCGTTCAATCTCCAAAATCAACACTCCCTTCTATAATAGTTGGTGAAGGGATCACGATCCCGTATCGGAGATTCTTAACCTCAGAAAGAATGAGTGTATATTATTCTCCATGTACTTCTATTTTATGATAAGTAGCTGATAAATGGAAACAAAAGCTATCTTAAAGTTTAAAATCCTCTAATGCCTATACTTTACCCCATATTTTGCTTATTTTATCTAACATATGAGAGAAAATCAAGGTAATTTTCGAAATTTTACCCAGCATATGACTTGATGAATAACTTCTTTATGATTAGATTGTGAATTTATAAGTATGAAAAAAGGCCAGCCCATTATTCGAAACACGATAATAGGTTTAGCCTTTTCAAACAATACATGTATTAATAAGATTAATTAACCATTTTTTGCGCTTCACGAAGCTGATAAGTTCGAACCTTACGAGGCAGGAAGCGTCTGATTTCATCTTCATTGTATCCAACCTGTAATCGTTTCTCATCCAAAATAATGGGACGTCTTAAAAGCCCAGGATTTTTTTGAATCAATTCAAATAATTGTTGTAGGGGCAATGATTCTAAATCAACATTTAACTTTTGGAAAATCTTTGATCTAGTTGAAATAATTTCATCTGTCCCATCCTCTGTCATTCGTAAAATTTCTTTTATTTCATCTAATGTAAGAGGATCTGAAAAAATATTTCTCTCATTGTAAGAAATATTTTGCTGTTCAAGCCAATTTCTTGCTTTTCTGCATGATGTGCAGCTAGGTGAAGTGTACAACGTTACCATAATAGAACCACACTCCTGATTAGAATTAAAATTCTTGCTTCATCTATTGAATGAATTACTACATATTGTGACCAGTTATATGTAAGTAACTTTTATTGTTTTATTCATAAATAAAACAACCTTACATATGTATTATACACCAAACTTAGCATAATGAATAGGTTCTTTTGAGCATTTTCCTATCTGTTACATAAAAAACACATAGCTGTTACAATTTGTTCCTATATTCATTCATTACCCCTTATAGATTTATTTTAAACAAGAATTTCCCTTTTACTATTCCCAAAATCAACTACTTCATACTGCATGTGAAAATATTTTCACTAATAATACCAAGTTCATTTAAGAAAACTAATTTATGGAGACCAAGAATATTGGGCTCCATAAATTATGAAGTAAAATGGGCTTCTACTTCTTGCCAACTTTATAATTGACATTTTCTGTATAAGTATTCGCTGCATTCCATAATAAAAATTCGTTAATCCCTTCATCATAAAGCCCTCTTATTTGGTCCTCCACTTGCTTTTTACCGTAAACTTGGTAATTACCCGATCCTAAATAAGAAGCAGTGAAATCTTGAAGCCATGGGCGCGAGATAGGGGCGTTTTCAAGTTCCCCAAGTTTTGCATTTTCAACTTTTGCATACTCTTTAACAAGTTTATAAGGTTCTAAATCTGGCTTGGCTATCCCAAAATAAGAAGTCCAATGACTTGGATAAATCATCGAAGAAATAACATCTACGTTTTCAGATATCTTATTAAAGTTTTGGCCAATTCCTGGTGCCTCAGGAAGTGTAGCCGTATAACCAAATATATCCACTGATACTTTTACATTATATGGTGCCAATTTTTCTTTTGCATAGGCCACAAAATCTGTTACTGCATGAACCCTTTTCTGGATATTATCTCCATCCATATCGGCATATTCGCCCATACTATATGTTAACGATTCATCTCTATTTTCAAATCCTTCTGGGAAACGAACATAATCAAATTGAATTTCTTGGAATCCTAATTTTGCTGCTTCAATTGCAATATTAACATTATAATCCCAAACCTCTTTCATAAAGGGGTTAACAAAAGATTCTTTCCTTCCATTTGCCCATACCTCGTTTCCATCTTTAAAAGATAGCTCAGGCTTAGCTTTTGAAAGTTTGGAATCTTTGAACACTACAATTCTGGCGATTGGATAAATTTGTTTTTCCTCTAATGTATCCATCATTTTTTGGGGATCTTTTATATAATCTTGAGAGATGTTTGCATACGGAGAATCCTTTGGCAATTTATATGTAATATCTCCCCAATCGTCTTTTATGTCAATTACCATTGCGTTAAGATCCGTTGAATCAACCATATCAACCAACTGGTCAAAACGGGTTCCTCCAGCTGTATGACCAGTAACATAAATACCCCTCACAGCATCTGGATATTTAAAATCTCTCCCCGAATCATATACAAAGCGCGGCATTACATTTGGAAGTGTTTTACCAGCCACTGACAATTCTCTTACCTTTAAAGGCTGCATTGATAATTGCGTTTCAGCGGCCACTGTTATGGAAGCCATGCAAAATAATACAGCCATGATTGCCACAATCATTGAACCCTTTTTCCAATTCACTAAAAATCTCTCCCTTAAAAAAATGTCTATATTTATATTTTCTTGGTTATTTATGTCCTTTTTCATTCTAACAATATTTTTACCTTAATTAAATAACTTTTCCTATTTCATCCATTTTCTGCTCTAGTTTGGTTCTTTGTACCTTGCTTGATTGTGCCTCTATGAGCAGGTATAATGAGGTAATAATGATTATTATGGTTCCTTTATACCTCTATTGGTTTAAGGTAAAACATTTTTTTAATTTGGAGAATCAGTTCCCCTTATTATGAAGGGGCTAGTTGCTTAAGGAGGATTTCTAGATGAAAACAATTTTCTCGGGTATTCAACCGAGTGGCGTCATTACTCTTGGTAATTATATTGGCGCAATTAGACAATTTATTGAGCTTCAAGAAGATTATGATTGTTATTTTTGTGTAGTAGACCAACATGCCATTACAGTTCCTCAAGATCGATTAAAATTAAGAAAAAATATTCGATCTCTGGCTGCCTTATATATCGCTGCTGGTTTAGATCCTCAAAAAGCTACTCTATTTGTACAATCCGAAGTACCTGCTCACGCTCAAGCGGCTTGGATGTTACAATGTATATCCTATATTGGTGAATTAGAGAGAATGACTCAATTCAAAGATAAATCTGATGGTAAAGATGCTGTCTCAGCTGGTCTACTAACGTATCCCCCTTTAATGGCTGCTGATATTTTATTATATGGCGCAGATTTAGTACCTGTTGGGGAAGATCAAAAACAACATTTAGAGCTAACTAGAGATTTAGCTGAGCGATTTAACAACCGTTATAATGACATATTTACCATTCCAGAAGTAAGAATCCCGAAAGTTGGGGCACGCGTTATGTCCCTACAAGATCCTACTAAAAAGATGAGTAAATCAGATGAAAATCAACGTGCATTTATTACCATGTTAGATGAACCAAAGCAAATTGAAAAGAAAATTAAAAGTGCTGTTACTGATTCTGAGGGAATCGTTCAATTTGATCAAACAAATAAACCAGGTGTATCCAATTTACTTTCTATTTATTCGATTCTTGGAAATAAAAGTATAAAAGAACTTGAAGAAATGTATGTTGGAAAAGGATATGGAGATTTTAAAACCGACTTAGCCGAGGTTGTATTAAATTATATTACTCCTATTCAAGAGCGTTTCTATCAATTAGTGGATTCAAAAGAGTTAGATGATATTTTAGATGAAGGTGCAGTGAAAGCTGCAGCAAAAGCAAATAAAATGGTTAAAAAAATGGAAAATGCAATGGGCTTAGGCAGAAAAAGAAGGTAATATTTTTTAAATTATAAGGCGCTGTTCTATGAAACATACTTTATGATTTAAGTTCTTCATATGTTCACTTTTTAGTAAGACCTCATAGACAGTCGCCTGATTTTATTTACCTATTCATGTGATAATGAACTTACAATTTGCCTAAAAAAATCCAATATTCGTTCACCCTTTAAGCTTAACCTATTGTAAAGGTCAAAATAACCTGATCCAATGAAAGAAGTTCCTTTGCTTTCATTGGTTCAGGTTATTTGCTTATTGCCCCTTATCAGCTGTCAAACTTATTTCATTTTCGTTCTGAGCTTCAAACCTACAAGATATGAGTTAGCACAGCGTTACGACGTCAGCAGAGCAGTACTAGAACGGTGTGTTTTGGTCTGTCCAAATTATGTAGCATAACGACTTCACCGCTGCTTTGCCTTTCTTTGTCCTGTTCAAGCACCTAGCGACTAGCAAATTTGCGATCACCCTCCTACGATAAGTCAACATCGGCTCGTCCATTGCTTGTTTCCTTAATAACTAAGTAGCCTTTATATTTACATATCGCTGAACAGATGCTATTGCCTTTCCTTTTTTAATTTACTTTTGAATCAGATTCCATTTCCCAGAGCTTTTCAAAAAATGGTTGTCCCTTAATCATATTTTCACATAGCTTAAGATGTTTGCTAGACCAACCAATTTTTGTTTCTTCATATAGGCACTCCCAAACCTCCTCAAACAACATGCTTTGGATCTCATGATATCGATGTGGGGCCCACTCAGTGTACCAATATCTTATTTCCGAGGTGTTTTTTGAGGCATAAAGCTGGTCAAGAGCCATAAACATAAGATGCTTTAATTGTCGCTCTTTTCTTGTCAAACCATACATTAGCTTAGGGTCTGGTGCTAAGATATGATGTTCCTTCCTCTCTTCATTTTCTCTCCACTTATACTGTACTTTTTTTGTTTGTGCAGTCATTTCATAAACAAGTTGTTCTTGACGAGGTATAAGTCTGCTTTTTCTGAGTGGAATATTATAACCAACAGTATCGACAGCAATAATCCCCTTACCATCAGTCACAACAAAGCAATTTTCTAATTGTACTCGTTCATGATTTTTTCTTAAATATGCTTTTTTGTAAACATCGTTCATTAATTGTTGTGGAAGTTCCGCCATATTGTTTTCTATATAATGAAAGAGAGTGGTATCTACTAGCAACAAAGGCACTTGATCTAAAAGCTCGATCACGTCTTCCCCTCTCCTCCATTCATGAAAATGGCAAACATTATACCCGTTCTCTTCCCCCTCGAACCAATTCACCCATACATCATGAAGATATAGCATTTTAATCCCTCACTTCATTACTATTTGTCAATCAGTATAGGCAGGTGGGAGTAAATTTATTCCTTTGGAAATGAATCATCCATTTTTCTAACCGTATTGAGGAAGGCGGATGTTATCAAGAAAACACCTAAAGGTAGTAAATAACTTTCTGGACGTTTTACCACAAAGCTTATATAATCAATCCAGCTATTACCCATAGTCATCAAATTTAAATAGCCAATTAAACTAACTCCACCTGACACAGCTAGACAAAATCCCGTTAGAAATAGTATGACTCGAAATATCATTAATTGGCACTTCCCATTTATTTTTTACATCATATATATAAAGGCAAACTCACTATCTTTAGAGCCTTTATAGATTATGCCGGGGGTAAGATTTAAAGTAATTCATAGAATTAAATGCTAATACTATTTGCGAACTTGTCCCAATTTATATATATGCAATTAAAAAGGTGGTATGCCTAAGAAGATAGAAAAGTGTTGTTTTCTAGCAACTGATCAGAGGGTATCGAAAATGTTTCATTCATAGTGATTTTATTATTTCGTATATATCCTCTAGCCATTTCATAACCAATTGCATATCCCATCATATTAGGGATTCCCTTTCTCCCTCCGAATAATAAGTAATCATGCTTAGGATCATTCCGCTTAATATGAAATGCTGGTGAATAGAATTTTTCCAGCATTCCTTTTAATTTGTCTTCTGAAAAAATCTCAGTCCAAAATGCAGTATATTTTTTTCCACAACTATTTAATACTGCTGTTTCAGCCAATCCCTCAAACAAAACTGAATCTAGTAAAGTATATTCATTTGTCTGCTTTTTATATTTTGTCATTCTTGCTGCATGATGATACTCATGAACAAACAATGATTCTATTTGTTCATCACTTAACCCAGTGGAAATAAATAGAAAAATAGTATCCGAAAAGGATAAGCCCGCACGTCCTTGTAGTTGCCTCATAAAAAATTGATTCTCTTGATTAATTGGAAATAAGTAAATATTTACAGTAGGTCCTCCCCATTTTTTCTTGTATTTTTGATAAATTATCTCTACGCGGTCCCAAACCTTTTCTTGTTTAAGCTGGTTAAATAAGTGTAAGCTTCTTGACGATGGCTGATACATTCCAAATCTTAATAAGTAATGATAAAAATCATGTTCATCTTTAATTTCAGGCCTCGCTAACTTAACCATCTTCCATGGTTGTTCAAAATGTTTCTCACCCCATTGATCTGTCTCCATTACCCCAATGTTTACTCCCCCTTTAAATCCAACTCAACAATACTACCGTACTCATTATATGTTATTAAATTTGATAATAAGGGTGAATAAAAAAGCGACCCTAAGGGGGTCGCTTCAGACTGTAGACAAACACCATGAATTTTGGTGTTTGTCTACAGTCTTTTTTCTTTTAGAATAGAGATAAAGCTAGAAAGGTTGATTTCCGCTGCGAGCGGACGCTTTCCACGGGCACGGCTTCAGCCGCTTCCCTCGCTGCGCTCAGTCCAGGGTCTTCAGCTCGCGCTGTTCCCGCTGGAGTCGCCGCTCTCCGCTCCAATCAACGGTGTTTCCTATTAACTGAATGAGGTGATGGATATGGTGACGAAAAATCAAATTAATGAACGCGAACAGCTGGAAATGCTGACAATAGAGCAGTTGGTTCCTCAAGACCATCTGGTGCGCAAACTGGATGCGGCTATTGATTTCTCCTTTATCTATCCATTAGTGATCAGCCAATGCACAGAGAGTAAGAATCACCAAAAGATGATTCAACGTTAGATCTGGCAAGATTACTTGGATGTAGTTGAGGACTTGCGTCACAATCATGAAATCAAAGAATTAGACGGGTAGCGTAAAGAGACGATTGAGCGTGTCTTTGCCGATGCAAAAGAAAAGCATGCGATGGACAACCCTTAGGGGGCTTAAAAAAATGTCCATGCAGGCGATGCTGACTTTTGCTGCCTTACATCTTAAGAAGCTGGCCAGCTGGACATGGAAAACGCCAACCATGGCGTAATAGAAACCATAAGGAAAGCATTTATGGTCTTTTTCATAGAATGATCCTGTATGAATAGCAAAAGGGTTGGAAATCATTTTGATTTCCAACCCTTTTGTCTACAGTCTGAAGCGACCCTAAGGGGTCGGTCGCTAATTTATTCGTATTTTTTAAAGGCTAGAGTAGCATTATGTCCGCCAAAACCGAGAGAATTACTAATAGCAGCCGTAATTTCAGCTCTCCGAGATTCATTTGGTACATAATCTAAATCACAATCAGGATCAGGTGTTTCATAATTTATTGTTGGTGGGAGAATCCCTTCTTTAATCGCCATTACTGTGAAAATAGCCTCTACCCCACCTGCCGCTCCTAAGAGATGACCGGTCATTGATTTAGTTGAGCTAATCGCTAATTGACGAGCATGATCACCAAAAACCGTCTTTACAGCCATCGTTTCATACTTATCATTATAAGCAGTACTTGTCCCATGGGCATTAATATACTGTACATCCTCTGGTCTTAGTCCACCATCTTGAATCGCCATTTGCATAGCTCTTGCTCCACCTTCACCACCAGGTGCAGGTGCAGTAATATGATAGGCATCACCAGTTGATCCATAGCCTACAACTTCTGCATAAATTTTCGCGCCGCGTTTCAGAGCTTGTTCTAACTCTTCTAGGATCACAATTCCAGCACCTTCTCCAATGACAAAACCATCACGATTTAAATCAAATGGTCTACTTGCTGTGTTTGGATCAGGGTTTGTCGTTAAGGCCGTATTTGCGCAAAACCCAGCATATGACATCTGAGTTATTGGTGCTTCTGCACCACCAGCAATCATTGCATCGGCATCCCCTCTTTGAATCACCTTAAATGCATCACCAATAGAGTTTGTTCCTGTGGCACAAGCGGTTACTGTGCATGAATTAACTCCTTTTGCACCAAGATATATGGATACTTGTCCAGTCGCCATATCGGGAATCATCATCGGTACAAAAAATGGACTCACACGTCGATAGCCTCTTTTTTGGAATGTTTCAAACTGTTTTTCGAATGTTTCCATTCCTCCAATACCAGACCCGATCCAAACTCCTACTCGATCAGCATTTGTTTCATCAATCTTTAATTGGGCATCTTCTACTGCCATCATGGCTGACGCTAATGCGTAATGAGTGAATCGATCCATTTTACGTGCTTCTTTTCTTTCGATATATTTTTCTATATCGAAATCCTTTATTTCTGCAGCTACTTTCGCAGAAAACTGCTCTGGATCCAGTCTTGTTAATGAACCTACACCAGATTGTCCAGCAATAACATTTTCCCATGCTGTTTTTGCATCGTTTCCTACAGGAGAAACAGCACCTATTCCAGTTACTACAACTCTTCTTTTCACTTTTTCCAGCTCCTTTAATATAAAAAGAAGTAATTTCTTATTTTATTTAAATTCAACTTATTAACACTTGTATATTCCATTTGTAAAGCGCTAGCGATTAGCCATTTTACGACTGTTTCCTACGATAAGTCAACATCTACTCGCTTTTCAGCTTATGATGTTTCCTTTATCTTAGGCCAATAAGACGTTGGCGAGGACGACTTGTCTTTAATCGTTCATCCTCATTAAATAATTCGTGCGTCACTGTACAGGCGCCTTCGCTCTCCTTACTACTTTCCCCATTTCATGGCGATAGCACCCCAAGTGAGCCCACCACCAAAGCCAACCATGACGACGATATCACCATCTTTAATTTTTCCAGATCTTAATTCGTCATACAAAGATAATGGAATAGAAGCAGAAGAGGTATTGCCATATTTATGAATGGTTTTTGACATCTTTTCTTCTGGTAATTCTAAGCGTTCCCTAGATGATTCCATAATGCGAATATTGGCTTGATGAGGAATTAAGAAATCAACATCATCTTTCGTAAGTCCTGCTTTTTCGATCACATTGACAGAGGCATCTCCCATTTTACGGACTGCGAACTTAAAAACTTCTCGCCCATTCATCATGATATATTGATCTTGATACAAATATTTTCCACCAGATCCATCAGAACCTAGTTCGAATGAGAGAATTCCCTTATCGGCTGAGACAGGGCCTAAAACCACTGCACCTGCACCATCACCAAATAATACAGCCGTATTCCGGTCATTCCAATCTGTAATTTTTGATAACTTCTCCGCACCTACTACTAATATATTTTTATATGCACCTGTTTCAATAAATTGCTTAGCTGTAATCATACCATACATGAATCCTGCACATGCAGCGCTTAGGTCCATCGCCGCTGCGTTTTTACATCCTAGTCTGTCCTGTAGAATACAGGATACAGTCGGAAAGGGTTGATCTGGTGTTACCGTTGCGACCATAACCAAATCAATCTCTTCTGGTGTTACCCCCGCATCATCCAAAGCTTCTTTTGCAGCTTCATATGCCATATCAGAAGTGTTCATATCATCTGAAGCGATCCTTCTCTCTTCGATCCCTGTACGAGTACGGATCCATTCATCAGACGTATCCACCATTTGCTCTAAATCTCTATTTGTTAAGACTTTTTCAGGAACATATTTACCAATTCCAATTACTCCAGCACCCATGCTGTGACCCCTCTTTCTAAAATCGACATTATTATCATATATTAGGACTTGGTACTAAGTATAGCATTATACATTTTTCTTGTAAATTGCCTTAATTTTTTGTGGGATTTTCTTATTCTTGCCTGCCTTTCCTATAGCCTCCTAGCTATTCGAGCTTTACCTAACTATAATTTTTCGTCATTTACACAGGTTTCCCTCTTTTTTGACTAAAATTAACTATTATAAAATAGAAGCAAAAAATAAATAGTCTATTAATTCTCCTTTAAGACATCTCGATTAACAACTATCTATATTAATTTTCTCTCCCAAATGATAAATCACAGTTGCGATTTCTTCTCTCTCAGTATTTTTGATCCATTCATAATGATCGTTAAGTCGAAAATAAATACCTTCACTTTTCATCGGGAGATGATATTCTAACACTTCTCCACCCATTTTCATTCTCTCTTCCTTTAGTTTCTCAATTGCTTGTGAAAATGTCGAATAGGAACGCTGCATACTGTATGGTTGAATGAGTACCAAAGGTGTTTGAATTGGAGTAAAACTTTGATCCTTTAAAATAGAAATTAGTAAGTCATGTGCTTTCGTTTCCTCACGCGTATAAAAATCCACTAATGGAATAATGACCAATGAACTCTTTTCTTCATAAATATTTTCAGCCTTTTCTAAATCGGTATAATTTAAATGAGCATTTCTTCCGATATATAGCCAATTTTCCTTCTGTTCATTCGTTTGCCATTGAATGAAATCCTTCGCAAACACTAGGTAATCATCTTCCAATAACTCTTCACAAATCTTAAAACCAAATTGTTGTCGAGCCCCTAAAACAATGGCAGATTTCATTTTCTTCATCCCCTTGTTTTTTAATGTTATTATTAGACTATGCATCTGTTTCCTTTTTTTATCCTTACAAGAATAATCCAGCAAATTAAAGTAAGAACGAGCCTTCTCAGGCAACTTTCACTTTATAATTTTTAATTCATATGATATGATTACAGTATTCAGTAATCATTAGACTTTTTTAATAAAATAGATATTTTCGGAGGATTTAATATGAAATTCGTAATGACCTTTGTATGGGCCTTCATTCTTGGACAGGTCTTGTGCTATGTTATTTCATCTATGACCAGTACTGCATTTAATGTCGGAACTGCTTCCATCTTTGGTGTGATAATCTTTATTTTGGTTTCTTTGATCGGATCTGTATCAATTACACCACCGCCCGCTACTGACGAACGTTAATAAATTTACTTTACTACTAAAAGTAACTGAGTATTGGGCATTTAAATTTATGAATACTTCTCTTTCGGTAACAAATGGATTAGAAATTATAGTGAAAAACGCTGGTATTATAATCAGCGTTTTTGTTTTGCTTTTTAATACCATTGCTAAGCACTTTGAAAAACTGGTCTTTTGTCGTGAATCAACTTAAGGCATCTTTAAATGACTTTTCTTTCGGAAAAATTGTTTTGCTCTTTCATAAAGTCCTTCACCATAAACTCTTATTTCTCCGCTGGGGAAATGTAATTGCTTTATTTTTCGGTAATCGTCAAACTTCAATAATATTTTTACACCTGATATATAAATGGGGACATTCTCCTAGATCGTTCATTTAAAATTAATAATTTCTCAATAAAATTGGCATACCAAATCACTTTCAATTCAGTATGCCATAATAAAGCTAGATCTCTCTTTTTCACTAAGGCAGTGAACCCTTTGCCACTCGGCTTGTTTTTAGAACTGATGATTCGATAATTTTTTTGACTTGTAGATAACTTAGTGAATGACCCCTCCTTAACACCCTTTCGGGTTGTTTGAAGAAGGGGCTTCCTGTTTCATGAACCGTCGCATAATGGGGATGTACCAATATGTCTTACACAGTCTCCACAGGCGTAGATTATACTGTTCGGACACAACCTTGCCCTACAGTTATAGTTATTCCGTTTATGGTAAGTAACTCATCTAATCCTTTTTGTAAGATGTTTCGACTAGCATTATGGTCACGATCAAGTATCGTTCCGCATTTTGGGCAAATATGCGTACGAATCGAAAGGGACTTTTTCACTCGATTGCCACAATGGGAGCAATCTTGTGAAGTGAATTTTGGTTCTACTTTGATCAGGATCCCGCCATTTCTTTCGCATTTGTAGGCAAGCATGTTTCGAAACATGCCCCAACCTGCGTCCGAAATAGATTTTGCTAACTTTCTGTTCCGAATCATGTTTCGTATATGTAGATTTTCCACGGCAATCACCGAATAGTCCTTACTCAAGTTGTAGCTTAGTTTATGAAGAAAATCTCTGCGTTGGTTCCCCACTTTCTCATGTAGTTGACGAACTCGTTGTACCTGCTTGATATCGTTCGCTGAGCCCTTTTTCTTTTTGGAAAGCCTTCGCCGCGTTTTCTTTAATTGCCTTTCTTTTTTACGAAGAAATCTTGGATTTTCATGTGCTAGTCCATTCGAAAGAACGGCATATTGATTGATTCCAACGTCAATACCGATTGCGTTATGGATATCTAAAGTAGTTGGCAGTGCTTGTCCTTCGACACAGAAAATAGCATACCACCTATTCCCTTGACGTTTGATCATCAGTTGCTTGATTGGCGCCTTTAGTGGTCGATGAAGCAGGATATCTATTTCTCCTAACCTTGTATTGTATAATTTGCCATTGCCGGAAAAGGACATCGCCATTCGGTTCCCTTTCTTGTTGAATCCAAATTGAGGGAACGTCATACTCGTATACTCTTTATATTTTTTCTGTTTTGGGTATCTAGCGTCTTTGCGAAAAAAATTATCAAAGGCTTTTTGTAATCGCACAAATACTTCTTGCAGGGGCTGGGAAGGCATTTCTTTTAGAATGGGATAGTTCTTTTTATCCACTGTTAATTGTTTTTGCATGTCATAACGGTTGTAATTTTTCTTGTTTTGTTTATAACGGCGCTCTTTATCCAAAAGGGCAGAGTTGTAAGTTTGACGGCAGTATTGGAGCCAACGGTCGAACGTTTCTTTTTGTTTTTCTGTTGGGAAAAGCTCATATTTTTGATTGACCAACACGGCCATCACTTCCTCCGCTATATCTAACTCTATTATAGAACATTCGTTCCATAAATGAAGGCCCTTTCTCTGACTTGCGCCAACCGACATTCATCTCCCCCTTATCGTTGGGCTTCGCCCTTCACACGATTGAAGAGGGAGACTTCTTTCGAAAGTACGCTAAATTTTAAAGTCGTGGTCCACGCTTGTCAGAATGATAAAGAATATTGATACGAACCTTTCATCTGCTTAGCTATTATTTAAGTTCATTATAGTTATTTGGCCATTTTGTACATCGATCTTTAAAGTAGAAAAAGGATGAACATTTCCAGCGATAATTTCTTTTGCAAGTTTCGTTTCAATATGACTTTGCAAATATCTTTTTAGTGGACGAGCCCCATAGATTGGATCATATGCTGCTTCTGCGATAAAACGTTTTGCATCATCCGTCATTTCTAATTGGATATTTTGTTCATTTAAACGTCGCTGCAATTCATTCGTTAATTTACCTACAATCCCTACAATATTACTGATTGTAAGTGGTTTGAATAAAATAATATCATCTATTCTATTGAGAAATTCTGGGCGGAACGCTGTACGCAGTTGTCCCAATACAAGCTCTTTTGTTTTTTCATCAATCTCTTCTTGATCGTTGTCGCGTTCCAAAAGGTGGGCCGATCCGATATTAGAAGTCATAATAATAACTGTATTTTTAAAATCAATTCTTCTTCCTTGAGAGTCAGTAATCCGTCCATCATCGAGCATCTGTAACAGAATATTAAATACTTCAGGATGAGCTTTCTCAATTTCATCTAATAATATAACAGAATAAGGCTTTCTGCGAACTGCTTCTGTTAGTTGTCCGCCCTCCTCATAGCCAACATAACCGGGTGGTGCTCCGATTAAGCGCGATACAGCATGTTTTTCCATGTATTCTGACATATCGATACGAATCATATGTTCTTCACTGTCAAACAAAGTTTCTGCAAGAGCTTTAGCCAATTCCGTTTTCCCTACACCTGTTGGTCCTAGGAAAATAAACGAACCAATTGGTCGATTGGGATCCTTAATCCCTGCTCTTGCCCGTAAGACTGCATTACTCACGAGCTCAACGGCATCATCCTGTCCAATCACACGTTTATGCAAAATAGACTCTAATTTTAATAATTTTTCCCTTTCCCCTTCAACTAATTTCATGATGGGAATCCCTGTCCAACGTGATACAATTTCAGCGATCTCATCCTCTGTTACTTCTTCCTTAACAAGCCGATTTTCATCTGCTTGATGAGCAATGACCCTCTCTTCCATTGCTTTCAATTCCTTTTCAATGGCAGGAATCTTTCCATGTCGAAGCTCTGCCGCACGATTGAGATCATACTGATTTTCAGCGTCTTCTAACTCCCTGCGAAATGTCTCTAATTCTTCTCTTTTTCCCTGAAGTTGTAAAATTTCATCTTTCTCTGCTTGCCATTTTGCCTTCATTTCATCTGCTTTTTCTTTAAGATCTGCTAGTTCTTTCTGCAGGATCTCCAGGCGCTCTTTACTTGCCTCATCATCTTCTTTTCGTAGTGCGGCTTCTTCAATTTCCAATTGCATTACTCTTCTTGTTACTTCATCAAGTTCTGTCGGCATTGAATCAATTTCTACGCGGATATTAGCACATGCTTCATCTACTAGATCGATCGCTTTATCTGGGAGGAATCGATCGGTGATATAACGATCAGACAAAGTGGTTGCTGCCACTAGAGCTCTGTCATGAATATTAACCCCATGGTGAATTTCAAATCGTTCTTTAAGTCCTCGTAATATTGAAATTGTATCTTCTGCTGTAGGCTCAGTGACTAAAACCTTTTGAAAACGCCGCTCTAAAGCTGCATCTTTTTCAATGTGTAGCCGATATTCATCTAAAGTGGTCGCACCAATGCAATGTAATTCTCCCCGGGCCAACATAGGTTTCAACATATTACCGGCGTCCATGGCACCTTCTGCTTTTCCGGCCCCTACAATTGTATGAATTTCGTCAATAAATAGGAGAATTTTCCCTTCGCTCTTTTTCACTTCCTGTAAGACAGCTTTTAAGCGTTCTTCAAATTCTCCTCGAAATTTAGCCCCTGCAATTAAAGAACCTAAATCAAGGGAAAAAATTGTTTTATCCTTTAGCCCTTCTGGTACATCTTTCCTTACAATTCTTTGCGCTAGTCCTTCTACAATCGCTGTTTTCCCAACACCAGGTTCCCCAATTAAAACGGGGTTATTCTTTGTTTTTCGCGATAAGATGCGTATGACATTTCGTATCTCTTGGTCACGACCAATGACAGGGTCGAGTTTCCCTGTCTTTACTTCAGCCACAAGGTCCCTTCCATATTTTTTTAATACTTCATATGTCGCCTCAGGATTTTGCGAAGTCACATGCTGTCCTCCTCTGATCCGGTCAATTTCATTTTTTAAATTTTTTTCCGTGATTCCTTTTAAAGCTAAATATTTTGATAATTCATTGTTAGGTAAATCCATTGAGGCTACGGCAATGTGCTCAACAGATATATACTCATCTTTCATTTTTTCTTTCACTTTTTCTGCTACCCGTAACAAATTCTGTAAATCCGAACTAAGATACTGTCCTCCCTGTATCCCTTCCCCTGTCACTTCGGGTTTTGCCGCAATGAATTGATCAATTTGTTGCTGGATTTCACTTTTTCCTAAACCCAAATGTTCATATAACCGAGCAAGTAAACTATCATTTTTCTCCAATAAGGCATACCATAGATGAACCACATCCACTTCAGGATGATTTTCTTTCATAGCCTTTTGTTGAGCTTCAACAAATCCTTCTTGCATCGTCATCGTCATATTGCTTAGATCCATCAAATCACATCCTATCATTTAATACATTTATTATGATGAAAAAGAAAGGGCTCATAAGAAAAACAACCTCTTAGGTGGGAACAGGCGGGCTGAGGAATTCATACGGTACTGTTCAACCTCTCGATTCCGTGTTACTTACCCTTTTTCTACGAAAAACAGCGGAAGACTTCCAAAAGGAGCTTCCGCCATCTTATCATGGACTAAGATAAATACTTTTTATTCACTAGTCATTTATTATAAATTCCCGGTTCAAACTTTTTTAATCATTATTGTTTAGGAAATTCCTAATGCTATCTTTGCGTAACGTGACATTTTATCTTTAGACCATGGTGGATTCCAAACGATGTCCACATCTACTTCTTTAACTTCAGGTATATCCACAAGTGCCGCGTTTACCTGATCGACAATTACTGGTGCTAGTGGGCATCCCATCGAGGTTAAAGTCATTGTCACTTTTGTTAAGCCATTCTCATCCATATCAACATCATAAACCAATCCTAGGTTAACAATATCGATTCCTAGTTCTGGGTCAATAACTTGTTCAAGCGCACCAAATATATTTTCTTTCAAAGCTTCATCCATGCTTTTTTTCCTCCTTTTAGAAGTCTCTTCTTTATTCTATCATACCAAAATAGTAGAAAAATCAAACTAAAATGACCTCAATATCAATGACTAATAAACATCCTATACGTTTATCGCAGTATCGTGTTGAATAGATAAATGATCTTCAAACCAACTAACTGTTTCTAATAGAGCCTCTCGACTGACCTTATGGCCTGCTTTTTCATCTACAATAAAATGGAGATTGGCAGGCGATTGTGAATATGCTTCTTTAACTTTTTCATAAAAGTTATAAGTTGGCTGAAATGGTACAATTGGATCCTGCTTTCCATGCCAGATCAATAAAGGCCGTTGTGCAAGTTTTTCAGAACTAGCACTTAAATCAAAAGGCCTTAAAGCTGCAAATTCATGTTCCAGCTCTTCGTCTGAAAAAGGAAGCTTTATCCCTGATTTTTTTAGTTGTGTGATTTGCCCTCTTGCTAGCATTTCATAATTGGGACTTCCCATTAAGGAGACAGCTGCTTTAATCCATTTATATTGTGTAAGAGCACCAAAAGTAATGATTCCACCCATAGAGGTACCAACAAGGCCAATTTTTTCAGGTTCAGCTAATTCTTTATTAACCAATTCATTTTTCAATTCTTCTATTTCAGAGATCGTCTGTACAACCATCCGCCAAAATTGAAACATCATTTCTTTGCTGTTTTGTCCATTATTTCTTTCGCCATGAAATTGAACATCTGGCAATATTACCCGAAATCCCTTTTCAGCCAATAAATAGGCGAAATGGAGATTATGTTCTTTTGCAGACGTAAACCCATGAATAAAAAACACGAGTGGTCGTGCAAGGTCATGATATTCATTTTTTATAACATGAAGAAATGGAATATTTTTTAGCTTTTCATTATGAATCTCAATCATGCTGGTTCCCCTTTACAAAATTGACTTTCAAGCATATCCATCTTATCACTATAAAGAAAAAGTTCCAAATTGTGTGCAGGTTTATAAGACTTTTTCTAACTTTGTGATTGTGCTTTTCACTTAAAATCGGTAAACTTAAGGCAATTAACCAGTCTTTATTATATTTTATCTATAGGAGTGATTCGGGATGACGGTAAAAATATTTGCAGACAGTGCGTCTGATTTGCCATTATCGTATTTTCAGGAGCAAGATATTCAATTAATCCCTCTCCAAGTACATTTAAATAACAAAAATTATTTAGATTTGGAAACTATAACACCAAATGAAATATACGAAGAGATTCGAGCAGGAAAAATGCCGAAAACTTCTCAAGCCTCCCCACAATTATTTCAGGAATTATTTACTAATTTAGCAAAACAAGGGAATAAAGGTTTGTATATTGCTTTTTCTTCTGAATTATCGGGAACTTATCAAACAGCTGTTATGATTCGTGACCAAGTGAAAGAAGAATATCCAGAATTAGACTTAACGATTATTGACACAAAATGCGCGTCTATTGGTTATGGATTATGTGTTCAGGCTGCAGTTGAAAAATTAAAAACTGGAGCTACACTAGCTAAAATTATTGCTGAAGTAGAATTTCATTGTGAACATATGGAACATTTGTTTACTGTTGAAGATTTAGATTTCCTTGCACGCGGAGGTCGGTTATCTAAAGCTTCGGCCTTTTTAGGTGGGCTATTAAACATTAAACCCCTTCTTCATGTTGAGGATGGAAAACTCGTTCCGATCGAAAAAATTCGAGGCAAGAAGAAATTACTGAAACGTATCTTAGATGTGATGGAAGAGCGTGGTGTCAATCTAGAAAATCAAACTATCGGTATTAGCCATGGAGATGATGAAGAACTCGCACAAGAAATGAAAAACATGATTAAAGAACGATTTGGTACAAAAAAATTCTATATAAATATTATCGGTGCTGTGATCGCTTCTCATGCTGGGCCAAGTACGCTTGCGATCTTTTTCCTAAATAGCGAAAGAGCATAATAATTCGCTTTAAAAGGAAAGATAAATACCATCTCCACAAGAAAGGAGCTGGTATAAATGCGTTACAACACCTCTGATAATGACAAAAAAGCAAGGGATAACCAAGCTACCCATGAGGCCAAAAATGAAATACGTGAGAAAAATCGCAAGGCAGGAAAACATCAATTTTCAAAGAAAACAGATCATTTGTAGGAGCACATTGCTCCTCTTTTTTTATGAATTCTCTTTCTTTGCTTTCTCGGATTTAAAATAAAAGTTGACTCGTTATTAGGTGGACTGTGTAAACAAGCCGTTTTCAAGACACTTAAAAGCGGCTATAAGTGTCTCCCGGCGTTAAAGTTGTTCCCTTAAGCTTAATCTACTATAATTAAAGGAAGTATATTTTCGGGAGGGAAAAAGATGGCAAAAGAAAATTCATTCGATATTGTTTCAAAAGTAGATTTATCGGAAGTAACAAACGCGATAAATATTGCCATGAAAGAAATTCAAACTAGGTATGATTTTAAAGGAAGTAAAAGTGAAATTAGCTTACAAAATGATGAACTTGTCCTCATTTCTGATGATGAATTCAAAATGAAACAACTAAAAGATGTATTACTTAGTAAACTAATCAAAAGAGATGTTGCTATTAAAAATCTGGACTATGGTAAGTTAGAAAATGCCTTTGGTGGAACGGTGCGACAAAAAGCGAAAATCGTCCAAGGAATCGATAAAGAAAACGCAAAAAAAATCAATACACTCATTAAACAAAGCGGTATTAAAGTGAAAAGCCAAACTCAAGATGAGCAAATTCGTGTAACTGGTAAAAACCGAGATGATCTCCAGCAAGTGATTCATCTGATCAAAGAGGCAGACCTTCCAATAGATGTTCAATTTGTCAATTATCGATAACAGTCCATTATACATATAAAGATATTATGAAACTTGTGGTCAAGTAATTTTAGAACAAAGCAAGTGAGAAAAACTCATTCTTCTCACTTGCTTTTATTTTTTCAATAAACGGTTGAAACAAAATGTGTAAAACTCCTTAAAGTGGAAGAATGAAGCAAGATCCTAAATACATAAATAAGCTATTCGGATTATCATGTAGAAAAACGAATAAAACACGCGAGACGACTATAGGAAATAAGGAGATCGGCAACACCTCGGAGGCGATGCTTGTGAGACTTGACCCGCCCACAGAAGGGGCATACTCCATTTGCGGTAACCAAAAACTATAACTCATACTCTATTTTTCCGATTACCCAATAAATTAAAGCTATCTTAAAAGTCAAATCACCTCTAAGATAGCTTCTATTTTTTATTCGATTGGTCTGTTCTTCCCTCTCCTCCATGCTATATACATGAATGTGCCAAAAAGGGCAAACACGATAAAAATGCTGAAGATGAAAAGGATATTATAGCCGCTTTTCTCCATCATTTTATAGATCTCTGCTTGATCTCGATCAATTACTAAATGATATTCTCCATCTGTACTTCTCACAAGATCAGTATTTAGTAATCCTCTTAATTCTTTTTCGTCTTCTAATTGATCTTTCGTTAAGTGAATGGATTGATCTTTTGTAGTATTATTGATCGCGATAACAAGAGTATCTGACTTATATTGTCGCTTATAGACAACCATTCCATCTTTCTCATACAAAACTTCGATTGTTCCCTTTGTTAATGCGGGTTGCTCCTTACGTATTTGTCCCAATTTTGAAATATAATCACTTAATTCTTTATCAGCTCGAAAATTCATTAAAGGAATATTGTCTGGCAAGTCTTTTCCATCTACAGCTGTTTCGGTTCCATAATAGATCATGGGAATTTCCGGTTGTGTATATAAAAGTGTTAATGCCTGCTTCCATCCAGTAATAGGATAAGTTCCTTTTTCAGACATTTCACCAGTATACCTAGGAGTATATTGATTATCGAAAAAACTTATCCTGTTCGCTAATTTCTCCTCATTTTCTTCCCATATATTAAATAAAGGCTGAACTGATTGATTTCGTTCGGATAGTTCTGCCCTCAACAACTGATTTACAGGAACATTCACCATGGCATCAAATCCAAGTTGGTCATAAGCTTCTAAATCGGATTGATCTAATTCCTCTTCAAATCCCGAAATAAATACATCCTTTTTTGCTTTCTTAATTTCTGAAATAAAATGTTCCCAATAGGTTGGAGTTAATTCTCCAATATGATTAAACTGAAGTCCATCTATCCCGGTATCAATCCAATAGAATGCTGCCGATAAAAGACTTTCCTCTAAATTCGGGTATTCCTCGGGAGACATTACAGGGATTTCGAGGATAATTTTCATTTTTCGGTCATGAACTTCCTCTACAAGTTGTTTAAATTCCTCCATCGTACCAAAATGAGGCTCAGGTTTTGTATAATCCTTTATCCATTCCCCATGAAATCCCCCTTCTTCGTTCGCAAAAACGGAAGAAAGCTGAACAACTGTGAAATTCATCTCTTGTATGTAATCAAGCTGATCGATAATCCCTTGGAAATCTCCACCTTGATAATGTAATGGTTCTTGGACATTTACTTCATAATCATTGTCCACATCCCCATCTGAGAAGCGATCTACCATAAGAGAATAGATTAACTCATTTTGCCAATTTTGTTCATTTATCTCTTCCGCACTGGCCGTAATTGTAACGGATAGAAATAATTGACTGAATAGTATTGTAATCATTATCTTTTTTAACAAAATCAATAACCTCCACAAGAAAAGCGCAAACACCTATTTTGTAGTGAATAACTAAGTGTGACGTTCTAACAAATAATCTGTTGGCCTCTATATAATTTTGCGCACAAGTTACGGGTGTGTTGTCACCACCACTCGATACAGCAGGCAAATTGCTAAGAGCTTGGCGGTGGTTTTCCCTCCATTTTTTGATTACTTGATCTCGGACTTTGTAACCTATAACTAGGCAGTATGATCAATCCGTATGGTGGTTGGTATGGAGCTTACACATAATTGAAAGCCAATATTTCTAACTGCTGAGCGCTGAATCTAGAGCTACACTTGCCAAATTTTATACTTTCTTTGCTGAAAAAAAACCGCAATCATGCGGTTTTAAGATGCAAACCAGTTCCAACCAAGTGGAAGCCTTGCACCAAGGTAAAAGGTGACCAAAAATGCGATCACAAGAATCGTCCAGAACACCCCTGTTTTTTTACCAAGCTTTGTCCGAATTAAGACCATTTCCATCATCGCGATCACAACTACCCCAAAGAGGAATTTCACCCCGTAAAGAGCTGGATCAAAATTACTCCATTTTGAGAAGAGTAACACTCCAGTTGCGATAATCAATAAATAAAAAACGCGCAAAATCATTTGTACGATGGTCATCGCCTTCTCTTTTCCACTTTTGTGGAGAACAACCGCGACGATGAATAAAATAATTGCAATCACCCAAGTTGTAACATGGGCATCAGTGCGATCAAACATCCATTTCCCTCCTATTAAAAAGTCCAATTAGACTAACGGTGGTTTCATATTATCATATATAGGCTAAAAACCACAGAAATAACCATCTATTTCACAATATTGTACATTTTACCTTTACATTCGATTTTCTTATAACATTTCTAGCTTGTTCCGTTGTCCGTAGCAGTTTCGCCTTTGGGTATATTTTTCTTATTCCGCCCATATGTAAAAAAGCGCCAAAGCTTTTCTATAGGGCCTTGCTTAAATTTGGATAACCAAATTTCTGCAAAAATAATTTGTAAAACAAAAATCCCAGCTGCCAGCCATGTGCCTGTAGCAACTGACATCTTCCCATATAAGCCTAATCCATATGAATAAAATATTAATGTCCCAATAATTGATTGACTTAAATAAATTGTGATCGACATTCTGCCCGCACTCGCAAGAGGTTTTAATAATTTAGCGATAAACTGATTGGACATCAAAAGAACGATAAGAGCAATATATGCAATACTTAGTAATGGACCACCAATCATATCCTGGATAAATTGATTACCGATCGTACGCCCAAATGCTAGGGGTAGAATTTTCCCAACCAAACCAAGCAATAAAAACACAAAAAATATTACTGTCCATAAAATTTTATGACGTTTTGCCTTTTCCAGCCATTTCAATTTAGCAGCTCCTGCACCAATCATCATAAATGGCAGGATCATAAAGAGAATCATAATAAAGTTGGCTGGGCCGTTCGCCATATACCAATCTAAAACTCGCCTTTGGGTAATTTCCCAAAACGTGCCATCCGCATAAATTTGCGCTGAAAGTTCTAGATTCATAATATCTGTAAACTCGCCCAGTGTTGATGTATCGATGAAAGAAACCATGATCAATATAAAACTCATAAATAATTGTGGCAATATATACACAGCAATACCAATAGAGATTAATAATGGACCAGATAATCTAAGCATAGGTATCAACAATAGACCCATTAGAGCATATGTTATTAAAATATCCCCATGCCAAATTAGGAAGGCATGAACAATTCCAAATATTAATAGAACAAGTAATCTCCGCACACTAATCTTCCAAAATGAAGTGCCTCTTAAATGAAAGCGATTCTGCATTAATACCATTCCATAACCAAACATCATCGCGAAAATCGGGTAGAAGCTCGCTTGCACTAAAACATCAATCCACATATAAGAAGTTAGATCATCATATTGCCACCATTCATACGGGTTATAATAACTAAACGGCGAATGGAAGCTTAACATATTAACAATAAAAATTCCCAGTAGGGAAAAACCTCTCAGACTATCGAGGCTTTGCAATCGATCTCTCGATACAGTTGGACTTAAAGTACGCTCCATAATTAAATACTCTCCCCATCTCCTTTTTCTCACATCGTATTTATTCTAACCTCTTCACCCATAAAAGCACAATTCTCTTAGCCTTTTCATAACATAAATTGTTACAAACTCTCGAACCGATCCCCTTATATTTTAGACATCATGACAAATATAGCAAAGGAGTGAACGGTTATGCCCGGTTTTGTCGGAGCCGTTCAAATCATTAGTATTGGCAGCTCTGGAATTTTTAATGTTGGGGACGTTTTTCAACTACACCCTGTTTCTTCATCTAAAGTGTTTTCAGGTGCTGGGTCCTTTAATACAGGAGAGAAAATTGCAGTAACAAATCATTATTCCAACACAAACACGTATGATAATGACGCAATGGATCAAGGCATCATGTTTACACTATAAGTTTTTTATTAGGGAGAGAAATTTATGACAATCCATATTCAACAGTCGATTCACATACAATCTATTAAGATTGGTGCTCTAACCAATTCATCCGTATTACAAATTGGCACCGCTGGTGTAATTACCCCTTCCTCACATTTATACAATACAGGAGGTTTTAAAACAGCTGCCCCAGCTATTCCACAATTCGAAGAAACAATCGGAGAGACAGGTACTGAACCAAGTCTTGTTCCCTTAAGTTAATGGATAATCTATTAAGGTGGTGCAATATGGAATCTTATTATTTCCAACAGCTTTACGAACAAGTCCAACATCAGCAAAAAGAATTGAATCAGCTGCTCACAACTTTTAAAAAACTAAACAACGAATTTCAACAACTGAAGGAAAAACCTACTATCGTTGTAGAAAAATTAGAATATAAATTTGATCAATTAAAGGTTGAAACATTAGAAGGAACGCTAAATATCGGGCTAAATCCCTCTGATCTAGAAGGAATAGAAGAAATGAGCTTGCCTTCACAAGCTTATAATGGTCCTCAACAATTAAAGAGCCAGCTTCTCGAAAGAGTGACTCAATACCTGGATGAGGAAATGGATTCTTTTGTAACAGAAACTGAAAAAAGGGTGAATAAGAAACTAAATAATCAGTATAGAAATCTTATTAAAGAAGATATCCAAAAACAATTACCAGCAAGAATCGATCATTATATTCAGCAATCTTTACGTCAATCCAATCGAGAGCAAACAGAAGAACAGCACTCAGAAAGTATCTATCAGCAGGTGATCGAAGACATTCGTCAGGGTATTTATGCTTTTATTTCTCAATTACCAGAAGCTCCAAATCACAATCAGAATTAATAGAATAAGGAGGCTTACCATGAATTTAAATGTTGTCAATCGCGAACTTTGTGTAGGGGATATTAATATAAAAGGGGTAACAACTTCTTCACTATTACTAGTGGGAGACGCAGATATCATTCAATTAAGTTCTAAGTTTGACACTCCACCTGAGTCTTTAATCATCGGCCCATTTGTCCCACTGCCATTGGAGAATGAAAATGTGGAAACGTAATTCAATGGTTCAAACCATCCACATTACCAATATTATTTTTAGTTCCATACTCGAAATCGGAGATACCGTTCGAACGAGAGGATATAGTCGGGCATTGGCAGACCAACGTAGGGAGGAAATCTTTTTTGGCAATGAAGGGAATTTTGGTACTTATTCTATTTTTTCAGAGCCTACTATAATGCCTCCTTTGCCACCGCTTCCCAAAATCGAGAAATACCATGCCTTGCCTAATATTCGGGTTGGTAATATTCGGATTAAAGGGTTATCCGCCTCCGCAATTATTCAAGTTGGAAACACCCATAATGTATATATGGATTCAAAAATCCATCATATAAGACATCTACCTGCTGAAGTCATGAATAAAGAGGAAGGAGAATAAAAAATGCCCGCTTTAATCGGACCGGTACAAATTTTTAATGTTGAAGGTGGAACAGTACATTTTGGGGATACAGCTGTCATTTCCCCTAAAGCAGCTAGCAAAACAACCACTGGATCAGGCTCAAATAGTTCAGGAGCTTTTATCGCTGTTTTAAATGGAATTAGTACAAATGGAACACTTGATACTAACTTAATTGATCAACCAACATTTGGAAATAATTAAAGACTAGGTGTGATCCACCTAGTCTTTAATTCTAGACTTTAAACCAGTATGATTAATAGGTTATTATAGTGTTAGCAAATGTCCGCCATCGAAGAAATATAAATATTTCCCTTTTATAGGAACTCCCCATATATTTTCTAAGGCTTGTTCATACAAATCTAGCTGCACTTGGTAACGTTTTGCAAGAATTGGTTTGGCTTGTGAGAATCCTCCCGGAAACTTCCCTTGAATCGTATCTGTTTTATAATCCAATAAAAATATTCCATTTTCATCTTTCCATACACAGTCAATAATTCCTTGCACCAAAATTTTTTCCTCTTGATTATTCCAATCAGAATATACAGTATGAGCGGGAATCCCCAGTGTAAAAGGTACTTCTCGATCCACCTTATTGGCTGTTAGCAATTTCTTTCCAATCTCATGTTCAAAGAAGTGTAAAATTTGCTCACTTGGAATCGCATCTTTTTGCTCCAACGTTAAAATTTCCTTCCCTACAAGTTCATCTAGTAGCAATTCGATTGATTGTAATGTTGGAGGATTCGATAGATTAATATGTTGCATTACTGTATGCATGGCTGTTCCAATTTCGGTTGGTGTTAATTGATTTTTTTCCTTCATAAATTTCGGTCGATCGTAAAGCAACTTTTGTTCTCGGGTTACCAATTGAGTGCCGCTTGTCTCATCCTTCATTTCAAAGAGTCTTTTTAGCTCTGTTACCGACTGCTTCGACATTTTTTGTGTCGCAACCATATATGGATACTGCCACTGCAATCTTTTATAAATCATTTCTTTTTCAGAAGAATTAATTGACAGAGGCTCTCCCACCTGTACCTTTGTTAACCATTCTTCATCGCGTGGCTCCTCATCTTGGCCTACATTCGCTAAAGTTTTAGGAGAAATGATATCTATCTCCCACTGTGAAGGATGTTGAAGGTGCTGCGGAGATTTCTCTCCATGAAAACCATCAATCATTTGCTCATGTCGCACAAGCGCTCTACCTACCCAATCTAGATAAGAAGTAGCTGCAGCACGTTCATGGTCCGGAAGTAACCATTCAGTCACCTTTCCTACATTCGACCATTTCTTCACTTCTTTTTCAAAGTTTTTTACACTGCCAATTAAAAATAGTTTTTCCTTTGCTCTTGTCATGGCAACGTATAATATTCTCATTTCTTCCGCTAATAGCTCCATTTTTTTCTTTTTTCTTAAAGCAATTTGAGGAAGTGAAGGATAAGAAATCCGCTTTTCAGGATTTACATATTTACTTGCGAATCCAAATTCTTTATCAAATAAGAAACTACTTTGAATATCTCTCATGTTAAACTTTTTTCCGATTCCTCCGATAAAGACGACTGGGAATTCTAGTCCCTTACTAGCGTGAATCGTCATAATACGAACAACGTCTTCTTCTTCCCCTAACGTACGGGCTACACCTAAATCATTTCCTCGCTCTTGCATTCTTTCAATAAACCTTAAAAAGCGAAACAAGCCACGAAAAGAAGTTAATTCATACTGACTGGCTCGGTCATATAGGACACGAAGGTTTGCTTGCCGTTGTTTTCCACCAGGTAATCCACCGACAAATTCATAAAAGTCAGTATCTCGATATAATTGCCAAATTAATTGTGATAAGGATCCTTCTCTAGCTAAACTTCTCCATTCTTGTAACTGAGTAAAAAACTCGGATACACGTTGATGAGCTTGTGCATATTTACGATCAGGTAAAGATGTGATAAATTGCTTCATAGCTTGATAATAACTTTTATTCCTCGATTGGATACGAATATGAGCAAGTTCTTCTTCGTTTAATCCGATGATCGGTGAGCGGAGAACAGCCGCCAGCGGAATATCTTGATCCGGATTGTCTATCACTTTTAGTAAAGACAACATAATAGACACTTCGATTGCTTCAAAATAACCCGTTGATAAATCTGCATAAACTGGAATCCCCAAGTTTTTGCATTCATCTATAATATCTGGAGCCCAACCGAGTGAACGTACAAGAATGACAATATCTTTATATTTAATTGGTTTTTCATCTTTAGATTTTAAATTGTAGACTGGTTTTCGCTCATCTACCATCTTCCTAATTTTCTGCGCGATAAGTCGAGCTTCTAATTGGGATTGCTCAAGTTCTACTAGATTAAAGTCTTCATCGTCTGTTGCTGGATCTTCTCCTTCATCAGACCGATTCACAAGAGCGATTTCCACCGGAAAAGGATCAGCTTCTGATTCTGTATAAGCAGATCCCTTCACTAATTCAGCATCTTGGCTATATTCAATTTCTCCAACTGTTGAGCCCATGATTTGTTTAAATATAAAATTAACCCCATCAAGAACCTCTCTCCTGCTACGGAAATTCTTAGATAAATCAATCCGTAGACCAGAATCTTTACCTTCAGGAGTAAAGCGCAAATATTTGTCTAGAAAAAGATTAGGTTCAGCTAAGCGAAAACGATAGATCGATTGCTTTACATCCCCAACCATAAATAAATTCCCTTCATTCTCTTCTGCGGCTGTCACAAGTCGAAGAATTGTTTCTTGAACTAAATTGACATCCTGATATTCATCAACCATAACCTCTTTAAATTGATTACGATAGATGAGGGCGATCTCTGAAGGTGCCGGTACCTGGCTTTCTTTATTTAATAAAATTTCTAAACAAAGATGCTCTAAATCAGCAAAATCGACAAGCCCTTTCTCTGTCTTTTTTAAAGAATACTGCTTCGCAAATATCTTTACTAATTCAATTAAACTTTTTAGAACTCCTTGCATTTCTTTCATATCGTTTATAAAGGAAGCTGGTTTTCTTGAAAAAAGCTCTTTCTTCAATTTTTCTAACATATTTTTAGCTTGTTTCCGATATTGATCCGCTTCCTCTATTAATTCAGGATCAAACTCCTCCCCTTTACAAGGCTTGGCCCTTGAAAATTTCCATTGATTCATAACCTCATAAAGATTTTCCCATCCTTGCAAATAGGCCTCTTCCATTCCTTTTACAATCAAAAGATCATCAAGATAGTTATCCTCTCGTGGGGAAGGACCACCAGGGAGTTGGGCTATCTCTACCGCGGATTGAAGCATTTCTTTAGCAGCTGCTAACTGAAGCTGGACATCAAATTTTAATGCGCTAATAAACGGCAATTCATCAATCGATTGATCATCCGTAATATCATACATATCCACAATTTGATCTAGCCATTGATTAGGCATAGGATGTGAACGTGAGAAATCATATAGTTTAAAGACTAATTCTTGTAAAGCATGATCACTACGATCATTTGTAAATGTATCGACAAGGCGAAAAAAAGATTCATTTTCTTCTAAACCATATTCATATTCAAATACCTCATCTAACACTTCATCACGCAGGAGGTCAGCCTCCGTCTGATCTGCAATGCGAAATCCTGGGTCAATATCAACTAAATAGTAATGACTTCTTACTATGTTTAAGCAAAAAGAATGCAAAGTGGAAAAAGACGCACTATTTAACAGCCCTAATTGCCTGCGTAAATGGGTCGACGCTGGATCTAGCTCAATTGCTTTCTCTAAAGCTTCTCCAATCCTATGTCTCATTTCAGCAGCTGCAGCATTGGTAAATGTAACAACCAAAAGCTGATCTACATTAATCGGATCATCTTTCGAAACAATTTTCTCAATGATCCGTTCAACAAGAACTGCTGTTTTTCCTGAGCCAGCTGCAGCTGCAACTAAAATATCCTGTCCTTTTGCCATAATGGCTTTCCATTGATCATCTGTCCATGTGACAGATTTAGGCTTTATCGGAATGATCGTTTTCATAAGCAGCCTCCTTTATCATTGCCAACGCATTGTTCACTGACCGTTTAGGAATCAGACGGAAATCATTTTCTTCTTGTGATGGATCAAACTGGCAGACAGGTTTAAATGCACAAAACTGACATGGTGTTTGATCATTAAACTTATAAGGGGAAATATCCACTTGCCCTCTCATAATTCGATCACCTGATTCTTTATAAACCCGTCTTACGTATTGTTGCAAGGCAGCGAAATCTTCCCTGCTTGCAGCACTTGATCGAGAAGTTAAGTGACCATCTTTTTTCAAACCAGCCGGGATTAGATCAGATGTTCCAGATGTTAAGGATGTATCCATCAACTGAACTACATCTGCCTGTCCAAGAAGCAAACCTTTCATTTTAAATTGTTTTAAAATTTCCTTTTCAACTTGATCTTCTGATAAATTTTGCTCACTCTCCACCATCGGGTTATGAACATGAAAATAAAGGACACCTGCTGGAGTGGCTTCTGTTCCGATTAATTGTGTTGCATGAGTAATAACAATATCCAAATAGGTCAGCATTTGCAAAGACAATCCATATAAAACTTCATTTAAATCTAATGCTCTTGCACTAGATTTATAGTCGATCACTCTTAAGTAGAAACCATTTTCATCCTCCGCTTTGTCGACCCGATCAATTCTCCCTTGAAGCTGCATTTTTGTTCCATTTTTAAGGGTAAAGGTTAATGGAGGTAAATCTTTGAATGGGCCGAAAGCTAACTCTATCCCAATTGGATCAAATCCACTTGATTTCGCATGTTGACCAAGAATAAATGTAGCTCTGGCAATAATTTTCTCTAATTTTCTTTTTATATAAAAATACCGATTTGTGCTTAATAATATCTGGTTCAAGAGCTTAGGTGCTAATTGGTTCACGGCCTTTTTCGCTAGTTTTATAGATTCCGAATGATTTAAATGCCGCCACTCTATCTGCTGCTGTTTCATTTCATTCGCAATCCATTTTAATGCCGCATGGAATAAATCCCCTATATGGGGGGCTTCCAATCGGAAAACATCTCTTTCATGTAATCGAAGTCCATGTGCACTAAAATGCGAAAATGGACATGCATGGAACAACTCCATCCTCGACACACTCGCTAATATTTCCTTTCCATATAACTCTTGGCTTGTTTCATCTGTTAATTCTTTTGCCTTATTACTAGAAAATAAGCTAGATAATATGCGTTGTGCTTTTATTTTCCTCTCAGGATGCTCTATAAAAAAGTTAAACACATCCCACCAAAAATCAGCAATCGGATAATTTCTTTTCTTCATTTGTAATTGCCTTGATAAATAGGAAATGGCAGTGGTCGGATGAGAAACATAAGCTAATTGCTCCTCAAAATCAAGCTCTACTGGTTCATTCACTGCATAGCTTGTATTCATTTCCGGAAATAATCCTTGAATTCTCTTTAAATATGGTGAAGGTAGCAATGCTTTTCCCTCTTCAGTTGCAAGTGGATAGGAGATGTATAGTTTTTGGCTTGAAATTGTAAGAGCACGATAAGCGACAAAATCTTCATCTAAAGCAAGCTCCTTTCCGCTTGGAGCTAGCTTTATACCCGTTTCTTGCAAACTTGTCCTATCCTCTTCTGAGAAAACACCATCATTTTCAAAGCCTGTTGGTAAGACACCATCATTCAAACCTGCTATAAAAGCAACTTTTATGTTAGCAAGCCTAGATAACTCCAAATTTGCAATCGAGACCTGATCGATTGCAGGCGGGATTAAGGAGAACTTCGCAGCTTCCAATCCTGCGTCCAATATAGCCGTAAATTTTGTAATAGATAAAGACTCATCACCGAGAATTTCTACGAATTCATCGAGTAATCCCATCACCATATCCCAAGCTTGATCATGTTCTCTAGCGGTATTTAATCTTCCTAACTTCTCAGCTTCTAGACTCCATTCTTCTAGCTTTCTAGGAATATCTAACTCTTCCAACAAGAGGTATACAGCTTCACATAATTCCCGTCCATTTTTTGCCTTTTTTAATCGTTTCGCTAATGTCTGTATTGGGGCAACTACAAGCTGGCGCGAGAGATTTAATTCTTCCTCTAGCTCCCTTTCCCCTTCTGTTTGCGGTAAACCTTCCATCTCTAGACCGGCATAACGTTTATATATCCATTTCTGCGAATTTGTCCATAGCTCTCCTTTTATTCCATTGGCAAGACAATAATTTTCCAGTCTATCCATTTTCTCTCTTAATGTTGAGAGGTTTTCATTTAAGGGGAATAAAAGATCTGTTTTCACCATTCGAAAAACAGATTCATATCGCCATTGATTACTAATCACTTCAAGAGCACTACGAATAAATTCAATCAAGGGATGATTGAGCATCGTTCGTTTTTGGTCTAGAAAAAAAGGAATATCATAATCGTAGAAAACAGTTTCTAACATTTCCTGATATTCATGTTCATTTCTCAGCAGAATGGCGATATCTTTATACCTATATCCTTCCTCCATTACAAGTCGACGAATCTCCCTAGCCATTCCTTCTATCTCAGCTCGACGATTAGAGGCGATTTTTAATTCAATCGCCGGAGGTTTAGAGTATGTTTGAAAGGGTCTTTTTTCAAACTGTGACTGAAGATGTTCTAGGCTTTCTTCTTCAAATCTGCTTGTATGATATAAAAAGACATCATCCTCTATTTCTACATGATTAGAGCGTGTTAGCTCGAACAATCGAGAATAAGTTTCGCCAGTCGTTCTAAACAAATACAAATCATCTGGCATTGTTCCATATTTAAATGGGCGATCAAGTACTAAAGCGATAGAAACTCTTTTACAATGCTTCATCAATTCCTCGATAACCCGATATTCTTGAGGGGTAAAACTATGGAATCCGTCTATATAGATTTCCGCTTCTTTTAGATAGCTTGAATCTTTTATGGATTCCGCTAGCAAATCTAGATAATCATTTGTGCCTACATGCTTTCCTTCCAAGCCTTGGATAAATTTACTATATAAAAGTTCCAAATCATGTAATTTATCTGCAAGCACTCGTGTTGAAGCTCCGAATGCTAAATCCGCCTTCTTTTCAGCCAATTCCTCGGGCTTAATACAATAATGTTGGAATTCAGTTAATACCGTTTCAATTTGTTGAATAAAACCTGTTTTATCAGAAGCTTTTTTAAATAGCTTTAGTTCCTCTTTATGTTCTTCAATAATTTTACGAATCAACATATTCATACCGGTACTGGTAATCCGGTTCCGTCCCGCTCCACCTGTTTCCTGTAAAATCCGCCAGGCAAGCCTTGTTAGACTATACACTTGAGCTCGAATCATCCCAGGAATACCCGATGTATGGATGAGTTCATATTCCGACAAAAAAGTCATTTGTTCGGGAACAATATACAAAATTGGATGACCAGTTGGTTCATTTACCAATTTCTCCTTTATTTCCTCTAAAAACATAGTTGTTTTACCTGTTCCTGAACGTCCAATCACGAATCGAAAAGACATCTATTCCCAACTCCTTTAGCTATGGAGGGTATATTCATTTTAATACTTTTATTATATCATAAACCACCTATAAAGAACGTATATTCCTATTGAAAAAGGTTGTCTAGTAAGGAGATTCCTTTGTACTAGACAACCCTCTTTATTTGTTACAACATGACGACTCCTAAAGCAATACGACTCCTGCCGCTTTGTCTGCTTTGAGGCAATTCCCTTTAATTTAGGTTTTTTTCAATGGAGTATTGACTATAAATAATAAAGTTCCGCTAATTATATAGGTTTTCAGTACCCACATAAGTCATTCTTTTTCATCCTTTTATCGATCCTTCTCTAGATTTCTACACAATAATCTGAATACCCCAAATATGTATATCACTTTTTTCGTTTTTATCCTCGCTCTTGTACTTTATCTTCAATTTTACTTTCAATTTGCTTTCCGATGAACCAAAGGATTGTAATAATCACAAGCACAATGGCCGTCCGTACAGGTTGCTTAATTAATGAAATTATATCATATCCAATAAAACTTAATGTGAAAATCATAACTGCTTTTCCACCGATAACAGCGATCATATATTGATAAATACTAATTTTCGATATCCCAGCTACAATATTCACCACAGCTGAGGGAGTAAACGGAAAACATAGTAAGAGAAACAAGGGGCCAAATCCCTTTTTTTCCAACCAGTTTGTTAAACTTTGGATTTTTTTTCGTTTTAACAAAAAGTGAAATATGCGCGTATCTCCATACCTACGAACAAGCAGAAAAACGAGCAGTGCACCTACCGAAGCCCCTATCCAAGAGTACAGAAATCCCAATCCAAGCCCAAAAGCGTTTGCGTTGGCTAATACAAAAAGAAACAAAGGCAAAAAGGGAAGAAAAGCTTCAAGCAATGGCAATAAAATTCCCGGTAATGGTCCAAATGAGCGATATTGGTCAATCAAATCCGTAATATTTTCCAATGTAAACCAGTCTTTAAACGAATGAAAGTCCATAATTTGTTATTCCTCGATCCATTATGCAAGATATTCTACTAAAAATTATATCATAAACAGATTTTCCTTTATCTATTTTTAGTATACCTTTCACAAAATCGGCTAAACTTTTCTTTATATGTTTATTAAGAATTCTCCACTCGAAAATTAACTAATCCATTATAATCTCTAATAGGAACACCGAGGATCATACATCCTCCTGACCTTTCCACAAGTTAAGTTCCCTTGAACCTTTAATTCCCCATTTGCTATTGTCAAATTCATTAACTTTGAATTAAGCCACACTATCAGTTACTAGATAAATATTCCCCAAACCAATCGCGAATATATTCCAATCGTTTGATTCGGAAGTCTGGTTTTCCACTGCGAGATAATTCATGATTAGAGTCAGGAAAACGAATAAATCTTGTCTCCTTGCCATTCCTCTTTAATGCTATGAATAACTGCTCTCCTTGCTCAATTGGACAGCGATAATCCTGTTCACTATGTAATATTAATAGTGGGGTTTTTATCCGGTTCACATATTTGAGTGGAGAATGGTCCCATAGTTTTTCTATGTTCTTTAAATCAGCTAAGATTTGCCACTCAGTAAAGTAGTAGCCTATGTCACTAACACCATAGAAACTAATCCAATTACAAATCGATCTCTGCGTAACGGCTGCTTTAAAACGATCTGTATGCCCAACAATCCAATTGGTCATGAATCCACCATAACTACCTCCTGTTACTCCAAGTCTCTCTTGGTCAATATACGGATAGGAACGAAGCGCAAAATCCATAGCTGCCATTAAATCCTTATAATCTCCTCCACCATAATCGCCCCGAACAGCGTTGACAAATTCTTGACCATATCCATGACTTCCTCGAGGATTGACATATATCACAGCATAGCCTTCAGCCGTCAGAGTTTGAAATTCATGAAAATAGGTATTTCCATACATTGCATGAGGGCCACCGTGTATTTCGAGAATTGTCGGATATTTTTCTCCTTCTTGATAATCGACAGGTTTCATGATCCAACCATGGACTGTCCAACCATCTTCTCCTTTAAAATCAATCTTCTCAGGACAAGATAATACTCTATTAGCTAAAAACTCTGTATTTATTGTTGTTAGTCTCTCTTTCTTGCCAGTCTGCAAATGAACATAATATAGATCACTTGGCTCAACTGGTCCACTAATACAAGCAAGCGCAGACTCGTTCTTAGGATTAAGGGAAAAGCCATATACATGTTCATTATTATTGAGTGCCGGATATATTTCTCCAAAAACATTACCAAAATAGATCATCGTGTTCCCATGATCCGTTACTTGGAAATAAAAACTTTGACTATCATTCAACCATTGCACTCGCGGCGATACTACACCTTGTAGGAAATCACCCACAATAAAATCGCCAATTGGTGCGTCAAGAGCTTCAGTAAGACAGGTTTTTATTCCTTTCTCTACATCATACATCCATAATTTTGCTTGGGTTGCATTTTCATATTCCCGTTCGCTTCCTATATAAGCTAAATAGTGGCTATTAGGCGACCATGAAGTATGAGAAAAGCCTCCGATTCCCTCTGTTATATTTTTCGTTTGTTTCGTTACCGGTTCTAGTAGAAAGATATCATTTACAAATGAAAAATCAGTGTCTTCCGTTGTATTAGCTGTATAGGATATGTATTTTCCATCCGGTGACCACGTTTCTAAATGACAATCGTATTTTTCGTTTGTTAATTGTTCCAATTTATTTTGTTCCAAATCGAAAACAGCAATCTGAGTAACTAATTCCAGATCAAGGAATCCACCTGAGTCCGATTTATATTTCATTTTATCAACGATAAGTGGTTTCGTATCTTTTGCTTTTTCTTTTTCGGGACACTCCTCAACCGTTTCATTTTGTCTAATTTTTGTTGAAAAAGCTATTTTTTTACCACATGGAGACCAAACCGGAGTTGATGCCCCATTTTTAGAAAAAGTAATTTGTCTTGCCTCACCGCCATTTTTAGACATTATGTAGATCTGTGATTGACCATTTCTGGTGGAAACAAAAGCGATTTGGTTTCCATCGGGGGACCAAACTGGTGATGAAGTTTTCTCTTTACCAAAAGTCCATTGTATCGGTTTCTTTTCGTCTAAATTCATGTAAAAAAGATTGGAAATATAATCATCTGTTTCCTTCTCTATATAGGTCTCAATATAGATCATCTCTTCCCCATTTGGCGATAGTTGGGGATCTGAAACTGTTTTTAGTTCATATAAATCATTTGGTTTGATTCCCTGTTTTCCTGCCATATAATTCACTCCTCCTCATAATAAGTCCCTCTCCCCTATCTTTTGTCATAATTTGCTACTTGTCAAATGATACATCGCTGTGTAAAATAAAAAACAGAACAAATGTTCGTTTTAAGGAGAATGAATTTTATGACGAGAATTCCAATTAACGATTTAGAGATCATTGAGCAAGCTATTTATTTGCCCATTTTACTTACGATTCTACAGCGTGATCTACAATTAGTTGAAAGAACACCATTCAAACTAGGAAACCCCTATATAAACCTTATTGAAGAAACAATCGCAACGATTCAAAGAGATTTATCTAAAGTAAAATATTATATGCAACAACATAAAATTAAAGTTCAGCGTTTAAAATCGGATGATGCCTTTACAATGTATTGCTTTTTTTACAAGGGGTACGAGGAATTACATAACTACTTTAATCCAAAATTGCGGCATAAAACCGAAGAGTTATTAGAGGCATATTTAAAGAAAAAATAGGATTGAGGTTTTGATTCAATTTCAGCAGACATTTAAAGACTTTTTATGTGAAGATTATGAAATAAAAACCTTTAGCCAACAAGTCTATGATTTGGACAACATAACAAACTGATCATTATTAGAAGTATTCAATAAAGTGCATGCTCCTGCGAGAGCTCTCCTTTTCTGCATTCCCGCAGGAACTTATGCTTTAGGAATTCTAAACACAGAAGTATTTCATTAACTCGTCAGAATGTATTTAATTGTCTTAGCTTGGTAAAGCATCTTAAGTATTACTAAAACTTTTCGTCATTTATACGGCCGATATGGTCCTCTATCTTCAGATGCTTTCATAAAATATGATTGCTTTAATAAATTATACATCTCAATTCTTTCAAGGCTTTTCTCATATTCGATCCTAAGCATTGCTGTGCGTGACAATTGCGTTCTAAAAGGTGTTGTGGAAATGGATACTGTATATTCGTGATTATTGCGAAACTTCACGATAGTTAAACTCTTAATATCTGCTTTGCGACAAGCCTTTACATGATCATGGGCAATCCAAGCACAAAATTCATGTTGAGGTGACTTAGTTGGAAATAAATAAATTGGTGTATGTGATTCTAAGAGGATGGGGGCTTTGTGGGTAATAGCAATTAATTGTTTTGTGCCGTTTCTGCGACCTTCGTAATCAGAGCCGTAATATCCACAATTTCTTTTAATAATATTAAGTGGTGACTCTTCAGTATAATAAATCTCTTCAAACTCAATTATTTCTGTTATCCTTTTTTCCTCCTTAATAATTGTTCTAAACATTAAGGTAAAAGGATTAATCAAATACTCTTCGATTAGTTCTTTATTCATACTTCTCCCTCCTATGTATAGTTCTATACTCACAGATCAGTATATCTCAAGTAAAGAAAAAAGTCAAAATAATCAAAAATCAAGGGTGTGAAACTCCATTAGAAAATTCCAATTATTCAATTGATTTTTCCGCCCTTATTCGGTATAATTAAAAAAAGTGTCAGAGGTGATCAGCAATGGAAAAAAGAAAATCTTACCAAGAGCTGCTAAAAGAATATACAATGACACAAAACAAAAACGATACTCAAGAAATGCAATGGTATGTTGAATTTATTCTCAATGATCTTTTACAGCAAAGAAGAGAACGGGAACTTCGAGTAGCCATTGACCATGCACTAGATCGAAATGATCGCAATGCTTTCAAAAATTTATCGAAAGAATTGAAAAAGCTTATTGGATATTAATCCCCTTAACAGGGGATTTTTTATTGTTTAATCCATTATAAGATATTCCAACTTCATAGTGTCTAAGAATTTTTCAAAGAAAAAAGCAGGGAGAAAAAGAGCTTTTATTCTCCCTGCTCTACCTTATTTATTAAGTTCATATTCATCAATCTTTTTTATACGCTCTAGCATAGTTGGATGTCCATAACGGAATATTTTCACCAGATAAGGAGGTTTAACCTGACTAAGCCCAGCCTTTGTTAGGCTCTGGAACGACTCAATTCCCGCCTCTTTATCCTCGGTCATTTCAATCGCATAAGTATCTGCTCTTGATTCTTGATAGCGAGAAACCATGTTCGTGAGTGGACTAGCAGCAAACAATAAAATAGAAGTAATTAAAAGAAAAGCAGGTAATGAACTTAGGTTGCTCATTTTCTTCACTTTCCAATCTTTCCCACGCTTTGCTAACCAACGTTCCATGAGTTTCGCTGTTAGCCATAGTCCCACGAATGATAAGAGAATATATCCGGCAAGCCCGATATAAATATGCTTCTCCACATAATGACCCATTTCATGTGCCATAATAAACAAAATTTCTTCATCACTCAATCGTTCAAGGGTTGTATCCCAAAGAACAATCCGGGAGTTGGAGCCGATTCCATTTACATAAGCATTTAAAGAATTTGTTTTTGTAGACATATCTACTTCATAGACATGTTCGGCTGGAATATTTGCCATATCCGCTAGGTCAAGAATTTTCGCTTCAAGCTCCTTGTCCTTTAATGGATAAAAATCATTATACAATGGATCGATCACGACTGGCTGAATGAACATCATAAAAATGGAGAAAGGAATCATAAGACACCAAGCGGCAAGCCACCAGCGTTTCGGAAATTTTCTTATTAAAAAATACAAAACAGTAATTATAATAAACATCGTTCCATAACTTACCCAAAAATCAATTAGTTTATCTTTCATCCACCCCGGGAAAGTCTGTGTTGAAATCTGGTACGATTTCGATATTGTGAAGGATAGAAAACTTAAAGGGAACATAACAATAAAAGAAGTTATAGATAACCAGAACAAATAAATAGCTGAACGAATTACAAAGAATTTAGACGTATTGTTTGCCCATTTTTCAAATGTTGCCGATACACCCAGAATCAAAATTAAGAAATAAAATAACCATTCATAAGGAGTTGCTAAGAAAAAAAGTAAATTGCGAATTCTAGAATAATCCTCACTAAGCATCAATTCTCGACCATTTAGAAAAGTTGCTGGATCGACCGCAGTTCCGCGCAATGCCTCTGGGATTGAGGTATTCGCAAAGAAAAACAAATAGGCATACATTGCAATTCCAAATATAAGATACAATACAATGGCACGTAAAGCCCATTTACGAATCATAATCTCCCCCCTTGTCCATCTCTTATTATATGTAGAATTTTTTTCTTCATTTAGAACTAGCCAACTTATTTAATTTTAATCCGTTTTTAAATTGATAAGTCTATCTCCTGGTATAAAGGCATTCATACGATTAAAACACCCTAAAAATGAGCATATAAGATAGCATTGGGAACATTGATAAGACTCCCTAAATAAGAATGCAAATTCCATATCACCTATTAAAGTGGTAGCATTCTTGAAGTAGGAGTAACCCTCTCCTTTCCAATTATAGGAGAGTAAAAAAGAAAAGACTCCCAAATCTAATTTGGGAGCCTCTCTTGCATCATAAAAAATAAGAACTAACTGACTAATAAATCAGTTCAATAATCTCATCCTTAGCTACATTACCAAAATAATGTGGAATATCCAAGTGTTCAAGTGCGTGAGAAATTTCAGAGCGTTCATAACGAATATTGGTTAAGGCTTTCTCAACCTCTTCTACATCCCCAACGCCAAAAAAGTCACCAAAAATTTTACACTCGGTAATTTGGCCTTTTTGGACATTTAAACGAAACTCAATAAGACCAACAGGAAAACGATGTGAAAACTGCAAATTAAATTTCGGAGATTTTCCGTAATTCCAATCCCAGTTTTGGTATCGTTCTTTTGAAATTCGTTGAATTTTCTCCCAATCCTTTTCCGTTAATTTGTATTCTGGTACAGGGAAAACATCCTCAAAAATATGACGTAATAATATTTCTCTAAATTCTTTGGTTGATATACTTTCTCCCATAAACTCAGATATATTGGCAACCCTACTGCGAATCGATTTAATTCCTTTTGATTCAATTTTATCTTTTCGCACTTTAAGGGCTGACACTACGTTTTCAATTTCCGAGTCAAACATTAATGTGCCATGACTAAACATTCTGCCACGAGTAGAGAATTGAGCATTTCCTGAGATTTTTCGTTCTCCAACGACTAGATCATTTCTACCTTTCATCTCAGCTTGGACACCTAATTTATTCAATGCTTTAACAACAGGTTCTGTGAACTTTTTAAAATTTAAAAAGCTGTCTCCTTCATCTTTTGTAATAAAACTAAAATTTAAATTCCCAAGATCATGATAGACAGCGCCGCCTCCAGACAAACGTCGAACGACATGAATACCATTTTTCTCTACATAATCCGTATTAATCTCCTCGATCGTATTCTGGTTTTTTCCAATAATTATAGATGGCTCATTAATATAAAATAGTAAATAATCTTGGTTAATATCTAAATGCTTTAATGCATATTCTTCAATCGCTAAATTTATGCGAGGATCTGTGATCCCTTGATTATCAATAAACAGCATGTTGAAACCTCCTAGTTAAATGGTGATAGCAAGTCCTGATGAAGCAAGGATGATATCGCCAGGATAATCCTCCTTAGCCTCAGAAATTAATTGTTCATAATTCCCGAAATGGGGTAAATGCGTAAGTACCAACTTCTTCGCGTTCGCCAAGCGAGCTAATTGTCCCGCCTGATCACTTGTCATATGATTGAAAGCTGCTTCTTTCATATCCTTGTAATAATTAGATTCACATAGGATTAAATCAGCCCCTTTAGCGAATTCCGCTAGTTCAGGAAAGTAAGCTGTATCCGCTGTATAGATAAGTGTTTTTGAACCAGCTTTAATACGCATCGCATAACAAGGTACTGGGTGTACAGTCTCGATAAACTCAATTTGAAATGGACCAATATGTAACAATTGATCACCTTTATAAACCATTCCAGTTGTTAAATTTTTATATGTTAAAGCTGCAAATCCAGCCTGATCCTCTTCGTGCCCGTAGATTGGTAAATTTCTCGAAAACCCCTCCGTGTATTTTGCAATGATTAATGCATGCTGGAGCACACCAATATCGGCTACATGATCTGGATGGTAATGTGAAATAATAACCGCGTCTAATTCAGTTGGTTTTAAATAATATTGCAACTGTGATAATACAGCACTCCCACAATCCACTAAAAGCCTGAAACCTTCATGTTCTAATAAATAACCTGAACTGGCTTCTCCCACTTTTGGAAAGCCGCCCCAATGTCCAATCACTGTTAACTTCATATCTCACACTCCTTCTCACAAAGCATACCCATCAAATTAACTATACTTTATTTCTAATTTTTTTTCATGTTTTGAAGATTTTTATTGACACCCCACTACTGTTATAATACAATTTTAATCAACAACCACAGTATCATAACAAAAGGGAAGGATGATGATTTATGATCCAAAGTATCGTAGAATTCTTTAAAGAGTTACCCCCTAAAAAATGTTCACAATGCGGTGAAAAGATCGACGAACAACATGAATGTTATGGTAATCTATGTGACCAATGCAATTCAATCTAACTGTATATATAGCAAACTAATATAAAAAAGACCTTTCTGCTAATCTCAATTTGCAGAAAGGTCCTTCTTTTTTTATTCGGTGCAACTGTCTAATCGCTTCACTTTATTTCCCCTTTAAAGCTTGATCATTGACAAAGAAACGAATTTCATGATCGTCTGTTGTATTATTGTAGGAATAATTCTTACTCGAAAATGGTGTATAGTCAAATTCGAAATACTCCTCCACCCCATCTGCTGTCTTCCTTTTTTTCTTATAAATATTCATAAATAATTCTCGTTTTTTCTCTTCCTTTAATCGGCCATATGGAAAATTTGAATCATAAGCATATAAACGAATTAAATCGGGATCAAATTCATCGTATTCCATCTTATAAATATTCACAGCATGCCCACCTGAACCTTTATGTAAAGAGGCATACACGATATTTCCATTTGCTAAAGCGTCCTCGACTTGATCTATTATGGTTATATTGGAAGATTCATAAGGTTTAGTCTTATAATTTATCATTTCATTGGCATAAATCCACTGCGTTTCTAACATTTTTACTAATGTGCGATCAGGCTCATCTATTTTACTAGGATCTATGACTATATCATCAATATACGTCTCCTTACCAATATAGGAAATTTGCTCATCTGTAAAACGATAGCCATAGAGATAGCCATCTTCTAAGAATGCGTATTGATCTAATTGGGGTTCTAGATTATAGGAGAGTGATTTATACCCAGCACTACCTAAATACTCTCTTAACCACGATTTAACTGTTTCCGGTTTATAACTTAACTCCTTTTCAATCTCTTCCTGATTAAACACTCGTTCAATTACACGTACAATTCCAGCGCAAATTCCTCCATCCCCAAGCGGCGTTAACATATTACCGAAGCGGAAGGCATTGGCGTTCGATAGAAAACCAGTGTCAATCACTTTAGCAGAATATACTTCTTCCTGATTAAACTCCTCATCAAAAATCCAAGGCATCGAATATTTTTTTACATAATCAGGGGTTCCCATGACAGTTCCATAGTCAAGCAAGGCACGAGCAAGTAAAGTTCCATCCGTCCCATCCAGTGGGGCAAAAATCTTATCCAACAACGCATAAACCCCATCTAAAAACGCCGCGGAAATAGGGCCTATTGTGCCAATCGATAACTCGGTAATTCCATATTCCTCATCTTCATATTTGTCTTCCACAAAATTATCGCTATCACGCCATGCACGCTTAAAAATAAATACTTTATGATCAAAGCCTGCAACAGCACGACTAAATTGAAAACCAGATACCCGGAAATAATAATACTTTTCAATTTTCTCATATGTATTTGGGTCAAGGATAAAGACGGGAAATGAGTCATTGATCGTTGCGAAAATAGCATCATCTTCAACACGCTGTTTTTTTATTTCCACAAAATCCTCTTTATCAAAATCAAAATAAAAAGCTTTTAATTTCTTTTTATTTTTAACTTTCTCTGGAAGTTTCAACTCCACTTCCCCCGTGTAATTAAAGAATTGTACAGGTTCACGAACAGGCTCATAAATCGCTTCTAGCTCATCTTGTTGATATGACTCTATAAATGAATGATATTTTGCATTTAAATCATTTGTATGGATCGCTACATCCAATTTTTCATCTTCAATACTAAATTCCTCAATAGCATCTTTATCCAATGGTTTTGTTGGATCAAGTCCTTCTTTAATTTTAGCCAGATCACTGATTCCATCATCGGCAGTGGAAAACTTCTTCGGGTCTGTATGATAAGTATGAAGCGCATCCCAATCCGATATTCCATTCCCTGAAGTATCCGCGACATATGGATTTAAACCTGCATCCACCTTTTCCTGAATGGTCATTTTTTGGCCACCAATTTTTTCATCACCATGTAACTTAACTGTCATATCAGTGGAAATAGTCGGATCTTCTGGTAGAGCTTTTAAATATTTTTCTAGTTTATAATCTTTGTATTTTTGATAGCCCCAAATCCCCCCAACAATCAAGAGAGAAGAAGCAACAAATACGGTAAATAGGATGAAGATGATTTTTCCGACTACTCGCAAAAACTTCTTCATTACAATACCTCCCTAAAACAATGACTTAATTAATTAGCTGAAATTTTCATTATGCTTACAATCAACGTTCAGTATACGTCATCAATAGATCATAATCGATTGTTTCCAAAAGATTCAGGTGAAAAGAACGATGTTTCCTCTATATTTCTATGGATTAGCATAGGAAAAAAGTTGTATAAATTAGCTTATTTTTTACAATTTCATTCTTGGAATAAACCTGCTTCATCTCCCATATGTTTCTATATAATTTAATAAAGAATGGAGCGATTTGATGACTGAGTCCGGCCCTATCATTACAAGAGAAATGCTTATACGTTTTTATCAGTTAAACCAACAGAAAAAAAGAATAGAAGAACAGCTAGACGAGTTAAAAAATGCATTTAATCATTATTTTGATCTTTCTGTTGGATTTTATGAAAAAGGCGAAATAACAGTAGACAATTATAAATTGCAGAGACAAATTCGGACATTAGAAAAATATGAACAAGAAGAAACAGTGAAAAGATTGGAATGTCTACATCTAAATGAACTAATCCAAAAAAAGCCTGATGATAAAAAAATAAAGTCTGCCATAGATTTAGGATTATTGAGTGAGAGGGAATTGGATGGCTGTAAGAAAGTAAATAAATTAAATATTGTCACAGTAAAATCACTAGAAAATTCACACTGACTTCCCGTAAATAGATTGAGGTTGGGATACAAGTAATATATTTAGCATCAAAGACGAATGATAAATTACCATAGCCCTTCTTTTATTCGTTCTTAAAAATAATTAATAGTTTACATGAACTTCATGTTAAAATAATAAAATAAAAGGTAAAAAACTATTAATAGATTTTTAAAAATTACTTTGTATAAAAGGTGATCTAAATGTGGAAATGGATTTTACTAGTTATTGCCCTATTTGTAACTCTAGCAATTTTCGAAGAAATAATAAATTATATCGTCTTCCGCTTAACTGGTACAAAAAGAGAGAAAAAGAAACTTAAATTAAAGGAAAGAATTCCGCTACTCTCAAAGTCGAAACAGCAGGAGCATGGCTCCTAACTTTTTTGAGTCGCTGTCAAGTTCTACTCACCTGAAATTGTTAACCAATAATAAATTCCTTATTTTATAAAGTAATCCGCTCAACTCTTTGAATAAATTATTGATAATAAATGATAAATTTCTGAACAGATTGTATAAACCCCCAATCTTTTCATATTTTTGACTATAATGGTAATAAGAATATGGATGGGTTGGAGGTTTTTTTATTGAGAAAATTTGGATTAATACTTTTCTTATCTTGTTTATTAGTGATCACAGGTTGCTCAGCGAAAGAAGGACGGCCATTAGAAGATTTCCAATATACAGATCAAGATGGACAAAGCTTTGGGCTTAAAGACCTCGAGGGCAAGGTATGGGTTGCTAATTTATTTTTTACAAATTGCACAACCGTCTGTCCCACTTTGACAGCCAATATGAGTTATATTCAGCAGCAAGCGGAGGAAGCAGGCTTAGATGAAGTGCATTTTGTTTCATTTAGTGTAGATCCAGAAGTGGATACTCCTGAAGATATTAAGAAATATGCAGAATCATTTGCAGCCAATTTCTCAACTTGGCATTTTCTAACTGGATATAGCCAAAAAGAGATTGAAGATTATGCTCTTAACAATTTTAAAGAATGGGTCGTTAAACCAGAGAATGACGACCAAGTCATCCATGGGACGAAATTTTTCCTTATGAACAAAAATGGTGAAGTTATCAGTGATTACCCTGGTGATGTGGATGTTCCTTATAAACAAATACTAAAGGACATTAAATCCGCACTATAATATTAATAGCCAAGCAAAGAACAAGTCCTTGCTTGGCTATTGTTTTCTTAAACTAGGCCTATACAGAAGAAATTACTTTGGATAGAGGGACTACGATCGTAATAATAAGGAGTTATACGCTATAAATTAGAGCGGAAATCACTCAAAATACGCCCGTATCTTCTCAGCAGCAACTTTTCCTTGGGTGATACAGTCCGGTAACCCCAAACCACCACATGAGCTTCCAGTTACGTATACACCAGGCATATCTTTACATAGTGCTTCATGCATCTCATTCATTCGCTGATAATGGCCAACATTATATTGTGGAAAAGCATTCATCCATCTTGTTACGATGGAAAATTTTGGTTTTGCTGTGATGTTTAAAGTTTTCTTTAAATCCTCTAAAACCATTTCCTCAATTTCTGTATCTGATAAGTCAACAACAGTTTCTTCCCCTATACGTCCTACATAGCAACGCAGTAAGGCCATTCCTTTAGGAGCGGTATGCGGCCATTTCTTATGTGTCCACGTGCAGGCCGTTATTGTATAATCACTATGCCGAGATACTACAAAGCCAACGCCATCTGCTAGATTAATAGCATCCTCATTAAATGCAGTAACAACAGTAGCTACTGTTGTTGCAGGCATATCTTTATAGTCCTTCAAATAGTTTTTATCTAACATTAATTCCGCCATCATTGGATGTGGAAGTGCGAGAATTACTCCATCTGCTTGTAGCGATTCATCATCATTTAAGTTCAGTTCATAATGTCCATCTTTTCCCTTTTTTAAATCTTTCACTGAAACGCCCTTTTGAATCGTCACATCCTTAAGTTGTGTTTCGATTGCATCAACCAATGACTGCAAACCATTTTTAAGCGTCAGAAAAACACCTTGGTTCTTACTTGTTAAGGTAGTTTTAGAAGCTGTTTTAGACATTTTCTTTAATCCTCGAATTAAGCTTCCATGTTCCTGCTCAGCTTTATAAAATTGCGGAAAGGTAGAAAGAAGACTTAACTGATCAATATCACCAATATAAATGCCTGATAATAGAGGTTCCACTAAGTTCTCCGCAACCTCATCACCTAGTCTTCTTCTAATAAAACTCCCAATTGATTGATCACCTTCCACTCTAGATCGTGGCAAAATATAATCACAGGCCGCTCTGACTTTCCCTTGTACCGAAAAAAGACCCGTTTTCAAAAACGGACCAAATTTCGTGGGAATTCCCATAACAGCTCCAAGAGGCATAGCATGCATCTGATCTTTCACAACGATATGGGTCTTCCCCGCAGTATTCCTTACAAGGTCATGTTCTAAACCAACATCCTGCACTAGTTGCTTAGCATTTGACTTCCGTTCCAGAAAGGAATCAGGGCCTTTTTCAATGACAAAACCATCTTTATATTCTGTCTGTATCTTACCGCCTAACCTATGATTTGCTTCAATAAGTGTCAATTCAATCGGCAATTGATATTGATTAATCGCTCTATTCAAATAAAAAGCGGAAGTTAAACCGGTGATCCCTCCACCGACTATAACCACCTTTTTCTTTTTTTGATTCATAAAACAATCGCCTACTTTATCAGTACGTGTTCAAAAAGGACCAAATGACTTCAACGTTTGCACAGGCCATCGCTATATTTAGTCGAAGTCCCTTCATCTCACAATGTCATTTTTGCCAAAAACTGCAGAACACAGATTAGATCACAAAGGCTTTTGACAGAATGTCGCAAAACTTATCTTTGGTCCTTACCTTTTGAACTTTCTCTTATTTTTTTCCAAGATGCTTAAGAACAACGGTAGACAATACATCAATAAATTCAGGTTGGGCATCTGGCATAGCGGGACGATAATAAGCAGCCCCAACTTCATCTGTTACCACTTTACATTCCACATCATTATCATATAAAACTTCCAAATGAGTAGAGACAAAGCCAACTGGAATATAAACAAATGCTTTATATCCTTTGTTTTCAAAAAGTTCTCGTGTTAAATCTTGTACATCAGGTCCTAACCATGGATCTGGTGTATTTCCTTCACTTTGCCAGCCGACATGATAGGCTGTTACACCTGCTGCTTCTGCTATCAATTTTGCCGTTTCTTTTAGCTGCTCTGGATAAGGATCACCAAATTCCAATATTTTTTCAGGTAGGCTATGAGCTGAAACAATTAAGCATGCTGCTGCTCGTTCATCCTCACTCATATCTGTGTAGATTTCTTTTACTTCATTGGCCCAAAATTGAATGAATTTAGGTTCAGCATACCAACTCTCAATGGATGTAATTTTTGGCCCTCCACATTTTGCCGCCGCTTCTTTTGCCCGTTGATTATAAGATTCAACACTAAAAGTAGAAAAATGAGGCGCAAGAACAATGGAAACAGCTTCTTCTATTCCCTCTTCATGCATTTTCTCAACAGTATCTTCTATAAAAGGTTCAATATGTTTTAAACCGATATAAGCTTTAAATTCAATTTCATCTTGAATTTCATTTAAATGATCTTGCAAACCATAGGCTTGTTGCTCCGTAATTTTAGCTAATGGTGAGATCCCGCCAATTGCTTGATAACGGCTTTGTAAATCTTCTAGTGCTTCTTTTGAGGGAGCACGACCATGCCGAATATGTGTATAGTACCGTTCAATATCATCCTCATGGTATGGAGTCCCATACGCCATTACTAATAAACCCATTTTTTTCTTACTCATTTCCTTCACTCCTCGTTCATTGAAACTAAATTTACTTTTTACTATATTCATGAATAAAATTCGTTAATTTCTTTAAAACATCGGGATTTACTTCTGGGAAAACACCGTGCCCAAGATTAAAAATAAAACCAGGTTGTTGCATCCCTTGATCTAAGATTTCCTTCGCTTTTGCTTCAATTGTAGGCCAATCAGCAATTAATACAGCTGGATCAAGATTTCCTTGTACAGCTTTGGTGACTCCCAGTTTTCGAGCTTCTGTGATCGGTAATCTCCAATCTAACCCCACGACATCAAGCGGCAAATCATTCCATTCCAATACTAGATGGCTAGCACCTACACCGTGTAGAATCATCGGTACATTTACCTCTTTCATTGCTGTAAAGATTTTCTCCATTGTTGGTTTGATATAGATTTGATAATCTGCCCGGCTCAATGCCCCAACCCATGAATCAAAAATCTGTAGAGCACTTGCTCCAGCCTGTACTTGTGCTTTTAAATAGCGAATAGTCATATTAGCAAGCTTGTCCATTAAAAGGAACCAAGCAACAGGTTCAGCATACATAAATGCTTTTGTTTTGTGATAATTTTTCGAAGGTCCCCCTTCAATCATATAACTAGCCAAAGTAAATGGTGCACCTGCAAACCCAATTAAAGGAACGGTTAACTGCTCTTCCGTTAAAAGCTTAATCGTTTCTAAAACATAGGGAATATCCTGTTCAGGATCAATTTCTCCAAGTTTTTCAACATCTGCTTTTGAACGGATCGGCTGATCAATAACAGGGCCAATTCCACTTTTTATTTCAACATCGACTCCTAATGCCGGAAGTGGGGTCATAATATCTTTATAAAGAATGGCTGCATCAACATTGTACATATCAACTGGAAGTTTTGTTACATATGCACATAGCTCTGGTTGATGAGTAATTTCAAATAAGGAATATTTTTCTTTTAATTTACGGTACTCAGCCTGTGATCGACCAGCTTGGCGCATATACCAAACAGGTACATGTTCCGTTTCTTCTCCTCTTGCTGCCCGCAAAAATGTATCATTTGTTATTTTTGTCATGGAAGTTTAATTCCGCCTTTCGCAAACATGCTATAATTTACTTAGAAATGCGTGTTCAAAAAGGAGGATAAAAAGGACCAAGAAGTTCGAGGCGGCGCAGTTTCGAGCAGCGGAATGTATGCTTTTAAATACATGAGCAGCGGAAAAACAAGCCAACGAAGAAATTCTAAGTGTCATTTTTACCGGACTTTTTGAACTTCCTTTAGAATTATTATTAAGTGATTATCTTTACTATATTACTTTTAGTAAGCAAAGTATAGCAACTAGTACCCCTTGTCATAAATTTGTTCTATTTAATTGTTACTTTTATTCATATTTTGTCCATATTGCGGAAGACTTAAAACCGGGAAGTTATGAAGCGATAAAGATTCCGTTTCAAATTCACCAACAATGGGTAAAAATACAACAAGCTTATGATCCTTTTGATGAATATGACAGATGGAGTGATAGAATGTATATGTATATAACAGCCGGAACGTATTCCTATCTAAAAAAATTGGAGGAACAGCATCCTTCTGAAAAAATGATGCTTATGCAAAACATCCGAACAGTAGAGCTTTGGCATGAAACAGATAAAAATACTCTCTTCCAATCACCACGAAAATATGAAACGATAGATACACTTGGTCATTTTGCAAGCGAAGGGTTTATAGCATGCCATTATGTACCTGTAAGAGATGAAAATAGACCATTATTTGAATATAATTTTGAAAATAAGCTATCGCTTATTGAAAAAGAAGAGGGATTATTAGCTGGGCGGATATTACGTCCATTATCAAGTGAAGTATATATAATCATGACAATGTGGCAAAGTGAAAGAAACTATGTACGCTGGGAAAAGTCTTCCACTTTCACCAAATTTCAAATTCACCATCACCTCGGGAATATTTTCTCTAATACCCCGCATACGTATACGTTTACAGTTTCTGAAGAAGAATTAGAAGAGGATTCATTTAACCCGGAGAGCTCTTAATCTTCCGGGTTAGTCATTACAATTCAAATTTTTTTAGTAAAGGAACACCAATTCGATTAAGTAAAAAAGCTAATGTTTTCCAAGCGATTCTTCTGCCGATTGGTAGGTGCGAAACAATTATAGAGGAATATTCTACTTCATTAACGGCTCCGCGGTTTCGTTTGAAATTTCCCGCTCCAGCACTTCTATGTAATAATAGCCCTGTTTGTAACGATTGTTCAGTTTGGATCATCGAACATAAACGATAGAGTCCCACTTTTCTCGACATGGTTGTATCATATCCAAGGAGAGGTGTCGTCATAACACCATTACAAGTGATAAAGCCAACTACCCCATCGATTCTGTTTCCTTTTTTCAACATTCTGAAACCAAGCAGGTGTCTTTCATAGGCATTCTGTAAATATTTCAATGTAAACTGTGGATTGAAATAAGAGTATTTTTTTAAATATAATTGATTATATAGTTCAAGCACGCGTTCCATCTCAATAGGGCTTACTTTATCATCTACCCAATACCCACTCTTTTGCAAAAAACGTTGGTCACGGCGAATCGTTTTTCGTTTCTTTTTCGAGATTTGACTAAATTTTTCTGGATAAAATAAGTAAATCGAACGACTAGGAACAAAAATTGCCTGCTGTTCGTGTAAACTACTTATAAGACGAGGGTGTAAAGAACTGGCTAGTGACCGGAACATAATTGTCTCCTGTGGAAACCTTTTTTGTAGGAAAAGAGTCATCTCCTTTACTTGCTGCTCCGTAATCATCTCATATAAGTTTGTTGATAATAACCAATTATTCACCATTACAACTTTATCAATCTTTCCCCATTTTAAAAAGAGACCCAGACATTGAAGAACACTTTTTAAACAATGCTCTAAAAGAGGCTGTTGCAATTCCCGTAACTCTTCTATTGCATAGCTTACATAATGCGAAAAAGGAGAAACAACATAACTATTAAATGGATTTCCATTTGTTTTTGTAAGGGGAAGTAGTAAATCATCCACAGCGAGAAGATAGAATTCTACATCAACATTTTTAATATAGACCTGAGCACCATGCTCCATCATTTCCTCAAAATAACCACTAACCTCAGCGCCATTCCGATATTGGGACCACTGAATTTTAGCAAGATCCACCTTTTGAAATAACTCCATCACCATTGTATTCTACTTTCCACACGGCGTAATTTTCGCACACCTGGTTGAAAATCATAATCTTGAAATGCCAAATACGGCGTTTTTATATCTTGGCCAAGAAAAAACTCTGTGAGCGCGGAACGCACCTTATCTTCTTCCTGTTTTTGCTTCCACTTTATTTGAATTTCTATTTGATCTATCGTTGTTTGGATGACTCGATATTCTTCAATTTCATTGGAGGCTGAAATGATCGTACGGCGAATAAAATCCGGAAAGAGTGGTACCCTCTTTTCTCCTCTTTGAAAATAAAAAATATCATCACTTCTACCTTCAATTTTTTCAATGGCTAACATTGGTGACCCACATGGACAAGGCGAGGTCCTCTCAGTTAAAATATCATTTAGTCGATAACGGAGAATCGGCTGAGCTTTTCTTGAAAAATCCGTAATAATCGGAATGAACTTATGGTCATCTAAATATTCTTTTTCCATAATTAAAAGCTCTTCATTAATATGAATCGTTCCATGCTCACAAGTGCAACCCAAAAAGCCTTCTGTACATTGATATACTTGATGTACTTTTTGTTCAAACGTTTCCTGGATAAACTGTTCATCCATAGGATCTAAAACTTCCGCAACCGAGAGAATTTTCAGAGGTGATATTTGCAATTCACCTTCTCGAAGAGACTTCGCTAAAAAGCGCAACATGGACGGTGGTGCTACTAGAATAGTAGGTTGTAATCGATTCAGCCGCTCTACATGTTCTGTAAATGAATCCAACAAATCAAAGAAAGCAAAGGCAATCCTATTTGATTGTGTTGTCGTATATAAATTACTATTAGCTCTTAGGAAAAAAGCGATTTTTTGCCTGTGCCAAATATTTGCTGGCAATAATTTTGCTAGAATAACACCAGCCCACCGTTTACGTTCGGTAGGAGAAACGATAAATAACCCACGATTTCCAGATGTTCCCGAGGATAAGCCAATCGTCACTCCATTTATTGTTGGCGAAAAATCACGATTCTGTTCTGCTTTTAAAGCTACTGAAAAAGCTTCTTCTCTCTCCATACCAACTGTATTAAGCGAAGTAAAATGTTCCATCATCACGGTTTTCTCGATCATAGGTAAATGACGCCAATTGTTTATTTCTGTTTCATCGGTAACTTGATAATAATCACGGTAAAAAGGAGAATGCTTTAATACAAATTGCAAATGTTCTTGAACTTGCTTTTCTTGATATTGTTCAAGTTTTTCTCTTGTACGAAATTGGCGAAAAAACTTCTGATGTATATATTCTTTTAAAATTGATAGTATGTCCATTTTTTCTCACCTCCATATTTCTGTACAATGAGTCGGTATAATCGTCCACTCAGGGTGTAAATGATGAAATTCATGCAGACGCCACAGATTCTCGCGATATTTCTGAACATCCGGCATAATTAGATACGCAAGTGGATGTGGCATTTTCTTTTCTCGATAGGCCCTGCTTTGCCAACAAGCATCCGCACATAAAAAAATCGGTCCACTTTGTACATCGCGAAGAAAAATCCCCATCTGGCCAATTGCATGTCCAGTCACATCTACAGCCAAAATAAAGCCATCCTGAAAAACGTCCCACCCCTCCATATAAGGCGTATAATCTTTAGTCAGCTTGATCGGTAACTTCTCATCTAAAAACAGCGCTCGTGATTCAAAATCTTTTGGAAGCAACCCAGGCAGATAACCATTTCGCACAGCGGCAAAACCAGTTTTACTTTTAATAAATTCATAAGCTGTTTTGAAACAGATAAAGGTAGCTTTCGGAAAATCGAGCAAACCGGCAATATGATCTCCGTGAAAATGGGAGATGATGATATACCTAATCTCATCAGGCTCAATCCCTTTTTCAGCCAATTGGGCTTTGATACTTTGCTTATGTTCAAAATAAACCGGTGTCACCTTCGCATAAAGTGAATACGGAAAACGACTGCTTGCCGTAAAAAAATGTTCGGCATAACCGGTATCAAATAAGATATAGCCCTTATTTGGATGTCTAATCAAACCAACTAAAGCTGGAAAGCGCACCTTGCCCCAACGACCATCTTTAATGGCAATTTTTTCTGGGTGCACACAATATCCAGCTTGAAATAATTGTAAGGAAAGTTCATTCATTTTTCTTCCACCATTCCACAAAAAGTCGGATCCCCTCTTCCATATTTACTCGCGGAATATACCCTAACTCTTTCTTAGCTGCCTCGATATTCAGTGTCTGACTTTTCCCCAGCACACTTACTGTGTATTTTGTTAATAAAGGCTCCTTGCCCTTTAAAAGGTATTTGGATCCCCATTCAAGAATTCCAGCCAATTTCATCGCCCGCTTGAAAGAAATCTCCTTTGCCTTCATCGGAGTTCCCATCTGATTAAATAATTGTTGTAAGATTTCTCGAAAGACGACCTGTTCTCCATTCGTAATATTGTATTTTTTCCCTAATGTAGTTGAAGGAGAATCTATACATAGCAAAAGAGCATCTACTACATTTTCAATATAAGTAAGATCCATCTTAGCCTTTCCACTGTCCACAAGCGGAATGAAACGTTTTTGATTCACTTGGATAAGACGAGGGATAATCGTCGTGTCTTCAGGTCCAAATAACGCTCTTGGGCGGATTGTAATCACTGGAAGACCATGAGAAAAGGCCTGATCAATTTCTTTCTCTGCTAAATATTTTGTATGGGCATAATGATTCACAAATTGTTCAGGGAGTTTATCATCCTCCCTCACATCAAAGCGATCATTATAGTAAAAATAAATACTTGGAGTAGAAACGTGTATTAATCGTTTCACCTGATGTTTTTCACAAGCAGCAATCACATTCTTCGTACCTAACACATTTGCCTGATAAAATTCCTCGTATTTTCCCCATGGTGAAGATAAGGCTCCACAATGAAAAACATAATCGTGGTTGTGGATCAAAGCCTCCAATCTTTCCGCGTCTTCTAACTTCCCTGAAGCAAAGTGGATCTCTTCTCCTCTGAGCCGTCTTCCAACCTCTTCATTTCTTCCTAATACAGTGACTTCATAGCCTAATTTGACCAAACGTCTTGCCAAGGCTTTTCCTAAAAAACCAGTCCCACCTGTTATAAACATTCTCATGTTTGCTCACCATTCCATTCAATATCAAATGTTGTCGTTTCTAACGGATGCTTCCCAAGACGAATGCTTTGTTTCAAAATCGCATAATAAGCATAGAACTGATAAAAAAATGGTTTTATATCACGGCGATTCCAAATCACGTCGTGTGATCGAATCAATGCTTTAAACCAATTTCGTTTCCCCTGTTTACGCCATCCGTATATCAACATCGCTAGCGCAATCATCCGTTTTGTTTGCGGTAAAGGCTGTAAGAGACTTGTATCCTTACCTATCAAACGGCTGGCCAAAGGAAGGCCTGCAAACAAATGAATTCCACTAGTCGAACGGGGATTGCATTCTAGGGGGAATAGATTTCCAGTGTCTGTTTCAATAAAATCAAAAGCAAATTGTCCTGTTACCCTCTCCCCCTCAAAAAACTTTCTAACCCAATCTTCTACTTTCTTATGCTCCAGGTGTCGAAATTGAACTCCTGCACTGTTACCAGCTGTGTAAACAACCTTATATTGTGTATGGGCGACAAGCTTTCCATCGAAGAAAACACTATAACTGCAAATAGGTTGACCAAAAATTCTCTTCTGGACAATATATTCTCCTTCCGGGATCTTTAAATTAGCAAGAGTTCTCTCATTTAAGTATAGGACTTGTGAGCCAAAACGCGAATAAGTAGGTTTTAAAATTGCCTCACCTGCTAATTCCTTATAATGCTGTTTCATTTCTTCCTTTGAATAGGCAAGAAAAGAAGAAGGCGTATCTAGTTCACGCGCTTCAACTAGTTTGATAAATTCATATTTATGATGCAATTTTAGAAGAAAAGGAAGATCTGAGCTAAGAACATAACAATACTGTTCTAATCTCTTCTTGCCTTTTGCAATATAAAAAATCTCCTCACATGTTGGGATTAACTGATCAATTTGATTCACCTTAATAATATCAACTAAATCTGCAATAAATCGCTCAAAGTTGTGGACAGGACTATGGATGAAAAAGGATTGTTTCACACAATTTGATGATTTCGTTAACTGTGCAGCAAAACTATCAGCTACATAAACATCATGCCCCTCTTGAGCAAGCATTCTAGCTAACTCTAGGGTTACAGGTGCTCTGCCTCCAGTTAATAAAACTTTTTTAGCTTCTTCTCTATCAATATTCAAGAATTATTCCCCCAAGCGACAATCCTGCAGAAGTTCCAATCAACAGAACTTTATCACCACGTTTGATGCGTTGCGAGCGAATCGCTTCATAGAGAGCAATCGGAATGGAAGCCGCAATCATATTGCCATAATTCTCAATAACATCGATAAAAATTTCATCAGGGATATGCAATTTTCTTTTCATTAAGCGCATTGCCATACCACTAGCCTGATGGGGAATAACAGCTTGCAGATCTGTCATGGAAATATTGGCCTCAGCAAATATTTTCCCTACAAACTCCGGTAATCGTTTGGAAGACATACGAAAGACAGCCGGACCATTCATATGAAACAAAAATTCCTGTTTGGTTTCTTCACGATGTTCTCGTGGATGGATGGTTGTTCCGCCACCGCGAATTTCTGTGAAACTCGCTCCATCACTGTAAGTCTCCATTTTCATTGGATAAACAGTAGATCCCTCATTTTCGGGAGTTTTTTGAACAACTACTGCAGCTGCCCCATCACCGAATAACACACAACTTTCTTTTTGCTGCCAATTTAATCCGATCGAAGCAATTTCAGAGGAAACAATTAAAATCGTTCGATAAATTCCCATTTCAAGATAAAGTGAGGCTATATCAAGTGCCTGCACAAAACTTAAACAAGTTGTATTCACATCAAAACAAGGGACTCCAGAATCACTCAAATTTAAAGCGCGCTGAATCAGTGCCGCATTACAAGGGATTGGTTGCTCCATTGTCCCACTACCTGAAATAATACAGTCAACATCAGAAAGAGACAGCCCCGCATCATTGATGGCCTCAAGTGCTGCATTGGCCGCCATTTGTGAAGCCGTCTCACCATTCACATAATGTCGCTCTTTCACACCAGACTTTTTTAACGTCCAACCTGGTTGGGTTTGTAACATTTGGTCAAGCTCTTCAGCTGTTACTACTTTTGGAGGCAAGTATTTCCCCACTCCGACAATCTTCACTTTTCTGTTCATAGCTGTCTTTCCTTTCACATATACACTTTTTCTGAGTATATCAAAGGATAAGCTACTAGAAGTATAATATTGGCGCAAATTATGTATTTCGACCTACTCAAAATCCAATTTTTCTGTGTACCAATCACCGTGTCGGGAGAGATATACCTGTAGTCACCATTAATTGAATTTTCCTATGGCTTATACTCCTTCCTTACCGCTTTCAAAAAGGAGATCCCCATCAGTAATACAACAATTGTAAAAGGTAAAGCAGCGATAATTAGCATATTTTGCAATCCTTGTGTGCCTCCAAAATAAACAATTATAGCCGCTAGGGCCGCTTGCGCTAATCCCCACAAAATTTTCACTGAATTCGCCGGGTTTAGTGATCCTTTAGTACTAAGCATTCCTAGCACAAATGTCGCTGAATCTGCTGAAGTGATAAAAAAGATCGCAACTACAAATACGGTTATGACAGACATCGTTGTGCCAAGTGGGTATTCTGCCAACACGCCAAAAGTAGAGGTCTCTACGGACAACTCAGATATCTTCGCTATCCCATTTTGTTCAAGATTCAATGCAGAAACACCAAAAACAGAGAAAAAGATAAAACAAACGAGAGCAGGGACAAATAAAACACCGAAGAGAAACTCCTTCACTGTCCTTCCTTTTGAAATACGTGCAATAAAGATACCGACAAAAGGCGACCATGAAATCCACCAAGCCCAATAAAATATCGTCCAATCATGAATCCAAGCTCTTCTCTCTTCATTAAGCGGTCCAATCCGTAAGCTCATACGGAAAAAATCGGTCAAATATGTTCCTAATGTATGTGTAAACATATTCAGAATATAGAGCGTCGGACCAACAATAAATAATAAGACTAAAAGAACACTTGCAAGGCCCATATTTATATTACTTAAATACTTGATTCCCTTTCCAATTCCAGACCATGCTGACCAAATAAACAAAGCCGTTGACACTGCTAATATTAATAATTGAACAGCAAATGTATCAGGTGTCCCAATTAAAAAAGATAGGCCACTTGTAATTTGTGCAGAGCCGAATCCCAGGGTAGCAGCCACTCCCACTACGGTGGCAAAAACAGCTAGAATATCCACCCATTTACCAAGTCCCCCTTCCATTCTCTTCTTACCAAATACAGGAACAAGGGTTGAACTAATTAACCCTGGTGCACCTTGATGAAATTTAAAATAGGCCAAAACAAGACCAACAACACCATAAACAGCCCACGCATGAATCCCCCAATGAAAAAAGGAATATTTAAGAGCATCCTTAATAGCTTCATCAGAACCCAACTCGGCACCTGGACTATTTGTAAAAGCATGGGAGATCGGCTCCGCTGTTGTCCAAAAAACCAAACCCATACCCATCCCGGCACTGAATAGCATAGCAAACCAGGACATTAAACTAAATTCAGGCTTGTCATCCGCTTTTCCTAATTTGACATGTCCATACCTTGAAAACATTAACAACACACAAAACACCAGCATAATGATTACAGATAAAAGGTAAAACCATCCAAAGTCTTTTGATAATAAATTTGTCATTTTTGTTGTAAAAGATTCCAGATTTTCTGGAGCAATGGAACCCCAGATAACTACTGCTAAACAAATGCCAAGTGAATACCAAAATACACTTGTAACTTTTCTCATCATTTCACATCCTTATCAAATAACCGTATAAAATCTTCTAAATAAATGCAACCGCTCTACTTAACATTTTTTCTTCTTTTAATAAAACCAAATATTTCTAAAATACTGTTATAATAGAATTGTTTGAAGACAAGAGCTAAATCAAAGATGTATATCTAAATTGCTTCCAAGCTTATATTACTTTGACTTAACCGAGTTCTCTCAATTAATTGTGCGATCGTTAACCAAATATATTACGTTAGGTGTGTGAACAAAGTGAAAGAAAAATTCTTTGAAAAACTTCATCAACATTACGATGAAATGGTGGAAATCCGTAGATATCTTCACCAACATCCTGAACTCTCTTTTCAAGAGCAAAAGACAGCTGCTTATATTGCAACATATTACGCAAATTTGGGGATAACAGATATTCGTACAGATGTCGGAGGCAATGGAATCGTAGTGAAAATACAGGGTGAAAGACCTGGTAAAACTATCGCTTTAAGAGCTGATTTTGATGCTTTGCCTATCCAAGAGGAAACTGGACTTCCCTTCCAATCAACAACTACTGGAGTTATGCATGCTTGTGGTCATGATGGACATACAGCCACCCTACTTGTCCTCGCAAAAGTACTTTTTCAAATGAAGGATGAGCTTGCCGGAGAATATGTGTTGATCCATCAGCATGCAGAAGAAGTTTCACCAGGTGGGGCCAAGCCCATGATTGATGATGGGTGCTTGTCTGGTGTGGATGCCATTTTTGGCACTCATTTATGGGCAACACTTCCATATGGGACAGTAGCTTATCGGAAAGGTCCGATTATGGCTGCCGCTGATCGATTTGAAATTAATATTAATGGGTATGGGGGTCATGGTGCTCAACCACATAAAACAAAAGATTCCATCACTATTGCCTCACAATTGGTGGTCAATTTACAACAAATTGTTAGTAGAAGAGTAAACCCGATTGAATCTGCCGTAGTTTCTGTAGGATATTTTCGAGCAGAAAATTCCTTTAATGTTATCGCTGACCAAGTAACCCTCGGTGGCACAGTCCGCACTTTTAAACCAGAAGTTCAAGAGTCAATTGAGAGGGAATTAGAAAGAATCGTAAAAGGAACTTGCTTGGCGGCGGACTGCAATTATGAATTTCATTACTACAAAGGTTACCCCGCTGTTGTGAATCATGATGAGGAAACAGATCTACTCGTTCAATGCGCGGGGAAGATACAGGAAATCGATTTTGTAGAAGAATCTGTTCCAGAAATGGCTGGAGAAGACTTTGCCTATTATTTAAAGAATGTACCCGGAACCTTCTTTTTTACTGGCGCAAAACCCGAAAATGTATCTGCTCCGTTCCCCCATCATCACCCCAAATTTGATATCAATGAAAAAGCGATGCTTACAGCTGCAAAAACGCTAGGACTTGTGGCGTTACGAGCTGCTGAATTATAATCAAAATAAAAGAGGAATTCTGTCAGGTTAGAACTCCTCTTTTCTCCTTAGTTAGAAGGTTTAACTAAAATTTTAATTTGATTTTTTTCTTGTATTAATGCCTCAAACCCTTGAGCGACTATGTCATCCAATTCAATTTTCTTCGTAACTAGTTTCTCCGCTTGAAAATACCCTTGATTCATTAATTCCATTACCGCTGGGAATATATCTCTATAGGCGATAATTCCTTTTACCGATCTTTCTGTTAGCACAATATTATTTGGCAGAATCGAAGCATCTGTTTCCCAAATAGATACAATAACCGTTTCACCTTCGAATGTTGTTGAATCGATGCATTGTTGTAAAACAGCCGGAACACCGGTAACCTCATAAGCCACGTCTACTCCGCCGTTCGTATATTCAAGAAGTCGTTTAACGGCATCCTCTTCAATTGGATTAATAACTGCTTTAACTCCTAATTCTTTTGCTTTTTCGGCACGTTCTGGTGAGATTTCAATTGCATAGATTTCAGAAGCCCCTGCAGCGCGTAATGCTTCAATGATCAATAAGCCAATTGGTCCTGCTCCAAACACGGCCGCTTTATCTCCTGCTTTTAACTTACTTTGGCGGACAGCATGGAGCGCCACAGCAGCTGGCTCTACCAATGCTCCTTGTTCAAAAGTAAGCCCTTCAGGCATCTTATGAACCATATGCTCATCCACCATCGTAAATTCAGCAAAACCACCACCGCCACCGGAGAGACCATGAAAACCTAAATGTTCACATACATTATACTTTCCTTTTCGACAGGCAGGACATTCCCCACAAGCAAGGATTGGTTCAACAACAACCCGATCACCTACTTTTACTTTTGTGACGTCTGAAGCAACTTCTGTTACCACTCCAGAAAACTCATGCCCCATTACGATTGGAGCTGTGTCTTGGCTTACAAAATGAGGTGTTTCCACTGGAACAAAAATAGGACCAGCCGCATATTCGTGTAGATCACTCCCACAAATTCCAGCCCATTTCACTTCAATTTTTACTTTTCCAGGTGCAATGGTAGGTTCATCTATTGACTCTACCCGAATGTCTTTTGCGTTATGCCATCTAGCTGCTTTCATTTTGACTCCCCCTCGAAAAATATTTTTTATGATCGACCATATGCTCATTATATCACAAACTTTCCTGAGTGTCGTCCCTTTTTAGATTTTTGCACGACAATTTCGGATAATTTTTCCAATATTAACTAGTAACAAAGCCTTCTCACAGACAAAGTGAAAGTCTCTTAAGGGAAATAATCATAATACTATCTAAAAATGTTTTCTGAGTTTTTCAGTAGCTTCAAATGCGTGTCAGGGTGAGCTTCCTCTGAAGTATAGCGACGAGGAAGCTCACAGACCGCTGGTGGAATGGTCCACCTGTAGCGAAAATCAACTTACAGAGAACATTTTCTTTATTCTAGTTGGAGCATAAATCCGCGCAAAGAGAATAGCGAAGATAAGCGAAATTCCCGTTACGATGGCACCTTGTACGATATCCCCTCCTATCCATGCGCAAAGACCGAATAGAATTGCCTGGAATAGCAATATTTTTAATAATAATTGTAAAAAGGCACTATTTTTTTGACTTTTGGCAATCGGATAGAGATTTGTCCAGATTTTCATTTCATAGCGCCTTAAAAGAGGAAATAACTGAAAGCCTGTTAAATAAATAAACAATAGAGAGATCACTAGTGATAAATATAATTGGTCACTCCAAAGAATTATGAGGGCTGAAATGACAGATAATCTTAAAATTAATCCCGAATATTCATTCGTTCTTATCAGGGCGCGAGAATATAAGAACCGATACGTTTGCTCACTCCCATATGGAATGGAAGAAAATAAGCTATCAAGCCAACGTCTTCTCTTAACCTGTCCTTTTAAATGAGGTACATCCGTAAACATATTCGCCAGATGATAAAATGCTTGCATCCTAGCCTGCTCTTTATCAATAAGTCGCTCCCAGTTAATTCCTTTATTTTTAGCTGCTTCTCTAACATAAAGCGAATAAGCAGCCAAAATAAATAAGATCGCACCAATAAACCAAAATGAAGCATCATTTAATATAAAATATAACAGAAGCCCACTTATCATAAATCGAATTAGCCAATCGAAAAAAAACGAATAGGAGGAAGATATTTTGAGCATCCACCAGTGAATCAATAAATTCCAATACTTTAACAAAACTGTTAAGAGCAATAAATATAAGAACCACTTAAAACTCTTCCCTGTAACTTGCACAAACATTGGCATGGATGCTGCCACAACGAAAACAATAAGATAAATTTGTGCAAACAAACTTAATATGATCGCCTTTTGGAAATAGGGCTTAAGCTTTGTCTCAAGAGGAAGCATAAAAACAATATCTGCTTCTTTTAATAGGGTAACAATAGGACTTGCCGATAAAACGATAGCGAATAGAATAGCCATAATAATCGCTGCTGGAAATGAAGTCGGAAGTGTCTTAACCCATTGAGAGTAATAGTATAGAGCCGCTCCCCCACCAAAAATGAGAACAAATAATAAATGGTCATTAAACATGTATTTCATATATTTCTGTAGTTCAGTTATATATGCTTGTACTCTTTCCTTCCACAATTCATTTATTGTTTTCATCGATCTCTTCCTTTGTCAATTGCAAATAAATATCATCTAGTGTCGCATCTTTCATTGCAAATTCCTCTCGTAAATCCTTGAGCGTTCCTTTCGCTCTAATTTTTCCATTATGCAAAATGATAAAACGATCACAGTAACGCTCAGCTGTAGCTAAAATATGGGTTGACATTAAAATCCCTGCCCCATTATTCTTCATTTTAGCCATTAAATCTAAAAGAGATTGAATTCCTAATGGATCAAGTCCAACAAATGGTTCGTCAATAATATATAAAGAGGGCTCATTTAAGAAAGCACACATAATCATGACTTTTTGCTTCATCCCTTTAGAAAAATGAGCTGGAAACCACTTCAGCTTCTGATCAAGTCGAAATTCCTTCAATAATGGAGTAATTCGTTTCTGAAAAACTTCTTCAGGAATATCGTAAGCCATCGCAGTTAACTTTAAATGTTCTTCCAAAGTCAATTCTTCATAAAGAATAGGTGTCTCTGGCACGAACGAAAATTGCTTTCTATAAGCTTCCGGTTTTTCTTTTAACGATAAGCCATTAATGGTTATTTCGCCTGAACGTTGTTCCATTAATCCAATAATATGTTTAATTGTAGTACTTTTCCCTGCTCCATTCAGGCCAATTAATCCGACAATCTGACCAGCATCCACTTGAAAAGAAAGATCTTGAATGACTGTTTTTTTTGTATACCCGCCCGTAACATCTTTTATATCCAGTAAAGGCATATATTCTCGTCCTCTCTTTTAATTCTCTGTACATTAGTTTACCAAATAACTTTACCCAATGGCGATTATTCTTCCACGAAAAACCATTTATTAAATAAAACAGGCTCATCTTAATGGTTTCAGTATCAAAAGCCACACAATGTTGATATCTACTTAAGGAGGTAATAAGGCTCAGGCCAACAAACAGTAAGGAGCAAATGCGGATACGGGCAACCAGTTTAGCTATTATAAAAATTGGTGTTTTTTACCAGTATGAAGATCCGAAATTCTGGCCATTATAATGGATGAAGGGGCGGGAAAGCAGCTGAAACAGTCGAAAGACAAAAACAGCCATGGAAAGTAAGTCACGATAAACATTGATCATGAAAATTGGATAAATCAAACTTGACTATTGACAAGGGAGATGGTTCCGTTGGGCATGGTAATGGAAAGTCGGGAAAATCTTTTTACTAAGTTGTTTCTGTAAAAGGAGATAACTTACAAAGAGAATCTTTCCTTTAAAAACCCGCAAATCCCTTCACAGTGCAAGGTTTCTTATGAAACCTTGCACCTTTTTTATTTATCATTCATAGCCATAAACTGATTGAAGTATCACTTTATGTTAAAATAAATGTAAATGAATGGAAGGTGATATGAATGAGTGATTGTATTTTTTGCAAAATTATTAACGGGGAGATTCCATCTGCAAAGGTATTTGAAAACGATGATGTATTGGCATTTCTTGATATTAGCCAGGTAACCAAAGGACATACTCTTGTCATTCCAAAAATACATAAAAAAGATGTCTTTGATTTAGAAGCAGAAACAGCTGAAAAATTATTCTCTGTTGTACCTGCTATATCACGGGCTCTACGTTCCGAATTTGATCTTAATGGTTTAAATATGATTAATAATAATGGTTCATTTGCTGGACAAGAAGTTTTTCATTATCATTTACACCTTGTTCCACGTTATAACGAGAAAGATGGCATTCAAAAAAAATTTATAAGCCATCAATCTGAATATACGGCAGATGATTTACAACAGATTGCTTCAACGATAAACCAAGCCATTCAACCTTAAACTCCCGCCTACTGGGAGTTTTTTTATCTTCCTTTATCTGTTCTCCTATGATAAAATAGTCTTATCTTTCGCTGTCGGCAATAGTGCACGACAGGAATGAATAGTTAGATGAGAAGAGGAGAGAGAAGATGAAGACAAAAACACTTGTTATTTTATCTATGTTGCTAGGAATTGGGACGGTGCTCCATTTAGTTATGCCTGGAACATGGGCGATAAAACCTGATATGATGCTGGCAATGATGTTTCTCGGTATTGCTTTATTTCCTGAAAAGAAAAATGTCTTACTTTTAGGAATTGCCACAGGACTTTTAACTGCTTTAACAACAAGTTTTCCAATGGGGCAAATTCCAAACATCATTGATAAGCCCATCACAGCCTTTGTCTTTTATGGACTATTTCTATTACTAAGCAAGAAACTGTCAAAGCAACTTTCTTTAACTATTCTTACGATTGTTTGCACAGTCATCTCAGGAACTTTATTCCTCGGTTCAGCCTATTTACTATTTGAATTACCTGGACCATTTATTATCTTATTTGGCACTGGGGTATTACCAGCAATGGCACTCAATGCCGTTATCTTGTTCATTCTATACCCGTTTGTTACGGCAATCCTAAAGAGAACGAATTTTGCTTCTACAGCTTCAATGTAATTAAATGTCCTACCTGGTATATCCATTTGGTTATACCAGTTTTTTATTTTCCAAATATAGTAATAATAATTCCAATAAACAAAAATATAATACCTAGTCCTCCGCTAAGAACTATTCGGTCTTTCACGACCTTCTTTGGCGGAAAAATCCCTGGACGCAAATACATTATGATTTGATAGCCCATAATTAAAAGCAAAATGATTCCCAAGATGATCATCATAAATTTTATTACTAACATTTCCGCTCACCTCTTCTCTCCATTGCCACTTTTCCTTAGCATATGTTTAAATCGCTTCCATGTTTGCCATTAATTGCTAACACCTACACTAGTATCTTCTACTAACTGGCAGAAGATTTGCACGCTTTGACGTTGATATAACATGTCAGATTTTGGATAGATTTTCAATCAGGGATGTTTTTCTTCCTTAGTTTTTAATAGCCAACCAATACTTCATCTTATGCTATTATATGAGTAACCATGAGTAGATGGGGTAAAGAAAAATGAAGGACTTTTTTATAAAATGGAGAAAGTATTAAAAAAAGATTATTTCTGAGGTGATACGTATGAATGGAAAAGCACTAATAACTGGTATTCTTGTTGGCGGTGTTGTGGGAGCAGCAACAGCCTTACTCACTGCCCCAAGTTCAGGTAAAGAGTTACGTACTCAAGTAAAAGAATCTAAAAATGATTGGGTTAAAATGGCAACAGAATTAAAAGAAGATGTTATGGATATTAAGGATTCGGTCACAAAAGTATCAAAAGAGGGGAAGGAAGTTATTAAAGAGCTTGCCGCTGATGTCAAGGTAGCAGTAGAAGAGTGGCAAAAAAGCGTAGAACCGAATAAAAAGGTACTACAAGAGGAAATGCAAGAAATTCAGAAAACCATCTCACAACTTGAAGAAAAAATAAAAGAAAATCAACTTTCTGTTTAAACTTCCTAAAAATGAAGGATTTCCAATGGACAAGGAAATCCTTCATTTTTTCCTTTTTAAAAATTTTGTTAATTTATATCTTTATTAATCTTTACTTTATTGGCATAATGTTATTAAAGTATAAAAGGCGGGGAAAAAAATGGAAGAAAAAGAATATTCATTTTCAGAATCTATGCTTTTTACTCAAAGAATGGCCCAGTTATCTAAGGCACTTTGGAAAGCGATTGAGAAAGACTGGCAAAGATGGATTAAACCATTCGATTTAAACATTAATGAACATCATGTATTATGGATTGCGCATTATTTAAATGGGGCTACGATTTCAGACATCTCTAAATTTGGTGTTATGCATGTTTCTACAGCTTTTAATTTTTCTAAAAAGTTGGAAGAAAGGGAATTATTAACCCTTTCAAAACGAGAAAATGATAAGCGTAATACATACATAAAGCTCACGGACAAAGGGACGAAATTACTAATGGAATTAATGGAAGCCTATGATCCTACCAAAAATTCTGTTTATCGCGGTTCCCTTCCTTTGCGTGAATTGTATGGTAAGTTTCCCGAAGTAATTGAACTTCTCGCCATTGTTCGCAATATTTACGGTGAGGATTTCATGGAAATATTCGAGACATCCTTTTCCCGGTTAGAAAAGGAATTCTTAGAAAAAGAAGAGAGTAAAGATTTAGATGTTGAAAATGTCGTTTAGCCCTCAATATTTCGTTTAAGTTTTTCCATGAGCTCCGGGAAAACTTGTTGCTTCAAGCATGCCTCGACCACCTCACGATGATCTAACTTAGGTGTAAGCCTTTGTTTAAATTGAACAAAAAGCGGAGCATAAAAAATAAATTTCTCTGCTTTTTGTTCGAGCATTTCTTTACTCAATTCCTCACACATTGCCAAGAATTCTTCTACCTCAGCTTGTCCCAAATTATTAGCGATCACCAATCGGTCAAACTCAAATCCGTCCGTTCTTATCATCTTCATTAATAAGGTTTGATGGTATTCTAATTTTTCAATTCTTGCTAACAAATGATCCATTATGACTACCTCATATCTTTATCTTAGTCTTACCGGATTTCCGGTGAAATTTGTCCAATTAGATTTATTCTAAAAGCCTATTGATTTTACCTGTATTTCGTCGTAAAGTATGTAGAGTTATTTATTCAATTTCTTTTTGGAGGCTTAAACAATGCACTGTTGGAAATCTTATAATGTAAATAGAAAATATCATTTTTTTAGGATATTCACCACTTCTAGTTTTATTTCATTACTTGTTTTTCTATTTATTTACGTTTTGATTCAAACAATGGCCTCTGGACAATTAAAAGATAATCATGCAATTACTTTTTTTATTATTCTTATTCTACTATATCCATTGCATAAACTTTGTCACTTATTGCCATTAAAATGTGCATACGGAAAAATAAAATTAAAAATTGAATGGTATTTTTATATTTTACCTACAATGCAATTAAATATTTTTACACCTGTTTCTAAAGTCCAGTACTCCCTGGCACTTATTTTTCCATTTTTCGTCATTAATTCTATATTGATTGCAATGCTATTTGTATTTCCAAGTTATCGGCATTATATTGCTATTTTGCTATCTTATCATATCGGCATCTGTACACCAGACTTTAAATTTTTAAAAACTCTTTTAGCTTCTCCTAGTGGGGCTTTTATTGAGGAAAACGAAAATGGCTATGAAATTCTTGTAAAAAATTAATATTAGCTCAAGAATTTTACAGGATGCCTGCACGTTTTTTCCTTACATGCAAGACCTACCCTACCTCCCTCATTTTCTCAAACAAAGTAGATGAGGGAGCTAGTTCGTTTTCGTTATTAGTTCGTATTCAAAGAGGAGGATAAAAGCACTATGACGTTAAAGGCGAACTTGTTCGGGATATTTCGGTTCAATTGCGATTTAGTCGATCTATGTACGACAATCCTCCATCGCCAGTCACCATACTTACTGTAACTTTTTGAATATCCACTTATATTTTCCTCTATCTTTTTTACAATAAGTTTGCTATTCTTTTAGTATATAGGAGACGAAGGGAAGGAATAAATATTGATCTCGCTTTTTTTTATTTTTGCTATTATTATTTTATACATATTCAACAACCTTACCAACTCCCTCTGTGTCCTTAGGGAAATTCCAGAAGAACGCCAACCCAAAGTTTTTCGAACGATTAACACTCTGATTACTATTCTCCTTTTTTCTACCTACATTGAGATTTTGTATACGTAACAATAAAAGCGAATGTCCCTTGATCAGCTCGCTGAAACCTAACTGAAGCGCAATGCCAAAGGAGCAAAGCGTCAAGGCAAGTATACAGAGATTAAATAAAAAGGCAGATTTCCCCAATAGGGAAATCCGCCTTTTTATATTTTTATCGGTCTTATATTATAGCCAAGACGCCCCCACGATAATTAACAGAATGAACAAGACAACGATAAGGGCGAAGCCTCCGCCGTAACCAGCTCCAGCTGACAATTACAACACCTCCTCTAGATCTTACTTTATATTATTCAATTTTTTGTCAATGGTTAGGACGTTTGCCCAAGTTTTGCATTTTTTTCGGAAATTACATTCATGTTTATAATGAACTTGAACAATAAAACGTCAAATTGGAGTAAAAACCAGAGTTTCTAACCAAATGGATGTTATGACCATTCTTTATACCTTATGCTCTTAACAAGGCATCTGTTTGGAGCAAATGCCTAGATTTTGATGAATCGTTTTAAAAAAGTATTTATCATCCACGATAAACTATGTTATAGTATGTCTTGTGGCTTGAAACAATCTTCGACATAAAGAAGAGGTTCAAAAAGTCTGATAAAAATCGCGAACCGAATTTTTCGGCTCTTTTTATTTCCCTTTTTGAACACATAAATTGTAGGGAGTTGTCAATTATGAAAAAGTGGGTACTTTCCCTAACGTTAGCGGCTGGTGTAGTTGGACTTGCTGCATGTAGTGGTGGCGGGGATACCGTTGTAAAATCAAAAGCAGGAAATGTAACAAAAGATGAGTTATACGAAGCAATGAAAGAAAGAGTTGGGGATCAAGTTCTTCAACAACTTGTTGTGGAGAAAGTACTCGAAAAAGAGTATAAAGTGAGCGATAAAGAATTAGATAAAGAATTAAATAAAATTAAAGATCAACTTGGAGCACAATTTGAAATGCAACTTCTGCAATCTGGCTTCGAAGATGAAGATGATTTTAAAGAAGTTCTTCGCCTTAACTTGTTGCAACAAAAAGCAGCAACAAAAGACATTAAAGTGACAGATGACGAAGTAAAAGAATATTATGATCAGAAAGAACCTGATATTGATGTTCGACACATTATTGTAGAAGATGAGAAAACAGCCAAAGAAGTTAAGAAAAAATTGGACAATGGGGAAGATTTTGCAGATCTAGCTAAAGAATATTCCCAAGATGGAACAGCTCAAACTGGTGGGGACCTTGGTACTATCTCTAGAGATGATCCACAAATGGATGAAGACTTTAAAGCTGCTGCTTTTGGTTTAAAAGAAGGCGAAGTGAGCGCTCCGGTTGAAACTCAATTCGGCTGGCATATTATTGAAGTAACGAAAAAACCAAAAAAAGATGAATTCGATAAGGTAAAAGATGAATATACGCAAGAATTAAAAGTTGCCAAGCTTGATCAAGATTCAATCCTTCAAGCAATGAAGGCTGAACTTAAAAAAGCAAAAGTAGAAGTAAAAGACGAAGAGTTAAAAACATCTTTGGACTCCATACTGGACGCTCCAGACCCTGAAGATACAAGTAATAATGAAGTAGATGATCAAAATGATGAGTCCGCACAGGATCAAGCTGATGATCAGGATGCCTCAGATGATAAAGCAAAAGATGAAAATAAAGATAAATAATCTATAGCTTATAACAACAAAAACAGCTGCCAAGGGTAGCTGTTTTTGTTGTTATTAACTCGTTACCTTAACCTTCTTTTTCTCCGCTTTTTCCTTTTGCATTCGATCCAGGTAAACTTGCCCTTCTTTTTCGATCCATTCCTCTTCCATATCTCGATCTTCCTTAGCTGTCTTCACCGCCATAAATGCACTTATAAAAACCCCTGCAACCACTACGTATATCCAAATAGGTAAACTCATGCTTGTCCACCACTCCTTCCTATACTTGTCCAATCTGTACTGGTCCAAAGACTAAATTATTTACTTAAGTATATGTGCAAAGATTAAAAAAATGCCTTTATTTTAAAGGCATTCACCCTAATGGAAATTGTTCATATTTTGCGTTTTATGAAAAAGCATGAGTTTTAAATGGCTTTTTTTAAAAAAAGCCGCCAAAAAAGCCAATTCATTTATTGACCTTTTTGGACAGCTTATTAAGAATGGAAAGTCGGTTTATAAAATGAGCGGTTATCCAAAGGAAAGATTCTTTCGGAAAATTCACCAGGTTTGACCCGTTTTAAACTTCGATCTAACATATTCATTTTTGCATCAATATTATCAATAATATGAAGGATCTCCGCTTCTTTAATCATTGGTTGCTTCGGGCTTCCCCATTCCAACTTACCATGATGGCTTAAAACGATATGCTGTAGCACAACAACCTCTTCACCCTGAATGCTTAATTCTTCTGCCGCTTTCGCAATTTCATTCACAATAATCGTAATATGCCCCAATAAATTTCCTTCTACAGTATAAGTCGTAGAAATAGGGCCTGACAATTCAATGACCTTCCCTAAATCATGAAGGATAATACCTGAATATAAAAGATCCCGATCCAGCGACGGATAGAGCTCTGAAATGGCTTTTGCTAGATCAAGCATAGATACAACATGATAGCCAAGCCCAGATACGAATTCATGATGATTCTTCGTCGCTGCTGGATATTCCAAAAAGCGATCTAAATATTTTTTCATCAAATGTCGAGTGATTCGTTGGATATTCGGATTCTTCATTTCAAAAATATATTGAGTGATTTTACTTGAGATTTCTTCTTTATCTATTGGGGCTGTTTCAAGGAAATCAGCAACATTCACGCCATCCTGTGCAGTTGCAGGACGAATTTGCCTAATTTTTAATTGTAATCTCCCTCGATAATTATGTACTTCACCAGCTACACGTACAATCGTTTCCGCTTGGAAGATTCTTACTTGATCATTTGAGATATCCCATAGTTTAGCTTCAATATCCCCAGATTTATCTTGTAAAATTAAAGTTAAAAAAGGTTTCCCATTACTTGCCATACCTTTTGTTGCACTTTTAATCAATAAAAAGAGGTCAACTTGTTCCCCAACCTCATGTTCTAATATTCCTTTCATCTTCCAATGCCTCCGTTCCTAGTCGCTGCTTTTAAAGATTATATCATACTATGACTCTTGTCGCCTTCTGAACTCTGTTGATGATTGCTAGATAATGTATAGACACAATTACTTGGAAACAATTCTTTGATATGTTCGTGACAGGTAAATATTAGTATTTGTGTTTCTTTACTCATTTTTTGAATTAGCTCACAGATTTTTTTCGTTCTCTCTTTATCAAAATTCACGAAACCATCGTCTATCATAATAGGAAAAGAATAGTCACTCTGAATAACAAAAACCAAAGCGAATCTTAAAGCAATATACAATTGTTCCTTCGTGCCTTGACTTAGTTCAATGGGCTCCATCAAGGCCCCATCACTTCTCTTCACAAATAGCTGATCATTTTCTTGAAAAGCTAATGATGAATATTGTCCATCTGTCAAAAATGAAAAATACTCTTTAGCTTTCTCTACAACTTTTGGAAATCGATCAGATATATAATTATTCATCGTTTTTTGTAATAAAGAGACCGCCATATTTATCTCAGCCCACTTCATCGCTTCTTCTTGAAAGTTTGCCTTAAATTGATAAAAACGATGGAGTTTTTCTGTATATGTGCCACCTTCCTCCAAAACAGCAATTTGATGATCAAGTGTAGCCCTTTCTTGCCGGACCTCTTTCAGAGCCTTCTCTATTTCTTTGATGGACATTATGAGCCGAGTATGTGTTTCTTTTATTTCTTTTTGTGAAGGATAATGATTAAAATCATTCATTATTGACTGGTTAAGTTGATCCTGCAAAATCTGTTGTCTTGACTGTAATTGGCACATTTCCTCGTACTTTTTAGCTTTAACTCGGTAACTTTCTTCATCGATTGTACCAGCTTTTTTCAGTAATTGGCTAGTGAGCTGACTATATTCCTTATATTCCGCCTCAAGAATTCGCCTCTCACTCTCTAACTCTTCTATTTTAATCTCCCATTCCTTTAGTCTAATTATTTTCTCTTCTTCAAGCTTCAATGTCTGTTTAAGTAAAAAGCCCGTTTCCGAAGGGTTCTCAAAAGGACAATTAGCTGCACTGGCAATTATCTCAAGCTCTCGCAACCAAATCCTCTGCTTTTCGTCTTTTGCTTGTAAGCTCTTTTGCAGCTTTTCCAGTTGCTTTTGCTGATCCGCTCTTTCTGATAATAAATCTATGGCATCCTCTAAACGAATGTCCGGAAAGTCCATAGACAATCCTAATGCCTCTTTATATGATTGAACATTTACTTTAGTACACTCTAAGCTGTCGGTTAGATGTTGCTCCTGTTCACGTAACTCTCCCTTTGCTTGTTCTTTTTGCTCTAGAATTTGATATAATCTCTTCCATTCATTCCGTAATTCAAGTTGTTCTTCATAAACAAAAAGCGGATGATAATCCTTACTGCGTTTTTCTAATTCTGCTGTTAATTCCTGAATTTGTAATGTTAAGTGTTCGTCTGAATTTTTCTTGGCTTTATTTGTGAAAAAAGCGGAAAATAATATATAGCCGGATATTCCAGCAGTAAATACCCCTAGAAGCCATTGCGATGTGAAGATTGACCAGAAAAACAGCATAAGACTAAGGAGGAAAAGTATCCCTTCCCCCATTTTTATATAGTTGCTTTTTTTACTTGCTTTGCTAAGATCTTGCCGATTTTGATTCTGCCTTTTCTTCTCTTCCAATAATTCTTCTAATCTGATCCAATCATTTTTGTCTATCTGCAGTTGCTTAAAATCGGTTTCTGACCATAAATTCTCTTCAATGCTTTGACACTGGGCTTCGATCTCTTCAAATTCCTGTACAGTTTTTTGCCGTTGTTTTGAAAGTTCCTCAGTTTGTAACTGGAATTTAAGCTGATCATTTAGTAACTTCCTGATTTGCTCTTTTATCGCAATACCTAAATTCAAATTTGCTGATTGGCCATTGAGGCCTAAAGCTTGTTCTATCTCTTCGATTTTCACTTTATGTTCTATTACTTTCCTTTTCCCATCCTCTATATCCTCTTGATTTTGCAGAAATAACGGCCATTCTTGAATAAGCTTTTCAGCCCGATGGATGACCGGTTGAAAAGTAAGGGATGGTCGCGATTCTGCCTGATTTTGCTTTGTTTTCTCAAGTTTTCTGACAATACCATCTATTTGATTACGAAGTAGTATCTGTTTCTCTATATAATTTTCATATCTTTTCAAACCATCAACAGGGAAGTCTACCGTCCCGAGTTCTTCTAAACGCTGCTCAATTCTTAGATTTTCTTGAAGTATGGCCCATTTTTCCAGTACTGTTGTTACGTTCTGCAAATTACCGGATTGCTCTTTTAAATCTTTTTCAAGTTTCAGATGTTTCGCTTCTAGACGTGACTTTCTTGATAATAATGATTCATAATCACTATTTTGCTGCTTTGCTTTTTTCAATTCTACTTCAGATTCTTTCAATTCTTTCAATAGTATATTTAATTTTGGCTTTCTGCCATTTGGCTTAAATAACTGTTCAGATTGCTTTTTTAGCTCCTCTTCTACTGAGAGTAGTTGATCAGTTCCAAACGTACCTGCTGCTAATAAATAACGGCCAATTTCCATTCCTTGCATGCGTTGGACATCTTGGATCCCCTTAAGGTCAAATGAAAACAAATTTTGATACAATGATTTATTCATACCAGCTAATAACTGAATTAACCTATCTTGCCCACCGATTGTACCGTCTTCAAATTGAACTTGAACCTCACCCCCAGCTTTTCCATTCAACCGCTCAATCACAACTTCTCCATCGGTTTCCGTCTCAATAACTATTTTCCCACCATAAACATGACTGTATTTTGGTTCGTAACGTAATTGAGCAGACTGTCTAGCCGGAAAACCAAATAAAATACTATGAATAAAGGACATCATTGTCGATTTTCCCGCTTCATTACGGCCATACACAACTTGCAAAGAACCAATAGCATTCCATTCAAACCCTGTAAATTTCCCATAGCCATATATAGACAAGCTTTTGATCTTCATCTTTTCCCGCCCTCCTTCCTACCAACTAATCGTTCCCCAATTAATTCCTGGGCTTCCACTAATAGTTCAGCTTTCATCACATCTGTTAGTGGAGATAAATAGCGGCTGGCATAGACATGGGTATAAAGGGTCGATAGCGTCTCATCGATCTCATCATCCCGATAACCTGAAATTGTTTGTGTCATTAGCTTCCAAAAGGTCGGATCTTCCAATAAAATTGCCTCTGACTTGTTTTCTTCAATATTAATTTTATATGGCCAGATAAATATATCCCCTATATCTGTTCCCTCTTGAAGCATTTCCAAAAACTCACCGTTCTCAAGCTTTTGCTTAATAGCGGCAGAAAGATAACCCGCATCTTTGAAATTAATTTCAAGTAATATACTAATCTTTTTTTGATCAAGGCTAGTTTCCATAGCTGTTTCACATTTTGTATACAAGTCAGTAAAAGTCATTTCTTCTGTACAATGTAATTCTAAGCTTTCCCATTGAATTACAGAGGTCGGAATTGGCTGGAGAGTCGTTTGCCCCTCAACATTTATCACTACCTCATAACCTATTTTTTTCCCCTTTTCGTTTTTGTGGCGACCTTGTGGATTACCGGGATAAACAATATGTGGATCTTCATGCATTATTTGGCTTTTATGTATATGACCCAATGCCCAGTAATTCATTTGTGTTTGTAATAATTCTTGAATGGAAAATGGGGCATATGGTTGATGCTCACTGCGACTACTTTCACAATGTCCATGTAAAAGTCCGATATGAAAATCTGCCTCACCTTCTTTGATATATTTTGAAACCATCCGCTCTGTTACATGCCTAGTTGGATAACTAAAGCCATATAAATGAACTTTTAATCCCGTTTTAGTTGTAATAGGGATACAGGTAACTTCTTCAGGAAATATCTGAACATTTGAGGGCATATCTAAATTCAACCAAGTTCCGGATAAATGATCATGATTTCCATGCGAAATAAAAACTTCGATTCCTGCCTGCTCAAGCTTCACCATTTGCTGTCTCAATTTTGCTTGTGCTTTTATACTTCGATCTTCCCCATCAAATAAATCTCCGACAATGACAAAGAAATCCACTTGCCTTTCAATGGCTTCATCAATAAGTGTTTCAAAAGCTTGAAAGGTACTATTTTGAATTCGTTTAAAAAGATTTGTTGGTACATCCTTTAGCCCAAGAAAAGGGCTGTCCAAATGCAAATCAGCTGTATGAATAAAGCGAATCTCTTTTTTCAATTGGATCCTCCTCACAACGAATATATGTTCCATCATACAATAAATAAGCACAAAAAAACAGCGTATGGACACGCTGTCTTTCATTTACCGAGGATATTTGTTCATTTGGATTTTTCTTTATTCTTTTAAAATATTTCTTAAAAAACCAAGACGATGTTGTTTACGAAAATGCTCTTTCACCATGTACGCTACACCATTATCTTCGTAAGATCTCGTCACCCAATTTGCTTCATTTCGTACCTTTAATGGAGCATTCCCCATTGCCACTCCAAGTCCTGCCCATTGAATGAGTGGCAAGTCATCAAAATCTGAACCGATTGCTACTACTTCTTCCCTTTTTATTCCATGATGTTCACATAAAAATTGAACTCCCGTTAATTTGGACACCATTTTTGGAACAATCATTAAACGTAGTGGATTGGATTTAATACATTCTACCTCATCATACATTTCATCTATTACTTTTATAGCATCTTCACGATCATGCTTATGTTCAAATAATACATCAATCATCATTGGAGAGACCGGGTTTTGCTGAAAGCTTTCTTGAAGATTATCTACGTATTGCTCTGAATAGGCTATACGATTTGCCTTTTGAAAAACGACCCTACCCGTTAACTGATTGGGTAAATTCATCTTATTTGCAAACATCAACTCTTCATGAATGACTTTAATCTGACAGGAAAATGATTCCAATAATCCAAGCATTTCCCCTGTAATATTCTCTGAAATCCTTCTCACAAAAACAGGTTTATCCAGCTCTTTTCCAATAAAGGCACCTTGATGGGAAATAATATGCTCTTTAATTTTTAATAATTTCGCTACCCTTTTTGCCGCGGGAAAATTTCTTGAGGTACTAACAATAATTTTAACATCTTTATCATTAACATAATCAATCGCATCTCTCGTTACTTTATTTATACGGCCATTATCCTGCAATAACGTACCGTCAATATTTAAAGCTAGTAACTTATATATCATGCTGATACCCCCCTATTGTGCAGGACCCACTCGCTCTATCATATTTTATGCGCACATCTGCAAGTTAGAACTTGAAATGGGGTATCAACGATCAAAAAGGACCGCTTAAGTAAAGCGGCTCCCTCTTCTCACTGTCCTTGGACAATGCCATATAAATCATCTAGTGGCTTCATGATGATTTTATTTAATTCTTGAATCGCCATGCTCATTCTTTGTTCTGCTTCCATTAGTTTTGTTACTTTTTCATTTTGTTGTACCTGATTTGCAATCAATTGAGCTTGCTGGACCTCTTCTTCAGAGATGTCTTGTCCAGCCATTTGCTTTTGCTGAAGTTGCATTTGAATTTGCCGAAATGAATCAAACATTGACTTAGCAGTAGCGTCATTTTCCACCGCTTCATACATGGTTTTTAATTCTACATACTCTTCACTTTGACGTAAGCCTTTTTCAAGCTCATATGCGTAATCATACAAATTTGTTGCCATAAGAGATCTCCTCCTTCTCAAACAGTGTAACATACTAAGAAGTCATCATGACAATGATTCCTTGAATTAGTCCGATCACCCCACCCAGAATTGCCCCTAGATAAGTGATCATCGTTAGTTCCTTTTTCGCAATCGAAAGAACAATTCCCTCCAACTTAGCTATTGAAAACTCTTCAATTTGCTCACGTACTATTTCTTCAACTTGGAACCGTTGCATAATTTCTTCCGTTCTCTGTACTAGGTAGTTACCACCAGAATCCAAGAGAAAGGGAATCCACTTTTGGTCAAGTTTTTCAATATAAGGAGAAATTACGTCATGAATAGAAAGTTGAAAGATCTTTTCTAATGGAATGGTTTTTGCTGTCCAATTTTCAAGGTATTTCAATAAGGGCTCATCTTGCCAATTCGGCAACAATTCCTCAAGAGAATTTTGCTGTAATTTTTGCCATTCCGCTTGTAATATGTTGACAAGCAACTGTTTAGTAGTATCATTTTGTAAAAACTTAATAAGTTCAGGCTGAAAACGATCGACTAATGATTGATGACCAACAAACATTTGAATCATTGACCAAATTTTCCCGCGATCTTGGAAAAAGTCTTCAATCATTTTATTTATTTTCTCTCCACCTTGTTCACTTGAAAAGTAAGCAATTATTTTCTCTAAAACTTTTCCAGAAAGATCAGGTATTTTTTCTTGTACCTTCATCTCCCACTCTTCTGGTAGCAATTCATTTACTGGAACATCACCATATGTCTGTTTTAAAGTTACATATTTTTGTTTCACCTTATTTTGCAAATAGAATTTCGCTTTTTGTTCTGCATTTTCGATCTGGAGATAATGCAATACTTGGTCAATTGTCCATTTTTGGTCTAGCCAACTATGAACTTTATCGCTAATTAATTTTTCTGTTTCATGCTTAAATTTCGGGTCAGACAACTTTTTTTGTATACTTTGAGGTGTTACTAAATGATTCACAACTAATTTTCCAACTTGCGTAGCAAGTTCCTTATGCCTTTTTGGAATCAATCCTGGCGTAAAAGGTAGCTGCCATTTTCCTATATAAATGGGACGGTGCGGGCGAAAAAGCATTTGAATAGCCAAAAAATTCGTAAAACCACCAATGATTGCTCCAATCACCATCATAAATATTAATGTCCATATCCAATTCGGCATTTTGACTCCTCCTAGGTAGTTTAGCTCTAAATTCTTTATACCATTCCTTACGTATCATTCAAAGGAAGGTTTCTTATCTTTAACTTAGAAACTAAGTATTGTTCATGTTTTTTATAGGGTTAGAAAATATAAAATTAGCTAGTGTTCCATAGTCTTGAGTGGCTCACAGCATGCCAGTCAATCAGCGTTACCCCCGAATTTAGTGACCTTAAGCCGATGTTCTACTAAATATCCTGAAACAATAAAAGCCAAACTGACTTATTGTGAAGTACATGTCGAAATTGCTCAAGGCGCTTATGCTTTTCTTATTTAATGATCTGTTTATATTTGGTAAACTACATAAGAGGTGAAGAAACATGTTTCAACATTTTCAAGTTCAAACAATTCTTCCTAACCAGCATCATTTAGGATGGAAATTCTCGTTTTTTTATAATCAGAGAAAAATTACCGGTCTCTATTATCCCAATGGGCGAATTCATTGGGAATGTCCTTTAACATTTCTAGATCTAGGTAATAAAGACAAAATCGAGAAACAGATTCACGACTTAATGATCTTCCATATTTATGATCACGAACGCTAGTCAATCATTTATATCCAACAGCAATTAGTCGATTAAAGATACATCCTAAATAAGAAAATTTCAAAAAGCATGCTTCTATAAAATCGTGTTCGTGACTGTTGCGGGCATATTGAATGATAGTCCCTTTAACAATTACAATTATCAAGTTGCACCCTGAACACCTTATAAGAGCTTTACCAATATTTAAAGAGCATGTAAAGGCCCATCAGCTTCCATACTAAAATAGAAGGAGGCTGATGGTATGAAGAAAAGCAATAAGAAAAAGCAATTTTTACCTGATACCGACTTTGAAGGTCGTCATAAATTATATATGGATGTCGACCGAATGGTCAACGAAGGAATGTCCGGTGGATCAGTCTTTATGAGAGAAGATTCTACCAATATAGAGGAAGCTATCGATTTTTTTCCTGAAGAAGATCCTAAAGAGATATAAAACGAATCCTCAACAATTTCAACATGAACGGCTAAATTCGCCACGTCCTGTGGCGATACCGTTCTAGTCTCAACTTGAGCCAGCAGGATGTTTGTAAGCCACCTTTCGCACTGGTGGTGATACTCTTTTTTAGCAGATGAAAAACGTTTGAAGCTTACAACGAAGGATAAGGGCATTAGAGCTAGTGACAGATGAAAGGGCTGACTCATTCCTAGCTTCTCTTTCTGTAGAATAGATGAAATCGTGAATGACATAAGCATACCACTATCGAAAACTTTATAGTTTAACGAATTTGCAAATATCATTGCTCATTCAGATACTAAATAAAGGAGCTTTATATGATTAAGAAATTATTACAATTATATCCAGATGCAATTACGGGTTTAAAACCCAATACTGATCCACAATATACTTGGTTAAAGGACGAAATTGAAGATTCTTACATAGGTATTCCTAAAGCAAAATTAACTAAAGATGAAATAACATTGCTTACTACCTTGTTTCCATTAAAACAAAGACAGAAAATAGTGCGCGCTCCTTTAGCGGAAGAATGGTATCAATTTTTACTACATAATGGAAAAATTCCATATTCCAAAGCAAGCGATATTCGCTTTATTCATTTTACCATCCCAAATATGCGTGATGACTTTCAATATAAAGAATGGGAAGAGGCGACGAAAAGCCTTTTTTCGAATGAAGTAATCTTTGTTCCTTTTAGCCATCACCATGGAGTAATCATTGAAGATCAACCAAACCTCTGTATTTCGGAAGAAGAACTATCTTCTGCTATTGAAGCATTAGAAAGTGACTTCTTTATTAAAATTCATTTTCACCTTGGCTTTTTTCAACCTATTAACAATCAAATAAAGCAACTATTTCAACTAGAGCAAAGATTGTTGGCTGTCTCATTATCTAATCATCCCGAAGAAAGAATTATGACACGGGAAAAAGCCATTCCTAATTATTCATATCTTAATCTTCCCGAACAAGAGCGTCCTATTCTTTTTGCAGATATTCACCAAATTTTATTGGATGATCCTGATCTTATCAGAACGATTAAAACCTATATCGAAAATCAAGCAAATGCCACTTTAACTGCCAAACAATTGTTTATGCACCGTAACAGTCTTCAATATCGTATCGATAAATTTATAGAGAAAACAGGAATCGATATCAAAACATTTCATGGTTCCTTTTTTACATATCTAGCTTGTCTCCATATGGAAGCCTAGGCGGTAGGGAACGACAAGCTAATGTAATGCCTCTAGGAAGACGTTCTTTGCTTCCTAGAGCGGTTAAAGTCATGAACATCGCTAGCGACATTCACCTGCACTAATAATTCCCCTACTGCAAGTACTATAAGCTCCCCTGATGTTTCTTGTGAGAAGGAATAGGGAGATGCTAAGCTCGCTATATCTTGCATCAATGTCTGTGCATTACACTATTGTAAATAACTCCAAGTAAAATTCCCACAAACTTTTAGTCTTCTGAATAAATGGGCATCTTGCCTAAAAAATTGATTGTGTTTTTGTGCACCTTGTCCATAGCCTATTGAAAGCGGATTCTGTACAATGAAGTTACATTAATTTTAGGGGGTTTTATCAATGGCTGAATTACGTCTCGATGGTATTTATAAAGTTTATGATAATAAAGTAACAGCAGTATCTGATTTCAATCTTCATGTAGAAGATAAAGAATTTATCGTCTTCGTTGGACCTTCCGGTTGTGGTAAATCTACAACACTACGTATGATCGCTGGTTTGGAAGAAATTTCTCAAGGTGACTTCTACATTGATGATAAAAGAGTAAACGATGTAGCACCTAAAGACCGTGATATTGCGATGGTGTTCCAAAACTATGCCCTTTACCCACATATGAGTGTTTATGATAATATGGCATTTGGATTGAAATTACGTAAAATGCCGAAAAAAGAAATTGAAGAACGTGTAAATAACGCAGCAAAAATTCTTGGTCTTGAAAGTTTCCTTGATCGTAAACCGAAAGCACTTTCTGGTGGACAACGTCAGCGTGTTGCTTTAGGTCGTGCGATTGTCCGTGATGCAAAAGTATTCCTTATGGACGAACCTTTATCTAACTTGGATGCAAAGCTTCGTGTGCAAATGCGTGCAGAAATCGCAAAATTGCACCAGAGACTACAAACAACAACAATCTATGTTACCCATGACCAAACTGAGGCAATGACAATGGCTACACGAATTGTTGTAATGAAAGACGGAGTCATTCAACAAGTTGGTAGTCCGAAAGAAGTATATGATAATCCAGAGAATGTCTTTGTTGGTGGATTCATCGGATCTCCTGCAATGAACTTCTTCAACGGAAAACTTGAAGATGATGGTTTCAAAGTTGATGGAGGAGCAAAAGTAGCTGTACCAGAAGGCAAAATGAAAATGCTTCGTGAACAAGGTTATGTAGGGAAAGATCTTATGATGGGTGTACGTCCTGAAGATATCCATGATGAGCCTGCATTCATTGAAGCATCACCTAATTCAAGAATTACAGTCAAAATCGATGTTTCTGAGCTTTTAGGTGCTGAAACACAGCTTTATTCCTCCATTGGAGAACAAGAATTTGTAGCAAAAATTGATTCTAGAACGATTGCAGAACCAGGACAATCCATGGAACTTGCTTTGGATATGAACAAAGTACACTTTTTTGATACTGAGTCTGAACTTAGAATTCGCTAAAGCTATTTAAAACTTAACAGAAAAACCTACCTTTTTGGAAAAATTGGTAGGTTTTTTTACTTTCTTTTAGAAAATAATATTCATAATCCAACACAATTCTTATTTCAAGATAAACCCGGGAAAAATTCCCACTAGCATTTATGAATAATTTCAAAGTAAAAAAACATAATAAAAAGTACAAACCACAATTCTCGCTGGGTCTTACCTCAGTAGGACACCTATAAGTGTGCTGGTGCAAATCCAGCTGACCCAACCATATCATAATAATACAACAAGGAGATGACAGAAATGGCTAACAACAATTCTAACAACTCAAACCAAATCTTAGTACCTGGTGCTGAGCAAGCAATTGACTCAATGAAAGTTGAAATCGCACAAGAGTTTGGTGTAAATCTTGGAGCCGATACAACTTCTCGTGCTAATGGTTCTGTTGGTGGAGAAATTACAAAGCGCCTAGTATCTATGGCTCAACAACAACTTGGCGGCGGCTATAACGGTTAATAAAAATTGAATATAATGGCTAAAGCCCCCAAATTTGGGGGCTTTCCAATTTTCAAACGATAAACCTACCTAATATCTGAGGTTCTAACATTGTAACGTTCAAGCCGACACTAATATAGGGGTCAAAAACGTCGCGAACTTAGCCGTTCTTCCTATCGCCATGGTGTTTGCGCATTAATTATACATTAACCATCTTGCTTGGATCGATCCACTCATCATATTGTTCTGCTGTCAAATACCCTGTCTTAATCGCTGCTTCTTTTAAAGTGGTTCCATCTTTAAAAGCTAACTTAGCAATTTCAGCAGCTTTTTCATAGCCAATATGAGGATTTAAGGCAGTCACAAGCATAAGAGAGCGGTTAACATTTTCAGCAATCACATCTAAATTAGGCTCTAAACCTATGATACAATTCTCGTCAAAAGAAATCATACTGTCTGCCAAAAGTCGCACGGACTGTAAAAAATTATAAATAATGACTGGCTTAAAAACATTTAATTCAAAATTCCCTTGACTGGCCGCAAACCCAATTGCTGCATCATTTCCCATTACTTGTGTTACAACCATTGTGATTGCTTCACTTTGGGTAGGGTTTACTTTACCTGGCATAATAGAACTCCCTGGCTCATTAGCCGGTATTGATAACTCTCCAATTCCACTTCGTGGCCCACTTGCTAACCACCGAACATCATTAGCAATTTTCATTAAATCGGCTGCCAATCCTTTAAGAGCTCCATGAACAAAGACAATTTCATCATGGCTTGTCAATGCATGGAATTTGTTATCTGACGAAACAAAAGCGTAATTGGTTTGTTTCCCTAGTTGTTCAGCCACCATATCGCCAAAAGCAGGATCTGCGTTAATCCCCGTTCCTACGGCAGTACCACCAATGGCTAGATGGAGTAAATGCTCAACACTTTCTTTGATCATTTTTTCGCTTCTTTCCAACATTGCACGCCAGCCACTAATTTCTTGACCTAATGTTAAAGGTGTCGCATCTTGTAAATGAGTACGACCAATTTTTATAATGTCCATATAGGCTTGTTCTTTTTCCTGTAGTGTAGATTTCAACTGTTGTAAAGCTGGTAATAATAACTCTTGGATTTCTTGGTAAGCGGCAACATGCATCGCCGTTGGAAAAGTGTCATTAGAGCTTTGAGACATGTTGACATCATCATTAGGATGAACTGTCTCCTCTATTCCTTGTTCCGCTAATAATTCATTCGCACGTCTGGAAACCACTTCATTTACGTTCATATTAGATTGAGTTCCGCTTCCAGTTTGCCAAACAACTAGTGGAAAATGTTCATCAAATTTCCCTGCTAATACTTCATCACAGGCCTCGGTTATCGCTGTTTTTTTAGCAGAAGAAAGTTTGCCTAATTGATGATTGGCAATGGCTGCCGCTTTCTTAAGATGAGAAAAGGCTTTAATTACTTCCATAGAAACTTTTTCAGTTCCAATTTTAAAATTTTGCTTACTTCTTTGGGTTTGAGCACCCCAATATTTGTCATTTTGTACTTTAATTTCTCCGATTGTATCTTTCTCAATACGAAAATCCATATGTATAGCCTCCTATATCTAACATCCTCTTCTCTATTTTCTCATAATCAACAGAATTTTTCATCTTCTAACATGAATATTTATGGATAATTTATCCGCTATTATTTGGCATAAAAAAAGCAACCCAATAGTCGAAAAATAAACTGATGGGTTGCCTGTCATTATTCAAATTTCTGTTTAAGTTTCTTTCTCAATTTTTCTTCCATTTCCCGCAATTTCCCTTTTCCCTTGTCCATTTTATCTTTCCATTTTTCTGCTTCATTTGTCATTTTTTCATCAAAATCTTTTAATTTTTCTTTAATCGAACGATTATCCTTTTTATTTTGTTCTTCGATATTCTGATTGATTGATTTTGTTTTAAAATCTTCATTTTCTATATGGGGAAGACTGTTCGCCATCATACTACGAAAAATTGGCACTACAACGTCGCCACTTGTTCCTTTTAAATAATGCTGTTGGTCCGTGTAATCATATCCCAGCCAAACCGCACCGACCAAATTTGGTGTATAGCCAACAAACCACTGATCTTTCGTTCCATTTTCATCAAAAGATACCTGTGTTGAACCTGTCTTCCCAGCTAGCTTATACCCATCAATTTTCGCTTTACTTCCTGTTCCCGAATCAATGACATTCAATAACATTGCCGTCATTTGTTCAGCAGTAAATGCATCCATTACGCGTGTTTTTTTAGGATGAACCTCTACCTCTACATTCCCTGTTGGTCCAACAATTTTTGTAATAATATGGCTTTGAATACGTTGGCCACCATTTGCAAAAGCTGAGTAGGCTTCCGCCATTTGCTTAGGGGAATATCCTGTGTCTGTACCACCAAGTGCCAGACTCAAATTTTTATCTTTATCTGAAACAGGAAGCCCGAATTTTTCAAGCGCTTGGCTCCCCTTTTCTATTCCAATTTCATTTAACAGCCAAACAGCTGGAACGTTCAAGGAATCTTCAATGGCCTGATACATTGGCACTTCACCTGCATATTGATGGTTTGCATTTCGTGGTTTATAACCATCAAAAGAAAGTGATTCCTCATCTTTCAAGATCGAATTAGCATTGTAACCTGCTTCTAATGCAGGAGTATAGACGGCTAAAGGCTTAATAACAGATCCTGGTTGTGCCGTTAATTGCGTTGCACGATTATATCCTCGAAACGTATGCTCCCCACGCCCACCTACAAGCCCACGAATCCCTCCTGTTTTCGGATCAAGTAACACAGCGCCACTTTGTGCTAAAGTTCCATCACTACTACTAGGGAACAGAGCATCATTATTGTATACATTTTCCAATGATGATTGTAGGTTTTGGTCCATCTGTGTATATATTTTATAACCCCTTGTTAGAATTTCATCCTGTGTAAGTCCGTATTTGTTAATTGCTTCATTTAGCACCGCATCAACATAATAAGGATACTTTCCTTTCAATGGATCTTCACCTTGATTATTTAAGACGATTTTTTCATTCAAGGCTTGATTCATCTCGTCTTCTGTAATCATTCCGTACTTTTCCATCTGTCTTAAAACAATGTCACGTCGTTCGATAGATGCTTCCATATTTTTATAAGGATCTAATGCTGAGGGACGATTTATAATACCTGCTAACATCGCCGCTTCACTAATCGTGATATTCCCTACATCCTTACCGAAATATGTTTTAGAGGCGTTTTGAACTCCCCAACCACCACTGCCAAAAAATACTTGATTCATATACATTTCTAAAATCTCGTCTTTTGTAAAAGATTTCTCTAACTTGACAGCAAGAAAAATCTCTTCCAGCTTTCGTTTGTATGTTCTTTCAGGTGATAATAAAGCAACCTTAGTCAATTGCTGTGTTATTGTGCTACCACCTGCAGTAATTCTTCCAGCTTTTAAATTAGAGAAAAAGGCACGCATGATCCCTTTCACATCAAAACCATTATGTTCACGAAATCGATGGTCTTCAATTGCAATAATCGCTTCCTGTAAATGCTCTGGAACTTCGTCAATCGAAACTCCTTCCATTCTATTTGCGGAGATTTTGCTGGCCTCATCGCCATCTTTATCATAAATAATGGTTGATTGTGACAATCCTTGTTTTAGTGCTTCCACGTTTGTGGTACTAGCAACCCAGGCAAAATAGCCCAATCCAAGTAAAATAACTAAAGAAATCATTAAGATTAAAATCTGATTTAAATGTGCTTTTTTCCAAAATCTTTTTATTGCTTCTACAATTGTTGTGATTGATTTCATAGCAATTTCACCACTTCTTCAAGTTCATTAACCAAATACACTATAATACTTTTATATAAGATAATCCACAACTTCTTACTTATTCTTACATAATTTTATCTCATTATTAGTAAATTAGCTGTTCTTTATTGAGGATGCATATAAAAGATTGTATGATAATAAGTATAAATTAATTGGTTTTTTAGATGAAACAATCGAAACTAATAAATTTTTGGTAATTATTGGTAAATACAGAAGGATATTTATTGTGAGAGCCGAATTAAAGAGAAGAGGTGAAAAAATGAGCCAAATAAAAGAAGACGTTTTATCCTCTATACAAATGCAGAAGAAGAGAGTTTTGGCACATTGGAAGGAAAAACTTCTCAAGTCACCAGATAACATTTTTAATGAATGGATGGAAACTCATATAAAATTAATGTTTGATATCTTCCTAAGTGCCACTACATTATCCGAATTAGAGAAAGAAAAATATTTACAAGAAAAAGCCGAAGAACTTTCAAGGAAATTAATATATAAACCAAGTATTGTGCATTTCTTAGTACAGAATATCACAAGTATAAAAACCGAAATGACCGCAATTATTTTTAAATTGCCTATTCAAGAAGAAAACCATTTTGTTTTTTATTATAAACTATCTTCCATTATTGATTCTTTTATATTTTATTTATTAAAATCTCTAGCTGAGTCAGAAAAATCTTTACACGAGGCTAAAAAGGAACATGAAGATCGCTTAACCCTCTTAGGTCAGATGACTGCGAGCTTTGTTCATGAATTTCGTAACCCCTTAACAACTGTAGATGGATTTATTCAATTACTTCGTTCCGATAGACCAGATCTTCCCTATCTAGATATTATTCAAGATGAGTTAAGCGATTTAAAAGTAAAAATAACCCAATTTCTAATGCTTTCTAAAAAAGAAAAGACCAATCTAAAAAAAGGTATTTTTTCCTTATCTGATCAATTTGATCAGATTCTTTCCTTCATTTACCCAAAAATTTTAGAGTCCAATGTTCAACTCGATACAAATTTTATTGGAAAACTATACATAAATGGATATGCCGAAGAAATTAAACAAGTCCTCATCAATATTATTTTCAATGCAATAGAGGCGATGTCCCGCCAAGTTTCCAAGCCAGTTATAAAGATAACAGGCTATCAAGAACGGCACCAGAATTACATCAAAATAGCAAATTCTGGTCCTAAAATACCCGAGAATATTGTTGAAACGATTTTCGATCCTTTCTTTACTACTAAAAATTCAGGAACAGGATTAGGGCTTTATGTATGTAAAGAAATTATAACCAAACACAAAGGCAATTTAATTTGCTCATCTGATGATAATTGGACAGAATTCACAATTATTCTTCCAGTTTCACATGTATAAAGTTGAGTGGAGAGAAAAGATTCTCTCCACTTTCCTGCTTTCTTAAAACAAGTATACAGCCTTACATTGATCTTTCTTATCCTACAACCAAGCTGCACCAACGATAATCAACAGGATAAATAATACAACAATCAACGCAAAGCCACCGCCGTAGCCGTAACCACCGCCAGCTCCGCCAGCATATCCGCCGTAGCCGCCACAGAAGCCCATATTCTCACCTCCAGGTCAGAATTAAAGAGTGAATGATCACCCTTGCATCATATACTATTCAAAAGATCAAAAAGATGTATGGACGCTAAAGAACTTTTTTACTTTTATCGTTTATTTATTTTGATATACTTAAGGGTATGATTGAAAGTGGATGTTCAAAAATCTGATAAGAGGACATATCAATACGGGAGGCGTTTCGTTTAGTACCTATATATCCACGAGTTGAAGTGATGGCAAAAATATTTTTCTGCTTGAAACTCCTTATCCTGGAAGATTTGTATAAACGCAGTACTAAGTATTTGTTTCTAACACCTTTAACCATCTTCTCTCTATATCCCTTTTTGAACACTATTTGAAAGGAGTTCTTTAGTTGAAATCACTTGTCTTAGCGGAAAAACCTAGTGTGGCACGAGATCTTGCTCGTGTACTAGGTTGTACAAATAAACAAAAACATTATATTGAAGGGCCGAAATACGTTGTAACATGGGCTTTAGGTCATCTTATTGAGTTGAAAATGCCTGAGGATTATGACCCAAAATATAAAACTTGGAAAATGGAGGATTTACCAATTATCCCTAATAAAATGGGACTTAAAATCATTCGGCAAACAGCTCCCCAGTTCAAAGGTATTCAACAGCTTGTAAAGCGAAAAGACTTATCCGAACTTATTATTGCTACCGATGCGGGGCGTGAAGGAGAACTTGTTGCAAGGTGGATTATCGAAAAAATCCATTGGAAAAAGCCAGTCAAACGACTGTGGATCTCATCTCAAACTGACCGTGCCATCAAAGAAGGGTTTAAACAATTAAAGCCCGCAAAGCAATATGATTCCTTATACGAATCAGCTGTTTGTCGTTCTGAAGCAGATTGGTTAATTGGACTTAATGTAACACGTGCCCTAACAACGAAATATGATGATCCCTTATCCGCTGGTCGGGTACAAACACCAACTTTGTCGATGATTCTTGATCAAGAAAAACAAATTCAAGCATTTGTGCCAAAAGAATATTGGAATATACAAGCAAAAATCGGCTTATTAAACGCTGTTTGGCATGAGAATGGTGAGAAAAGAGTTTTTAATGAAGCTAAAGCAAAGCAAATTGTACAAAAAATAGAGAAACAACAAGCAAAAGTAACAGAAGTCAGCCGAAAGGAAAAGTCTGAACAGCAGCCTCTACCTTATGATTTGACGGAGTTACAACGAGATGCAAATCGCCGCTTTGGTTTCTCGGCAAAGAAAACACTTAATGTCCTTCAGAATTTATATGAACAACATAAATTAGTCACATATCCAAGGACAGATTCACGCTATTTAACGACAGACTTGGAAAGTACGATGAGCGACCGCTTGCAAGCTATATTCCCAGCTTTTAAAGAAGACGTTCAACCTGTTATAAGAGGGAAAGTAATCGCGAAAAAAGTTTTTAACAATGAAAAAGTAACAGACCACCATGCTCTTATCCCAACTGACGAACGGCCGAAATTAGGTAATCTTTCTACTGATGAACGAAAATTATATGAGATGATTGTTAGTCGATTTTTAGCTTTATTTTATCCGAAGTACCGTTATGAGACTATTAAAGCAGAATTTAATGTAGCTGGACAAACCTTTACTGCCCATGAATCCATTATATTGGACCCTGGTTTTAAGGCTGTTACAGAAAAAAGGGACGAAAATAGCAAAGATGGGAAAATGGGAAATGTAAAACGAGACATGACCTTTTCTATCACAAATATTCAATTGGAAAAGAAGTTAACCGAACCACCGGCTCGATTTACAGAAGCAGATTTGCTTGCCAGAATGGAGAAATATGGATTGGGTACACCAGCTACTCGAGCCGATATTATTGAGAAACTACTTAGTTCTGAAACAATTGATCGTCAAAACAATCGGCTACACCCTACGCCAAAAGGGAAGCAACTTATCGATTTAGTAAACGACGAGTTAAAATCACCGAAATTAACAGCAAAATGGGAAGCGGAGCTAGAAGCGATTGCCCGAGGTAAGGGAAAGGCAGAACAATTCCTAAAACAAATCCGCCAACAAACAAAACAGCTTGTAGCAGAAGTAAAATCCAGTGAGCAAAAATATAAAGCCCATAATTTAACGGGATCAAAATGTCCTGAATGTAGTTCATTCATGAAAGAAGTAAAAGGCCGTGATGGTCGAATGTTAGTTTGTTCGAATCGGGAATGCCAATTCCGTAAACGGAAAGATCCAAAACTTTCCAATCGCCGTTGTCCACAATGCCATAAAAAAATGGAAATTCATAATGGAAAAGCAGGAACATATTTTCAATGCAGAAATTGTAATCTTGTTGAAAAGGCCAATAAGCAGAAAAAAACAGTAACGAAAAGAGAAGAAAAACAACTATTGAAAAAATACACAAAGGATGAAAGCTTTGGTAATAGCTTAGCTGATGCATTAAAAGCGGCTATGAAAAATCAAGAATAACGAACTTAGTTTTTAATCGAGTAGGAGGCTAATCATTAATTGATTAGCCGACCTCTCACACCACCGTACATACGGTTCTCGTATACGGCGGTTCAATAACTTAAGTATC
>NZ_JAGGKH010000012.1 GCF_017873565.1 Lederbergia galactosidilytica
TGTACTAGCACCACTGCGTAGATTCAATTTAGAACCTGAGTTAACAGATACATATTTTGTTTCCGTCTTTGCTGGTGTGGATGTAGACGGTTTTGTTGGGGCTGTGTTCGTCTTGCCTGTTAAATATTGACTACTTACATATCCCGTTTTTCCGTTTACAGTTACTTTCGCCCAACCTTTGGAATCTGATTGAACCGTTACTGCTGTACCATTCGATAAGTTCCCAATTATTGAAGCACTTGTACTAGCACTACTGCGTAAATTTAAAATAGATCCCGTATTTACGGAGACATACTTTGTTTCAGTTTTAACAGATGTTTGCTTAGGTGTGGCTAACTTAGGAGCAGCTTTTTGCCCATTTAAAAACTGATTACTTACATATCCTGTCTTGCCATTGGCATTAATTTTCGCCCAACCATTTGCCTCCGAGAGCACTGTAACAGATGTTCCGTTAGCTAATTTACTAACAACAGATGCATTTGTCGAAGCCTCGGCCCGCATGTTCAGACTAGAACCTTGATCGACTGCGACATACCTCACATTATGTTGCGACTCAATCCCACTTGGTGGCTCAGCAGCCTCAATCGTCTGTTCAAAGGCTACAGTAGACAAGACAGCAAAACATAAGGTAGGTAAAATGACTCTTTTTTTCATTGGACTCTCCTTTCTAGATGCGAATCATAATACTATAGTCCAAGTTTAATATACAAATGAAGCTACAAACGAGCAAAACGCCCAGCTTTTTGCATATTAATTCCCTTCATTTCAGACCTTGGACCCCTTTCATGACAGTGTATAAGGCCCCTTTACTTTTGGATCAGAGACCTTTATCATAATATACTGACTACGACATGTCTTTACATTAGAATCTTAGGAAGTAAATTTGTGCCTTTCAATCAACTTCCCAAATTGAGTGTTGGCATTGTACTATTGCGTAGATTTAAAGTCGAACCTGCATTCACTTGACTGATGAAGAGGTAGATAGTTTTTCTGGATTGTGATCGTCTTGCCTGTGAAATATTGACTTATCACATATTCAGTTTTCCAATTGACTTTCCTTTCGATTCTTTCTGTAATGAGACGCGAGCCATATCACATTTTCCCCAAAATATGAATATGGCAATGTTAAGTCGAGCCCATGTCATGGAAACACTCTTGTTTCCGATACAGAGGGCGGTAGGGTAGATGGTTTGCTGGTATGTTAGTCTTGCCTGTACTTACATATCCGCTTATCCATTTACCTTTGCTTTTGTTTTTTTGTTGATACGAGATAAAATACCAGCTGCAAACGTCCAATTGTAGATCTCTTGTATGTTATGTTAGATGGAGCTATATTGTTTGAGACCACGTTTTTGACGCTAGGCTAACTCCCCCTTAATGTTACTATTACATTTTTCATTAGCATTATTTTGGAAGTCCATTATCACTATGCTTGAAGTCCCTCTTGCTAGTTTGATAGTAATATACATATTAGAGAAGCCTTTACTTGCATATTAAAAGAAGTGTCCTTATCAACCATAAGTTAGAGTAGGACTCAATCTCGCTCAATTACTTTGCAAGACTAAATCATTTATCCAAAAATACCGTTGACTACACTGAATTATGTAATAGGTAAAATGTCCTTTTCGATCTAAATCCTCCTTTCTACTTTAAATTATATAATACATTCCAAGTTTAATATACAAAAATATGCAAAAATCGGCAAATATTACCAACTTTTCTCGAAATAAGTCTTTTTAACTACAATCTTTAGGACCACTTTTATTCAATTGTACTATTTAATTTTTTATACATATATTGTTCTGATTGTTAAGTAATTAAATCGCTTTATGAATAGCAAGTCTTTTTTATGATTACGCAGATGTTTAATTTATTGACTCAATGTACCTTTCCCACTTTCTTAGATGGTTAAACCTTAAATCCCAATTAAGTTAGAGATCACTCCTAATTCGCTTAACAGTGGGGAAGGCCCATTTACTTTAAATTTAGAGACCACTATTATGGATACTTACTGCAATATTCATAATGAGGAGTATGCAAAAAATGAATAGTATTTTATTGAAGACTAGTAAATTAATAACGATCATTCTTTTTGTTTCCATGCTATCAGGCTGTAGCCTCCTAGCTTCATTGTTAGAGGGTAATAATGTTATTATCTTTGGAACAGGAACTTTCGATGATGGAATCTCACAAGAGAAAAGAATTTTTAAACAAGACGAAGATTTTTTATTTGAAGCCCAAACATCATCAAATTTTAAAACGACAACGATCCATTTTACGTTAATAAAAGATGATTTTGGCAGTGAAACTATTTATGATGATTGGGAAGTTTCCGTTGATCCAACCTGGAATAGCTTGCTTTATGAATTTCATCTTGTTGATGAAGACGGAGAATTTGAACCAGGAGATTATATTGTTCGGATGTTTAAAGAGGATTTTGAATACGTAACAGAAGGCACATTTACAATCATCGAATAGCGTATGCATTTAATCCCTCTTGATCATTACAAAGAGGGATTTCCTTTTTGGAACATTTCACTTTATATATTATACTAATAAGAGAGTTAGAAATTTTCCAAACAAAGGAGTGGGGCCAATTGGTACAAAGCTTACCTACACGCGCACAAGTTAAAAAAGAAGAAACATGGAATTTAAAAGATTTATTTGCAACTGACGAAGCTTATGAACAGGCTTTGGAAACTGTAGGGAAAGAGGCAGCAGAATTTGCTAATGCCTACAAGGGCACAATTCAGGACGCAGATTCCGCAATAAAAGCATTAAACGAATATAGAAAACTCTATGAGCAACTTATTCCAATTGGTACATATGCCTCTCTTGCAGCTAGTGTAGATCAAACGGATGATCAAGCACAAATGCGAGATAGCAAATTTAGTTCTGTTGCTGCGAAAATTTCCAGCCAAACTTCTTTTCTCATGAGTGAACTATCAGAGCTATCAATAGAAGTTTTACAGGATGCAAGTGCCCATTCAGAAGATTTTGCTGTCCTATTAAAAGATATTATTAAGAAAAAACCATACCAGCTTCATCCTGAAGTTGAAAAAACATTAGCAGCTTTCTCATCTACTTTTGAGTCACCTTATAGCTTATATAACACAACAAAATTAGTAGATATGAAATTTCCAGATTTTAAAGTGAATAATGAAAATTATCCATTAAGCTATGTTTCTTTTGAAGGCAGTTGGGAATCAAATCCTGATTCAGAAAAGAGACGTGCTGCATTTGCTGCGTTTTCTGCTAAATTGCGCGATTATCAACATACAACAGCCAAAACATATGACATGCACTTACAAATGGAAAAAACGACTTCCGACTTGCGGGGATATCAATCTGTCATTGACTACCTATTGATGGAACAAGATGTTGATCGTTCCATGTATAATCGTCAAATTGATGTGATCATGAAAGAGTTAGCTCCACATATGCGAAAATATGCAAAGCTTCTACAAAAAATTCATCAATTAGATGAAATGACCTTTGCTGATTTAAAAATTCCTGTCGATCCTTCTTATGAGCCAACAGTGACAATTGAGGAATCGAAGAAATATATTGACGATGCTCTTGCCATCATGGGAAAAGATTATACAGATATGGTGGATCGAGCTTATTCAGAACGGTGGATCGATTTCGCCCAAAACACTGGAAAATCAACAGGGGCCTTCTGTGCTAGTCCATACGGCAATCATTCTTATATCTTGATTTCATGGACGGGAAGTATGGAAGACGTATTTGTTCTTGCACATGAGCTTGGACATGCCGGACATTTCTATAATGCTTATAAAAATCAAAGTGTATTTAACGGGGATGCCTCCATGTACTTTATTGAAGCTCCATCGACCATGAATGAAATGCTGATGGCTAACCATCTGTTAAAAAATTCTGAGGATCCAAAATTCAAACGCTGGGTACTATCCTCGATCATTTCACGTACCTACTATCATAATTTCGTCACTCATCTGCTTGAAGCAGCCTATCAGCGGAAGGTTTACGAAATTGTTGATGATGGTGGAAATGTCAATGCCACTATTTTAAATGAATTAAAAAGAGGCGTCCTAGAAGAGTTTTGGGGAGAAGACGTCATTATCAATGACGGTGCTGAATTAACATGGATGCGCCAACCACATTATTATATGGGCTTGTATCCTTACACATACAGCGCCGGTCTAACGATCTCCACAGAAATGGCGAAACGTGTGCTAAATGAAGGAAAACCGGCAGTCGAGGATTGGTTGAACGTCCTCCAGGCTGGTGGCTCTAAAAATCCGGCTGAACTAGCAAAAATGGCTGGTATTGATATTACAACAGATCAGCCGCTACGGGATACAATTAGCTATATTGGTGATTTGATCGATCAAATCGAGAAGCTCACCGAGGAAATTGGCTAACCACTTGCAGGAGGCTGGGACATAATTAAAATAGTAAGCATCAAAGACGAATGATGATACCATAGCGTAGGAAATATACGTAGTCTCCTGTAGGAGATAAGGTAAGGCATCGGTGAGATTCCAGAGTGCAAAGGAGGATCAAAGGCTAATTACGCGCCGTCCTGGCGGCAGGATCAAAGCGCAACTTCCTGTTGCTTCACCTACACTAGTACTTCCTTGTACGTCGCAACGCCTTCGTGACCTACATCCTGTAGATCTTAGGAAGCTCACCAGCCACCTTTGAAAAGCCAAGTATATTTCCGAAGTGGTTTTATATGCATATAATAGTTCGGCTTTTCTTTGGCGCAAATATTTTTGTCTCAGCCTTTTATTAATTTACTCACTTTTATTTTCTGATTGGCTTCCCGGTTTAATGATGTTGTATCCGTTTTGTCTTAAACGTTCTTTAATCCTTCTCTTTCGATAAAGCATCATCCCTGCCTCTGATAATTCATGGAGTGTGGAACGATTAGTCATAGCTCCGAAAATCGCGCCAATAATAGGGATCATTTGGAATAGCTTCTTCCAGCCAACTTGATCTCGATAAGTCATAACCACTTCTCTCCACCCTTGCAGTTCCGAAATAATATCTCTACGAGCAGCTTCATCAGGAGAATCTATCAGGGATAATTGCTTTAAGATTGTTCGCTTTCCAATAATATCTGATGAAACAAGTTGGAGGATTTTTAATATATATAATCTTTCCTTTTGATCATTCGGATGATATCCGTAACAAATAGCAATATCTTGAAGAGTTTTTAATTGAAGACCTAATAGGAATGGAATATCTATCGATATGGTGATGAAACCGCCAATTCCTGTGCTCGCTCCTTGAAAGGTTGCAAGTCGCTTTCGACTTTTTCTCAGTTTCTTAACAGCATCATCCATTTGCTTTACTGGGATTGATTCCAAATCCTCTAATGTATGAATATTTTGGTGCGGGTAATAGGATTTTAATGATGACACTGAACTTAAATATCTTCCCCCTGATTGAATATATTGACCTAACTCGTCCAGAAGAACGCCCAATTTTCTTTGTAAAAAAGTTGGTGTAAGTTTGTCTAAAAGCTGGAAAGGAAGACGACCAATTCTCTCCCAAAACCATAAACCTTTTTGGGACTTCTCCCATTTTTCAATCTCTTTTAATTCATCTACTAATTGCGCTGATGTTTCCATTCTAATGCTTCATCCTTCCTGCCTATAGAAAGCCGGATATCATTTCAACGAAAAATCCACTTTCTATTTAATATTATTTCACGTTTATCTGGAGACGATGCGGGGCATAATTTGATCCTTATTTTCCATCTCCAGTGTAAAAAATAAGCCTTGTTAGCAAACGATAAAATATCTCCCTAGTTGAAATGGTGAGTTTTATGGGTAACCTAAAATAATGGTTGTAGGATTTTTCAGATTCGAATTCTTAGATGTACCAAAAACTTTTCAACTTTGACCGAGCTTTGATTCATTCGCATCTATTCTGCTAAATTATTGCTTATAATACCTTTAAATAAGTGGTGACCTCCAATACATTCACCAGTCCTATACAATGTTATTACAATCTCTCCTAAAATTGATACGCACTTTCTTAGTATCAATTAATACCCTTCTAAAGGTTTTTTATAGTTTTTTTCAAATAAAACTCTTTTTTTCTTACGATTTATCTATCATTTAAAAGCTAAATTCACGAAAAAAGCCTCTACCATTTACTGGTAAAGGCTTTTTCTCAAGGTGAAACCATTACCAATTGGTAAAGGTCTCGCTAACAACAATCTGTTGCCAACAAGGCCGAGAGCATAATACTCCGTAATGACGACCTTGTTATAAAAGCTACTCCCCTTTAGGGACTATTCGTTGACTTTATATTTATTGTAAAATAATTCCTATAAGTTTGTCAATAAAACATTCCTATTATAAAGCTACTTATGCTTACCCTTCGCCTTTTCCTTCTCGACAACCTCGATAAGATAATGAAGAAATTTATCCCGTATATCTTGGCGACGTAAAGCAGCTTCTACTGTTGCTTCTAAAAAGCCTAATTTGTTGCCGACATCATAGCGTATTCCTTCAAATTGATAAGCATATATCGTTTCAATTTGTGCTAGCTCTCTTAGAGAATCGGTTAATTGGATTTCCCCATCTTTTCCTGGTGGTGTTCGCTCAAGTATGTTAAAAATACTAGGATTAATAATATAACGACCTAAAATGGCAATATTCGAAGGAGCCTCCTCAAGGTCTGGCTTTTCCACTAAATCTCGCACAGAATAAATATGAGCAGAGAGCTTCTCACCATCTACAATTCCATATTTATGTACATTTTCTGCCTCTACTTCTTGAACCCCTAGTATGGATGTTTCATATTGTTCGTACGCCTCTAACATTTGCTTCAAACAAGGTTTCTCCTCATTATATATAACATCATCTCCAAGAAGAACAGCAAATGGTTCATTTCCGACAAAAGTTCTCGCACAGGAGATAGCATGACCAAGTCCTTTTGGTTCTTTTTGCCGAATATAATGGATATCTACCATATTGGAGATTCCCCGTACGAGCTCAAGCAAATCGAGTTTATTCTTCTTCTCAAGCTCACTCTCCAATTCGAAAGAACGATCAAAATGATCCTCAATTGCCCTTTTACTTTTCCCAGTCACGATCAAAATTTCCTCAATTCCTGAGGCAATCGCTTCTTCGATAATATATTGAATGGTCGGTTTATCCAAAATCGGAAGCATCTCTTTCGGCATCGCTTTTGTTGCTGGCAAAAATCTCGTTCCTAATCCTGCTGCTGGAATAATTGCTTTTCTGACTTTCAAATTCTTCCCCCCAATCTGCAATTAAAAACTGCAGTAAAAAATAGCGATTTATACATCTTTTGAAAATCTCTTCACTAAATTAGCCATACATAAATACAAACCAATCCCCAAACTAGCCCCAGCACTATCAATCACTACATCCTTGATCTCAGCTCCACGTCCAGACACAAATAATTGATGTGTTTCATCAGAAATAGCAAACAAAATGCAAATGGTCAAAGCCAATCCAATACCACGAGCTTGCGTTAGTTTCATCCGCTTAATAGCAAAACACACTAGGATCCCTAGGAAACAATAAGCAAAAAAATGTGCACTCTTCCTAATAAGATGATGCAATCGTACTTCACTAACCTCCAGCTGGGGTGAAACCTTCTTTATCGTTGTCATAACCTTCTCTGTTAAATTTAAACTTAACACTCTTGACTCCGCTCTTGGTTGATCAGATAAAGTAAAGATTAGCACCATCCAAAGTAATGCCAATAAGAAAAAAATATACTTATAATAAGACTTCATACTAACTCCTTAATTTTGAGTCTACATTTCCTCAAAGCACTTTATATGCAAGAGTTGCTAGGTGAGCCATCTTGAGTTGATATCAATGACAAGCATTATGGTAGTACCATCGAAGCATACTCCCATGTGAAAGAGACTTTAATCAAAACATCATCTCTAATGGACTCTTTATTTCATCTAACTCTGTTATTTGATTATACCATGCTTCATGGGTAATTAATTTTTCAACAAAAATCTTTCTAAGTAAAAAAGCTGCTAGGTAAAAAAACCTAACAGCCTTCTAAATTTTCAACATTATTTTATTCCAGTCATTGAAATCCCTTTAATAATATGACGTTGGAATAGTAGAAATACTATTAATGCAGGGATACTGGCAGCCACATTTGAGGCCATCGGAACAGCCAAGTCAGTTGCAAAATTACTTTGAAACGTCGGTATACCGACTGGTAATGTCATCATTTTTGTCTCTTGTGCAACCAATAGCGGCCATAGTAGGTTATTCCAAGATTGGACAAAAACGAAGATACTAACCGCTGCCATTGAACTGCTAGATAGTGGGAAAATAATTTTCCACCAAGTGAGAAACGGACCAGCACCGTCTATTTCCGCTGCCTCCAGGAGTTCTTTTGGTAATTGATCAATAAACTGCTTTAAGATCAAAAATGCGAGTGGTAACATCATTCCGGGTAAAATAAGGGCCTTATACGAATTAACCCAATCCAGATCAACAATCATGTTGAATAAAGGTACAACAATCGATTCCATTGGGACCATCAAACCGGCTAAAATAAAAGCGATAAGAAGTTTTTTTCCTTTAAATTCAATTCTTGAAACTGCATAGGCTGCCCATGAACTAAACAAAACCGTAACGACTGTTTGTACGCCCCCAACAATCACACTGTTCAAAGTCCATCTCCACATCATCGCTGTACCATCTGGTTTCAATACTTCTATAAAACTATCCAAAGTGTATGGGGGCATGAGTAGCTTACTTATAACGGTTACAGTTGAACCTGGCGCTTTAAAAGCTGAAATTAACATCCATAACATTGGCAATAGCATAATAATGGCAATGGCATAAGCTAAGACATACACCCAAAATCTACTCTTTGTCCTTCTTTCTTTTTTCACTTGTTGTCCACCTCCCTATTTCATCTCTCTATGATTTTTTATCAGTCAGCAATTTTGATTGAATAACAGAGATTAATGAAATAATGAAAAATAATACAAATGATACAGCTGTTGCATAACCCATATCCCACTGGCGGAAAGCGATTTGATAGATATAATGGACAAGCGGTGTCGTTGAAATACCTGGTCCACCGTTGGTAATCAAAAATGTTTGTCCAAATAGCTTAAAAGATGCGATCGTCTGCAAGATAATAACTAATGTCGTAACTCCCTTTAATGAAGGCATAGTAATATAGCGAAACTTGTTCCAACCATTGGCTCCATCTATATCTGCTGCTTCATATAACTCTTCAGGAATCTCTTGCAATCCTGCTAAAAACAGAATCATATTAAAACCGACAGTCCACCATAACGTAGCAATCAAGATTGACAGCCACCCCATTCCCCAACTCCCAAAGAATGAGATCTGTGTTGTAATCCCAAATATACTTAATGTTTCTGCCAAAAGCCCTGTTTTTGATTGTAAAATAAACACCCAAATACTGGCAATAACCGAAACAGACAACATATAAGGCATAAAATAAACGCTTCTGAGAAAAGTAGTCCCTTTTAATTTTGCATTTACCAATAGTGCCATAAGCAACCCAAAAATCACGATCGTTGGCGTCGAAATCACAATAAAATAAAGCGTATTACCAAAGGAGGCCCAAAACTTCTCATCTGTTAACATGTATTTGTAGTTGGTTAATCCTGCAAAGTTCTGTTCAACTCCATAAGATCCTGTTGTTAAACTAGTTAAAAACCCTTGGATAATCGGATAGACCCAGAACCATAAATATAGAATCATAAAAGGAGCTAGAAAAACCAGGGCAGTTAAATAATTTTTTCTTTTTCGCTTCCTTAATATTTTATTTTTACTGTGACTACGTAGCTTCTCGTTTTGAAGCACAGCGTTTATCTTAGACAAGGCATTCACCCTTTCAAAAAAGATGATGCGGAATAACCATTGGCATCCCACATCAACATGATAATAACGATTATTTGCTTAACAATTCATTTACTTTTATTTGTGCTTCTTCTAATCCTTCATCTACTGTAGCTTGTCCATAGTTTACTTTAACCAATGATTCAAGAATGGCATCATTGATCGCCCCTAGCTTTGGTGTATCTGGCATATATTTAACAATATCCATAACAGAGGCATAATCCGCCCGATAAGGCATTTCTTGATATTCTTCAGATTCAATGACAGATGGTTTAGATGGGACATGCCCTGCTTTTGCCCACATCACACCATTTTCAGCTAACCAGTCAGCAAACTTAACAGCAGCAACCTCTTTCTCGCGATCATCTTGCTTTGGCACGATTAGCGTATGAGAATCTCCCCATGCCGCGGGCTGACCAAATAATTGTGGAAATGGAACAGCTGCAAAATCAAGTGACTCCTCAGTTTCAAAGTTCCCTGTCGCCCATACACCAGTAAAAGTAATGGCTGCTTTTTGTGTTTTGAAAATATCGTAACTATTATCCCCAATATCTGCAGGCATTAAATCTTCATCTAACCAAGTTTTTAATAGGTTCATTGCTTCCTTACTTTCAGGTGAGGTTAGATTCGCCTTACCATCTTCAAGATAGGTAACTCCTTGTTGGTTCAATAATGCATCCCAAATCCAAAAAGTAAATACATTATTTGAGCCAATAATTAGAGGGCTTACATCGTTTGGCAATTCCTTTTTCAAAATTTTCAGCATTGCCGTAAATCCGTCTGCACCTTGATTCATTTTAATCGAGCCATCCTCATTGAGAAGACCTGCATCTTTTAGATATTTTTTGTTGTAGAACATAATTACAGCGTGAGTATCTAGAGGAATAGCATAATGTTTTCCGTCAAAGATAACCGCATTTTCTTGATTATCAGCATATGTGGACCAATCAAGACCAGCATCACTCGCTAACTCGTCCAACGGTTCAATCTTTTTTGTTGGAATCAGCTCAGATAGGTGTGAAATATGCGAAACAGCTATATCTGGAGCTGAATTAGAAACAAGTGATGTTTTCAGCGTTGTATAATAATCATCCCAGTTATTATTCATAAATTCGACTTTAATTTCATCTTGTGAATTATTAAATTCCTTCACCATTTCTTCCATATATTTACCATCAGATCCACTAAAAGGTACCCAATATTTTAATTCAATTTGTTTTCCATTCTTCCCTGTACTAGCTGTATCTCCATCTTTTGCTTTGGAAGAACAGCCCGCTAAAATCACAGATAAAATTAACACGATAACTGCAAGCTTCTTTAACGCTTTCAATTTTACTTCCTCCTCGTAAAATGATTTCAAACACAATATAACATGTTTATATGTTTTGTTGCAATAAAAATTGTAATAATATTTTTTTATTATATTAATAAAAAAACATTGAAAGAAGAATTCTCTAAATTAGTTTGTTTATTTTTCGGATAACGTGATAGTTTTCTAGATATTAACACTCGCTAAAAAACTCTCTTTCTCTAGTAAATGGAGCCTTTTGGCAATTTTATTAGAAAGTTGAACCTACTTCGCAAATAAAAAAGGCGTAGGGATCATATCACCCTTCACCTTTTCAAAGTGGTAGACTTATTGGACAATCGAAGCCTCTCACATCTAATCTACATAACGCAAATTCATAATAATCCCTTGCCGATAATTCCCAAATTCCTTGCCAAATAAATTTAATCCACCTACATTCACAGCATCTTTCTTGACCCCTAAACGGAGTGAAATAAAAGGCTTCTCATCAAGGTTTAATTCATTTACTGTAACATCCGAGATTTTTACACCATCTAGAAAGCTCCCGTCCTTGCTAATTTTCCAGTTTTTCAAGAGGCCATATTGGGTAAAATGTAATCCCCACCATTTCGGTGTATTAAAACCTCTTTCCCCTCCAAAATCTCCGGGTGAAGTCCAGGTACCGATCTCAATATCGTTAATCCACAGTGTGATATCAGATGGCCAATCAAGTTTGTGATAGGGAGCTTCCGAACAAATCTCTGCACTAAATTCCAGCTCCGTTGCTTTAGCACCATAAGGAAGGCGATTAGGATAACGATATTCAACATGACCAACACGAAAATAAAGTAATTGGGCGTGTTTTCTTCCCGTTTCATAAAATGAACGTGGGTCATCTTGCATTCCAATATAATCATCCATCCCAACTATGCCACAACTCGGTTCAGCCTGACAGTCTATGTATTCACCAATCGGCATATCAAAGGTAATCATATTCCCCTCCTCTATTTGATCCTCAGGAAAAAGATCAATAATAATTCGATCGAAATTCTTTGTATTAATTTTTTGTGTTCCCCGCCCTGGTATTAATTCAGTCGTAATTAAATTCATATCTTGTAATTTTTTCACATTAACCGCCGTTGTAGAGAATGGCAGCCCTAATTTTTCGGAGAGTTCATTCACATTATGTGGTCCAGTGCTCAATACCTTTAAAATATTCATTCGATGTTCATTCGCGATTGCTTTGCATACCTCAACAGCATTATCCATGTTCAGATGTAAATTTTTAATTCTAACCACCTCAACTTTATTACAGTTTAATTACCTTAAATACAATATAACATGGAATAATATTGCCTGAAAGAAATGCGCGAAGGTTTTATCCGCGACAACATTCGGCTAGAAGTATTAAATGATAATTCCACTAAATAACAAAATACAATTTAAATATTATTATTTTAATTAAACTTGTAACGAAACATATTATAATGTTATATTAAGTTTGAGAAAAACGTAAGAAATCTTACTTTTATTGTCCATCTTGAATTTTAGTTGTGAGAATATCGAATAGAAGAGGAGTTTTTTTATGTTAGAAATGATTAAAAAAGGGGATTATAGTGGTCTAACTTATCCGCGGCCACAATTTGTAAGACAAGATAATTGGTCAAGTTTAGATGGCCAATGGGATTTTACTTATGATAATGAAAATATAGGAGAAAAAGAGAGATGGTTTTTAGATAAGTCCTTTACTCATAAAATAAATGTTCCTTATGTGTATCAAAGTAAACTCTCTGGAATTGGTGATGCCGGAGAACATAATATTATTTGGTATAAACGAACATTTGAAATGGAACAAACTAATAAAAGAACATTTATCCACTTTGAAGCAGTTGATTATCTGACCAAAGTATGGTTAAATGGACAATTTATTGGAGAACACGAAGGTGGTCATGTTCCATTTAGTTTCGAATTAACAGACCAATTAGATGCTGGTTCCAATAAAATTGTTATCAGAGTAGAAGATAAAAATAGCTGTGCTCAAATTATTGGAAAGCAGTCCTGGAAAGATCATAACTTTTTATGCTGGTATACCCGTACCACAGGAATTTGGCAAAGTGTTTGGTTAGAACAGGTTGAGAGCTTTTTTATTGAAGAAGCAAAAATGACTCCCAATGTTGACAAGGGAACTATTGAGCTAGAAGTATACACAAATGGTGATTATATTGATGGCTACTTGCAAGTCCAGGTGAGCTATAAAGGGAAATCGATTCGCAGATCCGGGATGAGTATTATTAATGATTCTGCCAAATTATCGATTGATGTAAGCATGGAAGAAGCAGATTTCCGAGTTGAATATTGGACACCTGACACACCAAATTTATATGATATTACATTCACATTAGAAGATAAAGAAGAGCAGACTGACTGTGTGCAAAGTTACTTCGGAATGCGTAAGATCGATCACAAGGGCCGAAAAGTTCTTCTTAACAATAAGGAGTTTTACCAAAAGCTTATTCTTGACCAAGGATATTATGGCGAGGGTTTATTAACTCCTCGTTCTATAGATGATTTAGTCAATGATCTATTGAAAGTTAAGGAAATGGGCTTTAACGGGGTTAGAATGCACCAAAAAGTAGCAGATCGACGCTATATGTATCTATGCGATCTATTAGGTGTAGCCATGTGGGCCGAAGTACCAAGTTTTTTTGAATTAAACGAGAAATCTATTAACAATGCGCTGCACGAAACAAAAAAAATTATTGAAAAACACTATAATCATCCCTCGACAATCATCTATACTTTGATGAATGAATCTTGGGGAATTAATGAAGTATATGAAAATGAAAAACAGCAGCAATTTGTGAACTTTTTATACCAGATGGCCAAACTATTGGATCAAACTAGATTGATAATCGGTAATGATGGTTGGGAGCACACCTTAACAGATATCTTAACTATTCATGATTACACAGCCGACCATGAAGTTATTAGGGATAAATATAAGGATTTTGAAGAAGCGGTAAATGGTAGCCCTTCCTCTACAAGTAACCGACAAAACTATAGCAAGGGCTATAAGTACAATGAAGAGCCAATTATTATAAGCGAGTACGGTGGGATTGCTTTTCATCATGATGAAGATGAAGAGTCTTGGGGATATGGAGAAAGACTAACCTCTGAAGAAGCGGTCCTACAGAGACTTGAAGATCTTACTCGGGCCTTCATGGATTTAGATTATGTGTCAGGTATTTGCTACACACAACTTACAGATGTCGAACAAGAGGTAAATGGCTTACTAGACCATAATCATGACTATAAATTTGATCCGCAAAAGATCCGAGCAATTTTAAATTATAAATATAATAACGGGTATATTTTCGAGTAAAATAGCAACTCGGCTATCTTAAGGTGCTGTCCCACTTCGGGCAGCACCCTGCCTTTTAGTAAGATCAATTTCTCCCTTCAATAGGTATGGTTCATCGGACTTATATTATAAAGCGGAGAAGTAAATCCCTTAGTTATCTATCCAAAATTATTCCCATTTTGCTTTTAAAGGTGGGGAATAATACTCCATTTTATCCAATAAGCTATTTGGATCAGAATCAATAATGATTAAATCCTTATACATAGCATTCATAAACCCTTCTTCAATCGTATAATCTAACATCGAAATTAATGGTTCGAAAAAGCCATTCACATTTAATAAACCACACGGCTTTTGGTGATAACCAAGCTGTGCCCAAGTGAATACCTCAAACCATTCTTCTAATGTTCCTGCTCCTCCGGGAAGAGCAATAAATCCATTCGCTAAATCAGCCATTTTTGCTTTTCGTTCATGCATAGTTTCTACGACATAAAGTTCAGTTAAATTTTGATGAGCTATCTCAACATCTTGTAATTTCTTAGGTATTATCCCGATAACATTGCCCCCATTATTTAACGCTGAATTAGCCAATGCCCCCATGCAGCCAACTTGCGCACCGCCATATACTAACGTTCTCCCACTAGAGGCTAATTCTTCACCAAGTTTTTTGGCATTTTCCAAATAAATTTTATTTTTTCCAGCGCTTGAACCACAGAACACGGCTATGTTTTTAATATTCATAATTGATCATCCTTCTAATTTTGGTATCTATGTAACAATTTATTTTTATGTTGTAAAAAGATATCTTCTAAATCAATATTATATTGATTGGCAATCACTACCACATTGCCTAATACGTCTCCTAACTCTTCTTTGAGATTTTCCTTATCTTCATCAACTGTACTCACCATTTCATCTGGTCGATCCCTCCCTATTTCTAATGCCCTAATTGCTCTTGCTACTTCTCCGGTTTCTTCCGACAAAAAACCTACCCGTACAAAGATATCTAAATCAGACCAGCCTCTTTCCTTATAATAAGACCCAATCCATTTCTGAAACTCTTTCACATCCAAAGCTTCGCCCCATTTCCGATATATAGCGTTCATTATGAATAATAACACAATATATAGTGTTATTATACTGTTATCTATCTAATTGAGATTCACTAGATAATCTTCTATAATAAAAAAGCCCCACTGTTTAGCGGCACTTCCGTTACAGTTGGGGTATCATATCTTCTCTATTTTTCAGCTTTGCAGTATCTTGTAGGTTATTCAGGCAAGTTCTGTATCTCTCTATATTCTGCAGGTGTAAGCCCTTCATGTTTTTTAAATAGTTTAATGAAATAGCTTTGGTTATCATATCCTAATCGTTCGCAGATCTCGCTAATGGAGTGAGTCGTTTGATCGAGCAATTCTTTTGCTCTTTCCACTTTTATGGATTTTACGTATTCAACAAAGGTTTTTCCCATTTCTTTTTTAAACAAGCGGCTAAAATAGCTAGGATTTAAAAATATATGGTTTGCCACTTCATCTAAGTATAATTTCTTTTCGATATTCAATGATACGTAGATACATGCTTCTAATATTTCTTTATGCTTTGAACTATATAATGACTCAGTTGTTAGTATAATAGCTGATTCTAAACAATCTATGAACCAGGTTTTTAATGCAGTGATCGTCTCAATATATACAATCTCTTTATGAAGAATCTCAAGATTAAAGCTAGTTTGAAAATATTGTAACGCTTTTAACTTTATTTTTAGCTCTAATAACAGTTTGAGAATCCATTCCTTTATCACTTCTGGATGAAAAGTATTCTCTTGAATAAAATCTAGCCATTTTGTTACATATGGAGGAATATTACGAATCTCTTTTTTAAAAATTAAACGCCGCAATTCCACTGCAGCTTGATCATAATAATGAAATAAATCTTCTGTATTATGATCATGCGTCTCCTTTCTCCTCATAATTGCACTAGGCTCCATGTAAAAACGTTGGGTGTTACTAGCTAATAAATTTGTTAATTCAAATTGCAGGTCTTCTGGAGCAATTTTTTCCCCTATTAAAAAAGACATTTGGATATTCAAATAGTCTTTTAATGTCTTCTGTAATACTCTCAAGAGATTAGCAGCTTCCCCAAAATTATCAATTTTTAAAGATGGCTGGTAAGGTATTAGCATAAAGGATTTATATTCTTCAAAAACGAAATGTTTATCTTCATATTCACTATTATGTACGACTTCCTCGATCACGTTTTGCACCGCAAACTGAAAGGTATCCTCTGAGGCATAGGAAGCTTTTAATGCATTATAATCTTCAATAAAGCAAAGAACAGGAATATAGTCCCTCTTCTCCAATTTGAAACCCGAAAAATTATTTTCATAGCACCAATCTTTTTTGGCATTTGGTGATTGATAGATAAGTTCTTTAATAAATTTTTCTTTTGCTAGATGCTTACTTCTTTCCACTGCATTCTCTAATTTAAGTCGTTTAAGATTTTTCCGTTGGTTATTCTCTAAGTTCTCTTTAATGCTCATTAAAAGTTCTGTTAAATCTTCAGGGTCTAATGTTTCTTTTAAAATATAATCTTGAACACCTAATTTGATCGCTTTTTGGGCATAGGTAAATTCATTATGACAGGATAAAATGGCAACTTGTAAATCAGGTTTTCGTTGCTTCATTTTTTTTGTTAATTCTAATCCATCCATTTTTGGCATACCAATATCGGTAATTAAAATATCGGGCATATCTGTTTGTGCATAAGCTAATGCATTCGCACCATTCTCATGAGTGCTTTGCAACTCAATATTCAGTTCATTCCATTCAATCATTTCCGACAAAAATTCGATAGCTGGATAATCATCATCCACTAACATTACCTTATACATCGATTCCTACCCCCTTTTCTGGAATAAGCAATATAATTCTAGTGCCTTTACCTTCAGAACTATCAACTTTCATTTCAAATTCTTTTCCAAAAGTCATCACTAATCGTTCATAGACATTCGATAATCCTATACTTGAGAAACTATTTTGATGTCGTTTCTTATCGCCTAATAGCTTTATATTTTTTGGAATCTCTAATAATTTTTCTTTAACCATCCCTTGTCCATCATCTTCAATTTCAACAATAAACTTATCTTTCGTTGTTAATGCATGCAATGTGATTGTTCCTGCTTTTTGATTTAAGCCATGTATAATAGAATTCTCAATAATTGGCTGCAAAATAAAACGCGGAATCGTATGCTGGTATGATTCATTAGTTATATTTGTTATAAAGCTAACCTTTTCTTTCTGCCTCATATTCATTAAAAAGACATAATCGCTTACAATGCTAACTTCCTCTGCAAATGGGATCATCCCCTTCTGCGTATCAATCGTCATTCGTAATAATTTTGATAAGGAACTTATCATTTTTGCACTTTCCTTATCACCGTGTTTAAAAACTTTCATCCGAATAGAATTTAATACATTAAAAAGAAAATGCGGATTTATCTGTGCTTGCAGCATCGCTAATTCAGCTTTTCTTTTTCTTGCTTGTGTAGCTTTTGTCTCCTTAATCATTTCATTAATTTGGTCTAACATTCTGTCAAAGGATTGTGAAAAACGTCCAATTTCATCATTTGTTTGAATTTGAGATCGAACCGAAAGATTACCTGCTTGGACTTTCTCTACGACACTACCTAAATAGACTAACGGTTTTGTGATTCGATTGATGAAATAGGCTAAAATAACAAAGAAAATCGTAAAAAGAATAAGAAGTAGAAAAAATACCTTGTTAAAGATTGAATTAATATTTGATATTGCCTCCCGGTATGGTACTAATGATACTAACTTCCAGCGATTAAATGAGATATCTTTGGCTGTTAATAAGTAATGTTGATTTTCTATATCAATAATAGCGGTTTCATTTTTATTTAAACCGTTTAAATATGAAAAGGTCTTTCCAATTTGGTCGGTATCCCGATGAGATAGAATTGTATTCTCGTCATTCACTAATAATATTTCCTCATCATTTAATCGATTATCAAAAATTTGACTGATTGTATTTTCAAATATCGTCACAACAAGATACCCATAGATCTCTGAATTATTATTACGAAGCGTTCTGGCAACTGATAGTTGATACGGATTGGTTCCTTGATAAGATTGGAATACAGTGGGGGCTGTATCGATCCAAATAGATTCATAGCCATTTTTTGTATCCAATTGAGCAAACCAATCTTCCTGAAATATTTCTAATGGATTATAGTCAGATATCGAATAATTCGTGTAATACTTTCCATTTTTTAATAGGATCGTAACCTGCGCTTTCTCCCCTACTAAAGTAATATTCTCAATCGTATTCATAACTGTCCGATCTTTTAAAAATTGTTCATACCCCTGATTACTCGAATCATCTTGTTCAGCTTTTTCTTTTAAAATAGCATTTAACTCAGTATTTAACTGTACAAAATTTGTAATATTGAGCATATCCTCTAATAGCTTTAAGACATATTCCTCTGCTAATTCAAGCTCTTTGTTTGCATTGGAAATAGCTTGTTCCTTCATTGCATCCTTCGTTAGATAATTGTATATGGATAAGGTGATAATGACAGGTAAAACAATACAAATGACGGATGCTAGAATGACTTTATTCCGAAAGGATGGCAAGGCAAACAATCGAGTTTTTTTAAACACATAGGTAATCTCCTTTTACATAACATACAAAAATACGAAAATACCATCAGTAATTTCGTATTTTACTGATGGTGAACCATTCTATATAGATCCCATGTTATAAAAATAATCATGAGCATGTCTAGTATCAATCTAGCTATGGGAGCAAACTGATACTAGACTCACCCATTCATCACAAGTGATTAATTACTTTCTAAAATTGCAGTCGCCTTTTTCTGCAACTCATCAATCGTCTTATCAAGATCTTGTTCACCATAAATGAGCTTCTCGTATTCATCATTGACAACCTGATAAATTTCCGCTTGACCTGCTACAGGTGGAATCAGCTTAGATGATTTCGCATTCGTTAACACATTAATAAGTGATTCTTTGTCAACTTTTTCAGGGCTAACTGTATCGTCTAAAATAGTGTCCACGATATCTGCAAACTCAGTTTCATCGACCCCATTCCAAGATGGTATATTTTTGCCTTGAACGACTTGCCCTTCCGTCGTATACCACCGAATAAATGTATAGGCCGCTTCTTTCTGTTTAGATTTTTCAGCAACCGCCATATAGTCTGTTGTCACTGGAGTAAATCCATTATTATCACTACCTTCATTGTTCGGATAAGGAGCAACTCCCACTTCAAAATCTAATGGGAATTGATCTGTTCCACCAAGTTCAGTATTCATCCAACTACCAATTAGTAATAAACTAGCATCTTGGTTAAACCATTGATTACGATAATGAAGATTTTGGGATAAAATATCAGCATATGGTGTAGCCGATTTATCTTCTTTTTCCATTTCCACACGCATTGCTAATGTTTTCCGGAACATGGGATCATCAAAGTTTGCTTCACCATTTTCCTTTACAAAGGTTGAATTTTCTTCTTTACTTGCAAGTGCTAGACTCATATATTCCATCCAGCCACCATTTTGTGGACCATGGAAGAAAGTGCCATAATGATCATCTGTTGTTAGTTTTTTAGCGTAATCTTGAAAATCATCCCATGTCCATTCTGTTGGCACTTCAAGACCAGCTTCTTGTAAATGATCTTTATTAACGAGTACATACCAAGGATTAAACTTACCAGGTAGTGCATAATAATGATCATTTAAAATGGTATTCACTTTATAATCTTCTTCCACTGAATAGCCATCTTCCTCAATAAATTCATCAATAGCAGCGACCATTCCTAAATCTACACGCTCCGCGTAAGAGGCTGGATCACTGAACATCAGTACATCAAGCTGTGAACCGGAAGCAGCTTCTAGATCCAATTTTTGCAGGGCTTCATTTGTATCCCCTTTTTCACTGAGGATCACTAAATCAACCTTAATATTCGGGTACTCCTCTTCAAAGGCAGCAATCGTATCAGACCAGTTATAAGAGGCCTCATTACCATGTGTATGGAACTTAATTGTAACCTCCTCTTGATTATCTGAACCTGCTTGCTTTTTCTCTGAAGTATCTGTTCCTGCCTTTTCATTGTCGTTTGAATTACAAGCTACCAAAATACCAGCTAGTAAAACGACTAAACACGCTAACCATATATTTTTTCTCACAACAATCCCCCCTCATTTTAGCAGAAATGGTGTCTGCTGACACATCATCTGTAAGCACTTACACGAGATTATAACAAACTGTAGTTTTTTGTAATGGCACTATTTTTACTTATATAGTTAATATTTTGACATTGCCAAATGTACTAATATTTACCCTTTTACACCTCCTAGAGCGATCCCTTCAATGACTTGCTTTTGCCCAATTATAAACACAATTAATAATGGGAGAATAGCAGACACAGCCGCCGCCATCATTAATGAATAGAACTCACCATTGATTGTTGTAAATTTTTGCATAGCTAACTGAATCGTATAAAGTTGATCTGTTCGTAAGAATATCAATGGATTTTGATAATCATTCCATGTCCAGATAAATCTTAAAATAGCGTAGGTAGCAACTGCTGGGCGTACAATTGGCAAGGCAATCCGCCAAAAAATCTTCCAGTGGCCGGCACCATCCATCTTAGCTGCATCAATGAAATCAGTTGGAATCCCCATAAAAAATTGCCGCAGCATAAATGTACCTAGCACACTAAAACTTCCAAGTAAAATCAGACCAAAGTGGTTATCAAATAAACCAACACTTCTAAACATAAGAAATTGAGGAACTAAGCTTGCTTGCGGTGGTACCATATAAGTCGCCAGTACAATAATAAATAACCAACTTCCTGCTGGAAAGCGAACTTTTGAAAACCCATAGGCTGCTAGAGAAGAAACTGTACAAGATATTAAAGTTGTTAGAACCGCAACCTTAATGGAATTCCAATAATAGAGATAAAAAGGATAGTCACCAAACCATACTTCCCGGTAATTCTGAATGGCATTCCAAGTTTCTGGAATCCATTGAATAGGATATTTAAAGACATCTGCCTCAATTTTAAAAGAAGTGGATAGCATCCAGAGGAATGGTAGTAGAAAAGCAATACTACAAAAGAATGTAACGGCTGTGACAATCAGCTTTTTCGCAATCAATGTTTTTGTATTCTTCAAGTTTTCCCCTCCTTTAATAATTCACCCATTTTTTCTGACCGAACCACTGTAAAATCGTGATTAAAAATACAAACAGAAATAATATGACAGCAATCGCAGAAGCATAGCCGATTTCCAATTTAATAAACGCTGTCTCATATAAATGCCACACAAGCATTGTTGTTGATTTTAAAGGTCCTCCTGCAGTCAAGACAGCGATTAAATCAAATACCTTAAATGTTCCTATAATTCCTGTAATCAACAAGAAAAAAGTTGTAGGAGAAACTAATGGTAAGGTAATATTTTTAAACATATACCATGGGTTGGCACCATCCATCTCCGCTGCTTCATATAACTCCTTTGGAATTGATTGCAAGCCAGCAATATAAACAATGAGATTAAAGCCCACCGAGATCCAGATATGAATGATCATCACCGAAATTAAAGCAAAACTCGGATCTGCTATCCATGCAGGTGGATTTTCAATCCCTAATGACATTAGGACCTGATTAATCGGACCAGCGGAAGGATGAAATAGTACTTGCCAAACGGTTGCAATGGCTACAACACTAGAGATATAGGGCATAAAGAAAGCCACTTTAAAATAATCCTTCAGATATACATGTTTATCAATAACAATTGCTAAGAAAATAGAGAAAGCCATAGTGAGAGGAACGGTTAAAATAAAAATAGCATTATTGAATAAAGATTTTATGAATACCTCGTCACCGAATAATTCTCGGAAATTTTGCAATCCTACCCATTTCAGGTTTTCCCAACCAGAAATAAATTTCCAATCCACAAAAGCAAGAACGAAGGTTGCTATCATAGGAAGGAGAACGATAACTGTTACGCCGAGTAACATTGGTGAAACAAATAAAGCCCCTGCTAAATTTTCATTTCTTTCAATTATTGCCTTTTTATTTACCTTTAACGGCAACGCTTTCGGATTTTTCTGTACCTCAAGATTGTCTTTCATTCCTTTTCACCTCATTTTTCATCATTCCGTTAAACACATGAAGTGTTGATTACTTATCATAAGTGTCAATTGGTTACGACCATTTGTCCTTCATTTATTTTTCTGAATAAATGGTCTGAAAAGAACATTGTAATAAAACTTAAGCCACTTCCTAAATAGAAGAAGGAGATAACTGGGAAGATAAGACAAATAAAAACGACTGATAGAACCGATCCAAACATGAGCAAAGTCCGAATGGGAAAGGATACCCCGAGAATAAGCGCAGATTTAAAGTACTGGAAAGTTGTATTTTTATATTGGACAACAAGTGGAAAAATGTACAACATCACAACCAATAATAAAATGCTCACAGTGATCAAGCTGCTTAAAAAAATATAAAGTATAACACCATCAAAAGAACCTACTAGTCTAGTATCAATCACGATAAAGAGGCTGACGGTGAATAAGACAAGACCGATCTTATTCGCTTGCTTAAACTCTAATCGATAATAAGCTAGGAAGGTAGGAAATACCGAAAAGTCATCTTCACTATCTAACCATTTCCGCATGACAGAATACATTGCTACAGTTGCAGGACCAAACCCAACTATAATAAACCCAATGAAAGTGAAGATTATCCATAATAAATTTAGATAAGCCAATCGATACATCCACTCACAAACCTTATAGAGGCCCCCTGTTAACCCAGTTTGTAGATTCATCTCCATCACCTCTTACACCATTTGAATTTTGACCCCTCTCTAACTTCAAATCTTACTAAACTGAATAAACATTAAAAATAGAATAATTTTACTATCCGCGATGTTTTTTTTACTTATATCCTTGGTCAATTTTCATATTGAGACAAAAACAAAAAAATTCTCTCGCAAAAAGCGAAAGAATTTTTTTATCATTATTCATTTGAAACTTAGCTTGTTCGTTATTATTTTTGTGCTAATTGATCAACCGCAATAATGGCATTGGCCACATCTTCAGCTGTAATATCTTCGGACAAATTCCCCATTGTTTCTCCCTCTTGTATTGCAGCTTGTCCTACTTTAAGAAGATCTTCGTATGTTACTTCATCTAAATGCATTTCTTTTAATGTAGTTGGTAAGCCTAGTGCTTGATAAAACATAATGTATTTTGCTAGTTCTGTTTCTGGATGAAGCTCTAACATTAACTGGACAAGCGTTCCATAGGCTACTTTTTCTCCGTGAGTGAGATGGTGGATTTCTCCGTCTAGAACAGTAAAACCGTTATGGATCGCATGGGCGCCAGCTAATCCACCACTCTCAAAACCGAGTCCAGATAATAAGGTGTTAGCTTCGACTACTGCTTCAACATGTTGTGTCACAACGCCCTTTTGAACGGCTTGATAAGCAGGAATTCCATAAGCAAATAAAGTCTCTTCACAAGCTTTTGCAATAGCCTTAGCCGCTATACTTGTTTTTCCACCAGCCATGGCTATCCCATTACTTTTAATGGTCGCTCTTGCTTCCACCCATGTTGCCATTGCATCAGCAATCCCTGAGGCAAATAATCGAGCTGGTGCTTTTGCCACAACTTCCGTATCAACCAATACTAAATCAGGATTTTTGGCGAAGAATTTGTATGATTCAAATACGCCAGCATCACTATAAATAACGGATAAGGCACTTGTTGGAGCATCTGTTGAAGCTGTTGTCGGTACAATTACCACCCCTGTATCCAAACCATCTGCAATCGCTTTTGCCGTATCGAGTGTTTTTCCTCCTCCCACTCCAATCACATAATCAACCTGATTCGCTTTTCCTTCTTCGACAATCCGGTGAATTTCATTCATAGAAGCTTCGCCGTTAAATTCGACAAAATGAAAATCAAGTTTCTCCTCCTGAAAGCCTTTCGTAATCATCTCTTTCGTAAGATCCCAAACAATATGGTCAGAAATGATAAGTGGCTTCTTTGCCATAGTTTTTACGTGAACCCCAAGGTCTCTAAGGGCTCCTTTTCCTTGGACATATTTATTAGGTGAAACAAAGATAATATTGGTCATTCTTCTCTCTCCTTTGAAAATAGTGGATATCTTATGCTTTAATCATAACATGTTCTCATTAATTTGTGAATAATTTCACATATGTCTTTAACAGATTTCCGAAAGAAGTCTCCATCTTCAATCGTGTGCAGGGCGTAGCCCAACGATAAGGTGGAGATGAAATTCGGTTGGCGTAAGCCAAAGTTACTTACTATTCATAAAAATCTGGTATAATAAGTACAAGTGTTCTCTGATAACTATATAGGGTGGCACAGAGAATCAAGTATACGGAAACCAAGTTGTCCTTCTGTGCGTAAAATATCCAAGGTAACGAACGAACCTTTGAAACTATCCGACATCTACCGCTGGACGGACGGCGGGAAGCAACGCTTTGGGAGATGGAAGGTTGCTTTCATCGTGGAACGGAGAAGCTCCCACTTCAAATTTTCGTTAGAAAAGTAAATGGTGAGTAGTTCACAAGCAATCTTATTGAGGCAAATAGACACTTAACCCTTATAAATGTTATAATACAGCTACCCTATTTGCTTCAATTAACAACTTTGTTTTATTATAGACGATCTTATTGTGATGAGGAGGATGCAGATATGGAACCATCACTGAGTGGAGCTGGGTCCTTGTGGATTCAACACCAAGACCTAAGAATTCAAGTGACTTATCATATTTATAAAAAACATACGGAAGCTTTCGCCAGTTATTACTACTGGGAAGAAGAAAGTATCGATGGGATGGGTGATCATCCAAAGGCGAAGCAGGCGATTATCGAAGCAATCGAAAATCTTTTAGCTGAAATGGAAACTGCTGGTATGGAAGTGTGGACTACAACCCGACCATCCACTAATCAGAAGGTTAAATTCGTTATGTTTCAACCTTAAGAGATTGATAAGATAATGACGGTGACAAGCCCGTAGTTAAGTATCAATGGTGAAATCTCTATAAAATTACTACTCACTGATAAAGTTATAAAATAGAGTTGGGTCAAAAATACTTCACAAACCCATTTATTACGATAAACAAGCGACTCCATTTTGAAATAAGATTGATCAAAATGGAGTCTTTCTTTACAATGGTATTGTTCAATTTTCATAAAAAATTTCATCAATTCCCCTGTTCTTCTTCAACATCCGCTTCCGATTCTTGAATAAACGATAGCCTATTCTAATTTTTATTATCAGGCGATATTGTTGTTTCTCTTATTCCGTAAAATAGATATATAAAATAAGTGAGGATGGCCGTTATTACCCCCACAGCAAAGAGGATACTTCCAGCAATTACAAAGTTGTTTTTATGAGTTTCAAGCACAATCATGTATTGACTAGTATCAGCAATCCCCTCCACCTGATTTGCAAGCCAAATGTCTCCTAAGAAAGTTCCAAAGGAAACACTAGAAAACATCAACACTAATCCCACGATTACCAGTAAGGATGAAATAATTCCTAATACCTTAATAGATTCTTTTAACATCATACCCCTCCTAATATTCGTAACATTAATCCTTTTTAGAAGATTCGAATCAATTTGTAAAAAACACCAAAACGATAAGCCATCCTAGCAAATGGAATAGACGAGACTCCGGCGGGAAGTAAGAGATCAGTAAGGCAAGGCTCCGAAAGGCGGAGCCCGAGGAGACTTGACACTCGCCCGCGGAGCCTATTCCATTTTCTTGTTTGTAGTTTGATAAGTATTATTTTTATTTTGGAAACTTACCGGATGAAGCTGTTAATAACCCTCTACATTCTCCATTTCTATTCTATTTCCTTATACCATTTTTCTTTCCACGCCTCTACTTCAGTATCAATCTCTTTGCGAGCATTTTCGGCCTCTGTACTTTTTTCTTCTTTTAATTGTTGGAAATGCTCTTTTCTTAACTCTTCCATTTGCTTGGAGCGTTCCGCAATATAGTCTGCTGTCTCTTGATCGATCCATTCTTCTTTCAATAAAAAGCGAGTGGCATCAGAAATTCGAATGGCTTCCCGGGCAGAAAGATTCGAGAGTGGATCATATATACTAGTTAATTCGGTTAATTGATCTACTAACTCATGTAAGTGTACACCTTGCTGGCTCATGACTTGCATCATACTAGGCTGCCATTTTTTCTTCAAGACAACATCAAATTCAGCAGGATCTCTAACAGTCGCATATTGACCTCCACCAGCTTCTGCTACTTGCTTTAGTTGAGTTTGTCCCTCATTATCTACATCAAAACCAATGATATTTACTTTTGCTTCTATATTGCTCTCATTTAGTTTTTTCGCCGCTGCAATGGGATCCCCATCACATGTTTCAACCCCATCACTTACAATATAGACAATGTTTCTATACCCCTCTTCTCCATAAGGAGCAAGCAGGTCATTCGCCTTCTCCATTGCGCCTGCCAGTGGTGTCCATCCACTTGCTTGGAACGAATTCAAAGCTTGATGAAATTCTGTTTGATTATATTCTTTCAATGGATAAATTGTATCGATCGAAGAGCATGATAGCTTCTTATCCGCGTTATCCCCAGTGCCTTTATGTCCATAGGCAAGAAGAGACACATTCACATCTTTCCCAATATCTTTTGTGAATTTTTCAATTGCTTCTTTAGCAAGATCCATTCTTGTGTCATCTGCAATAGTTGCCTTCATACTTCCACTGGCATCCATCAGAATAACTAGATTTGTTTGCTCTTTTTTAGCTAGTTCAATTTCGTCCTCACCCTGCGGCAGTTCCGGCATTTCGTACCCATGATCGTAAGTAACAAGTTTTTCATAATAAGGCTCATATTGTCCGGAACCAAGCTCATAGACAAGATAATCATAAACTTCCTCAGGACTTAATGTTGTATTTTTTTGAAAGTAAGCTGGTAATTCTTTATGAACAATATCTAGGAATGTATCCTCATAATATCGAAAATACTTGGTGAAATCGACTGTTCGAGCCGCTTCTATTTCAGGTTCCATATGTTCATCCACCAGTCGTCCCGGCTTCTGTACGACAGTTTCCTCCATTGTGGTTGCTGCACTAGGAATGGTTTCAGCATTGCTCTCTTCTTTTTCTCCTTTTATAGGTGAATTCTCTTGTTTTTTAGCATCTGCTTGGGATGTTTCTGGCACATCTTCTGCACGGCATCCAACTAGGATACCGCAAATGATTAAAAAGGCAATTGCGAGCGTCCAAACTTTTGATTTACCCATGACATCTTCCCCCTTATTTTGCTCTATTATTTACGTTTCTAATAGCTAATAGGTTTCTAGGGATAAGGACCTTAATTTAAAATACCAATGAATGCAAGAGATCAAATAAGATTTCGCCAAAAAAGACCTAGCGCATATTCTGTCAAAGAATAAGCGCTAGGTCTTTTTATATTTGCCACCTTAGTCTTTACCACTTTACCAGAGTGGGGGACTGTCCCCTTATTTTCCGTACATATACTTCGTCGGATCGACAGGTGTCCAGTCTTGATTAGGTGTGTAAAATCTTAGGAGGTCACCGTATAATACCTGGTCAGATAGCTCTAACTCCTGCATAACGGTGTCTCGTAAATCTTTCATTTCTTCTGTTGGTTCTTCGATTACATCTTTGGTTTGGTTGTCATAGTAAACGCCGTCCACCCGACTAAATTTCTCTGTCATGAAGTCACCATTTCGAAATGGAACGAAATCTTTGTGTTCCTCAGAGAAAAGATCTGTCCCAAATTGAATATAGTCGCGCGCTTCAATTCCTAGCAGATGTAAGATTGTCGGTACGACATCCATTTGGCCAGTATATTCATGGTTAATACCTTGGCCTTCCATTCCCGGAATTTTAATCAAAAATGGAACGCGCTGGAGCTCAGCTGATTTTAAATTTGTAATATCTTCCCCAAGTAGCTCAGACATTGCCCGATTATGGTTGGTTGAAACACCGTAATGATCGCCATACAAAAAGATCACCGAATCTTCATATAAACCAGATGCCTTTAAGCTATTGAAAAATTGCTCCACAGACTCATCCAAATAGCGGGCGGTTTGGAAATATCGATCCACTGATGCATCTCCTGTTGTAGCTGGCTCGATTGTGGCATCTTCCTCATCAATTAAATACGGATGATGATGCGTTAATGTCATCATATGCGCATAAAAAGGCTGTGGTAGTGATTCAAGATAAGGCATAGACTCCTCAAAGAATGGCTTATCTTTTAATCCATATCCAATCACATTATCATCGGCCATATCGTAATAGCTAGCATCAAAGAAATGATCGATTCCAAATTGTTTATAAATCTCATCTCGATTCCAAAAAGATTTATAATCTCCATGAAACACAGCATTTGTATATCCTTGCTGTTGCTGTAATATCGCTGGTAATGCTTGATATGTGTTATTCCCCTTCGTTACAAACGCCGCACCTTGTGGCAATCCGTATAAAGAGTTATCCATAATCAATTCCGCATCTGCCGTTTTTCCTTGTTCCGTTTGATGGAAAAAGTTATCAAAATACGTAAAGTTCTGCTCTGAATCATGAACAAGTGAATTGATAAAAGGGGTCACTTCTTCCCCATTTAATTTATAATCAATCAAAAAAGATTGAAATGACTCTAAATGGATTTTAATGATATTTTTACCAGCAGCTGCACCAAAATAATCTGGGTTTGGTTCGGCATACTTACTTTTCGTGTAATTTTCTACCTCGGTTATGTCATCACTTGAAGCCAGGACACGTTGCTTTGATGAGTTAAAGCTTAGCACTGCATCATAAATCATAAAATTATATGCGCCCAAATATTTCACAATATAATTTCGGTCAAATGTTCTTTTTAATAACTGAGGACGATCAATTTCCGCTAATCCTAAATTCACTGTAAACAAAATCGCACCAGTAGCTAGGACGAGCATAGGCTTTTTCATCGGTAAGCGTTCCGTCGACCAGTTTCCCTTTGATTTAATAAAAAACACGACAAGTAAAATTAAATCAACTAGGTAAAATAAGTCATGCCATGCAACTAAGTCAGCAATACTCCCACCCAAACTCGCAAAATTCCCTGTTTGGGTTAATGTAGGAATGGTAATAAAGTCGCTATTAAAACGATAAAATACCACATTTGCATATAAAAGCACATTTAAAGTTGTATAAATTGTCAATAGCCAAACGCCTGCTTTTCTTCCTTTGGCAAATAATGCAAGACCTAGAAAGATAAGCCCTGAATTAAGTGGATTAAAGAACAATAAAAATTGTTGCAATATATTATTAACCCCTAAGTCAAACTCCACTTGATAAATAATATACGTTTTTATCCAAAAGCAAAGGACGATAACGGAAAAGAAGCCGGCTTTGGACGTTAGAAATTTTTTCATTATGTTCACCTCATAAAATTCTTATCCCGCATACTTCCCAATGAATACCCTCACCTAACAATTCAAAGAGCGCCATCATATCAGTGTATCATATTACCCGCTCTCTGGATAATAAAACATTACAATCTTATTTCATAGAGACTCTCTAATGACAGCAAACAGCACTGTTTCTACTAAAATGTCTCTCTTCTTTTTAGTCTCTAAAAAAGATTTCATTTTATCTTAACAAAAAAATCCGGAAGATTGAAGCCCCCTTTTAGAATATGGAACATCTTGTATTACATCTCATCCAAGCCCCATATACTGAATTATAGTCAAATAAACAGGGGGAGAAATAATGAAGAAATACCTTTTGATGTTAATTTCTTTAGCACTTATTGTCACCTTAACAGCATGTGGAGGAAAAACAGGGGGAAGTGAAAAAGGATTTGTCGGAATTGCGATGCCAACAAAATCTTCTGAACGCTGGGTGCATGATGGAAAAAATATGGTGAAGGAATTCGAAGATCTAGGATATAAAACTGTTCTTCAATACGCAGAAGATGTGGTGGAAAACCAAATATCTCAAATTGAAAATATGATTACACAAGGAGTCGATATTTTAGTCATTGCTTCTATTGATGGGGAGGCTTTAACGACAGTATTAGAACAAGCAGATGCTGAAGGCATTCAAGTGATAGCCTATGATCGGCTAATTAAAGGCACTGAACATGTCACCTATTATGCAACATTTGATAATTTTCAGGTAGGCGTATTACAAGGACAATACATTGAGGAAGCTTTGGATTTAAAGAATGAGGATGGTCCTTTTAATATTGAATTGTTCGGTGGCTCACCTGATGACAATAACGCCTATTTTTTCTATGATGGAGCGATGTCAATTCTTCAACCCTATATTGATGAAGGCAAACTAATTGTAAAAAGCGGACAAATGGGAATGGATAAAGTCTCTACATTAAGATGGGATGCGGCCCAAGCACAATCAAGAATGGAAAACTTATTAAGTACACATTACACAGATGAGGAAGTCGATGCAATTTTATCGCCATATGATGGTATTAGTATTGGAGTGATTTCTGCACTGAAAAATATTGGTTACAAGGAATTACCTGTTGTTACCGGACAAGATGCTGAACTGGCCTCCATCAAATCCATCGTAGCAGGTGAACAAACCTCGACAGTGTTTAAAGATACTCGTGAACTCGCAAAAAAAGCAGTTGAAATGGTCAGTGCTGTTTTAGAAGGAGAAGAAGCGGAAGTAAATGACACGGAAACATATGACAATGGCAAAAAGGTTGTCCCTTCCTATTTGCTAGAACCAGTGCTAGTTGATATTGACAACTATAAAGAAGTAATTATTGAGGGTGGCTACTATACGGAAGATGAGGTGCAATAATGTGAAAAGCTGAATTCGTCATAGTAGTTGTCTCACGGTGAGCAATTGGCATGCAACAAAAAAATCTGTTTTCAGTAACTAGGAAGGCATCACCCATTGGAGAAGCGGATGATGTCTTCCACCCCTTTTACCTTATGGCCTGAACAGATCTGAAAGGTTGGGAAAAAGATGAAACCCATTTTATTAGAGATGAAAGATATTTCGAAGGAATTTCCCGGTGTAAAAGCCCTTGATCGCGTAAACTTCCAAGTACAGGAAGGCGAAATTCATGCATTATGTGGAGAAAATGGCGCAGGTAAATCCACTTTAATGAAGGTGTTAAGTGGTGTCTATCCATACGGATCATATGATGGAAACATCTTTTTTAAAAATGAGGAATGCAACTTTAAAGATATTCGTCAAAGTGAAGAGTTAGGGATTGTTATTATCCACCAAGAGCTAGCCTTAATTCCCGAACTTTCAATTGCAGAAAATATCTTTCTTGGAAATGAACAAGCTGTAAAGGGTGTTATTAATTGGAATGAAACTAAAAAGAGAACAAAAGAGCTTTTAAAAGTAGTTGGTTTGAAGGAATCACCAGACACATTCATTAAAAATATTGGTGTGGGGAAACAGCAACTTATTGAAATTGCCAAAGCTCTATCCAAAGATGTTCGCTTATTAATTCTTGATGAACCCACTGCAGCCTTAAATGAAAGTGACAGTATCAATTTGCTGAACCTTTTAAAGGAGCTTCAAACAAAGGGCATCACATCGATTATTATCTCTCACAAATTAAATGAAATTAAACAGGTGGCTGATAAGGCTACAATAATCCGCGATGGTAGAACGATTGAAACAATTAACACTGCAGAAATTACCGAAGACCGTATTATTCATGGAATGGTCGGAAGAAGTTTATCAAACCGTTATCCAGAGCGTACGCCAAATATTGGTAAAACCTTTTTTGAAGTAAAAGGATGGACAGTAGATCATCCTGTACAAAAAGATCGCCAAGTCGTAAAAGATATTCATTTCCATATTAGACGTGGGGAAATTGTCGGAGTTGCGGGATTAATGGGTGCAGGCCGTACCGAATTAGCCATGAGTTTATTTGGTCAATCTTATGGAAAGAAGACCTCAGGTGACGTGTTAAAGGGTGGTCAATTGATCGATGTATCTACTGTACCAAAAGCGATTGAAGCCGGAATGGCCTATGTTAGTGAAGATAGGAAAACATATGGGCTCATTCTTATGAATGATATTAAAGAAAACATTTCCCTTTCAAAACTTGAGAAAATCTCTAAAAGACAAGTGGTTGATCAATATGAAGAATATGAACAAGCCGATTCTTTTCGAAGAACCATGAATATCAAAACCCCTTCTGTTACTCAGAAAACCGGAAACTTAAGCGGAGGAAACCAGCAAAAAGTCGTCTTAAGTAAATGGATTTTTTCAGAGCCTGAATTACTAATTTTAGATGAACCGACTCGTGGGATTGATGTGGGTGCTAAATATGAAATTTATACAATTATCCACCACCTTGCCAATGAAGGTAAAGGAATTTTAATGATTTCTTCTGAACTGCCTGAAATCCTCGGTATCTGTGACAGAATCTATGTGATGAGTGAAGGGGAATTTACTGGTGAAGTTACAAAAACGGAGGCAACACAGGAATTATTAATGAAATATATGACAAATAGTAAGGGGGATGCAGAATGAAAGCCTTATTCAAACTAAATATGCGCCAATATAGCATGATCATTGCGCTCATCTTCATTGTCGTCTTATTTCAACTTTTAACCGGTGGAACACTTCTAAAACCATTAAATATTACGAACTTAATCTTACAAAATAGCTATATATTAGTTTTAGCAATTGGGATGGTTCTTGTGATCATCACTGGGCATATTGATTTATCTGTTGGTTCTGTTGCGGCCTTTGTCGGTGCGATCGCGGCAATATTAATGGTCAACTTGAATTTAAATCCCTTCCTCGTTATTATCATTTGCTTACTACTTGGGGCCATCATTGGAGCTTGGCAAGGGTTTTGGATCGCGTATGTCGGCATTCCCGCCTTTATCGTCACATTAGCGGGAATGTTATTATTCCGCGGTTTGACATTAGTTGTATTAAAAGGACAATCGATTGCACCCTTTCCGATTTCCTTTCAAAAAATTAGTACTAGTTTTTTACCCAATCCATTTAACGATGGCGGTTTTCATACTTTATCGATGATCGTTGGGTTTGCCCTCTCTTTATTATTCATTGGAATCGAATGGAAGAACCATCAATCACAAGTAAAATATCAGTTTGACGTACTGCCAACCAAGCTATTCTATAGTAAGCTAATAGCGATCTTCCTAATCGTCAATGGATTTACGTATGTGTTAGCAACCTACCGTGGCATTCCTAATATTCTAGTCATTCTCCTTGCACTTATCGCCCTCTACACCTTTGTGATGAAGAAAACCATTATCGGTCGACATATTTATGCAGTAGGTGGAAATTTAAAAGCCGCCGAGCTTTCTGGTGTGAAAACGAAGCAAATTACATTCGGAGTGTTTGTCAATATGGGGGTCTTAGCTGCCTTATCAGGACTAATTTTTGCAGCACGCTTAAATGCGGCTACGCCAAAAGCTGGAAACCTGTTTGAATTGGATGCAATTGCAGCTGTCTTTATCGGCGGTGCTTCCGCTTATGGTGGAGTAGGAACGGTCATTGGCGCAATCGTCGGCGGCTTAGTCATGGGAGTGATGAATAATGGAATGTCAATTCTCGGCCTAGGTATTGATTGGCAGCAGGCGATCAAAGGGCTTGTACTATTAATAGCAGTTGCCTTTGATATTATTAGTAAGAAGAAATCGGCATAGTAAGTCAGATACTTTTTGCAATGAGGGGAAAGTGGTGATATTGTCTTTCACTCCATACACGCCTTTATCTAGCGCCACTATAGGAAGCAGGGTCCCATTAAGGGAAAGGAAAAACTGATTGACATATAGAAGATTTAATGTTATGTTTTTAATAGTTTCAAAGGGGAGTAGCTTTTACGGTAAAGTCGTCATTACAGAGTATCGATCATACTCTCGGCTTTACGGGCAACTTTTAACGTTGTTAGCAAGACCTTTGCCAATGTGGTAAAGGTCTTTATATTTTTAGGGGCTTTTACCATTCATTGGTAGAAGCCTCTATTTTTTTATTAGAAGGGAGAATACTACTTGGACTCACTATGGATTGAATACGGCTGGACTTTAATCATTCTCATTGGATTAGAGGGAATCTTATCTGCTGACAACGCACTCGTTTTGGCTGTCATCGCCAAACACTTGCCAGAAGAACAAAAAAAGAAAGCCATTAATTACGGAATTTTGGGCGCGTTTCTTTTCCGGTTCTTAGCCCTATTCGCTATTTCTTTTATTGCTAATGTATGGCAAGTGCAAGCAATTGGTGCAGCTTACTTAATTTATTTAGGTTTAAAACATGTCATTCAAGACTTTTTTGGTTCAGCAAAGGATGAAAAAGATGATTTGAACAAAAAATCCGCTGGTAGCGGGTTCTGGCCAACGGTGGCCAAAATTGGCTTAGCGGACCTTGCTTTTGCGATCGATTCGATCTTGGCTGCTGTCGCACTTGCGATCGTTCTACCAGAAACACCACTTCCACAATTTGGCGGAATGGATGGCGGACAATTTTTAATCGTTGTATTAGCGGGAATTGCTGGTTTGATTTTAATCAAATATGCAGCTAATCTATTTGTAAAACTTCTCGCATCCCGTCCTCGACTTGAGACAGTTGCTTATTTAATTGTTGCTTGGGTAGGTATAAAACTTGCTGTCATTACACTTAGCCATGAAAAAGTAGGAATCTTGGATGAACAATTCCCACATAGCACAGGTTGGACAATTGCGTTTTGGGGCGTGCTTTTAGGAATTGCTGTTATCGGTTGGTTTATGTCAGGAAAAACAACCCCACATAAAAAAAAGACATCCCATGAAAGCTCTTCTTCATAAGAAAGTCATGCAGGAGCTGATTTAACTAGGATTAACTTTTAAAGGGAAAAGGAAAATCTGCTAGGTGCACGCCTCCTAGCAGGCCAACTCGCGACATCCCATCGTCTTTATTAATTTAGAAAGAAAGATACAGTCACTAAAATAGCTACTTGGGAAGAATCTAATCGACTTCCAAGTAGCTATTTTCAATAATAACTATTTATGAGAAAACAGGTATGGCATAATCGTACTGAGATGAATCCTTTGAAAACAAAAACTAAAGCGATTTTGAAAACTATTTATTTCGTTATCTTTAGTTTACGGAACTTTTAGAATAGCCATGCTCATTATTTCCCTTTTAGGATATGATTTCATCTCCCCAACTGATGGAAAAGAATTCATCATTGGTACATTGATTCCCGATTTTGTCTTTCTCTTTATCTTTTGTATCTTTTCATTATTATATTTTAATAATACTAAAGCCGTCTTTGCCATCAATTTCTTCCTGCTAATAATTCTTCTTTTTTCGGTGATACCTCGATTTTATGTAGCTAATACGTACTCTATAATAGAAGAAGAAAATTCAAAAAGCGATTATGCGATAAGTTACACCCTTCATAAAGTTGAGGGTGAAGAGTATGACAGATATACTGTTTACACTTTTAAAAAAGTAGCGTCGTTCATCTATAAGCCGCAGGGAAAATATAGTTATGAAGGTAGTCAATATAATGATATTAGGCATCTTATCTATAAAAATGATTATGAGCTAAAACATGGTAACACCCTCATCTTGGGGAATTATGAAATTCCATTAGAATAAGATGCCCAAGAAAATGGCATCTTATTTTTTAGTTGTTCATTATGAGTACCAGAAGCTCAATTCAATTATAATCACATACTTTCTCTTCTCTTAAAAATGGTTTGAACTCATGTAAACATGATGAGAAGAAGTTACCAAATAAAAGAATAGAACCGCACATCATGGCACATGAACACTAATTAGCTATCCCTAATATCGAGAATATTTATTTACAGTGTTAAAGGCTATTACTTTCACGTATTTATCTCAAAAAGCTGTTTGCATAGTTTCCAAATTTCCCTCAGTTTTTAGTTCGTCTTTTCCAACACACTTCTATCATCTTCTACAATGTGGCCATAGCGCTCTTCTTCTATTTCTGTTAATGTCTTCCCCCTTGTATTTGGAGCTAATACAATCCCAATTATGAGATGGATGACTAAGAAGGCCATCATGACAATCCCGGCAACCACAAATGTAAGTGTATCCATAATTATTGGCAAAGCGATTGACCACAACGCGATACCAGTCCTTACAATAAAATACATAAATCCTTGCGCTGTTGCCCGGTATCTCGTCGGAAATAATTCACTTGTCCATAATGCATAGAAGGCTTGTGCTCCAATACCTGCTGCAGAACCCCATAAAATCACAAAAGTAATAAGTGTTGGCCATGTCATTGGCATAAATGTTAAGATAATCCAAGCAACCACACCCATAACTGCTCCAATAGTGAATAATGTTTTGCGGCTCATTTTATCTCCAATTTTCATGAAGACAAAAAACGTCGTTAGAACAGTAAACATCCATAAGAAAGACTGGAGGAGATTTGCTTGCATATTACTTAATCCACCAACATTTTCATAAATATATGGCATAAAATATCCCATTGCCCCTGCCGTTAAATTCCAAAACAGATAGATACCTAATAATAAAAATAATGCTTCACGATTTGGCTTTAATGTAAATAATTCCTTTAAAATACCTTTTTTAATAATCCCATTTGCTTTATCCAGATCATCTTTTGCTTTTTGTTCTTCCCAAATCTTCGACTCTGGCAACCCTCGTCGAATATAAAGGGCAATCGCCGCGATAATTAATAAATGCAGGAAAATTAGCCTTGATCCCAATAGTCCTAATGGAGCTACGATTACAGCTAAAGCAAATGTAATCATCGGTCCAATTGACCAAGCGAGTTGGGCTGCCCCCACATGAGCGGCTCGTTTTTCTTTCGGAGATTCCTCTGCAATATATGTCCAAGATACTGGCACACCTGCACCTACAGCAATTCCAGTTATAATCGTACCAATTAATAGCATTGGAAAATTCACAGAAGCTGCGATCAAAGCTACCCCGATCATATAAACCATTAAGTCATAGCTAAAAATGATTTTTCTCCCATATTTATCCGTTAATGGGCCGCCAATAAGTGCACCGATTGCGGCTCCTAAGGCATTGGCACTTAATGCTCCTAACAAACCCACACCTAAACTATCAAATCCTAAGTATGTTTGCCATAATGTAAGACTACTAGCAGCAGCGATGATCGAACCTGCTTCTATATAATTCGCCATTGATATGGCAACGGTCGCTTTCCATCCAGTAACATTTTTAGCAGCAAATTTTGTATTCCCCATTTTTCTCTCCTACTCTATGATGTTTTCTTTCAACTACGTGGTTTAACCTAGTCCATATGAAATACTTCTGTTAAATCAATCGTAACCGGGCTGTTATCTGAATTCGTTTCCATAACTGGCTCCATAAACTCCCACCATTTTTGGTTGATTGCCGTTTCTGCCATTCTACTCCACTTTTCTTCATCCGCTATCTCGATATAACCAAATAATTGATCAGTGTCTTTATCTAAAAAAATGGAATAATTCCGCGCTCCATGTCGGCGTAACTCCTCGACCATCTCTGGCCAAATTTCATTATGTCTCTTCTCATATTCTTCATGTTTATCTGGATAAACCTTCATAATAAATCCTTTTCGTTTCATCCCTTCGCCTTCCTTCTTTTATAAATCAAGCTTTCTTGTGGTAACGCTTGCAACAATCGATATCTTTATAGTAATGAACCCCCTTACAAAAGTCAACACAAAACCAACATTTTATTTTTACTTATCTTTGTTTCAGCCCATTTAGCTGTTTTTACGGGGACTGTCCCCCAATACGTTAATACTTTAATATACTGGGGGACTGTCCCCATTATTCTTTCAAAATTGTAAGGGTAATACCGATGATTGTAAGGGAAATGAATAGTTTCAGTAGGGGATCCACATTAAAATAGATATTGTTAATATGAAACCAGGAGGGATATAAATGAAGAAGGCTATTCTTTTTTTTACAGTTACTTTGTTATTTTCGACTATTCTTACTGGCTGTGGGATTGATTTAAACCGATTGGGCGCAGAAAAATATTACGTTCAAGTAAAGGGAGATGGAGATAAAAAGGACGATGGTCGTCAGGATATATATGATTACACATTAACGGGATTTAATGAAGATGGAGAGGAAGCGACCTTAGAATTCTTCGCTTTAAAAGAACTTCGCAAGGATGCTTATTTGATCTTATATTATAAGGATAAAAAAGGTGTTACATCATATCAAGAAGTTAATGAAGAGGATATACCAGAGAAAGCATTGGAGAAATTGCAAGAGGGAGTAAAATAATCACTTCATTATTTAAGTTTTCCTATGTGGGTAGGAACGAGGCTATTCTTTGTGTGTATGGGCATTCGTTAATAAAATTAATCTCTTTAATTATTAGCCAAAACAACCTTGCTAATGGACAGTTCGTCCTAAAACGAAAACAAAATCTTGAATGTCCTATATTACGTGATTGTCCCTCCCAAAAAGTAGCAAAAGAGTGCAACTCTGCAACCTTAGGGGGTAGTACAAAATTACTAACTCCCCTTTGAATATCTTTAACTAATTAACGCGGCACCCTTTTATCAGAGCAGGGGACAGTCCCCATCTTTATTTGAACCATCCTTTTTTCTTTGATTGGGTGATAGCTTCGATTCGATTGGTTACTTCGAGTTTATCGAGGATTTGTGAAATGTAGTTTCTGACTGTGCCAGTTTTAATACTTAGTGTTTCTGCGATTTCCTTTGTGTTTCTTCCATCAGCTACCAATTCTAATACTGCCTTTTCCCGAACAGTAAGTGGGTTTTCCTCACTATACAGGTCATCCATTAGTTCAGGGGCATAGATTTTTCTACCTGACATAACATGACGAATGGCATTTGCCAATTCCTCACTCGGGCTGTCTTTTAATAAATAGCCATGAACTCCAGCTTTTATCGCACGTTGAAAATATCCAGACCTGGCAAAGGTTGTAAGGATGATCACTTTACAATTTAAAATTCGTAGTTCCTCAGCTGACTCTAGCCCTGACTTTCCTGGCATTTCAATATCCATAATACATATATCAGGTTCGAATTGTTTCACTAATTGAATAGCATCTTCGCCATTATTAGCCATTCCGACTACTTCCATATCATCTTCCAAACTAAGCAAGGATCCAAGTGCCCCTAACACCATTCTTTGATCCTCAGCGATGACAATCCGAATCATATATTTTCCTCCTTCACCTTTTTTATCACGGTCGGCACCCTCATTTTAAGGATTGTTCCCTTTCCCTCTGTAATGTCTAATGTTCCATTGACAAATTCTAACCGCTCTTTTATCCCCATCAGACCATTCCCTCTTGCAAAGTAACGATGATCGCTCATTCCGACTCCATCATCCTCAACCGTGATTTCAATCTCCTTATCTGATTGCTCCACCATAACCCAACATGTCTTCGCCTGACTATGTTTGACCACATTATTGACAGCCTCTTTGACACACATGCTTAAAATATTTTCAAGGAAGATGGATACATTTTTTAACTCGACATCATGATCGACTAACAAATCAATCTGGGCGACATGTAAAATTTCCCGAACTCTCACCAATTCTTCCTGTAATCTAATTCCACGCATTTGCGAGACCATTGTTCTGACTTCATTCAACGCTGTTCGGGCCGTTTGCTGAATATCTTTCAACTCATGTTTAGCCTGCTCTGGCCGTTTATAAATCAACTTTCTCGCTAGATCACTTTTTAAACCGATCATAGACAATTTTTGTCCTAATGTGTCATGTAAATCACGGGCAATCCGTTGGCGTTCCTCTTGTTTTACAAGCTCAGCAATTTTATTATTTGCATATTCTAATTGTTGTTCTAACTTTTCTTGACGTTTACGATTATAAATATTAATTGGCAATAAAATCACACTTAAACACAGGATGATAATAAACGGCAACTCTTGTAAAAATGAATCATTATGATAAATCGTAAGTAAAGTGATGGAAATAGCGGTAAAAAGCAAATGAATAATATATAAAGTTAAAAATGTGGCGCGATTTTTGATATGCCCTATACAGTAGGCTATATAAAAGGCAAAATATATATATTGAAATAGCAGAGACATGGCCATGGAGATGGCAATTAAAATAATCGTCCATAAATGGACAGGCCATTTTTTTGACACATAAGCAAAACGTAAGGCAACGAAGAAAATAATAATCAACGTAATTCCCATCACTACGTCCACAATTGCAGATGATTGGAGAACGAAATAAAATGGGAGAATGGCTAGAATTGTCCATATATAGGGAGATATTCCCGAACTTTTCAGTTTTTGTATAATCTTTTTCATCTCTTTAACCTCATATCCGAATAAGAATAGCGCAAGCGCTCTTTTCATGAAACAGCTTTGTTTGCGACATTCTGTCGGCAGGCTTAAGCAATGCGCTCTGATTCTCCCTTGTAGGGCCTCTTTGCCATCATAACACAAAGATGTTTTAAGAATCCTACGAATTTTTCACTGATGAAACTGAGACAGAAAGTTTATCTTCGCTTTCTTTTTCCATCATTCTTTTAATTTCTCTAAACCCAATGAATCTTTTATTTTTTTCATCCCATAAGCGGAAATGCAGTGAACGTAGACTGCTGGATAAAGTAATGGTTGTGGCTTCTTGTAAAGACTTATGGTTATTATGCACTTCTTCTAAATAGTAGTTTGGGATTCTTGGACTTAAATGATGGATATGATGAAAACCAATATTTCCTGTTAACCATTGAAGAACTTTCGGTAACTTATAATAAGAACTTCCATCTATAGCTGCCTTGACAAAATCCCAATTATCCTGGTTTTCAAAATAAGAATCCTCAAATTGATGTTGAACATAAAACAACCAAATTCCTAGTGAACCAGAAAGAAAGAAAATTGGACCCTGAACTAACAGAACCGTTTGCCAACCGACTAACCAGCATAATAGGGCAATAACTATTACAATTGAAATATTGGTAATATAAGTGTTGGGACGCTCTCTTGATTTAGCATTTTTCGTATTGAATCGATAGGCAATTAAAAAAATATAGATTGGACCAAGTACAAACATCACAAATGGATTACGATACAAACGATACGTTAATTTCTGTAATTTGGAAGCAGCGACGTATTCATCCACCGTCATAACCCAAACATCACCTGTACCACGCTTATTCAAATTACTACTTGTGGCATGGTGAATCGAATGACTATGCTTCCATTGTTCATAAGGACAGAAAGTTAAAATCCCTGTAATCGTACCCCAAATTTGATTTGCCCTTCTCTTTTGAAAAAACGAGCCATGACAGCAATCATGGAAAATGATGAAAATCCGCACCAAAAATCCAGCTGCAATGATGCAAAGTCCCAATGTTAGAAAATAAGAAACAGATAAGCTTTTGTAAGCTAGGAACCATAAAAGAAAAAACGGACCAAGTGTATTGATCACTTGCCAAATACTACTCTTTGTATCTGACTTTTCATAATGGGCAATTTCCTTTCTTAAATTACGATGATCAAGCTGAGCCATCAAATCACGTCACCTTTCTCGTTATCTTTTTCCTTTATTTTAAGAAATGTTAATAATCGATAAAAGACATGAATGTCACGGGCAGACCATGATAGATGTCATGGGTGAGTTTTCTTCCATAAATTAAATAACTAATGAATTTCCTCTCTCACTTCTAAGTAGCTTAAGCTTGAATGATCTAATCCAAGGTTAGCACTTCGTCATTAGATTGAAGGTTGTTGTATACTTGAATTTTTAACATCTATGACATTGTACTATTGCGTTCAAAAAGAAAGAGCAAATAGATTTGGAATTCTCTCCAAATCTATTTGCTCTTCCATTCATTTATACTTAAATAACTGTCCGGATTAATTACTTTCTGTTTCTATCTCCCTATTTTCTTTACGCATTTGTTTAAAGTACCAGGCAAATAATAAAATATAACCTACCAATGCTAATACAGAAAATCCTATTAACTTCATATCCATAGTATTAACAGCTTTTCCGAATAGAATAGCTAGCATTTTCTCAATTGGATCGGAGTCTACAGAAGAAATTAAGGCATCTGAAGCAAAACCGTCCGGGAAATTCCCCATGGCCTTAGAAGTTTTCGAAACAAATTCCGCAATAAAAGTAGCCGCCCATAGGAATAGTGGAATTAAAATTGTCCCAATAATTGTCATACGGATAACTTTTCCGCGCGTTACAATTAACAAAGCTGGAGCTAGAACAGTCAATAATATCCCACCCAGTGGCAGTACCTTATTCCCTGGGAGAAAGATAGCTATAACAAGAAGAATCGGAGCCAAAATATTAGCTACAGCCCATAGTTCAGCGCGAGTGGCTAAAATAGGCCAGTCAATTCCAATGAGTAGTTTCCGTCCACTAAACCGTTTACTCATTTTATTTGTTATTCCCTCTGATAGTGGACCAATTGCGGGACCAAACCAACTACCAACTAGTGAAAATAATTCAAGTGCAACGGCCCCTGTAAAAGCTAGGGTGAATATTTCAGCTGCCGACTGACGACCTAATAAACCAATAAACACCCCCAAATAAGCACCAATCGCGAAATTACTTCCCCAGAATCCAATCTTTTTATTTAATGCTTCGGCATTGAAATCAAATTTATCAATAAAAGGCAAACAAACATCAATAATTTTATTAAACAACATTACTACTGGTGCGATTAACAAAGATGGATGAGCAGTAGTTGTAATATTTTCTTTATCATAACCTAGTAATTTATTAATGGTAGGCTTCATAACATCAGCGTTAATAAGCATAAGAGCATAGATAAATCCTACAAATAAAGTCGTTAAGATTAAATTGTCATCCGAATAATACATGGTAAGGAGCCCAATAACAGATAGGTTCCAAATATTAAACAAATCTACATTTAATGTAGTTGTTTTTTTCGCAATTAACATAATTGCATTTACTATAAGGCAAATAAAAGCAAAATATAAAGTATAAACAGAACCCCATGTGATCACTGCGAGTGGCGCCCACCCTAAATCAGTGACAGATAAGGACACCCCTGTTGACTCTACAAAACTCTCTAAAGCAGGCGCAAAAGCACTGGAAAGCAATGAAATTACAGCTCCCATACCAGTTAATGCAATGGCCATTCGTAAACCGCCTTCAATAGCTTTAGAAATAGAAACCCCCACTATTAAAGATAGAATCGTAATGATAATAAACATCATGGCCGACCCACCTAAATTAATAAAGGCATTAAAAGCATCATTTAATCGTTCAATAAACATCTGGATGACCTTCCTTTTTATAAAATGAGTAAAATTAGTAATCGGTTACGTAAACGTTTATCAAAACTATAACAGAACTTTTTTTAATATACAACATTAAAATTCCCTTCTATTTTTATATTGACATTAGTTATCCATAGTGATTAAATAAAATTTAGTAATCGGTTACGCAAATGAGGGAAGATAATGGTCACTATAAAAGATGTCGCTAAGGAAGCGGGTGTTTCTGTCGCTACGGTTTCAAGAGTTCTTAACAATAAAGGTGGCGCTAGTACAGAAACAATTACTCATGTGGAAAACATTATAAAAAAGTTAAATTATAAACCAAATAGGTTAGCCAAAAGTTTATCTGAAGGAAATTCAAATTTAATCGCCTTTCTTGTTCCAACGCTTAATAATCCATTTTTCCCTGAACTAGTCAAGGAAGTTGAAAAGTTCGCAAACGAGAATGGATTTAACATTTTATTATGTAATAGTGATGACGATCGAGCGAAAGTTGAATATTATTTAGATTCGATGATTGATCACTATGTTAGTGGAGCAATTATTAATTCATTACATGTGGGACCAAATGATCTTGCTGTTTTGGAAGAACGTGGGATTAGAACAATTACTATTGACCGGGCTAATTTCGAACATCCCTATTCAGCCATTACTGTAGATCATTCATTAGGTGCTCAACTAGCTGTTACCCATCTTATCCGTGATGAGCAGTGCAAAAACCTTGTTTTTATCTCAGGTCCTAAAAATGAAAAAAGTGCAATTGATCGATTAACTGGATTCACACTTGCACTAAACGAATCAGAAAATCCAGTAAAAACAACAATTTGCTATGGTGACTTTGGAATAGAGAGTGGATATGAGAATGCGAAAGCGCTAATTCAAACGGGAAAATCTTTCGATAGTATTTTTTGTGCGAATGACGCAATGGCTATTGGTGCCATGCGGGCCTGTCATGAGTTTGGGTTCCAAATTCCCAATGAAGTGAAGATTGTTGGTTATGATAATGTAAGCCTTTCTTCATATATGTATCCACCTCTCTCTTCAGTGGATCAATGTAAACGTGACATTGGCAAACTAGCTGTAAGTGAATTAATTCATTTAATAAAGCATAAAAATCAAAAGCCCAAACAATATCATTTAGAACCAAGTCTAGTGATCCGAAAATCATCTGGAGGGAATTGACATGTATAAATTAGGACCATCACTGATGTGTGCAGACTTAGGAAATTTAGAACAAAACATGAAAGAATTAGATAAGGCAGGTGTGGATTTTTACCATATTGATATTATGGATGGAAAATTTGTACCTAACTTTACTTTGGGGCCAGACTTTGTTAAGACGGTACGTAAATTAACAGACACTCCAATAGACGTTCATTTAATGATTGAAGAACCAGAAAGACATATTGATTTATTTGTTGATTGCGGTGTTGAGATGATTTCTGTGCATCAAGAATCAACTCAAAACTTGCACAGTCTACTATCGAGAATTAAAAATCATGGAATAAAAGCGGGTGTCGCCATTAACCCCGGTACATCTTTAGAGTTTTTGGATAATGTCTATGATCTCTTGGATTATATTGTCATCATGACCGTAAATCCTGGATTTGCAGGTCAAAAATTTATTCCGACAATGTACAGAAAAATAGCAAAAGTAAGTGAAATTATAAAAAAATATAATCGTAATATCGAAATACAAGTGGATGGAAATATCGGAGCAAATACCATACCGAAATGTGAGGAAAATGGAGCCACAATGTACGTTTTAGGTACAAGTGCTATCTTCAATAGTCATCATACTCTTGAGGAAAACGTTGCTCTTACTAGAAAATTATTTAACCATGAAACGAAATAAACTGGAAACTTTTCAACTAAAAATTGGGGGTATTGAAAATGGCATATGATATAGCAGTTGTCGGCAGTATAAATATGGATGTAATTGTGGATACACCGAATTATCCTGAATATGGTGATACTCTATTTTGCGACTCCATTGCTATGAAGCCGGGCGGTAAAGGAGCAAACCAAGCTGTCTCTGTGGCAAAACTCGGAAAGAAAGCTTGCTTAATTGGAGCAGTGGGAAATGATAGTGCTGGAAAGCAATTAATTCAAAATTTAAATTCTAAAAACGTCGATACTACACATATCCTTCAAAGTGAAGAGTCTGGAACAGGAACCTTCGTCGCAATGATTGATAGCACAGGTGAAAATACAATGGTGGGAGCAAAGGGTGCTAATGATTCCCTCACATCGGAAGATATAACAAAAACATTCGCCCAAATAGATGCTAAAATTCTGTTGATCCAAATGGAGACAAGCAGGGAATCTATTATTGCCGCAATGAAAGCCGCTAAAGAACGGAATATGTATGTTGTATTAGATCCGGCACCAGCGGATGGAATCTTTGACGAAGCTTTCAAATATGCTGACTTAATCACACCGAATAAACAAGAAACGAAAAGGATTACTGGTATTGAAGTGACAGATGAAGCTTCCGCACTTGAAGCAGCAAAAAAATTAAATGAACTTGGAATCAAAGATGTAATAGTAAAAATGGGCGAAGATGGAAGCCTTATTTATCAAAATGGACAGGCAACGATAGTGGACGCAATTAAAGTTAAAGCAGTTGATACAGTTGGAGCAGGCGACTGTTTTGCCGGAGCACTTGCAAGCTCATATTTAGATACTAATGATTTAATAGAGTCTGCCAAATTTGCAAGTGTGGCAGCAGGTATAAAAGTATCACGTCATGGTGGTCAAGAAGCCATCCCAACACTGAATGAAGTAGAGTCGTATTTAATAAAATAAATCAGCCAATTAGCTTTTCTAATAAAAGGGATCCTATACTATAATTCGAGTACAGGATCCTTTTTATTTAGCCAGATGTTATTACATCGTTAGCAGCTGGCATTTAGCTGCTTATTATATTAATCACAGAGATTTTCCCTCTCCTAATCCCCAAAACTTTTCGCAGCTGTTTACAATAAAAAAACTCCGCCTAAAATCTAGGAGAGTTTTGCATTACCAACTTGCTTTTTTTATTCCAGGAATTTGTCCCTGATAAGCAAGTTCACGAAAACAGATTCGACATAGTTTGAATTTCCGAATCACTGAATGTGGACGGCCACACCGTTCACAACGTGTATATTCTCTAACTTGATATTTTTGATTATTGCTTTGTTTTACTATTAAAGATGTTTTCGCCATCTTAATTCCTCCTTTTATATTTTGGAGGTAGGAGCGTATTTATTATTTTAACTCACTTTCTCTAGTATTTAAACAGGTACATTTTGGATATTTAAAACGTGAAAGTAAAGTCATTAGGCATGGATCAAAGTTGCTCTGTTCACCTACCCTATTTATAAAAAACACCCCTTTTATTCAATTATCTGTGTGCCCTTAAATTTCTCTCTACCATGTGGAAATAATTATCACTATGCATATATTCCCTTTCTCATCCCTCCCATTTAATATTTAGCCCTCTCAATATGAATTGCATAATCTATACTCATAAGGAAATCATACTTGTGATTGAAGATGTCCATTTTTAGAGGTGGTATATGTATGAAGAATCGAACGTTTATTGGTGCCTTTCTATTCGGAATGGGTATTATCGGAATGCTTGATGGGATTATCCTCCATCAAATATTTCAATTTCACAGTGTTTATATGTATACAAGCAGATTTAATCAAATCGTTAGTGATGGTTTATTTCACCTCTTAGTTACATTGATTGTGTTAATTGGTGGCTATTTATTATGGGTAAGTGATAGCAAAAAGCTTCCTAAACCTAAGCATCTGTTTTGGGCTAGTTTTTTGTTGGGTGCTGGAGTCTTTAATTTAATTGAGGGTATTATAAATCACCATATTTTACAGATCCATCATGTTTATTATCGTACCAACAATATCCTTCTCTTCGACCTATTATATGATGGTTTATCTATCATTCTGATTTCCTCTGGTTTTTATCTTTTTCTTTTATCTAAAAAGAAAACATGAGGATTTTAGCCTATAAACAATAAAAATTTCTCAGTTAATAATAATGGATTAAGAATGGAGGGAATTTTATATGGAAATTCCCGCCCGTGCAGGCAGTAAGTGAATTAGGAGGGAGAAAAAAATTAACATGGTGGCAACTATCTCCTCTTGGGGTTGGATGTATTATTGGAACATGCTATTTTTCGGTTCGGGAATTGGTCTAAAAAAGACAGTCCTTCGTTTCATATTTCCTATATTTTAGCAGGTATTGGTACTTATATCGTGACAGAAACGCTAGCAAAGATGTCCGCCCAAGCCCCCTAACAAGGAGTTTTTCGATCTTATGCCAAAAAAGCTTATGGTTCCTGGGCAGGGTTCAGTTGCGGTTGGGTATATTGGTTTTCTGAAATGCTCATAACTGACAGTCAACTTACAGCTCTTTCCATCCTTTCGAGGTTTTGGTTTCCAAATATACCTTTATGGTTACTCGCTTCTGCTTATGCCATTCTAGTTATAATTGTTGTGCTAATTGTTACAAAAGGATTTGAACGAACGCAAAATGTTTTCGTGATTAAGGTGGCAGCAATCGTGATGTTTATAGTCTTATCGGTAAGCGTTTTATTTGGTTCTTCGGAAACAGAACAAGACTAACAGCTTCTACAATAGAAACTTTAAATTCTGTAAATCCCTTGAAAAACTCTATTTTTCAAAAAACTTTATTATAAGACTCATCGTTTTTTACTCTAATTAAAGTTGATTGTCGCTACTGGCGGACTTAATTAACGATTTAACTAACAGCAGGAAAATTCCTGAAAAACTATTTGAAATAAGGCTGACACGACAGTCCCCCAGCCTAGTACAACATTAAAACATACGCATTAAAAATCCGCTCAACTGCCAAGAGGCTTATGAGCGGATTTTTTCTAAAGAATTTTAATAGATTTCAAATGGGTAAAACAGTGGCCTCTTTTATAGTAAAGCAGAACTTTCTCTTGCACAGTTCAGGCGCAGCTTGTGGAGCTTCCTTCATTTTTGCATGTCTGATCAAACCTCTTATTCTAAAGCTTCAGTGATTTTTTTTGCTGCATCATCAAGTGCGGCTTTTGGATCTTTTCCTTCATACATTTCACCAAGCGCTGTTTCAATGATCATTCTTGCTTCAGGCATAATCGTAAATAATGCGCCAGCAGTCGCTGGGTTAGCTTTTGTATTTTCCAATTGCTTTACAGCTGTTAAATATTGAGGATATTCCTCATGAACATCTTTTAGCGCTTTTTCATCATAGGCTGCAGGGGTGATCGGGAAATAACCAGTCGCTGCCGCCCACTCAGCTTGCACATCAGCATTTGTCATATACTTTACAAATTCCCATGCGGCGTTTTGATTTTCTTCAGATACTTGATTAGTAATCCATACTGAAGCTCCACCAACAACAGCTCCCTGCGGCTCCTTCCCATCTGCTACTGGAATCGGCGCGGTCCCCACCTCAAATGGAGAATTCTTAATAACTTCGGCCGTATTAGCTGTTGAGTCGAAGTACATGCCTAATTGGCCCGCAAAGAATGGCGCCCGTGGGTCTTCCCAGCTACTACCAAAATTCTTGAACGTACCTGCTTGGTTCATCTCATTAATCCAGTTAAAGATACTTAACCCTTCTTCAGAATTTATCAATGATTCTGTAGCCTCTCCAGTGCGGCCATTGTCTTGGTTAATAATGACACCACCATTATTAGCCATCAATTCTTCAAAAAACCAGCTAATCGTAGCAAAAGAAAAACCATATTGTTTTTTGCCATCTGTCAGTTTTGCGGCTGCTTCTTGTACTTCGCTGAAAGTATGCGGGGGATTTTCGGGATCTAATCCCACTTTTTTAAACATGTCTTTGTTGTAAAACATTACTGCATTCGATGTGTTAAAAGGCATAGAATAGAGTTGGTCATCTACCCGATAATAGGATAAAATATTGGGTTCCAATGTAGAAACATCAAATTGTTCCTTATCAATAAACTCCTGCATGGGTGTAATAAAACCACTTCCGCTCATGTATTTGGTCCCACCTTCAAAAACCTGTACAAGTGCAGGAGCCTCACTAGAACCGCCAACTGCACGTAATTTATTTAATAGATCCTCATAACTTCCTTGAAAAATAGCTTCCACCGTTACGGAATCAGATTGTTCATTAAATTTTTCGGCAATTTCTTCTATCGCTTTTCCATTATCACCACTCATAGCATGCCAAAATGTAATAGTTGTTTTTTCCTCAGAGTTTCCTGGCTCACTAGAGTTTCCCTTTTCATCCCCAGTTCCACTACTGCATGCCCCTAATATGAGTAATATCGATAATGTTAAGCCAGTAAGGATTTTTCTCATTATAAAAATACCCCCTAGAATTTAACCTTTTAATGCTCCTGAGGTTAACCCGTGTTTAATGTATTTTAATCCAATAAATAAGATAAGTAATGTTGGTAAGAGAATACTCACTACAGCCGCCATTACCATATTCCATGAAGAAGAACTCTCATTGGCAATCAACATTTTTAACCCAATTTGAACAGTACGCACTCGATCATCATTGGTGACAAGTAAAGGCCATAGATACTGATTCCAAGTCGTCAAAAACCCATAGATTCCTAGTGCAGTTAGTGAAGATGTCGATAATGGTAAAGCGAATTTCAAGTAAAAACGGAATCTTGAACAGCCATCCATCTGTGCAGACTCCCATAATTCCTGGGGAATCGTTAGAAAATGTTGTCTTAACAAGAAGATGCCAAAGGGGAGTGCAAAAAAAGGTAAGGTTAACCCTTGATACGTATTCATCCATCCTAAGTTTAAAATCGTGAGGAAGTTCGGAATAATCGTCGCTTCCCAAGGAATCAACATCGTTGATAGAAATAAGAAGAAAATAAAATTCCTTCCTTTAAAAGGGATAAATACAAAAGCATAAGCAGATAAGCTACAAACAATTAACTGCCCAAGCATAACAATGAAGGACATCCAAAAACTAACAACAAAAAAATGTTGCAAAGGAATACTATTAAACACCTCTTTATAAGCATCAAGACTTAAAGAAGATGGCAACAATTTGCCTGCATAAATTTCTTGAGGTTGCATGAAACTGGCTGATATGGCATACAAAATCGGAAAGAATAGAAGGATAGCAGAGAAAATTAGCAATAGATAAAGCACGACTTTTTTCATCATTGATAATGCACCCTCTTTTCTCCCACTCTAAATTGAAGGATGGTAATGGCTAAAATAAACACAAACAGTACAATAGCCTGCGCACTGGCAAATCCGAAGTTTCCATAAGAAAATGCTTCTAAATAAATGGAGTAGACTATGATATTAGTTGCGCCTGCAGGACCTCCACCTGTGAGAATATCGATTTGTCCAAATGTTTGAAAAGCCCCAATAACACCAATGATGATAACGAAAAATAAAACCGGCGATAACATGGGAATTGTAATTCTGAATAATTTCGCAAAATACCCCGCCCCATCCATTGCGGCACTTTCATAAAGCTCTCTCGATATGTTCTGAAGTCCGCCTAATAAAATAATAAAATTAATCCCAATATGCATCCAAATAGTTGTTAAGGCCACCGAAAATAAGGCCCATTTCGAATCTGTCAACCACTCAATACCATCAATTCCAAAATACCCTAGGATATTGTTAAGAACGCCTAAAGAAGGATGGTATAAAAACAAAAAGATTGTGGCCCCAGCTGCGACAGACACTCCTAACGTTGATGAAAAAATAGTTCGAAATATTCCAATCCCTTTTAGTTTTTCACTAGCAATGACGGCTAAAAATAAGGAAAGTAGGATTTCGGCAGGAACTGTATAAAGCACAAATAAAAATGTCCCAATAATACTTTTCCTAAAATCAGCTGATTGGAATAGTTTGATATAGTGCTTCCAGCCAACAAAATCACCAACTATCCCACCACCACCGACCTCAAAGAAGCTAAAATACAATGTTTTTACCATAGGATAGAAAAGAAAAACCCCTAAAAGCAACAATGCTGGAAATAAATATACAATTCCTGAACCAAAGGCTCTCCATTCATTATGATATCTTCGATTTTTGGAATGCCTCTCCTTCCAAGCCAAGTGAACACCCCTTTTAGTATTTTTTGCTTAATGTGTGAATGATAGATCACCAAACAACTCTTTTTCATTGAGCTAATTTGCGGATAAAATAAGGAAAGGTGATTCACCATATGAGTATGATAAATCACCCTTACTTATGAAAAATAAATTATAATAGAGAAATTCTTATTCATATAAAATAAGTTATTATGAAGATTTTAGGGAAAGTTATGTAGTTGAGTCATGGGTGTAAATGTTTAAAATATTATTTATTACATCAAAAAGGTGGGAATAGGTGAAATAGTAGCATGATTAGCAACCACAACTTTGCTAATCTTCTTTACATACCGTTGCAAGCCGATAGGATAAAAATAAGATCAGTCCGCAAAAGACAGAGAAAGAACTTTTGCGGACCAATTTTTTTGCTTAGGGAAGCTCAAGATGACTTTAGTATTTTCATTTTTACGTCCCACAAAATGTTTGATAGGGGGTATCAGGAGGCTCTGGTAAAGTTGTATAATTCTCTTGCTCTGGAGTATAGGCATATGGATCAGCAAGTACTCGAAGCAACTTCTCCATCACCTGGAGGTCACCGTCTTCCACAGCCGCTTCTAATGCTTCCTCAACAAGATGATTACGGGGAATTATAGAAGGATTGCTTCTCTTCATCAATACTTGTGAATCTGCCTCTGATTCTGGTTGTCGTGTACGACGTACCTGCCATTGTTCAAGCCACTTTTCCAATTCCGGACTTTTACAGTTTGAAAGCTTATCTGTTTGGTTTAGTGTTAATGCACGAAATGTATTTGTGAAATCAGCCTGATGTTCTTCCATCCATTTTAATAATTGTTCAATCAATTGTGCATCCTCTTGTTCCTCGTTAAATAAACCTAGTTTTGCTCGCATTCCCTGCAACCAATGTTGTTGATAGCGCTCTGAAAACAGCGATATTTCCTGCTGGGCCAACTCTAAGGCTGTTTCATGATTTTCATGCAGCAATGGTAATAGACTTTCAGCAAACCGTGCTAAATTCCACCCGGCCATATATGGCTGATTCCCGTAAGCATAGCGACCTTGCTGATCAATGGAACTATAGACAGTAGCGGGATCATACGTATCCATGAAGGCGCAAGGACCATAATCAATTGTTTCTCCGCTAATCGTCATATTATCAGTGTTCATAACACCATGGATAAAACCAACCAATTGCCATTTGGCGATTAACTGTGATTGCCGTTCTATGACTGCTCGTAATAATGAAAGATATGGTTGCTCTTCCTTCAATAATTCAGGATAATGGCGCTCGATGGCGTAGTCGGCCAATGCTCGTAACTCTTCTTCTCCTTGCAAACGTGCTGCATATTCAAATGTACCAACTCGTAAATGACTTGCTGCCACCCGTGTTAAAATCGCTCCTGGTAAAGGGGTTTCTCGATATACCGGTTCTCCAGTAAAGACCACTGCTAAACTCCGTGTTGTAGGAATTTCTAATGCATGCATCGCCTCACTGATAAGATATTCTCGCAACATCGGCCCAAGAGCCGCTCGCCCGTCTCCACCGCGTGAATAAGGCGTGCGCCCTGCCCCCTTTAACTGAATATCGACTCTTTCTCCTTTTGGAGTGATCTGCTCACCTAAAAGAACAGCGCGGCCATCTCCTAACATCGTAAAATTTCCGAATTGGTGCCCTGCATACGCCTGTGCAAGCGGTATAGCACCTTCTGGGAGCTGATTACCAGCGAATATCGCCGTTCCCTCTTCATTTATCAACTCCTGTGTTTCTAAACCGAGCACCTTGGCTAAAGGACCATTAAAGAAAACTAAGCTAGGTTCTTCAACAGGCGTTGGAGCCTGTTTCGTATAAAAAACCTTCGGCAATTGAACATAACTATTATCGAAATTCCATCCCATTTCTATTGATATCCTCTCTGCTCTCATCTATATTGGTATCGTACCATTTATCTTTAAAATACCCTATTGATAGGAATTTCACTCTTTAAATATTAGCAGGTATAGCCACTTCTCTCTCTAATATACCCCTTCTATTTTTACAAGATAGTAAAACGGCTCTGATCAGACAAGAGCCGCTTTCATGTAACTATTATATTCGGTATTCGGATTTTATCATGTAAGATTTTATAAATTTTTGACTACGCTTTATTCTTATTATAATCTTGGACAGATTGATTCTGTTTTTTGACTTCTTCCATATTAGTGTCACTATAGATGGCCGTCCCACGTCCACCCGATGTTTTAGCCATCCATTCTATTGCTTCATTATATGACATACCTGATTGGCCGTTTTTTCTTTTCACTTCCTCGATATCCGTACCAGAAATCGTGTAGCGATTATCTTTATGTTCCATTTTTATAGCCCCCTTTATCTTATATTTTGACCGGGTAAGGGGCATATCATTCAGGAATAAAAGTATTGATCTCGAGAAGCTCTAGGCTCAGTGCACAACTTTACACTTGGATTGCGCGACTCTTTACTTGGATTGCGCAACTTTATACCTTCATTGCGCGACTCTTTACTGGATTGCGCAACTTTACACCTTCATTGCGTGACTCTTTGCCTGGATTGCGCGACTTTACACCTGCATTGCGCGACTCTTTGCCTGGATTGCGCAACTTCCACCTAATTGCGTGACTTTTTACTGGATTGCGCAACTTCCACCTAATTGCGTGACTTTTTACTGGATTGCGCAACTTCCACCTAATTGCGCGACTCTTTACCTGCATTGCGCAACTTTACACCTTCATTGCGCGACTCTTTACCTGCATTGCGTGACTTCCACCTAATTGCGCGGCCCTTTACCTAGATTGCGCAACTTTACACCTTCATTGCGCGACTCTTTACTGGATTGCGCAACTTTACACCTTCATTGCGTGACTCTTTGCCTGGATTGCGCAACTCTACACCTTCATTGCGCGGCCCTTTACCTAGATTGCGCAACTTTACACCTTCATTGCGTGACTCTTTGCCTGGATTGCGCGACTTTCAATTACATGGTGGAAGTTCAGAGAGGTTTTGCACGACTCTTCTTCCCGCGATTAGTAGGAGTGTTCCCTGTTCCTCAGCAACAATGATATAATGGTTAAACTGTCGAGTAGCGAGCTAGCTTTGATAGAAAGGAGCAATCCCTTTATGAAACCAATCCCTATATTTATGCATCACACTTTAGAAGACATTCCTAAATACACTATGCCCTCCGGCTTTCACTTTCGTTTTTATGAACGAGAGGATGATCTAGGCAATTGGGCTAGGATTGTTACTGCCACGAAAGAGTTTGCAAATGAAACTGAAGCAATCGGGCGTTTTAAAAAAGAATTTCTCCCATTTAAAGATCAATTATTCAAGCGGGTAATTTTTATCGAGACAAAGGATGGAGAGACGATTGGAACAGCCACTGCCTGGTTTGGTATGTGGCAAAAAGAGGAACTAGGAAGACTCCATTGGGTTGAAATTCTCCCAGATTATCAAGGTCAAGGGTTAGGTAAACCTTTAATTTCTAAAACAATGGAATTACTGGCCCAGCATCATAATAAAGCCTATTTAAAAACCCAGGATACTAGTGAAGCAGCTATTCATATTTATCAAAAATTCGGGTGGAAAATAGTCTGACCTAACAGGCACACAACTTCAGGTTTGTGTGCCTGTTTCTATTTTAGGGGAGCAAACCAAGGCATTTTCAAAAGCTTTCTTTTACTCGTTTGGCTACATCATCTAAATCTTTCCCCATTCCCGCCTCTACAGCAGCTACATAAGCCCCTTCTACGATTGGCGCTTCAATCAGGCGAACATTCTCCAAGCCACTCATTTCGATCGCCATTTCTGCGTTCATTTTAGCACTACCAAGGTCATAGAACAGAAGCACACCTTTTCCTTGGTCAGCTTTATTGATGGCGGCTTGAATTTTATTGATACTCGTGCCGATTTCATTCTCTTCCGTACCACCCGCTATTTCAAGCGGCACGTCCTTAACGACCTGCCGAATTAGTTCTTTCACACCTTCTGCTATTTTGGAACTATGCGAAATTAGGACTACCCCTACATATGTCATCCTGTTATTTCCCTCCTAGCACTTCAGCTAATGCAGCAAACAGGTAATAAGAAGAAGTTGCACCGGCATCGATATGTCCGGCTGATTTTTCTTTAAAATAGGCAGCTCGCCCTTTTGTAGCAGTCATATCTTTTGTGGTATTCATTGCCTTTTCGGCTTCAACAAGCAAACTTGCAGTCGCAAAACCATTGTCTTTAAGCCACGCCACAACAGGTTGCCAAACATCTACCATTGTTTTTTCGCCTGTTGTTGCTTTGCCACGCTGTTTTATTCCATCTAAAGCTGCTTCTAGGCCTTTTACAAAAGCTGTTTCATTTAATACTTGCTGTCCCGCAGTCGCAACAGACATTTTTAAAAAGGCAGTCCCAAACAAAGGCCCAGAAGCACCCCCCACTTTAGAAATCAAGGTCATAGCTACATCTTTGAAAACATCTGATGGTGTTGAGTAATTCCCAGCTTTCAACTTTTTTACCGCTTCCTTAAAGCCACGAGACATATTAAGCCCATGATCTCCATCACCGATTGGGCGATCAAGCGAAGTAAGATATTCCCTATTTTCCTGAAATTTTTCGTTAGCTTTTTCAATCCATTGAACCGCTTGCATTGCGTTGATTTCCATGTGGCGTAACTCCTTTCCTATTTCAAGTGGTAGATAAGCTTTTATGGATGAAAAGCAATCGTGTCTGCTGCTGCATCGAGCAGTGACTTTAATTCTTCGTCCAATTGCAGTAGTGTAAGCGAGCACCCCGCCATTTCCATTGAAGTCATATATTCGCCAACATATGTCCTATAGATATGTATTCCTTTCTCGCTTAAGATTTTTTGTACATTTTTATTCAGAATATAGAGTTCCATTTCTGGTGTAGCTCCAAGTCCATTGATCATTACAGCAACTTCGCCAGAGAATTCTCGATCCCTGACTATTTTCTCCGTCAGTTCACTTGCAATTTCAGCTGCCTTGCCAATCTTTTTTCTTTCGATCCCCGGTTCTCCGTGAATCCCAATCCCAATTTCCATTTCATTTTCGTCCAATTGGAAACTTGGTTTTCCTGCTGCCGGTACTGTACAAGGAGTAAGCGCCATTCCCATGGAGCGAACATTGGCAACGACTTTCTCCGCAACACGCTTTACTTCCGATAATTCGGCTCCCTCATCTGCTTTCGCACCGGCAATTTTATGAACAAATACCGTACCAGCGATCCCACGGCGTCCCGTTGTGAATGAACTATCTTCCACTGCCACATCATCGTTCACAATCACCTTTTCTACCTTGATACCTTCTGCTTCTGCCAATTCCGCCGCCATTTCAAAATTCATCACATCCCCGGTATAATTTTTAATCACGAGGAAAACACCTTTGCCACTATCCACAGCTTTAATCGCTTCCAAAACTTGATCTGGTGTTGGTGAGGTAAACACTTCTCCCACGACAGCTGCATCTAACATCCCCTTCCCGATGTATCCAGCATGGGCTGGTTCATGGCCACTGCCTCCACCACTAACAAGTCCCACTTTGCCAGTTACCGGCACATTCTTGCTAGTCACAACTGTGGTCTCAGGTAGTCTTTGCAGTTTTTCCGGGTAAGCTAGTACCAATCCTTCTAGCATGTCCTCCACCGTTTCATTTGGATCATTCAAGATTTTCTTCATAAAAAGAACCTCCTTTAAAACATGATCAATCTAATTTAAGTATAACGTATTTTGTAACCTAAGATATCCATTATTTCTCACATGTTTTCAGAACCCTTCTAATCAGTTGACATGTTTATCACTGATTTAACAGCCTTTTCTATTTCTATATACCCTGTACAGCGACAAATGTTAGATTCAAGCCACTTCGTTATTTCCTCATCTGAGGGATTTTTTCGCATTTTGAGTAAAGAATGACAATTCATTAGAAATCCAGGTGTACAATATCCACATTGAAAAGCAAAGTGATCGACAAATGCTCCTTGGATGGAATCATTTCATCCCTCGATCGTAAGAATTTCCTTCTCCCTCACTTCAACAGCTAAAGTTAGACAAGACTTTTGAGCAACACCATCAATATTAACCGTACAGGCTCCACAATCTCCATTTAGACAACCTGGTTTTGCTCCTGTTAAGCCTGATTTATTTCTCAAGACATCTAAAAGAATCTCTGAATAGCGGAATGTTACCTCTTTCTCTTCCCCATTTATCGATAATTTTGTGCTTACTTTCAAGGAGCTAGACGACTCCATTTTCCTCTCCTCCTAATTCACGCAAAATATCATAAAGAGTATTTTTTAAGACAAACAATCGATAACCGGACGAACCTTCCGTATCATCTAAAACAGGTACATCTAAACGACTCAAAGCAAGTTCAATTCTTTCTTCATAGGTAAGTTCCACTCTGTTTAGAAAGTCCTCGATTTGACTAGCCCGAAACGGAAAATGAGTTAGACCACTTATAGCGACTCTAAGCTTCTCTTCTACCTTAAGTACAGCAACGGTAATAAGAGGATACCCCGTATTCCATTGCCGCCTCCTTTTTACACTTATAAAGGGCATTTCAATATATCTCCGGTTTGTTTTGATTTGGACGAGAAACTCGCCACGATTTAATAAAAGTTGTTCGTTGAAAACTTCGCCAATAGGTACCGTTGTGATTCCCTGACTTCCGGCTATTACCATTTGACTGTCAGCCAATAAAAAAGGTAACACTGCTTCACGGTAAAAAATCTGCCCACAAATATTTCCACCGACCGTGATTTTATTCCTTGCTGTTCGATCAGCAATTTCACGAACCGTTTTACTTAATAATGGAAACAGATTCATTTCCTCTATGTCCGTTAAAGTCTTAGCTGCCCCTATTATGAGGGTATCTTCATTTAGCTCCATCATATTGCATTCCAAAATGCCCTTAATATCGATCACTGCTCCTGTTTTCACAAGATTTAATCTCCCGAGTGTAATTATTTCCGTACCACCCGAAAAAAACAATGGGGACTTTCCCTGTTGGTCTAAATCAACAAATAAGGATGTTGCTTCAGCAATGGAAGCGGATTCGTAATATGCAAAATCATACGATATCAACGCTTTTCCCCCTTACATCTCCATATAAATTCAGGAGTGACAGGCAGTTCATTGATGTCGACTTCGGCCGCAACGGTTAAACAATTGGCAAGCGCTGCAGGCATTCCTAATAACCCGTGTTCTCCGACTCCTCTTGCACCATATGGGGCGTCTATATGAGGAGTCGTGACAAAATCTACCATATACTGCGGATTCTCTCCATAATGAATCGGTCTATATGTTCGCAGTTGCGGATTAAGAACCCTCCCCAACACGTCAAATATAAAAGTTTCTCGCCCAGCATAGGCTAATCCCATACTCATCGCTCCCATCACTTGCCCAAGTGCTGCTTTGCGGTTTATGACAGCCCCTATATCAACGACCGTTGCCGCTTTCACTAATTTGTATGTAAAATCTCTTTTATCATATTCCACTTCAACGTAATACGCTGCGACCGCCCATTCTGGCCCAGGCTGTCCAGCACCTGTTTTAGGATCCAATTTCGTTATCCGTCTTATAATATAACTTCCATGGCCAATAATTTGACCACCAATGGAATGTCCATTTGGAAATGTATACCCATAAACAACCTCTTTCAAATCCAAGCTAACGTTGGGATCATCCCTTAAAAACACTTTTCCAAACGCTACTTCAAGATCCTCGGTAGAGGTCCTTAATACAAAGGCCGCAATATCCTTAATTTGTCTGATCACGTCATCCGCAGCTTCTAACACGGCCCTTCCGGCCATAAAAGTTCCTCTGCTAGCTACTGTCTTCCAATGATCCGGCGTTGTTTGCGTGTCAATCCTCATTTTTACATGGATTTGATCAACGCCCATTTTCATTCGTTCTGCAAGTATTTGAGCAAGCGCGGTCTTCGTCCCCGTACCAATTTCCACTACGCCAGAAATTAAGTTTATACTCCCATCTGGATTAAACGTTAAAATCACTCCGGAACTTGCATTTGTATCAATGGTAGAAGTCTTCCAACCGCAAGCAACCCCTTTTACCCGTACCTTTCTTTCATCTATTTCCTCTATTTGTCCCTGGTCCCAATCAACAAGTTCTTTTAAGCGATCAATACAGGCAACGACATTCCCCACATTACTTTTGTTTAATAGCACCTGTGTCGGAGTCGTATGACCTGGTAGAATAGCATTTTTCCTTCGCAGTTCAAGTGGATCCATTCCCAACTTTTTCGCTAATGTATCCATTGTTCTTTCAAAAGCAAATAGAACCTCAGAATGGCCAAACCCTCTAAATGGACTGCCATATGGATGATTGGTGTATACACAAAGTGAATTACACCATACATGTTCAATATGATAAGGACCTGTACAGTCAACGCCACCGGCACGGCTTACATCAATCGCCTTATCGGAATAAGCACCACCATCAAACCAATACAACATTTCAGCTGCTTTAATCATTCCATCCTTTGTGCAACCAAGCTTCACTTTCGCTTCTAAACCAACATGACAGGGAGCAGTCGTTAAATCTTCTTCTCTCGTATACATAACCTTTACGCGCCTTCCACCAACAGCTTTAGAAGCGATATACGCTAGAATTTCCCATTGTACAGGAGCTTTTCCTCCATAAGCTCCTCCTACCAAGGGAGTTTCTACAACGATTTTTCCTACTTCGATTCCAAAATAAATACTCATTAATTTTTTGACCATAAATGGTGCCTGGGAAGATGTTGTAATATGCACATATCCATCTGGTTTAATTTCTGCTGTTGCACTTCTCGTTTCCATTGCTGCATGGCTTGAAGGAGAAAATCGATAATTCTCCTCGACTTGGACCTCTGACTGCTTCCAGCCTAGATCCATATTACCTTTACGGATTTTCGTTACATTGGCAATATTTGAATTGGGTACTGGGTAGGCAGTTCCTAATTTTTCATAAGAAACTAAATTTTCGTGGATAATAGAAGCATTTTCTTTTAGAGCCTCTGTTGGCGTATTCACAACAGGAAGCTGATCATATTGGATTTCGATTAATCCTGCTGCTTTTTGGGCGATTTCGGGACGGTCCGCCACGACAAGAGCGACAGGTTCCCCATAGTACCGGACTTTATCTACTGCAATGGGAGGACGATCTCTAATTTCTTCTCCCGTAAGGGGCAAATCATCACTTCCTACAATAATGGCTCTGACACCCGGTATTTGTTTTGCCAAGGAATCCTCAATGGATACAATTTTCGCATGACCATATGCACTTGGTACGATTTTGACATGAAGTGTATCAATAATTCGTTCATCAGCTGTATATTTGGCTCTCCCTGTCACTTTATCAAAGGCCTCTTTTCGAATCACACTTTTCCCTATAACACGCAAATTTCTCCACCTCCTCTTTAACATCCTTATCCATATATATTGGCGTATATTGATAACTTGCCTATTTGATTAAAAAATCTTCTCTTGACATTTAGTGTCCGAGAAAATGTTTAAACATAATATAGAGGTAATACATTTAATCCAATTTCCACATGTCTGCATTTCTAAAAACACCTAGATAGTAGGCATATAATGATAGAGAATTAGGGTGAACATGATGAATAGCAAAAATAATGCGGGCAAAAGTGAACATATTTTAGAAGATGAAGAACTAATGGCAGCTTTAGAGGAACAAATTGCAACTTTACAATGGATTCAAGCGGCTGCTATTCTTACGGAAGCAGTACTGCTATCCAAGTTATATTCATTAAAGGAGAATGTTGAAGAAGGTGAAGATAAAATTTTAACCGGAATATGGGTACAAACCCTTGGGCAATTAATGGAGGCTTTAGGTGTTACCCAGCAAATTAACACAACGGATAAGTCTTCCATATTCAAAGCTGAAAAAACGGCAGTCACAGGGGATTTAATCCAATCTATTGGGGCGGGTCTACAAGCATGGGGTGGTGAAGAATTATTGAAAGCAGCCGCAGAAGAACTTATTCCTTAAACAACCAAGTTTTTGACTTTTATTGACTCGAATCTTTTTATTTAGGGGAATAAGAAAAGCACCTATACTTCCCGCCACAGGTGCCGCAACGAAATATTCATGGCGAAAATCATGTGTTCACATCACATGTATTGCCTTATCTTCGACTTACACTTTTTTGTTTGAGCTTGATTTATTTTTCATCATTAATATGTCACATGTTCTGGCACAATTTAGGATTGTTTTATATTTCAATCTACCTTAAAGGCAAGAACAACTCTAAAAGAAGATCATCAACATTTAGGCAATTTCATTGAGAAGATTGCTCACACCTTTTCCATATAAATCGATCTGACAGCCATGTTTGGTAGGTTTTAACAGATTCCCGAAAGAAGTCTCCATCTTCAATCGTGTTCAGAGCGTAGCCCAACGATAAGGGGGAGATGAATTTCGGTTGGCGTAAGCCGAAGTTACTTACTATTCATAAAAATATGATATAATAAGTACAAGTGTTCCTTAATAACTGGATATATAGGGTTGCACAGAATCAAATATACGAAAACCAAGTTGTCCTTCTGTGCGTAAAAGATCCAAGGTAACGAAAGAACCTCTGAAACTGTCGGACATCTACCGCTGGAACAGCGGGAAGCAACGCTCAGGGAGATGAAAGGTTGCTTTCATCGTGGAACAGCTCCCACTTCAAATTATCATTAGAAAATTAAGTGGTGAGTAGTTCACTGCAAGGGGAGTTAGCATGTCTCATAGTCTTTTCACTTACTTATTTTGGCAAGCCCGTTCAAATGATGGATGTCTCCCATTTTATTCCCTCTCGTAAAGTCCTTCGTAATCGTGAATCAATTAACACTTCCCGAAAAATGGATATATTGAGAATTAGCTAGACCGATTAACTCTCTAATAAGATATTGATTAAGAGTACCTTGGGCAAATAACGCAATTTCCATACCCTCATAATATTTTTTCAATTGTTCAGCGATTTTGCTCACTCTTTTTATGATGATCGCATGGTTTTCATTTCCCCAAATAATGCCATTCATTTGGCTCGAAATCTTCGTCAAAATCCACTTCTAGAAATTGTTCCAATAATTCACTTAATCCTGCACCTGTAGAGGACTCAAGATATCTATCTCCTATGCTTCTTTCATTCCTTTCTACTATATTCCAAGAGGTACTTTTTATGATAGCTATAGAGATAATTGCAGTTGATTATAAGGGTTATTCTACATACAAGAATCAAACGAAATGTTTCATTTCTATTTTGCAAAGCTTCTTTTCAATTCTTTTAATCCCAGTTTACTTGCTATAATTTCCCTTTTATGGGATAATCACATCAGAACAAGTGTGCGTTTTATAATTAGAGGTGCTGTTATGAAACCTGTTATCTTAGCTGAGAAGCCAAGCCAGGCAAAGGCCTATGCAGATGCATTTACAACTCGAAAATATGAGGGCTATATAGAAATTTCCCCCTGTTCCATCTTTACAAAAGGGGCTTATTTAACTTGGGGTGTTGGTCATCTTGTGGAATTAAAAGAACCACATACATACAATCCTGCTTGGAAGCGTTGGTCACTTGAGAGCTTACCGATCCTACCAGATCATTATGAATTTCAAGTGGCAAAGGGGAAGGCGAAGCAATTTAATATCGTAAAAAAGCTAATTCGTAGCACAGATACTGTAATTAACGCCTGTGATGTCGACCGTGAAGGCTCCAATATTTTCTACAGCATCTACAATCAGACAGGGGCACGTGGACAGACTATCAAACGATTGTGGATCAATTCGTTAGAAGCAGACGAAGTACGCAACGGGTTTGCAGATCTGCGCGATAACCAAAAAGACTTGCAATTGTATGAAGAGGCAAAAGCTCGACAGATCAGTGACTGGCTTGTTGGGATGAACGGCTCGCGTCTATACACACTACTAATGAAGAAAAAGGGCATTCAACACGTCTTTCCGATCGGGCGCGTACAATCACCGACGGTTTATCTAATTTACCAGCGTCAACGGGAGATCGAGACATTCGTATCTGAACCATTTTTTGAAGTAGAAGCCCAATTCACCGCTCAACATGGTCCATATAAAGGAAAAGCAAAAATAAAAGAGGCAAAGCGTGAACTAGTTGCTAAACAATTGAATGATCGGCATATACGACCCAACACGCCAGGTACGATCACTGATCTGTCCCAGACAGAAAAACGCATGCCACCACCACAGTTGCACTCACTCTCCTCCCTGCAGGCTACCGCTAATCGCAGATGGAAGACAAGCCCAGCAACAGTACTAAAGACAATGCAAATGTTATACGAAAAGAAGCTCGTTTCCTATCCACGAACCGATACAAGATACATCACTCCGGCCGAATTTTCCTATCTCGTTGCCTCGATTGAAGATCTTCAAGGGCTTATTGAGCAGCCATTTGCAGTGGCATCACGTACACCGAAAAAACGGTTTGTTGACAGTTCAAAGGTCCAAGAACATTATGCCATCATTCCAACAAAAAAACGGCCGACCAAAGCAGCACTTGCTAAACTGTCGTCACTTGAAAGAAATTTATATGAAGAAATTATCCGCACGACACTTGCCATGTTTCATCGTGATTATTTGTACACCGAAACGAAAGTCACAACAACTGTTAAAGGACTGCCATTTTTCTCGATTGGCAAAACGGAACGCGATAAAGGCTGGAAAGAGCTTTTTCCGCCTTCCAAAAGGTCCAAGAATTCTGATGAACCAGCCCTTCCACCATTGAACCGTGACGAAACAGTGCAAAGTGAAATTGGGATTACAGAAGGTAAAACCCAGCCACCAAAGCCATATACAGAAGGGCAATTAATCACCATGATGAAAACATGTGGGAAACTCGTCGAAGACCAAATGGAAACAAATGTTTTAAAAGAAATCGAAGGACTCGGAACAGAAGCCACAAGAAGTGGTATTATTGAAACGATTAAAAAGCACGACTATATTAATGTCACCAAAAATATTGTCACAATTACAGATAAAGGCCGTATCCTCTGCCAAGCCATCGAAGGCAATCTACTTGCAAGTCCCTCTATGACAGCAAAATGGGAAACTTATTTGCGAAAAATTGGCAATGGAGAGGGAACAGGAACTCATTTTTTGGACAATATTGGAAAATTTATTCACAAACTTTTGCAAGAGGTACCAGAACAGTTGGCAAAACAACAATTGGATATCACACTTCCGCCTGCCTCTTCTCGAAAAAGTCGTTATCAACCGAAAGAAGTGGCACCCTGTCCAACATGCGGTAAAGGTACGATCATAGCACGAAAATCATTTTACGGCTGTAGCAATTATAAAAATGGCTGCAAACAGACCTTTCCTGGCACCTTTTTAAAAAAGAAATTGACGCCAACGCAAATAAAATTATTGTGTACTAAAGGGAGAACCAACGTAATCAAAGGTTTCACTACCTCAACTGGCAAAAAATTCGACGCCCCACTTGAATTAAAGAATGGGAAGTTGGAGCTAGACTTTAAACAATAGTTGCTAGCTTCTAAGAAAATTTCTTTAGCAACTATTAACTACTCACAGGATTGGCTATTCATTTCCCATCGCATTTCTAGTGGCTGCTGAAAAACTATATAATTAAGGGAATTTCTGATACAAAGTCGCCTGCCTATATGAAGACTCCTACGGGAAGTATGAGATCGACCACATCGCGGAAGGCGGAGCCTAAGGAGACTTGAGACACGACCGTGAAAAGCAAACTATAGTGTGAACTGCATTTAGAAGCTACTTATAAAGGTTTTTAGACCTTTTCCAGCGGTCCCTCTCATTTCCGATGGGAGTTTCCTGCTGGTAAAAATGATCGAGAATTCAGGGGATCGTAGAAGCACCAACTGGGTTAAGTAGGGCCTTGTTTGCTCAGAAACGACAATATCCCCAGCAAATGAACAGCTAGGGATATTGTACGCTTAAAAAACTAACTATGAGCCCTTTTTAGACCTTTAAAATTCCTAAATGCCATTAATTTCTTTATTCCTCTATATGTAATAAAAAGAGACGCCACTAATATTATACAGCCTAATATAGGAGCCACTATTGCAACAATAGAAATAAAAATAGCTTTTATCGTATCGATCATAGAATTCAAAAAACTTGATAGACCAAATGTAACAGTATCACTTAAGGTATTTTTAATTATCGTTAAAGTCTTAATAAGCCCAGCAGTACCGCTCCCTAAAAGTATTCCAATTAGATGTTTAATAATAATATTACTTTCAACTAAATTACCCGCTAATGAAGTGATAGTTATATATCCACATACTAAAGTAATGGGAATACCCAGAACCTCAAAAATTCTTCCAATAATAGGTATGGATGCGCTAAAAACTTCTAATACAGAGAGTGCAACCAAAATACAAATAAATAAAGTAGAACTAATCCATTGACTCTGTTCCGTCAACTCTATAAAACCTAATCTTGAGGAAATACCAATGATTAATAGTGGTATGAAAGGTTTGTAGCCTGTTGATGAACTTAATCCTATCCCCATTAATAAACTATACATGAATCATCAAATTCTCCTTATAGCATCCTTTTAATCTTACTTTCTCAAATTAATAAAATATTAGCAATACAAAAAATAAAATTCACGAACACATACTAGAAGCATATTACATTTAGACTACATGGTCAGCATTGCGACTAAATAATTTTCCAATTACTTACTTCAAGAATATCCCATACATATAACCATATTATAAAAGAAAGCACCCATGCTTCCGGCACAGGTGCTCATTACGAAATTATTTGTGGCGAGGATCATGTGTTCACAGCACATGTATTGCCTTATCTTCGACTTACACAAATCAGCTCATCGCTCTATGAGTATAGCACTATTTTTATTGGATGTCGATTCATTTTTCAAGGCGCTAGAGTCAAGTCTGCGGATAAGTCCCCTAATGACTTCTCGCAAAAAGAGCGTAGTTGCTGTCTTGCTTTAGTCAGCCAGGCCTTTAAGAGGTAAAATACACCTGAATTAATAATCTTTGATATTCATAACGATAGGGCTGATATATTTAATTTCACTTCACTCTCATCCATTTCAATAATTTCTTAATTGTATACTCGATAAGCCAACGTTTCATTTAGTATAAATAAACGTCCATCACTGCCGGTTAGGAGCAACCTATCTCCTTGTAAGAAGACAAAGAAAACACAAGACAGACTAAATTTATCTCTAAGAATTGGAGTAATGAATGATCTTTGAAGCACAGTGTTGGCGAGATTTTGTTGATTATTCCTAGCTGTTCATAAATAAAGCAGCCTACTATTAGGTCCCTTTTCCAATTTCTAATAAGCTGATAACTAGATAAGGGAGCACTTAAAAAAGCAGCTCTCTATATCGGAAAACCTAGCACTATTCTTTGTGAACCTTCATACACTAACTCTCTATCTAATTGGAAAACTGTCCTCAAAAAAAGATGGCACCTATGTTTTCTGCACAGGTGCCATTACAGGATTATTTTGACGAAGGTTATATGTTACATAAGATATGTTCTACTCGCCTTCCATAGATTAGTTGAATGTTCTATGAGTATGTCATGACTGTTTATTTTATTTTTGTCTGAAATGCCATACTTTGCTTTGGAAGTCGCCTTTTAGCTCGATCGGGATGCTGAGTCCTGCGTAGGCAAGCTCATCTCCTCCATATATATTGTTCGTACCAATGTGTTCATATTGCTTTGTAACGTCTATTCCTTTTAGTCGTAGGAAGGTCATCGGAGCTGCTGGCTCTGCTAAGACGCGGAAATAATAGACAATCACTTCTGATTTATCTTTGTTTGTGAACATCCAAGCTGTTTGATTGCCTTCAAACGGACTCATCAAGCGATAAAACTCGCCAAACTGGATGAGAGAGCGAATTTCTTTATAGGCTGACACTTGCTCTTTCACAATTTCTTTTTCCTCGTTCGTCAATTTTGTTAGATCCAATTCGTAACCGAGATTCCCAGACATCGCTACATCACCGCGCATTTTCATCGATGTACTACGGTCTACTTGATGGTTAGGTACAGCAGAAACGTGAGCCCCCATGGAAACGATCGGATACACTAAGCTAGTACCATATTGGATTTTCAACCGAGAAACAGCATCTGTATTATCACTTGTCCATGTCTGTGGCATATAATAAAGCATTCCTGGATCAAATCTTCCTCCACCACCAGAACAACTTTCAAATAAAATATGTGGAAAGCTTGTTGTTATTTCCTCCATTACCTTATAGAGTCCTAACATATAACGATGCGCTGTTTCTCTTTGGCGATCAGCAGGAAGAACAGCACTACCAATCTCCGTCATATTGCGATTCATATCCCATTTTACATAAGTAATGGGAGCACTTGCTAGAATATTAGAAACACGTTTCGTTATCTCTTTACAAACATCATCTCTAGAGAAATCCAAAATTAGCTGATTGCGACTTTCCGAACGCGTACGATCAGGAACATGAAGACACCAATCTGGATGCTCTCTGTATAGATCACTGTCAACGGAGATCATTTCTGGTTCAAACCAAAGACCAAATTTCATTCCCTTTGCGTTTACATCAGAAGCTAGATGATTCAAGCCATTAGGAAGCTTTTCCTTATCAACAAACCAATCTCCAAGGGAAGATCGATCATCATCACGCTTACCAAACCATCCATCATCCAACACGAATAACTCAATTCCTACCTCTCGGCCTACCTCTGCAATTTCTAAAATCTTTTCTTCATTAAAATCAAAGTATGTTGCTTCCCAGTTATTTACTAGTATTGGACGTACTTGATCTCTGTATGTTCCTCTCACTAAACGAGTACGATATAATTCGTGGAACGTGCGTGACATATCACCAAGACCTGCGGAGGAATAAACCATTACTGCTTCCGGAGTCTGAAAGCTTTCACCAGTCTCTAATTTCCAGGTAAAATCAAATGGGTTAATCCCCATCGTTACGCGTGTATTTCTGAATTGGTCCACCTCTGCCTGTGCCAAGAAGTTTCCACTATAAACAAAGTTAAATCCATACACCTCACCAGTATCCTCTGTCGTACCTTTTCGTAATAAAGCAATAAATGGATTGTGCTGGTGGCTACTTGATCCCCGAGTACTTTCCACTGATTGAATACCGTGGCGCAATGGTTGTCTTTCAATATGTCTCTCTTTTACATGAGCGCCATGCAGGTGTAAAAAGTCAAATTCAGCATCTCGGAAATCAACATTTACACTTAATGCTTGTAGTAATTTAATAGATTGATTGCCTTCATTCACAAAACGAACAGAGCGTGTCATCGCATTATATTGTTCAAAGACAGTATAACTTAAGATAACCTTTAACCCGATTAATGAATCCTCTAGCGTAATTTCCAACGTTTCAGCTTCATCATCAGATTCTACGTACGTGGCAGGTAGACCCAATAGAGGAGTTTTCCCTTTAAAAATAGTATGCGCTACATACCGTAAATCAGATACTGTCGAGCCATTTTCCAATTGAATTTGATAAGCCGGCTTTCTAAAATCAGTACTCCCATATTGTGGATATTCTTGCGGTAATGTATCTAAAGAGAAAGTCCGATCCTCTTTATGTTGATACGGATTTCCAGAGAAACCACGATCAAGGTACTGAAGGAAGTTAGAATGATGGTAAGCACCAATCCCTTTTCCCCAATATAAATGAGCTAGATAGCCATCTCGTAAAATCCCCATTACATAACTTGTATCTTTAGCCTTTAAATGAAAGGTTTTATTTTTCGAATCATAATGAATTCCCATTCAACGACACTCCTAAAGCAATATTATTTGATAGCCCCTTTAACAACTCCACCGATAATCCATTTTTGAGCAAATAGATATACAATTACCATTGGAGCCATCGCCATTAAGTAAGAAGCAAATGCTAGATTATAATCTGTTCCAAATTCTGTTTGAAATACATATTGGACAAGCGGCAAGGTCGCATCAGCAGAATCATTCAGGATGACTAATGGAAGCATGAAGTCGTTCCAAGCCCATAAACATGTTAAAATCCCTACCGTAGCATTGATTGGGGTTAATAGCGGGAAAATAATTTTCCAGAATAATCCCCAAGTACTAGTTCCATCAACGATAGCAGCTTCCTCAAGCTCAATCGGAATCGAGCGTATGTATCCAACATAAATAAAGATATTCATAGCCATCCCGTAGACTACGTACAAAAGTACTAATCCAGTTGGATTATTTAAGCCAAGCGCAGATGTTTGTTTTACAATCGGTAGCATGATAATTGGAAAAGGAATAAACAAAGCGCTCACGAAGTAATAATACAAATATCTAAAGAATTTACGGTGCATATTTCTTGCGATTGCATATGCAACAACCGAGTTTGATAAGATTGTTAACACTAATGTAAAGGCAGTAATAATGGCACTATTTTTTAAAGCATTAAAAAAGTTAGTTGTTTCTATAGCGCGAGTAAAATTTTCCCAATGGAAATTAAGTGGCAAGGATAAAGCCGACTCTGCCAATTCCTGCGGATTTTTTAATGCAATCGAGATTGTAATATACAAAGGAATCAGAATAAGCAAGGAACCTAAAGCGATTAAAATCGTGACAAGCCAGTTTGTTTTTTCTTTCATTACATATCCATCTCCCTTTTTTGTAGAACCTTAAGCTGGAATATAGAGATAAACATGATGACAATGAAATAAACGACTGCGTTGGCAGATTGGAATGCAAACTCTCCACCAGTAAATCCACCCGTGTAAATTAAGTAAGAGATGGACATCGTTGATGTACCAGGTCCTCCCTCTGTCATCGCGACAATTTGGTCAAATACCATTAAAGAGTTCTTCATTGCCAAAACCATGTTGATGGTAAAGAACGGTGCAATCATTGGGAAAGTCACCTTCCAAAACTGCTGCCAGATATTGGCACCATCAAGACTTGATGCTTCATACAGCTCAGTTGGTACGGTCTGTAATCCTGATAAATACAAAATGATATTAAAAGCGCAAGCCTGCCATACAAAGACCAATAAAATTCCGATCCAAGCGAAATCAGCATTACCTAGAATATTAGCAGTTAGAAATTCAATGCCGTACTTCTCACCCAGCCCTGGGATAATATTCGTGAAAATGTAATTAAAGATAAATCCAACAATCAATACACTTAAAATATTGGGCAAGAAATAAATCGCCCTAAAGATGTTTTTACCTTTAATTTTTGCGTTTAATCCCATAGCTACTGCTAGACTAATAATATTAATGAGAATAGCTGCCAGAATGGCAAATTTAAACGTAAACCAATACGATTCTTTCACAACATCATCTTTAAATAGATTGAGGTAATTTTTAAATCCGACGAAGTCATAATCAGCTGTCATTCCGTTCCAGTTTGTGAAAGAATAATAAACACCTTTCAAGGCAGGATATGTGTGGAACGCAAAGAAGAGTAATAGTGCCGGGATTACCATCACATAAAAAGCATTCATTCTAGCGTTTTTCTTCTTCTTTCCTTTAAAAGAATTAGAGGGAGAAGGTCGAAGGTCGTGGATGGTCTGTTCGTTTTTCATTTTTTTCACTCCCTGATAAAAGATAGGGAAAATGGAGAGATTATAAACACTCACTCACATTTCCCCATTAAAGGCTACTTACGATTTTCGACTTTTTCCCAATCAGCTTGAATCTTTTTTAAGAAGGCATCGATATCTTTATCTTGAACGAGAGTCTGTAAGGATTTATCTGGCGCAACACCAGTTGGAATATAATGGTCAGGGAAATCAGATAGAGCACCTTTTTCAAAACTTTCATTTAACGCTTCTACTGAGGGATCTTCCTGAACGATCCCCTTTAAAGCAGAGAATGAATTTTGCTCTGTAATATATTGTTGTGCATTTTCATCTTGTAGTAGGAATTCCACAAATTTCATCGCTTCTTCCTTATGTTTAGAAGACTCAGCTATACCGAATAATAAATCGACTCCTGAAACAAGTTGAATCTCGTCAGCATTATTAGTTGCTGGGAATGGAAATACTCCTAAATCAATATCAGGATTGGCCTTTTTAATTTCTGGAATAACCCAGATCCCTTGTAAATACATAGCCGCTTTACCATTGGCAAAGGCTGTATTCCCATCATTGTAAGCAACACCTTGTTGATTTTTATGTCCATATTTTGCTAACTCCACCATTTTTTCTGCTGCTTCTTTAAATCTTTCACCAGCAAGGATATTTCCTTCATTGAGTTCACTATAGAAATCCTCCCCCTGTGTATTCGCTGCAAGGGCATTAAACGAAGGCAAGGTTGTCCAAGCATCTTTATACGTATGGTAGAAAGGAATTTGGCCAGCAGATTGAATTTCTTCTGCTACAGCAAGAAGTTCATCCCATGTTTTAGGAATTTCTAGACCCAGTTCTTTAAAAATAGTTTTATTATAAATTACACCTACTGCATTTGTTGCAAATGGTATTGCGTAAACCTCTTCCTTACCTGATATATCTTTTAACATTTGAATATAGGATGGTTGAACTTTCTCAAGTTTTTCATCATCAGATACATCCGTAAATACACCGGCATCAGCCAAATCTTTGTAAGTCATGTCTCCACCAACCGCTACAATATCAGGCATATCCCCTTTGGATACTCTAGTTCGGATAACGGTTGATGGTTCAGGAGGACTCGCTTGTTCTACGGTGATATCCGGATTTTCTTCTTCAAATTTCTCGATTAGTTTATCAAAAGTTTCCATTCCTTCACGCTTATGATGGAAAAATTCAATTTTTACCTTCCCATCTTTTTCAGCAGCGTTTTCTCCACTGGCGCAACCTGCTAATAAGGAAATCGATAACGCTCCAGCAACAAGCAATGAAACTGTCTTTTTCATGTTGTTTTCCTCCATTAATATATATAATTGGAATTTTACTTGGGTTGTAATGAAAGACATTGGTTACAAAAGATTAGCTAAACTGGTCTACACTCGTTAGTGCCTCATTTATTGTTTTTGGCTTGTACTATCGCGAACAATTAGTTCCGTTGGGAGTATGACCTTCATCGGTAGTTTTCTTCCCATCATCCGATCATACAGCAGCTTAACTGCCGTTCTTCCCATTTCTTCCCCATGCACTTTGACTGTTGTTAAGCGAGGGTTAACATATGCAGCTGCTTCGATATCATCAAAACTAAGGACAGATACGTCTTTAGGAACTTGAATACCTGATTCTTGCAAAGCACGGAGAACTCCAAGTGCCGTTGGATCGCTCGCTGCAAAGATTGCACTCGGGAGCTGACCGCTTTCAATTAATTGTGAAGTAAGCTCATAACCGCTTTTCGGGCCCCAGTCTTCTTCTAAAATTAAGGAAGGGTTCAATATTCCCTCAGCCTTTGTAATATGTTCAAAAGTCTCTCTACGAACATCGACTTTCTCTACAGCTTTCCCACTAACGACCCCATATACATGTCCTTTCCCTCCAATAAAGGCAATCTCCCTGTGACCAAGCTCCATTAAATAACGAACAGCTTGTTCAGTAGCACCTTCAAAATCGGAAATTACGACATCGACTGTAGGGTCTTTCGGCAAATAGTCTACAACGACAATGTGATCGGTTTTGTAATACAATTCTTTTATTTCCTCTGTATCAATATCTCCAATAATTATCAAACCATCTAAATCACTTAAGTCTTGTGAGGTAATATCAACTTTTCCCACCATCATTGTCAAAACAATATTAAGACGGTATTCATGACAACTGCTTTCAACACCTACTCGGATGGACTGAAAATAAGGATCAACGGATTCATCATTCAAGAAAATTAACCCGATATTTCTTACTTTTGTTTTTTCTTTCGCTTTTACATTCTTTTTTCTTAGCGGCTTATAATTTAACTTATTTACCGTTTCCAATACCTTTTTTCTCGTCTCATCTGCAACTGATAAGGTCGGATCATTGTTTAAAATCCTTGAGACCGTTGCCGTTGAAACATTTGCTTGCTTAGCTATATCTTTTATTGTAGCCATATCCTCACTCCGTCCTAAGTTTAGTTAAATTAACTAAACTTAACATTCATTAATATACCATGTAATCCGCTTCCATACAATACTTAATAGAAAAAACAATGCTTTTTACACATTTTTAGTAAACATAACTAGAATTTCCCAATGATTACTTTATTGGAAAAGGTAAAATGATCAAATCATTTTACCTTTTATCCTTCTTCTTATTAAAGAATCTACTAGTTATTCTTATACAATATAATCTATTTCTTGACCACTCTTATCTACATAACGAATTGTTGTTTTATTAGTTTTTAGATCTATAAATAGTGAACAATGCTTATCCGCTTTGCGCCATGTAAGATGAATTTCATCATAAGCAGAATCTAGTACCGTAAATGTACCATTAAAAGCATCATACTCATTTCTAAAGCGAATCAATTTTAGCAGCCTTTGAACTACTTCATGTCCAAGAGATTGTTCAATTTCCTCAAGATTATAATTATGGCGATTTATATCGCGTCCATCACCGGTTTTTTCCGCATTTTCATAGTCATTTTCCCCTGCAAGAAGTCCTACATAATATACTTGTGGGACACCTGGTGTAAAAAATTGGATGGCCCTTGCTGCTAAATAAGCATCATTATCACAATTAAGCACAGAATAATATGTTCCTCTAATTTGGTGTACATCAAAGCCGTCTGGATCTTTATGCTCGTCCGAAAGTATCAAACTAAGATTCGAACCTCTTTCTAAACAAACATCGACTACTTTTCTCGCTTCCTCCGTGTTCATTAGACCGTCTAAATCCGGTTTTAGCGGAATACCATCATGACAATCTAACATCGTAAATTGTTTATGAGGGCGATTCTTTAAATAATGAAGAAGTTCTTTGCTATTTTTATTTATAAGTGTGTCAAGCACTCGATAAGGTAAAATAAAGTCGTAAATCAAGTGGCCATGCTCTGCCAGCTTATACTGAATACTATAGTGTGAATGGACCTCTGGAAGTAGTTCTATATTCAATGAATGGGCAAGCTCCGTAATCCAATCCAAGAATTTATAAATATCTGGCTCGACAAAAAAGCAGCTTGTTCCCAACTTCTTAATAATATAGCCAACTGCATCCAGACGGACAATTTTAATATTTTGTTCCTTAAAGTTTTCAAAGTAAGTTGTGAGTAATTGTTTCACTTTTTCTGAGTTGACATCTAGGTCAATTTGCTCAGATGGATTGGTTTTACCAAATGTCGTCCAAACCTTTTCCTCTTCACCCGTTTCCTCAATCATAAAGGACGAATAAGGTACAGGTCTGCGCAAGAACATTTTATCAATATCTTCCTGTACTGGTATGCCATCTTCCCATAACTTATCTAGTGTGATGAAATAATCTGCGTACTCTGATTGTCTCCCTTTTTTTAGAAAGTCCTGGAAGTATTCTGACTGTCTGGAAATATGATTCACCATTAAATCGACCAAAATATCATATTTCTCACCAATTGCTCTCACATCATCCCAGGTCCCAAAGGCTGGATCAATTTCTAAATATGTCAGTGGAGCAAAGCCCCGATCCCCCGAAGATGGATAAGGCGGCAAAATATGAATACCTCCTTTAAAAATATCGGAAAAGTGCTCATTTAGTACATGATGTAGTGACTTTAAATCTCCCCCTAATGAATCTGGATATGTAATAAGTTGCACTTGATTTTTTACAGCCATTTTCATCCTCCTATAGTTCAAAAAGTTCTTTTATTTTTTCCAAACTTGGCAACTCTACGACTGCCCCTGTGTATTTTAACTTAAAGGCACTGACAGCTGATCCTAATTGAACCGCTTCTTTAATGGTATACCCTTTTACAACTGCCGAGTAAAATCCCGACCAAAAAGCGTCTCCGGCTCCTGTTGTGTCAACAACCTCTTTTGCTAATGTTTGACTCCTCATCGTTTCTTTACCATTTGACACTAGCACTCCGTCTTTTCCAAGCGTCATGATCACTAGTTTTGCTCCCAACTTCAGGAATTTCTCTATTTGGTTTTCCGGAGTATCTTTTCCAAACAATCTTTCAGCATCATCTTCAGATGGCTTTATAATATCAACATCGCGAATAATAGATTTTATATAGGCAACCCCATCTTCATCCTTCTGCCAAAGCATTGAGTGATAATTAGGATCAAAACAGATAAGAATACCATTATTTTTAGCTGTTTGGATAATCTTTTCGATTGTGTTACGCGCGGGTTTCATGGAAATCGGCCAGCTAGAAAAGTGAACAATCTTAGAATGGAGTAAAACTTGTTCAAGTTGGGAAGTATAAGCTAATTGATAGTCAGCACCTCTATAAAAGATTGGGATTGGTGTTGCCTTGCTCTTCGTTACAACAACCATACTAGTTGATTGGTCCATTACTTGAATATTGCTAGAATCAATATCTTCCTTACGCAAATGGTTCAATAAGAACTTCCCGAAGCCGTCATCCCCCACAGCAGATGCTAGCAAAGATTGAATACCTAATTTCTTCGTATTCATAGCTATGTTTGCAGGAGAACCGCCAAAATACTTATGAAAAAGATTGCTATTGATGTCCTCATCATACTCTTCAGAAATCATATCAATCAGGAGTTCCCCAACTGTCAAAATATCATTCTTCTTCATTTGAAATTTAATGCCTTCGTCGAGCCTAAACATCTTTTCCCTCCATTTTACAGATGGTTTATTTTTTTATCTCATTGGGAATTCTCTGTACAATGATTCGTTTGGCTGTATTCCAAACTTTAAGTTATATGAACTTTTTAAAAAACTAGTAAACATAACTAGTAAAATTGATTAGTTTTACTAAAAACAGTTTAACAAGAAACGCATTTTCAAGCAAGGTTGATAAAAAATATTTCTATACTAACGATTGGTAGAGGATATCTAGTCTTTGATGTTGGGGGCGAATATTCCGTGTCTTACTATTCCCGCAGGCGTAGTGGCGTTTATGGCGGTTTTCTTGGAGTTTATTCATTATTCATAAATAAAAAGAAGGGGATTCTCCCTTCTTTTTATTTATTGGAAACTTATTAGACAGCTCTTTATATTTAATACTTGCTTACTCCGCTTTTAGTTAAAGCTAGAAATGAATTGCCACCCCTGTTTCAAGAAAATTAACCTAGATAAATCATTCATATAAAATTTCTATTTAGTCCTGAACTTGCTGTTGGTTTGCATTTAATGTTTTGGATCTTCGGGACCAGATTACTGCTGGAATGAGTAATAAGGATAAAACTCCTCCGACAAGTGATAATATTGAATAACTTGAAGTGGCAACAATCATTCCAGATAAACCTGCTGCTAATGCTCCTGACAAGGCAATGCCAACATCTACAGATCCTTGCGTCTTAGCACGAGTAGATAGTGGCGTTGCATCTACAAGGATTGCTGTGCCACTAATTAATCCAAAGTTCCAGCCAAGTCCTAGTAAAACAAGTGCTGTAATGATGAACATTAGGGAATCAGCTGGTCCAACCGCAGCCAAAATCCCAGCTGCAAGCAGTGTAATAGCAGAAGCAATCGCCATTGTTGCACGTCCAATTTTATCTACAAGGAAACCAGTAACCAGAGAAGGCAAATACATTGCTCCTATATGAAAGCCAATCACAAGTCCTACTGCCCTTAAATCATGCCCATGATGTCCCATATGAATGGGGGTCATAGTCATAATGGCTGTCATGACAAATTGAGTTAGTACCATTACTGCAGCCCCTGTAAAAACTCCACGCTTGTTAATTGCTGGCAAATTAGAAGCTTCCTCTGATCGTAAATGACGAGTTGTTCTTTGAATATCGGAAATTGCTTTAGCAACAATGAAGGGATCAGGACGAAGTAAAATAAATAGAACAGAACCAGCAAGTATATACGCTGCTGCTGCTAAAATAAATGGACCAGCCAAAGGAGGAATTCCTAAAGATTGCGCAAATCCCCCCATAACATCCACCAGGTTTGGGCCTGCAACAGCACCAAATGTGGTGGAGACCATGGCCATACTCACAGCCTTTGCCCTCTGTGTCGAGCTTGCCAAATCCGTTCCTGCGTACCGTGCTTGTAAGTTTGTAGCTGATCCAGCCCCATAGATAAACAGGGAAATAAATAAGAGGAAAATGCTATTGGTTAATGCGGAAATGACTATTCCGATCGCACCAATACCTCCAGAAAAAAATCCCGCCGCAAGTCCAGACCGACGTCCGAATCGCTGAGAAAGTCGTCCTACAAGGAGCGCCGCACCTGCTGATCCTAAGGTAAATAACGCGGCCGGAATTCCCGTTACACTATCTGTTCCTAACATGTCTTGGGCAAGAAGTGCTCCCACTGTTATTCCTGCTGCAAGTCCTGCTCCCCCAAAAATTTGAGATAGTACAATTACCATTAATGTTCTTTTATAAAGTTGTTGCTGTTTTTCTGGAGAGTGGATATAGGCTTGTAATGAAGGCGATTGAATGTCTAACTTTCTAACCCTTTCGCGTAACACAGTCTAACCTACCTTTCTAGAAAGCTTATAATTTTCCAACTAGATTTCAATAATCCTAACATGAAGAAAAACGCCATACAATAGATAAATTGTATGGCGTACAATATTATAAATGTATGGGATTAAGTTGAGGTATGACATTTAGCAGACGTTTTAGGGTCATTAATCCCTCTTCAAACTCTTCAAGCGTATCCGGTGCAGATACTGATACTCTTACAGCCCGTTCTGGGCAACTATTCCCAACAACAAAACGTTCAGCCGCATATACTTGTACCCCTTTCTGTGCAGCCAACCTTTCAAATTCAGCACCTGTCATCTTGTCCGGTAATAGCAACCACCGAAAAATGCCTGTTTCATCTCCTAGACAAGAATAATCTGCCAAATGCCGATTTAATAGTTGGTTTCTTTCAATATTTTGTTGGCGATGCTTCTCAATTAAGATCTCAAACTGATTTGATACAATTATCCGTGCTGCTAATTCCGCTAATAATGGAGAAACTGATACATTTAGATTATAAAGGGCCTTTGAAATCGGATCTTTGAATCGGCTTGGAACGGCCACGTAGGCTAATCGTAACCCTGGTGCGATCGATTTCGATAAACTCGCAATATAGATAACTTGTTCCGGTGCAAACGATGCCATTGCTGGAAGAGGTCTTTTGTTAAGAAGATGGTATGATGCATCTTCAATAATAAACTGATTATGTCTCTTAGCAATGGCTGCGATCTTCTTTCGCTTCTCGACAGATAAATAGGTTGCTGTAGGATTATGGTAATCGGGAATTAAATAAATCCCTTTAATATTGTCATTTGTACACGCATCTTCAAAAGCGGTTGGACACATTTCATAGTTTTCCGATTTTATCGGTACTATTTGCACATTTAGCATTGCGGCAACAGTTTTTAGACCTGGATATGTGTGTTGATCAACACCAATCCGATCCCCTGGATTACAAAGACTCGCAAGTGTCGCGGCGATCGCATTTTGGCCCCCATTTGCCATTACAATATGATCAACGGTTGTGTCTAATCCGCCTTTTCGAATAAGCTTTACAGCTGCATCCTTTTGCCAAAGGCTTTCTCCTGCTCGGCCATAACCAAACCATTTTTCATAATCTGCCTCTTGCAACATACTTTTTAGTTGTTCTCGTATTGGATCATATGAAGCATTATCAGGCAAAGTAGCTCCCATTTCAATTAAATGCCTTGGTTTCGTATCTTCTAGTAAATACGCATTCGATAACGCATCATACGAAACAAATGTACCGTTTCCAACAGATGCACTCAGCAAGCCCTTTCCCCCACATAATTTAAAAGCCTTTGTGATCGTGCTCAAATTTAAATCTAAATAATCAGCCAGTTCTCGCTGTGGAGGCAGCTTTGTTCCAGGCAATAACACTCCATTTAAAATATCTTCTTCCAATTGACTAGCAAGTGCTTGATAAATAGGCTTTTTCATTTTATCAATAGTCGGCTTCCAACTCAACGGATAGTTTTCAAAAGAATTGATTGGCATGGTATGCATCCTTTTTCGTTCATTATAACCTTTGGTCCCTGTATCGTTCTACCTTATTGATTTTAGTAAGGTGTTTACAAAATAATGTAAAGAGGATAATTACTCTTTACATTACCCTACTTTACCCTAAAAAAGGGAATTTCCTGCCAATTGTTGAAATAGATAAGTCTTTATATCGGCCCTTTATAGGCGGTTGATAATTTAAGAATACTAAAACTAGTATAGATAAAAACGACCGTTGGATACGATTACATCAGATGGTCGTTTATTGTGTAAAAAAACAATTTATATCTGCATTCATCAGATACAATCTTCTCAACTCCTTCGACCTCACTGCTAGAGGAAGCCGAAGGTGCTTGGGGATTGAATCGATGACAATTTTAGCTAGATGAACAATATTATAAATTTTGAGGCGGATTAATTTTTATTACCGACTCTCTTACAACTAACTCTCCTGGTAAGGTAATAAACTTATCTACCGGTTCATTTTGGATTGCCTTATATAAAACATTAAAAGCAGTTATTCCCTTGTTCTTAGGATTCAACCTAATTGTCGTTAATGCTGGTTCTAAAAACTTTGCATATGATACATCATCAAATCCTATGACCGAAAGTTTATCCTCATTAAATAAGCCTTTTTTCTTTAAATAGTGAATGAATTTAACAGCTAGGAAATCTGAAGAGATGACCAACGCGGTAAGCTTATCTAAATTTTTAGCTATTTTCCCAAATTCCTGATCAGTGAAAATTAATTCTTTATTATACTGAAGATCATATTTTTTTAATGCACGTAGATAACCCGTAAAGCGTTCATTAATGACCCCCGCCTCACCAACATCAAAATTAAACGAAAGGAAACCAATATTTCTATGCCCTTGTTCCAAGACATAACGTGTTGCATCATACCCTACTTTTTCATCTGCACTCGATATAAAAAAGCGCTGCGGTAATTTTGCAACCTTGTCTTTCATTGAATTAGAAAAATGCGTGTCAACAAATACAACTGGTGTCTCTTCTGGAATTTCCCTTTGAATTTCGTCAAACTTCTTAGCGAGCACTCCTACAAAAATAAAACCTTCAAATTTCCAATTCTTTTGAACAGCAATTACATCCTCGATTGTTTGAATATTATAAACCAAAATAAAATAACCTAAATCTTTTGTTCTTTCTTCTATCCCAGCGAGCACCTCTGAAACAAATGGATCTGAAAAGTTAATTTTCTCTCCCACTGAATGGTATAACAACCCAATTAAATTAGATGAGGAATTAGATAATGACCTTGCATTCATATTAGGAACATAATTGTACTTTCTAATAATCCCTTCAATTAATTCTATTTTTTCCTTAGAGACTCGATCCGTCCTTTGTTTAATAACATTTGTGACAGTGGTCATACTTACTCCAGCTTCATCAGCAATTGTTTTTAAATTTACCTTCATCTACTACTTCACCCAATTTCATTATTTGGAAACTCATATATATATTATTTTCCAGAACCACTTTGAACTCCTGCTATAAATTGTTTCTGAAAAATAAGATATACAATTATAACAGGAATAATAGAAAGGGAGGTTGCTGCGAATAATCCGCCATAATCTGTTCCATATTGACCATTGAATATTCTTAATCCAACTGAAAGTAGCTGCTTACTCTGATCATTGATCATTAAGAAAGGCCATAAGAAATCTTCCCAGCTCCATAAAAATTGAAAGATAGCTAAACTTGAGATAGTATTTCTAGACATTGGTAATATGATTCTATGAAATATAAACCAATCTGATGCACCATCTACCCGAGCAGCTTCAAGCATTTCATCCGAAATTTGTGAGATTGATTGGCGAAATAGAAAAATTCCAAAGCCACTTACCATTGAAGGAACAATTAGTGATGTATAAGTATCTAGCCAACCAAAGTCCATCATCATATCGTATTTGGGGATGATTGTAACAGCCCACGGTATCATCATTGTTGATAATACAATTGTAAATAGAAATGTATTTCCTCTAAATTTAAATTTTGCAAAGACGAAACCAAGCAGTGCACTCGTATAAATAATAATTAAAGTCGTGGCAATCGCGATAAATAAACTATTGCCAAACATTCTCATAAAATTAAACTTTTCTTGAATGCCCACATAATTATCTAAAGTAAACTGACCTGGCCAAAAAGATCCACCGATTTTTACAATCTCGCTATTTGGCGCAAATGAAGAAATTAACATCCAAATGAAAGGAATGATTGTAATAACCGCCATTATTAAAAGGATTAAATTGAAGATTATTGTACTAACTCTTTTCACGAGGTCGTCTTCCTTTCACTAGTCAATTTAAACATTATTGCCGTCAAAATAGCTATTATTACAAATAGTATAATTGACATCGCAGAAGCTGTTCCAAAATTATATTTTACAAATGCTTCATCAAAGATTAGGTATGAAATTACATAAGTTGAAGTTCCGGGGCCACCTTCAGTCATAATAAGAATTTGTACATATGCTTGAAGATATGAGATTAAAGATGTAATCACAACAAATAAAGTTATCGGTTTTAATAAAGGCAAAGTAATATTGAAGAACTTCCTAAATTTGCCTGCACCATCTACATCTGCTGCTTCAAAAACATCCTTAGGCAATCCCATTAAACCTGCTAAAAAAATAACTGTGGCATATCCAAAGTCTTTCCATATTGTCATTATAGTAATGGCTGGCAAAGCATATTTGCTATCATTAAGCCAGTTAATATCTAAATTAAAAACATTATTAATTAAGCCAAATTGAGGATTGAACATCCATAACCAGACAAATGAAACGGCGACCAAAGGGGTAATCGTTGGCATATAAAACATACCATTAAAAAACGACTTGAATTTAGTTAATTTCGAATACAATAGCATGGCAAGTCCTAACCCAAAGATAACCCGAAAAAGTACAGAGAAAAAAGCAAAGAATAATGTATTGCTAATAGAATCCCAGAACAATTTATTTTGAATGACACTTTTAAAGTTATCTAATCCGACAAAGTCATATTGATCAATAAGTGGGTTCCAATTATGTAAGCTTCCTGCAAAAGCTTTGAAAATGGGATAAATCATAAAAATGGCAAAATAAACGACTAAAAACAATACGGCAGTGTTTCTTAGGCTTAACCACTTTTTGATTTTATCTTGTATAGAAGCACTCATGTTTATCTCCCTTTTCAATAATTATGGCAGCAGACATTCAATTCACTTCTGACTGCTGCCAAAACTAATTTATTTAATTTCGCTATAAAATTGATATTTATCCTCTAAAGATGTAAAGTCCATATCTTTCATATCAAATTCCATTTTTTCTTGGCCTTCTTTAATAGCTGCATCAATATCTTGTCCATTATAAAGAATGTTCTCTATTACTTGATTAGCCGTTGTTTCGATTGTCGAAGGGAATGATCCCGGCCAAATCAATCGTTCGATTCGTGGTGCTAACACTTTCAACACTGGATCGCTTATAATTTCTTCATCATCGGCTAAAGATTTCTTTGTTGGAAAAGATGCATTTAAAAAAGCAACTTCTTTTGAGTAATCATCATTTGCTAGGAGAAACTTTAGAAAGTCCTGGGCTACAGCCTGTTGCTCTTCTGATTGATTAATATTTATGCCAGGAGTACTTTCACCATTGTATCGATCAAATGCAAACGGTACTTCTTCAGATGGAGTAGGAGTAGGAAAAACACCGTATTCAATGTCTGGATATTTTGAAGCCAATTCTCCTGCCATCCAACCCCATTTGTACACCATAGCAGATTGACCATTGCCAAAGCTCATAGTTGAATCATCCCCAAAATCTTTTGATCCAACTTTATCGCTTTCATATAAATCCACTAAAAACTTTGCGTTTTCCTTTGTTGCTTCATGATCAAAATTAACAGTCTTACCGTCTTCTTTAAACAACAATTCACCTTTTTGGTAATTCATACCTTGGAACAGTGCATCAAATCCGCCGCTTCCATTATAGTTAAATCCTGCCTGTACCATTTTCCCGTTTTCAATCTTAGTCAATTTTTTCGCAACTTCTCTAAATTGATCCCAAGTCTTCGGAATATCTGAGTCTGTCAATCCAGCTTCATCCCAAAGTTGTTTGTTATAATAAATATTTCCCGTATTAATCACTGAATCTATGTAGTAGACTTTATCATCAATGACATGAGGTTCCACTGAATTAAAATCAGCTTGCAAATCACTTACAGGAATATCGTAAGGGGCTAAATATGATATTAATAAATCATGTTGAGAATTATGGATTCCAAACATTGCCGGCCCCTTATCACCTTTCAAAGCAAGTGGTAATTTTGTCCAAATATCATCCCATGGTTGTTCGACAATCTTTATTTTTATGTTCGGGTAGATATCTTCATATTCTTTAGCCATTTTTATTACTGCGTCATTTCCTATCCAAGTCCAATATTCAATTTCTATCGGGTCACCATTATTTACTAGCTTATTAGGATTATATTTTACTGTATGACCAAATTCCTCTAGACCTTTATCCTCCTGTTCATCTTTAACCGTTCCAGAAGTGTTATTATTTGATGAACACGCTGTCATTCCGACTAACAATAAAACCATAAATATTGCTCCAACTAACTTTTTCATTTATAAATACCCCCTATTTAGGTTTAGCGTTAAACCCTCATTTTTCTCTTATAGTTTAGCGTTAAACCTTTCTAAAGTAAAGTGCTTTCATTTACTTTTTGAAAAACTTTTTGAATAAAGACAATATGGACAACGAGAAATATCCCCCGTTCTATATACCTATGTAGGTGTCTACACTAGGTTCTAACCTAGTGTATAACTTTTCTATCCCTGATTTGACTACCACTTCTCTAACTACAACTTTTCAAACTTATAACAGAGCATGAAAGACAATGTTCTCCTGAAAAATAAAAACCCTCTTCCAAGAAGAAGGTTTTTATTTTTTCTATCTACAATATTGTCTTTCTAGTAACTTATCTTCATTTCTTCATTCTATTTCACGCTCTGTAAACTCCTGAACTTTCGATAGTTCGTTGGGGTCATACCTGTATGTTTTTTAAAGACTCCAACAAAATACTTGTACTCAAGAAACCCTACTTGTTCCGAAATTTCACTGACTTTAAATGGAGTTTCCACAAGTAATACCTTTGCTTCATTAACCCTTAATTGGTTGACATATTCATTGAAATTAACCCCTGTTTTCCGTTTAAATAGAGAACTAAAGTAGTTAGGAGTTATATTAATAATATCTGCCACTTCATGAACTTTAATATTTGTTCCATAAAATTCATGAATATATTCCTTGGCATGATCGATTAACAAATCTTGTTTATCAATACTTTCTAGTTCAGACTGTTCTTTACGAATAATGGAAAGATCCTGATAGAAAAGCTCAGCTAACAGTTCATAGGAGTTATATAAATGAACATTGATAGTTTCTTTGAAATGGAAATCCCATTGATGAACTTTTTTCCCACCTAGAGATTCATAGTGTTGGGAGATTTGATTGAACAGATTTCTACACACTTCAATAACTTCCTCTAAGAAAAATTTATTGCTTGAAAAGTACTGAAATAATTCATTTACCAGCAAATATACATTCTCATCCTCCTTGTGGACAATTGAATGTATTACTTTCTTTTCTAGTTCATGTGGATAGGCTGGTTCTGTTGCCCGACACAGCTGATCTGAAACGACTATACAAAAGTCATCTGTAAACGGCAAAAATTTAACAGCAGCTACGAGCAGTGGATACACAGTCTTAAGATTTTCAACAGGTATCCATTTATCGAATGGAATAAAGCGGAGGGCAAGATCATCATCCCATTTTAGACTTTGCAACATCTGTGCTGACATCTGCTGTCTTTCTTCATCATAAACACATGTTAATAAGATATTTTTCTCTGTAAAAAACGAATAGGAGGAGAGACCAAATTCATTTAACCTGTTCTCAATTGTTTTCTCCCAGCCGACTAAAAATTCTTCAAACTTTCCATCCGATAAATTGTTTATCTTTCGCATATAATTTTGGTGTAGACTAATAAACGGGTAAACCTTTGTGGGATTAGATGAGTCCAAGGCAGTAATAATCCCACCCTGTATATCTGAAATCTGTTCCATAATGCTGTTTCGCAGCCTTGTTTCATGCATTTTTTTCCGTTGATGTTTTTCCAGTTCTATTTCATTTGCCAGAAGTTTCACTTTCTCAACAAGTTCTGCAATTTTTACTGGCTTAAGCAAATAATCCTTCACACCTAACTTTATTGCTTGTTGGGCATACTCAAATTCATCATAACCACTTAAAATGATGGTACGAATATGGGGAAAATGATTATACAAAAAATTGGCTAGCTGCAATCCATCCACCTTTGTCATTTTCACATCAGTAATAACAATTTCAATGTTTCCATGCTCTTTAATCTTCTCAATAGCTTCCTCTCCATCTTGAGCAATATCTATTACTTCCACATTGATCGTTTCCCATGGGATAGTTAACCGTAATCCGCGCAAAATAATAGGTTCATCATCAACTAGTAACATTTTATATGTCATGAGCTTTCACCTAAATTCTCCGTATATTTGTATCCCTTGAACCTCTCTTGACAGAAATCACGAGATTTCTATGTACAGTAACCCATTGAGTTCTAATGGATGAGGCTATCCCCACAGTTCCTGCGGTTAATCGTAATGCTTCATTGCGAAGATTAATACTTGTTTTAAGGTCGAATTGGTGATGGGAATTGGATGATGGGCATGTCCAATCACGTAGCGCTAGATCCTTAACGTCTTTGTGTTGGTGGCCACAATGGGAACATAGTCGACTATTCCATACCACTTTACTTTGGATCCAACATCGTTCTGAACTCTGACCATGATTCATCTCATGAGTGAGGTCACAAGTTTTCTTGGCTATTTAATAAAAGTGGTAATATAAGTCGGATTTTCGCACCTTGTTTTACTTCTACCACCTGGATTCCAAATGGTGCTCCAAACGCAATCGCTAATCGTTCTTTTAAATTTTGCATAGCGTAACCCGTATCATGATCGCCTTTTTCAATTCCCCAGCCATTGTCAATCACATCAATCCAAACTTGTTCCTCAACTTGGTAACAGCGAATAGTAATGATTCCTTGGTGTGGCAATTCTTTAAAGCCATGCTGAATACTATTTTCTACTAATGGTTGTATAAGTTGTTTCATAATAAACGATTTTTTTATTTGGTGATCTATGAATATGAAGTAAGCAAGTCGCTCTCCTAATCTACTTTTTTGTAAATCTAGATAGGAGTTGATATAGGCTATTTCTTCTTCAATAGAAACCCATGTTTTTCCATTATTTAAATTCATTCGAAAGACTTTTGAAAGCTGTTCAATTTGTTCACTTGTCTCCATTGCATTTTCGAGACGTGCCGACCAACGAATCATGTCTAATGTATTATAGAGAAAGTGCGGATCAATTTGATTTTGCAGGGCATTTAGTTCTGATTCCTTTTGTTTAATCTTTAGCTTATATTCTGTATCAATATATCTTTGGATCGTTTTGACCATTTTATTAAAACGCATGCCTAGACGACCGATTTCATCATTTGCTGATACATCCACCTTTGCCGAGAAGTTACCTTTCTCAAGCTCCTCTGTCTGGATTGTTAATTCAATAACTCGTTTCACATTGGAACGATAAAATCCATAAAAGGCAACCACACCCAATAAAAGGAGGAGAATAATCATATTGCGAATCGACTTTCGGACAGTAAAGAGTTCCTTCACTAAATCTTTTTCATCCACCATCACAACCGATGTCCAATTTGTCCCACTTAGCTCTTTTTTTACCGCTTTGTAATCTTGATTATGGATAGTAAAGTCGTGCACTAATTCCTCCCCATGATTAACCCAATGAACAAACGCAGGATCATCGTAGCTTTCAGCTAAAAACTTTTGATTGGAGTGAAGAATAATTTCACCTGACTTTGACATGACAAGATAATGCCCCTGCTTCACTTCTAAACTTCTCATAATCTTTTCTTGGTCAAGTCTTATTCTTACCGTGCCAATAGGATAAGTAATTCGATTTAAGTCATTGATTACCCTTGAAAGACTAATGACATATTTCTCTCCACCCCAGCCACTAGTAACTTTGTACGTATCACTCCAGATCGGTGCCCCCTTCCCTCCTGCCGCAGCTTCATCAAGATTTTCCTCATCGCCAAAAACTGGCTCTCCAAACTCTAACTTATTCCCATTCATGCCTTGTAGCTGGATCGAGGATATATACTCATTAGACATCAACTGAAAGGTAAAATAACCTTTTATTCCATTTACACTGTTCTTATATGTGGAAGAGGTTTCCTCGGCAGTTGTAAAAAATCTTCGGAAGTCATCGCTGTATATCATGTAAGAAGACATGCTTTCGACATCGCGGATAATGGACAACAGATTTTGTTCATCCTTATTCAATCTTTCTAATATATCCTCCTCTACTTGATTTTTAAGGACTTCTGTTGTTTGACTATAGATAAATATTCCATACAATGTCGTTGGAAGAGTGATAAGAACAAGGAAGATGATAAAAAATTTCTTTTTTAAGCCCCAATTTTGCATCATTCGCATTCAACCTTTTGAATATTATCCTTTTACCGCTCCAGCAGTCATACCTTTCACAATATTCTTTTCGAATAAGATGTAGAAAATGACAATTGGAATCAATGACATGGTTAGCCCCGACATTTGTGCGCCATAATTTGTTGTAAATTGTCCCGCAAAGTTAGCTAAACCTAAAGGCAATGTTTGAAGGTTTGGATCATTGATTAACACAAGGGCAAAGGAAAACTCATTCCAGTTATAAATAAAGTTTAAAATAACAACCGTTGCTAATGCTGGACGAGACATCGGCAATATAATCGACCTAAATATCCGAAAAATTCCACAGCCATCCATAATCGCCGATTCCTCAATATCCTTAGGAAAGCCTTTCATAAAACTTGTTAAAATAAAAATTGTAATTGGTAAATGAAAAGCAATATATGGAAAGATTAGAGTAATCGGTGTATTCAATAATCCTAAATTCTTCATTAAAATAAACATTGGCACTAATGTTGCATGGATCGGAATCAGTAATCCAAAGATGAAAAAACCATATATCCACTTGCTCATCCTAAACTCGAATCTAGATAAAAAATAAGACGCTAATGCTCCTATAATAACAGTAATCACAGTGGCTGTTACGGTAATAAAAATACTATTTTTAAATAGGACACCAAGATTGGCGATATCCCATGCAGCAGTGTAATTTTCTAATACAAATTTTTTAGGAAAACCAAATTGATTTGTTGCAAATTCCTTTTCTGATTTAAAGGAATTAATGGCCATCCAAATAATTGGGTAGGCGTTAATGATCGCGAATATGATTAATGCTAGATAAATACTTATTTTTTTAATCTTTTTACTCTGAGGACCTTTGCTTTTCTTCGCCATTATGCCCACCTCCTAAATCATTTTCTTTCCTAAAACTTTGTTAACAATGACAATTAAAATAAGACTAAAGAAGAAAATAAAAACTGACACAGCACTTCCATAGCCATACTGTAATTTTGTAAATGTTTCATTAAACATGTAGAGCGCCATAACATCTGTAGAATGCGCTGGGCCACCATTTGTCATAACATAAATTAAGTCGAATGTTTTCAGACTCCCTGAAATACATAAGATAATCGCTACTAAAATTGTATCCCAAATCATCGGGATTGTAATTTTCCAGGTTCTCTTCCATTCTGAAGCACCGTCTATTTTCGCTGCTTCCATGATCTCGTTTGGCACATTTTGTAAAGCTGCAAGGAAAATAATTAAATATAAACCAACGAACTGCCAAATAACAACAACTAAGACAGCTCCCATTGTCCACTTTGTATCACCTAACCAATTTTGGGCTAGCGCATCTAAACCAATAGAGCGTAAAACTTCATTAATTAATCCATTACGGGAATTATAAATTAAACTCCATGTTAAGGAGATTACAACAGTTGATAAAACAACTGGTAAAAACCCAATCGTTCTAAATAACTTTGCTCCCTTCATTTTGCGGTTAAGCAAAAGGGCAAAGAATAAAGCAATGGGGACTTGACCTAATACAGAGGCTAATACTACGTATATATTGTTTTTTACAGAATTCCAAAAAAGGGGATCCGCAAATAACTTTTTAAAATTATTAAATCCTACATATGTCATTTCATTAAAACCATTCCAATCCATAAGAGAATAATAGAAGGATTGAAGAATTGGATAGATGGCAAAAACAACATATAGGGCAAAAGCAGGTAATATGCCTAATATAATAGCGAATTTACTTTTTCCTGTTAATCTCATGTTCTCCCCCCTAAATGTTCACTGGGCTGTCTAGTAGGTCTTTAGATTAAAAAGACAAGGGAAGTTAGTTTCTTGTCAAATCACTCGAATTAAAATCCTCAAAAATGGCGATACGACTACGGGAATAGCACCAGAAGCCCCCAAAACGAAGTGGGATCGATGGCTTAGTTGACGTTCCCCTAGCAGTAGACTCATAAGGCAATTCTGTTGCTTAGTCTGCACTAGTCATCTTGAAACCGCAATGCCTGCTTGGCTTACTTCCAGTAGGCCTGAGCAGGCAGTCTATTTGAGGACTTTTGACTTTTATGACAACCCATGGTTGATGTATCGGACTGTTATTTATTTTCATTCTCTTTTTGCATATCTTTAGCTAACCCTTCTGGTGCTTTTTCCCCTAAAGTAATCGATTGTAAGCCATTGTTAATCATATCGGTTAATTCAGGTGTCAATGTTGCATCATATACTGGGGCTAGTCCACCCTGAACAAAGCTATTAGCCTCTTTAAAGATTTCTGGGATGTTGTCATCCATTTCAATATCAGCTGGAATTACGACATTCGCCTTGATTAACCCCTGGTATAATTCCTCACCATAAAAATATTTTAAAAAAGTAAAAGCTGCTTCTTGTTCTTCTTCACTTAATTGGCTACTTACTGCAATCCCACCACCAGCGGCACCGGAAATTTTTGCAGGGTCCCCGTTACCCCCTGGAAATGTCGGGAATGGTGCCACTCCAATATTTCCAATATTCTCAACACTTTCTAAAATTGGTCCAATCGCCCATGAACCAGCAAAGTGCATGGCGGCGGTTCCTTTAATGAATTCATTTCTAGATTGAGCCTCATCGAGAGTATTCATGTCTTCATTAAATGCATTTGCCTTCGTTAATTCATCGATAACAGATAATGCACTGATAAATTGTGGATCCTCAAATGTTCCATCTCCGTTTAATGCACTCTCTAAGAAATCGCTATCAGTATATCGGTCCGCAATGGTTGATAGATAGACAGATTGTAATGGCCAAATGGCTTTATTCCCTAAAGCAATTGGGGTTGTTCCTTTATCATTTAGAGCTTTTATAAGCTCTTTCAATTCATCATATGTTTGAGGAAACTCATCATAACCAGCATCTTGAAGCTGGTCTTTATGATAAAAAATCAAGCTTGTGATACTTACATTTGCCGGGATAGCATAATAATTTCCATCAATCGCATAGTCTTGGAGAATTGAATCTAAAATATCTCCCTCCCAATTATCAATGATTGGATTGAGGGGAAGTATAGCTCCACCTTCGGCAAGAGGGGCTGTTCTAGCACCGGGCCATACACGCATCATATCAGGCAATTGATTACCTGCCGCCTGAGTTCTTAATTTTGTTTCATATTGGTCATGGGGAATGGCCTCCACCTTAATTTGGATATCTTCATGCTCTTGATTAAATTTAGAAATAAGGTCTTTATAAAGGGTATTTTCTGGACGATCCTCAGTCCAATCCGTCCAAAGTGTCAGTTCAATACTTCCATCCTTTACGGCTTGTGTTTCTTTAGCATCTTTACTACCACACGCAGCTAGAACTACCACCATAAGTAATCCTATAAAGATATAACCTAACTTCTTCATTACAATTTCCTCCCATCCTTCACTATATAAAGCGCTATCAAAATAAATTATAGCGCTTCCAAATTTAAAAACTATCCGTAAAAACTACAAAAATATCTAATATTCTCAGGACTTGGTATGGATTTACTCTTAATTTAGTAGATAGTATAGATCATTGATGTAATTGGGGGCTGTAGATGTTAGTAAGGGAGGAATTACTCAAGTGATGAAAATTAATTTGGCTAAGCTAATTATACATCTGAAAGTCTAGATTGAGGCCCGATAAGTCACCACCTTCCCCTCCAATCGATTGGGTTAGGAAATACATTGACTAACATTGAAATCTTCTCTAACAAAAAGTTCGTGTATTGATCATGAATAAGCAATGATGATATTGATTCAAATTATTAAACTAGCTAAATTTTGAAGAACCTTGAAAAAAGTGATCGATTGTATAGGCCGGGGAATTCCTCGGAGAAGTCATCTAACTTGAAGGGGAATAAAATTGGAAGGTATGGTCATTCCTAAAACTTATTAAATGTAAATGCCAATGTTTTTTCAGACTTTTTTCTCTACATGGCCAAATATTAAGAACATTTGCTTCATTATAGAATAGTTAAGAGTTAATGTAAATTACAAAATACCAGGCTTCGACAATATTCAGCATTGTCGAGAACCTGGTATTTAGCAAAAATTAGCAAAGTTAACTCGTGTTTATGTTCATAAAAACAACACTACTTCGAGATACAATTTCTATTTTCCTATGAAAATACGTTTTACTTTATCGCATTACTTTCCAACGGTTTATATCCTGCTGCATTGTAGATCATTTCTGTAAGATTGACAACTTCTTTGGCAAAATGGCCTGGCACCTTAATTTCATGTTTTCCTAAGATGGCATCGAAAAAGCTTTTATCTTGATTAGTTGTCTTTTCGGGAAGTTCCGGTACAATAGGCTCTTCTCTTAATCGATGAAGGGTCACTTTTCCATTATCATAAAAGATCCCACCTTTGTCTCCGCAGAAGGCATAGGTTTCATGCCAAATTGGTGCATAACCAACAATATTCAGTCCAGCCACTACATTATTTTCAAAGCGGATTGCAGTAAAAGAATCTAGTTCAACTGGTGAATGATGTTTTTCCATTTGTGTAGTTACTTCTAGTGGAGTCAATCCTGTTGTCCAGAGTAAGACATCACAGATGTGGCTACCCGAGTCCATTAACATCCCACCACCTGAGAGCGCGGGATTTTTACGCCATACATTATCAGGGCCATGTCCCCATTGTTGATAAAGGGAGGCGGTGACAGAAGTTAATTTGCCAATTTCACCACTTGCGATTGTATCACGAATATAGATAAACTCTGGTTCAAAATGGCGTTGGTATGAGACTTGTAATACTCTCCCTAGCTTTTCGGAGGTTTCAATTAATTCTTCTGCCTCTTTTTTTGAACAAGCCATAGGTTTTTCTATCAATACATGGCAACCATGATTCATTACATCCATAGCTTGGTCAAAGTGGAGGGTATGGGGTGAACAAATAATGACAGCATCCAATTGACTGTGATTAAGCATCTCTTTATGGTCTGCAAATTCTTTTGCATCATTAAGTTGATACTTTGTAATAAATTTCTTTCTATTTTCTACATTTGGATCTGTAAGCGCGACAACCTCTACATAGTCCAATTCCGCTAATTGATCCCCATGTAAATTCGAGATCCCACCTGTTCCAATCATGCCTACGCGAATTTTATCCATAATAATCAGTTCCCTTCCATTATCCACTTTTTGATTTTTTAGAAATAGATACTTTAGATATATATGGAAAATCCTATTAATATTATGATTGCTTTACTTAAAATATAATTCCAGGTGATTTTTTGCTTTAATAATTCCCTGTTGTTCTGCTTCTAGTGACCCCCAAAAACGTTGATCCTCCAATTCAATACTGATCGGTCCTTTATAGCCTATTTTCTCTAGACGAACAGCTACCTTCCCCCATTCCACATCTCCATGTCCCGGGATTGTATATCGCCATGAGCCATCTGAAAAACCATAATTTGCTCCAAATGTGGTAGGCAATGTTCCAAATTCATATAATTCATCCCTTAGTATTTCGGTGTCTTTCCCATGGCAATAATTAACCCGATCCCCAAATTCTGCGAGAACTCGTAAATAATCAATCCCAAGACGCACTAAATGCGATGGATCATAGTTAAGACCAAAATGTTTGGACGGAATATGATTGAACATAGCCCTTATTGTTTCAGGTGTACAGCCAATAGCAGGATATTGTGGAGCTGGTCCGGGCCATCCTTCTAACGCCATGTATATGCCCTTCTCTTCTGCATGACTGACTACTTCAGGAAATGTCTCTTTCCAAATCGAGAAACTTTTTTCGCGTGATTGGTTGGCATCTTGTGGAACAAGGACCATAAACATCACTTTGCCGCCTAGCTCAGATACTTCAGTAATTTGTTGTTTCATTGATTCTATAGCATCCGCACGAGAAGTTTCATCTTCACTAAGTAAAGATGAAGTATTTTTTAGATCGACTGAGCCAACCTCAAGCCCCAAACTATGTAAGGCCGTTTTTGTCTTTTCGTTATAAACTGGTACGTCTATTACATCTAAGCCGATATCGGCAGCCCAATGTGCAACCTGTTCAATTCCCTGTTTACCGATGTACGGTGGGATCCGCATTCCAATTTGAAAATTCATAGAGCATTCCTCCAATTTTAAAAACCTAAAATTAGTGTCTAGAGAATACTTTTCTCTTTATTTCAGAACTAGGGAGGAACTTTGAACAATCAGAAAATCCCTCCCTGTTTTGCCTAAATGTTTAAAAGTTTGATAGCCATTTTATTACCTGAATCAATTTCATAATAGAGATTTTAGCATTCAAATCCGAACAACATTGATTTACGCTTCAGGTGGACAGCTCGTATGCTCCTGTGGGATCTCATCTGTCACGCTAAGCACCAGGAGTCACCACCTTTCGCTCCAATCAACTAAGTTAAGGAAATACATGGATTAACCATTCAATCTCCTTTAACAATAACGTTCGTGTATTGATCATTAATGCAATGATGAAATTGACTCACCTATCAATCTATTTATCTTTCGAATTTTGGGTTTATTGACTTTGAATTCTTTCATATTGGGCCCGTCTAATTTCTAAGTAACGATCAATCCCCATTTTTTCTAAGTTTTTCACATAGCCTTCCCAATCTTTTTCGATATCCGCCTTACCTGTTACAAACTTCGCACGCATCTCTTCAACATATGTGTCAACATCTGTCATGATGGCGGAAATTTCAGCACTTTCTTCCGCCGTACTTTGGAATTGAGGTAAGATTGTTTCTGGCTCTAATGTTTCAATTTCTTCAGTATTAGCGTTATATATATCATCAATTTCTAGCCCTCTAGCTTTTGCGCGCCATGCTGGTTCAGGTTCAAGATAGGGATAAAATGCACCGTACACATTATCCACATATTGGAATGCACCTAATTGTGGACCACCCTCATAGTTTAAAATCTCATCATTATAAAGAGGAGCTCCATCCACCATTTCATATGTTTCACCTTCAATTCCAAAGAAGCCGAAATTGGAACCTTCTTCACCGTAGAAGTAATCAACCCATTCAATCGTTTCTTCAGGATTTTGATTATCCTTCGTAATCATAAATTGAGTCGTACCACGGGCGGGGTGGTCAATCCAGTTTAATACTCTGTCACCATTCGCTCCTTCAAAAGCATGCAACCCAACAAAATTGTCTGCAACTTTACTTCCTAAATAATCTGGACCTACCCATGAAAAAACACCGACTTTATCTTGGGTTCCTTCTGTTACCCACTCTTCATACTCCATATCAGAGAATGTTTGTGGATGAAATAATTCTTCCTGCCAAAGCATGTTAAAATATGACCATAAATCTTTGAACTTCTCATCTGTAAGGGTTAGTTGTAATTCACCTTTTTCGTCTAAATATAGCTTCATTCCAGCTGCCTTTAGACCACCATTTCCCATCCCAAAGGATCCAAGCATTTGTTCCTCAAACATTCCAATTGCACCAGGTGCTAGAGAAACCGGCACTTCGTCACTGGCATCCCCATTGCCATTGGCGTCTTCTGATTTAAATTTACGAAGTACATCCGTAAATTGATCTAAAGTCGTGATTGAGGAAGGATCATCGATGCCGATATTTTCTAACCATTTTTTATTAATGTTATACCTTAAAGAGCGTTCCGGCCCCGAGAAATCGACATATGGCAAAGAATAAATATGTCCATCTGGCATTGTGACAGCTTGTTTAATTGACGGATATTCTTCAAATAATGCTGTTAGATTTGGTGCATGTTCTGCGATCAAGTCTTCAAGTGGAATAAATAGACCCTCTTGTCCATATTTTGCAACTTCATCTGCTGAAAAGCCGAAAGCTCCATAGAACGCATCAGGTAATTCCTTGGATGACATGATGACATTCTTTTTCTCTCCTCTACTCTCATCAGGAATCTCTTCCCATTTGATGTGGATATCTGTTTTTTCCTCCATCTTTTTCCACATCCATAATTCATCTGCTGGTGGGTGGATACTGCCAAAACCTCTTTTCATAAAGTGCAGTGATAATTTGCCATCTTCCGTCTTATTCTCTTCTTTGCTAGTTTTGGAACCCCCACCAGTACAAGCAGTTAATACCATTGAAAAAATTAGAAGCAAAATCAATCCCAACCATGAAAGTTTTTTCATCTTACTCCTCCTAATTTTTAATTCTTTATATCTAAAGAATACAGTCGTATTCTAGATATCGAATTTTTTATTATATTTCATTCTCATGATTTGAAAAAAACGACTTGGTCTGCTTAACTCTCCTCCTTTCAATTAGTTTCAAAATGAAAATCTATCCTTTTAAAGAACCAACCATGATACCCTTTTCAAAAAATTTAGATAACAATGGGTATAAAATTAACAATGGCAATGTTGATACTATAACTACCGCATATTTTAAACTTTGTTTTTCAATCATTCGGTCTGCGTATCCAGCATCTACTGCCGTTTCAAGCATTTGTTCCATCGAGTTTTGTACGAGGATCTCTCTTAAAATAAGCTGTAATGGAAACTTTTCTCGATCTGTTAAATAAATCAATGCTTCAAAATAAGAGTTCCAATGGGCTACTCCATAAAATAATATTAATACGGCGATGATGGGAGTAGATAAAGGTAATACAATTTTATATAACAGTTGAAATTCTGTAGCACCATCCACAAAGGCACTTTCCTCTACTTCCTTCGGGAGATTTGTTTGGAAGTACGTTCTCATAATGACCAGGTTAAATACACTAATTGCCGGCGGAAGAACTAGTGCCCACATCGTATTCATTAATCCTAGCTGTTGGTTTACGAGATAGAGTGGAATTAATCCACCACTAAAGAACATAGTAAGAACTATAAAGAATGTGATGACGTTTTTCCCATAGAATCGATCTCTTGATAATGGATAAGCCCCTAAAGTCGTCATAAAAATATTTATAAAGGTCCCTATCGTTGTATAGATAATTGTATTTTTGAAGGCAATCCAAATCTCGCTGTTTTTAAAGACCTCGATATAACTTGTTATATTAAAGCCTTTTGGCCAAATGAGTAGTGGACTTTCATAAATTAACCTTGGATCACTTAACGAGGCAAATAACACAAAGATTAGTGGATATAAAAACATAAATATGATCAAGATAACCATAGCAAGGATGAAACCATCCAATATCTTTTCGCCTGTTGACCTTTTAATTTGATTCAACATGATGCCACTCCCTTTCCGCAAACGCGTACATTACCATAGACTCGTCTCGTTTACCTTTTTTGCAATCCAATTCACGATAATCAGAAGAATACAACCTACTACGTTATTAAATAACCCTACTGCTGCCGAGAAACTATATTGTGCTTCTATAATACCGCTCTTATAAACATAAGTTGCGATAACCTCTGATTTTTCCAAGTTCAAACCATTTTGCAGTAATAAGATTTTTTGGAAGTCTGAACCCATGATTCCTCCCACTGCTAAAATAGCAAGTATAACAATTGTCGGGCGAATTCCTGGGAGTGTGATATGCCAGATTCTCCGTAATTTACTTGCACCATCGATGTAAGCTGCCTCGTATTGATCCTGTGGGATCCCAGCCATTGCAGCTGTATAAATAAGTGATCCCCAACCAATTCCTTGCCAAGTTCCAGACCAAACCATGATATGCCAGAAATTATCGGGATTTGCTAGGAAATCAATTCGTTTTCCTCCAATTGCTTCAATTACCGCGTTGATAATACCGTTATTAGGAGAAATGAAGAAAAATAGTATTCCTACCGAAACAACAACAGATAGAAAATGTGGGGCATAAGAGATCGTCTGTGCAACATTTCGGAAAAACTTTGATCTTAATTCGTTAAATAATAATGCAAGAATAATAGGAGCAGGTATACCAACTACTAAACTATAAATACTTAACCCTAAAGTGTTTTTCAACAGTCTCCAAAAATGAAAGGAATTAAAAAATCGTTCGAAGTGAGAGAATCCAGCCCATTGGCTATCAAATATCCCCAATGCGGGTGAAAAGTTTTTAAAAGCAATGATTACTCCATACATTGGCCAATAATGCCATATAATAAAGTAAATAATTGCTGGTGCGATAATGATGTATAGCGGGATATTCTTTTTAAGTTTCTTCTTCACTTCTTGTATACGACTTTTATTTTGAACATTCTGCAGCGGAGTTTGACTAATGACTTTTTGTGTTTTCACGATACCCCTCCCTTTGTTTCAATTACTACTTTTCGGTTATCTTTCACCGCTCCCCTAAATGAAAAATTTGAATAATCTGCTGGCCATCCTCTAAGAAAGTAAATTATCAACCCAATATTCCGAAGGTTCGAAATACTAAGAGCGTATTTTGTTTAGATTATTTTTATATCATTACCCCCTTCTTATAAAACGCTTACATATAACAACATACTTAACCAATGATTTATGACTAATCTTTCCAATAGAATATAACATCCATAATAATATGTCAATATAAAAAAGAGAAACTAGTTTCTCTTTTTCGACATATTTATTATATTTTTCCCTCTACTAGCGGCAATCAGTTAAGTGATACTTTTCACTAAGAAATATTGGAAGAGTGGAAAAGGTATATCTTAATCTAAAAGATGCTTAAATATTCTCTTTTAGCTTTTCTGTAGACCTACCTTCAATAATGTCAAAGTCAATGATTTCAGTCACTACCTCCGTTATGCCCTCAATTTGATTAAACAACAATTCCACAGACTTTCCACCCATATTTTCTTCGTTTTGAGCAATATGAGTAAACAATGGTTCACTAATATCTGTTGGGGGGGAATCAAAGCAAATGATGGAATAATCCTCAGGTACCTTTTTCCCCAATAAGTGAATTACATGTAATAAAATTTTTGCTAAACCATAGCGACATACGACAAATGCTGTAATCTCAGGGTTATTTTCTATAAATTGCTTCATTCTTTCTAGCTCAGAGGTGAATTCTGACTGACTGCGTTCCTGTAGAACAAAATCAGAGGCCATTGATTCAAAAGTATATTTTAAATTTAAATCAAGCTGATGCTTAGTAAATGCGAATTGATATCCTTTCAGTCGATCTTCTAAAACTGTAGTCCCCTCATAAGGAGCCGTTATATAAGCAATATGCTCATGGCCTAAAGATACTAAGTATTCTGTCGCTTCCTTTGTTGCCTTAAAATTATCTGTTACCACTGAAGCTATTTGTATTCCGCGTAAATAGCGATCAACCAAGACAACAGGAAACTTTTTTAGTACTAATTCGAGAATCTTATGGTTATAATGTTCTCCATGGATAGGCAAAATAATAATCCCGCTAATTCCGGCCTCCAATAGATCTTGAATCGCTTTTTCTTCATCCTCAAGATTCTCTTTTGTTATTTTAATCAGCAAACTCCCATTACGAGCGGTTACATTCTTTTCAATCGCTTTCACTAAAGTAGAGCCAAACCTATCTGAAAAGTCGGAAATTACTAATCCTATCTTTGGTTTAGTATTTACATAGATCTCTTGCTCCTCCACTTTAACTGGACTGGACTGATTATTTATCTGTCCATGAATGTCAGCAACAAAAGAACCTTTTCCTTGAATCCGTTCAATAAATTGTTCTTGAGCCAACAGATCTAACGCTTTTTTTGAAGTAATTCTACTTACCCCGAATTGCTCAGCTAATTCCTTTTCCGAAGGAATTTTATCGCCTTTAGCTAAAACACCCCCATTAATTTGCTCTAAAATTTTTTCGTAGATAATTTTATATAATGGTATCTTCATCTTTATCCCGCCTTACAACTTGTTATGATATAATATATCAACTTTAGCTACTTTATAAAAGACTTTTTAATAAAATCATTAATAGGGATAAAATCCGCTTATATCCCCCGCTTACTCATTTGTGTCCTTTTCCCAACAATAAAAAGCTCCAATAAATTATTGGATTCTTCTGTATAATAGGTCTATTCTATGCTATATTATTTTTACCGATAAGGAAAGTTAGTAGATCATTACCATATCAAGTTGTTCAAGCTCAGTTAATGGATCATACATATCTCCAATCATTTCAGACACTAGTAATTTAGGTATACCATAGTTCCCTTTATTCATCAGCTGATTCTAACATCGAGAATCTTGAGAGCATCTGCGAAGCAAATGTAATATCAACTTACCATGAGGAGAGTGATTAAATTTGAAACCGCAGCTTCAGGTTGGCTTGATTGGCTATGGATTCGCTGGCAAAACGTTTCATGCCCCCATTATTACTTCTATACCCGGTTTGAATTTGCAGAAAGTGGTTCAACGTAGTAGCGAAAGTGCCAAGGAACGATATCCATGGGTTGAAGTTGTAAAATCAGCTGATGAACTGTACGCTGATTCAGATATTGATTTAATCATCATCACAACGCCTAGTACCGACCATGTGGATTTTGTGCGAAATGCTCTGAATGCTGGAAAACATGTCGTCGTAGAGAAACCTTTTACAGTAACGAAAAGCGAAGCAGATGAGCTAATCCAATTAGCAAAACAGAAAAATAAGGTACTAAGTGTTTTCCATAACCGTCGCTGGGATGGAGACTTCTTGACAATTCAAGAAATCTTGCAGAATAATTTACTTGGCAGAATAAGGGAATGCGCCTTTCATTGGGATCGTTTTCACCCAACCGCATCTAGAAAAAACTGGCGAGATCAAGCAGGTAAAGGTGCAGGCGTCTTTTATGATTTAGGTGTCCATTTACTTGATCAAGCTGTTCAGCTTTTTGGTAAACCAAATAAAATAGCAGCAGATATTCAGATTCAACGGGAGGGTGCAAATGCCCATGATTATTTTGCTGTTACACTTGGATATGATGACAAGTTAAAAGTAACATTGAAGTCTTCTCCATTTGTACGCAGCGAATCTCCCCGTTACATTTTACATGGCGAGAAAGGTTCTTTTATTAAATATGGACTGGACCCACAAGAAAAAGCATTAATTAGTGGTCAATCCCCTGCTTCAACTCCACAATGGGGAGTGGAGCCGGAGGGACAATGGGGAGAATTAAATACCTCGCTTGGCAAGATTCATTTGAAAGGAAAAATAGAAACCCTTCCAGGTGCCTATCAAAATTATTACCAAAATATCTATGATCATATTATGGAAAACATTGAGCTGGAAGTGAAGCCAGAAGAAGCAAGCTATAACATTCACTTGATTGAAAGGGCATTGCAAAGCCATAAAGAAGGCCGGACGTTACTAGTGGATAATTGAAAATAATATCAAGATAAGGGGAAATTGTATGTTTCCATTTAAAACTTCTCTAAATGCATCAACTTTATTTCCATTTCAACTAGATGTCATTCAACAAATAGAAATTACCAAGCAAGCTGGCTACGATGGGATTGAGCTTTGGGTACGTGATATTGAAGATTATTTATCAAATGGAGGAACAATCCAATCGATTCAAACTGCTTTGAACAGAACAAATCTATCATTTATAAATGCGATAGCTTTTTTCAAGTGGGCTGACAAAGATCAATCAACCCGAGAAAAAGCATTTGAACAAGCTGAAAAGGAGATGAAGCTATTAGCATCGTTAGGGTGTATTTCCATAGCTGCTCCTCCATTCGGGAATGTAAAATCAGTACACTTAGACGAAATAAGCCAGTACTTTGAACGACTGGTCCTACTTGGTCGCGATATAGGGATTGAACCCATTCTTGAATTTTGGGGAAAGGCTGAGCAATTATCTACTTTAACTCAAGCTCGGTACATCATCGATAAAGTCGACATATCCTCACCTAAAATTCTTATAGATCCTTTCCATATGTATATTGGTGGCAGTGATTTCTCAGAATTAAAAAATATACAAGCAAACCAAATTGGAGTGGTCCATGTTAATGATTACCCTACCACTCCAATAAACGGAAATTTAGTGGACCGTGATCGGGTTTTTCCTGGCGAAGGGATAGGCAATACAAAAGAAATGGGCTTAGTATTGGCACAAAGTGGCTTTAATGGATATTTATCATTAGAATTATTTATCGAGGAATATGGAGATCAATCACCATTGGAAGTTGCAAAATATGGCTTAAAAACAATGATAGATTCCTATAGTGTTAACTGAATCTAGAAATTCAAAAAGAGGCGTAAAGGTACGCCTCTTTTTCTTCCCAAGGGTTTGAATATTTTGCAAATAACGCCCATAGCAGGAAAAAAGTCGTTCAATATCTAACAAGATTATTCCCTAACTACTATAAGACGAAGATAGTAGTTAATTATGTAATATTCTCTATTGCTTGCGTTATTTATAGTCAATTAACGAAGAATGTGAAATGGCTAAAAACAATTTTAAGCGTTTTTATACTTAGTATACACGGATTCAGTTTTATTGGCTTACACGGAGATGGCGGGTTTACGAGTTATGCAAATGCCAGAATCCAATGTTTATCATCTTCCAGAAACATTAAGCTTACAAGATGGTGCATTGGTAGAACCAATGGCTGTCGCTGTACAAGCTGTCAAAGAAGGTCAACTTCAATTTTGGGATACTATAGCTGTATTCGGTGCTGGGCCAATCGGATTATTAACTGTCATTGCTGCAAAAGCAGCGGGTGCAAGTAAGATCATCGTGTTAGATTTATCTGAAACACGCCTTGAAAAAGCGAAAGAATTAGGCACAACACATATTATTAACTCAAGTAATGGAAATTCCGTGGAGGCTATTCGCGCTATTGTTCCAGATGGTGTAGATGTCGCCTTTAAAGTAGATAGTTCACCTAATTGATGATTAGAAACCGATTCACGGTTCTCCTTCAGAAATAGCTTAAATAGAAGAAGGGAAGCCTGTTGACTCCCTCCTACAAATTATTAAAGGCATTGAAGATCTAAACCTTTATCATTGTTCCTTTTGGCATTTTATCATTAAAAATTTAAAAGGAGGTTTCTTTTCATTATCCTTATGTGGCTCAATAATCTCAGTGTATTCAACCAGTCCGTACTTTCCAAACTCATGCTTAATCGTATTAGAGTCATAAAAAAACATTTTTATACCTTCCGTGATTTCGAAATAATTTTTCCCTAGTTTTTTACCTTTGCCATACATCGGGGCATCTTTAGAAATCGCCGTAAAAATCATATAACCGTTTGGCTTCAGCTGGTTATAACAATCTTGAATGAACTTCTCTCGCTCACGTTCATTCAATAAATGAATCAACGCATAGCAAAATATCCCATCATACAATTTGTCATCAAACGGCATGTCACCAACTGCCCCATGAAAAATATCCATATTAAGTCCATTTTGTCGTGCCAATTCAATCGCTGTTTTTGAAATTTCAATCCCTGTTACATTTATACCGTTATCCAGAAAGACCTTTGCGTTTCTGCCATATCCGATCCCTGGAATCAGTATATCCTGCACATTCTTTTCAAGGAAAAAGTCCTTTGTCTTGATTGCGGAGTCGGAAGGTTCAAATCCCCACATCATTTGATTTGCTTGAAAACTAGATTCCCATAATTCCGTCATACCTGGGCCCCTTTCCAAATATTCTTTATCCGCTCCTGTTAAGCATGGCCCCATTCCGTTGAACATAGCATTGTTTACCTAAATTAAGCTCATAAGTAAACCACCAATTACACCAGTCAGCACCACAATCCAAGGCGGTAATTTCCAATAGACTAACATACTATATAAAATAGCAGCAAAAGCAAAATCCCCAGGTGATAAAATGGAGCTCGTCCAAATGGGATGATAAAACGCTGAGATTAATATTCCCACAACTGCAGCATTTACCCCCATAATCGCTCCTTTAATTTTCCTATTATTCCGTAACTGATCCCAAAATGGTAGTGTGCCGATAATAAGCAGAAATGCTGGTAAAAATATTGCAATCGTTGCGAGCAGTCCGCCTTGCCAGCCATTCAGAACAGCGCCTAAATAAGCGGCAAAAGTAAACAAGGGACCCGGAACGGCTTGCGCAGCACCATACCCCGCTAAGAATGTCTCTTCACTCATCCAACCGGTCGGTACAAGTTCTTGTTCCAATAAAGGTAAAACTACATGCCCCCCACCGAAAACCAGAGAGCCTGATCGATAAAAACTATCGAACATAGCGATCCAGTCCGATCCTGTTACCTCCTTGATAATCGGTAGTAAAAAAAGTAAAGCGAAAAACAACAGTAACGATATTATTGAAACACTCTTAGCAATTGGAAAGAATGAACGAACTTCTTCCTTTTCCTGTTGATGCTTAAATAGAAGAAAACCCATGAGTGCGGCTATCAAAATGACGCCTACTTGTGTAAAGGCTGTTTGCCAAATAAGTGTTGTAATGAGTGCAAATAAAGCAATTGCTTTTCTTTTTAAATCAGGGGTTAATTTTTTTGCCATCCCCATTATGGCATGAGCAACGACTACTACTGCTACAATCTTTAATCCGTGTATCCAGCCAACATGATTGATTTCAAACTCAGTAAGTAGGATGGCAAAAAGGATAAGGGCAACTACTGAAGGTAATGTAAAACCAAGGAAGGATACCACACCTCCTAATATACCCGCTCGCATGACACCTATCCCAATTCCCACTTGGCTACTAGCCGGACCGGGTAAAAATTGCGCCAAAGCAACTAAATCTGCATAACTTTTTTCATCTAGCCACTTTCTTCTACGTACGTATTCTTCATAAAAATATCCTAAATGAGCTGTTGGTCCACCGAAGGAGGTAAAACCAAGTCGTGTTGAAACGAGCAAAATTTCTAGAAGCGATTTAAAGCCGCTGTTTGGGTTATTCTTAGTCATCATTAACTCCTTTTTATCACTCTTTAATTTCCTTAAAAAGTTCATATGCTTTTTCTCGAGCCTCACTAAGGATGAGATTTCCCCTTTCCGTGGTCGTGTAATATTTTCTGATTTTCCCGTCCACATTTCTATCCTCTCTTATAAGAAGACCATCAGATTCCATCGAATGGAGGATAGGATAAAGTGTACCAGCACTGATCCTATAGCCATGTTCTCGAAGTTCTTCTAACATCCACGCTCCGAATATGGGATGCTCTTTTGCATGATGCAAAATGTGGATATGAATAAAACCAAGAAAAAGTTTCCGCAATACTTTATCTTCCAAACTAGCCTCTCCTTGCCTATTAATATCGGTCTTCAATATCGCATTTCGATATCACGAGTATATGTTACGCTTTGCTTATTTTCAATATAGAATGAGATCATTTACATAACCTTTACAGAGTCTTTACATTTAACCGTTATCGGCATTTAGATTAGTGAATGTCCCCTTCTTAACACCCTTTTGGAGAGGGAGACTCCTTTCGGAATGAAGTTAAACTAAAACCTTTGCAATGAAAAATCCCTTAATTTAAGCACCATTTAACTCATAAGTAGTATTCTGCAATGTCAAAATCCTCTTAAATAAAAAAGCTCAAACTAGGCAAGCACGAAGTCGAACTTGCCTAGTTTGAGCTTTATCATTTTCTGTTCCAGTTTAACATGCAACTTGATTTGTTTTTTGTACAAGACAGATAATTTCTAAGTAAAATGAATACAACACTTAGTAGTAATGAGATAAATCCTACCAATACCACATATGGCGTCCCTAATTTTGCAATAAATATTCCACCGATAGCAGCACCAAACATGGTTCCTAAGTTAGCGGATGTTAAAAATAAACCATTAGCAAAAATAGGTGCTTCAGGAGCTGAAGACATAATCCAATATTGATTGATATTTGCTCCGATACCAGCCAATATCCCCCAAATTAAAGTAATAATTGCCATCGGAAATGTAAGCTGACCAAATAGGTATAATATGGTGTAAATCACACCCAATGCAAAGGGGAAAATCACTACAGTTTTAAGCGCATTTTTAGTCAGTAACTTCCCTGCCGCAATGTTTCCAATAATATTGGCCCCACCATAAATAAATAAGAATAAACTAGTGGCATTTGGGGACATATTTGTCACTGTCTTTAAATATTCAGCTAGATAACTATACACTCCGAATACTGCCGAATTTAATAAAATTACAGCGACAATCGAAAGCCATGGAATTAGTTTTTTTAATACAGATAATTGTGTCCCATAAGAAATTCTTTCCTTCACAGGCATAGATGGAACAAAAACTACTGTGGCAAAAAAGACGAGAACATTGACAATCGCAAAAAAGGCCATTGCCATTTCAAATGAAACAGCACTATCTAGAAAACTTACAATGGGTACCCCTATCACCATTCCCGCGGATACCCCTATCAAGACCTTCGCAACAGCTTTTGGTGCTTCTTCCTCACTAACAGAGTCCGCAGCGACGGTAAAAGCTAATGAACAATAAATTGGATGAAAAAAAGCTGGCACCACCCGAGCAATTAAAGCAATGATAAAGTTCGTCGTTAAGAGGGAAACCATATTCCCTATCACAAAAATTCCGAGAACGAGTAACATCATCTTTTTGCGATCAACCCCTGAGAATAAGAGTGGCATCGTTGGCCCTGATACTGCAACAGCTAGGGCAAAGAGACTTACAAGTAATCCCGCTTTTGAAACACTGACTTGAAAGTGATCCGCAATCGAAGGTAAAATGCCAATCACTCCCATTTCAGTATTAATAATTCCGAAAACCCCTATTGTAACGATAAATACGAGCAATTGGTCTCGTTTAGTCAAAAATATTCCTCCTAAAAATAACCTTTAACCGTATGCTCATGCGTGCAAAAAGGAGGACAGGTGAAACTCCAATCAGAGGAGGTCCCTTCCTCCCCCACTAATTGTTAATTGAATGAATCGAACTTTTGCGGCTGTCGATTGCCTACTTATTTTTGCACATTCTTTTAACGAATCTGCCAGTTCGGGTGGACTTTAAATTCTTGTGGTTAACAGTCTCAAGCTCGCACCAACTAACCACCCTATAATTAGAACCCCTTTTTCGTTGGTAGAATAACAATTTCACTTACAGTAACGGTTTCAGGTGTACTAATGGCATACACTACGGCATCAGCAACATCACTTGATTTTAAACCAATTCTTCGTTGCAAATCCTCTGTCCATTCGCGCCTTTCTGGATCTTGAATCGTTAGATGAAGTTCAGTGTCAACTGTTCCTGGGGAGATAAGGATGCTGCGAATATTATTTTCTCGCTCCTCTTGGCGTAAGCCTTCCATGATCGCACGAACTGCAAACTTAGTCCCACAATATACAGCACCTCCTGGAAATACAACATGCCCAGCTTCAGAATCCGTTGTCACAATCTGACCAGATTGTTGTTTTTTCATAATCGGTAAGACCGCAGCAATTCCATTTAGAACGCCCATAATATTAATATCTAGCATTTGTTGCCATTCATCAAAACGTTTTTCTGCAAGGGGACTTTGGGGCATGATTCCCGCATTATTAAAGAGGACATCCACACGTCCATATTTTTCAACAGCAACATCCACAACAGCTTGAACATCAGCTTTGTTTGTTACATCGGCCACAACATAGGATAAATCAGCATCAGGCAATGATTCCACAAGAGCTTTCAAGCGCTCTTCACGGCGTGCTGCAATGACTAACTTTGCCCCTGCGTGGGCCAGTTTCTTCGTTGTTGCTTCACCAATTCCACTTGAAGCTCCCATAATAATGACCACTTTATTTTGATTAGACATATTACACAACATCCTTTCAACTATGATTCTCACTATAGAACTTCGTGATCTTTCTCGGTGCCTACTCTCCTAATAACAAAAAGTTGACTCAGATTTTCAAGGATTTTTTGCTAACCTGTTTCTTTCTTTATTCTAACGCGTTTTGATTATATAGCTAATACTTATATATTATAGTAAGATATGCCTAATAGGCATTTATAAAATCACTATACTGAAAGAGTAAAGGGGAGTAATTAGGATGGAATTAAGAGTTTTACGATACTTTCTTACGGTTGCACGCGAAGGAAGCATTACAGCAGCCGCTGATTTTTTACACGTGACACAGCCAACTTTGTCAAGGCAATTAAAAGACCTTGAACTAGAATTAGGGAAGAAGCTTTTTACTCGTAGTCGCCATCGGGTCATTCTTACAGACGAAGGGATACTCCTCCGAAAGCGCGCAGAAGAAATTATAGGAATGGTCGAAAAATTAGAGGACGAATTTCAGGCAATGGAAGAAACGATCAATGGAGATATTTACATAGGCAGTGGGGAAACTGACGCGATGAAACAAATTGCCCGGGTGGCAAAAGATTTACAGTCCAATTATCCCAATATTCGCTACCACCTCTACAGCGGAAACGAGGATGATGTAACAGAACGACTTGATAAAGGATTACTTGATTTTGGGATTTTAATTCAACCAGCTGATTTATCTAAATATAATTATATCGAGATCCCTGCCAAAGATGTTTGGGGTGTTGTGATGAGAAAAGACAGTCCACTTGCTTCCAGAGACACTATTCAAGCAATCGATTTATTAAATATTCCACTAATCTGTTCACGACAGCCTTTGAAAACCTATTCCAAAAATGAATTTGCGGATTGGTTTGGAGAAGACTTTGATAAATTAAACGTTGTAACGACCTATAATCTTGCCTATAATGCTGCCATTATGGTGGAAGAAGGGATCGGTTATGCCATTGCCCTTGATAAAATAGTAAATACATCAAGTGATCGTAATCTCTGCTTTAGACCATTAGAGCCGAGACTTGAATCTGGCTTGAATTTTGTGTGGAAAAAGCATCAAGTTTTTTCCAAGGCAGCTGAAATGTTTTTAAAAGAAATTCAGGAGCAGCTTCCAAATTCCTTATCAAATGGATAAGAGAATCTCAAGTGAGCTAGAAAGGATATTATAGGATTGAATTAGTTGGAATTTCTCCTCATAAGCGGATTGTTGCTAGGCTTTTAGAGTTAAGATTATATGCGCTATGAATAACTGTCATTACTCTCCCCTCTCTAATTGTAGGAGAGGGGTAAAATGAATCTATCAGATATATGGGGAATTGGATAATACCTCACCTCCCCATCAAGTAAAACCACCGAAAGCCAACTGACTTTTCCTTGGCTCTTTACTCAAAATCGGGAAATATCCTTCCCCCCTCCCCTATAGCTACTATCCATTTCCTTTCCAATGAACAGTAACCTATTTTTTACATTGTTTTAGAGGAAGGGGATCCAGCGCTCATTTGGGAATCCCTTTTGCTCTTCAGCAACCGGTGGACGAAAAGTGAGAACAATAATAAGGAACAGACGACTGACACTGCACTAACGATGAATAAAACTTGGAAATTCCAAAACTGAGATACCCATTCTAGAAGCATAGCACCAAGTCCGATACTACTTGCATTCCTATTCCTATGGAGAACGAATCCACATATAGAATTAGAAAAAACAAATGAACAGAGCTTGGGATAAGAATGTATTTACCAAAAAAACCTTTCTCATATCCCGATTAATGAACTATTATGTTTGTTCCATACGTGTCTCCCCAAAAATTATTTACCTAACTTTTGGGGAGCATCTCAGACCTTTGGCAGAAGTCTGAATATATTTCCTTCGCTAAAGTCATGCATTATTCGTTATCAGAGTTTACCATATTAAATGTTCGAGTCTCTTGCAAAATAATAGATTTACGCCACTTCTCTAAAATCTTCACCACTCTGCAATCGTTCCGTCTTTATGTCTCCATACTGGATTTCTCCATTTATGACCGATTTTTTCCTTTTGTTTAACATAGTCTTCATTTATTTTAATCCCAAGGCCAGGTTCTGACAGGTTTGCAACAGATCCGGCCTTATATTCGAACACAGATGAATCTTCAAGATAGTCCAATAAGTCACTTTCCTCATTATAATGAATGCCTAAGCTTTGTTCTTGAATGAACACATTATGTGCTGTGGCATCTACTTGTAAACATGCTGCCAATGCAATCGGTCCAAGTGGGCAATGTGGAGCAACAGCCACATCATATGCCTCTGCCATGGCGAAGATTTTTTTACATTCGGTGATCCCACCCGCATGTGACAAATCCGGCTGAATAATATCCACATAACCATCTGATAATAACTTTTTAAAATCCCATCTTGAAAACATTCTCTCCCCTGTTGCTATCGGGATTGTGGTAGCATGAGCTATTTCACGAAGGGCTTCATTATTTTCAGGTAACACAGGCTCTTCCAAGAACATTGGGCGATACGGCTCCAGTTCCTTCGCTAAGTATTTAGCCATTGGTTTGTGGACACGCCCGTGAAAATCAATCCCTATTCCAAAGTCATCGCCGACTGCCTCTCTTACCTTTGCCACCCTTTCAATCACTTCATCCATTTTTTTAAATGAATCAATGTATTGTAGTTCTTCCGTGGCATTCATTTTAACCGCTGTAAACCCAGCCTCTGCTTTTTCTTTAGCTCCTATTGCTACATCCACAGGACGGTCGCCACCTATCCAGGAATATACCCGCACACTATCTCTACATGCTCCGCCTAACAACTCATAGATGGGTGTTTGATAATACTTTCCTTTTATATCCCATAACGCTTGGTCAATGCCTGCAATCGCACTCATCAGAATAGGTCCGCCACGATAAAAGCCGGCTCTATACATCACTTGCCAATGATCCTCTATCCGCATTGGATCTTTGCCAATCAAATAATCACTTAGCTCCTCAACAGCCGCTTTGACCGTATGTGCTCTTCCTTCAACAACTGGTTCTCCCCAGCCAACAAGACCATTATCCGTCTCGATCTTTAAAAATAACCATCGAGGAGGAACAATAAAACATTCCATATTTATTATTTTCACTGTCTCCATCTCCTCTTCTTATTTTTTCGATAAAGTGAATTAACAACTTTTTCTCCTCGAATTCCTGAAGTAAGAATCCTACTACCAGTTTAGCTAGATTAATATACTTGATCTTTACTGTTCACTCTCCAACGCTTTTACAAATTGTCTTGCTTTTTCAGATATTCGCGCTAACGATTCGGCTGTAAAAGGTTCATTAGCGTTTACGAGGGAACCACCAATTCCAAATCCAGCAGCACCTGCTTGTAAAAAGCCTTTGATATTATCAAGATCCACTCCCCCTGTAGCAAGTAATGGTATGAATGGCAACGGTCCCTGAATCGCTTTGATATAATCCGCTCCTACAAGAGCAGGAAATAACTTAATCATATCTGCCCCCTGTTCATAGGCAGTCAGTATTTCGGTTGGTGTCAGTGCACCCGGTATGCTGACCACACCATATCTTTTAGTCAGCTTGATTGTTTCAAGATTTACGGTAGGTGATAATATGAATTTGGCTCCCGCAGAAATGGCCAGCTGCGCAGACTCCGGATCTAGGACAGTTCCAGCACCAACAAGTATTTCATCTCCAAGCTCATTGGCCACTCTTTCAATCGCGTATAGGGCCCCTGGTGAATTCAAAGTAACTTCAATGATGCTTATACCGCCTTTTTGTAGTGCTTTCGAAATTTCTATTACGTGATCCGCAGGCACATTTCTTAGAATCGCAATCAACTTTTTATCTAAAATCAGCGATTTAACATCCATCATGTGAACATTCCCCTTTATCCGGATTTATCTTGATACATCTTGTCCGTCATTCAATTGAGTAAATTTCTTCAGCTGTTCCCGGTCAGGCAAACCTTCCACATCACCAGAAACCGTTGCAACTAGTGCTCCCACAGCACATCCTCGTGCCACCGCCTCAGCCATTTCTAATTGATCTAACATTCCAGACAATAAGCCAGCCGCAAAGCCATCGCCTGCTCCAACAGGGTCTACTACTCTAGATATCTTGTAGGCAGGAGCGAATCCACACTCATCTCGACAAGAATAATAAGCACCTTTTTCTCCGAGTTTCAACACTACGGTATCTATCCCCAACCTATGAAATTGTTTAACGATTTCATCTGGAGTACTTTTCCCTACTAAAAACTCTCCTTCCTCTATACCAGGCAGGAGGATATCAGCCTTTTCAGCAATCGCCAAAATCGTCTTTTTCGCTAGATCGTCATTCCATAATTTCTTTCTAATATTCGGGTCAAATACCACTTTCACCCCATGGAAGTTGGCAACCTCAATAGAATGAAAAATCGCTTCTCGGCAAGATTCACTTAAAGCTGGCGTAATCCCAGTCAAATACAAGTATTTTGCGCTTTTAACATATTCTTCATTAATGTCACGTCGTTCGATCGTACTGGCTGCAGAATTTTTCCGATAATAATAGATATGAACATCATTTTCATTGATAACTTCCTTGAAAAATATTCCTGTCGCAATATTTTTCGTTTGTTTCACTTGCGAAATGTCTACTCCTTCTCCACGAACAAACTTGAGAATGGAGGCTCCAAATTCATCTTCTCCCACACGGCTAATCCAGCCTACTTGATGATTAAGTTTTGCTAGACCTATCAATGTATTCGTTTCTGCTCCAGCGATTCTACTTGTGAATCTATTCGTATATCTCATCCGCCCAAAAGTATCTGGCATAAATGATACCATCGTCTCTCCAATGCCAACAACGTCCATCTCCCCACCTCCATTTACACGTACTGCCACATAGTAAATTTACTCTCTTCGCTATTCTATTCATAATTCATTTCAATTAATGATCTAACTTTAAAAATTCCCAACAGCTCTCCTACTGATATTCTCACCTCTGGTGAAAATTCCTTGCTTTGAATATATTGCAATATCTCAAAAAACAAATAATTGGCTTCTGGTCGTTTCATTGTTTCCCTATTTGCGAGATTGAATGTAGACACAAATAACTTTCCTTTTCCGACTTGCACTTCATAAGCATAAGCTAAATGTTTTGCCCGATTAAAATTATCAATTACTTCAACAATCGGCTTCACTTTCGGCAGTAGCTCCATTCCCAATGCAACAGTATTATCGACAAGATGAAACCAATGCCAATCGGAATATTGATCATTTGGGAAGTTTTTCAATACCGGATGCTCATGAATCAACATTCCCATCGTTGTCCCTCTTTGTTGTGGAAACCAAATATAATTCCAAAATATCGGCAAATACTTTGTTAGCACCTCATCATATTGACGATCCTTTTGCGCCATAAGCCACACAGAACCACCATCAACTAAGTTTTGCAAAACATCTCTGGAGAGTTGGTCTGTAATGAGAAGATCTACATCCTCTTCTGCTTTAAAACTATGTTGTTCAATCCCGATCATCCCCTCTACCCTAGCACCATAAAGAACAGACCGAATCGCTCCAATATTTGTCCATATGCGTTCAGGATGTTGGGGCAATTTTTGCCGAGGAAACTCCCAGAAATCCCACTCATTTGTAACTGATTTTCCTTCATAATCTAAGCTTGCACTTAATGTCAGCCTTCGCGCTTCTTCACTTCGCAAAGGGACTCGCACTTTAATTATCTCCGTAATCCCATCCCCAGAAATGAATGATACTTCCTTCCTGCCTTTTTCAATCCTTTTATTATCTGCCTTCAATTCCCATAACAATATCGCTGAGGTGATAGGTTCTCCAAAATGAGAAACTTCAAGATCCGCTGAAAGGATTTCTCCCTGAAAGTACGTTCGCTTCTTTGCCCTCATTAATAAAATTGTTTGCTCATTAAATTGACGGAATTCCTCTGGCTTAACAATTTGTTTCGAATCCCAAAATACGTCCAAAATGCCAACCGTTGCATGACCTTGTCCAGGAAAGTCACGGATATCCAATAATTGAATACCAGCTAACCCGTTTGTTCTTCTTGCCTTTTCCATCGCTTCTTTTAAAGAACGCACAAGATGAATCCCCGTTGCATTAATGAAGTCCTGTACTCTTTCACTTACATTTTTCACTTCCAGTGTTTCATTGATTGCTTCCAACCAATGCGGCTTTAAAATCCCTTTATATTTCTCCGCTTCAAAAGGGCGGACATACATAGTAAATTGTCCATGCTCATGAGCGATCAGTGGTTTATTCTCCAGTCTCGTAATCTCTTCATAGTCCAATGTAGTGTCTGGAAGAGCCGCATGTTCGATATTGTAAGGAGGATGCCAATTGAATGTCGGAGTAAAATAATCACCTTCCCGATCCAAACTCGGTAACTCTCCAAACCCTGTATTATCTGTATAAAGCCTTGAACAATCTAGTTTTCTTGCAAATTGGACCATTTCATTTAATTGTGGATGGCCTTCAGCACTGATTAACTCATTTCCCAACGATAACATAACAAAAGATGGGTGTAATTGGAGACTGCGAATGATGCGCTCTAGTTCTCTCTTTAAAAAACCATGTGTTTCATTGTTCGCACTCTTGCGTCGATTCAAGTATTGCTTACTCCAATGCGGTAATTCTGTTTGGACAAGCATCCCTTCAAGATCTGCCGCCTCCCAAAACGGTTTAGGTGGTGTCCAGCCATGAAGCCGCACATGATTAAATCCATAACCTTTTACTATCCTAAACTGCATTCTATAATAATCTACATCCCATATTGGATATCCCGTTTGTGGGAAAATACAACAATCCACATATCCAGTTAGAAAAATAGGTTTGCCATTAAGTAAAATTTGTCTACCTGCCGTTTCCAAATTCCTTAACCCAAAGGTAGTCTTTTTCACATCATATACTTCATCATGATGTCGTAAAATCAATTCCAATTCATATAGATAGGGATTATCTGGTGACCAAAATATAGCCTTATCTCCAAGTTGAATGTGCAGATGTTGTTTGACAAAATGGCCATTTTTCTCCTCAGGAATTACTTCAAGAGCTTCAGCATCCATTATGCCGTCATGTTGAATCACTTTGGCTATTAGTGTCCATCCACTCATATCTTGACATTTCCTGCGATCAATTTTCACACGAAGCTCCACACTCTTCTTCTTTACATCTGGAATGAGATGAATGTCCTGAATGGTGTACGGCTTTTCAGTCTCCAAAGCAATACCACCAGTAATCCCACCCCAATTTGTACTTGTATGATAAGAATGAATATGACTTTCATGGAGTGAATACTTCATCGTGTTATCAACACGTATAACAAATCGTTGTTTTTTCCCCGCTTGGATACAGGATGTAATATCAAAACGATGATGACTGGAAAGACTTTCGCCTTTACCAACGAACATTCCATCAATCCATAATTCCGTATGCCAGCGGACTCCTCTAAGCACTAAGAACACATATTGATCAGATACCTCTTCAGGCACGAATACATCCTTTACATACCAAGCTACTCCTTCATATTCCCTTTCTTTTTTCCACGTACCAATTGGTTCATGGTCTGTCTTTGAACCAAAACCTTGCTCTTCCCACGAACCAGTTGCATGAATTGTAGTTTCTGGCAAGTCTGCTCCTATTTCATAAAGCTGTAAAAGATCATTCGGATCTATAGTAAAATGCCAATTTTCACTCAAACTCACGGAGAAATTCTGTTCCTTCATCTTTTGTGAATGCACGTTCTTCACTCCTTCTTATCTGGAATGTAAATTTCATTATTAAAGAGAAATGCAAATAAAACGCTTCCATCTATACCTTTGATAGCACTTTTAATATAGTTAAGCTTACATCGACAGATATTTCTTTCAATTGGTCAACTAATTTGTAGATTGTTTAGTTCTATCTCATACTCCTTCACCAAACATCACTATAGTATTGATTACCAGTTCAAAAAAGTGAATTTCTTACTCAACATAATTTCGAATGATACAACCTAGAAGACAGGCCTCCATCCATTACAATCGCTTCACCCGTTACCATAGCAGACTCTGCAGATGCTAGGTAAACGGCCATATCACCAATATCTTCAGGGGTGCAAATTTTTTGTAATGGATGCAATTGCAATACCTCTTGGTGAATCAATTCCTTATCACTCTTTTCAGCCAACCATCTCTGATAATGCGGAGTATTCGTAAATCCGGGACAAATCGAATTTACCCTAATCCCATATTGTCCTAAGCTAAGCGCCATACTTTTAGTCATTGCATTTACCCCACCTTTAGCAGCAGCGTATATTTCCGAATCTGGAAGAGTCGCAAATGCGTGATTGGATGAAATATTGATGATCGATCCTTTACTTTGCTTTTTCATGTATGGCATTACATATTTGCTGCATAAAAATGGCCCTCTTAAATCAATATTTATTAAGTTGTTCCAATCATCGATTGTGGCTTCTTCTAAGGTTTTAAAAACAGTAATCCCTGCGTTATTGACAAGCGCATCAATTTGCCCAAAACGTGATATTGTTTCCTGTACCATATTTTGAATACTCGTCTCCATAGCCACATCTGTTTGAATAAACACCGCGTTGCCATTATTTTTCTGTAGCTCTTTCACAGTGTTAATCCCTTCTTCAGATTGATCTGTAGCTATGACTACAGTAGCCCCCTCCTCCATAAATCGTTTAGCTATCCCTTTGCCAATTCCACTGCCTGCACCGGTCACTATCGCGACCTGGTCATTGAGACGACTCAATAAATATCCCCCCTATTTACGATTTTCGGGCATTACTTTCCCTTTCCCAGCGTTTCATCATCATTGCTCGTTTCTAAAGGTAACTTCCTTGACTCTATGCCTCCCCCTTCAGTTTGATAGCGTTATCATACTATTCTTTTCATTATAGTAAGGTGACTTTAATATAGTCAATGTTTTCTAGTTAGTTTTTAGAACTTTATTTTAATATGAATTTTGAAGGTGAAGAAAAAACCCTGTCAAATTAATAATCCCCCATCATATATATGAAAAGTTTAATAAATTAGTTGTTATCAACTCTTCGATATAATAAACTTACTTTACATAAAAGGTAAACTCCATCAGTGGAGGCTTTGGTATGCAGGACGCAGGTCATGTAAGCAGTTTCCCCAAGTGGTGGTCTGCATCCCTCTGTTCCCACCGGCTGTTCTTTGAACCAATCGGGCTTTATCCGACACCTTCACTTCCCCGTCTTTCCTAAAACCTTAAGTTGGAGTATTACTGTCCATTAACGCGAAATAAGTAAGAGGAGTTATAGATCATGCTGACTAAACCGAAAAAAATAAGTAAAAGTCTTATGAAACAACTGAATCAAAAACTAGTTCTGCAAATTTTAAAAGATCATGCAAATGCTTCCAAATCTGAATTAGCAAAGATCACCGGGTTAACTATTCCAGGTGTTTCAGAGATTATCCATGAGTTAGAACACTACCAGTTGATCAAAAATATCGGCGAGTCACCGATTAAACGAGGCCGCTCTCCGGTAATGTATGAAATCAATAAAGATTCTTTCAAAGTTATTGGAGTAACAATTCGTTCCAAATCAATCAGAGTAGGTTTATTTAATACGTTAGGTGAGAGATTATTATTTTCGGAGGAAAACCTTCCAGAGGACACTTCACCAAACAATATAATGGATTATGTTGCAATATTGGTAAGACAGCTTCTTAAAGATTCTAAGATGAGTTTTTCCGATATTAATGGGATCGGTTTAGGGATGCATGGAATCGTTAACCCTATCAAGGGGATTTCTATTTATCCACCTCATTTAAATTGGAGAAATATACCCGTTAAGCAAATGCTAGAGGAGAAACTAAATATACCAGTTATCATCGACAATGATTGTAATACACTAGCTCTTGCTGAATACTGGTTTGGTGATGGAGAAAATTTAAATTCCTTTATTACATTAAATGTAGATTACGGAATTGGCGCAGGCATCATGATTAATGGGCAATTATTTCATGGGAGCAATTTTGGTGCGGGCCAAATTGGCCATACAATCGTTCAAGACAATGGCTCACTTTGCTCTTGCGGTAATTACGGCTGTCTTGAAACGATCTCAAGTGAACTTTCCATCATTGAAAAAGTGAAAATCAAAATCAAAAAAGGCTTTCCAAGTCTCATTACTGAAATTGCCAAAAGTCCCGACCATATTACTCTCAACCATCTCTATGAAGCAGCCAAGCAAAATGATCAGCTCGCCTTATCCATATTGGAGACGGCTTCAAGATACTTAGGAATCGGCATTTCCACATTGGTGAATGTATTTAATCCAGAGAAAGTCATATTAACGGGAGGAATACTTCGCGGGCAAGATGCAGTCATGCAGCCATTAACAGAATCATTTCACACTCACGCATTATTAACGAACATCGACCATTTAGAAATAGTCCAATCCAAACTTGGTCAACAAGCTGGTGTTCTTGGAGCAGCCACACTCTGGATCAACGAGCTGTTTAAAGGTGAGCTTCCATTGTCGAGTTTAAAATCCAATTAGCTTACTTAAGCCCAATTGGCAACTTCCAAACTTTAATAACTTTCCGTGAGCGTCATAGAAAATTGAATACCTTCTATAACGCTCTTTTTTAGATAAATTCCTTTGCATTGGAGCAAGGTTAATTTTCTTAAAACTAATCAACCATCAGCATTTGCCACCCCTCATCTTCATTCCACATCGCGTCTAGATCATCAAGATGGACATGCCATTCCCCGCCAGCAATCACTCTTCTAATTTCCGTAAGACATGATAACCAGTAGTATAAAGCAGCCAACATATCCTCAATATCTTCGGAGAAAGGTAACTTTGTTGCGCCTTCGAAGATTATCGCTGGCTCCGAATCATCCCTTTCATAAACACAGAAAGTTTCCCCGCTCTCTTTCAGTTCAAAATGATCATTATACTTGGCCACAATCACATTTACTTGTTGTTCTTCAGCTGACATAGGAGTGTTTCTTTCACATGTATAATAAATTGAAACGCCCATTTCTATCACTCCTCCTATTTTAAAGAGAACTTTACATTCATCATTCTGTACCCTTGTTCTATCCTTAACTATACTTAAATTATCCTAAAAAAGACTTAGTGGTGGATCATTCATCATACTATTTTGAAGTTAAAAAACTCCTCTTTATTTTTCCTCCTATCTGTTCCATTTCCTGTTCATTTCGAGCGATACTTGATTTGACCATCTATTTTGGAAACTGCCCTCACCATATATCGAGAACTGCTATTAATAGTTGATATTCCGGAATTCCCCTTTTATTTACACTACATTCCTTCCCTTCTAACGTTCCCTGTTCCGAGTACCACCAAATTATATATTTCCTTCTCCGCATAAATTACATTTAATGACAGAGAATAATTAGGAAGAAGATTCGTTAAATTGGAGGGTCCATTATGGTAGAAGGAAAACAAATACGATTGACTTCAGGTGAAATCACCCAGCTTTATATGCAATACATGGAAGATAGTGCAACCGTATGTTCACTCAGTTTTTTTCTAGAAAAAGCGGAAGATACCGAAATAAAACCGATAATTAAACATGCTTTGCAGTTATCTCAAACACATGTACATAAAATCAAGTCTATACTTACTGAAGAAAAGCATAAGATCCCTCATGGTTTTAAAGTAGAGGAAGATGTTGATTTAACCGCTCCAAGATTATACGCGGATAGTTTTATACTAACCTTTATCCATCAAATGGCAGCAATTGGTCTTAGAGCCTATGCTGCAAGTTTGTCCCTCGCTGTTAGGTCAGATATTACCACCTACTATAAAGAGCGGCTTCAAGAAACAATGGAATTATACGAGATGTCAAAGGATTTATTGTTATCAAAAGGGTTGTATATCAGAGCACCCTATCTCCCTAATCTTGATGAAGTAAACTTTGTTAAAAAGCAATCTTTCTTATGGGACATTTTCGGTGAAAAAAGACCCTTAATTGGTTCAGAATTGACTAATCTTTATTCGAATATCCAAAGAAATGCTTTAGGTACAGCTACTTTAACGGGATTTAGCCAAGTAGCCCAAGCAAAAGATGTCACAAAGTTCATGCTCAGATGTATAGATATTGCCAAAAAACATATTACAGTATTTAGCGAAAAATTAAAGGAAAGCAATTTACCTGTACCAATGACATGGGACACAGATATTTCCAAGAGTACAACCAATACATTCTCTGATAAATTAATGATGTATTATACAACATCTTTAATTTCTTTAAGTATTGGCTTCTATGGTTTAAGTATTGCTCAAAGTCCTAGAGTTGATTTAGGTGTAATGTATAACAGATTATCGCTTGAGATACAGAAGCTTTCCGAGGATGGAGCAAATATCATGATTAAAAATAAATGGTTAGAACAGCCTCCTATGGTTCCAAATCGGAAAGATTTAGCAAAAGGCAATTAATTGAAGGTGGCCTTATACAATGATATGGCAAATAAAAATCCAACCGAAGTACTTTTATGGAGTATCGTTCTACCTGGATTTGGTCAATTTTTAAACGGGAAATACATTAAAGGGCTCGCCCTACTTTCTCTAGAATTTTTGGTCAATGTGAAAGGGCATTTAAACGAAGTTATTCTGCTAAGTTTTCAGGGAGAAAATGAGAAGGCGATTCAACAAGCTGATTATCAATGGCTCATGTTTTACGCTTGCTTGTATTCTTTTGCTATGTGGGATGCCTATAAAGATGCAGGTGGAGGCAAGACTCCATTTGCCTCTTTGCCATTTGTATTTTCAGTTTACTTCGTTACTATCGGCATGATCTATTCATCCAAAATAACGCTATTTGGGGAAAAGATTGGCCCTCTTTGGCTACCGCTATTAAGCGTTATTCCCGGTTTACTTGCGGGATACATTTTACAAAGAATTTTAAGAAAGAAGCTCTCATAAAACTTTTGTGCCTGTGAATATAGTCAGCCAGGTGGAAATCAGTTTGATTCTAGTATCTCGGATCCGAGAGGCTTATACAAACTAGAAATTCTTCTTATTAATGGGAGCTTTCTAAATTAAAGGACAACTTTTCCTAAAAATTGGGGTGCTTTGGCGATATCCCATAACAACCTGTTATTTATAGCGTTAAATCCTGCCCATATTCATAATATAACTAATCTTCTAAACTTTCGGTTGACGCAGTACATTTACCGAAATATAATACTCGTAAGTAATATATTTTATGGAGTGGCTTAAATGGGGAAAAGAGGAAGAAAAAAAGGGGCAGATGGAGAAAAACGCAGGAGCCTTTTGCTCCAAGTTTCCGCAGAAGAGTTTGCTAAAAATGGTTATCATGAAACAAAAATAAGTGCGATTGTGCAAAAAGCGAATGTGACACAACCCTCCTTTTACTTGTATTTTCAAAGTAAGGAAGCAATTTTTCAAGAATTAGTTGCTATATTTCAACAAAAGCTAATGACATTAGTGCAACAAAGTCTTCTCGAATCAGGATTAGAAAAAAGTACACTTGAGGGAGAAATAACGGAGCGAATTACTAATATTTTATCGTTTTTTAAAGAACAACCCGCTTTAACAAAGATTGGTTTTTACCTGGCCAACGAATCAGAGGAAATAAAAAGTCAAATGGCACGCCAAATTGAGCAGAACTTGCTAATCGAACAAGAGAATGGTTATTTCAGAGCAGATATCAATATGCATACCGTGGCTGAAAGTTTAATAGGGATCATAGAACGGCTTACTAAAACAAAATTACTAAATGGCGTGACAAAGCCTGAACAATTGGCCAATGAAATTGTGCGGCTCTTATTATATGGATTGAAAAGCTAGTTAATTTTAGAAAGAGATTGGGAGGTGAATGCCATTAGAAAGTTGGGGAATATGAACCTCGATGACGAATGGTTGTCTCTTATATTACAAGCAAAAAAGATAGGATTAAAACCAGATGAAGTAAGAACATTTCTTTATAACACTATTCAATTAAAAAAAGCGAATGTCAGTAACCTTGAAAAAGCCAATTCTAAATCCCCCTAAAACTTGAGTGGTTCGCATTTCACGTTTTAAAGGGATACGAACCGCTTTTACTTTTTTGCAAAATAAGAGAATAAGGTGAAAGTAAAAAATCTAAGCTATTTAAGTAGAAGCCATACTCACTTTACTTTAATAGCTTAGATTTAAATCTTCTCGCATAGGGATCCTATAGGTAAAATTCTACTCAATTCCTCTTTTTGTTCTTCTTAATTTAAATTGAAAGATATCATTTCTAAAATAATCTCTACTATACATAACAGGTTCATTGAGTTCATTGTAATGGATTTGTTCCATTAAAAGGACGGTTGTTTCTGGGTACACAAGCAATTTTTGACAGAGCTTGTCTGTATGGAGTGGCACGATCAGTTCACTATCACTTGTTAATATCGTAATATTACATTCCTTTTCAAGAAACTCTGTTAATGAACCATATAATTCTTTTTTCTCAAACGCTTCCCCAATTAACGACTTCGCCATAATATTTTGCGATAAAACGACTGGTTCATTGTTGGCGATGCGAATTCTTTGATGAAAAGAAATTGGTGTTCCAGTTGGAATCGCCAATTTCTGGGCCCAATCAGGGGGACAATCTATCGTTTTTGAGAAATCCTTTCTTTCATCTTCAATCAGACCAGCCATTTTAATTAAATCGGAAATTTTCGTTAATATCTCTAAACTACTAGGAATCGTAGGTAACATTTTCGTTATAAATGTGCCCACTCCATGTTTTACAACCACTACCCCACGTTTTTCTAACAGACGAATCGCTGAACGAAAAGTTTCACGGCTTACATCGAAACGCTTCGCCATTTCCAATTCTGCTGGCAGTCTTTCACCAGGTCGGTAAATACCTTTTTGAATATCTTCCAGTATTTTATCACTTATTAATTGGTAAGCTGATTTCTGTTTCACTCCGTCACCTCTATACATCTTTTTCTCCCTAACTATAATTTATCATATTGTAAAATTAATTTTCGTGAGTCAACCTAACATTTACATAATGTTTACATCGAAGTTAACATTCCCTCAATATTCCCCTGTTACCATCGAGGTATAGACATCATGGAGGTGAAAATAGATTACTAGTTCAAAAAATGACTTTTCTAATTTATGTATCGTAACGGATTTAGATGGCACATTACTCGATGATGAACAAAGAATATCACGCAAAAGCGAGCGTGCCATTAAAGAATTCCAGGAAAATGGAGGGATTTTCACATTTGCCACTGGTCGTGTGCAAACATCCATCACTTCCTTTATTGATCAGTTGAACATTCAATATCCGGTTATTACTCATAATGGTGCACAAATCTTTTGCCCCAGAACAAAGCGGATTCTTTATCGTCAGTCATTTGCGTTGACCGATTCAATCGCGGCAACACTAGCAAAACTAGAAAACATAGAAATTATGTATTTTATGAATGAAGAAATCTATACAAATGAAAAAGGACCACTTATTCAAATATTCGAGGCAAAGGAAGAACTGACTGTATTCGAGCAAATACCAACCCTGCAAAATGAATATGTGACAAAAATAATAATTGCCCATACTAACCAAGCTTTATTAACAGCGATTGAACAGCAAATAAATGCGGAATATCCTGCAATTTGCACAACATTCTCAGAGCCGGAATACTTGGAACTACTACCAACTAATACATCAAAGGGAAATGCCTTAACATTTTTGAAAAATAATTATCTTGATCCCGCAAGACAAGTGATAACTTTCGGCAACAACTTAAATGATATCCCCTTAGTTTCCGAAGCGGACATCGGGATTGCCGTCCTGAATGCACATCCAGAATTAAAACGTGTATCAACATTTGTATTAGAAAAAACAAACCAGGAAGATGCAATAGCAGATTATCTTGAAAAACTACAATTAACAAAGGTGATGGCATAATGAAAAAACTGTTTGTAATAAGTTTGCTCTTTATCGTTGCATTATTTGGTTGTGCGAATGCTTATGGAGAATCTGAGGAGTCAGCAGGAAGTGAGAACAATGGAGTAAGCTTTGACTCCTACGAAACAACAGAGGATTTGTATGAATTAGCGAAAGCTGAAGGAGAAGTTGTGATCTATAGTGCGACTTCAGCAGCTGAACAGGTGGGTGTTGCCTTTGAAGAAGAATACCCAGGAGTGAAAGCAGTTGTCACAAAAGTAAGTGACCCGGAGATTTATGAAAAGATTCAACGGGAACATGATTCAGGTGTTCATAACGCAGATATCATTTTAGGTAAAGGAACAAATGGCTCATGGTCAAATGATTTATTGAAAAATGGCTATATATCAGAATATAAACCAGAGGAAATTATGAAACATATCGACGAACCTTACAAGTCATATGAAGGATTAGGGTTCATTTCCGAAGCTATTACGATTATCCATAATACAGATCATCATACTGAAGCACCGATTGACAACTGGTGGGACTTAACAACAGAAAAATGGAAAAGCAAAGTACTTTTAAAAGATCCTCTTTCTGCCCCAGATATTCAAGGGGTATTCATGACAATGGTCAAACATGCGGATGAGATGGAAAAAGCGTATGAAGAGAAATTCGGTGAACCTTTAGAGTTAAATGGCACAGAAAATGCTGGTTATGAATTTATCAAACGTTTATTAGATAATGACGCCATTCTTATGAGTTCGATGGGTGATACTGTTGACGCTGTTGCAGAATCAGGTGCTGATCACTCCGTTGTCGCCATTGCTTCTACGGTAAAATTGCGTGATGTCGTCCAAAAGGATGCTGCTCTTGGGATTAACCCAGAATTGCAACCAAAACTGTCTGTTCCTGGAACATCTCGTGTCTTTGTGACAAGCAATGTAGAGAATATCGCAGCGACCAAGCTATTCATCCGCTATATGGCAGGTGGTGAAGATGGGCAAGGTAAAGGCTTTGCACCATTTAACAACCCAGGAACATTTGCTGTACGAAATGATATTAAGCAAGACACTTCCCTCCCGCCCTTATCAGAGCTCAATTTATGGGAAGAGGATGAACAATATTATTACGAGCATGCAGACGAAATGCATAACTTTCTTTTGAAAATGCAATGATTGGAGCGAGATAAATGAAAATTGGTATGTCCATTCAGCAAGAAGCATTGCAGAGCAGTATCCCGGCTGAACAAAAACAAGTTTACACCGCTGGTTTTCCAAGCCTTGATCTTTATGTTGATTATTTACAATCACTTGGTGTTTCGAGCATAGAAGTGCGCATATATAAGCAAACTGCTAGTTATGAAGATTATCATGAGGCACTTGCAATGATTCAAAGCAAAGGATTGAATATTACCATTCACGGGGAACTGAGTCATACGATAGTCGGTAGTCAAGTCTATACCGACTATCCCCCACTTCTTCCTTTACTTGAAAACTTGAATAAGCCAATAACAATGCCGATCCACGCAAGTCAAGGTGATGAAAGGAATGGGAATTACGCTGCTCGTACAGCACAAATATTGCATAGATGGGCGAATGAATTAAATTCTCGAACATACCAACTTCAATTTGCCCTTGAAAATAATAGAGTGAAAGAAGTGACAGATCCAGGTAATACACTTAATGGTGTACTTGAAATGGTAGAAGCATTAAATCGTCCAGATGTGGGCATCTGTTGGGATATGGGACATTATTTTTCAAACTTGCTTAATGGTAAGGAAAATGCTCCAGCGATTTTTGAAGAGGATCCTTTATTGAACAGATTTTGTAAACGCGTCGTTCATACACATATCCATGGAATCAATTTAGCGCGAACAACCCATTTTCCGATTCAGAACGAAAAGAATCTCCCTCTTCAATCATTTGTTCAACTGTTAGAACAGAACAGGTACAAAGGCATATACAATTTAGAACTATCACTTGAACGGTGGCCACAAGAAGATAATGCACCGGAATTGATTGCAGAAACGGTCAATTATTTACAACGTACGATTGCTTCATGTAGGAAAGGAACGAGATAAGCTATGCGCAAGTATGGAGTACTGATTCGAAAAAAAGTCCAGAATCCAATCTTTTTATTAACCATCATTATATTAGCCTTTCTCGCTTATACGATTATTTTTCCTTTAGGAGAAATTATTGCCTCGACATTTATGAATGTAAAAGGTACGGATGGCTTTACATTCGAGGGATGGAAATCTGTGTTTGTTAGTGATATTAGTCAAGCTTTGCTCTATAGTCCGATTCTCCAAACATTTCAAATCGGAATTTTTGTCTCTATCCTTTCACTAATCCTAGGATCGCTTTTAGCGTGGGTTGTGATTCGCACTGATTTGAAATATAAAAAGGTGATTAGCTTTCTACTTATTTTGCCTTATATGCTACCATCCTGGTTCAATGCATTCGTTTGGCTCATCATCTTTAAAAATGATCGAATTGGTGGACGCGCAGGACTGATCCAAGCAATCTTTCATGTAAGTCCCCCTGATTGGCTGTCATATGGAGCCGTTCCGATCATTCTATCACTTTCAACCCATTATTATATTTTTGCCTTTCTCCTAGTCGGAGCAGCACTTAGCTCGATCAATTCAGATGTTGAAGAAGGCGCCACAATACTCGGGGCCAATACTTGGAAAGTTCTTAGAAAAATAACCTTCCCCCTTGTTTTACCAGCAATTGTTTCTGCCTTTATTTTGATCTTTTCTAAGTCGATTGGTTCTTTTGGTGTTCCTGCCCTACTTGGCTTACCTGTAAGATACTATACATTATCGACGATGATTTACAGTAATATTTCCACAGGTCAACAGGTATATGGATTTATTCTCAGTCTTGTCCTGATTGTTAGTGCGATTGTTGTCATTTATTTCAATCAGAAAGTAATCAGTCGGCGCAATTACACGACGATCGGTGGGAAAGGTTCCAAGCGTAAACTTATTCGTCTCGGAAAATGGCGTTTATTTACGCATGTCGTCATTTGGCTTTTCATCTTTTGTTTAAGCATTCTCCCAGTATTATTACTGGGGATCCAAACACTTTTATTGAAAGATGGCGTTTATCGTCTAGATAACTTAACTTTACATTATTGGATTGGACAATCTGATCCAGCAATTGGGAACGGGATTCTAGGTGTATTACAAAACGAGCGGATCTTTAGTGCCTTTAAAAATACTGTGATGATTTCATTTTTTGCAGCATCCATTGCGGCATTTATCGGGCTTGTCATTGGTTATCTTATTACGCGTAATAAACAAAAGTGGACATTTAAGTTGATGGACCAGCTTTCATTTTTACCAATTTTGATTCCTAGCATTGCCTTTTCAGCCATTTACTTATCGATGTTTTCAAAACCGAGCTTATTCTTACCATCCCTTTACGGAACGATGGCCATTCTCGTATTAATCACTGTTGTCAGTGAATTGCCATTAACAACGAGAACAGGTACAAGCTCGATGATTCAAATCGGCAATGAACTCGAGGAAGCTGCCAGTGTCCTTGGTGCGTCTTGGCGAACAAAATTCAGGAAAATTATTCTGCCTTTGAGTCGGAAAGGGTTATTAAGTGGGTTTATTTTAGTATTTATTAGTGCGATGAAAGAATTGGACTTGCTCATCATGCTTGTGACACCAAAGACAATGACATTAACAACCTATACATTCGATTTACAAGAGCAAGGATATACACAAACAGCGAATGCGATTGTATTCATCATTGTCATGTCGATCATTCTAGTCTATGTCGCTGTCACTGTTTTTGGGAAAACCGATATTACGAAAGGAATCGGAAAATAAATGGGAACGATAAAAATTAAAAACATTCATAAACACTTTGGCAAATTCCATGCCTTAAAAGGGATTGATTTAACCATTCATAATGGGGAATTTATGACATTGCTTGGTCCTTCTGGCTGTGGTAAAACGACTTTTTTGCGTATTCTAGCAGGTTTAGAGGATCCTAGTGAAGGAGATATCACAATCGACGATAAAGAGATTGTCTGTGTTTCAAAGCATTTATCTCTTCCGGCAGCTGAGCGCAATTTAAATCTTGTATTTCAAAGTTATGCACTGTGGCCGCATTTAACTGTATTTGAAAATGTCGCATTTGGCTTAAAAATTAAAAAGATGCCAAAAGAAACCATTAAACAAAAAGTCCAAGAAACATTGGAGCGGCTGCAAATTGCCCACCTCTCTGATCGTTCACCAGGTGAATTATCTGGTGGTCAGCAGCAACGGGTAGCCATCGCTCGAGCAATCGTAACCGAACCAAAAATCCTACTTCTAGATGAACCATTATCCAATCTTGATGCTAAATTACGCATCGAAATGCGTAGTGAACTAAAAAGACTACATCATGAATTAAAAACGACCATCGTTTATGTGACCCATGACCAAGTTGAAGCATTAACACTGTCAACGAGAATTGCCGTCTTTTTTGAAGGGAAATTAGTACAAGTGGATACACCACAACAATTATATAAATACCCACAAGATTTACGTGTTGCCCAATTTATCGGGAACCCAACCGTTAATTGTGTCGAAGCAAAGGTAAATGATGAACAAATGACAATAAGTAGTCCGCTCAGCTCCTTTTCTTATAAGACAAAAATCGGGCTACCAACCGTGACCTTAGCAACAAACCCAGAAAATATCGAAATTGTTCATGAATCTGTGCCAGGTGCGATCAAAGCAGAAGTATATTCCGTGCTACCAGCTGGCTCTGAAACATATATTCAGGTGAAAGTTCCGCAAACCAAAACAATACTGTCAATTAAAGAAATGGGAGAAGCATTATATGAAATTGGCAGTACCGTATGGATCAAAACCAATATCGAACGATTAAATATCTTTGATCCTGGATCAAATGGAAAAATCGATGTCCAACTTCGTCCTGTGATCTCCGGGCAGATCGAGCGGACAAAGATTGATTTGCAATTAAGTAAGACCTTTTCCATAGGCACATTCAGTTAACAGGATATACCCAGGATTTGCAACCTTAAAGGAGAGGGAAATGTTGGTCTTTTAGAATATACTAAAAAGGAGAAGTGGTCTAAAACACTTCTCCTGCAACCTCTCCCCACAGGGGGGTTGTCAAATCTTAATAATGGTTAATCTTGTTGAGAACCACCCATTTGCATCACTTCGGGGATGGCTGAATTTTATGCTTGCTTCATATCATGATAATGGCGGATCACTTCTTGAGCCAGTTCATTTGCCTCATTAAGACCACATACTTCTTGAAGGACACGTACTATACCTTGTTCTTCTAGCATAGTTTGTAGCTTCATAGCTTCTTCATCTTCCTGATGGTCAAAAAGCAAGGCAGCCGCAATCGCTTTTGCTAGGTTTGTATAGGATAGTCCTGCTTTTTGCGCTTGGACAGCAGGACGGATCAGCCGATCATCTGGACCAAGCTTTCTAAGCGGAGAACGTCCGACCCTTGTCACACCATCTTTTAAATGGGCATTTTCAAAACGACTGATAATTTTTTCAATGTATTGTTGATGCTCATCAGGATTCAAATTGTATTCATGGATTAAATAAGCACCGGTCTCTTTCAATGTTGCTTTAACTTGGTTGTATATAACTTCGTCTGCCAATGTTTCGTCAATGGTTTCTTTATGAGCAAGATAACCAAAATACGCAATCACTGCATGACCTGTATTAACGGTGAACAATTTTCTTTCAATAAAGGGGGCCAAATCGGGAACAATTTTCATTCCCTCAATAGGAGGAATTTCCTCTGTTGCCTCCACCACCCACTCATGGTAAGGCTCTACAAGCACATCCAAACTTCCTTGATTATGCTGTATCGGTACAATTCGGTCAACCGCTGAATTTAGGAAGGCAACATTCGCGAGAACCTTATTTTGATCTGTTTCGTCAAGATGTTCCATAATATACCCTTTTAATAAATCAGTCGCTGAAATTTGATTTTCACAGGCAATGACATAGAGTTTTTCTTTATCTTCATTGACTCTTGCGACTAAGCCTTTGGCAATCAGTGGAGCGATCCGGGGGAGAATATTAGGCCCAATCGCTGTTGTTAAAAAGGCTGCTTCCTTAATTGCATCAATGACTTCCTTTTCTTGATTCATATTATTCAACCCAGATACATTCTGAATATTCATTGTTTGTTCTTCATCGATAGCAAGCTTGACATTGTATTGTTTATCTTCATTTAGTTGATTAATGATTTGTTCAGCAATGTCAACAAACACTACATGATAGCCTGATTGGGAAAATAATGCTCCGATAAACCCTCTACCAATATTTCCTGCTCCAAAGTGCACAACCTTTTTCATCAAATCATTCCTTTATCAATTATTTTTAAAATTGGATTGAAGATATCGAACTAAAATGGTCTCCAACCTTTTATAGATCAATTCCTCATTTGCGGAAGTAAAAACGAGGAGGGCTTCATTGGACTCGATAATATTCGTACTGATGAGACTAATAATCTCATGCTCTCGATGATTTAATTCAAGAGGTACAAGCATAAGAAGTAAGTTTTTCATCACAACATCTTTTCCATCCATCCCTTTTACAACACAAGGATTTGGTAAATGAGCAATTTGGAAAATCAATTGCTTAACATGTTTGTCTCTTGTATGGAAAAGAGCAAGATTGGTTTCCGGGATCCCTAGTCCGCCCTTTTTCTCCCGCTCTTTTAATGCTTGAAGAACAGCGGCTGGATCTGAAAGTAAATCTTCTGCTTCTGCTTTCAATAGCATTTTTTCTAATACTTGCTCTTCTGTGGTTGTATGTTCCATTCGATAAAAACGAAAGTTATCGATTATTTCTTCTATACTCTTCTGAACGGCCTGCAAATCTTCTAGTAAATCAGACAACCCAACAGGCTGTTCGCCAGGAAGCAGTGAGATATCTGCTCTTGTTATCTTTTGGTAACGCCTGCCGATAGTAAGATTCTCTAAATTTTTTTGCAGAAAAGTTTTAATCGTACTTATATTTTCCTCACTTAAAAGAGGATTTACTAGAATATATTCGACATTCATAAAAGGAAGCCTGACAGTCGAAATGATTAAATCATACGCACTTAAGTCAACCTGTGTGGTGATATCTTTGATGGATCGAATGTCAATGCTGTCAATCTCTGTTATTTCCTTTTTAACCCTACTCGCCAACATTTTCGAAGTTCCAATTCCTGTCGGACAGATCACAAGTGCTTTTATGGAAAATTTCTCCTCCTTCATTACTAAAGCTGAACCGAAGTGAAGAACCATAAAAGCTATCTCATCATCCGGAAAGTTTTTAACCTCTTGAAATTCTTTCTCTAGACTGTTTTTAACGGCCATAAATAGAACCGGATATTTACGCATAATTTCTTCTTTTAATGGATTAAAAGCTTCCATATTTTGCTTAATCCGGAATAAGGACGGCTCCATATGGGCAATCAATCCCTGAAACAGAGAAAAATCATTCGTCAAATCGAGATGAATTTGGTCTGAGACGGATTGAATGACATTACTAATTTTCTGTGCAAGCACGACACTATCATAGGGGACTCCTTGTACACTCAACAGTTTTGTCCCTTTAAGGACAGTGGCCAAATATTGAATATCACTCTCAGAAATGCTGATATGAAATTTTCCTTCTAGCCGCTGACTTATTCTACGCATAACGTCTATTTCCGCAGCAACCTCGCTATTGGATGACCAAAAGTTTTTCTCAATTTTAAATTGGGACTCTGCCCGTTGCAATGTAATAGTCGTATGTAGAACTAGCTCTAGATAGCCACGATCGGCTGGATGGAGAGATTCATTATGAATAGCTGAATTGATTAGGAAAATCACTTCTCGCAAATAATGAGCAATAAAATAATGGAGAATTTTTTCTTCTTGCATATTTCCACTTTCTAGCAAATAGAGAAACTCAATCAGCTCTTCATTAAAGTATTGGAGGAAAAAATTGGCCAATGCACGACGTTTGTTCACTTCACTCCCAGATAATTCAACACCTATCCCTCTTTTTCGCAAAAGTCTAAGCTGAAATGGGCTAATCCATAGTGAAAGTTCATCTAGGTATGTCGTCAATGTTGTTGTACTTATCCCAATTTCATTGGCCAACACCTGCGTTTTATATACATCTTCTTCAAGTAATGCTAGTAAAAGTCGCAATACTTTTTCCTTCTGTGGCTGATCAACGGGTTCTATCGTTGTCAAAAATTGCACCAACCGAAATATTTGCTCATTTTTCCCTTCAATCGAAAGGCCTTGATGACTATCACGCGCCAGCTTCAGACCAAATTGCTCAACGATTCTTTCCACTGATTTTAAATCACGTTGAATCGTCCTTTTACTTACATTTAAGGAAGTAGCAATCGAAAAAGCAGTATGTTTTCCAGAAATTTTAATGATCTGTTCAATAATTGATTTTTCCCTCGAGGTAATATACATAGCTTCCTCTCATTTCTATGTGATAGAAACATACAAGAATGAAGAACAAAAGCGCAAGCGCCCGTTTAGCGACGTACAAACTTTTTAAGCTTCTGACGAGATAAAGGATACACGGCGAAGAATGAGCCGATGTTGACTTATCGTAGGAAGAAGCTGAAAGTTTGCTAGTCGCTGGGCGCTGGAGCTAGACGACAAAACTCAAAATTATAACTTATCCACAAGCGACAATTTTTTATAGTTTCCTTAACAAAAACAAAAGCACAAGCGCCCGTTTAGCGACGTACAAACTTTTTAGGGGCCTGACGAGATAAAGGAAACACGATGAACCCGAAGGGTGAATCGATGTTGACTTATCGTAGGAAGGCACCGAAAGTTTGCTGGGCGCTGGAGCTGGACGTCAAACCTTCCTGTTAGAACTTATCCACAAGCTAGGATTTTACAAATGCCTGGTGTGTAATAGAATAGCGCGGGCCTCGCACCATTCTATTCATCAAGTAACATGTTTTTATTTTTCCCCAATTATCGCAATAATTTCTTCAGCGCTTGTAGCATTTACCATTTTCTCTATATTTTCCATATCCGAACATGTTTGCGCAATTCCAGATAATATTTCTAGATGGGTACCATCCTTACCGGCAATCCCAAAGATCAGACGGGCCTTTTGACCATCGAAATCTACCCCATTCGGCACTTGAAGAACAGTAAAGCCTGATGCGATGACATCTTTTTTCGCTGCTTCGGTACCATGTGGAATTGCAACATCATTCCCCATATAAGTTGAGGTCATTTCATCTCTTTCAACCATCGCATCAATATAGCTTTCTTTTACATATCCTGCATCAAAGAGGACCTTTCCAGCAAAACGGATGGCTTCTTCCTTATTGGCAAACGCCATATTCAAGAAAATATTTTCCGAACGAAGCAAATCATCATCATCCTGAGCCGTTTCTGACTCCTCGTTCACATTTTCCTGCTCTTCTATCGCATCCATCGCTTCATTAGGCTCTGCCTTTTCAGCATCTTTTAACGTATGAATTAATTTATCATATTCTGGGCTTGATAGAAAATTATCAACAGAAATGTGATAAGCATTTGGCACTTTATTCTGCGCTCTTGAAGTTAATTCTTCTTGAGTGATGACAATTTGCGCATCAGCCGGTAAATTGCTAATCGCCGCATTACTTACAGAAATATCCAAGCCCGCTTCTTTAACTTTTTTGCGTAAAAGGGAGGCTCCCATCGCACTGGATCCCATTCCAGCATCACAAGCGAAGATAATCTTCGATACATCGTGAGGGACTGTTTCTTGCTTCGCAGTTAGAGCACTTGCCACACTGCTTTTCTTCCCTTTCATTTCTTGCATTTTTTGACTTGCCGCTTCGATATCTTCTTCTTGTTCTTTTCCAGTTTTTAGTATAAAGGCTGAAACAGCAAAAGAAACGACTGTTGCGACTAACACAGCTGCATAGTTCGCAATATAAGCACTGAAATGGTGCGGCGTGACAGCAGTGATCGCAATAATACTACCTGGTGAAGATGGAGCGAATAAACCTCCATTCAATAGAACTAAAGTAAATACACCACTCATCCCACTAAGAATAACAGCCAAGAAAAGCATCGGACGCATTAAGATATAAGGGAAATAAATTTCATGAATTCCCCCGAGGAAGTGAATGATTCCTGCTCCCGGAGCAGACTTCTTCGCCGTTCCCTTACCAAAGATCATATAGGCAATTAAGACACCAAGACCTGGCCCAGGGTTTGCTTCTAGGAGGAACAGAATTGATTTTCCAGTTTCTTTTGCTTGTTCCACTCCAATAGGTGATAAAATACCATGGTTTACAGCATTATTAAGGAACAACACTTTAGCCGGTTCAATTAGAATGCTAGTTAATGGGAGTAATCCCATTCCTACCAACCAATCAACACCTGCTACAAGCCAGCCTGTAACGACCGTAACAGCAGGACCAACACCTAAGAAAGCAAAGATCGCAATGATTCCACCGAGAATACCCGCTGAGAAATTGTTAACGAGCATTTCAAATCCAGCACGTACTTTCCCCTCAATCAGTTGGTCAAATTTCTTAATAACCCATCCACCAAGAGGACCGATGACCATGGCACCGAGGAACATTGGTATATCTGCACCTACGATGACCCCCATCGTAGCAATCGCACCAACAACCCCTCCACGCTGATCATGAACCAACTTACCACCTGTATATCCAATTAAGATGGGAAGTAAATACGTCACCATCGGATCAACCATTTTGGCAAGGCTTTCATTTGGCCACAAGCCATCAGGAATAAATAAAGCCGTTATCAGACCCCAAGCAATAAATGCCGAAATATTGGGCATAACCATCGAGCTGAGGAAATTACCTAGCTTCTGAACAGCTACTTTTATATTAGATTGAGCCATTTACTCTCTCTCCTTCAATATATATATTTCATTAATATCGTAGCTCACAAAGAGAAGAGGATCAATAAAGTTAAAAACTAACTTTGACGCACGCTAAGTGACAAAATTAGTTTTACTCAAAAAATATGAACTGATTCATCATTTCCAGTCTCATTAACCATTTATTAGAAATAAACAAAAGGAATCAAAGAAAAGGGGTTACTTTCTCTTTATACCATTTAAATCACTATTTTTCTATATAAAACGGGTTGTTCACTTAGGAAATGGGGAACTTCTTAACTGATATGGGGTTCTCTTCATAAGATATGGGGATTTTTATTTTTTAATGGGGTTCTTAACAAAACTATGGGCTTTTCAACAAAGTAATGGGGGACTGCTGGGAATTGGGGAACTTCTCAACTGATATGGGGTTCCCTTCATATGAAATGGGGAGGTTTCCTTTTTAATGGGGTTCTTAACAAAACTATGGGCTTTTCAACAAAGTAATGGGGGACTGCTGGGAGATGGAGAACTTTTTCTAAGGGATGGAGTTCTCTGTATGGGAACAGCACGATCCCTTTGTTTCTACAAAGTGTTCAAATAGCCACTCCAAACTATACAAACACGATTATCGAAGTTTATTTGAACTCAATTTTCTCTTTCGACTCCCAAACATTATAACGTTATGTTGACTCAACGAAAAATAAGTGGTAATCTTTGATTACGATGAGTTGGGTAAGCGTGAACAAATGCTTACTGACTAAGACTTATCAAAAGGGATGGTTTTAAATGACAGCTAGATTTGTTCTACAGAATGTAAGAATGATAGATGGCAGCTCTGTAGATATAGTTGTAGAAGATAAAAAAATTGTTGATATTGGGCCTCCGGGTACCGGTATTGGCGGAACAATCATTGATTATAAAAATAATGCTTATGTTTCCAGTGGTTGGATTGATATGCATGTCCATGCTTTTCCAGAATTCGACCCATATGGAGACGATATTGACGAGATTGGTTATAAAACCGGGGTAACGACCATTATAGATGCTGGAAGTACAGGGGCTGATCGGATCCACGACTTAGCCCGTAATTCGAAAGAGTCGAAAACGAATGTATTCGCCTTCCTAAATATTTCACGAATTGGGTTAAAGCGAATTGATGAATTATCGGACCTCTCCTTGCTAGATGAAAATGAATTAAAAAGAGCCGTTGAAGAAAACAAGGAATTTATTGTCGGTCTGAAGGCAAGGATCAGCAAAAGTGTAGTTGGTGGCAATGGCGTAGAACCGTTAAAAATAGCACGTGAATTTTCCAAGGTTACAGATTTACCGCTAATGGTCCATATTGGATCAGGTCCTCCACATATAAATGATGTACTGGATTTACTAAAGAATGGCGACGTTATTACCCATTATTTAAACGGGAAATCCAATAATTTATTTGACGAAACTGGAAAACCACTACCTAAGTTTCTTGACGCAATCAATCGTGGGGTTCATTTAGATGTAGGCCATGGGAATGCAAGCTTTTCTTTCAAGGTCGCAGAACAAGCGCAAGAATATGATATTCACTTTAATACAATTAGTACAGATATCTATCGAAAAAATCGTTTGCATGGACCTGTTTACAATATGGCAAGTATCCTAACTAAATTTTTATATTTAGGCTATTCATTAAAAGAGATTATTGAGGCAGTAACGGTTCATGCTGCAAACTGGTTAAAAAAGCCTGCTCTTGGCCGGATTTCAAAAGGAGATATCGCAAATCTGACCTTATTTTCAGTAGAGGATGAGGCGATGGATTTAATAGATTCTGAAGGAGAAAAGCGCAAGGCAGACCAAAAGATTGTCGTAAAAGGAGTGGTGATCAATGGAGAATACATTGAATGCTAAATATGGTTTAAAAAGAGTGATTAACGCAAGTGGGAGAATGAGCATTTTAGGTGTTTCTGCTCCAACAGACACTGTGATGGAAGCGATGAAAACCGGTGGACAGAATTATGTGGAAATTGCCGATTTAGTGGATAAAGCAGGTGAACATATTGCCGGGCTCCTCCACTCTGAAGCAGCGGTCGTTGTCAACTCCGCTTCCAGTGGAATTGCTCTTTCTGTCGCAGCGATTGTAACCGAAGGAAAACGCCGAAAAAGTGAAAAACTGCACCAAGAGGCAATTCAAAAAAATGAAATCATTATGCTAAAAGGTCACAACGTCCAATATGGTGCACCGGTAGAAACGATGGTTGCTCTTGGTGGTGGAAAGCTTGTTGAGGTTGGCTATGCCAATGAAGGGAAAGCTGAACATATCGCTGATGCGATTGGTGAAAATACGGCTGCGATATTATTTGTTAAATCTCATCACGCAGTGCAAAAAAACATGATTTCAGTTGAAGAGGCCTGGGAAGTGGCACAAGCCAATCATGTTCCATTGATCGTTGATGCAGCAGCCGAAGAGGATTTGAAAAAATACGTCCAGATCTCTGATTTAGCCATTTATAGTGGCTCAAAAGCGATTGAAGGCCCAACATCTGGAATTGTGGCCGGAAAGAAAGAATATGTCGAAGCGGTCAAATTACAATTACATTTTATTGGGAGAAGCATGAAGGTCGGAAAGGAAAGCACCTTTGGGTTATTACAAGCATTGGATGAGTATTTCGTCAAAAAAGATCATAGCGAAGAAGAAAAAGCAAGCCTTCAAGTGCTTAAATCGCTTGAAACAATAGACGGTGTGAACGTAACCATTGTTCAAGATGAAGCTGGACGCGCAATTTTTAGAGCGCGAATTCAGATTGATCCTTCCGTTACAGGAACAACAGCGAAAGAGGTAAATGACAAGCTGCAAAATGGGGAGATTGCTATTTATACTCGTGATTACGGTATTCGCCAAGGCTTCTTTGATATTGACCCTCGTCCATTACAAGGGGATGACATCTATGTCATTGAAACGGAACTAAAGGCCATTTTAGGAGGAAGAAAATAATGACGATAGAAAAACGATTTTATCAAAATAGAGTTGCTTTAAATGTTTTGGCTAATAGTGTTGAAAATGCAAAGGAAGTCTTTGAAGCTGCTGAGGGACATGTTTTGGTTGGAGTGCTTTCAAAGGACTATCCTACAGTAGAGAAAGCTGTCACAGCAATGAAAGAATATGGAGCTGCCATTGATGATGCTGTTTCGATCGGATTAGGCGCTGGTGATAATAAACAGGCAGCAGTTGTTGCTGAAATTGCTAAATATTATCCTGGCTCTCATATTAATCAGGTTTTCCCAGCAGTGGGAGCAACACGAGCAAATTTAGCTGAAAAAGAGAGTTGGATTAATTCCCTTGTATCCCCAACAGGTAAAGTGGGATATGTGAATATCTCTACCGGTCCGATTAGCGCTGGAATTAGCGAGACTGCGATTGTTCCCGTTAAAGCTGCTATCGCACTCGTTCGCGATATGGGCGGCAATGCATTGAAATACTTCCCAATGAAAGGGTTAAAACATGAAGATGAATTTCGTGCTGTTGCCAAAGCTTGTGGTGAGGAAGGATTCGCTTTAGAACCAACTGGCGGTATTGATTTAGACAACTTTTCCCAAATATTAGAAATTGTTCTTGAAGCAAAAGTGCCGAAAATTATTCCACATGTATATTCCTCCATTATTAACAGTGAAACTGGGAAAACAAATGAGGAAGATGTAAGGAAGCTACTATTGATCACAAAAAAATTAGTTGATCAATATGCCTAAAAAAATAATCGCATTTGGAGAAGTAATGATGAGGTTGCAAGTGCCAGGTTACGAATTACTGGCACAAGCAAACACCTTACAATACTCCTTTTCAGGCACGGGAGTAAATGTTGCTTCTGCAATGACAAAGCTTGGGCATGAGGGATATCTTGTGACAAAGCTGCCGGATAACCCTTTAGGTGATGCAGCGATTTCTTTCCTGCAACGCTTAGGAATTAGGAAAGACTTCATTTCTAGAGACGGAAAATATATTGGGATGTATTTTCTCGAAAACGGCTTTGGACAGCGCTCAAGTCGGGTGACCTATACAAATCGCCTAGAGAGCACCTTTAATACGGCGGATATTTCCGACTATAATGTGGATTTGATTGCAGAACATGCAGATGTTATCCACTTTTGCGGGATTACACTTGCGATGACAGATAAAGTTCGTGAAAGCATGAAGCTTCTAGCCAAAAAGGTAAAGGAAAAGGGTGGGATTGTTTGCTTTGACTGTAATTATCGCCCTTCCTTATGGGACGGAGGCTATGCAAAGGCCAAGCCTCATTATGAGGAGATGCTTTCATTAGCTGATATCGTCATGATGAATGAAAAAGATGCGCTGTATATTTTAGGAATGGAAACAGCGAAGGTCACAAGAGAAGAACAGCTTCAAGAACTCATTCCGAGAGTAGCGGAAAAGTACAACATTCAAACAATTGCAGGAACACATCGTGGAGTGAACAAAGACAATACCCATTCTTTACTTGGGTATATGTATAAAGATAGGACATTTGTATTTTCAGAGAACATTACCTTTTCCGTATATGATAGAATTGGAGCTGGAGATGCTTATACCACTGGTATTCTGCATGGTGAATTATCTAGCTTTTCACCTAAAAAAACAGTTCAGTTTGCAGCATCTGCAGGTATGTTGGCATGTACCATTGTCGGGGACACCCCTATGTCAACAGAAGCAGAAATTTTGTCAGCTATGTCAGGAAAAATAGAAGATATAAAGAGATAAAGGTAGGAGATCGGGAATGAATGTTAATAGAAAAAAAGGACCATTGTATTTACAAATCAAGGAGATTTTGAAGGATCGTATCCTACATGGTGTTTATGCGATTAACAAAAACATTCCCTCCGAACCTCAATTAGAAAAAGAATTTAATGTGAGTAAAATTACCGTAAGAAATGCCATTAAAGAACTTGTACAAGAAGGCTTTCTTGAGAAAAAAAGTGGTAAAGGAACAAAAGTGATTGCCAATGTTTCTAATGCAATACTTTCAAAAGGAAAGCGATTTACCGAAATTTTAGTAGAAGAAGGTCACAATATTACCAAGGAAATTGTCGGCATTAAAAAGATTACTTTATCTCCGGAAACACGACTCTATTCTTTGTTTGGAGAACACTGCCTGCAAATTGACCGAATTTACCGATTGGATCATGAACCATATATTTACTTCACACATTATATATTACTTGAGATCACAGATGAGGAATTAAAAGATACTCAGATCAATTCTCTGTATCGTTTTCTAGAGAAAAATAATATTCGTCTGGAAACATTTCGGGATGAATTTACTGTTTCATCGGCACCTAAGCATATTAGTGAAACATTAAAATTAGAAGAAAATACTGTTATATTAAAAAGAATTCGCCACTCCTGTGATGAAGAGGGAAATGTATTGGAATATAGTGAAGGTTACTATAACACAATCAAACAAAACTATATTGTCACCTATGAATAAAGCAATATTTTTACATCAAGGATATTTACTCACGAACGTGCAAACGTTTCCGTTAAAGGGGAGAAATCAACATGAATCTATATCTACTCGGGATTACAATAATCTCCATTGTCATCGTTATTTTAGGAGTGTCATGGTGGAAATGGCATGCATTTATAAGTTTAACCGTCGCTAGCTTATTTTTAGCGGTGTTTTCTGGACTACAATTGGACGAGATTGTTGGCGCTTATGAAACAGGTGTTGGCGATGTACTCGGACATCTTATCGGGATATTAGCATTGGGAACCATTTTAGGAAAAATGATGTCCGATTCTGGCGCGGGAATGCAGGTAGCAGATTTCTTTATTAAAAGATTTGGTAAAAACAAGCTTCCATGGGCTATGCTCCTGTCAGGGTTTATTATCGGGATTCCTGTATTCTTTGAAGTTGGCTTAGTTATTTTACTTCCTTTAGTTATTTCTATCCGCAAATCAACTAAGCAAAACATCTTATTAATCGGAATTCCAGTTCTAGCTGGTCTATCCATTGTACACGGATTAGTCCCACCCCATCCTGGTGCAATGACAGCTATTGGTATTTATGATGCAAATATGGGACGTGTTCTGCTTTACTCCTTAATCATTGCTTTTCCAACAGCAGTTATTGCCGGACCTATATTCTCAAAATGGATTCATAAGCGGGTGATCCCGGCTAATGAACCGGAACTCATTCGCGTTGAAACAAAGGCAGCCAAAGCATTACCAAGCACAGGAATTTCATTTATGATCATTTTATTGCCTGTTATCTTAATGGCTTTCACTGTACTAGCACCATATCTTCCATTACCAGAGCTTCTTGAGAGAATCCTCTTGTTTATCGGAAGTCCTGTTATCGCTTTATTAATTTCATGTTTTGCAGCCTACTATTTCTTAGGATTCCGTCAGGGAATGGATAAAACATTAATAAAGAAATTAACAGACGAGTGTCTGTTGCCATTGGCTTCGATCATTCTTATCATCGGCGCCGGCGGTGGATTTAAGCAAATTCTCATTGACAGTGGTGTCGGTACTGCCATCGCTACAATGTCTGAACAAATTTCCTTATCACCTATCGTCCTTGCATTCTTAGTTGCAGGCTTAATCCGAGTTGCGACTGGTTCAGCAACCGTTGCCTTGACAACAGCAGCGGGAATTGTCTCCCCAGTTGTGGCAAATATGACAGGTGTGAATTTAGAATTACTTGTTATTGCCACAGGAGCGGGTTCTTTAATGTTATCGCATGTAAATGATGCTGGCTTCTGGCTTGTTAAAGAATACATGGGCTTAACGGTGAAGGAAACATTTAAAACATGGACAGTAATGGAAACAATCCTTGCCTTTGTTGCCTTTGGCCTAGTCCTAATTTTAGATATCTTTATTTAAAACATACTAAAATAGTGGATAAGATCATCGAAGGGTGATCTTATCCACTATTTTCTTTTTTAGCGTTATAGTTTTAAAGTGAAAAAAGCTTGAATAGCCTTCAGGTTCTCGATTCCGAAAATCAAGTTTCTTCACTTGGCTTTGTCATTTAGCGGCAAGTTTTATTCCAGCCGCTTGCAAGTAAAGCCTTCATTCGGACATGGAATAATATTACTTCAAATAAAATGACTGACTCAACAGATCAGTACTACTCGATCCAACCAATACTTTGAATTCTCCAGGATCACTTTTAAATTCTAAATTTGCATGATGATAGCGAAGCATCTCTTCTGTAATCGAGAAGCTAACAAGCTTGCTTTCATCGGCTGGAATGAATACCTTTTGAAAAGCTTTTAGTTCTTTTACCGGACGTACAACTTCCCCTACTAGATCACGAATATACAATTGGACAATTTCTTCCCCTGAATAATCGCTTTGGTTTTTCACGAGTACTTGTACATCAATTGATCCACCAGGTTTAAGCTCATTTGCTGATAGTTGTAGAGATTCATATTGAAAATCGGCATAACTTAATCCAAATCCAAATGGATATAATGGTTCATTTGGAGTGTCAATATATCTTGAGTAAAAACGCTCTGTACTCCCTTCAGGTAGGGGACGACCTGTATTATACGCATTATAATACACAGGTATTTGCCCCGTTGTCCGTGGAAAAGACATGGTTAATTTTCCAGAAGGATTGACCTTTCCAAATAATAGATTGGCTATTGCTGTCCCACCCACAGATCCAGGATGCCACGCTTCTAGGATTCCATCCGCTAATTCCGCTACTTCCGTCAAATCAAGCGGACGTCCATTAAACAATACAACGGTAATCGGTTTTCCAATCTGTTTTAATTCCCTTAATAGTTCGAGTTGATTTTCAGGCAATGTAATACTAGATCGACTCCTCCCCTCACCACTTCGGTCACTTCCTTCTCCAAGGGCAAGGATAATATGAGTCGATTCTTTTGCTACATTTACAGCTTCAGTAAGTGCTGTTTCTTGCCTATCATACATAGGACAGCCTAAAGCATATGTATAATCGGAGGTATGCTTCGCTATTCCAGCTTTTAAAGTGACAGCTTCTTCTTTTTTACCAAAGATAGACCATTCTCCAAGAATATCTGGATTATCGGCATACGGTCCTATCAAGGCAATCTTGCCGCCTCGAAGAGGTAGGACATCATTATTTTTTAATAACACACAACTTTTTTCCGCCGCCTCTTGAGCTACTTCTTTATGTTCCGGACAAAATAAATACTTGTTCTGCTTCTGAATACTGGCACCTCTATAGGGATTTTCAAAAAGTCCTAATTTGTTCTTTAGGTTAAGGATTCGGAACACCGCTTCATCAAGCAGATCTACGGAAACTTTCCCTTCGCCAATAAGCTCTTTTAAGCTATTTTCATAGCATAAGCTCATCATTTCAATATCGACACCAGCATACATTGCTTTTCGGGCAGCCTCTTTCTGATCTGCTGCAACTCCATGAGGGATAAGTTCCTCCACAGCTCCGTAATCAGAAATGAGTACACCATCAAAATCAAATTCTTTTCGCAAAATTTCTCTCATCAATTTTTGATTGCCAGAAGCCGGAATGGAATCAATTGTATTAAAAGCTGTCATAACTAACTCACATCCAGCTTCCAAAGCAGCTTGGAAAGCGGGGAGATAATTTTCCCTTAATTCGCGTTCAGATAAATCGACCTTATTATAATCACGCCCACCTTCCACTGCCCCATATCCAACAAAATGTTTCACACAAGCTGCCACTCTCTCCCCATCAGCTTGTAGGTTCTCCCCTTGAAATCCACGCACACTGGCTTTGGCAAACTCTTGATTTAGAAAAGAATCCTCTCCTGGCGACTCCATCACACGTCCCCATCGAGGATCCCGCACCAAATCAACCATCGGCGCAAAAGTGACATGAATTCCTGCACTTGAAGCCTCTTTAGCGCTAATTGTTTGAGCCCGCTCCACAAGCATTGGATCCCATGAGGCTCCTAACCCCAATGGGATCGGAAATATCGTACGGAAACCATTAATGACATCTGCCATAAAAAGTAGTGGGATTTTCATTCGACTTTGCGCTAAATAACGCTCCTGGATCTCTTTGTTTCTCTCTGCCCCCGCACTCCCTAAGACAGATCCACTGTAATTGATAGACTTGGAACTAACCTGCAAATCATCAGGTCCTGTCACAGGATCCTTATTATTATTTGTTGCATAGAAATGACCAGCAAATTGCATAAGCTGACCGATCTTTTCATCTAACGTCATCTTTGATAAAAGCTTCTCTAACTTCTGCTGTTCCATCGATTATCTCTCCTAGCATTTATGTCCAATAATGTATGTTTGAGAGTGAATAGGATATATATTTATAACCTCTAAAACGTTCATTTCTACGATCTAAAAGCACTCATTTTTTGGGAATCTGAATTAGCCCTCTTCCAAGTTTTCATTGGCGCCATATGGAATGCCTAATTAGTAGTGGTAGCACTTTCCCTGTTAACTCCTTTTCTTCCAACTAACCTGTCAGAAAGGAAATCCTGTTTATGAATGGGCAAATTATAAGTTAATGAGAAATTACTTTACACCGTTATTGTCTATGATTCTATTAATCCCAATTTGCCTAGATTATCATAGCTCATTTTTAGACTTTCAAATGGATCCCGATCACTTGCATCCTGCTCAACAATTAACCATTTCGTACCTATTTGTTCTGCAACATTGGCGATCGCTTTGAAATCGAGCATACCTTCCCCAATTTCCGCAAAAGGTTCTTTCATTCCCGAATTAAATAATTCAGATTGGTCGATAAATCCTTCTCCCATGCCACCAGACACTTTCTCTCCACCCAGTTTCATATCTTTAATATGAAGGAGGGGAACACGATTATTCCATTTACTGATATAACTTACAGGATCCACTCCACCTCTTCGAATCCAATACGTATCAGGTTCAAATTGGACAAGTTCAGGGTCAGTCTCACGTAATAGAATATCTAATACATATTCACCATCTGCTTTGCAAAACTCCCAATGATGATTGTGATAGAGAAAAGTTACTCCATGCTTACGGAATTGTTCCCCTATTTTATTCATTTGCTTCGCCTTTTCTAAGACATCCTCTTTTGAGGTAAAGAACGCAGAAATAGTGGCATATTTTTCGGCATTCATTTCGTTTAGATAATCGACTGTTTTATCCACTTCTATCTCCAATGAATTAAATCCAACATGACACCCAACAACTTTAAGTCCTAAACCAGTCAATAATTCCTTTTGCTGGGAAATGGTAATTCCATCTGGTGGGGGCCCTAGCTCAATTCCTTTATAGCCGATCTCCGCCACCTTTGTGATCGCCCCTCTATAATCTTTGGTCAATGCTTCACGAATCGTGTATGGTTGAACACCTATAGGAAACTTCTTCATCTCATCATCCCTTTCATGAAAATCCAATTGACTAGTCTAGTTGATTATCTTTTAGCCCGACTGGCAAAGCGGCTGGGCGATTAACGGTAGAAGCAATATGAATATGTTTTTCCTTTTCCGATGCTTCAAAAATACCTAACGAAACATCTAAAATATGTTTTGCCAATTGGCCACTCGCACGATGTTTTCTCCCTGATTGTAGTGCGTAAGCCATATCAGCGACACCAATCCCCCGACTATTTTCACTAAAGCCATGCGTCAGTGGGATTGTTTTCGTTTCAAAATTTGGATATTGAATCTCGACGTCTACAACTACTGGAAATTCTGGGAATGGGCCAAAGAAGTTTGGATCTGGCACAACTAGATTCCCTTTAGTTCCAAATATCTCCACTTTCGGTTTATAGCCAAAGCTCTCTTTCGTTGCCTGTAAATTTGCCACAACACCATTATCGAAATCTAATGTAGCAGCAACATTCGTAGGGGCCTCAACAGGGAACGTCTCTCCGAATCGCGGAGAATCTTCGTTTGTAATCGTCACTTCTTCATATAGCTTTTGAGCAGAGCCTGTTACCCTTTTGATCGGACCTAGCATCGCCACTAATGCCGTTAAATAATACGGCCCCATATCCATGATGGGATCACCACCGAGTTTAAGGAAGTTTTGCACATTGGGATGATTTCCGTTAGCTGGTGTACCTAAAATAATCGAAGCATTCGCAGCAAACGGAGTCCCTATCTCACCATCTTCAATTAACTTAATACACGTTTGCATACTGGCTCCAAGGAATGTATCTGGTGCACACCCTACAAGCAAACCTTTTGTTTCTGCAAGATTTAGAATCTTGTCTGCATCTTCCCGAGTAAGGGCGAATGGTTTTTCTGTATAGACATGTTTTCCAGCATTAAGTATCTGCTCATTAACAATTGTATGAGCTACAGGAGCTGTTAGATTTAGAACAATTTCAATTTCAGGATTTGCCAATAATTCTTCAACAGAACACGATGTCGGAACATTAAATTCCTTGGCACGTTTAGCAGCAAGCTCAGGAACAAGATCTGCAACCGCTACGACCTCTAAGACATGATGAAAAACTTGCGTACAATTTTGTAAATACACTTCACTAATCATCCCACAGCCAATAACACCTATTTTGATTCGCCTCATCTCTCTCCCCCATTCTTAACTTTTATAAAATTTATACAAACTTGTCTCACAATAGCACCCATCTATAGAAATTATTTGTTATTTTATTCCTGATACATTAAATCCTTCGATAAGATGTTTTTGGAAAATAGTAAAAACAATTAAAATCGGAATAACCATTACTGCTGAACCTGCCATCTGTAAACCATAATTCGTTGTATGCTGATCTTGTAGGAGAGATAGACCAACGGATAAAGTATATAAAGATTCATCATTAGCGATAATCAATGGCCAGAGGAAGCTGTTCCATGCGCCAATAAAGGTTAAAATTACTTGCACCGCAAGAATGGGCTTGGACAAAGGGATAATCAATCTTAAGAAAATATAAAATTCCCCAGCTCCATCCAGTCGCGCGGCTTCAATCAAATCATCTGGTATGGTCGTCATAAACTGCCGAATTAGAAAAATATTAAACGCGGCGATCAAACCTGGTAACACAATCCCGGTCATCGTGTTCGTTAATCCCATTTCATTCAAAATTAAATAAGTTGGAATCATCGTGATCTGTCCTGGTAACATCATGGTGATGAGCACGATGATAAACCACGTTTCTTTCCCACGGAACTGAAATTTTCCAAATCCATATCCTGCCATCGTATTCAATAACAAACCGAACATGGACCAAACAACAATGATTAATGTGTTCAATAAATAAACATCAAAATTAAGATTTTGGAAGAGTTCGATAAAGGTTTGGATTGTTGGGTGCTCTGGAATTATCGTTGGCGGAATTCTAAGCACTTCACTATCATTTTTAAAGGAACTGAGCATCATCCAAACAAACGGCAACGCAACTAAGATACTACCAATCAAAAGAACTACTATGACCAATGACCTCTCCCACTTATTCTTTACCTGCATAATTGTCACCTCACCCTTTTTGGTCTATTTTTCTAATTTTAAATTGAATAATCGTTACCACGATAATGATCGCAAAAAGGACGAATGATCCAGCCGCACCGTATCCAAATTCATTATATTGAAACCCTTCCTGGTAGATGAATAATGCCATAGAATTCGTGCTATTAAGCGGCCCTCCTTCTGTCATAACAAATGGTTCTTCAAAAAATTGGAACCAACCAATCATCGTAGTCACGACAACAAAAAAGGTGGCAAAACTTACGGAAGGAATCGTAATCTTCGTTAACTTTTGCCATCTATTCGCTCCATCAATTTCAGCAGCTTCGTAATACATTTTCGGGATCGACTGTAATGCCGCTAAAAAGATCAGCATGCTGACGCCATTACTTTTCCATACCGCCAGCAAAATAAGTGATAGTTTTGCAATTTTGCTGCTTTCTAGCCATGGAACCGCGCCAATATCAAATAGGGAAAGAATATAGTTAAATAAACCGTATTCATTGTTATAGAGGAAGCCCCAGATGACGGCAACAGCGACAATATTTGTAACAGACGGCATGTAAAATATCACCCGAAAAACCGATGATAACCAATTACTTACAAGGTTTAAGAGAAAGGCAATAATGAACGAACTCCCAACTGCCAAGGGCACCCCAATGATTACGTAAAAGAAAGTATTATAAATAGCTTGTAAGAATTCCTCATCTTTAAAAAGCTCGATATAGTTTTCTAAACCTGTAAAATTAATTTGCGACCAATCGGCGAGCCCAAGTAAATCCATATCAGTAAAACTTATCCCCGCCGCAACAATAATCGGGAAAAAAGAAAAAACGATCAATAATAGGACAGCCGGCATAATGAAAAAGAAAGGAGTCATTTTCATCTTTAGTTTATTCATCTCGTCCCCCCTAGGAATGATTTTGATCTAGGGCGTCACGCTAATGAGTCCGCCCTAGATTCCTCTTAATCCTTGAGAATCTTTGCAACTTTTTGATGCAAATCATTCAGTGCCTTATCAATATCTTCTCCACCCCGAGCTACTTTCTCGAGCATTTTCTGGATTTCCTGTCCAACTTTCTCGCCCCCATGAATCGTAGGTGGAGCCTGAACAGATTCCAGTTGTTCACCAAAGGTAGAGATCATCGGATCATCAGCTAAAAGAGGATCTTCCCAAGCCTCTTTCCTAGAAGGAAGCTCATTTTTCACTTTATACCATGAAAGCTGTGTTTCTGGCTCTGACATCCAGTTGATAAAATCAAGCGCTTGTTCCACATTATCTGAGCTTTTAAAGATCGTTATTTGTGAACCACCAATCATCGAACGATTCGTACCGCCATCTGGCATTAAGCGGACATCCCAATCCCCTTTGATATCAGGGGCTCCATCTTCAATTGTTTTAATATCCCATGGTCCACTAAAGAACATCGGCTTCGTACCATCACTGAAAGCCTGAGCCAATTCCTTACCTTTTTCAACTTGCGAATATTTATTATCATAGAATGTCTTATAGCGTTCTATCGTTTGTTTAAATTCTGGTTTTGTAAAATTGTCTGCCCCTAAATCAGGCTCATAATCCCAGCCATGTTGCCAGGCGAAAGAATAGACTAAATTAGCATCAGTTAAAGTTAAGTCGACAGCATAATTCCCTTTCCCACGCGCTGCAAGTTGTTTCGCAGCATCCTCTAAGTCATCCCATGTTTCTGGACCGTCGGGGTAACCAACATCTCCCAATAAGTCTTTGCGGTAAAAAAGCAAGCGGGTATCAACATGCCAGGGAATACCATATGTTTTTCCATCAAATACACTTGTTTCTAGCGCACCATCAAAAAAGTCATCTGATGCTAGATTAGGATATTCATCTAGATAATCTGTCAAATCTACGAACGTATTCGCATCCACAAATTCCTGCATCCAAGTTGTACCCATAAGGATGATATCTGGTCCTTTTCCGGAAGCAACAGCAGTCAATAATTTATCATGCCCCTTATCCCATGGGATCCCTTGGATTTTGACTTTTACTCCTGTTTCCTCTTCATATGGTCCAACTATCTTTGTCCAATCAGAGTTACCCATTTGCCATACATTTAAAGTTTTACTCGATTTACTATCCGATTTATCACCGGAAGATTTATTAGAATTTCCCCCACACGCACTAAGAACAAGAACTGCACATAGCAACATAATCGTAAAAAGCTTGATATTCATCTTTTTCATCTTTACAACACCTCTTTTTTCGCATATTTTAATATTTTGTAATCATCTACTTAAAGATCTTCCCGCGGCTCCAATAGACGAAATAATCAGTAAAAAATTACGGCAATCATGCTGTTAAAGGCATGAAACAGATGAATCCACAGTTTGGATGAAACAATAGATTCATAGAGACAATGAACCAACAGACTTCTTCCCCTTCAATAAATCTAGGCGAATATAGCGCTTTCTCTCTTAGTCCAATTGAGCCTCCCTTTTAAAAAGTTTGCTGAAACGTTTCCACAAAAGATTATAAAACACATCGAAAGCGATTTCAAATACTTTTTAAAAATCTTGATAAATCAACACTTAAGTCAAATACACTTTAGAGACAATCCTTAATTGTTGAAACGTTTCTACAAAACATCTAGGAATTCTCATGATCCTAATGTATAATCAACTTGTACACTGATTAAATTCAGATTCCACTAAGTGAAACGTTTCTACAAAGGATGCGCATAATAAATGTCAAAATATAAAGATTTTGTTTATAATTTAAATAAAGATTGCTTTAGCACGTAAGGAGAATCAATTTCATGGTGAACATTAAAGATATTGCCCAAAAAGCGGGGGTTTCGATTTCGACGGTATCCTATGCTTTAAACGGAAATACGAGAGTCTCTGAAAAGACGCGCTCCAGAATTTTAGAAATCGCCAATGATCTCAATTATATCCCCAATGCTGCAGGGCGAAATTTAAAAAAGAAGGAAACGAAAGTAATTGGGGCGTTTATTAATGATTATACGGCACCAATATTCGGTCAAATTCTCCAAGGTATGCGGGAAGCGTTAAACGCTCATGATTATGAATTGGTTGTATGCAGTGGAATAAAATCGCATCGTTTTATCCCTGAGCGCATGTTCGATGGTGCGGTCATCTTAGACATTTCCTTTCCGAGCGAGAAAATAATGGAATATGCCAGTCGAGGTCATAAAATGGTCGTCTTGGATCGTGAGCTAGACCATCCAAACATCCAGCCAGTCCTACTTGATAACCAAAATGGCGCAAAACTAGCGATTGAATATTTGATCCAAAAAGGTCATCAAAAACTATATATTGTCAAAGGACCTGAAAATAACTTCGACAATAGAAAGCGTCTCCAATCTGCTAGACAAGTAGTAAGCCATCATTTACATGTCGATTATACTGAGATTAGTGGGGACTTTGATAAGGAAAGCGGGAAACGAGCCGCACAACAAATTGTTCAGGAATATAGAGAACCTGTCGCTGTATTTTGTTTTAATGATGAAATGGCCATTGGCATGTATCATGATCTACTCAAGACGGATTTGCGTATTGGCGAACATATTCATATTATTGGTTTTGATAACATCGAACTATCCCAATACATCCAACCGACATTAACGACCATTGGTTATTCACGACAACATTGGGGGAAAGTAGCAGCGGAGCAATTATTAAACATGATCAATGAAAAGCCTGTAAATGAAGATCTCATTAGTGTAAAATTGATTGAAGGAAATTCCGTAGAAGAAAGATTGCAGGATTATCTTTGAAATTTAAGGAAGCATCCGCAGTAGAACTTTTTGCGAATTTCTTAAATTGCGATCAGAAATTTGATTAGTAGCATAAGGAGAAAAACTTTTTTAGTATTTTCTAATTAAAGCATACCGAATGAAATTCTATAAAAACATGCTCAATAAATGCCCTAGCAGCTTTTCAAAAACTGCTAGGGCATTTATTTCGTAATAGACATTACCAGTTCGGGGTTTGCATCTACTTCTCTTCCCCTTCTAGAGAAAAACCATTTTATGCCTTTTTGCGTATAACTATTTAATAAGGCTGTCGAGAATTCTCGACAGCCTGAATAGACATATTTGAAAAGATATTCCTTGAAACTTAAGCGTTCACTGTACCCTTTGTTTTTTCGTAAAACGCGATAAAGTTGTTCACAACTGCATCCAAGAAGTCAATTGTCGCCTGATCAGTAAGTTCACCAACTTCGTTTATTTTTTCATGAACGGAACCAACATATACCTCATTACCTGGCAATAGTGCCGGCGCTAATGCTGGGTTAGATAAGATTTCTCTTAAGTGCAATTGAGCACGAATACTTCCGAATACACCCATAGATGCGCCTACGATGAATCCAGGTTTATTTTGAAGTTCAAGACGGCCACCACGTGATAGCCAATCGATTGCATTTTTCAATGCACCTGGGATCGAGAAGTTATATTCAGGAACTGCAAATAACACAGCATCTGAATCTTTTACATCATCTTTGAATGCTTGCACATTTGCAGGCGGTTGGTTTTCAATATCAATTGAAAACATTTCAAGGTCATTGATAAGGACAGGTACAATGTCCAATCTATCTGCATAACGATTTCTCATATATTCAACTAGTTTCAAGTTATATGAAGTTGAACTTGTACTACCAATAATTGCCTTCACTTTAATTGCCATTATGTTAAACACCTCTGCATTTATGATTTATCAATTTACTTCCCCTTCCATTATACACAGATGATAAAGAATGAGAAGTACGCACTTATAAGTGCTCTAGTATACAAAATGATACTGTGGATTCTATGAATAGATTGTAATCCCTTAAAACGTAAATTTTCGCTTTTGATATGAGCGGCTATTGATGTATAAAAAGGCTAATGAAAATGAAATAACGAGGAAATTCATATAAAGTATTTGGTGAAGTAGAATTACGCAAAATTCTTTTTTTAAGGAGAGAGAAACAAACGCATTGTTTTTATAACGGACAATCAAAGATTTTAAAATTATTTATTTCTATAAATGGATTAAAAAATGGCTGGTTAAAGTCCCTTACAAATCAGAACAAAAACCAGCTAAATAGTTGCATAATAAAAAACTTTAACTTTGCGGGAACATTTCCCCATTTCCTTCTTTTTATTTCCCTTCAATAGTTACATTTTTCTTTTTGGAATCAGGGCTGTCCAATCTAAAACCAACAAATGAATCATCAGTACGAGTGAATAAACCGCCATTCCCCTTTTTTATCCCTGAGAAGGTTGTCTCGAAAATCTTTCGATTCATGGTTGCTGAGTCAAAAGAGAGTATCTTTTCTTCTTTTTTCCACACAAACGGATTAGGGACAAAGTTTTGCGGATGCATTAACTCAAAGCCATCCTTTTCTACAAAACGTCCCTCATTTTTAAGGGGCTCGATGTAATTTTGTTCCAGTGTTTTAGCTCTCTCTTCATTGCCCGTCTCCATAAAAATGGCATCTGTATTAAAATATAAATAATCAAGATAATCACCAAAAGTAGTGCTAATAAAACCAGTATCTAATTTGGAAATGGCATTTGGTATGATCAGATCCAATCCTTCGGTAGATTGTCCTAAGTCATCTATTTTTACATCAAGCGTATATTTATTCGCTTGGGTGGACCATTCTCCTTCGATGCTGAAATTTATGTCTTCCATCATCGTTTTTTGGTCTTTAAGATACGCATCATAGGCTCCCCTGTAGTCCTCTCCATAGTAATCTTCAAGTCCAATATAAAGGCTTTCCTTTGTTTCATTGAACGATTCCACGTTAAAAAATTTTCTATCTTTCATTTCCTTTTCATAATCGTCATATTGCTTATTGGATGTTTTGCTGGCAAATTTTATGAGTTCATCATCAGACATACCCAGAATATCTTCGATTACCACTCCACTTTTTCCTATATCTCCTTCATTCAAGTTATACGTTGTGACTTCACCCTTTTTAAAAACGTATATATTTTGAATTTCTGTATCTCGAACAGGATCTTCATATACTTCAACCCAGACAGGGTATTTTTCAAACCCTTCACTTATCGGCATCAAATCATCTGGTGAACCATCTTGTGGACCACTACCACCAACCAGAGGATCTCCACCCCCTGCATTCTTTCCTCCACAAGCGCCTAAAAGTAATATAGCAGTCATGACCGCCAACATTGCCAACCATTTTTTCTTTAACAACATTTCCTAAGTCCCCCAAGTTTATATTTTACGAACAAATTCATAGGTAATATTTACCATTAATAGTATAGTTAATTAGATCTATATTCTCAACCACTTTTTTAGAATTTAATCAAACATGTCCATTCCTTTAATGCGTGAGATCCACCAAGTTTTTGGATTTAGAAAGTGACAATCTGATATTAGCCACCCCCATGCGAAAAGTTAAATAGGTATTTAAATGCGATAAATAAACAACAACGATTCTAGAGATCAGTTTATCGAAATGTTTCATTTGCTTAGACTACTTTCATCAGTAGCTTTTTCTCTTGTTACTTTCGAATCTATTCGATTAAATTGGTTTTGACGTCAAAAAAACCTAACTCTAAGAGCTAGGTTTAGATTAGACTATTCAATTTTTCTTGTAAACCCCTCAGGAAGAGGCGAATTAATTTCCTTATCAAAAAATTTCTTTTCGATAAATTAATTTTACCATACTCTGTCAAGTTATGATGATTTGGGATGAATGAATCCACTTTTGCGGAGATCCAAGTCGAGTAGTATCATCACGGTGCAAAGCTTTGACTTACACTTAAAATGAGTTGGTGCTCTTTTAAAAAAACAAAGCGGATTTGTCCCAAGAACAGATCCGCTTTTTACTATCGTGGTATACTATTATTCTTTTATTCCAATAGTCCTAGAAGCTGATACCTGTCGCTAAAAATCTATTGATATTGTTTGATCAGTATATCCGTATCGGCTTTGAGATTGTGATAAGCATTTGCGGAAATCAATTGCTCATCTATTTGATGTTGGAGCAATTGTTTGAAGCCATTGAGGTGTTTGACGACTTTTTCTACTTCCCCTTTTTCCTCATAGCGTTGTACGGCTGTCAAATGAATGTGTAAAGCGCGAGCTGCCTTAGCATTGGCAAAGTCCCCTTCCTCTTCATAACGCTGAATGGATATGAGCATATCGGCTAAACTATTCGGTGGATCTCCGTCTCCCGGATCTTTTTCCCTTGGATCCCAGCCTTTTAATACATTTTCTACTGTCCATTTAGCCGCTTCTTCATCCATTAATTGTCGCCGCGATTCATTCACAATGGCACCTAGTCCGTAGTTTTGATATTCAAATAATCGCGCATTCTCAGGTTCTAACCCGCTCATAGATGTCCAACCATCCTTGTGAATATGCTCCCCTAGTTCGCTTTTCATTATCACAACACTACCCATTGCCTCGGGGTTTCCACCTGCTGGCCATGGTCTCCCTAGGTAGACCGTTCCAGGAGCTGCATCACTAGTAAATTTACTATTTAAGAATAACATGCCAAACTCATCTGACAGCAATGTACTAGCAGCCGTAATATAGCCATTGTTTGTTTTAGATCCACGGTCCAAAGAGTGAATGATAGAATCCTCGAACACCACTCTTGCGGCTCCGAAAATGAAATCAACATCTCCTTCTACATATACCTGGTTATAATATTGTGTACCTGAGTGGGTTAATAATGTGTCTTGATTTCCAAGAAATCGGATATTTTTAAAATACATCCGATCCCCACTAGCATTCACAGCAACCGCTTGTTTTCCATCGACATCTGCTGATTCGTCAAATGCATTTTCAAAGGTAAGATTTTCTGCTCGAAAATCGTCTGCTTGCAGAAAGACACTTGCACTTCCACTTGTCCCGATAGTTCCACCTTGGCCATTGTCTTTGCCCGCATAATTGTCATACGTGATCATTGTATCCTCCGTGCTTTCACCGACCATGGTAATATAAGGCTTGTTTTTGGGCACTTTCACGACTTCTTTATATATTCCATTTTTCACATAGAGCGTCACAGGTTTTGTGTTATTTTCCGGAATTGCATCAATGGCTGCCTGTACGGTGTCATAATCCCCACTGCCATCTTGAGCGACAATAAGTTTTTCATCAAGGTTTTCCATCTGTTTGATCTGTCCTTTTAACTTCTTAATATCCCCTTGGACAAGCGTTCTCCCAAATGAATCAATAGAATTCGTTTCACTAACCTGTACAAATACTTTATTCGTAAAATAGCCAGTTTGCTTAGCAACATCTAACAACTTTGTCCCCCAACTTCCTCCCCATGCATATCCATTTCTACGTTCCTCTTCAATTTCCATAATATCATGCCTTATAATCCCATCTCGGCCAGAGAAAATCGGTTTATTGGTGCCAATTTGATAAAATCGATACCATGCGGTGGAATTAGCCTCTTCAACAAAGTACTGATTATCCGGGTCACCACTTATATAACGAGTGTTTTCTAATTTAACTTCATCTAGCCATTCCAATGCCCCTAACACAGCTTGATTAATCTCCTCCGTTTGGGGTCTGGACATCAAGTAGCGAATAACGCCGATTGATTCTGAACCAGAAATGGATGGATGTTCATAAGCACGTGCCTCCCTTGGTTCATAGGTGACAGGGTCATGTTGGGCACACCAGGCCAACAATTTCCCATCCACCTCAATTTGCGATTTTAAGATATAATCAACGGCTAAATCAATCGATTCCTTCACTTTTGTACGATATACTTCATCAATAAGATCGGAATCAAATGGATAACTTTCTTTCACTATTTGATCCATTAGCTCCAAAACATTAATTATCGCTTCATCATTAAATGTGACATAATCAGAGTAATTCCCTCGTTCAGGATATACTTGTGCAAATCCACCAGTTGGATATTGCATTTTAAATAAAAAGTCTATCCCCTTCATAATACTTTCTTTATATCTTAGATCCTGCGTTTCTTGAAAAATTTGCGCTAAAAATAAAATCTCTGAAATCGTCGCATCATTATCAATTGTTCCTAACTCCACACCATCCTTTATCCATTCAGAACGAGGTTCCTCTCCATCCCATGGTCGTGTGTATATGTGAGGCCAATTCTTTGTCCAGCCACCATGCTCCATTTGCCAAGTTAGCAAATTGTCTGCCTCTTGTATAGCAGCATCTAGATCTCCAGAGAATCTCATGTTATCGACCTCTTGTTCATATTCGCCATCCTCATCCCACTCATCTAAACTGTGAACAATTAAAACTGTCTGCCCAAACTTATTCATTCCTCTTGCAGCTTTATCGGCTCTCAATCTTTTAAATCCTGGTGATAGTCCTTCCCAGCTACTTGTCGGCACAATGACCTCAATATCAGCAAAATCGAATTCCTCAAAATGACCATTTAGTGTAATGGCTAACAGATTGGCGGCAATTGCATGCACATCTACAATTTGAACCGCATCAGACATATGCTTGGTTTTCAATGGATCAATCAGTTTCTTAGCCTCTCCCCACGTCAATCCCGTGGAAGCTGAAGAGCTAGTAGACTCTCCTTCTAAGTAGGCAATAATTTGCTCAGCCTCACCTTTTGTTATTTGTTGATGGGGTTTTATTTGTCCATTATCCACAAGAATATCTGTGTATCCAGCTTGTTTTGCTGCCTCAAGCACATAAGCATCCCACTCATCTAGGGAAATCTCCCATATAGCTGTTTCATTGCTAAGATTTTTAAATTTTTCCGTTTTGATAAAGCCAAAGGCATCATTCATTAATGACATGAATTCGATTCTTGTAATCGGTTGGTCATCATTTGCTTGCTTTTCAACGATCATCCCTATTTCTTTTAGTTTCTTTAATTGCATCCCAGAAACGATCTCTTCCATTTCAGAATAGTCTATGTTTCCAGCTTCCTCCTCGGAAGTTCCAGACTTATTATGAACACGAAGATGATCAATGTTTGCGCCGCCATTTGTTGCCACTCCTGTTAAGCGAATTCGATTTTACCAACCGTTAACTTGGCTTTAAGCGATGTATATTGCCATGCTGTAAAGTCTCCGGTTGGATCAAAAGCTAACTCAGGCGCTACCACCTCATCATTTATTTTTATTTCGGCGGGACGTTTATCTGTTCCTCCATGTGCATAACGGAAGTCTAAGGAATATTCTCCTTCTATTGGTATATCAATCGTCCACTCTATCCAACTACCAGGCTGATTAGGCTTAAAATCGATAAACCCTGTGCCGTTAAACCCAGCATGCTTATCATCAATAATAACGGTTCCCTCTTCCAGTTTAGCTTCTTCCGCTTCATAAATTTCGTCGACTTCCATCAATACTTTTAAATGATCAATATTGGCGCCACCACTTGGAGCGATCCCGGTTGCACTTATTTTATTTTCCCCTGCTTTTAATGACGCTTTTGTAGAAGTATATTTCCATTCGGTAAAAGCTTCTGTTGGGTCAAAAGGTAGCTCTGATTCAACTGTTTCGCCATTAACCTTTATTTCAGCTGGTCGTAAATCAGTACCACCATGTGCGTAACGAAAATCCAGATTATATATCCCCTTTATTGGAACATCCACTGTCCATTCAATCCAGCCTCCTGGCCTATTAGGAACGTAATCAACGAACCCTGTTCCAGTAAAACCAATATGCTTATTATCTACGATTGCACCTTCTAATTCGGCATATTCAGCTTCATAAATTCCTCCTATACCATCTTCATTTGAATTAGCTTCCTTCTCTTCTTCAACTAAGGTACCCGCTTCAATAACAACGTTTTCATTCTCTTACTCAGCTTTCACAGACGTAGGTGCCATAACCGGGAGTATAATAGAAAAAATCAACATGAATATGACAGTTACTATTCTGAACCGTTTACCTTTCATATCCCATTTCCCCTCTCGATTTTCGGATTATTAACTATGATAACTTTCCACTCGCCTCCTCAATGACAACGTTTTCATTTTGGATTTTATCATATTTACCATACTTATCCAATAACAAATTTTAGACTCTCCTGAACCTAAATCAGTCTGTTTAATCCCTCTAAATATTGTAAGATCAATATCTTTTGTCGATTTATTCACAAAACTCGAAACGTGTTTATCATAATCTCGGTATTTTTACTAATAAAAATATGCACTCTCATCATTGTGACAATAATATCTTCCTTCTCCTTAGTTAAGCTCATATGTACCTGTTTTGCAGCATAAAAAGGGGAAAACACTTAATTTTAAAACACGATATTTTTTCCAAAATCTAGGTTGATTTCGGAAGAGAAAAATTAAATCGAATTGCAGATAAGAACTCAAGAAATACACTTTCCTACTCTTCCAATAGTTTATAGGATATTAATCCAACGTAAAATCACAGAAATATTATAAATTATAATACTAGTCTTTCAATTATATTTGCAGATCTGATTGTTTTTTATTAGTAATTCTTTATAATTAGGATAATAGTCATAAATGGGAGAGATTTACTTTGGTAAAAGGGAAAACAACCAATGGATTGATGCGTCACCTCAGGGATAAACACGGTATTGAAATTAGCGGAAGCAAACAGAAAAGAGATTTATTAAATATTGGATATTATCATGGATACAAAGGGTATCGTTTTATCGGACGAGCTAGTCACCAAATTGCCTATACCAACTTTAATGAGGTTGTCGGGGTATATGAGTTCGACACAAACTTGAAAACCATATTATACCCAAGAATAATGTTCATTGAAACAGCTCTTAAGAACTACACACTTAATACATTAATTGGTATAGGACCTGCGGATTTTGATTTCGTGTTTTCACATCTTTTAAATGATTATAAGAAAGAAAACACAGGTAATAGCAAGTATAGGGACAAAATGAAGAAGCGACTTGATTTACGTAATAAAATTAATCAACAGATTAGTTACAATTATTCTGAACAAAAAGCCGTAATTTCACACTTTTTCCATAACAATAAACCAATTCCACTTTGGGCTATATTTGAGGTGATTAATCTCGGTGAATTTGGATTCTTCCTACAATGTTTAAATCAAGACACGAGAATAGCCATTGCTAGGGATTTAAATATGCATACTACTAATCATAATCAGAATGGGCGAATTGTGGAAGATATCATTTTCCTTATAAAAGAGCTTCGAAACGCTGTGGCTCATAACTCTGTAGTCTTTGATTGCAGATTCAAAAAGATGAATCCTCCGGCACGTTTAAAAGAATACTTACAAAGCGAAACTAAAATTACTAATATTACTTTTGACACCATCGTTGATTATTTTATTATCTTAATTTTTCTACTTAAACAGCTCGGTGTTACAAAGATTGAGTTAAAACAAATTGTCAGAATGTTTTATACTGAGTCCGAAAAACTCAGAAGTACAATACCCATACCGGTTCACACCTCTATAATGGGCTCTGACTTCAGAAATAAGGTAAATAATTTAATAAATTATCTTTAAATGGTACTTTACGAATAGAATAAACTATAGTATCATACTATATAATTAATAGCGGTGTACAGCTTCGGCTTACACTTAAGGGGACTGGATGCGTCTGGTCCTCTTTTAAATTGGTCTAAAAACAAATCACCCAGCTACACTCCCAAAAAACCTAAATACCCATTTATACACGGGAACTACAATTCAGGATACCATCAAAACCTACATGTGACAAATGACATATAATTAACTTAAAGCCTTGTGCTAGCATAGGACGCCGTCACTTGTTCGTTTCTCCATCCGCTTCCAATATTCATAACCTCTGTACTAATACCTATATCAAACACATGTATATTCGGATCATGTCCACCTCTGTTCTTGACACAACAACAGAAATTTTTTCAATCTCCCCAACATAAAATGAATAACTGAATTTTTCTCTTCTTTATAGTCTTATCCATTGCATAAAGCAATGTGGAAACTTGAGCATTCATTGCTTCTTGGTAATATCTTGAAATCTGTGCTTCTGTTCGATTATCTTTGTTATAATGAAAAATAGAAAGTCACTTATCTTTTAGCTCAACTAACTTCTAAACAACCCGTTGATATGACCATCGTCTAGGTTGGAATTAAATTGATCATTAAATATTCAAATGTTTTTTGTTGATAATGATCTTCAAGTAGGTGAACATATTTAGTTTGATAGTGAATGGAACATTCTTCCAGCCGCTTCGAGCTTCGTTCAAGGGGGACGGTTCTCAGTCTCTCTATAGAGAAGTAGTTACGTCCCCGTATTTCACCTTCTGTCGGATGTTATGAATGCTTGTGTTGTTAGAACTATTCTAAACTAAATTTTTCGCAGAATTTAGTTTGATTCCCTTTACTTTACTTCTCAATTCAGTAGGATCATGTGAGACAATAAAAGCTTTAGAAAATCGATTATAATACTCATCTTCATGCCCTTTAGGAGATAATATAATTAATTTTCGCTGGAGTTCTTCCGCATACAGTTCAAAGACTTTGGCTTTACGGTTTTCATCCAAAGCACTATCGAATTCATCCATTACGATAAAACTAGCGCGGTTTTCCAAGTTTTGCAATAGAGAAAGAGCGAATAATAGAGAACTTAGAGATTCCTCCCCACCGGAAACACCTTTTCCGACGCGTCCTCCTCTAGCCTTCCAACTTACATCCCAAACCTTTCCCCGATGCCCTTCTTTCCGAACGTAGATAAACAATTTAAAGACTGGACGGCCTTTCTTATCCAAGGTTTTCTCATATTTAATCTGACCTTCAAACTGAAATAAGCCCATATACTGTTCAAAAAGAAGGTGGATCCGTTGAACTTGCATTGTAATGGCTGTTTCTAATCGTTTTTCATTCTGGATGGCACGTTCCTCATTTTCTTCCAAAAGATTTTTAGCAGCAAGCAATTCATCCTTTTTACGAAGAACTTCCTTTTCTAACGTGTAAAAGTTTTCCACTGCATTGGGATCAATATCTTTTTCATTTTTTGCAGTAAAAAATTCTACTTTCGCTTGGTTTTGTCGATTTTGAAGTTCAAATTTAGATTCATCAGCTTGCTTATTTGTAGCAGCCTTTTCTACAAGATCAGGAATAAGCTGTCGAAGCTCCTCTAACTCCTCTTTATAACCTACAGCAACCTTGCTCATAGCAATTCTTTCTTCTTCTTTTTCCTGTTTTTGATTAGAAATTAGTTTTATGGACCGTTTATTTTGAGTCCCTTCATCTTCCAACTCATCGATAGTCCGCTGGTTGGTTCTGAGATGTTGTTGCACATCATCTAGCTCATTATTCAATGTCGTTATAGAGCTGCGGAGACCTTTTATTTCATTCTTAAGTTCTTTCAAAGACTGTTCTAGTTTTTGCAGTCGCTCAATTCTCTCCGTTTGCTGACTGAATTTCTCATATACCTGTAAGTCCGTTTCGAGTTTTTTAACCTCTTCCGACAACCGATGACTTTCCTTCCAAGTGTTTTGTGACTCTTCCTCCAATCTTGTTTTATCTTCTAGTAGCTGCTGATACAAAATCCTGTATTGTTCTAATTGTTTGATTCGGTAGTCTTGCTCTGCTTTTGTGGATAAAAACGCTTCTGCTTCTTTTATCTTCTGAACATCTGCGTTCCAAATCTGATATGTTTCATTTTCCTTCGTTACTTTCTCCTTCAAAAGTTCCAGCTCTTTTTGCAAAAAATCAATTTGCTGTTCAAGATTCTGTTTGCGATTTTCCAAAGCCTTTTTACTTAAAATATAGGAATCCTGTTCCTGTGCCCCTCTCATCCCTTGTTGATCCACGAGCCAGCCATGTTCAATACGTGGAGTCTCCTTGCTAAAAAATCGTTCAATCCACCATAGTACTCGGGCTGCTTTATTTTGATCTTCCGTTGAGAGACCCTCACGCATCCGTAATCCCCATTGCGGTAATTCAGTAAGGGATCGATCCGGAATGATCTTTTTTAAGGACACATGATACAGATCATTAACAGGCTGACAGGTTGAACCATCATAAAAGACCGTATATTTAATCGTATCAAATAGGGTTTCCTTTTTAAGGTCTACATGATCTATCATACTGATAAAATACCTGAAGGAATAAGCTTGAATTCCCTGTTTTTTCAACTCGCGAATCGCTTCACGCTGGCGCGGTGACTCAATCTGATTTCGTTCTAACATTTCTAACTCTTTTTTGGAAGTACGCAGTTGTTTATTCTTTTCTTCCAACTGTTCCTTTTTCGTTTGTATGGAATCGTCGAGTAAGGCGATCTCTTCGGTTAACTTATAACTTGAGGTATAACGCGTTAGTAGATCATGTGCAGATCGACTATTTTCCTCCCATTGTTTAATAGCCGATTTTAGATCTGCCTGCTTTTGACGAGTAGATTCCATTTCATCATTCATACTTGTAATCTTTTCCCTTAAACTCTTGTCTCTTCCCCTTAACTGTTCGGCTTGTTCAGTTGCTTGTAGCCATTTTTCTTTCGTTTCTTCTTCAGAATAAGATAGTTTCTGATAGGCTTCCCTTAGCTCGCTTAGTTCATTTTGAAGTAGGTTCACTTCAGTATCCACTTCCGCTTGCCTATCTTCATTCATCCGTAAATTCTCGAGTTGCTGTTTTCGACTCGCTTGTTTCTGATTTTGTTCCTGGATTAGGTCTTTTCTCTTATCCTTCTCTAGAGCAATTCTCTCTTCATTTTCAATTTGCTGATGAATTAATGAATCCAACTCCAATTCACGTTCTTCTATATACTTTTCCATTTTCACTTGATCCTGTTCAGCCCCGATTTGAAGCTGATAGGTCATACAGGCATACAGATAACCATTTTCGTGCAACCGTTTCTTATTCGCTTCATACCGATCTTTTGCACTTCTCGCCACCGACAAATTAAATTCATATGCTTTTTGTTGATTCGTCGTGACCGCTAATGATTCCTGAGCTTCCTTCACAACTTCCAAACTTGTTTCCCAGTCTTTCTGAATTTTTTGGATTCCATGCATTTCACTAAATATCCGGAACCGCTCCTCTGGCACCATCTCAGCAAATTGATTGACCTCTTGCTGATACCAAATTAAATAGTACAAGTCGGGATGAATTTTGTATTTAAACTGCAGTTCTCGTTTATAGGCAGAATAATTGTTTTTATTTACATCTCCGGAACGATACGTTTGCCGTAGTTCTAATTGGTCTATTTCATCCCCATCATGAATTTCATAACGAAGCTTGATCGGCTGTTTCGGAAGTTGTTCACAATATAAACGAAATTCAATATATAAAGGGGCATCAATTCGAGAATATCCTACATTTTTAAAAAGAAAACGAATTTGGGCATGCCATGTTTGATCTACTGGAAGGTTTTGCGATTTCAATCCATCAATATCCACTTTGCTTGAACGCAAAACGGCTCCCATACAGAAGGAAATCGTGGATTTACCTGTCCCGTTTGGCCCCGTAATGATCACATGGTCATGTTCATTTTCTAAATTCATTTCCTCTACCCCGTAATCACGGATCCCAGAAAATTGTAATCGCCAGGGAATCACATCATTCCCTCCTGTTCGTAAAGATTATAACGACTGAAAAATTTCATCACGTCTTCTTTAGACAATTGATTAGAATGACTGAATTCAACCACTCTACGTAAAAAGGAATCTGAAAACATATGAACACCAATCGCTGTTAAACAATAGGAATCTTTTCTTTCTGTTGCCGGATCATGTTCGATCGCTCCTATTTTTCTTAACGAATCTAAGGCAAGCTGAATCCGCCGGCCCCCTTTTAACATTTCATGTCCGAACGCTTCTAGCAATTGTGATAAAAGGGTATATTCGTGCTTCAGCACTTCCTGTTGATAAAACATATAGAGCAAAACCGCAAGAGCTTCTTCCGATAGGGTATGGCGAGCAGACCAAGCTGGTACGCGCAGTAGAACAACAACTTGATCTCGTTGTTCATCATATATAAGTCGATAATAACGCCCAACAGCTTGATTCACTCGTGACAAAAAGGAAAAGAAGTATTGGTCATTACGCGTGACACCTAATAACTTTTCCACTTCTTTACGAGAGAGACCAAAATTATTAGCCCGAATCGTGGCACTTGATGAAAACAATATCGACATAAATGTCTGCTCTTCTCGATCTGTTAATACACTTCGTAATGTATGAAAACTATTTAAATTTTGATGTTGCATGATCTCTTCTTCGAATGCCGGATTTTCTGTCTTCATCTTCGATCCACTCCCATTCTTTCTCATATTGCTTCACTTCCTGTTTCGGTCGAAATTCAATGTTTTTATTAGCTTCAAGAGCTGCTATAGCTAAGAGTTGGCGAATCGCATCACCCCATGATGGAGAACTCGTCTCAATAATCGTCTCTTCTATATCTGCTTCTTTTTTCTGTTGTAAATAGTTCTCAATTTTTTCTGTATCAATACTTGCCTTTGTGAGCAGCCAACTCGCTTCCTCGACTAATTCTGTCACCGAATCTACCTCGATATTTTCCTCGTGAAATTCGAGGGTTTTTACTTCTTCAAGATCTGCCACAACAGGCTCATAGTTTTCCAAAAAGTCAATTCCCTTTTCAATGTCTAAATAGGACAGTGGCGTTGCATATTTAACTGGCATCCAAATACCGTCTCTTTCTTCCCCTTCATACTGGGCTTGCTCCATAAAACTAAAAAGCTGGTGCGCATTTGGGATTTCTGATTCAGGAGGAGGATTAAACATTTTCTCAATAAAAACACGAACTTTTTCTGGAGAAATTTCCGTTTGAAGTGGTGTCTGTTGAACATTCATAAATTGCAAATATTTATTAATCAAGCCAATCGATAAGCTTGTCCCCTCAGCTAGCACCCCTGCTCCTTTTTGCATCAAATTACTGAGAACGAGACTGTCTTCGATGGTTTGAAATTGGTTAATTCTTTCTTGCAGTTTTCCTTCCAGTTCCTCCATGAGTGTATGAATTAATTGAAGTTGCGGCAAAGCATTACGGTCAGCAAGAAGCTCCAACTCTCGTTCCTTCAACATATCAATGGCGCCTTGCACATTATGAATTAAACTGGCGATCCTATTCCCACCGGAAATTCCTTTATCGTCATATGCTTCACTAATTTCCGCGTCTCGCCGCGCTTGAAACAAGGAGCGCCCAATTTCATCCTCCAAATAATAGGCCAGGGAATCATTGGCTAACCTTGTTAAAGCATCCATCATCCGCTTGCCTACACTCATCATTTTGATCTGATGCGTCTGTTTGCTTATCCAATTATTCTTTGCCAAAATTGTCACAATCTGATTGACTCTTGCTTTTGTGGGTAGCTCCCCATCTTTATACCGTGCTTGGTAACGATAATAGAGTGTTTCTGCACTATCAATTGGATCACTTAGACCATATGCTTCCTCATGGATTAATTCGATGATTCTTAAAAAACGTAACATCTCTAACGGAGAAGCAAAGGCTGACTCTGAAGAGAGATCTTTCATGACACCAGCTAAAGAGATAATGTCCCTCATAGCTCTCGACATCTGGGGTAATTCGTGATCCGATTTAAAAATAGAAATTACTTCTCGATCCATTTTCTCCATTCTTCTGGCCCTCCTAGCGTCATCTCTTGTTCTGCTGGTTGAGTCTCGCTCAACGATTTTACATATTCTTCGTGGGAGGAAAACAAATGACCTAGATTTCCGACTATTAGATAAGGTGTCTCCTCCGCCAAATGAGCGATATCCCTTGCAATGATTTGGCCTGCTTTGTCATAATCCACCCATATAAAGGCTTTTTCGATGGAAGAGTTGAGACATAACTGTTTAATCATTTTTCGATGCGCGCCTCGAATCTGACCATCAACACCAAGTACAAATGATTGAGATGTTTCCAGAAAATCAACCTCGACAGCCATTCTTGTTAATACAGCCCGATTTTCAACAAGCCACAAATTCTTTGCATTTGTATGAAATAACTCACCTGCGATCGCAATATCTGTCGTAGCATGAACAGTTCCCAAAGAATAACGAGAGCTACGGCCATGCAAATTTCCTGTAAAGAATACGGGTACAATCGAACCAAAGCTAATAATACCTAATTCATATGCTGGTGCATTCAGCCATTTTTCCAAGCGATCGATGAAAACATCCTGATATGAATCAAAAGCTTTTGAGCCGCCCACTTTTTTATAATAAGTGGCCCCAATTTCTTTAAATTCCATCCGAGATTTCCTTCTTCTTAAACGGAGGTAAGCGATTAAAAAGTGGTAAAACTTCCGAACTCTCTCTTTGCCCCATGACTCAGAATCTATTGTTTCCATCGTAAATTCACTAATCTTATTTAGAAAATCATTTGGTAAGGTGCCCTTTGAGTTTTCCAATTCTTTTAATAAAATTTGTTTGAGTTCTCTATCCTCTAAATCAACTTTCTCTGACCTCAGCCTTTCATATATAAATAATCCAGGCCCCATTCGATACACCGAATCTGCTGGTGTCCTACCATCTTTCTTAAAGCGGATTTCTTGAATAATCCATCCTTTATACAACCCTTCTTGTATTATCTTCTCTGATAAGGGTAATGAATTTCTACGAGAATGGGGTTTTAGCTTTAAACCTTTTATTTCCTCTACTGGCGATTGATCGTACTGTTCCTCCGCCAGAACATTCCCCATTGTTTTAAAAGTCCGCGCCGTCCACTTTTGGATTTGCCATTCATTTTGACTAAGCTGTTCAATCGTTTCCCCAGACTTACATATATATTTTTGGATAAATTCTTTTGTGTGCAATAGACTCACCTTCAGCAAACTAATATTAATTCATTTCATGAGAACTAGGACTTCCCTCACATTTATTCTTTCTTTAGTATATCATTTTTAAAAATGTGTAGGCGTATCAAACCCATATAAAAACATGTGGTAAGCTGGCTATATTTTAATAGTTTTTTGAGTACCATCAAACGGACCGTTGCACTGATTGTAGTTTTGAATATAAGAAGAACTGGCTTGTATACCGAATTTGTGTTTTTATCTTATCCGTCTTTTACTATAGGCTTTGTATGCGTATGTGGTAAAGTTACCGCGAATAGGCAGCCGATTAATAAGGCTGACCTAAGTAGTGACCCTCTGTATTCCATAGGATTAAGTCCGTTTAGTCACTCTGGTCCCCTATTCGAAATTGAATCCTTTAAGTTATTTTAGAAGTCTCCTCAGGTCAGCAAATCATCAGGACTTTAAAATCAAGGACAATTTCATCAGTTCTGATTAAGCGATTCTATTTTAAAAATTCTATATCAAATCTCACTATCCAACGTATATAAGAAGCAAGTCAATTCATCTTCTCAGATCAATTTTAGCCCTAAGTCCACAATGTAGATTTTCAAGTACCGAAGAGAGAACAAATAACAAACAGATGAAAAAATATGGAATAAAATGAAGCATACTTTTGAAATAGCTGAAGAGGTGTGGGGAAAAATGTCTGCTTAGTAATAAAAATTAGTGTAGATCTGATCAGAAACCATGCCAGAGAAGATAAAAGCGGATCCGTCCCTAAGACAGATCCGCCTTTTTGTTCTATTATTTCCCGATTGCCTTGACAACTTCAACCGAAAACTCGGCGCCATATTGTCCAGCCTTTTCTAAGTCCTCAATATTATCATCTGTGACTTCAGAGTTTGAGATGGTACGTATCGATAAGAAAGGTATATCTTGTACATGAGCGACTTGAGCGACGGCAAAAGCCTCCATTTCTTCGGCACTTGTTCCGAAGTTTTCGTGAAACCACTGAATTCGGTCAATCTCTCTATTCCACCAGTCACCACTACCGATTTTTCCTTCTACGACCTCACCATATTCATATTGATCTGCTACACTTAAAGCAGCTTCCACTAGCTTTTCATCACTTGGAAGGGCCGCATACTCTTTCGTTTCTCCATCTGCTTCCCTTATGTCCGTTGTCATATGAATCCATTTTTCTGGCTTCATCCCTTGTCCTTCGTCAAGATGTTCAGAACGGAAGCTGCCAATATTCATCACCTCTGTACCAATAACTGTATCAAATACATGTATATTTGGATCATGTCCACCAGCTGTTCCTTGGTTAATAATCGCTTTTGGCTGATATTTCTCAATCAAAAGTGTAGTGGATGCTGCGGCATTGACCATACCTACCTCTGTTCTTGACACAACAACAGGAATCTCTTCAATTTCCCCAACATAAAATGAATAATTGCCATATTTTTCTTCTTTATAGTCACCCATTGCATCAAGCAATGCAGAAACTTCCACATCCATCGCCCCTTGTACAGCGATCGGTTCCTTCTTTTCAGGTTGTTCATTTGTTTCGCTTGATGTTCCTTGTGCCGATGTACAGCCCATTAGCATCAACATAGAAATAGCTAAAATTGCAAATACTTTCATACTTTTTATCATTATGATCCCCCTAACGAAGTGAAATACGAACATTAAATAAGTTTATGTATTTAATGTTCAGTTTTAGTATAGGAGATATTTAAGAAAAGCACAATAGGACGATCTATGTGTTTGGAAAAAGTAATAGAATCAGTGTCAGATCCAAAAGATACTGAATTGTAAGAGATTCTTAGACTCGAAGAAATTATATGGCTTTTAGCATCTATTATCAGAAACTTCAGCGAATGAGAGGAGCAAATATAAAAAAAGCCACCCACTCCTTTTCCTTCATTTTCAAGAAAAGGAATTTTTGAACATAATATCACTAATAGAAAGAAACAGGCCTTACTTTATTTTTTGGTTTATTTGTTATATAATTAGAATATACTAATAAAGAGAAGTGCTTTGAACACTTCTCTCACAACCTCTACCGTTAGGGTGGTGGTTGTCAAAAATTACTTACTTTGTTGAAAACCACCCTTTTGCTTCCTACGGAGGGCACTGAAAATCTGCCGATTTTTTGATTTTTTTACTGCCCAACAAATAAAACCGACCCATCCTTCCATAATTTTGGAGAGAAAAGTCAGT
>NZ_JAGGKH010000013.1 GCF_017873565.1 Lederbergia galactosidilytica
GCCCTTGTTACTTGTAATTCAAACCATTGGCGTGTTTGTCAAGAGCGATTGCGGTAGCTTACCACCACATTTAGACCGTAGAGCTACGTTTAGGCATTTGTTTTCATAGAATTTTTGACACTACCAACTGCCTAGCATTCCTAAATTTTCATCATTAAAGCATCATATTGTCCATCTTTATTAATCATACCTGTTTCCGTTTTTTGACTCAACTCTTATTCGATTGGATTTGTAGAAAGAAAAGAAGCTGGGGAAAAGGTTCCACCAAAGCAAAGACAAACTTCTATAGTGTATATAATCCACTTTGAAAATATGTTTCACTTTCCGCGGAAATATGGTGAGCTTCTGAGCAACACGGCATTAGTCATAAAGAGTCACAAATAGTAGTTATTTACTAGCAGATCTCTCATAGGAACACCTCTGTCCAAAAATGCACGTATGACTTCTATGTAAACTGTCTACAACTTTTTCACGAAAAAAAATTCCGATCTATTTAAGATAGATCGGAATAGTAGTAGGTAAATCTATTAATCAAAATATACTGCTTTTCCAGTTTTAGCTGACTCATAAATTGCTTCAAGAATTTGTGTTACCACAAAAGCTTGTTCCGGTTTTACAAGTGGCTCTGTGTCATTGATAATACTATCAATCCATTGGCGTGCTTCAATATCGGAGTCGCTTTCCGCTTTCCCATCAAAAAATGCAACACCACCAGCACCTAAATCAACTTTCTTTGTATATAATCGGCTAAATTCCTCTCCATTAATACGAAGGCCATCCTTCATATCTGCTCCAGCAAGTGTCCCACTTAGGGAAACCTTCGCCTCATCCACATCTAATGTATTAAGCGCCCAGCTTGATTCCAAAACAATCGTTGCACCATTTTCCATTGTAATGAAACCAAATGCAGAATCTTCTACCTTAAATTCTTTAGGATCCCAAGGACCGAAGGCATTTGCAGCGTTTTCCATATGCCCAAGTTTATGGTAAGTAGTTCCTAATACCGCTTTTGGTTTATAATTATCCATCATCCACAATGTAAGGTCCAATGCATGAGTACCAATATCAATTAATGGCCCCCCACCTTGCTTTTCTTCATCAAGGAAGACACCCCATGTTGGAACAGCACGTCGGCGGATTGCATGGGCTTTTGCATAATAAACTTCACCCAAATCTCCACGAGTGGTAACATTATGTAAATGAAGGCTGTCAGGTCTGAAGCGATTATTATAGCCAATTGTCAATTTTTTGCCTGTACGTTTCGCAGCTTCAACCATTTGTTTTGCTTCTTCTGATGTTTTAGCCATAGGCTTTTCACACATTACGTGTTTGTCAGATTCCAGTGCAGCAATCGAAATTTCAGCATGCGAGCTGTTAGGTGTACAAACATGTACAACATCAATGGACGAATCCGCTAACAATTCTTTGTAGTCCTCATAAACTTTCGCATCTTCAACTCCAAATTTAGCAGCCGCTTCTTCCGCTTTTTCCACGATAATATCGCAGAAAGCAACCATTTCAATTTGCTCTAATTTAGATAAACTTGGCATGTGTTTACCATTTGCAATTCCACCACAACCAACAATAGCCACTTTCAACTTCTCTGACATCCATCTCATCCCCTTTTTTTAAACTTCGTCTATAATTTAAACGTTTCTATCAAAATAGTCAAGAAGATCTTTTAGATAGAATTAATAGGAACAAAAACTTATGAAGATAGAAGTCTATAAAAAACTCTTCAATTCACATTTTTTTGAAAGGGCTTTTTTTCTCTGCACCTATGGAGAGAATGGAATTTTTTTAAAGAAAAAGGAATAAATCTTTCCTCCATATTTTATCTATATATAAAATGGAGGAAAGCCCAAAAACGACGACAAACCTGCAGGATTAGCAGCAACTGGAGATCTTTAGCTAGCAATGAGGATCGAAGCACTACCCGCGGTAAGGAAGCCTTTTTGATGATTTGCAACCTTTGAAACAGCTTCTTACTTAATTTTCCACTAAATCTCTTTCTTTTTTCAGAAATTCTCTGTAATCAATGCGGAGAAAAGATTATTCATTCAATTTTCTTGCCTTTTTGATAATTCCAATTTATACTTAAGATAATTTAATAATAAAGACGGTGAAGAGAAAAAGTAAGAGAATTGATTTTAGAACAGAGAGCTTCGGTAGCTGAAAAGAAGTTAAAATCATCATCTGAACAATGGCCTCGGAGTTGCGGACTGAAAGTTATTTATTCGAGTAGGTTACGACGAGATTTGGTACTCGTTATCTATACCACAGTATAAGAGTCAGTTCCATCGACTTTCGTACTTGCTGAGGCTGTTTTACGTGAGTAAGACAGTAAATTAAGGTGGTACCACGTGAATTCCAACCACGTCCTTATCTAGATGCATAGATATGGGCGTGGTTTTTTTGTTGTTCTTAAAAGTAAACAAGCAAAAGTTGGATGCCGGAATTCTATTCGGGAGACAGTGCCTCTTAATAAACTTTTCACATCTCTGTTATATCAGAATAAAAAGGGTAATTTAAGAATAACTAAAACATATAATTTGGAGGAATGTCGAATGAAAAACAATCTCGTATTACAAACAGATTTCGGTTTAGGTGATGGTGCTGTTAGCGCCATGTATGGGGTTGCTATTTCTGTCGACCCAACATTAAGAATTTTTGATTTAACCCACGATATTCCTCAATATAATATATGGGAAGGCTCATACAGACTATTTCAGACCGTTTCATACTGGCCTGAAAACACGGTATTTGTTTCTGTCGTTGATCCTGGTGTTGGTTCTGACCGACGGAGTATAGTAGCAAAAACGAAAGAAAATCAATATATTATAACGCCTGATAATGGGACTTTGACACATATTGATGATGAAGTGGGATTGGAAGAAGTAAGAGTGATTGATGAAACGATCAATCGTCTTCCACGTTCAGGTGAATCATATACTTTTCATGGCAGAGATGTTTATGTATATACTGCTGCACGACTGGCTTCAAGGTTGATATCTTTTGAAGAAGTAGGGCCCGAAATCCCTGTGCACTCTGTCGTCAAACTTATTAAACCAAAAGCCCAAATTCAAGATCATTTGATTACAGGGCATATCGATATTCTTGATATCCGCTTTGGTAATCTATGGACTAATATTGATCGCACTCTCTTCAAACAACTACAAGTTCAGCACGGAGATGCCCTAGAAGTGACAATTCATAATGATACTAGACAAGTGTACAAAAATATTATGACCTATGGGCGCTCTTTTGCCGATAGTCGTCTAGGTGAGCCTTTAATTTATGTGAACTCCCTAGATAAAATGGGCATCGCCATCAATCAAGGTTCCTTCGCCAAAGCTTATCATATTCAAACCGGGGCTAATTGGCAAATTACTTTTAGGAAGTTCAATTAGGTCCCTCCATTACTTCTCCCTATAATAGAAAACTATTCATGACTTAACTTGGCTAAATTTACTAAAATTAAAAAGAGGAAAAGACTATATTGAGTAGCCTTTTCCTCTCTTTTCTTTAGCTCAACCCTAAATGTTCTTTAAGGTGAGCTTGAATATTTGTACGCTCTTCCTCTGGAACAACGTAGTACCATACTCCACCGATTGTCGAACCACTACCTTTTATTTCTAATTGCTCAATCTTATGACGAGCACCAGCATAGTTTTTCTGAATATCAACCATATCATCCATCGACAAATTGGTCTCTACATTATTACTTAATGCTTTTAACACATCATCATATTTCCAAAGGGCTGTAATATTTGCTCCCTTATTCATAACTCCCTCAATGACTTGACGTTGACGCATTTGTCTTCCAAAGTCACCACGAGCGTCTTGCTTACGCATTCTAGCATAACTTAGAGCAGCATCTCCGTCTAAATCAATCTTACCTTTAGCAAATTGGTAACCACCTTGTGAAAAATCGAGATCATTATTCACAGTAATTCCACCAACCGCATTAACGATGTCTTTAAAACCATCCATATTCATTTTAATATAATAATCAATCGGAATGTCCAAGAATTTTTCTACTGTATTCATCGACATTTCTACATCTCCAAAAGCATATGCATGGTTAATTTTGTCGACTGTTCCGCGTCCAACAATCTCAACACGAGTGTCACGTGGAATACTTAACATTTCCATTGAATTTTTTTGTGGATTTACTGTCATCACTACCATAGTATCAGAACGGCCTTTATCTCCAGGTCGTTCATCTACTCCCAACATCAGAACGGAAAAAGGCTCTTTCTTCTGCAATGATAACTCAGAGGGTCTTTTTACCTCAGGTGTCCGTTCAATTGGTTTATGAACAGTGTTCGCAGCCTTATTTACATTATGCCAAATCGAATATCCATACCCTACGACTCCTAATACCAACACTAATAGAACAGAGAGAAATATCTTTAAACCTGTCCTTTTCTTTTTTTGTTTTGCTCTTTGCATTCTTAGTTTTCCTTTCCCTTTAAAGTTATAATCCTACTTCGCTTGTCCATCTTTTATAAGCATTAAGTAAGATTGTCTCAAAAGTAGACGTCTATTGTCATAATAAGTTACATTTCGACCATTTTTTTAAACTTTAAGCATATCCTTAATTATACGAAACTTTGCAAGGTGAATTCAATATTATTTTTGTCTAATTTGTGTCCTAGTTAACTACGTCTGCGTAACAACACGCCATTCTAGCTTTTTTTACTTGTAGGTATTATTTTCTAGTAGCTAAATCCCTGTTCTTTTTATGGAAAAATATAACATTATATGCAATTAACTTATATTTTCCCACAAACTCATTGTCTTTCTTATCCTAATATTTTACGCTTACATTACAAAAGTAACGGTATATTATTCCTTTTTCTCCATTTTAATTTTTCGACTATACGTATAAACCGTACAAAATAAGAGGTGTAGCTACAATGAAAAAGTTTCATTTCCGTACAATCACATCGAAGTTATTGGCAGGGTTTTCACTCGTCTTACTTTTAGTGTTGGTTTTAGGTATTTTTAACTTCCTTTCTATTAATCAAATGAATCAAAAATCCAAAATCATTAATAATGAAGAACTACCTCTTCTAACAGCTGATGACAAATTGGCTTTAAACCTTTCCAAAAGAATTATGATGGAACGTAGTTATCTTTTATATGGCGATCCACAATTTAAGGAAGAGTTTTTAAAATTGGCTGAAGAAAGCAAAGAGTATAGCAATATAATCTCCCAAAAAAGTAATCATGAAGAGATTGATGTGATGCTTAATCGTAATGAAAAATGGACAGATCTAGTTATTTCTGATGTATTTGATGTATATGATCAAGATTTTCCAGATCAGGCATTAGAAAATTCAGAGTATATCCAGCCAATCGCCCAAGACATTTTAAACAGTCTCGAAGAATTGGCAGATAATCAGGCAACAAATATTTATGATAAAGGACAGACCAATATTTCTTTAGGCGGGAAAATTTTACTTACTGTTGTGATTCTAACTGTGATTGTTTTTATTATTGTAATAGTAACGGCATTCTCGACTTCCCATATTATTGCCTCCCCTCTAAAAAAAGCAACGAATCGAATGAAATCCCTTGCAAATGGGGATCTTAGTGGGGAGCCTTTGCAAACTAATACAAAAGATGAAACCGGGCAATTAATCTTAGCTATGAATGAGATGACAAACCATACAAGAAAACTACTAATGGAAATTCAAACAGCCTCTGGTACAGTGACAAGCTATAGTGAAGATTTAACTCAAGCAACCGGTGATGTAAAATCTGGTTCAGAACAAATCTCTGTCACCATGCAGGAACTGGCGACTGGGGCAGAAACACAAGCAAACAGTACAAACGATCTTTCTATTACTATTGGTCAGTTTATGGAGAGAATTCATGAGGTAAATAGTAATAGTAAGAAAATATATACTAGTTCCGAAGAGATGGTGCAACTTGCTAAAACAGGCGGACAATTGATGCAGTCTTCTAATAACCAGATGGGCAAAATTGACAAGATTGTTCAAGACGCTGTGCAAAAGGTAGAAGGATTAGAGAAACAATCCAATGAAATAAACGGATTAATAGCCGTTATTGAGGAGATTGCGGATCAGACAAATTTACTTGCTTTAAATGCAGCTATTGAAGCAGCACGTGCTGGAGAGCATGGAAAAGGCTTCTCTGTTGTAGCCTCAGAAGTAAAAAAATTGGCAGAACAGGTTTCTCATTCAATCACGGATATTACTAAAATAGTAACGAATATCCATTCAGAGTCACAGCTTGTCACTCAATCTCTACAAAATAGTTATAAAGAAGTGGAGCAAGGAACAAATCAAATTCAAACAACCGCTGAGACATTTGACCAAATTCAAATAAGTCTAGGAAAAATGGTTAAATACATCCAAACGATTACAAACAATTTATCCAGTATGACGGAAGAAACCGAGGAAATCCATACTTCGATCCAAGATATCGCTGCAGTATCGGAGGAATCATCCGCTGGTATTGAACAAACTTCCGCTACTTCACAACAAGTTAGCAGTTCAATGGAAGAAATTTCTGTAAGCTCCGCAGATCTTTCCAATCTGGCGGAAGAATTAAATGCTTTAGTGAAAAAATTTAAAATCTAAAATTACGACTCCAATATAACTATTCGTTGTATATGGAGTCTACTTTTTTCAAATAACTTTAAAAGGAGAGATGCTTTTGAAACAAAGAAATTCATTCTATTATGAACAATACACTCAACATTTTCAAACGACGTTTAATTTATCTAATCAAAAACAACAATCATTAGAGCGTCTATTAAGATATCTTTGTGAAGTGGAACATATTCATTATAATGATCAAATTGGTTCAGAGACATTGATTCACTATATACATCATCATATAGACAATGATTTTCAATCGATTTCCTTTAGGCAAGCTATTAAAGACATCAAAGTTTTCTATAGCTTATTAATCAAAGATCCTCATTTCAGAAAAACGCCAAAACCTGATCTATCATTATTAAACAGCAATTTGTGGAAAGATTTGTCAGCCCATTATAAAGGACCTCGTTCATAGTGCACGAGGTCTTTGCAATTTTTCGAGTTTAATATAAGGGTTCTAGCTGAAGTTGGCTTATGATGGTCACCTCCAGCTAGAACGTCTTATTTTTTCGGAAGGCATCGTCGGGAACCCACAATGCCCATTAAGGACCAAGGGAAAATCCATATTCATCGCCCAATGTACGATGCCCCTTTGGGTTCATCTACGCTTATACAACGTCTTTATGACCATCTTTCTGTTGCCTAAAAGGGGCACCAGTCATTCGCGGCAAGCGAAGTCTATTTCTGAAGCTCGTTCATCCATCCTCACATATCACATTAGTTCGTATTTTACACCGATGATTATTCTTTTGCCTCAGACAGATCTATTTTAAAACAATTAAGCTTTAATTAGCTTCATAACGTTCAAAGGCTTGTTTTTGAATTTCCATATATTCTTCTAAGCCCATTTTTTCTATATTTTTTACGAAACTATCCCATTTATCAAAAGATTCTTCTCCGACAACAAATTTATCTTGCATTTCGTTTACGTATTTTTCAATATCTGCTGAAAGAGCGGATAATCTTTTTGCTTCTTCCTCTGTGTAAGTAAATGGTGGCCATACTTCATCTAACAAATAAGGCTCTACTTTACTTGCAGCTTCGACAGCTTGATCAGACCCCTCAGAGCCATCAAAGTAATCTTGCATCAGGATACCAGGAGCACCAATCCCAACCCAGCCAAGATACTTAACGATTTCTTGTTCCTTCGTTAATCCTTCACTACTATTTGTAATCTTCTCCATATACTTAAACTTGCCATCATCTGTTTTTTCATAGGTCTCACCTTCTACACCCATATAGAATAATCTTGACCCTTCATCACTATAGAAATGATCGACCCATCTAATTGTCGCTGCAGGGTCTGGATTTTCACTTGTTAAGACAAATTTTCCAATATGAATAACTGGATTTACAACATTAGACCATTTATGCTCCCCATTCGGCCCCTCAAGTGGTAATCCACCGACATACTTCTCTCCAATATCTTTACCAAAAAGCTCTTCAGGAGCATAGAAAATCATACTACCATACTTATCTTCTGCTCCATTATTTAAAAATTGCGCCCATTCAATTGTGTATATATTAGGTTCAACCAATTTTTCAGAATACAATTTATTCATATATTGCAATAACTCTTTGTAATTATCTGTAATAGGATAAAAACGAATATCCCCTGTTTCTGGATCCTTATCAATAAATTCACGCCCAGTTGTCCCCACTCCAAAAGCTCCGCGTAAATAATTCACCATTAAAGTACCGTTATAAGAACCATATGGAGTAATATCAGGATCTTCCGTTTTTACCTTCTTCAAATATTAATAAAATTCCTCTGTTGAAGCTGGTACTTCCATCCCATACTTATCCAATAATTCAGAGTTATACCACATTAAAGGGTGAGTTCTGACAGAAGTAAATTCTGGATCATATATAGATGGCAATGAATATATTTTTCCATCCGGAAATGTAATTGCTTTACGAATATCAGGGTTCTCTTCCATTAACTTCGTTAAATTCGGGGCATATTTTTCAATCAAATCATTTAACTCAAGGAAAGAACCTTGTTGTCCATATTTAAAGATATCTAGAGTTGGCATATTTGCTGCATAGAAGGCATCAGGTAAGGAACCACTTGCCAATGCTAAGTTTCGTTTTTCTTCAATCGCCTCCGCCTCAATCTGTTCCCATTCAATATGGATATTCGTCATCTCTTCATACGTATTCCAAACGAGAATATCATTCCAATTTTTCAAAGTATTATTTCCCATTCCAGCAAACATTTTAAGTGTAATCGGTTCATCGACAATCGGCATACCAGTTTCATTAAAATTATCTGTTACTTCTTTACTTTTATCAGTTGTACCCGCCTTTTCTCCCGAATCTTTGCTACATGCTACAAGGAACAGTAATAATAAAGTCATAAATACATATAAAATCTTTTTCATTTTCAAAGGAAGACCCCCTAGATTGTAAGTTTTAAAAAGGGTAAAACTTGCATTCCTACGAATTTCTTAGATTAAATGTATGCTGCTCATCCCCCCTTAATATAAGTATTGATTCACAAGGGCTTCCCCTCGATTCATCTAAATTCATTCAGTTTCAATAATAATTGAAAATACCTTACTTAGAACGACATCTATACCAACTTCGTTGTAGAGCGTTTTCAAAATTGACTGAATAGGTGAATCAACTTTCCTCTTCTGAATGTAGTTTCTATATAATTTTCTTTGAAAAAACGTGGAAAAAAATAAATTTTATATTTTCTTAGTTCTTTTTCTCTTGCAGTTATAACATTACCAAATTTTTATTAAGCGCTTTCAATCAGCAAATATTTAAAACTATATTTTACATATAATGTAGTTTTGGTGTACTATCCTTTCATTCAAATTACACCATGCTTATTTTTATGTCAAGACGTTCGAATTAAAAAAATAATTTATATTTCCACTTTAATACCGTAAGACATTTAGTTATATTATCAACTATACCAGATAGAACCAGTTGAGCCTATAGTTATTTTCTCATAAATTTCTTCTTAGAGTGTTACCGACAATTTCTTCTTATATCCTTTAAAAGCCGCTCGGAAAAATATGTAGAATCATTACAGAAGAAAATAGAAACAAACGAAAATTGCGTTTTTTATTGTTTACTGTGAAACAAGTTTTAGGGCTAGGGGCTAGCGTCTAATGAGTCTCTTTGCTATTGGTGCTAAAAACATATAATATTGTATTGCCGAGTATGCAAAAATCCTTTATCGATCGTACTAAAGGATTTTCTAAATTCAATATAAACGCATACGCAAAAAACAAGCCACTCTTTAATGAGTAACTTGTTTTCATTGATTTATTGTTAATTATTTTGATATCTTTCATAAGCTGTCTTCTGAATTTCCATATATTCCTCTAAGCCCATTTTTTCGATATTTTTAACAAATGTATCCCATTTTCCAAAAGATTCCTCGCCCACGATAAATTTATCTTGCATTTCATTCACATATTTTTCAATATCAGCCGAAAGAGCTGCAAGCTTTTTCGCTTCTTCATCCGTATAAGTGAAAGGTGGCCAAGCTTCTTCAATAAGATAAGGTTCCATCTTTGCTGCAGCTTCAAGGGCTTGATCAGCTGCCTCCGAACCATCAAAATATTTTTCTTTCAAGATTCCAGGTGCGCCAATCCCAAGCCAAGCAAGATAATTAGTAATTTGCTCATCCTTTGATATCCCATCTTCACTTTGAGTAATTTTATCTACATACTTATAGTCTCCATCATCTGTAACTTCATAAGTTTCTCCTTCCACCCCCATATAAAACAAACGGGAACCTTCATCACTATAGAAATAATCGACCCATCTAATTGTGGCAGCTGGATTAGGATTTTCATTAGTTAATACAAATTTCCCAATATGTCCTACCGGATTCGCTACTTGGGCAAATTTTTGTTCACCATCAGGTCCTTTTAACGGCAGTCCACCCACATACTGCTCGCCTGCTTCTTCCCCAAAAAGTTCAACCGGGGCATAGAAAGCCGTACTTGCATATTTACCATCTTTTCCATTTGCTAAAAAATTCGCTAATTCAATCGTATAAATATTTTGTTCAATTAATTTTTCACTATATAATTTGTTGAGATACCCAAGCATTTCTCTATATCCATCTGTAATCGGATAAAAGCGAATATCACCTGTTTCTGGATCCTTATCAATAAAATCCCGTCCTGTCGTTCCAACTCCAAAAGAACCTTTTAACCAACCGATCATTCCATTCATATCTCGCCCACCAAATGGTGTCATATTAGGGGTTTCTTTTTGAACAGCTTTAAGGTATTGATAAAACTCATCTGTGGATTCAGGTATGTCCATTCCTACTTTATTAAGTACCTCTTGGTTAAACCATGGGAGTGGGTGAGTCCTGACAGATGTAAATTCCGGATCAAGGATGACGGGAAGTGAATAAATTTTTCCATCCGGAAAAGTAATTGCCTTCCGTATTTCTGGATTTTCCTCCATAAGTTTCTTTACATTTGGGGCATATTGATCAATTAAATCATTTAATTCCAGAAAAAGACCTTGTTGGCCATATTTAAAAATATCTAAAGTCGGCATATTCGCCGCATAAAAGGCATCCGGCAGATTACCACCTGCTAAAGCAAGATTCCTTTTTTCATCTACCCCTTCTTGAGGTACCTGCTCCCAGTCAATATGCACATTCGTCATATCCTCATACGTATTCCAGATTAAAATATCATCCCAGTTACTTTGCGTCTTAGCACCCATTCCTGCAAACATTTTTATCGTAATCGGTTCATTAACAATCGGCATGCCTGTCTCATTAAAGTTTTCATCTGGTCCTTCCTCTACGTTATTGCTTTCTGTGCCTTTACTACAGGCTGTTTGAAAGATAATCAGTAGAATCATAAGTCCATATAATGGTTTCTTCATCCCTGTACTCCTCCTGCTAAATTAATAGATTTTAAATCTATATTCTCTTTCGTTTTACGTAATAATTCATTTGTATTCGTTTACAGAGAAGATTACTAGTAGTTGTTTTCAACTAGCGATAAAAAAGGAAACGATCATTCATGCTTCCATTATTTTATCATGCTCCGTCTCTGTTTCTGTTACAAAACCGAGAAAGGCATGTAAGGCAATTTTAATCCAGAAGTATGCTACGGGGGTAATCAGAAATACAGCGAGAATAATAGACATTTTATAACTCACCCAGCACACTGTAATCAGCATTAAAGCCACCACGATGGTATGAAAAGGCCGAATTAAAGTGATTAGAAAAGAACCTCTTACTAAATGAACAAACGAAATTTCCATATGTACAAGGGATGGTAATCCATGAATAAGTAGAATAACTAAAATAGCTATCACAAAATAAGCGCCATATATGAGGACTTGACTAAACACCCCATCTACTTGTTGAAAATGCTGGATGGCCATGAACATAGCTAGGATAATTCCGATTATAGGCAGCCCAAATAAATTTACTTTTACAAACATTTCTTTATAAGAACGCCAAAACATCTTTACGATCGATGGCTCTGCTGTCTCTCGTAAATATTGCCGGGCTACTGCCATAATAGCTAGAAGAGCTGGTAAGAAACCAATTATCCCTAAACCTAGAACAGTAAAAGTCATGAATAATACTTGTAAAATCATCACTCTTTTTCCGATCTGACTCCAGTTCATTAAAGTTTCAGATTGCATAAAGTCATCTCCCTTACCTGATATATACGTATATTCATCTTTTTTGACAGCTTAAATTTATTACACTTCCGACTTTCTATTCATTTCCCTAAATAAATTGATAAGTTAGCAATATTCGCAGAAAAAATGTTTATCTAGCATATAATACGACTATTTCCCCGGAAATTCTTTTGTAATTTTTTCATTGCACGCTATTTTTTAAAGCATCCTGTTTTAAGCACATACTCTTTTTCCTCCAGTCTTTTTAAGACAGGATAAGACTACCGTAACTAGATTGATAGAAAAAGCCGACTGTATAATCAATTGTCTTTTTAAAATCATAGCCACTCATAGGCTGTTCGAGTAGCAGACCTAAGAGGATGAATTCCAACATTTCACCGCCTCCATATATCGAAATTATATATCGATTAGATATATTTTTCAATCTTTTAAAAATACAGTTTTCTTAATTTTGTGATCAAAAAAGCACCCCCTTGTTTTCAACAAGTGGGTGCTCATTGGTTTAATTGATTTTTGATATTAAACTCGATATACTCGCGCCTCAAATGGCTTTAATTGGATCTCTTTTATATGATCATGATCAGCTACATCAATATTCGCCAATAGCAATTGACTTGAGGTGACTGCAAAAGGTAAAGATTCATTCATCTGAGCTGCTTCACCTGTTAAATTAGCAAGAATCACGACTTTTTCCTCTTCCAATGTTCGGGTATAAGCATAAATTTGTGGGTGATCTGATAGTAGAAGATCATATGTCCCATAAGTAAAGAGTTCATGCTCTTTTTTAAGCTTAATCATCTTTTTATAAAAATGCAGAATAGAATGTTCATCTTGCAGCTGTTTTTCAACATTAATGGTTTTGTAATTAGGATTAACTCCTAACCACGGTGTACCTGTTGTGAAACCCGCTTGTGGATCATCTGACCATTGCATAGGTGTACGAGAATTATCACGGCTAGCAAGCCAGATTTCCTTCATGATTTCCTCATGTGGTACTCCTTCTTCACGTTTAATTCGATACATATTTTTATCCGCGACATCATTATATTCTTCAATTGAATCAAACTTCACATTTGTCATTCCAATTTCTTGACCTTGATAAATAAATGGTGTTCCTTGCATAAGGAAGTACATAGCTGCAAGGGCGGTCGCACTTTCATACCAATGCTCTTGATCATTTCCCCATGTAGAAACACGGCGTGGTTGATCATGGTTTTCAATGAACAGAGCATTCCAGCCTTTGTTTTCAAGAGCCTTCTGCCATTTCGTTAAAGCTTCTTTCAGACCGATAATATCCAAATTTGTTTGCCCTTCTGTATTCCATAAATCTAAATGTTCAAATTGGAAAACCATATTAAACTTTCCTTTTTCCTCACTGATCCATTCATATAAATCTTCTTGATTTTCTACTTTAACACCATTAGCCTCTCCAACTGTCATGATGTCGTATTTTGAAAATGTCTCTTCCTTTAATTCTTGAAGATACTTATGGATTCCTGGGACATTCATATGTTTATCAAATGATGGCACGTATTTTAACCCATCTGGATTTGGCATATCCGCAAGTCCGTCTTCTTTATTAATATGGCTAATTGCATCAACACGAAATCCATCAATCCCTTTGTCCAACCACCAATTGACCATATCATATAAAGCCTGACGAACATCTGGATTTCTCCAATTTAAATCAGGTTGTTTTTTAGAAAAGATGTGCATATAATACTGTTCCGTTTGCTCATCATACTGCCATGCTGAACCACTAAAAATACTTTCCCAGTTATTTGGTTCTTTGCCGTCTTTCCCATCGCGCCAAATATACCAATCCCGCTTTGGATTATCTTTTGAAGACCTAGATTCAATAAACCAAGGATGTTCATCACTTGTATGATTAATGACCAAGTCAATAATTAATTTCATGTCTCTTTTATGTACTTCTTCTAATAACTGATCAAAATCAGCCATTGTACCAAATTCATCCATAATATCTTGATAATCACTGATATCATAACCATTATCATCATTTGGCGATTTATACATTGGCGACATCCAAATGACATCGATACCTAAATCACGAATATAATCTAATTTTGAAATCATTCCTTGTAAGTCGCCTATTCCATCACCATTAGAGTCCATAAAACTACGCGGATACACTTGATATGCTACTGCTTCTTTCCACCAATTCTTTTTCATTTATTATCCCTCTCTCTTTCAGCTATATTTCTTATGATGTCTATTCATTGTTGTTAAACTAGGGAATCATACCGCTAATTCTTCTTTTAGTTACTACACACTTTGTTTCAATGACCATTTTTCAAGTTGCACAATTTCAATTGCTGTGTCCGAGAAAAATTCGATTCCTGTAGAACCTTGCCCAGGATAGATACGTGCACTCATAACCATTTCTCCATTTTGCATAAAAATTTCCACAGAAGATCGGTCTATAAATAAATGAAGTTGAAGCTGTCCATTCTGCAAGGCAAGTGGCGCCTTCCGAATCCCACCTGGTCCCTTTCCTGAGTGGGAACGATCCAATAGGATTTTTTCTTCAGCCACATCATAAGCTAAGGTTGTATATTCAGTCCCTGATTCATTCATACGTAAATTTAAGCCAAATTTATTTGCCTCTTTCGCAGCAATAGTGACTTTCATTTCTAAACAATCTCCATTAATTCCATCCAATTGCCTGTCTTGATCAACAGTAATTTCTTGGTACATGATAGGATCATAACGGAGAGAAGCTAATTCGGGAATGGGCTCAATTTTCAGCTTTTCTTTTTCCATGGATAAAATACGAGGAATGGTCATTGCTCCTGCCCACTCTCGCTTTTGTTCGGGCATTTCGCTCTCCCACATAGCCATCCAAGCAATGACTATCCGTCTCCCTTGGTCGTCTATCAAAGTTTGCGGAGCATAGTAATCAAATCCGTGGTCTAAAGTCTGCCATTGCTCAGAAGTGAATTTTCCACTTTCTTCATTTAAATGCCCTATGACAGCTACGGATTGATGCAAATTATGATAGTTATCTCCCTCAGGGTGAACACCTTGTGGAGACATAACCAAAAGGGCTTTATCATCCAGCTGGAACAAATCTGGGCATTCCCACATATATCCCTGATTTCCTTGTCCTTTCGCGAGAACATTCACAAATTCCCAGTCAAACAAATCGCTCGACCGATACAGTAATGCTTGGCCAATCCGATTCTTCGTTTGTGAACCGAGAACACAATAGTACACATCACCTTTTTTCCATACCTTTGGGTCACGAAAATGGAAAGGATGAATATCTCCTTCAGGTACTTCTAAAATAACTGGATTTTCCTTAATTTTTTCAAAATGGATCCCATCTTCACTTATCGCAATACATTGAACTTGCTTAAGATCCGTATCTTGATTAGGACCTGTCCACTGGTTCCCTGTATAAAACAAATATAATTTTTCATCTTTTTCTATAGCACTTCCTGAAAAACAACCATCTTTGTCATACCATTCACTAGGAGCCAAAGCAATCGGCATTCTTTCCCAGTGAACGAGATCTTTACTTTTTACATGAGCCCAATGCATGGGTCCCCATTCAGGAGTGTATGGATGGTGCTGATAAAATAAATGATATTCCCCATTCCACATACAAAAACCATTCGGATCATTCATCCAATTGGCTTCTGGTGTAACATGGTAACACAAACGCCAATCATCTTGGCTTACTGTCTGTTTTACTTCATTGATAGCAGACTGTGCCTTGGCAAGTTCCTTTTGATGTTTTCCCATTTAAATAACCCCTATCTCACTACTCCCTTTACTCCACACACGATCATCCATATGAAAATTGAGCCTTTGTAGAAAATTCACGTCTACATCGACTCAATTTAATAATGAAGCACATAAATTTAAATACTTATTCAGCTTGTACTTAAATTCCAGTTCCGAATTTCCCTTTAAAAATCAGGCATTCTGCTTACTTAACAGCTCCCTCTGCCACACCTTTAATGATTTGCTTTTGGGCAAAGAAATAACCAATAATAACAGGAATGATTGCAAGGGTTAATCCGGCTAGTGCTAAATGCCATTGCTTCGTATATTGTCCAAAGAAGAAGAACATTTTAATTGGAATCGTTGCTCTTGATTCTCCCAAAATCAAGGATGGAAGTAAATAGTCATTCCATATCCAAATGACATTGAGAATCCCTACTGTCACAGAAATTGGTTTTAACAAAGGGAAGATAATATGCCAGAAAATTTGGAAACGATTAGCCCCATCAATAACAGCTGCTTCATCAAGCGATTTAGAAACTCCGGTCATGGCACCATGATATAAGAAAATCGATAGACTACAACCGAATCCTAAATACATAAAGATTAGCCCAGCTTTATTTAACATGTTCACACTTCCAAATAAGGAAACGAGTGGAATCATTACCGATTGGAAAGGAATAAGCATAGCTGCAACAAAAATCAGTAAGAGCAGTCCACTTAATTTACTTTTGTTTCGTGCTAATGCATATCCAGCCATCGATGAGAAAACAACAATAATGATAATACTACAAACCGTAATTAATAAGGAATTCCCCAATGATTTAATAAAATCCAAGTCTTCAAAAGCCCTGGAAAAGTTTTCAGTTGCCATTTCAGTAGGCAATCCTAAAACATTCGTAAAAATTTCCTTTTTTGTTTTAAAGGCATTCACAAGAATCAAATAAAACGGGGAGAGCCAGATTAATCCAAGCAAAATTCCAAAAGCTTCTATTAAATATAAATTTCGCTTCTTGCTCTTCACTATAGGTCTACCTCCCGTTTCTTATTGTAATAAACCTGAGTAAGGGCGATGATTGCAACGATAATAAAGAAAATAACAGCTTTTGCTTGTCCAAGTGCCATCTCATTTTGTGAAAAGGCAGTTTTTACAATATCCATCGCGACCATTTGGGTCGAATCATATGGTCCCCCATTCGTTAGAGACAAGTTTTGGTCATAAATTTTAAAAGAGTTCGATAAAGTTAAAAACAAACTCACTGTAAAGGCAGGGGCAACAAGTGGAAATGTAATATTCTTAAACCGCTGAAAGCTATTAGCGCCATCAATTTGTGCTGCTTCAATTAGATCTTGCGGAATACTTTCTAAATAGGCGATATAAATAATCATAATGTAACCTGCCATTTGCCAGCAAGTTAAGATGACAAGGCCCCAAAAACCAGTGTTTGTCGTAGACAACCAACCAGTAAGTCCTTCAATCCCTAATGATTTCCCAATATTACTAAACACACTTATGAAAATAAACTGCCAAATAAATCCGAGAATAAGCCCTCCAATTAAGTTAGGCATGAAAAAGACTGTTCTTAAGAAATTACTAGATTTCAACTGCCTTGTTACTAAAAGAGCTAACCCAAGGCCAAGTACATTCAGTAATATCACTGTCACAACCGCGAATTTGATCGTAAACCAAAGAGCCGGTAAAAAACTGTTATCTTTAAATGCAGTAACATAATTCTCAAGACCAATAAATTGACTAAAAGATAATCCATCCCAATCCGTAAAGGAGTAAAACACTCCCATAATGAGAGGGACAAAAACCACAAGACCTAATGCCAGTAAAGCTGGTCCTAAAAAAAGCCAAAATGATACATCTTTATTTCGCATGCTCACCCCTCCGAATCAAAACCGGAAGAACAGCTGACATATTTTTTTCGTTTGTCAGCTGTTATTCCTTGGTTACGAATTATTTACGCTTTGATTCCCATTTTTTCGTGGAATCAGCTTCTACGTCTTCCCAAGACAGTTTTCCGTCTAGATATTTTTGCATGTCAGCGCCAAGTTCATCTCCCCAGCCATCAGGATAACCTAGGAATACCCAACCGATTGTTTTGCCATCAGAAGCATATTGGTAGATTTCTTTAGATAGTGGATCAGAAATTTTGTCTGTGTCAAAACCTTCATAAGCAGGGATGAATTTAAAGTCATTAAGTACAGACTCTTTCCCTTCGTCAGAAGTATACAGCCAATCTAGAAAATCTTTAGAAGCTTCTACAGTCTCATCATCACTATTGCTATTAACAGCCCAATAATTTGGAATTCCTACTGGAAGACTACCTTCATATCCTTCTACAGGAATTGGTAGAATTCCGATATTATTTTCAGCAAAATCTGAATCCATTTCGGATACAGATGGATAAATCCAGTTCCCTTGTTGAATCATCGCTACTTGTTCTAGTGAGAAATACTCTTCTACCTGTTGAGAATAATCAAGGCTTAGAGATGGTTGAACAGAGTATTTATTTTCCAAGTCCAACATTCTTTGCATTTCAGAGCCACGGTCAAACTTCACAGTGTCTGACTCATAAGCATTTAGAACTTGATGATCAAATTCTGGGGCAAAATAAACGTTCGCAAGATGGTTGCCGAGCACCCATTTTTCTTTTGCTGGTAAAGCAAAGACTGCTTCAATTTCAAGCTCGTCCTTCTTACTGTCGATCGTTTTTACCGCTTTCTCTAAATCGTCATATGTCAAAATCTCATCGGCATTTACGCCCGCCTTTTCAAAAACGGTTTTATTATAGATAAAACCATAACCTTCTTGGTTAAATGGTAACCCTTGTACTTTCCCATCTTTTGTCACAGCATCCAATGTACCTTCTAGGGCTGCCTTTGCTGCTTTTGTATCAGATAAATCGCTTAAATTTCCTTCAAATTGTGCCGCTTCAGATGGACCAGCAATACTGAAAATGTCTGGTTCATCACCAGATGAAAATTGAGATTTTAATGAGCTAATGTAGTCTGTTCCACCACCAACACTCGTAATATTAATTTTCACATCTGGATTTTCTTCTTCATACTTTTTTGCTAAATCTTTAAATTGTTTATTAAACTCTACTTTTCCTTGAAAAATATCAATCGTCACTTTATCTTTGGAAGATTCTTTTTTCGCTCCTCCTTCATCACCTGATGAACATCCAGCCAATAATAGTCCGGAAACAGCCAATGTTGCGACAACTTTTGATAAAACTTTTTTTCCTTTCATTCTGCTCACTCCTCTTTTGATAGTATGTAACGCATGAATTATGTCCATTCATTCTAGACAGCATTCATTGCAAATTCTTTAAATATGCAAGAAAGAAAAAAAGTCCTTTCTCACTATTACCTTTCTGCCAGTGATTATACTATCACCCATTTTATGTGTCAAACGTTTTCACATCTTTTTTTTATGAAAAAACAGACTTTTTCACAGCATATTTCTTAAATATCATGAAATAAACTGTATTGTTAGTGTTTGAAATATTATATTTTATGGAAACGTTTGACATATTATATAATGAGTGTAAGATAAAATTAAAAAGAAGTAAAGCTTACTTGTTCTATACCTTATTTACATAAATTAAAACGTTTTACTAATAGACGGAAACGCCTTGTTTTGATGGATAAGCGGCTAAAGATAAAAGATCCTCCTATTTCGTCGCCATTGTGGGCTTTGATAAGTAGTTAAATTACTTTAGAAAGATAAATTTGTTATGGGGGTGATATGAATTGGCCAGTATAAAAGATGTAGCAAAATTGGCAGGGGTTTCTGTTACGACCGTTTCAAGAGTATTAAATAATCGCGGATATATTGGGAATGAAACACGCCAAAAGGTAGAAATGGCGATAAAGGAATTAGACTACCAACCAAATCAAATTGCTCGCGCACTCCTGAAAAACCAATCTAACCTTATTGGAATGATTGTCCCTGATCTAAGCCACCCACTTTTCTCTGAATTGATTCATTGGGTAGAAGCATTTGCTAATGAAAAGAATTATAAGCTTCTAGTTTGTAATTCCTTACAAGAATCTGAAAAAGAAAGCAATTATATCAGCATGTTACGGCAAAATCGAGTAGATGGAATTATTATGTGTAGCCATTCCTTAGAAGTGGAGGAATATTTAAAACTATCTTTACCTATAGTTTCTTTCGATCGGATTATTTCTCCTTCTATTCCCTATGTTGCCAGCGATAATTATAAGGGTGGAGAGTTAGCTACAACACATTTACTAGAAAAAAACTGCAATAAAATCCTTCATATTTCAGGTCCCTTACAGTATGATTTATTAGCTAATCGCCGTACAGACGCATTTCAATTGACCTGTATGAAAAAGGACGTCCAATTTACGATCCTTGAGGGAGCACATGTAAAAGCCGATTTTCAAAGCAACTGGGAATTTATTGAAAGAGAATTAGCGAATCAACTTACTAAGTTCGATGGTGTTTTTTGTAGCAATGATATTATGGCCTACACTCTTTATGTTTATGCCATACAACATGGGATTCAAATCCCTGAGCAATTAAAGATAATTGGCTATGATTATCATAATTTTACAAGAATGCTTCAACAACCACGACTTACCACCGTCAAACAGCCTTTAGATCGGATCGGTAAAGCCCTCTGTTCTTCTTTAATCGATCAAATTGAAAATGAAAAAATAGATGATAAGAATAACATTGTGATTGATGTTGAGCTTATTAGAGGAGATACTACCTAATTGTCAAATTTCATAACTATGGCGGTAATTGTAGCGCCACCCATGATGGTGTGTGCTACAAATTTTTTATATTGAAATGGTGAAGAGTAGTAAAGCCTCCCCTTGCTAACAGTTCATAGTGTCTGAGCTTACTAATCTTATTAAACTACCATTGCTCTCCATGGGAAGAAAAACTATTATAAATATAGATCGTTTTTATAGGGGTTGGACTTTTTGCAAATGGTTGAATTGATATTCGTAATGCTTTTCATTGGTTTATTACTCGGTTTTATTGGGGCAGGTGGCTCTGGATTTATGATAGCCATCTTAACAGTGGGATTTGGATACCCTATTCATCTAGCTATGGGAACAGCGCTCGCAGCTATGATGTTTACTTCATTGTCTGGCACAATCAGCCATATTCGGGAAAGAAATACTGATATTATTAGTGGCCTGTTAATTGGTATAGTCGGGGCTGTGGCAGCATGGTTCGGAGCGGGTATTGCACTTAGCATTCCAGAGTCTGTAATCACTTGGTTAACAGCTAGCATGTTAGCTCTATCTAGTATTGCTCTGTTTTTGCGTTTAGTTTTAGCAACAGGTGATTCTGTTCCATTGAAGAAAAAGACCATTCGTTATCCCTTAGCAGTCGTTAGTCTCGGATTAATAACCGGCTTTTTATCAGGGACATTTGGTATTGGTGCGACTCCATTTATTCAATTAGGGCTAATGTTGTTACTTGGATTACCAATGCGTTTAGCTGCTGGTACTTCCATGCTGATTATTTTACCAATCGCTGCGGCAGGAGGAGCTGGGTATTATTGGGCAGATAGTCTAGATGTCCCACTCTTACTTACCGTTCTTGTAGGAACTATGACTGGATCTTATCTCGGGGCTAAACTCACAAAACGTGCCCCACAAAAACTTCTCAAAATTGGGATTATTGCTACTCCACTTGCTGCTGCTCTTATCCTCTTTTTTTAGTATTCCCCAAACAAAACTCTGCTACAACGTGAATCCCAAAGAATATTAATAACAAAAAGCTCGTCCATAAGCTATTAAACTCTGGAACGAGCTTTTCTTCTACCAATTATTTAGTTTTCTTTAAGCTTTCTGGAATCTTAGGTGCGTGTACCAAGGGACTAGATGCGGAGACAAATGTTGAAGCAACAGCATGAGTAGCTTTAGAAACATGTTTAGCCAGTTTTCTCACTTTTATCACCTCCTTTAAAGAGTTGAATCAATATATGATCCAATCCACGAATGGACTTTATTCCAATTGGGGTTAATAACAGTGCTTGGAGAAAAGCACCAATTATAAAACCTTCTTGTTCCAAATAGAGATAAAAGCAAAGAGCAATAAGTAACCAGACAAAAGCAAAGATCTTCTTTTTTCTCTCCCACTGTGCTGAATGTTTCAGCTGATGTTCCTCATAATATGGCGCAAATTTTAAAATTAAAAATAGGCTTAGCACCCAATAAAAAAAGATATATATTTCTTTTCCTGGTATCCATATGATCGTGGTCAATAACAGCAGGCTTGTAATAGAACAAGCAAGAGATTGTTGTAGATGAGCGCCTCCAGTTAGGATACGAAGAATCATAAAAGATAGACCTACTTGTAAAATTAAGATATAAGCATTTAATATCCAACCCACAACCATAATTAATAGGATTGTAAAGAGCAAGTTAAAAATAATTGTAAAGCCAAAAACAAGCACATCATGTGGAGCTGTTTCCTGAGGATTAACTCTTTTTAAACGATCCGCAAAGACCACAGCCCATTTCTCAAACATCTGACCACATCCTTTATAAAATCGGAGAGCGAATCGATAACTTAATAGGTTGAAAATCCGATTGAATGATAGCTCCAAGATGCTTTAAATGTAGTATAGCATCATAATAAGTTAAGTTTTCATCAACTTTTTCTTCAATATGGAAAGGGCTTGTGATAGTAAAAGAAATGGCTTCTTCTCCCCCGCTATCCATATGAAAATTGATTGTTTTTTCTTGTTCTTCTGATGCTCGGAAAAGTATGTAAATAAGATCATCCAATACTCTACTAATACAAACAATTTGTTGTAGTGAAATAGACACTCCTCCATGTACCTCTCCGGAAACCTTAATAGATACTCCAAATAGTTGACCTAACTTTCTTTTGTTAATTAAGAAACTATATAACAATTCATCAAGTTGCGGAGTCACATTTTGGGAAACAGAAGAAAGTTTTAATGGTGCTTTATCTAATTGATTAGATTCAATATAATCAGTAATCAGATTGTAGGCTTGTCTTTCAGTAAGTTTTAGTATTGCCTGAAAATGCTGGGTGCTTTCTTCTTTTAAATTTTCAACTCGATCGATTATCCGTTGCTCTTGGTCAAGGAAAAGTTGTTTCGCCTCCAAAAACTGCTGTTTTTGAAACTGAATATGAAGAAACAAGTAGAAAGATAAAATGATAAAACCTAGAATCATGACTAACAAAATTAACAATTGTTTATGTGGAGCTTCTTCGCCTAATAGAGAGTAAACCGTTAAACAGATAAAAGCAATCGTAGAAATGGAGATCAACGTAATGAGTGTTCTATATTTCTTATTCATTCTAGGGCCTCTAATAATGAAACGAACCTCATTCAATTGATAGGTAGAAAATCTTACTATCATGCTGATTACAAATAGGCTTATAATGGTTAACACTTGAATTGTCGTCTTATTTAAAAAATCAAAAAAGAAATGAAAATGGTCCCATGTAAATGCCCTTACAAGAACTTCCATAAAAATCATTTGAATGAAAATGTAAAAACCGTAGCCAATACTTGTAATGACAAAAGCTTCTAACATTTTATTAGCAAAAAACCATCTAACTAAAAGAAGGGCTGAGAGAATTTGTAGAATGATGATATAGGGAATAAGAAGTGGACTATGATGTAGAAGTAATGAAAAAATACTCATCATTCCAGCAATTAAAGCCATCGCTTTATAACTTCCTTTAAAGGAATATCCCAATATCATAATGGGAAATAGAAATAAACATAGCCATTCAAAAAAGGAGAGGACGAGCGTAATGATTATATCCATACTGAACTCCTTTTACATATTAATGATTTATGTTTTTCAAGGTGTATTCTTTATTAATGGAAGTCGGATACGAACCTGAGTACCTTGAGGTTGTTGATTTTGAATAGACATTTCTCCATTTAGAGTTTCAACAATCGCTTTACAGATCGGTAAACCCACACCGGTTCCCTCCTCTTTGGTTGTGAAAAATGGCGAAAATAAGTGTTCAATTAAATCTTCGGGAATCCCTTTGCCATTATCTGTTATGAAAATCCATACATCTGTGTCTTCTTTTTTTAAGCGAGTATGGATCAGACATTCCCCTTCCGATGCTTCAATCGCATTATTCATCAAGTTGACGAGTAATTGCTTAAGCCGTGATTCATTACCAGTAATATAAATTTCATCGGGCAAGTCTGTAGAGAATTGGACATTCTCATATTCAGGCTGCATTTTAAAGATGGCGATTGTTTTCTCCACCATACATTTCACGTTAATAATCGATAAATGATCCTTATGAAAATCTGTTGTTGCTAAAATAAGAAGCTCTTGAATTAAAGACTCCATTCGCAAAGCTTCGTCCTTAATAATGGAAAGGTATTGACTTATCTTCTGATTCGACTTTACCGCTTGATCTTGCTCAAGGAATTGAGTAAACCCGATGATAGAAGTTAAAGGATTGCGAATTTCATGGGCAAAAAATGCAGCTAAACGTCCAATAATTTCGTCATGATTTTGATTTTCATTCTTTTCTTCTTTTGCCAGTATCTCCGATTCACTCTTCTGTTTCTTAAACGGTCTCATCTTTTTCCAAATTATTTGATTAAAAAATGGCCAAGTGTTCATCGAGGTTTATACTCTCCTAAGGGATTGTTTAGTAACTCAAAAATCAAAGTCGATACTCCTGTTCCACTAAAAATTTTCTTCTGTGCTTCGTTTATGCCCTTAAACTTCTATAATGAGTGAAACTACCTCTTATGCTCGGTTAAGGCTTCAATATCTTAGATACCAATATGGACTAATCGATGAAGGTAGAATACAACATGTAGCGAATGTTCATTCGATCTTCAATTTCTTTTTTTGTAGTATTTATGCCTCTAAAACAATTCTATAACACATTTTTTAAAAAGGCCGTCGAAAATCGTCGACTACCTAAAAATTTTTACAAATTTCCTTATATTTGTATTGTAATAGAAATTCAGAGTGTAGACAAAAGGGTTGGAAATCAAAATGATTTCCAACCCTTTTGCTATTCATACAGGATCATTCTATGAAAAAGAGCCATAAATGCTCTCCTTATCGTTTCTATTACGCCATAATTGGCGTTTTCCATGTCCAGCTGGCCAGCTTCTTAAGATGTAAGGCAGCAAAAGTCAGCATCGCCTGCATGGACATTTTTTTAAGTCCCCTAATGGGTTGTCCATCGCAGGCCATGCTTTTCTTTTGCATCGGTAAAGACACGCCCATTCGTCTCTTTACGAACAACCCTCTTCTCAAACTTTCTTTTATTCGCGCTGGCTTTCACATGGGTCGAATCAATAAAGACATGGTCAGGGCTGAGAAGCCCGCGGTTTGTCACCTCGTTTAGAACTTTATTGAAGATCTGCTCGAATAGGTCTGTATCTGCAAATCGACGCACATAGTTTTTTCCGAACGTGGAAAAGCGAAGAACCTTTGTATGAAAGCCCAAGCCAAGGAACCAGCGATATGCCACATTCGTTCCAATATCCTTGATTGTCTGGTCCATGGAACGGATGCCTAAGGTATACTGAATGAATGTCATCTTGATCAGTACGACAGGATCTATGCTGGGTCTCCCAATGGTTGAGTAAAGATCTTCGACTAATGGATAGATAAAGGAGAAATCAATAGTCGCATCCAGTTTGCGCACCAGATGGTCTAGAGGAACCAACTGCTCTATTGTCAGCATTTCTAGCTGTTCGCGTCCATTATTTTGATTCTTCGTCATCATATCCATCACCTCATTCAGTTAATAGGAAACACCGTTGATTGGAGCGGAGAGCGGCTACTCCAGCGGGAACAGCGCGAGCTGAAGCCCCTGGACTGAGCGCAGCGAGGAAAGCGGCTGAAGCCGTGCCTGCGGAAAGCGTCCGCTCGCAGCGGAAATCAACCTTTCTAGCTTTATCTCTATTTTAAAAGAAAAAAACTGTAGGCAAACACCAAAATTCATGGTGTTTGTCTACAGTCTGATTAATGGTGTTTATTAGTTGTATATTCTATATAAAATTTCAACTTTCCGCACATTCCCGCATTTTTATTTTAGAGGTATTTTTCTTCATATATTCTTAACAATCACAGTGCATAGTTTAAATGATCGATAGAAAGAAGGTGTTCTTTTGCATTTTTTGCAATTTGGTTCTCTTACTATTCCTTATCATTGGCTTATAGCGTTATTGTCACTTTTGATTGGTTGGATCGAAATAAAAATTTTCTCGAAAAGAAATTCACTTTCTACTACAGCAATCGAAATACTTATGAACACATTATTTTTATGGGGAGTAGTTTGGAAATTAAGCATGATCCTCTTTGACTTCCCAACCGTAAAAGGGCATCTCTTCGCGATTCTATATTTTTCTGGAGGCTCAAAAGGTTTTTATCTAGGCATGATTGTAAGCATACTTTATTTGTTTTGGAAAGTTAAAAAAGAAGAGCTATGGGCGCCATTAAGTATGATTATTTTACATTTTGGTACGGTGGGCTACGGATTCTACTTTTTACTTACTAGCTACCTACAAGAAGAAAGCTTCCTATCCCTTGCCTCCACTCTATTCATTATCATTCTTTTAACTATTTGGCTTTGGTTACAAGATAAAGATCAAATACAAAAACGCCAAAGTAAAGCAGGAATTGTATTCTTAATCTATGTCTTTATCTGGCCATTTTCTAGAGAGACTTCATGGATGGATTTATCTATTCCTCTCCTATTCCCATTTCTAACTATATCTTTACAAGCTATTGCGATAAAGAAGGAGAAACTATGAAAGAAAAAACGCTGTTCATTTTACTAACATTGTCTATTGGAATTTTTTTGTATGATCAATTAACTCATGATAGTGATCAGAAAACAGAAGAATTTAACGCGAAGACAGATTTTGGAATTCAGGCTGGGGATCAAGCTATCGACTTTCAGTTACAAACTAAAGAAGGGAAAACGATCGCTCTATCTGATTTAAAAGGCAAAAACGTATTTATTAATTTTTGGGCCAGTTGGTGCCCACCATGTCGGGCGGAAATGCCTCATATACAAGCTTTTTATGAAAAAAATAAGGAAAATGACTTTGTTGTCTTATCAGTGAATTTGACTCATCTCGAGAAGAATATGGAGCATGCTGCTAAATTTGTTGAAGATAATCAGCTCACCTTTCCGGTTATTTATGACTTAGAAGGTACAGTCGATGCCATCTATAAGGCACAAACTGTACCTACAAGTTTAGTAATTAATAAGAAAGGTCAAATTCGCCATAGAATTGTTGGACCGGTTAGTAAGGAGAGACTTCAACAGCTTTATCCTGATTTATAATAATCTCGCTGATTTGGACTCCATTAACAAACTCATCTATTTAAACAATAGATGTTTCTAGCAAAAGAAATGGCAACTACATTCTTAATTTCTTACAGTTTTTGCTGATTGAAGCAGAAGATCTCGTAGGAGGATTGAGGCCCAAAAAGCAATCCTCCGTTTTTTAACGCTAGGCTTATTCGGCGATGCTTTGTCGCTTCCCCCGTACGATTACATCCTGTATTGCAACACTTTACACCAATATATTCCGTTACTTTGTAGCCTATTAGTCGTGAAGGGAAAAGGGTGGTATTTCATTTGCGTGGTTCAAAGATGTGACGATTATGCTTTTTGAGATTAACTATTTTTGACAAAGCTGTGCCATTTACAGGTTTTGATTTTTTCTTCATATATCCTTAACAAACCAAGCCCACAATAGAATGAGAGTTTACAGCTAGGAGTGATATTTATGGAAATTTCATTATGGATTGCTTTAGGAGCAGGCTTACTATCTTTTTTCTCTCCCTGTATTTTCCCAGTCTTACCTGCTTATTTATCGCATTTAACCGGGGGAAATGTACAAGACCAAAAGTTTCAAGTCAAATCCAGTTTATTGATCCAGCGTTCCATCGCTTTTGTTATCGGCTTTAGTTTGGTGTTTATGATGATGGGAGCTTCAGCTACCTTTCTTGGTCAACTATTTCAGGCAAATAAAAAGATCATTGAACATGTGAGTGGGATTTTTATTGTCGTTTTTGGCTTGCAAATGCTTGGTGTATTTAATTTCTCCTTTTTAATGAAGGATAAAAAATGGGATTACAAGCTACAAAAACCAAAAAGTTGGTTCTCCTCTATTTTTATTGGAATTGCCTTTGGTAGTGGTTGGACACCTTGTGTGGGATTAACCTTGTCTTCAATATTATTATTAGCCAGTGCCACTACGACTTTTAACCAAGGTATTGTCCTATTGGGCTTTTATTCCTTAGGAATGGCTATTCCATTTTTGCTAATATCGTTTCTAATGACAAAATCACTAAAAATTATTCGTACGATTAATCGATATTTGGGGAAATTTAATACCATAAATGGTTCAGTTATGATCTTACTTGGACTAATGATTTTCACAGGACAAATGACAAAAATTACAGCCTTTTTTTCTCAATTCACATTGTTTGACTTATAGGAGGATGCTATAAATGAAATGGAAAATCATCTTACTAATCGGGATTGTAGCTTTTATTGGTATTTTCCTGTATAAAGAATATAACAAAGAAGAGGCATATCCTTTACCTGATGAGGACCAAATGCAGACACTGTTAAACAACGAAGTAAACGCCGACAAAAGTGTATTGGGTGATCAAATCGGCCTTTCAGCAGGCCAAACGCCACCTGACTTTGAATTAAACACGCTAACCGAAGGTAATTTTCAACTAAGAGATTATAAAGGAAAAAAAGTGGTGTTAAATTTTTGGGCCAGTTGGTGTCCCCCATGTCGTGCGGAAATGCCAGATATGCAAAAATTCCATGAAGATTATCAAAAAGATGGTGTAGAAATCATTGCCGTGAATCTCACGTCCGCAGAAAGAAATGAAGAAAACATTCAAAAATTCATTGACGAATTTAATATTGATTTTACAATCCCGCTTGATATATCTGGAGAAGTAGGTGGAACGTATGGAGCCTTCTCCATTCCAACAAGCTATTTATTGAATCGTGATGGGACCATTCACCAAAAGATTATTGGTCCAATGACCTATCAATGGCTAGAACAAGAAATAGAAAAAATGCACTAATAGGTGGTCAGATGTCAAAAACAATCTTAATAGTAGAAGATGATCTAATGCTCTTAAACTTGATGACCATTTATTTTAAAAAAGCTGGTTTTCAAGTAGTCACAGCTGTCTCAGGAACAGAGGCGATTGATATGTTTCACCAAGCTGCCCCTTGTTTTATTATTTTAGACTTAATGATTCCAGATCGATCTGGTGAAGAAGTCTGTCAATATATACGTGAAACTCATCAAAGCGAAGTACCTATTATTATCGTGACAGCAAAAATCCATGAGCAAGAAAGAATCAAGGGGCTAAACATGGGAGCTGATGATTACGTAACAAAGCCATTTAGTCCCGATGAATTAGTTGCAAGAGTTGAGACTGTTTTAAGACGAGCAGGACATTTTTGTCAAAAAGTCCAATTTGGTGACCTTGTCTTAAAACCAAGAAAGCATGAAATTTGGAAAGGGACGCGAAAACTTCAGCTAACTTCTTCAGAATTTGCTATTTTAAAAGAACTGATGTTGCATCCCAATCAAGTATTATCTAGAGAACAACTTGTTCAAACGCTTTATCCTCTTCATGAAAAAGAAGTCTTCGAAAGAACAATTGATGTCCATGTGAAAAATATTCGTGAAAAAATAAGCCTTGGAGACGATTCTTTGTTTGGGCTCCAAACGGTCAGAGGGGTGGGATATAAGTTTGTCCACAAGGAAAAGCCCTTCTAAAAAAGTGTGGCAAACTAAATTATTTTGGGAATTAACGACCATTAATTTAGTTGTCATCATAACCGTCATTGTCATTGCCGGATTTTCCGTAAAAGAGTTTGCTTGCTTTTTAGCTGATGAAATGAATATTACAGGCCAATTTAAACAGAAATCATTTGATCAAACGATGGACTATTATTTAATTCGTGCTAGTTTAATTGCTTTTATTCTAGCAGTCACTATTCATTATTTCTGGATTAGACGGATTATCCTTCCTGTCCAAACCCTTTCAGATGTGACAAATCGAATTAGTGAAGGGGAAGCTATGCAATTCGTTTCAGTAGGGGCAAACAATGAAATTGGTCAACTAACAGAAAACTTTAATAAGTTAATTCGAAAATTGAAACGCAGTGAAGAGTTACGAAATCAAATGACTGCCGATTTAGCTCATGAAGTACGAACTCCACTCTCTAATATTACTGGTTATTTGGAAGCCATGAAAAACGGGGTTATCGAACCTGAACAACAGCTATTAGCTTCTTTACATAAGGAGTCTAAAAGATTAAACAAACTGATTGATCAACTATACAATCTCGCTGAACAAAAATGGACAATGGAATCCTTTACCCCACAAAATAAGCAGTCTATTGACATTAAGAATATCGTTGAAGGCATTATTCCCTTATATAAAATGGAATTCGAAAAACACTCTATTCCCTATAATATTTCTATGGAAGCAGCGGAATTAAATCTTGAAGTAGGTTCAATCAATCAAATATTGGGGAATCTGCTAGATAATACGATCCATTATGCTGTAAAGGATACGAGACTATTTATAAGTGGGGAAACATATAATCAGCATTATCGTGTAACCTTAGCAGCTAAGGGGCAATCCATTCCTAAAAAAGCACAGAAACAATTATTTGAACGCTTATATCGTGTGGACCAATCAAGAAATAGAAACACTGGTGGCAATGGTCTTGGACTTGCCATTGCCAAAGAACTAGTTGAACGTCAAGGCGGTAGTATTTGGCTTGAATCGGATGGAAGTTATCATCAATTCATTATTGAATTTCCTCTCACGGAAAATAAATAAGAGTCTGGACATAATTAAAATGTTCAGGCTCAAAGGCGAACGGCACTTACCATAGCATAGGAAATATACGTAGACTTCTGTGGAAGGGCTAGTGACGATCACGTCCTGTGACCAACTCCGACATTGGAACATCATGTTCGTTAAAAGGCATTGGTGAGATTCCAGGGTGCGACTTAAGGATGGAAGGCTAAAACCGTGGCATCCTTATCGGCAGACTCAAAGCGCAACTTCCTGCTGCTTCACCTGCACTAGTACATCCTTCTACGTCGCAACGCCTTCATGATCAACTTCTTGTTGGCCTGCATCTCACCAGCCGCCTGCAAAAACAAAGTATATTTCTGGAGCAGGTTATATGCACCTAAATTTCTTTAGTGAAAAGACTTCCCCTTTAATAATTCAATATTAAAAATGCACTTAATTCATCAGACCAATATTTTTTATCGGTATTTAATCATTCATTAAAAGATCCCATCCAGAAAATCTTTTAAGCGTTTTTCATACTCTTCGGTCACATTGTCAAATGCTTTCGTATGACCAGCGTCTGGCACAATCCACAATTCTTTTTCTCCACCTGCTGCATCATATAGTTCGTGTCCCATTGAGGTTGGAACAAGGTCATCGGCATCTCCATGAATAATGAGTAATGGCCGAGTATTCTTTTTCACTTGTTTCACAGTTGAAGCCTCTTCAAAGGTATACCCTGCCTTTATGTTTGTAATGACACTCGTCACATTTAGCAATGGAAAAGACGGAAGATGATAAATATTTTTCAATTGATGTTGAAGCTCAGCCTTGACTGAACTATAACCACTATCAGCAATAATCCCTTTAACTGCGTCAGGTAAATTTTCACCGCTTGTCATAAGAACAGTTGCAGCCCCCATAGAATTTCCATGTAGAATAATATCTGTCGCCCCATGTTCCTTAATTAAAAGTTGAATCCAATCAAGATAGTCAAGTCTCTCATGCCAACCATAACCAATATAATTTCCTTCACTTTCTCCATGGCCACGAGCATCTGGCAACAGAATGTCGAAGCCTTCCTGATAATAAAAATTCGCTAATTTACCCATATCATCCCCAGTATTACGAAATCCATGGGCTAAGATTACAGCTTTTCCTGTACTTTGTTCATTCCGAATATATTTCGCTTTTAGTCTGAGGCTATCAAATGAGATCGTTTCCAGTAATTCAGGATTCTGTTCATCATACCATGCTTTTGCCTCCGCTAAGAGAACTTGGTCTCCTTCACTGGCTACAGCATTGACTGTCGTTGCTTCCTTATGGATTTCAATCTCAGTCCCTCTCTTTACACCCTGGCTGTAAAAATAATGACCTGCCACAATGAGCCCTATGAGAAAGATCCCAACGACACTTCCTAGTGTAATCCATATTTTTCTTTTCAAATTCCTACCCCCTAGTCTAGCCCTTTATCCTTCATTCCCAAAAATAAAATAAGAATCTTCCCATTATTGCATTCTCTTTTTCTATGCTTTTTAATTATATCACGGTTAAACAATAACAAGATCAAGAAAATTCTATATTGATTACTTACCAACATAACAAACTTAAAAAACTTTCTTTATCTACAATGCATTAGAGTGTATAAGATGATCAATCTCTTAGCCGATATAATTAAATGAAAATAAATTAGAATAAAATTACCCCATCTCTTAATCCAACTGTGACTGGGGTTTTCTATATTTCTACATCTTAAGGATTTGGCTAAATAATGAAATCTATATTTTTTGTCAATTTTTGTCCGCTCTTTCGTCTGAAAGGTGTATAATGCAATCAAGATAAAAATATCAGGAGTGATACATATTGAAACAACGTGCTTATAATTTTAATGCGGGACCATCAGCTCTTCCTCTCGCAGTATTGGAAAAAGCTCAAAAGGAATTTGTTGATTTCCAAGGAACTGGCATGTCTGTGATGGAACTAAGTCATCGTAGTGCCGCATATGAAGAGGTACATAACCAAGCGATTTCGCGCTTAAAATCATTACTCTCGATTCCTGATCAATATGAGGTGCTTTTTCTACAAGGTGGTGCTAGTTTACAATTTTCAATGATTCCAATGAACTTCCTAAGTGCCGGACAGCAAGCAGGATATATCATGACAGGATCATGGTCTGAGAAGGCAATTAAAGAGGCAGAGTTATTTGGGAAACCATATCATATTGCAAGTTCAAAAAAGAATCAATATCGGACAATTCCTGCTCTAAGTGAATTAACTTTTAATGAACAGGATGCCTATGTCCATTTAACATCTAATAATACGATTTATGGGACACAATGGAAGGAGTTTCCTGAAACAGGGAATATTCCTTTAATCGCGGATATGTCTAGTGATATTCTTTCTAGACCGATTGATGTTAGTCGATTTGCTCTTATTTATGCAGGTGCCCAAAAAAATCTCGGTCCATCAGGAGTAACAGTCGTGATTATTCGTAAGGATCTCTTAGAAAAAGAAAATTCTGATGCCCCAACGATGTTGAAATATAGCACCCATGCAAAAACTAATTCTCTTTTCCATACCCCTCCTACTTTCGGCATTTATATGTTGGGTGAAGTATTGAGATGGGTTGAAGAACAAGGCGGAATTGATGTCATTACGCAAAAAAATGAAGAAAAAGCCAAAATTATTTATGATACGATTGATCAAAGCCATGGTTTCTATTATGGTCATGCCGAAAAGGGTAGTCGTTCGCTAATGAATATAACATTCCGCCTGAATGACGAAGATTTAGAAAAGAAATTTTTAACAGAAGCCAAAGAAGCTGGGTTTGTTGGTTTAAATGGACATCGTTCTGTTGGCGGTTGTCGTGCATCTACCTATAATGCTGTACCATTTGAAGCATGCAAAGCATTAAGCGAATTTATGAGAGAGTTTCAACAAAAAAACAGCTGAGAAGCAGAGGGAGAAGTGTTTTGACTTCTCCCTCCTTCCATTTACATTCTGTTTTTTTAACATGCATAATTCAATTATTTTATGACCAGAAAGCGTCCCATTATGTTTTCGTCTCCCAAAATTAACAGCTAAATGGTTGAAAACTTTGGCTCATTTGCATACTCACTTTCAGATATTACATTGTAAAAAAGATTCATGACAATACAGGTATATGTCTTTCCTCTAGGAAGACAGTCTATCATTCTTTCCTACTTATCACTTAAGCCCACCACATATCGGCAATTTTGTCCTTAATGATTTTGTCTTGTAGGAATGATACAGCCTTAGTAAACCCTTCTTCTATTCCCATTAAACCATCTTCATGCTCAATACTAATAGCCCCTTCATATCCAATCGTTTGTAGTGTACTAATGATATCTCTCCATGTCTCTTCACTATGACCATAGCCTACTGTTCTAAAAATCCAGGAACGGTTCGCTATATCACTATAAGATTTCGTATCCAATACACCATTTAAGGCATTATTTTGTTGATCAATACGAGTATCTTTTGCATGGAAGTGAAATAATGCGCTTTCATTTCCAAGTGCCTTAATGGATGCAACTGGGTCCATTCCTTGCCAAAAATAATGACTTGGGTCAAAATTAGTACCAATCTGATCTCCACATTCTTTCCGTAAACGCAAGGCCGTTTCTGTATTATATACGACAAAACCTGGATGCGGTTCAATCGCAACTCTTACTCCATGTTCCTTTAAGAATTCATTTTGTTCTTGCCAATATGGAATCACTTTCTCCTCCCATTGCCAATTAACTACTTCAGAAAAATCACTTGGCCAAGGACATGTGATCCACACTGGATTTAGTGAAAAATTGGACTCTCCTGGACATCCCGAAAAGGTGACGACTGTATCGACTCCAAGTTTTGCAGCAAGACGTACCGTATCTTGGAAAACTTGATGGTGTTCAATGGCAATATTTTGGTTTGGATGCAGAGGATTGCCATGGCAGCTTAACGCACTAATTTCAAGATTTCTTGTTTGGAAGACTTCCTTAAACTCTTTTAATTTATTTTTATCTGATAAAAGCTCCGCTGGTTGGCAGTGAGCATTACCGACATATCCGCCTGTCCCAATCTCAACTGTTTCCAATCCTTGTTCCTGAATATAATCCAATGCCTCCTCTAATGGTTTACTGGAAAATAAAACAGCAAAAACACCTAGTTTCATATAAATCGCTCCTTTAATTAGATTAGATCCATAGAGTAAAATCATGCAAACTTTATCGCATGAGGTGAAGGTCTTATCTCAGTGAGAGATAACTACGGGTTCATTCAAAATATACTTTAAAATTAGCAAATAACACACACATGAAATTATTTATTTTTCGCACAATCCTATTATCCATCTCCTCATTATATGAGACTTTTCTCTTGTTCACGTAAGATTTTTCTTTTAGCTGAAGGAGGCATACTCTTTATCTGTTTAAAAACCCTTCCGAAATAAGTAACACTCTCATAACCTACTTTTTCTGCAATTTCCATTATCGGCCAATCGGTTTCCACAAGCATTCTTTCAGCCTCATTTATTCTAAGCATATTTAGATATTCTATCAAAGTCTTGCCAGTTACTTTCTTAAACACTTTACAAAAATGATTTGGACTCAAATTAACCATTTTTGCGGCATTTTCTATACTTATACTTTCATGATAATTTTCTCGCAAATCATTCAATAGAACCGTTAAATTATATCTCTCTTCAATTCGCGAAGCTGGTAATTCCTTTAAGTAGCTATACTCTCTAAATATCAGGCCAAAAGTTTGATAAAGCTCTGCCTTTATCATTAATTCATAACCTTTTTCTTTTCGTTCAAATTCATCAATTAATTTTGAAATAGAATGTCTAATTTGCTCCGTATGCGGATCTTCTTTCCTTAAAAAGTTTGGTAGCTTTATCTGCTCATTAAAATAAGGAGAAAAATAAAGATTTTCCGTATTATCCAAACCGCTATTTCGGATAATCGCTTCATTAAACACGATAGCAATCAATTTTGTGTTTTTTCCTATCACGCGGGCTGCATGAAGTTGTTTAGGATGGAATAGAGCTATTTCCCCTTTTTTTAAATGTACATAAACATCATCAATTTGTACGACCGCTTCTCCTTCTTTAATCATCACCCACTCCATATGATCATGCCAGTGCAAGTGGATTCCATTAATATAAAACACATTGATGGGAAAAGTCTTATCTGGTATAACAGTGGATTCTTTCAATTGTTTTCGGATCATTTATAAACCTCCTGTATTTCAAAGGTAAGTCAGTGCCTTGCTTATTGTTAATTAGTTTGCATTGGTAAATCATAAAATTGTTCGATTATCTAGTAAGATTCGCTGTAGAAAGTAAAATTCCTTTCCTATACGATAAAAACAAGACATCGAAAAAAAGTGAGGTAAATAATCATGTCACAGATTAGAATTGGTACACTTGTAAATGGCGGAGATGCTGTCCGAATTCTTCCACAAATTATCCCCCATGGATTTGAGTCATTTAGCTTAACTTTTTGGCAAACAACGGGGAGTGTAGACTTATCGGAATTGGCAAAACAAGTAAAAGAGATTATTGCTGAAAAAGATATCATAATATCCAGCCTAAGTGTTTTCGGTAACCCGTTAACAGGAGAAGGAAATAATGCAGATACATTAAAGAGTTGGGAGCGACTCATTGATATAGCACCAGAGTTTGGAACTGATTTAGTTACTGGATTTACAGGGAGAATGCCTGGTTCTATCGATCAATCGATACCTCGCTTTGCTGAAGTTTTTGGAGAACTGACCGATCGAGCGAAGGATAAGGGTGTAAAAATCGCCTTTGAAAATTGTGATATGGGTGGTTCCTGGGAAACGGGTGATTGGAATATTGCCCACAATCCACAAGCTTGGGAAATGATGTTTAATGCTGTTCCAAAAGAAAATATCGGCTTACAATGGGAGCCTTGTCATCAAATGGTCAGTCTTATTGATCCCATTCCCCAGCTACGTAAATGGATAGGGAAGATTTTTAATGTTCATGGAAAAGATGCAACGATTGCATGGGATATTGTAAAAGAATATGGAATCCATGGGCCAAAACAATTTGTCTGGCACCGCACTCCTGGTTTTGGTGATACAAATTGGACAGATATTATCTCAATTTTACGACAGCATGGTTACAAAGGAAGTATTGATATTGAGGGGTTTCATGATCCTGTTTACTCTGGTGATTTGGAAATGACAGGACAGGTTCATGGACTGAACTATTTAAAACAATGTCGTGGAGGAGACTTCGTTCCTAACCCAGTATAAATTATGAACAGTAAAGGAGTTATTAAAAATGGATCCATTTAAAATTATTGTAGCCGGCTGTGGCAGCATGGCAAATACATGGATAGATTATGTAGCAACACGGACAGATGCCGAAGTAGTAGGACTTGTAGATGTTCACCTAGAGACGGCCAAAAAAATGGCAGAGCAGAAAAGTTTAAATGTTCCTGTCTTTACTGACCTATCTGAAGGTATCGAAACAACCAATGCAAACTTGGTTTTTGATGTAACCATTCCTGCTGCCCACAAACAAATTGTCACGACTGCATTAAATGCTGGTTGCCAAGTTTTTGGAGAAAAACCAATGGCAGAATCAATAGAAGATGCCCAAGCTGTGTTAGAAGTTGCCAAGCAAACGGGAAACAAATATACTGTTATGCAAAACCGTAGATATTTACAACAGATACGAGCGTTTCGGGATTTTCTAGCCACCGGAACTATCGGCTCTATCGGCTCTATTCATGCGGACTTCTTTATTGGCGCCCATTTCGGTGGATTTCGTGATCTAATGGATCATCCACTAATATTAGATATGGCCATTCATACCTTTGATCAAGCCCGTTTCATTAGCGGGGCTAGGCCTGTATCTGTCTATTGTCATGAGTACAACCCACCAGGATCCTGGTATAAAGGCAATGCTTCAGCCGTTTGTATTTTCGAAATGAGTAATGGAGCTGTCTTCACTTATAATGGTTCTTGGTGTGCTGAAGGGATGAATACCTCATGGGAAGCGGACTGGCGTGTCACAGGCAGCAAAGGAACAGCCTGTTGGGATGGACAACAGTTACCTGTGTATGAAGTGATTAATTCCGATCAACAGGCTAGCTTTATTAATCCAATGAAGAAAGGCGAAGTGAAAAGCGATTGGACTGGGCAAGAAGGACATTGGGGCTGCCTGGATGAAATGTTTGCTTCGCTCAAAGAAAAGCGATTTGCTGAGACTGATTGCCGCGACAATATTGAAAGTATGAAAATGGTCTTTGGAGCCATTGAAAGTGCGAAATCAAAGAAAAAAGTTGTATTTTAAATAATGTTAAAAGAACTCTTGAATCTTCTAGTATGCTTTTAAAAAGTTTTTCTAACCTTATCCATACACCAAAAGATCACCAGTTGCTCAAGTTCAACTGGTGATCTAATTATTATCTTTATTCTTCTTTCGGTTTTTCTTGTAATTTATTGTAATATTGAACGCTCGTCATCGCGCCTTCATCCACCATCTTCGCGTCCTCTAATTCAGAAGGCTTTCCTAAATCTTTTAAGTAGGATGAATTAAACTTATTCACCGCTTTTGTAAATTGGCTTTTAATCTTTTCTCGATTTTCACTACTTGATAAGTAGGCAGCACCGGCCACTGCTCCGGCCACACCAATTATTTTTCCAAATTTCCCCATCGATATCAGCTTCCCTTCCATTATGTTATTCCCAAAAACCAGTAAACAAATGAACAGGTGCTTCTTCTATTATGATCATCTCATATAACAAGATAATTTAAAAATAATATCCCCCCAGCTTTATCTTAACGATTCTTTTACAGGATATGTATATCTGGGCAAATTGACATAAAAATTTCCAATTTATCAAAAAACATCATTATTTTTTAATTACATGCAAAAGGAATATGTTTATAGTGTAAGTCCTTAGCTGAACATTTATAGTTTATTTACCGAGGCTATTCACACTCAACCTATTGGAAAAGTTTAACTTTAAAAAGCTGTTGCCAATGGCATTATTACATAACATCTAAAACGCTCATAAATCTCCTACCATAGGAAAGAATAACAGGGGAATTTTATTAAATGAGGTGAAAAACAATGACAAGGGAAAAAAATATTCCGAGAAAAAAGTTGCACACTAAAAATAGGGGTAGAAATGCTACAAGTGTAACCCCACAAGGCTACGCTGATACCGAGTTCGCGCAAGAACCAAAGAGCAAACTAGAAAGTGCTGCAAAGAAAAAGAACACAAAATAAGGATAAGATTGATGCTGACTTAAGTTGTCTATGCTTAATCAAGTAAAACTGCACCCCAATAGTTAGATTTTTTTCTAACAATTGGGGTACGGTCCAGAATAAGATGCAATTTTTCTATAACGAAATGGCGAATATTATCCTCCTAATACTTTTAAGCCAACGGCGCCTGCAATAATACAGAACAAAAATAGGATTCTTTTCCAGCCAGCTGATTCTTTAAAAAAGATAATCCCAATAAGAACAGCCCCAACGGCCCCTAAGCCCGTCCATACTGCATAAGCTGTTCCTAATGGAATCTCTCGCATCGCCATAGAAAGAAATATAAATCCACCACCAAAGGTTCCAATAATAGCAAGGAGCCAGCCAATCGATTTATTCCGTAAATATAGATTAATACTCATCACACCAAAAATTTCACCGAAACTTGCAATGATTAAATAAAGCCAAGCCATTTTACTCCCCTCCCTTTGTTGCTGGCTCTGCATCCGGAGTTGTAACCTTAATGCCAATAACCCCTATGATAATTAAACCAATGAACAAAATCTTTGCGAGTGAAAATTCGGCATCAAAAATAAGAAAATCAATCACAACAATCGCGGCCGCTCCTGATCCCGTAAAAACAGCATAGACGGTACCTGCTGGTAATTTTTCACATGCTTTAATAATAAAATAGAAACTGAGCACAATGACAATCCCCGTACCAATCCACTCAATAACGGAGCTAGAGTATTTTAATCCAATTACCCAAAATACTTCGACAATTGCAGCTAGAAGTACATAGATCCAAGCCATAAAAACCCCTCCTCTATCCCTAGCATTTTAGCATATCTCTACTATCTCCGCCTTGAAAAATCATTGAAGATACTCCATACCCTCTTGTCGCTAGAGAAATTTCAAAAATGCTGTAACTATTTTCCACAGATACAGTCTAATCTATAAAGGAAGGTGACCCTCTTTGAGAAACAAAAGCATAATTTTTACATTCATTGTATTATTTATTTTACTCCTGACTGGATGTGGCACAAAGGCAGAAAAAGATGGTTTAGCGATTGAAAGTAATGTTGACTATGGGAAGGGGGATTATACAAAAGTTAATTCCGCAAATAATCAATTAGGTTTTCATCTATTGTCTAAAGTAGATCCTGATGATCATGGGAATATTTTTATTTCACCTACTAGTTTATTGATGGCTCTTTCAATGGTCTATAATGGCGCCGATGGTGAAACAAAGGAAGAAATAGCAAAGGCTTTACAAGTGGAAGGGGTTGAGGTAGCTGACTTAAATAAAGCGAACGCATCCCTCATGTCTAAGCTGCATAATCGTTCTAAAGATGTAGAGTTAAATGTAGCCAATTCTATTTGGTTGAATGATCACTTTCATTTCCAAGACCAGTTTAAGGAAAATACTGAGGATTATTTCAATGCAATGATTCAAGAAATCGATGTGAATGATAGAGATGCAGGCGACACCATTAATAATTGGGTAAAAAAGGCAACAAATGAAAAAATTGACGAGATCGTGGATTCACCATTAAATCCAAATCTTGCTTCCATTCTAATCAACACGATTTATTTTAATGGAAATTGGACACATGAATTTAAGAAGGAGTTAACTGAGGATCGTCCCTTTCATTTAGAAGATGGGACCACAAAAGATGTGCTGACCATGACACTCAATGAAAAGCTAGCATATATGGAAAATGAACATATTCAAGCCGTGACTCTCCCATATGGTGATGAGGAAAATATGAGCATGAATGTCATATTACCAAAAGAAGATACAGGTTTGGAGAAGGTTATTTCGTTAATGGATAGTGGAACCTGGAATGTCTGGCAAGAAGAATTAACTTCCCAAGAAGGCACGGTAATGTTACCAAAATTTCAACTCGAATACGAAATCACCCTTAATAACAGTTTGGAAAAGCTAGGAATGAAAACTGCTTTTGACAAGGAAAAAGCAAACTTTCAAAAGATGCTGCAAGAAGATCAACCTCTATGGATCAGTGAAGTAAAGCAAAAAACATTCCTTGACGTAAACGAAACAGGAACCGAAGCGGCCGCCGCTACTTCTGTCCAAATGGAAACCACATCCGCCCCAATCGGACAACCGTTCATCATGGAAATAAATCGACCATTCATCATCATGATCACAGACCATTCAACAGATACAATCTTGTTTATGGGGAGCATCTCTAATCCACAGTAAAAACGGGGCCAGTCCCTCACCACGTTAACGTGATGGGGGACTGGCCCCGTTTTTTAAAAATTACTTTGACAGATAGAGTAATATGCGATATTATTACTCCATCAGGTAGAATAGTTATGTTACAAGGAAGTGTCAATATGATCAGAAGTGATATTATTCGTGGACATTTAGATTCGATTATTTTGCGTTTAATTTTGGAAGAGGATCGATACGGATATGAAATATCAAAAGAAATTAGTCAACGTACGGATAATCGTTTTCAAATTAAAGAAGCCACACTGTATGCTGTATTCCAGCGGTTAGAAAAAAAGGAATTAATCGAGTCTTATTTTGGTAGTGTTTCTCTTGGCGGCAAAAGAAAATATTATAAAATCACCACATTAGGTAAGGCTTTTTTGAAAGAATCAGCAGAAGAATGGGAAATCACAAAGGAAATCATTGATCTATTTATGGGGGGATTAAAGTGAAAGTATTGAAAAACCATGTGCAGAGTTTATTTAGGGATATTCCGAATAGTGAACAAAAAGAAGCTTTGATGGATGAGGTTTTACAAAACCTTGAGGAAAAGGTATGGGATTTAATGGAACAAGGCAAAGCAGAAGAAGATGCCGTTAATAAAGCCATTGTTGATTTTGGGGATATTGAAGATTTAAAACAAGAGTTAGGTGTAGTAGAAACAAAACCGCGAAAGAATAAAATGAGAAGATTAAATTTAGGTTATTCTCTATGGGGAAGTTCGTTGATCATTGCGCTTGTGCTTTTTATTAATCTATACTATACCCCACATACGATTTGGTTTGTATATCCAACCTTCGTCATACTTTGGTGGCCGTTAACTATGTATTTTAGCTGGCTTCGAAACAAATAAGGAGTGATTACGTTTGAAGTATTATGATATTGGTTTCGTCGTAGTAGGCAGCCTTATGACCATTGTTTTTTTAATCATTGTCAATCTTATCACAGGATCGAATTATCCTTGGTTCATTTACCCTGCCTTTGCCTTAATTCTGTGGACAGTGGGTTACTATTTTATTCGAAATGGCAAGCAAAAACAACTTGCTCTCTTCTATAGTCTATTGATTATATTATTTCTAATTTTAACAAATTATCTAAACACCCCTGACTATCCCTGGGTCCTATTTGCGATTTATCCACTTCTATGGTGGCCAATCCTTGCATTTTTAGGCGATAAAGCTGCAGCGATGTCAACAGCTCTCATTGGTAGCACTAGTATTATCATATATTACTTTGTTTTAAATATGATATTTTCACCTCAATATTTATGGGTCATCTATCCAGCTTTTGTTGTAATTTGGTGGCCACTTTCATTGTATCACGCTAAAAGGAAAACTTACTTTCAATATTCCATTCATGCCAGTCTACTCATAAGCTTATTTTTTATCTGTGTTAATGTCATTTCTTCCCCACACACGATATGGGCAGTATACCCGATCTTTTGTGTACTATGGTGGCCGTTAAGTGTGTATTACTTTGCATATAAAGTCGAAAATTAATCCTATTAAGGGGCCAGTCCCCCATTCAAGTAAAGCGTTAAAGCATTGGGGGACTGGCCCCATTTTTCGCACTAACACATCAGTAGAAAATACGCTGCCTTAATACTTTCCATTCTATTTTTTAAACACCGCTTCCCCCTTACTTCATTCAATAAAATTGCCTGTTTCTCAATCTAAACAGTTTATATACAGTTCATATTTTTATATTATGATCTTAATGTAGCTAAAATAAAGATGATACCCACATCAAATATTACAAATGGCTATAGAATAAAAGGAATGAGCATTATGACAAGAATATTGATGGTTGACGATGATCCGCATATCCGTGAACTCGTTTGCCTTCTCCTTCGCAACGAAGGCTTCCAAGTCTATGAAGCTTGTGATGGAATAGAAGCTCTTACAATGATGGAATCCACTCAAGTAGATTGGGTCATTTTAGACATTATGGATACCCCATATGGATGGCTAGGAATTATGTCGTGAACTTCGCAGCTTTTATGATTTCCCACTATTAATGTTAACGGCCAAAAGAGAAACAACGGATAAACTAAAAGGATTTGATATGGGGACAGATGATTATTTAGTAAAACCATTCGAACCATTGGAACTAGTAGCAAGAGTAAAAGCATTATTGAAACGATACCAAATCTCTGTTTCACAGCAGCTCCAAATAGGAAGTCTTGTTCTGAATCGTAGAACATTTGAAGCTCATTATCAGAATCACTCCATTGATTTACCCAGAAAGGAATTTGACCTGCTCTACCAGCTGGGAAGCTCCCCTGGGAAAAATTTACTCGAGAACAATTAATTGAAATTATTTGGGGTTATGATTATGAAGGAGATGAACGGACAGTGGATGTTCATATTAAACGGCTCCGCAGTCGTTTCCCTAATGAATAACAAGATTTTATCATCAAGACCGTTCGCGGATTAGGCTATCGGTTGGAGTCACCATTATTATGAAAATTCGTCTAAAAATATTACTCGGCCTTTCCATTATTGTTCTCTCGCTATCGATATGTTGGTCAGTAGCATTTTTTTAACAAACTGGCTCTATTCCTTCTTTTCGATACATTTACATGCTTATATTGTCCAGTTACTCAATTCTTTGTTAGGATTTTTTCTATTTGGCTGTGGGATGTTTTTAGTGACACATCTTTTCCCACGGCAAAGAAAAAAGCAAGCCGAGTTTTATCAATCCATTAATCATGTAATCAAACAAATTGCCCAAGTCAATTTTAATGTCAGCCTACCAAATATCAGTGGAAATTGCCATCCCGGTAACCCTTTTGCGGAGATCGTTGACAATATTCATTATACGTCTAAAGAATTACGCAAATGGAAAAAATGCACCAAGAATTTGTCTCAAATGTATCCCATGAAATTCAATCGCCCCTTACCTCCATTAGTGGATTTGCTCGGGCATTGAAAAATGGACATTTGTCGCATGAAGAGAGATGGCACTACCTCTCGATCATTGAAACAGAAAGTGATCACTTATCAAAACTTAGTGATAATTTATTAAAATTAACATACTTGAAATCAGCACAACTTTCTTTGAATTAACTGAGTATCGATTGGATATACAAATCCAACAAGCGATTTTGTCTTGTGAGCCTCAATGGTTGGAGAAGCAAATTGAAATGGAGTTTTTTTCGGAAAAAATATGGATAACGGCGAACAAAGATTTACTTAATCAAGTCTGGATGAATTTACACCATAATGCGATTAAATTTACACCAGAGGGCAGAAAGATTCAGGTAAGTATTACTAGCCATCTGGAGAAGACCATCGTACAAATTACTGATACGGGTATAGGAAAGCTGATAAAGCTCGCTCTCGCCAAACTGGTGGCAGTGGATTAGGGCTTTCCATTGTGAAAAAGATTATGGATTTGCATAAAGGCGATATTCAAGTAAACAGTCAACTTCACGAAGGAACAACCATTGTACTTACATTCCATCCTGAAGTTGTAGACAAATAAACGTCTAACATCGGCGTTTGCCTCTTATATCAAAACGATTATTCATTTGCAAAAGGAGTTTATGTATGAAAAATACCCAACAAAACAGTCTCAAACCTTTTATATCATTAATATTATCTACCAATATTCCTAAGCTGGCTCTGACGATGGGACTTATAACCAGTATGATTACCACCCTTGCTGGATTAGTCGTTCCATTACTCACCAAAAACCTAGTTGATGGCTTTTCAGTTTCTTCTTTGAGCGTCCCACTAATCAGCGCTATTGTGGTGGCATTTATCGTTCAAGCTGTAATTAACGGGATCTCGATGTATTTATTAACAGCTGTCGGACAAAAAATCGTCGCAAAACTCCGCGATTCCATGTGGGGAAAGTTGATTCGCCTTCCTGTCAGCTATTTTGATAAAAATTCAAGTGGAGAAACAGTAAGTCGAGTTGTTAATGATACAAGTATTGTCAAAGATTTGATTTCACAACATTTTCCACAATTTGTTACTGGAATTATTTCCATTATTGGCGCCATTACCATATTACTTGTTATGGATTGGAAGATGACCTTGATTATGCTCCTCTCTGTTCCCTTAACTATAGTGATTATGATACCACTAGGAAAACAAATGGCTAAAATTTCGCGGGGGTTACAGGATGAAACAGCTGTCTTCACAGGGCATATTCAACAAACTCTTGGCGAAATCCGCTTAATGAAAGCTTCCAATGCCGAGCAAAACGAAGAACAAAAAGGCTTGCTTGGCATCCAGAAACTATTAGGTTACGGCTTAAAGGAAGCACGAATTTTCGCTCTTATTGCACCTATCATGTATTTAGTAGTCATGGTCGTCATTGTTATGATAATTGGCTATGGCGGAATGCGTGTAGCAAGTGGTACGATGTCGACTGGAGCACTTGTTGCCTTTTTGCTTTATCTTTTCCAAATCATTATGCCAATTACCTCTTTTGCTACTTTCTTTACTCAGTTGCAAAAGGCTAAAGGAGCAACTGAAAGAATTATTGATATTTTAGAATTACCCTTAGAAGAAGGTCAGGAAGGAATTGAAAAGAATATCAGTGCTCAACCTATTTCTGTGCAAAATATTGCTTTTGCCTACAGTGAGGATGAACCTGTTTTGGAAAACATCTCTTTTGAAGCACATCCTGGAGAAATGATTGCTTTCGCCGGACCAAGTGGCGGAGGGAAAACGACGATGTTCGGGTTGATGGAAAGATTTTATCAACCTACCTCTGGGGACATTTATATTGGCGATACTTCTATTTATAAATTGTCTATGAAATCTTGGCGTAGTCAAATTGGCTATGTGTCGCAGGAAAGTGCGATGATGGCAGGAACAATACGAGAAAACCTTTGTTATGGATTAGAAAATGCGGAGGCTATTCCAGAAGAACGTCTATGGGAAGTCGCGAAAATGGCTTATGCCGACCAATTTATCAAGGCCTTTCCACAGGGGATGAATACTGAAGTTGGTGAGCGTGGTGTAAAACTATCTGGTGGTCAAAGACAACGAATTGCCATTGCTCGCGCCTTTTTAAGAGATCCCAAAATCCTTATGATGGATGAAGCAACTGCTAGCCTTGATAGCCAATCAGAAAGCATCGTTCAACAAGCCTTAACTCGACTCATGCAAGGTCGCACAACCTTTGTCATCGCCCATCGACTATCCACTATCGTTGACGCCGACAAAATTCTTTTCATCGAAAACGGAAAAATAACGGGTAGCGGCACCCACCAAGAACTCGCCCATACTCATCCATTATACCGGGAATTTGCTGAACAACAACTTGCCTAACTTCGGGGACTTAACTTCGGGGCCTAACTTCGGGGCCAGTCCCCCGTCACTTTAACGTGATGGGGGACTGGCCCTTTTCTTCTTTCATAAATTCACAGTATGCTTTGATGGTTGCTTCCTGGAACAATGATAAAGTTCTATTCGTTTCTATAATAGAATCTTCTTTGTTGTTGACTAGTCTCGCATAGCTGCTCCATGGATAATCTTCTGGTCTGCTGACGAGGTTTGCTTCAACTGGGTTTAGGTGGATGTATTTACTTACGGTAAGAAAGTAATCATCTGTTTTAATTAATTGTGCATGAAAACGCCCTTGAAAAAGATGTCCTGATAATTCATAACGCTTGTTAAATCGAGTCGCAAAACGACTATGAATATAATGAATAATAGGACCAGGAGGCTTATCCTTTGTTTCCATTAATAGATGAATATGATTTGGCATGAGGCAGTAAGCATGAAGATTGAAAGAAATATGTTTCTTACAAGATTTAATAAGATTTAAGTAGTGTTGATAATCCAGAGCTTCTCGAAAAATTCGGTCACGCCTATTCCCACGCGCAGTAATATGATAAGTTGCCCCTGGATACCAAACACGTAGTTTTCGCGCCATATAATCCCCTCCCTAATATTAGCCACATTATAGTCAGGATAAAAACTCCTATCAAATGAACAAATTGACATTTTTGCCATTTTAAAAACTTAAAAACTCCATTCTTTCATACATAAATCTTAAAAATCACTAACTTTTATACCTGAAAAACATAGTTTTCTATATAAAAGACACTTTATTACTTTAACTCGGCGGGGGACTGTCCCCAGATTTACACTTCACTACTAATATGTTAAGATATCCGATATGCCAATCATCCTACAAATTTTCAGGGGGGTCTTTATTTTGTTTAAGAAAACGAGTCGGGTATCTTTGGTGGAGCAGGTTGTGATGCAGATTGAGAGTTTGATTGAAAAGGGGCATTGGGAGATTGGTGATAAGTTACCGCCAGAATTGGAGCTTATGGAGGAGTTTGATGTTAGTCGTAATACTTTGAGAGAGGCGATTCGTGCATTAGTTCATGCTGGTTTATTGGAAACACGACAAGGTAGTGGGACAATTGTTCGTTCTTCGAGTTCACTAGGTGTGGCGATGGAACGACATATTGAAAAATCTAATTTAATGGAAACGTTGGAAGTTAGATTAGCACTAGAAAGAGAGGCTGCACAACTAGCAGCGGTTCATCGAACTAGCAGAGATCTTCAGCAACTTGAAAACTGTATGGATCAATGTCGAGACGCCCTAAATAGAGAGGCCATAGAGGATTTTATTACTGCAGACATGGCCTTCCATAAAGCAATGGTAAAAGCTTCACATAATCAACTGCTTCAAGAGCTTTACGAATATATGACAGCCCCTTTATATGCTTCTATTCGTAAACTAATGATCACTAATACACCGCTCGCCTGTGAAAAAGTGATTCATAGCGAGTTATTAGAAGCTATTCGAGAACAAAATCTCGAAGATGCTACAAAATATGTCAATGAATATATTCATAACTTTAAACAAGGATTAGAGCTAGAGACTAAGGAGGGAAACACTTGAGTACAAAAAACACAACATTAGAATATTCACCAAGCCATCAAGCTCAGTGGTTGCTTTTACTAGGAATTATTTTTGTAGGGGCGAACTTAAGAGCTCCCTTAACTTCAGTCGGCTCTCTAATTTCGTTTATCCGCGATGATTTAGATTTGAGCCATGCCTTAGCAGGAAGCATCACGACTTTACCATTACTTGCTTTTGCCTTCCTTTCTCCATTCGCACCGAAATTAGCTAATCGATTGGGAATGGAAATAACTATTTTTCTCTCCATAATTCTTTTGACGATTGGATTAATTTTGCGTTCTCTTTTTGGGACAAGCTTTCTCTTTATAGGTACCCTTATGATTGGGATGGCGATTTCTATTGGAAACGTGCTTCTGCCTGGGTTTATCAAAATGAATTTCCCCTTAAAAATCGGTTTTGTAACAGGTATTTACGCTGTTTTTATGAACCTATTTGGTGCTCTTGGTTCCGGTTTGAGTGTACCGATCGCTGCCATTAAAGGATTTGGGTGGAAAGGTTCACTCGCATTTTGGGCGATTCCTGCGATCATTTCTTTGCTTTTTTGGATCCCACAATTAAGAAAATCCACTGAATCGGTTAAGGTCGGAGAGGCTCATAGTCAGAAAGAGAAAAGTATTTGGCGCTCTCCATTAGCTTGGCATATTACTGTTTTTATGGGATTACAATCATTGATCTTTTATACTCTGATAACATGGTTACCTGAAATTCTCCAAATACATGGATATAGCTCAAATGCCTCTGGTTGGATGCTCTTCCTCATGCAATTTGCTCTTATCCCGATCACCTTTGTCATCCCAGTCACAGCAGAAAAAATGAAGGACCAAAGAATATTATCTGGAATTACGGCTATTTTCTTTCTGGCTGGTATTATCGGTTTATTTCTAGGTAGTAAACTTTTAATACCTATTTCGGTGATTTTGATTGGAATGGCAGCTGGAAGTGCCTTTAGCTTAGCTATGATGTTTTTCAGTTTACGAACTTCAAATGGGCAAGAAGCCGCCGAAATGTCGGGTATGGCTCAGTCATTCGGTTATCTCCTGGCCGCTGTAGGGCCGATGTTATTTGGTGGTTTACATGATTTATTTCATAGTTGGAATGTTCCTCTTCTCCTACTATTATTAATAGCAATTATCATCTTTATAGCTGGAATAAATGCCGGGAAAAATACTGTCATCTCAGATTCTAGTGTACAAAATAAAATAGCACGATAAGATAAAAAAAACAGGGATGATCGCAATCATAGATGCGTTCATCCCTTGCCTATTTCAGGTATTTTAAAAAGCTCTTCATTTTCGGTTCTACTTACATTTAAGATCTTCCCTCTGCATTCATCAATCGAAAAGAACGAATACTTTCTATTATAGGGCCAAAGCGGAGATCTCTCCCATGGACATTCACACTCATCGAATCGCCAATCGTAAAAATATTTGGGGTCTGTATTGTTTTAACAGAAAGCTGATATGGATTAATAGCTTCCTGCACATCTGTCCAAGTGGCTCCGCCTTGTACTGTGATTAGCTTTTCTTCTGGTAAAATATTTATAACCTTATTATATGTAGTCATATCAAGTACGATCGCCTCTTTATAATAGGTCTGTCCACCTTGATTATGTTGTTTTCCTGCAATAAAAATTTTCAAATCCTCGTCCTTCGTTTCTATTATGATTTGCTTAATTTGCTCTATTTCCTTTGTTGCTACTACTTTTTTCACCTTTACGGGAACAAGCCTCCTTGCATCTGTCATTAACACATCCCCTTTACCTTTCGCTTGTAAAGAGTACAGAAAAAAGGCGGCATAAAATAAACCGAAGAAGATGAGCAAAAGGACTATTAATCTTTTATTAAAGGATGTTCTTCTTACCATGCTTAAGCTCATTCCCAACCAAATAGTATAAAAAATCGCCCCAACTCAGACTATAACAAAAGGTTGAATATCCCCCATCATTTTTCGAATCAGAGCTATTTAATCAAGTGAATGACCCCTCCTTAACTCCCTATCGGGTTGTTTAAGAAGGGGCTTCCTGTTTCATGGACCGTCGCATAATGGGGATGTACCAATATGTCTTACACAGTCTTCACAGGCGTAGATTATACTGTTCGGACACAACCTTGCCCTACAGTTATAGTTATTCCGTTATGGTAAGTAACTCATCTAATCCTTTTTGTAAAATGTTTCGACTAGCATTATGGTCACGATCAAGTATCGTTCCGCATTTTGTGTTTTTCTGTTGGGAAAACCTCATATTTTTGATTGACCAACACGGCCATCACTTCCTCTGCTATATCTAACTCTATTACAGAACATTCGTTCCATAAACAAAAGCCCTTTCCCTGGCTTGCGTCAACCGAAATTCATCTCCCCCTTATCGTTGGGGCTGCGCCCTTCACACGATTGAAGAGGGAGACCTCTTCCGGAAGTACGTTAAACTAGGTTTCTCAGCAAACTCTCATACAATTCTAATCTAGCTTAAATTTTATTTTAAGATAAGTCGGGTACTATACAGATATCGACATGAAGGAGATGACAACATGGCCATTGAAATTTTCCAAAGGAGAGAGCAGAAATATTTGATCACTATCGATCAATATCGGGAATTAGTAAAACGAATGCTGCCCCATATGCGACCGGATCGAAATGGCATTGATGGACAGTATACGATCACTACATTATATTTTGAAAGCCAAGATCAAAAGATTTATTTTGAGACAAAAAACAAATTAAAATTTCGGCAAAAACTCCGTTTACGAATTTATGATGATACAGATATAGACGGAAACGCCTTTTTCGAGGTTAAACAAAAACATAAGAAAGTAGTAAACAAACGTAGAATGGTTCTTCCTCTGTCAGAGGCTTATCGATATTTATCCGAAGAAGCAGCCTTGTCTTTAAACGACTACAAGACATCTAACTTACAAGTATTTCGCGAGATTGACCGGTATCGTAAATTGTATGAACTCTATCCGGAAATGGTTGTAAGTTATGATCGGCATGCTTTTCATCATCTCGATGATCCAGACTTACGCGTAACTTTTGATTTCAATTTACGTTGCCGGAATCATGATCTACGGATTGAACATGGACCATTTGGTGAATATTTTATCGATCCAAACTTAGTTGTTCTAGAGGTAAAAGTAAGCCATAGTATACCGCTTTGGCTTACTCGTATTTTACAAGATTTAGAATGTGAACAACGCAGTGCTTCTAAGTTTTGCACGAGTCTGGAATGTTTAAGGGGCGAGGCATTGCCCAATGGCGTGGAACAGGAGAATGTTCTGATCGGTGTAATGTAACAATCATTTTTTATACGGAAGAAACAAATATGAAAATAGAAAAATATGGAGGAATAAACAGTGAATGTACTAGAGAATTTATTTACATTGGACGGGCTAGGAGCAACGAATATATGGATGAGTCTTGTTGCAATGGCACTCGCCCTTATACTTAGCTTAATCATTACAAAGGTTTATCAAATCACTTTCACAGGTGAACGTTATTCGCAATCTTTTGTCCATACGATTATCATGATGAGTGTCGTCGTGTCGGTCGTCATGAATGTTGTAAGTGGCAATGCCGGTGTTGCTTTTGGCTTATTTGCAGTCTTTTCATTAATACGCTTTAGAAGTGCTGTGACAGACGCCAAAGATATTGCTTATATCTTTTTTGGCCTTTGTGTTGGTATGACGGCAGGTCTCTTCCAATTTGGTTTGGCGATCATGCTAACTTTATTTGCTAGTTTGATATTTTACATGCTTTATAAATTGCAATATGGAAAAGGAAAAGATACCCAAATTTTAAAAGTAACCGTTCCAGAGAATTTGAATCATGAAAATTTACTAGACGAGGTATTTCACCAATACACTCTAAGCCATTCCCTTAGACAAGTAGAAACTACCAACCTAGGTACAATGATCTTATACACCTATGCAATCCGCAGTAAAAATACAACCAATGATAAAGAGTTACTAGATCGCATTCGCGAAAGAAACGCTAACCTAAAAGTTTCAATCACTTATTTAGAAAGTGCAGAGTAATGTTTGGGGGACAGTCCCCCACCGCGCTAAAGCGTTAATCTAGCGAGGGACTGTCCCCGATTTTTCGAAATGTTCTTAGGCTAAAGAACATCACTAATATCGAAAACAAACTGATGCTGAAAAATGGGATTAATCCCGGTAAGATAGTCATTACGTAATGATAAAGGATGACAGCGCCAATCAGCATTAGGGTGTTGATTGGGTGGACAAATAATAGTAAGCAAGCATTTTTGAAAATCGCCGGGATGGATGTTTTGTAATGTAAGTATATTGGAAATATAAACAAACAGGCAGAGGAAAAGAGCAAAAATACTGTTAATATAAGATAATAGCTTGCTTGAATTATCGCCTGATTGACTACTTCGGCAATAGACAGGTTCACATATAGTAAACTCCCTAGTACGATTAGAATCCAGCCAACTACATTACTTCGAACAAATTCTTTTTTATAAAAAAGCCAAAAATTTTTAGTGATTTTTATATCACTATATCCCATCAGCCATTTGCGAGAAATAGAAAAAGTCGCTACGAACGCTGGGAAAAAGCCAAATACAACCCCTCCAGCAATCGTAAAAATTATCGCTAAAATATTCAAATAGACCATTCTTAAAATAAAATCGGTGAAATAATAGATTCTTTCCATTCCTTTTAGTTCCCTCTCTTTCCACCTCCGTTATTCTTTCACTGAGCCCAATGTAATTCCATGAATGAAATAGCGTTGTAAAAATGGATAAACAACAAGAACAGGAATCATTGCGATAAATATCTTTGCTGCGTCTAATGTCCGATTAGACATCTCACTCAACCGCTTATATTGATCTTCTGTCATAGTCGAAGGATCAACAGATACAACCAATTGTTGGATATATGTTTGAAGAGGATAAAATTCTTCTCTTGTCATAAAAATTAAACCATATAAGAATTCATTCCAATGATAGACAATACTAAAAAGGGAAATGGTTGCCAACACAGGTATAGATAATGGTATAAATACCTTTGTCAGGATATACCAAGGTCCTGCCCCATCAACTAAAGCAGCTTCTTCTAGAGACTTTGGCAGATTTCTAAAAAAGTTAATCGTTAAAATAATATTAAAGACAATTGTTTGGGCCCCGCCAACCAATACTAAAGCCCAAATACTATTCATTAAGCCATAGCCTTTAATAGTTAGATACAACGGAATTAATCCGCCATTGAAAAGCATTGTAAAAACCAAGGTCCACATTAATACATTGCGCCCTTTAAAATCCCTTACCGTTTTTGAAAGCGGGTAGGCCATTAAGGGGACAATAATAAAATTAAGTCCCGCTCCGAACACGACACGTTGAATAGAAATCCAAAATGACTTAAAAAATTGACTATCTTGCAACAATTGCTTATAAGAATTAAAGTTAAAATCTATTGGCCAAAGTGTCACAGCTCCAGCCGCCGCAGCTGCCTTTGAACTTAATGAGAGTGATAATGTATACCACAATGGCAAAATACATGTAATGGCGATAATAATCAATATGACGATTAAACCCCCATCTACTATTTTGGATAATAATGATTTGCTCTTGATCATCATTGCACCCCCTTAAAAGATTCTGTAATTGGTAAATCTATAAGCTAAAAAGTAAGACAAACTGATCAGTATAAAGCCTGCAACAGATTTTAATAAACCAACTGCTGTCGCCAATTCATACTGCAAATTTAATAAGCCTGCACGATAAACCCAAGTGTCAACAATATCCCCAGTTGAATATACGAGTGGATTATACAAATTAAAGATTTGATCAAAGCCTGCATTTAGCACATTTCCTAAGCTTAAAACAGCCAGCAAGACAGCCGTTGTGCGAATGCCAGGCAAAGTTACATGCCATAACATCCGTAATCTTGATGCTCCATCCATTCCTGCTGCCTCATATAAAGCTGGGTTAATTCCTGTTAAGGCTGCTAAATAAATAATCGTGTTAAAGCCAAACTCTTTCCAAATATCACTACCAACTACTAGAAAAGGAAATAAATCGGCCCGCCCAAAAAATAAAATCGGCTTTACACCAAATACTCCCAAAAGTTGATTTATTGGTCCTTGAAAGGCAAAAATATCTAACAACACTCCCCCTAAAATAACCCATGACAAGAAATGTGGTAAATAGACAATCGTTTGAATCGTTCGTTTCAGCCCCATATACCTGACTTCATTCAACATTAAAGCAAAGACTAAAGGAACAATTAAGTTTCCAATAATTTTCATAACCGCGATATAGATTGTATTAAAAAAGACATTCATCGTATCATTCAATTCGAACATATATTTAAAAGTTTCCAATCCAGTAAACTCCGAAGCAAAGATCCCTTTTCCAGGATTAAAATCTTGAAAAGCAATAATAATTCCAAACATTGGGACAATACTAAATAAGATTAACCAAACGAAACCTGGAAGTAGCATTAAATAATAATGCTTTGTAAAACTTTTTATTTTCATAGATCCCCCTCACCCTCCTGCTATCCAATTGTTAATAAAGGCGCCGATTTATACCGACGCCTTGGCCTTTATTCACTCACTACTTCTGCAACCTCTTCAGTAATCTGCTCCCCGCCTTGTTTCTCCCAATTTTTTACAAATTGATCAAAAGCATCAAGCGGTTCTGTCCCCATAATAATTTTCAAGAAAACTTCGTCCTCTAGTTTTTTCAAATTCACCCAACGATTTTCCATTGTTTCAGTTTGTGAATAAATTAGACTCTTTACCCCTTTGATTTCCGTATCTACTAGAGGTGCGGTGCCTACTAATGCAGAGTACGCCCGTGTCCATTGGCCAAGATTATCTAAATCCCAATATTGGATATCAGTATTATCATAAGGTTCTAATTTAACATCATGAATAGTATCTACATCTGATTTCAATAACTTATATGCTGGCATATCATAAAAATCACTTGGTTCCTTCGTACCTGCTAATACCTCTCTAAGTGCTACAGTCGTGACTTCCATCTCGTCAGCAGGAGCATATACAAGTCTTAATGGGTAGAACCCTGGTCCCCCCTTACTAGGATCAAATTCTGATTCATGTGCTAATAAATTATTTAATATTTTCATTGCCGCCTCTGGATGCTCATAATCTTTTCTAACAACTACATATTGCGTTGTTGTTGTACTTAAGTGAGGAGTAAAGTCACCATTTGCATCCAACGGTAATGCATATGATTGCCAATTCGCCTCAGGGTCGTTCTTAACTGCATCAGTCAGTGAGGCATAAGGCATCCAAAATGGCCCAAAAAACATCCCTGTTTTTCCACTAATAATAGATTCACCTGAATCTTCCCTAACGCCCATTTCCTGATCAATTAAACCTTCACTATACATATCTCTTAGAACAGATAAAGCTTCCTTTGTTTCGGGAAGGATTGAACCATATACTGGTTTTCCGTCCTCTCCTTTTAGCCAATAACCTGGATAAGAATGTAAAGCGGAGAAAATCCCGTCAAATCCATACAGATTATTAGTCGATTCTATGAAATTAGCATATAGTTTATTTGATGTGTCTGGTCCAGCCAATCCAATCGTATCATCTTTCCCATTCCCATCAGGATCCTGTTCAACAAATGCTTTAGTTACCTTTTTCAACTCTTCAATAGTTTTTGGTACTTCAAGCTCAAGCTTGTCGAGCCAGTCCTTTCTGATCCACAAATTGTGTACTCCGTCTGCTCCAGCCTGCGAGTTGGGTATTGCCATTATTTTTCCATCAAATGTAACATTATCCAGAGCAACACCATCCGTACTGTCAATAATTTCTTTAATGGCTGGTGAAGCATAATTTTCATAGACTTTTGTTAAATCTGCTATTTGATCTGCCTCTACCAATTGACGAAGCTCCACAGGACCAACGACCATTGCATCAGGCAAATCATTCCCTGCAATCGCTAAACTCACTTTTTGATCATAATTGGAAGGTGATGCAGTGAATGCGTGCTCCACTTTAATATTCAAATGTTCCTCTACATGTCTCGTATACTGGTTATCAAGAGGTGTATCTCCATCTTGTAAGCTTGTATCACTCGGGTCTACTTCTTGACCAATTGCAATCGTAATTGTCTCATCATACTTACCAAATGGATCTGCTGGTTCAGAAGATACTTCATTTTCATTTTCATTTTCACTTTCGCTTTTCCCTCCATCCTTGGTTGAACTATTTTCCGCACAAGCTACCAACAAACAGACTACAAGTAAAAATAATAGCAATAATGGCTGTCTGAAACGCATTCTCTTCCCCCTCTTTCATTATGATGAATAATACATTTCTATCGTATCAATTGTGGATACGCTTTCAATAAGGTGGATGTTCTGAAAATAAAGGGATAAATGTCTACAAAAATCTGTAAAATGGCCCACCCTATTATTGAAGCAAACAGTTCTCATACAAAATGGAAGACATCTATCATACTTTATTCATTTTTCGATATTCACTCGGCAGTAAACCAGTCTCTTGTCGAAATACTTTACTGAAATATTTTATATCCACATAGCCTACTTTTTCCGATATGACTCGGACTTTATCCCTTGTATTTATTAGATAATGTTTTGCTTTATTTACTCGGGCAATTCGTAAATATTCGTTAAAGGTATATCCACTGATCGCTTTAAAACAAACAGAAAAATAACTTCGGCTCATATTTACCTTTCTAGCCACATCATTAGCAGTAAGAGCTTTATTTAATTCATGTTCAATGATTGAAATAGCTTTTAAAACACTTTGATTTGTTTCAGATGTAAAAGATTGACTAAACACATGAAAGTGAATCCATTCTTTCGTGTGGTTGAACCATTTTTCAACATCCGTCCAATATTCAAATATTGGCGGTAATTCAAGATCGACAGGGAATACATCGGAATAGACTCTGTTACATTTATTTACCGTTAAAAATAAAAGTTCATTTATCTTGCTTTTGCTAAGCCTAAGTACCTTTAATTCGCTTAAAATGCCTTGGAGTGTATGATTATCTATAATCCAATCTAATGAAACTAATCGATCCTTTATCTTTGCTATTCCTTTTTCAGACTGTATATCCGGCACTTTAAGATCATTTAGTTCAATAATCTTAACCTTTTGCTTGTTGGATAATTCATAAAATAATAAACTATCTTTATGCTGGAGTACCAGATTCTTTAATTCATCGAATGTATAATGGTAGGTGCCTTCATACAATTCGAGAATCAAAAGGGATATTGGCCATTTCGGCAAATTAAACAAGCTTTCTTTTATTTCCTGATGATGCTGTCTGTTTCTTGTTTTGATTAGTAAAGCTTCTAAGGAAAAATAGAGTAAATCCTGTCCTCTTACCCTTTGATCATAAAAAGGGACAATAGTATTTTCTAAAGATTTTTCCGCTAATAGAAGAAATCCCTGTTCAAGCTCATTGGAAGATTGAAAAATTGATAAAGCTGTATTTCGGACCTCTTTTTTTATTCTGTTCTGGATTCTTTCTAAAGTTTGATCCATATTTTTATTATCTAATTCTACCTTTGCAATATAATCAATTGCTCCTAACCGCATAGCTTCTTGAATATATTCGAAATCACGGTGAAGGGATAAAACAACAATAAAGATATTATAATATTGATTTTTAACCTGTCGGATAAGATCAATGCCAGACATAATCGGCATTGCCAAATCTGTGATGATTAAATCTACTTTTGTCCCTTCTAGAAACTCTAAAGCTTTTTGCCCGTTCTTAGCATCCCCAACTACCTTCATATCAAACTTCTCCCAATTGAACGACTGGATCAAACTTCTCCTTACTAATTTGTCATCTTCTACAATTAAAACTTTGATCATCTTATTCGCTCCCTTTTGTAATTGGGATTTGTAATGTTACTTTTGTTCCTTTATTTATCACACTTTGAATAGTAATTGTCGCCTGATCATTATATGTTCGTTTAATAATCCTTCTCACATAATTAAGTCCAATTCCGGTACCTGCCCTTGAATGTTGTTCCGAAGTTTGGTATAAAAGCATATTTATTTTTTCCTGTGTCATACCATTACCATTATCCATTACATCAATAACAATTAGCTTGTTCACTAGATTAATGATTACTCTGATTTCTCCTTCGTCTCCCAATCCATGATAGATAGCATTCTCTACTAAAGGCTGCAAAATAAATCTCGGTACAGGCGATTGTAAAACACCCTCCTTTACATTGATTGTTGTCGAGTATTCAAAATCATATCGTATTTTTTGTAATTTTAAATATTGTTCCATCGCCTCTAATTCTTCATTCAGGGTAGAGAGAGTCCCCAATTTTCCCATATTATAGTAGAGAATCTTATTTAACCATGTTAAAAGATTAGTCAATTCTGCTTTTTCCCCTGACACCGATAACCATCTTGCCGTATCTAATGTATTCATTAAAAAGTGGGGATTGATTTGATGCATAAGCTTTTCTACTTCCAAATCTGCTCTTATTTTTTCTTTCACCTCTATTTCTTTAATTAATTGAACGATCTGTTTTCTCATGCTGCGGAATTGATTAATTAAATTCTTAAATTCGGGAATATTTGTTTCTACTACCTCAGAATGAAAATTACTATTTTCCATTAATTTAATTTCATGCTGAAAGTCATTTAGCGGTCTATAAAAGGTCTTCCATAAGAGAAAGGCCATCACTAAACTAATACATACGAATAAAATAGTTATATACAACATTAAGATAATCCATTGATTTATTTCTTGATCATATTGAGCAATTGGGATTAATGCTATTATATCCCAGCCTCTTCTAGTCGGTTCTTCAAACCAATAATAGCCATTTTGTCTACCAAAACCCTGTTTATTTTTTGTAAATATATCCCCTTGCTTAAAAGAAGAGTTTTCGTTATAGATAATGCGATTGTCTTTATCCAATATGAGATAGCTCGCATCATCTAGTACATTATCAACTTCTAATAGGTCCTTCGTTAAATCAAGATTAGACTCTAAATAGAAATAAAGATGATTAGAATTAATGGAATCTAGTTTTCTAATCGTAGACAACACATACTTATCTTTATATCTTTCCATACTGATGTGAGGGCCAAAAGTGTTTATATTATAACCTTCAATTAGCAATGGTTTTATTTGCAATGTAAATTCTTGCTTTACCCCATGATTATTAAATAAAAATTCCTGTTGATCTTCCCAATACATTAAAGAAAGTCCAATACCAGGATTACTAAATGTAATGACATTTAGTTCTTTACGAATATCTTCGGAAATTTTTACTCGCTCATAGGACTGGGGTAATTCTAAATAGGTTTGTAAATTATAATTTAAATTTTCAGAGAAATTAATTTGCTGTGATACATAATTAAGATCATCAATCGTATTTTCTAAAGATAATCTTATTTGTTGTAAATTACTACTCACGGTTCCATGTAAGTTATTAGTAAGTATATTAGCCATGGAGTGATACGAGAAAAAGATCGTAACTAGCAGCAGTAACAATGTACTGATCGCAAATACTAAAGTAATCCTAATTTTTAAACTTAAAGACTGTAGAAAATAAATTAAGCGGCTTATCCATCTGTTCATAAGCTCTCCTCTCTTTTGCAACAGTTTAAAATTCTTGCAAGCTAGTAACATCTATAACCTTTAAATGAATCGGAGTCCCCCTCTCCTTCTTTTTGTATCATAAGTCTACTAAACAACAAATTTAACGTAAACAGAATGTTTCAGAACAGATTTTGCCAAGTATCGTTAATGGCTAAATTTACTCTTAATAGATAAAAATAAAGAGTCGCCATCTCAATGGACCATCATTATACTATGGTCTATTAAGTGACGACTCCTTATTTCCATCTTATCTATAGAATGATCATGATTAAATAGACATGATCGAATGATGCCGTATTACTTTTAAATGACAAAATAATAAACCGAAAAAAAGTGGCATAAGCTTCCTGCAAGGATAAATAAATGGAAGATTTCATGAAAACCAAGATGCTTGAACTCTAAAAACTTTGGTTTAACACCATAGATGATTCCTCCAATAGTATATAAAATCCCCCCAAAAATGAGTAGGAATAAACCACTTGCCCCAAGGTTTGAACTTAATGGCACAATGGCCATAACAATAATCCAACCTAAAACGATATAAAGAGCTGTCGAAAGCCATCTCGGACAACGAAACCAGATCATTTTAAATAAAATCCCACTTACAGCGACCACCGTTACGACTGAAAAGACTGTCCAACCTAACTTGCCATTTAACGCAATTAAGCAAAATGGCGCATACGAACCAGCAATTAGGGCAAAGATCATCGAATGGTCGAGTTTCCTTAACAGTGCAATCACTCGATCCCTTGCAACAGCCATATGATAAACAGTTGAGGCAGAATATAATAAAATCAAGCAAATACCAAACATGATTACAGCACCTAATTGCAAACCAGATCCTCCATTAAAAACTACTTTTAGCACCATTGCAATCAAACCAATGACCGATAGAATCGCTCCAAACAAATGTGATAAAGCATTAAACGGTTCGCGAATATACTGTGTCATAAAAATCCCCTCATCCCTCTACGTAGTTTCAATAACTACATACAATGATACTACTATTCATTTAAGTAGTCAATGGTTTACCAATTATCCACTTTAAGATAGAATAAAGAGTAACTTCATTTCAGTAGAGAGATGCCTAACTCCCTCACTGATTCCTAGTTGAACGAATCGGACCTTTACGAGAGTTGCTCCCCACTTATCACACTTGAAGTCGGGCTCTTACCCTCGTTAATGTGGGACAAACAATACGGAGAAAACGGTGGAGATTATCATGAAAAATATAGATGAGCTGCTAAGCAGTCTTTCCCTTACGAACCATATTTCTCTTCAGGATATTCCTAAAATGGATCTGTATATTGATCAAGTGATTGAATTATTTGAAGAGGGATTTAAAGAAACAAAGCGAGATAAAAAAGAAAAAATATTGACCAAAACGATGGTCAATAATTACGCAAAAGGAAAGCTCTTTTTTCCTGTCCAAAATAAAAAGTACTCAAAAGAACATATCATGCTCATGAGCTTAATTTATCAGCTAAAAGGCGCCTTATCGATTAAAGATATTAAAGATTGTTTGCAAATTCTCAATAAAGAAATTGTTGAATCTGATTTTAATCTTGGGGAATTTTATGAAAGCTATTTACAACTTTATTTTAACAATGTTTCTACCTTCCAAGATGACCTGCAAGAAAAAGCAGAAGCAGTGAGGGAAAAATTGGATTCAATCGATGAAAAAAACAAATTAGAGATGGAAAGAACGTTACTAATCGCTTCCTTAGTTAGTACAAGTAATCTTTATAGAAGAGCTGCAGAAAAGTTAGTCGATGAAATTAGCGATGAAGAAGACAAATCATAAAAAAAGCTCCCTAGGGCAATACAGATTTCATAGTTTTAATCTGTTTACCTTAAGGGAGCACAGCATTTTATCAAAAAGAATCAAATCATTAAATAAAATTAGAACAATCACTTACTTTCGGGAGCCCTCCGTCTACTTATAAATTTATTCTTTACTTGTGGAAGACACCTATCCATAGGTGTCTCAACTACTGATTCTCTTAATACGCCTTCGCCCAATAGACCATTTCTTTTGCTTCATTTCCACAACAGATACAAGTATCAGCTATCTTTTCCTGTTCAAAGGGAATACAACGTGATGTTGCCTGTGTTTCTTCCTTTATTTTCTCTTCACAATGAATATCTCCACACCACATTGCTTTTATAAAACCTGGATTTTCTGCAAGAATTTGTTTAAATTCGTCCATATTCGTAGCGATGGCTGTCTTTTGTTCACGATGGAGAAGCGCGCGCTTAAAGAGGTTTTCTTGAATTTCCTCCATTAAAATAGGTAAACGAGATTCTAAATCCTGTAAAGCAACGAATTCCTTTTCTCCTGTATCTCGACGAACTAGAACAACTTGATTTTTCTCAATATCTTTTGGACCCATTTCAATTCGAACTGGGATTCCTTTCATTTCACACTCGTTAAATTTCCATCCTGGTGATTTGTCGCTTGCATCCATTTCTATCCGGACTAAATTCTTTACTTGATCACGAAGGGAATAAGCTTTATCTAATACCCCCTCTTTATGTTGGGCGATAGGGATAATAATAGCTTGTGTCGGAGCAATTTTTGGCGGTAGAACCAAGCCGCGATTATCTCCGTGCACCATAATAAGGGCACCAAGCAAACGTGTTGTTACTCCCCAGGAAGTTTGGTGAACAAATTGGCTTTCCCCATTTTCATCTAAATACGTTATATCAAAGGCTTGAGCAAATCCGGAACCAAAATGATGAGATGTGCCTGATTGTAAAGCTTTTCCATCATGCATCAAGCTTTCAATCGTTAATGTATAATCAGCACCAGCAAACTTTTCTTTCTCAGTTTTTCGTCCACGAAGCACTGGAATAGCTAAATAATTTTCTAACACATCCGTATAAACATTTAACATTTTTGCTGTTTCCTCTGCAGCCTCTTCATACGTTGCATGAGCAGTATGGCCTTCTTGCCAAAGAAATTCTAATGATCGTAAAAAGGGACGTGTCGTTTTTTCCCAACGAACAACATTACTCCATTGATTATACAGCATCGGCAAATCACGATAGGAATGAATATTCTTTGAATAATATTCACAAAACAAGGCTTCAGAGGTCGGACGTACAACCAATCGTTCACTTAATTCATTTTCCCCTCCATGTGTTACCCAAGCAACCTCAGGGGCAAAGCCTTCTACATGATCTTTTTCTTTTTGTAATAAACTTTCGGGAATAAATAAAGGAAAAGAGACATTGGAATGACCAGTCGCTTTTATTTGTCGATCTAATTCATCTCGAATCCGTTCCCAAATCGCAAACCCATCAGGCTTAATGATCATCGTTCCACGAACTGGACCATAATCAACTAAATTGGCCTGTTTTACAACATCTGTATACCATTGGGCAAAGTCTTCTTCCATCGCAGTAATTTTTTCCACAAATTGCTTATTCCTTTTTCCCATTTGCAACACCTCTTATTTATTTTTGGGTATTCGAAAAATATCCTTGAATATGATAGCGCCTTTTAATCTCGCAATTCCCCTTATTTCTTCTACACGATGATTCGAATATTATTTTTGAAACACAAAAAGCCCCCACTCCAAAAGGACCGGGGACCGGTGGTACCACCCTTATTTACACGGTTTAAGAAATCATGCACACTCAACTGAATAACGGCCAAAACCGCGCACATCTTCACTTTAGTTCCGAGGCGAACTCCAAGGCAGGTTCTAATTAGCATCTCTGGAAATTTACACCACCCATTTCCTCTCTAAAAAAGACGGCTAATTATACTAATCCTTATCATCGATTTTTTAATATAAAAGTGAATTTATTATAACAGAAAAAAGGAAAATAACAAAATATCGCTTGATTGTGAGTTTACTGATTCTCATTCAAAAGGACAATGATTGAAAAAGCTTTAGGTATTCGGTTATCATGTAAAAAATATGAAGCGATACGCCACCCTAGAAATAGAATAGGAACGAGACTCCTGCGAGAAGTAAGGAGAGCGGAAAGGAAGCTTCTATCCATTTACGGTATCCAAAATACGATAACTCATTCCACATTGTTTATTGATTACCCAAAATTCTAGTTTGCCATGACAAAACAAATGTACTTTGGGATACATCTTAAGGGATTATAGACTGACACAGATATGTTGATTTCCGTTCTGGCTACTCATCCTAGCAGGGAAAACGATTCACTAAAACACTACACTGCCAATCATTCCTGCGAATAAAATAACTATGATTGGATGAATTTTAAAATACGATAAAGCAATCAAAGAAGCGACAAAGATTAAGAATAAAGTAACCATATGCCATGATATTTGTATTCCAATAACTCCATTTGATATGGCGAAATCGATGGCAGCATAAATAATCAGGCTTGTCACAATCGGGCGCAAACCATAGAAAGCTGACTGAACCCATTTATTCTGATTCATTTTATAAAAAAACATTGCAATGATAAGCACAATTAGAACTGACGGTAGCGTGATCGCTATCGAGGAAACAAGCGCTCCAGGTAATCCTGCAACTTGATAGCCAACTGCTGTGGCACTATTGGAAGCAATCGAGCCCGGCGTCATTCCCGCCAATGCCACAATATCTGTGTATTCAGAGGTCGTCATCCATCCTCGACTTGTGACTTCCGTTCCTATCACTGGAATCATGGCATAACCACCACCGAATGAAACGGCCCCAATTACGAGAAATACAAGAAATAATTCTAGTAAGATCATATCCTCCCTCCCCTAAGAACTCATTTTTTCATTATGGCTTTTAATCTGAGATTTATTTTGACGATCGGAGGGAAGCTTCATGGAGAATAATTCTTTAATCTTCACAATGAAGATACCTAATAAGGCTCCACTGACAATGACAAGGATCGGATGCCAATGAAAAACAACCATCATCACAACCATCGATACCATTAATATTAAAGTTGATACATCTAAAATAGATGTTTTCGCAACTTTGATAGCTGCATACGCAATTAAAGCTACAACTGCCGCTCGAATTCCTTGAAAAGCCGCATCCACATGTGGATTGCCTTTTATCGATAGGAAAATTAAATTTAGTATCAAAACAATAAGAAAAGTCGGCAAAAGAACACCGATCATCGCAACAATCGCTCCCCGTATTCCAGCAATTTTATGTCCAATAAAGGTGGCCGCATTTACCGCGATTGCTCCGGGTGCTGTTCCTGCCAAAGCAAATATTTCCGCGATTTCCTCCATATCCACCCATTTTCTTTTTTCAACTACTTCACGTTCAATTAAAGGAATCATGGCATATCCGCCACCAAAAGTAATCGGGCCTATTTTAAGAAAGGTCCAAAATAATTGCAAAATTAATATCCACTTTTTCAAACTACACCCAGCTTTCTGTGTTTCTCGTATGTTACCTCTATTCTAACATACTTTATACCAAAATGGACTAAAGTTTAAAAAAATATAAGGTGAGACACAAAGGACTCACCTTATATTGAATTAAGTATATTATTCGAATACAGTATGACATATCGTCAAGTAAAGATCATCTTCAATATTTTGCTTTTTACAGCTTTTCATTCAAAAAAATGGTTGAACACTTGGATGGCTGCGCCAATACTTGTGGCCTTTTCTCCAAGTACTCCTTTCCGAATCGTGATCTTGTGATTTCGGGAGCAACTATGCTTATTGATGGATTGAATTATTTCTCTGTAATATTTTGAGTCATTGTAAATTAATTTTCCATGTAATACGACAGTATCAGGATGTAATATATTAATCATATTGGCAATGCCTATTCCGTAATAATTGGCTGATTGCATTAAAGTTTTTCTAACTAATGGTTCATCACTGTTTAGTAAATCATCGATTGTCGCTGAGAACCCTTGGGATTGCAAGTGACTGAGCATTGCTCCAAAGGAAACGTATGTTTTCAAACAACCTTTACTACCACATGTGCATTCCCTGCCATTTGCCTCAACAATAATATGTTCATAGGAAGTGGCATCACCTTGTTTTTGATTAAATAAACGCCCTTCCTGGATATAGCCACAACGAATGCCATATCCACTAATACAGTATAAAATATTTTCCTCTTGCTTATTTCTTGCATAGTATTCCGCAACAGCCGCTGTATTTGCCCCATTATTTAAAATGACAGGCACAGAAAACTTTTTCTGCAAAATCTGTCCAAGGGGAACATCATTCCATCCTGTAGCAAGAAAAGATTCAGGATTTAATATCACACCATTTTCCCGATCAATCGGACCAACAGCGCCAATTCCAATACCAAGTAGGGAAGAAATTTGGTACCGTTCCATTAATGTCTCAATCATATTGATGATCATTTCAATTGTTACTTGAGGGGTATGTTGCTTCGTTAACGGAAAGCGATCTTGACCAATAACCTCATAACGCAGATTTAATAACATAACTCTTACATCTGTACGAGCAATCTCAATACCAACCATATAGGCAACTTCTGAAACAATTTCGTATAATACTGGCGGTCTTCCCCCGGTTGGTTCTCCAAATCCTGCTTGGTGAATTAAGCCTCGATCCGTCAATTCCGCTAATATCCGTGTCATCGTCGTATTTGGCACGTGAAATTCCTTAAGTAATTCGGCTTTCGATACTTTTATTTTTCGATGAATATACTTGTATAATGATTTTTTAGAGTGATTCTTCTCACTTTGATCATTGAAAAAATCCTGCACCCTCTTCTCCTCCCCTCCACAAAACCATGTATTCCTATCTACTTTATACATTTTAATATGATAGTACCCAATATATTTTAATTATGTCAAGACATATCCGGTTTAAGTTTAACGTTTTTCATTGAAAGAAAAAGCCTTTTTCCATTAATTATATTTCCAAATCAATTTCATAATAGAGATTTTCGCATTCAAATCCGAACAACGTCCGCGTGACATAAGCCTTCAAAACTGAAAGTACTTCTAGCTTTTTCCTGTGGGAAACCCAAAATAGGCAGCAAAAAGGCCGATTTATTACAGGCTGATGCCTATTACTGTACAAAGGTCAATCTTTATCTTTGGATACATTTATGATAGCCCGACACTATGAATGATTTGCAATCGTTTTGAATTTTAGCCTTGAAAGCACTACATTAATTACTTATCCCCCCACGTGATTAACCCCCAGAAACGGTGTTCTAATAAAACACTTTCTGGAGGTTAGCTTTTATGATTATTCACTTATTTAGAAGAAGTTCAGTTGACATCCCCGACACAACGAAATCCTATATTTCCTGTAGAACTATCAGGAGTATTCGAACTTCTCGCAGCAACTCTATAACGGTTACAATAAGATTTATGACATAGATACGAACCACCTCGCATCGACTTACTACTTCCTTTTTCAGGACCGCGAGGATTATGCGCACTATGTTTTAAATGATAAGTGGGACAAAACCAATCATCACACCATTCCCATACATTTCCAACGACATTGTATAATTCATAGCCATTTGGAGAAAAACTATCGACAGGACTAGTACCTAGGTATCCATCTGCCTTTGTATTTTTCACCGGAAACTTCCCCTGCCAAATATTACATTGATGCTTCCCATCTACAATTAATTCATCGCCCCAAGGATACTTTTTTTGGGTTAAACCGCCACGAGCAGCATATTCCCACTCTGCCTCTGTAGGTAACCTTTTTCCACTCCATTTGCAGTAAGCTTCCGCATCATGCCAAGATACATGTGTAACAGGATGATTCATTCGGTCTTGAATGGATGAACCTGGTCCCTCTGGATGTCGCCAGTAAGCACCTTCTACCGGTACCCACCAAGGAACTTCTACAGGACGTTGTGTTATCTTATTTAATGTTTCTTGTGATAAAAATAAATGAAAGACGAATGACCATCCAAATTGCTCAGCTTCTGTTACATATCCTGTTTCATTTACAAACTGTTCAAACTTCTCGTTTGTTACTGCATATTGATCCATATAGAATGGATCTAGCTTCACTTTTCTGATTGGTCCTTCCCCATCAGCAGGGAAACCTTCTTTATCTTCCGTCCCCATTAAAAATTCACCACCTTCAATAAGGACCATATTCTCCTTTAAAAAATCTTTTTTCTCTTTGATAGTTGTATTGATTGAATAGGTCTTTTTTCCATCATGGTTTTGAACTTGACAACAGGATTTCATTCCTGCACCTCCTATACCAATAGGTTTTATTTTCATAACATTACCAAAAATGAGAGTCCTTTCATTATAGCACTATCCACAATACTGGAAAGTGCAGTATGATAGATTATTAGTTTTTCTACTTTGAGATAAGTTTCCTATTAATTTTATGAAGAAAATTGTCATAAATTTGAAGATAATCTTGTTGGTGAAACGTTTTTATATTGACATCGTTTTCACTTGAATCTATACTTTGTTTAAGCACCGTACTAAGATAAAACCATAAGTTGTCGCATTGTGCTAGTGCTTAAAAACGAAGAGGAGTGTAACCAATCATGAAATTTACAGATGGTCTTTGGATGGTCCGTGAAGGTTATGAAATTCATTTCCCACATATGGTTTATGATGTTGATGTGACCGAAGATGCTTTGACTTTATATGCACCAACTCGAGATATCGTCCATCGGGGAGCCACATTAAATTGTCCATTAATTACAATAAAATTAACAGCACCTGAGGAAAACGTCATTCGAATTCAAACTTGGCATTATCAAGGTGGAGTAGATAAATTCCCGAAATTTGCTGTTAAGGATCAAAATTTAGCCTTTCAGCTAGACAAAAATGAAGAAGAAATCATATTTTCTAATGGTTCTTTACAAGCTAAAATTCAAAAGCAACCTTTTAAATTGGAAATCTATGACGAAAATCGCAAATTAACCTCAATGGACGCGAAAAGTTTTGCTTGGATTACTGGACCTAATGATTCTACCTATATGAGAGGACAGCACGTCCTTACGGTTGGTGAACAATTATATGGTTTGGGAGAGCGCTTTACTGCCTATGTAAAGAATGGTCAATCTGTTGATATTTGGAACGAAGATGGTGGAACAAGTTCAGAACAATCATATAAAAACGTTCCATTCTACCTAAGTAACCGTGGCTATGGTATCTTTGTCAACCATCCTGAAAAGGTAAGCTATGAGCTTGGATCTGAAACCGTTTCAAAATCCCAGTTTAGTGTGAAGGGCGAGTATCTAGATTACTATATTATTAACGGTCCATCTCCAAAAGAGGTTGTGAGCCGCTATACCGACTTAACTGGAAAACCAGCTTTACCTCCAGCATGGTCATTTGGGTTATGGCTATCAACATCATTTACAACAGACTATGATGAAGAAACTGTAAATCACTTTGTCGATGGAATGGCAGAACGCGGAATTCCATTGAGTGTCTTTCATTTTGACTGTTTCTGGATGAAAGGGTTTGAATGGAGTAATTTCATTTGGGATAAAGAGAATTTCCCTGATCCAGAAGGAATGCTAAAGAGGCTTAAAGACAAAGGGCTTAAAATATGTGTTTGGATTAATCCATATATTGCTCAAAAGTCAATCCTATTTGAAGAAGGCGCAAAAAATGGCTACTTATTGAAAAAAACTAATGGTGACATTTGGCAATGGGATTTATGGCAAGCTGGTATGGGTGTCGTTGATTTTACAAACCCTGAAGCTTGCAAATGGTTTACAGACAAACTTAAAGTTTTAATGGATATGGGTGTAGATTCATTCAAAACAGACTTTGGTGAAAGAATTCCAACAGATGTTGTTTATTATGATGGTTCTGATCCAGAGAAAATGCATAATTACTATGCCTACCTTTACAATAAGGTTGTTTTTGACCTATTGAAAGAGGAACGAGGAGAGAAAGAAGCAGTCGTTTTCGCTCGCTCCGCTACTACAGGTGGACAAGAATTCCCTGTTCACTGGGGGGGTGACTGTGATTCCACTTATGAAGCGATGGCAGAAAGTTTACGTGGCGGTCTATCCTTAACCACGTCTGGGTTCGGATACTGGAGTCATGATATTGGTGGATTTGAAAACACCGCGACACCCGATGTATTTAAGCGCTGGACAGCCTTTGGTCTTCTCTCCAGTCATAGCCGTTTCCATGGTAGTACCTCTTATCGAGTACCTTGGAATTTTGATGAGGAAGCAGTTGATGTGGCACGTCATTTTGCTAAACTAAAAAATCGCTTAATGCCTTATTTGTATGGTTCTGCAGTGGAAAATAACAAAACAGGTGTCCCTGTTATGAGATCAATGCTATTGGAATTCCCTGAAGATCCAGCTTGCGAGCCACTTGATCGCCAATATATGCTTGGTGACTCAATTTTAGTTGCGCCTATTTTCAATGAAGATGGGATGGCTTCCTACTATCTTCCAAAAGGAAAATGGACACATCTATTATCTGGAGAGGTAGTCGCTGGAGGTAGTTGGAGAAAAGAGTACTATGATTATTTAAGTCTTCCATTATTTGTAAAGCCTAATACTATACTACCAATCGGAGCAAATGACTCGATTCCTGACTATCATTATGCAAAAGACATTACTTTCCGCATATATGAATTGGAAGATGGTCAAGAAGCCTCTGTCAATATTCCTAATATAGCTGGTGAAGTTATTGGAACCTTCAAAGCAACCCGTTCAGGGCAAGACATAACGATAGAGACGGATTTACAAGAAACGTATTCTATCAATATCGTAGGAGTAACATCTATTCAGTCTATTTCGAGTGGGGATTGGAACAAAGATGAAACAGGTGTAAAAATTACCCCTGAATCAGCTGCAACTCAATTAACAATTAAGCTTTAATAAAAATAAGAAGGAGAACTTCAACCCATTATTCTCCTTCTTATTTGCCTTTTATAGCTAAGTTAAAACACGGCTAGCATTTTTTGAACAGCTAAATCAGCATCCACATCCACACAAACTTGAATAGGTGTCCCGATTGCTGGGTTAGGTCGACGATCAGCAACTGTCATCCCTAAACAAAGTTCTCCTTCACATTCAACTTTTATTTTCATTTGTTGAGTTTTCATGATATATGGATCGATCGCCATTAAGACAGTCAATGGATCATGCATCGGAGCTGCATCTCTTAAATAATTGCTTGCTCGATAGAAATCAAAATAAAAGGTCAAAGCATTTTCAATAAATGCGACCATTTCTTGATTCTCCTTTTGACAGTGCTGCTTAAGATCTTCCAAATGCTCCTTCGTTATATTCGTTTTCATCGTAACATCTAAGCCAACCATCGTAATGGCCATTCCCGAAGAGAAAACTAGGTCCGCAGCTTCGGGATCTCCCCAAATATTAGCTTCTGCCACAGGAGTGACATTTCCAGCCGATTGAACAGCTCCTCCCATAACATATACATGTTTGATTCTATTTGCTAGTGACGGATCTTTAAGTAAGGCATGAGCTAAATTTGTAAGTCGGCCTAATGTAATAATGCTTAACTCTCCTGAAAGCTCATGTGATTTCCTGAGGATAAAGTCGGCAGCCTTTTCTTTTAAAGGTTCCTGAGTCGAAACAGGAAGTTCCACATTTCCGATACCATTATGTCCATGTACATTCGAAAAGGCATTTAACTCTCTTTTTAAGGGTTTATCTGCCCCAAGAGCAACTGGCACCTCATAAGTTGGCTTAGCCAGTTGAATGACTCTTAATGTATTTTCGGTAGCTTGCTCGACACCAACATTCCCAAAAACAGTGGTAATCCCTTCAATCCGTAGTGACGGTGATTTTAGAGCATATAAAATCGCGACCGCATCATCAATACCAGTATCTACATCTATTATTACTTTCTTTGTTTCTAAATCCATAAGTCAATCCTTTCTGCATCCCTATATTAGGTCATTTAACTTCTCGATGCTATAAGTAAAGGGTTCTCTGTCACAATTTGAAAGGACTGTCAACATGTGATCCTTTAAAGTGCAGGAATTCACTCCCAATTATCCATTAATATTAAGTAAGCGGGAAATCTATTTACTCGCGGAAATATTCTTTAACGGCTTCTAATGTTGGCATCCCACCCTGTGCACCAAATTTCGTGACAGCAAGAGCTGATACCTGATTCGCGAATGATACTGCTTGTTCAACAGAATTCCCTTGACTTAGAAAGTAAGCAAGCGCTCCGTTAAAGGCATCACCTGCTCCTGTTGTATCGACGACGGAAACTTGATGGGATGATATTTGTCTTACCTGTTCATCTTTTTGCTTCCAGGCGACTCCATCGGCACCTAATGTTGTAATTACACAGCGAATTCCTTTATCCAACAACTCATCCATCATTTCATCCAATGAATACTCAGAGCGGTTCATCTGAGTTAGGGTTTCCAGTTCAGATTCATTTGGAGTGATATAGTCGATTTTCTTTAATAATTCTGTTGGTAATTCTTGAGCAGGAGCTGGATTTAAAATTAGTGTTTTGTGATGTTTAAAAGCAACATCCACAGCGGCTTCTACAGTTTCAAGAGGTATTTCCAACTGAAGTAATATAATATCGGACTCGGAAATCACAGACTCTAATTTTTCAATATCATCTGCCTTAAGTTCATGGTTGGCACCTGGAACTACTACAATTGTATTCTCATCCGGGACTAAAGTAATGGAGGCCGTTCCAGTGGATACAGTCTGTGACTGTTTAATATAATGAACATCCACACCAGTTTCCTTTAAAGAATCCATAAGCGTTTGACCAAATGCATCCTCTCCAACTGCTCCAATCATCGTAGTTGGCGCACCAAGACGAGCAACGGCGACCGCCTGATTCGCTCCCTTTCCTCCAGGTATAAAGCTTATTTTATTCCCAATAATAGTCTCCCCGCCATTTGGAAAACGCGGAGCTTCCACGACCATATCCATGTTCATACTACCAATAATCGTAATTTTTCTTTGGGTCATTATCCACATTCCTTTACATGAATGATCTATCCCTATAGTTTATCATTCACTTTCTATTAATGCTATTTTTCTCAAGTAATCGGAAAATAGTGTGGTATGAAATATACTGCAAATAAAATATGCTCCCTTTCCGTAGTTCTACGGAACGTGCTAGTATAGGCGAGACAACAGGAAGTTGCGTTATGAAGCGCCGTCAGAAGAAAATCCATTCTGCCTTAGCTTTCACATCCAAAAGTTCTTTAAGCGGATAAGCCTTTCAGAGATAAATTTCAGCTTTCTTTCAAATAAAAGATACTTAAATACATTTAAATGGGGCTGGGACAAAAGTATTTCCGGTTAAGTAAAGTCCGAACTACTAGCGTGAAAATAACCCGCTTCGGAAATATACTTCGCTTTCCGAAGGCCTATAGGATGTGGGGCATACAGGCGTTGCGACGTACCAGGAAGTACTAGTGTAGGTGAAGCAACAGGAAGTTGCGCTTTGAGCCTGTCGCCGGGACGGTGCGTACTTTGCCTGTGATCCTCATTTGCACTCCGGAATCTCACCTGTCACGCTAATCCTCAAGGAGTAGCCATCCTTCGCTCCAATCAACTGAGTTAGGCAAATACATTAGCGAACAATTTAATCTTTTTAACAATAAAGTTCAGGTATTATCATTCATAAGCCATTATGAAATTGATTCAGTCATTAATAATTTGGAATATTCCCTTTTAATAAGGGACTTCAATAATTATTAATTCCTCCGCCTTTTCACCGTAATTACCTTGAGCAAGAATCTTTCCATTAGGGCCGATTGCAACAGAACGGCCAATACACTTCCAGCCGTCCCATTCTCCCCCCTCTACTAAGCCTACATTACTCACTCCAACGACCGTCATTTGATATTTTTTGGCAATCTCACTATAGGGACCAATCCATTCTTGTCCATATGGATTCTGTTCATTATCATGATCAGCTGGAACAGCCCAAGCAGATGGAGATAGAAGTAGTCGAGAGCCCATTAATCCTAATGAATGCCCAATCGGATCACCTTCTGGCCGTAGATCGGCACAAATCGCTAGTCCAATTCTTCCAAATTCGGTTTCAACAATATTGATTTTATCACCAATCGTGTACAAGTCTAAAGCAAAAGACAATTCATTGATCTTTCGATGGGTAAGAATGATTTCCCCCTCATTCGATATGATAATAGCTGAATTATAAATTCTCTTATCTAAACGTTCAGTAAGACCTACAACGACATAAATATTCGCATCCTTGGCAGCTTGACAAAGAATCTCACTACTTTTTCCTGGAATTGGTTCTGCAAGTTCTTTTGCACCAGGATGGGTCCATCCTAAATCCATACATTCTGGCAACACGATGATATGGCTACCTTTTTCAGCCGCCTCCCGAATCATTCCGCAAGCACGCGACAGATTGGCATCAAGCTGACCCGCTTCAACCAACATTTGTCCCATAGCTATTTTTATTTTTCCAACCATTCGATATCACTCCAATAAGTTTTTTTACTTTAGCATTATGTGATGGTTCTTCTAATTTATTATCAAGGACCTCCACAATTCTCCGCACTGGTAAGTAAAAATCCGATCTCCTAATTCTCTATTTGCGTGGACAAGGGTGTCTTTCTTGCCAACTCAACAGGTATACAACCATTTGGCGGTATTTATTTGCATCAAATCAGGTCTGAGCGCCATTATGAGAATGGTCGCATTTATGTATGATCGAGCACTAAACCGAGCCCCTCTTCGTCATATTCACTATCCCCACAGGCCTTCCAGCAAGTTGCCTTAAATTATGAAATTGATCCCTTCAATTACTTGCGTAAACTATTGAAAGAAACCTTGTGATTAATCCACTAACCCTCAAGGTATGTGCTCCTTTTGCCATTCTAAAGTGCAAACGGTAGGTAAGTACTCCATGCCCCGCTATATGTTTACGAGATTCACTAGAGTTTAACTCACTATACAGGATTTTAGCCAATCGATCCTAACTATATATCTACTTATGAACACTAGTTGATTAGCCCGCAATGATCACGCTTACAATAAGATACATTGAATAGAACGTCATTCATAAGTGTAATCCTCTAAACTTTGTCAAATTTTTTATGATCTACTACTTTTCCTTTCTATTATATAGGAAGATATTAAGTAAATTCCAAGAGATTTTTTCAGGGGAGGGAAAATCTCTTTATTTGCTGATTCTATTCTTATTATTCAGCCCATCACGTTTGTTTTCGAATATAATAAAAGCCAACAAAAGGTATATTTCTAAATTCCACTTTTGTTAGCTTGATGGTATAAAGCTTATCCCCATTCTCTTATGGAATTAAAGCTTTTAATGTACGATAGCCTAAAATTAAACCATTTCGATCTTGTACATAATTATTAACAATATCTGATTCTTCTTGTATCTCTTTCATTTCAATCGCCTTAGCAAAAACATCATCCTCATGTTCGATCACAAGATTTCCCTTATAGTCAACTTCAAGTAAAGCAGTGATAAACTTATCCCACTTGACCTCTCCCCAACCCGGAGTTCTTGCTCGCCACCAACCATGACCTAGATCGTTCACCTTACTAAACAATTGTCCAAATTGCCCTGTACGTGCTTTTACATCGTATAAAACTTCCATATCTTTCGCATGGGCATGGAAAATTTTATCACCAAATTCGTGGATAGCTTTTACATAATCAATCCCTTGCCAAACCATATGCGCAGGATCAATTTCCAGACCTAATTTTGTTGAAGGCACTGTTTCAAACAGAACTTCCCAAATTTCTGGACTATAGGCAATGTTTAAACCTTCTTGAGTAATATGATTCACCATTGGACAATTTTCTATCGCAATCTGAATATCTCTTTTTTCTGCTTCCTCACAGAACCTCGAAAAGACCTCCTTAAATAAGGGAATATTTTCTTCCACTGTTTTCTTTTGATTTCTACCTGCAAAAGTAGAGACTGTCTTGACATTCATTTTTTCCGCCAATTCTAATACCTTTAAAAAATAACGCTGTGCTTCTACTCCATTTTCACGATTACAATCAAGATAATTTGGATAAAAACCAAGCGTTGAAATCTCAATATGATGTTTTTGCAAGTTCTTTTGCATTTCTTCTATGCGCTCATCTGTAATAAGATCTGCATTTAATGCCGAATTCGGCCATGCAGAAAGTTCTAGACACTCAAAACCCGTCTCTGCAGCAAAACGTACTGTATCTTCTGAATAATTAGCATAGAATCCTAATTTCATATGTATCCCTCCTAATTTATTCACTTCTAAATTTATTATTAGATTCAATGAAAGGGCCTGGCTAATCCCTCATTTTCCAGATTAGACAACCCCTTTCATCTTCTGATTCCATTTCTTTTATTCCCATTTAACTCCAGAATATTTTTTAAAACCTTGCATACTTTTTTTGATAGACTCTATTTCATCAAGATTAGTGTGATCTTGCTCTAAAATAATATAATCCAAGTTTGGTGCTTTAAGTGCTGTATTGATAATATCTTGGATTGGCAGGACCCCTGTGCCAATTTCAGTGAAGCACTGCGGATCTTTTGTATCTTCGAACATTGGATAGGTAATATCCTTATTGCGCTCAATGACACCGTCATACATTACGATCGGTTGTGGAGATTCTTTTGGAAAATCTTTCTGGTGGAGAAGCACTAAACGGCCTTGATATTTTTCCATTAACTTCAATGGATCATGGCCAGCTCGTGTAATCCAGTACGTATCCATTTCAATAAAAACAAGCTCTGGATCTGTATTTTCCATAATAATTTCATAAACAGTTTTATCGCCAAACTTCTGGAATTCTTGATAATGATTATGATAGTAATAGCGCATACCTCGTTCTTTACACATTTCTCCGACCTTATTGAATAATTCACAACGTCGTAATAGATAATCCATATCCTGATACGGATAAAATTCGATATCACAGCCGATTTGTTTGTTTCCTAATTCTTGATGGTAATCGAGAACAGCTGGAAGGCGGTCCATTTTCAATGGATTGACATGACAACCAACAATTTGCAAACCTAATTCATCAAGCGCCTTTTTCATCTCTTTTGCAGATAAATCAAATCCTACGCCATCATCTGTGAGGGCATTATGATTCGCAGCTTCTACATATTTATATCCTGCTTCAGCCACCTTTTCTAATGTTTGAAATGGATTTGCCTGTAATGCCTGTCGAACAGAATATAATTGAATTCCTACTTTTAATGCCAACATAATCGCTTCCTCTCAAAATAGATTTACTTTCTCACTCATAGTCTTTATTGCTGTTATTCCAAAATGTTTTTTTCGGCCATTAAACCGTTCTTTCCGCTAACTCTTTGGCGATTTGCTCATGCTTCTGATCAAGCTTATAGAAAGCTAGTACGACAATTTGCAAAGCAGTCAAAATGATCGGAGCACCGAACATTAATATTCTAATCATGTTAATTGCCTGGTCCGTCAAAGCGTCCGGATTATATCCAGCCCAACCTAAAGCATACGCAACAAAAGCAGACCCAATCGCCACGCCGAATTTCGTTGCAAAACTATAGGCAGAATAAAGCAATCCCTCCACTCGATGACCGAATTTCCACTCTTGATAATCGATCGCATCCCCGAGCATCGTCAAATTCGCTGGGTCGCCAAAACCAATTAATACATTGGCGAAGAAAAACAAAGTTGCAAATATAATAGGCGATGATCCTTCTACAAAATATAAAGAGATTAATAAAACAACAACAATCGTATACATGCTTACACTCGATATTTTATTCCCTAGGCGTTTTAATAAGAACGGTGCAATCGCTCCACCAACCAAATTTGCTATATTTAACAAAGTCAGATAAAACGGTACCATTCCAGGTTTATCGAGAACATAATTCACATAATAAATAAGGACACCATTCATCAATCCTAATCTTGTAAACCATCGCAATGAATTAAGTGCTACAATCACCCATGGTTTATTTTTAAACATATCACGTATAGAATGTTTGACCTTAGGCGCTACTTCCTGTTTTATCGTCTGTGTAACTCTTTCTTTACAATTTTTAAAAGTTATTAAAAATAAGATGACCCCAATAATGGAATAAATCGTCATAACCAATGGAAAACCAAGCTGTTGATTACCTTGTCCGAGTAAATTTGTAAGTGGTAAAGTTAACGCTGCCACAATAATGGCCCCGATTGATCTTCCCATGGCCCGAAAACTACTTAATTGTCCCTTTTCAACAGAATCCCTTGTCATCATTGGCATCAATGCACCATATGGTAGGTTAATTCCCGTATAAATCATCCCTAGTAATGTATAGGTGACATAAGCATAAATCAATTTCCCAACATCAGAAAAATTGGGGGTAATAAACGTTAAAATACTTAAAATGCCAAATGGTACCGCTAAATATAATAGATAGGGACGTGCCTTTCCATGTTTACTTTTTGTTCGATCAACAATTATTCCCATGATCGGATCATTCAGTGCATCCCAAATTCTTGTAATCAAAAACAACGTCCCTACCGCTGCGGCTGAAATGCCAAAAATATCGGTATAGAAAAACAATAAATAACTTGTGGCCATTCCCCATACGAAGTTGGAAGCCAAATCCCCATAACCATAACTAATTTTTTCTTTCATACTTAACTTCATAGTTGTTGGTTTCACATCTGTTTTCGGTATGGTAGTTGATTTCATTTCTAATCTCCATTTAACAGTTATTGGAATTGGCTGAGGCTGAGACATCAATGTTTTCACCAAAGAAAAAACGAACTACTACGGTATATATACCCGCTTTGGAAATACACTTCGTTAAAATAATAAATTGCTCGCCTTTGGAGCTTAGCATTTAGGTTTTGTCTCAGCTTCCCTTTTCCTAATTTAATTCAATCGCTTTTCCAGTTTCAGCAGATTCATAGATTGCTTCTAATATCTGGGTCACAACATAGGCTTCTTCAGGTTTCACCAATGGTTCCGCATCGTGTAAAATTGCATCAATCCATTGTTTCGCTTCAAGATAGCCCATATCCACTTCTTCCTCACCGAAATAAGCAACCCCACCTGCTTTGGTAGTGGATGATTCAATTCTTTCACCATATTTCGTTGTATTAAATGTGACATAGCCTTCATTCGTATCAGGATTTCCGAACATTTCGGCACCTGCTTCGGTTCCACATAAAGTCACTTGTGCTTCTTTTTCATGAAGCAGATTTAATGCCCATGAAGCTTCAAGCATAATCGTCGCACCATTTTCCATCTTGATATAGCCAAAAGCCGAATCTTCTACATTAAATTCCTCTGGATTCCATGGACCAAACACATTTCCTTCATTTTTATCTGTCAATTTTTGATAAGTAGAACCGACAACCAATTTCGGTTTGTAATTGTTCATCATCCATAACGTCAAATCCAGTGCATGGGTGCCGATATCGATTAATGGTCCGCCACCTTGTTTTTCCTTATCCATGAAAACACCCCAAGTAGGTACCCCTCTACGGCGAATCGCATGTGCTTTCGCAAAATAGACTTCTCCCAAATCCTCTGCTTCACATGCTTTATGTAGAGCAAGCGAATCTTTTCGAAAACGATTTTGATAGCCAATTGTTAGTTTCTTTCCTGTTCGTTTCGCTGTATCAATCATTTCTTTCGCTTCTTTAGAGTTAATCGCCATCGGCTTCTCACACATGACATGCTTCCCTGCTTCAAGAGCTGCAATTGTAATTTCAGCATGAGATATATTTGGTGTACAAACATGAACAGCATCGATTGAAGTGTCTTCTAACAGCTGCTTGTAATCTGTATAAACGGTTGCCTCATCACTTCCATATTGGCTGGCAGCCTTTTTCGCTCGTTCTGTTAGTACATCACAAAACGCAACTAAATCCACCGTATCACCTAGCTTTACTAAAGATGGTAAATGCTTTTGATTTGCAATTCCTCCACAGCCAATGATTCCAATTCTTACTTTTTGTTGATCTGTCATTGTTTTCCCTCTTTCCTATTAATAATGAAAGGATTTTCTATTAAAATCGCTTTCTTTTACACTGAATTTTACTCTTCAATTTTAACCTCTTCTGAAAACATTTGATTTATTTTCAAGAAACGTTTTCAGAAACAACTTGAATACAGAATAAATGAAAATGTATGCCCTGTCAATAGAAATTTCAAAAAAATAAAACCGTTGTCATTTTATAAAGAAGTCATTTTATGCTATATTTTTATTATAAACATTGAGTTTATGAGAAGTTTTTTCTGAAAAAGATTAAATTTCACTGATAACCGATTATTTAACAATATATTTAATAGAATTAAGAGATAAAATGTAAAAGGTGTTGAATTGCTTTGGTGAAAATCCAAGACGTTGCCAAAGATTCTGGATGTTCGATTTCTACAGTATCTAGAGTTTTAAATAATCCTGATCTTGTTACACCCGACACACGGGAACGGGTATTAAAAAGTATCGAAAAACTCGGATACTATCCGAATGAAAAGGCAAAATCTTTAAGTTCTAAAAAACAGAATGTATCACTTGGATTGTTAATCCCCGATATTACTACTTTTTATTTTGGTGAGTTGTATAGGGGAATTAGTAGGACAGCTAAAAATTCTGGTATTGATTTGATTTTACGGGATTTAGATGATGAGGGACCTTTACAAGAACAAATTCTAGATGGAATGGTCTCTTTGAAAAAGCATGGTGTATCTGGCATTATCATTTCTAGCCGAGTAATGACTGAGGAATATGATGAAGTCTTAAATCGCCTTAGAATTCCGATTGTTTTAGCTTTAAGTGAGCATAAAAAACTAAAGTTCTCCTCTTTTAAAACGGATGATATCAAAGCCTCATTTGATGCAATCTCTTATTTGGTTTCAAGAGGACATAAACATATTGGCATGGTTACTTCATCCCCGACAGAGGATAAACTTGTCGGGGAACCTCGATATCAGGGGTTTAAAAATGCCATCGACTTTTATCGTCTTCCCTTTAAAGCAAAGCATGTGGCAGTCGGAAATAACTTTCGTTACGAAGGTGGTTATAGTGCGATGACTCAATTGCTAGAAACTAGAGAGACATTCCCGTTCTCTGCTGTGTTTTGTGCAACAGATGAAATGGCGTTTGGAGCCATGCGAAGTCTACATGATCACAACTTAAAAGTGCCAGATGATGTGTCCATTATTGGTTTTGACAATTTATCGATCTCTAATATGATCACACCTAAATTAACAACTGTTTCCCAATCATTCGAAAAAATTGGGGTTGAAAGTGTGAACCATCTAATCAAAATTTTAGAAGAACCAAAAATGCAAATGGAGACAGGGGTATTTTACATGCCACATCAGATCGTGGAGCGGGAATCTGTTCGTACCATTTGAAGCATAATAACGTAAAGGGACTCATTCATCTATTGATGTAGAGTCCCTTTTTTATAGCAATTGGGCTTTAAGCAAACCACAACAATATATTTTTGCCGCCAATTGGTCTAGGGTCTCCACAATAGCTACTCTTCATTTTTTCACTATCTCCTAATGCATGAAAATATCCTACCAAGGTTACTCGTTTTTATAATGATATTTGCTAGACTTATAAGAAAGAAAATCGGTTGACAAGTAGGGAGATTAGAGAATGTATAAATGGATAATTGGGATATTGTTTTTATCTTTGCTTGGTGGGTGTGCAAATGATGTAAAAAAACAAGCAGAAATTGTAGAAGAACCAACACCTGTCAAGGACGTGGTAAAAGAGGAACCTGAAAAAGAGATATTAGAGGAAGATTCTAAAGAAAAAACGAATGTTGATCATACTTTTGATTCCCAGTGGGCTGATATCGAAAACCTTCTTATCCCGACAACAGAAGAAGAGTTGATGGCACAAGCAGGTGGTTTTTTCACAAATGATATCCCCTACACCGAGGAAACCAAACAGGTTTGGGGGCAGTTTGGACTTGGAAACTATGAAGATGAATTGACCGAGAAACTAGCACAGGTAACAGGGATTACCGAAGATCCTGACGTTATTTTTCAAGCTTTACATTATTATGTTGGAAGTAATGCTTATCATCAAGCCATCCAAGAGCTGAATGAATTTACAGTAAACTGGTATGAACCATACTTACCTGAACCTGAAGAAATGGAGGGAGAGGATCATTCTGTTGATCCAGGGAAAGCCCTTATTCTTCTAGATGCCAGTTCAAGTATGTTATTAAATGTGGAAGGAAAGCAAAAAATGGCGGTTGCCAAAACAGCTGCTAATCGATTCGCCACGACTATCGGAACGAATCATGACATCTCTTTAATTGTCTATGGTCATGCTGGTACACAAAATGATGAAGATAAGCAATTATCATGTACAACCATCGATGAAGTATACCCTCTCCAAACATATGAAAGTACAAAATTTGCAGAAGCTGTCGATTCAGTTGAAGCGAAAGGCTGGACCCCGATTGCCAATGCCATTAAAACAGCAAGGGAGAAAATGGCAGGTACCACCGAAAATGTTACTCTTTATATTATTAGTGATGGGGCGGAGACTTGTGATGGTGATCCTGTAGCAGAAGCCAAAGCATTTGCCTCTGAAGATGGTAATCGCTCTGTAAACATTATTGGGTTTGATGTCGATCAAGCTGGTGAAAATTCTCTCAAAGAAGTAGCAGCTGCTGGGAATGGTGAATATATCTCTGCTAAAACCATCGAAGATCTAAATAACTCCATTAAGAAAACATGGGTGCCGTCATTTTTAGAAGTTGCCAGCAAATCAAATTCGCTATTAAAGCATTGGGGGCAAAGCTTTGATGAAATGACAGCCCGAGCAAAATTAGCGGATCGAATCCATTATGCTGGTTTAAATGAAAAAAGCCGTTTTTTCTCTGCTCTTAATATTATGAGAGGGCAAAAGATGATTACCTCAGAACAATATGAACAATTAAAAGAGCGGATTGAAAAAAAGAATAAACTGACATTACATGTGAAAAAAGAGTTAGATACAAAGAAAAGGGAAGAAAATGAAGCAGAACGTCAACAAATTATTGAGCGAGTGAATAAATGGAGTGAACGGATGAATAAATTGTGGGACGCAAATAGCTAGCATCAAAAGAAGGCCTGCCCAAATGGAGGCCTTCTTTTTTCACCAAAATTCGCCTTCAGTGATTTTTTTCTTTCCATTATAATTAACTACATTAGAGGATTTTCATCCGTTATGGTGAATAAGTATAGATATAAGTGACCAATTTTACAGAAGATTACTTTCATTGATAAATGAGCCAAAATCACTATCTTTGTTTTGTTATTGTCCAGAATGTCTCACTAGAAAGGTGATTTCCTTGAAACTGAATGTTCCTCTTATTAGCCAATTACCAGAATTACCGACAGGCTGCGAAATCACGGCAGTCACGATGTTATTACGATTCAAAGGAATTGTGGTTGACAAGTTGACCGTAGTGAAGGAAATGCCCCTGCATAAATCTGATCCCCATCAAGGCTATGTCGGCAATCCCTATGATAAATCAGGCTGGACTATCTATCCTCAGGCTCTACAAAAATTGATCAAAAAATATACGGGAAGTGTCCAAGACTTAACCGGTCATAGTCTCAGCGCATTAGAACAACAATTAAGTGAAGAAAAACCGGTTGTTGCCTGGGTTTCTCCTCTACATGGTTTTACTGTCCATGCCATCGTTTTAACCGGTTTTGACCAAATTTATTACTATTACAATGACTGTTGGTCTAATCAAAAGGAAAAAATAAAAAAAGAAGATTTCCTCCAGATCTGGGGAAATCAAGAAAGAAGAGCGATATCTTATTGAAGGATCAATTAAACTGTGTTCAACTAGAGCAGTCTAGCAAGCGCTAATTTGTCCCCAATATAACTCTAATTATCTCCAAAATATTTGAACATTCATTAAAACTATTTTAAGAGTTCTAAATAGTATCAAACAACAAGATAAAATTAATAAGCCATTCCAATTTATCTCTCATAATCTGGCAGTGAATTAAAATCGTTAGGTAAGTCAACTAAGTACAAATTTCCATAGCCATTTTTATCACTAGTGAATAATAGCTTATTTCCATCTGGGCTAAATCTTGGATGGGCATGAACTTTCTGAACGTGAAAACTACAGCGATGTTCACACAGGACTTTAGGCTTCGTAAATGTTCCATTCTCTTGGCGCCAAACAATCAATTTATCTAGTGGCGCACGACCATCCACTACGATTTGAGAAAAATCATTTGATTGAGCATGCCAATTACGGAAAAGAAACTCTACCTCTCTCATCTGTTGATTATCATATTGAATTTTTCCAAAAAAGGCAGTTCCATTGGCGCGAAAGCCATGATAGCCAATTGTCTCTCCATCTGCATACCAATATTCATGGCCAACCATTTCCATAGGCTCTTTTCGCTCCCTAATTTTCCATACTTCTCCTGTTTGAAGATTCAAACCCCAAATACGATGGTCCACCAATTGCCACGGCCCTTCATGACAAAAAGTAATCAAATCCTTCTTTGTTGGTGATGTATTAATATGGGTAATGAAGTTTTCTTCCTCAAACACTATTTTAGCCGTCTTATCTGCGATTGAGATTTGAAGAATTTGTGATTTTGGCTTTGCCTCCATTAATTCTCGATGGCCAATATAGCCATTTTTTAAATCAATTTGGATTTGATCGGAAAAGTCTTCACGCACACAGGTAATGACATATTGACCATCAGCTGTACAATTAATATTTCCTCCAATAAGGGATTCGGATCCCTCATAGATCAACCTTTCCTTCAATGTCTCCAGATCGATTTCCATAATTTTGTTTTTCCTTCTAAAATAAGCTTTCTTTTCATCAGGATGCAAACAAGCCGACATATCATATGTAGTGTCATAATTAGTTAACTGAAGCAGCTCACCTGTTTGCAAATCTATTCGAAATAAATTTGTTTTATTTTCCCTATCTGAGCAGAATAATATTTTTCTTCCATTATCATACCAGCCGTTTTCTGTAAAATATAAATGATGACTATGTCCTGTGTAATTTGTTAATTGCGTAATTTGAACACCTGTAAATCGATCAGTATAATATGACCATTCTGGGGACCAAACCTTTCCTTTTGTCATCGTTGACCTCCAATTTATTTTTAAAAAATAGGGGTTTACTATAAAAATTCGGCTATCATTTGTCAAACTCTCGTCAGCTAGAAAATGATTTTGCAGCATGATTTACTCAAGTTAATTATGAACATTGTTCTACTCTCTTTTAAGCATTAGTGTTACAAAAGGACTTCTTTCTCTGTCACTCTGCGTTGCCCACTCCCTTTGATTGGTGCCTGTTCAATCAGCGGTCGTTCATTTTCGACTTCTTCAATTCTTCGCAATAGACGCTCGCGCAACTTATGCGCCACTTCTTGATGGGATTTTAGACCAATTAAATTCGTTAATTCATACGGATCTGCCTCTAAGTCATAAAGGAATTCCTCGGTATAATGATCGGATTTAGAATCATGTACAGGGTCCTTCGTTGGATCAGAAACACTATATTTCCATTTCTGTGTACGGATCGCCCTGCCTACCTGTGCCTCACTAATTTGGATAAAGACATCCTCCTGCCACCCCTTACTTCTTCCATGAATAAGTGGCATAATTGAAGACCCCATCATTTCTTCAGGAACGTCCAGACCAGCTGCATCAATTAATGTTGGGGGAAAATCAATTAAACTTACTAATTCTTTTTTCTGTCCCCCCTGCCTAAATCCAGGTCCAGTGATTGCGGCAGGAATACGAATGGAACTTTCGTGACAAGAACGCTTATACTCCTTGTTTCTAGTTTTAAAATGACAACCATGGTCAGAAGTAAATAATATAATTGTATCGTCATATAAATGAAGACTTTTCAACGCGTCCAGCAATCTTCCCAGCGCTTCATCCAGTCGTTTCACCATTCCGTAATAACCACCTAAATGCTGATGTGCCGTACCACCAAGTGCGGCAAGATCTGGTGGTGTCCATCTAGCTGTATATCTCTCACGGTAACCAACCGGTGCTGGATAATCATCGATCCGATTTTGATGGTGAGGCTCAAGGTAAGAGACAAATAGAAAGAATGGATCTTCCTTATGTTTGTCGATATAACGGATTGCTGCATCTGTGAGTGCATCTACTCGATATCCAGGCAATTCCACAGGTTCACAATTATTGTTATAAAGAGTTGTTTGATAGGCTTCTGATGTATGTTCTAATGCATTCGCAGCTAACCAATAATCATACCCTCCCCTTCTTTCTTCACTTACTGGTTCTTCTGCAGCAAGATGCCATTTGCCAATATAGCCTGTCTGATAACCACCATCTCGGAATTGATTGGCTAGTGTTTTCGTAGTATGAGGCAATGGCACATTATTATGATAGCATCCTGTTTGGGTCGGATAACGCCCTGATTGAAATGCAGAACGGGCTGGCCCACAAACTGGCTGACAAGTAACAGTGTTATAAAGGTGGGTTCCTTCTTGGGCAATCCGGTCAAAATTCGGTGTTAGCTCAAGAGGATTTCCATGTACCCCTGTCGTATCCCAACGTTGTTGGTCAGTAAAAAAAACGACGACATTGGGCCTTTTACTTTTGCTCAATCGTTTCCCATCCTTTCCTACGAAGTTTTTCTCTATCGATTTTTCGGACATCTTTTAGTGTATGTGTAGCATCATCAAAATATTTCCCCTCTAAAAGTCCGACTAATGTGTTGGTCACTTTCACTTCAACGATATTTTTTCCTTCAGATAAGATGCTAGTTTTCCCCTCCCAATTATAAGGGGACCATGCTTTAACACCAAGAGAATGGCCATTCACTATGACCTCAGCACATTCATGAAAATACTCAAACTGGGAAAATTGCAATGTAAAACTAGCTGTTTCTGGTAATCTATCAATTTTAACCTTCCTTTGGAAATGAATGGTTCCCGCGTAATACGGTAATTTACAATAAGGTCCAACAATCGTTGGCGCACTTTTAGGAAGATCTGACAAAATTGGCTGAAGATCATTAGAAAAATCAACACCAAAGTCTCCCTTTACATATAGCGGATCAACGACACCTTCCCAATCATGTTGAATCTTTCCTTTTACCTCAACAATATTTTCTCCCTGCTTTATCATTGGGCCAATATCACAGACAATATTATTATGATCGTATACAAATTTCTGGTGACAATGAGCTTGATTAACAATTGCTCCATTAATAAGAATATCAAGTTTCCCCTGAATTGCGTGACGATCCATTACTAGTGAACAACGTGAAGGTCGTGTCTCAACTTTAAACGTTGCTCGATAAGAGACATTGATTGGATAAGCCATCTTTACATTCATCGGTGTGCCAAATGTTTGTTTAAATTGTACTGGCAATGAATGTTTATTCGCTAGATCCTCACATTGATCAATAAAAGTCTTTGCTTGTACAGTACAATTAGCCTCTCCGTGCGCCGGTAGCTGCAGATCAAATTCAGCCAATCGTAACATATTCGCTTGCAGTGGCATCACGTCCCAATTATCCTCGGCATTTATTTTCCAAACAGTGGATTCACTCTTTTGGAAACTCTCATTATTTTCTATCTGATTTTCTGAAATCTTAATCAGTTGGGATTGATAAGGAGCAAAATCTAGCTCAAGACACCAATGATCGTCTATCCAAGTCGCAAGCAATGGTTCTTCTTCTCCAGTTTCTACATTCAATTTCGTGATCACTATATCTTTTCGTTTCATATAAAGTTTTGCTTGATGTGGATCCCCTTCTTGATTACTTAGAAAGACGATTTCTGTCCTATCATCATAGCGACGCTGTTGTAGTAAAAAGGATTTTGCATCATTCTTAACCTTGAACTGGATCTCTTCCTGCAAATATTGATCAACAATTTTAAACAAGGTCTGTATTCTGTCTTGTAAAGGATGATCCGCTGTACAAGGGATGAAGATAGCATTTCTTTCCCCTTTCATATAATATGTGAGTAAATCCTGCTGCTCACCTTCCCAGAAATTAATTTTTGCTTCTGAAGCTAATCCAAAGGTCATTTTAATTTCTGCAAAAATTTCCTCCTCCTCATCGATTCTTTCATATGGGAGAAGACCATTAGCAATTACTGTTCCACCTGCCTCAATAAATTGCTTGATTTTCTGCCAAGCATCCGTTTCTAAATTTGTAATTGGCGGTATAATTAGAAGAGAATATGTGGCATTTCCAATAGTCATTTGTCGATCAGAAATCTTCGCAGTTGCTAATAGTTCTGGATCAAGATGATCATAATCTTTGTAATGGGTTGTTAATTGAAAACAAAGATCTGCCCAATGTTGCTTCAATTTTTCTAATTTCTCTTTCTCTGCTTCATCTTTCCCTGTATAAGTAAAAGATGTAAAAGGATTTGCCAAATGGGTCCACAAACTTGTGGTTGGATCGAGGACAGCAATTGGCCGGACAGGCGTCCCTTCACTCATAATATAACTCATTCTTCTCGTATAATCTCCTAATTTCCGGTAATGTTGCCAGTACGGATTTTGCAAAAATTGAGATGGTGGGGCATCATGCTTGACCATTGCGTCCAATGTATAAAAGAATGCATGAAAATTGAAGAAATTAACCCCAAATGCAGCTAAACGATCAATCATCCACTTTGCATCCTGTAAAGTCATTGACCAGCCGACACTATGGAAGCTTTCGATTAAAGCTCGCTCCCTTCCAAGCTGCTGGCTTAAAGAACTAATCATTTTTGGATTTGCTCGTAAACTATAAAAATAGCGTTTTAAAATCCAGTCTAAAGAGCGACCTAGCTTTTCATGAGCACTATCTCCGCCAGGAATATGGCTATATGTTTGCGCTGCCATTCTTACAGATGGAACCTCTGCAACATATTCTAAGCCATATTGTTCACACCAATCATGGACTTGCTTATGATACGCATCCCTAAATAGAAGATGATTTGCTTGGAAATAATGATAGCGGATTTTCGGAGCTAAATCCCCATCTTGGTAAAGAAGCAAATGTAAATAATCACGAATATCATAACCATATTTTTGTTTGATAAAGGGTACAAATCGTGGTGACCAAGGATATCTTCCTAGCAAATGAATCTCATCAGTGAACATTCCTTTAATTGTTTTCCCAAAATGCTTTTTAAGTTTTTGTGCGTAACGCTCGTGTGTCATTTTAATAAATGTTGCCATTGCCTCCGTATGGCAAGGATCCACAAATGTCCCATAATATTTAAAATCATTGATTTCTCCTTCAAGAAAACAATGGATTTCCCACTCCCCGGCAGGAGCGATCCAATTCACTATTTTCTTCGGGTTATAAGTGAAAAAACGCTTTTGGTTATAAGTCGTAAGTCCAGTCTTTTGATAAACTGGTTCAACTTGGAGATTTCCAATCGATTGTTTCACATCTATCGCATGAGCCCATTTACGCTCCCCCGATTCTGCATCCAGGGGCACAGCCTTCGCAAATAGCACTTTCCCCCATGGCAGTTCTACCTCCGCCTTCTTGCTGCCATCAACCTTCTTAACCGTATGATGGAGAATGGATTGTTTTGCATCTGGATGCTCTAATGTCACCTCTCCACCAGCCATCCCACTTGGATAGGGATATTCATCATACAACCAAACATCCATATGATGCTTCGCTGCTATGTCAACCGCGTACTCTACTTTTTGAAACCATTGATCAGAGAGATAAGGAACACTCATCCCTTGTCTGGCACATAAGAAAAAGCCTGTTACTCTTTTGTCTGCCATCTCTTCAATTTGTCGCTCTATTTCCTTTTCTGCCATCTCCCCATTCCAGAACCAGAATGGGTGAATCCCATATTTCGCATCTGGATTTTGAAAAGTATTCATATCTAACATTTTGTCACCTCATAGATTAAGATTATATTTTCTAACATCTACACAAATACTGAAGGCGGGAAAATGTCCTCCTCCCATTATTCTTGATCTGTCATCATTTTTATTAAACCTTTATCTAAGGCAAAGATGTTGCCATATCTTTAAGTATATGAGAGCATAACGGCTCAGCCCCCGCCTCCAGAATACCTTTTGCGACCAGCCTTGCAATTTCAATCGCACCTGATTCGGAAAAATGAGTATTATCTTCCGCACCTTCTGGAAGATTTTTATATTGTCCAGGTTCAGCCCACAAAAACACTTCCTTAGTACATTCAGTCCCTAGTTCCTCAAAATATACTTTGCTTAATGAAGCTAAGTCGATAAACGGTACCTTTTCTTGCTGAGCTAGTTGTCTCATGGCTTCGATGTAATCCCCATGGGTATTCTTGATACTTCCATCCTTTTCAAAGAAACGGCGATGCATAGGAGCAACAAGTATCGGATAGGCTTCGGCCTCTTGGGCAAGATCAATGTATTGCTTCAAATAATCCTGATACGTTGTAAAGGGTCTGGTGCCGCCTGCATTATCTTTCTCATCATTATGGGCAAATTGAACAAGGAGATAGTCACCTTTACACAACTTTTTAGCAATCCGATTTAAACGACTTTCCGCAATAAAGCTTTTGCTACTTCTACCAGAGCGTGCATGATTCGCAACAGCAATACTTTCATCCAGAAACAAGCCAATCATTTGCCCCCAACCAGAATAGGGAAATTGGCCCGATGGCTGATCTGTTACCGTAGAATCACTAGCGAGAAACATTGTGGGGATGCTTGTCATCCTTCTCACTTCCACATGCTGTACACCAGGGGCTTCCCCACCAAAGGCAAGCTTTAATTGCCCATCATCAATATGTACCGCAAAGGTTTTAGCTAAAGATTCCCCTATCTCTGTCCTTACCTCATGTAGCTTCAGATGCCCTAATCCCGCCTTCACCGTCGTGATCGCCGGTTGATCGGAAGAGCCCAAAGTAAGGGTAACCTTGTAGTTCCCATTCGGTACATCCATCAAAAGCGTTGGCACCGGTGTTAGGAAATAATCACCAGGCCATGAATCTTTCAAATCTTCATATCTTGATGAATTTGGCGGAACAGAAAAACCATATCCTTTCTCTTTGTCATATTTATTTTCAACCCTCGGGATAAATGAATAACCAAACTCCATGTTTTCGCTCATCCTTTCTACAATTATGAAATAAAGCTTTTTTTCTTTTGATTTACTTTTCTGAATTCACTAGGTGTAATTCCTTCACTCTTTTTGAAAAGTCGATTAAAATAGCTTGGTTTATACCCAATATGTTCAGCAATTTGGTTGATTCTCGTATCTGTCTTAATAAGAAGTTCTCTTGCTTTCATAAGACGAATATTGGTGAGAAAGTCAATAAAGTTCCAACCAGATACTTCCTTAAACACACGACTCAAAATAGTTGGATGTAAGTTCACCTGATCCGCACAATAATCCAAAGAAATATCTTTCATATAATTCTCTTGTAGATAATGAACAACTTCTTCTACTACTATTCTCATCCTTTGATCTTGCTTTTGTGAAAGTTCCTGAATAATTGATCGAACAACCTTTGCTTCAAACCATTGACTCATCTCAAGAGGATCATTTAATTCCCAAAGCTTTTTATACAGCTGAACACCTTTATTCATAATGTTTTCATCCATCAATCCAGCCTGCAAGGCAATCTGATGAATATTTCCTAAAAGCTGAAGAGCACTTTGTTTAACCATAGCCGTACTAACGTTTTTTTCCGATAATGTTTGGAAAAATGCTCTTAATCGTTTAATTGCTTCATCTTCATTTCGCAATCGAATCGCTTGGATCGTTTCTTTTTCTATAGCAAATGGAAATTCGACTGTATCTTCTTGCTGAAACAAGTGATCCATTTTCTCAATCACAATAATTTGATTATAATCTTTCCATTTACGAAGACTTAGAGCATTTTTGGTTTCTTCGAAAATAGAATGAATTTCTTGGATCGTATTAGTTATTCTACTAATGCCGATCACTACATCCATATGGCAAATCCCATTTATCGATGTAATCATCGTTTCACTAAGCTGATGAGTTTTAGCTTCGATCTCCTCCTGTGTCTCCTCTTGTGGAATCGTTATAAATAAACCAAGGGATAGATCATAAAAGTTTATAATTTGTCCAGTAATATTCATTTGGTGCATCAACTCTTTTGTTACATTTCCAGCTAAAAAAGTGACAAGGCCCTCATCGCCCGCTAAAAACTTCCCTTGTAACTTAGATAATCCAAACAATTGAATAAATAAAATTAAATACTTTTGCCCTTTTTTCAAACCAAAATGTTGCATCCGCTCTAGTAATTCCTTTTCAGTAAAAGCATGTAGATAGCCTTGAAAAAGTTGGAGTAGGAAGCCTTCTCTTAAATCTGGCAGTTGTCTTTCCAAACGACCTCGTAAATTTTCACTTTCACTTGAAAGATCATTCCACTGATTTTCAATAAAATCAAACTCATTTTTTGTTGTTTTTCCCTCGTTATTAATTTTTTTAAGCAAAGTCTCAACCGGATTGTATAATTTTTTAGAAGCAAAAAAGGAAAGGAAAATAGCTGCCAATAATAAGATTGAACAAAGAATAATGAATACTTTAGAAATAAATACAACTGGCGCTGTAATCGTTGTTAGCGGAGCAATCGAAACATAGTACCATTGCTCCCCAAGTCGGGAGAATGAATCATAGGTTACCGTATATTCCATTTTGTCAAAATAAAATAAAAGTGGCTCTTTTTTTCCTGGCCTTCCTTCTATCTCATCATAAATCGCCTTTTCTAACTCGCTTGGCCTTACTTGTTCGGGATCTGCGAAAACCCAATGGTTTTGATTACTTATTAAAAAGACAGATCCAGCTTCATATGGAGATTTTAGTAATTCAGCAAGCTTATCCTTATCCATATAAACAAGAATTGATCCATAGGAAGTGAATCTTGTATTCGCTAAATTATGAACTAATCCAAGTGGTGCGTAGCGGTCTTTATATCCCTGCTCTACCTCTAACAGTGTTGGACTCCAAAATAAACTATTATCATTCGTTAAAAACTGCTGATAGGAATTTAAGGTTTTTGTATCGTTTATTAAACGATAGCCACTTTTTGAAAAAACAATTGGCTCTTCCTGATTAATAAATAGCTCAACATACCCGATAAATGGATTGGAGTTCTCAAGATAAAGTAATGTTTTGTATATTTGGCGTACTCTCTTATAATCATTCTTCAAATCTATATTTTCATAGTCTTTGCTGAAATTAACATCTGTTGCCCAATTGGCTAGCAAGAATTCTATATAAGAAAACTGCTCCTGGATAGAATCCATTGTTTTATATAAATGATTTTGATGAACTGTGTGCAATTCCTTTTCCATCTGTGATTTACTAACGAAAAATAATATTACTCCGATCAGTATGCCTGGAAGACTTGTTATCAAGAGAAATACAATTAAATTTCTTCGATAATGACCAGTAAATTGCAAGTTATGGCTAGCAAATCTTTTAGTGAATAAATTTCCCAATCACTCCACCCCTGTATTGTAAGCACTTTCAATTAGCTTACCATAATTTCTAAATAATTTGAGAGGTGTTTTCCAACCATTCAAAAATCTCTACTGAAAATATACTTTCAAAAAAATCGAGGCTGGGACATAACTAAAATGCTAAGCCTCAAAAGCGAATATTGCATTACCTTAGCGGAGGAAATATACGTAGACTCCTATGGGAAGTAAGAGTTCGACAAGACCCGGAAGGCGAAGCCTGAGGAGGCTTGACACTAGGGAAAGCAGGCTAAGTTCGCGCCGTCCTGGCGCAACGCCTGCATGACCCACATCCTGTAGGCCTTCGGAAGCGAAGTATATTTCCGGAGTGGGTTATTATTTTCACGCTAATAGTTCGGACTTTACTTAAGCGAAAACACTTTTGTCCCAGCCTCGTTCACGTCATAAATTCACTTCAACTTTCTCTAGTTTGATAAGACTCATTGATTTCTTCTGTTAACGTCTTCATGTCTCCATCATCTTTTAGCTTTTCTACCAAATCATCCCATGCAGTAATAGGTTCTTTGCCTAAAATTATTTTTGTTTTTAAATCCTGTACTTTTTTTCTAAACTCAGGCAAGTAAGTATTACCTATCTCTGAATAAAGCCCTGTACCAATATTCGGTACACTTGTTTTCGCTCTTTCGTCTTGGATTTCCTCATATAATTTCTGGGCATCTTCCGGGAAAGTCGGTTTCGTTGAGCTAGCATATGGATCGGAAACATAAACAATTTGATTAAAGTCACCAACTGCATCCTTCTCCATTTTTTCTGTATCAATGACAACTTCGTCACCTTCAACCTTATGATGGACACCCTCAATACCTTGTTTGTGCAAGATAAAGACATCGTCTTCCATCCAACGATCTATCATGGCTAATATCTCTTTCATTTTCTCTTCAGGTACAGATTTTGGAATAGCGTTACCACCAGCAAATCCCGGTCCTTGCGGATTAAAGCCATTTATATTTGTAATTGGCAAAAGATCTGTGAATTCTAACTCAGGTTCGATTTGGATAATTTGTTCATAATAATCTTGCAATGCTCCTGCCTTCTCATTAATAATTCCCGCATTACCGGCCTTGAACATATCTTTGGCTTGACTATTCTGTAAAGAGGCAAAGTCCTCTGCTAATAATCCATCCTTATAAGCGTTAGCTAAATATTCAAGAGCATCACGGGTTTCAGGGAGAAATACCGTGTGAGTTAATTCTCCATTTTCTTCTTTCCATTCACCATTCACGCCTGTAAAGATCCCTTCGAAATTTCCCATTGCTCCCATATTTTCATCACCGATCTCACCAATAAAACCAAAAGTGTCATCCTGACCATTTTTATCAGGATCTTTCTCTTTAAATGCTTTCATCACTTCATATAACTCATCTGTATTCGTTGGTACTTCCATTCCCACATTGTCTAACCAATCCTGTCGAATAATAAAGAATGTTTCACCCTCAGCAGGCCGCGGTCGTGGAATAACATAATTAGCTCCATTCATTTTGGTTAAGTCCCAGGCGATCTCTTCAATTCCATTTTTAATATTGGGATAGTCGTCAATATAAGGTGACACATCCCAAAAAGCACCTTGATCTACTGCTTGTCTGAAAACAGGACTAAACGGATCCGGGACTAACATTAAGTCTGGTAGTTCTCCTGATGCCAATGTAACATTAAACCGATCTCCGTAATTATTAGCGGAAACCCAATCAATCTCTAATTTAGTATTCGTTGCCTTTTCGGTTTCTTCTTTAATTGGCGAATCTTTGCTTGGTGGAGTGGCACTAAAGAAATGACTCATAATATGAACTTTAGTCGGTCCACCTGCTCCAATATTTTTTCCCTCGTTTTCTTCTTTCTTAGTCGCTGTTTTTTCACCGCCCCCACTACAGGCTGCCAATAACATTATGAAAAGAACGCTTAATAGTATAAATCCCTTTTTCATCAAACCTCTCCCCCATTTACATTAAGTTTAATTTTTTGCCTATTATTATAGAAACAATCAAATAAGTAACTTACTTATTCTTTGATCGATCCGATCATCACCCCCTTAGCAAAATGCTTTTGCAAGAATGGATAGACAAGTAAAATTGGCACAATCGCAATCACGACGGCAGCCATTTTCAAAGTCTCAGAGGGAGGTGGTTTTATGAGCGGATCCACATCCCCTAAACTACTACCAGAGGCATCAATTAACATATTCTGCAATAAAACCTGAATAGGCCATTTACTCGCATCATTCAAATACAATAGAGCATTAAAGTATTGATTCCAATAAGCTACAGCGAAAAACAAACCAAAGGCAGCGATTGATGGCAATGATAAAGGAAGAATAATCTTCACCCATGCCGTAATATCATTACACCCATCAATGGTTGCTGCTTCAACTAAAGAATTAGGAATACTATCATAAAATCCTTTCATTAATATTACGAACCAGCCATTGGAAAGAGAAACAAGAATGACGGACCAAAGGCTATTTAACAAGCCAAGCTCTTTAACAAGTAAGTAATTGGGAATAATTCCTGGACTAAATAAAATCGTAAATAAGATTAATAATAAGAGAGCTTTTCGACCTTTAAATTTCTTCCTCGATAAGGCATAAGCAAGGGAAGAAGTGATTAATAGACTACAAAAAGTACCAACGATCGTTAAAAATGTACTTACACCTAACGAGCGGATAAAAGCATCCGCTGATAATAGATATTTATAGGAAGCCAATGACCATTTCTCTGGAAATAACACTAGACTTTTTTGCAGATATTCGGTTGGTTCTGTAAAAGAAACAACAAATACATAATAGATTGGAAAGAGCGTAACCGCCGCTATAATTCCCAATATAAAAATATTAAAGATATTAAACACTCGATCTCCAAAACTTATTTTCATCTTTAATCACCCCTAGCTAATAAATTCCTTCTTCACCAAATTTTTTCGACATTCGATTAGCCACTACCACTAAGATAAGGCCAACAAATGATTTAAATAGACCTACTGCCGTACTATAGCTAAATTGTCCTTGTTGAATACCGACACGATACACATATGTATCAAACACTTCAGCTACTTCGGAAACAGCTCCATTGTACATAAGAAAGACTTGTTCAAAGCCAACTTCCATAATATCTCCAAGACGTAAAATCAATAAAATTACGATGACATTTCGAATAGCCGGTAATGTCACATGCCAAATTTGGCGAAAACGATTGGCTCCATCGATTCCTGCTGCTTCATATAGATCTGTATTTACACCAGCGATAGCCGCTAAGAAGATTATTGTTCCCCAACCACATTCCTTCCAAATCGATTGTCCCGTTAATAAAAACCAAAATGTATTAGGATTCGTTAAAAAATCAAACTTTGCCAATCCAAAATTGTCAATTAAAAGATTAATCACCCCTTCCGATTTGGACAAAAGCATAAACGAAAGACTTGCAATGATAACCCATGATAGAAAATGCGGTAAGTAAATGATCGATTGGACAATCCGTTTATAGCTTTGACTTCTTAGCTCGTTCAACAACAGCGATAGAATAATAGGAAGTGGAAAGAAAAAAATTAAATTTAAAAAGCTAATCGCTAATGTATTCCGTAAAATCATTAAAAAGTCAGCATGGGAAAACAGTCGTGCAAAGTGTTGCCAACCGACCCATGGACTATCGGCATACCCTAAAAAAGGAGAGAAATCTTTAAAAGCAATAGTTATCCCCCACATTGGCAAATACTTAAATATTAAAAAATAGATCAACCCTGGTAGTGCTAACAAATATAGGTAGCGATCCCTAACCATTTGTCTTCCAAACTTTTTTAGCTTCAATGGAAGATTTTCTTCTTTTTTGTATACGTTTTCATTTATTGTTTTTTGAACAGGTAGCTTACTATCCATTCTTGCTTCACTCCTTTCAATTCCATAAAATGAATAGGGAAAATCCCTGTACCATTTGGTTATTTATAAAGTACTGAATAAGTAGATTTCCTGCAATAAGACTCTTTTTACTTAGAAAAATAAAGGTATTGCACTTTTTTTATTTAATTGATTTATTTTTACACAATGCTCATCTTCGCTATTTTCATAGGCTATTATCTTTAAGTAATTAAACAGAAAAAGATTTCCTTAAGAATAGTTCTTAAAGAAATCTTTTATAAAAATCAGCTCAATTTTTATCTTTGCTCATATTTAATTAGATAAGCAGATAAGTAGAAAAATTATACAGGTCTGTTATGCAAGGGTTCACTCCTTTACCGAACGATCTTCCCAGACTCTTGGTTAGCAAATGCGGTAATTTCCTCTGCTGAGAATGTATTGCTATCCCCATGAATGGTGTGTTTTAAAGCAGCTGCTGCGGTGGCAAATGAAACCGTTCGTTCTGGAGATATATTTGTGATGATCCCGTATAAAATTCCAGAGGCAAAAGCATCTCCAGCACCTACTCGATCAACGATATGATCGATATGATAGACCTTCGACTGATGGAGTTTTCCATCAACATAGTAATTCCCTTGCAATGTATTAGTAGAAGCAGAGATTACTTCTCGAAAAGTAGAAGTGAAATACTTTATATTGGGATATTGTGATTGAAGGCTATGATAGTAATATCGCAACCTTTCCTCTTGCTGCATTCCTTCTCCCGCTTGGGGGAGACCTAGTAAATAAAGCGCATCCAATTCTCCACAAGAACAAATATCAATATAGGGGAGAATTTCCTTGATTGTAGCTCCTGCTTCTTCTTGTGACCAGAGCTTCGAACGATAGTTAAAATCAAAGCTAGTTAAAACTCCTTTTTCCTTAGCCTTCTTTAATGCATGGATTGTCAATTCCCTCATCATTGCTGATACTGCGGGTGTAATTCCTGACACATGAAAAAGTGAAGCATCCTTAAAAATCGCCTCGAAATTGACCTCGTCATACTCCATCAGTGTAAAGCTAGAGTTCTTTCTATCGTATATTACCTGTGTGCTCCTACCACCTACTCCAGGTTCCATATAATAGGTTCCTAGACGTTCACCACCTTTTTTCACATAGTCTGTGTGGACCTGATTTGCATTTAAATGTCTAATTGCCCCTTGTCCAAGTGGATTGTTTGGAACTTTACTGACAAAATAAACCTGCATGCCAAGATTAGCTAGAGCCACACCCACATTGGCCTCTGCACCACCATAATGCATTAGTAGTTGATTTGATTGATGGACTCTCTCACCGGGTTTAGGTGAAAGACGTAATAGTATTTCACCCAGTGTAACAATTTTTTTCATACGATCTACCCTCTTATTTCTTGAATTTTTTGCATGTACTGGCGCGCATTTTCCGTAATTTTCTCGTACTCCCCATTCTTAGCTGGGGCAATCAATTGACCGCCAATCCCCACAGCAACACAGCCATTTTCCAGCCATTGAGTGATATTTTCCAGACTGACACCACCTGTTGGCATAATATTTACTTGAGGTAAAGGTGCTTTAATCGCCTTGACATAATCTGGTCCAAAAGCAGAGCCTGGGAAAAGTTTGATAATATCTACCCCTGATTCCAATGCCTGTTTGATCTCAGTTACGGTCATACAACCCGGCATATAAGGAATTTGATATAAATTACAAAGTCTTGCTGTTTCTGTATCAAAACTTGGACTTACAACAAATTGTGCACCCGCTAAAATCGCTATTCTAGCTGTGACAGCATCTAACACTGTTCCTGCACCAATCACAATATTACTGTCATCTTCATATTGTCTTGATAAATCTTTCATTACCTTGTCTGCTTCTGGGGTAGTAAAAGTGATTTCGATCCCTTTGATTCCTCCCTGTATACAAGCCGCGGAAATCTTCATAGCTTCTTCCTTTGAATCTGCTCTAATAACCGCTACTGCCCCGGCATCTGCAATTTTAGAAAGTAATTTAACCTTTTTCATTTTGCACCTCTTTTTTAATTTTTGTTCTCTTCTACAAAACGACTAGTTCCAATAATTTTCTCTTCCTTCTCTAAATAATCCTCCGCAAAAATCTAATGATCATCAATTCACTTTTGAATGGGGATAAGAATTTTCACAGTTGTCCCCTCCCCTGGCAAACTCTCCATTTGAAATTGAAATTGTTCCCCATAATGCATTTTTAAACGATGATACACATTTTTTATACCGATACTTTCTCCAACAACTTCCCCAGCCTCTAATGAACGCAGGATCTGGTCAAGTTGCTCCTCTCCCATACCTGTTCCTGTATCTTTCATTGTACATTGTAATTTTCCATCTATTCTTTGAATATTTATCTCAATTTTCCCTTTCCCCTTCAGCGCCTCGATTCCATGAATGCTGGCATTCTCAACGAAAGGAATTAATGACATGTTTGGGATGGAGTAGTAGTAAGTTTCTTCCTCAACACTAATCAGATATTGCATCTTGTCATCAAAACGGTATTCTTGTATTTCAAGGAATGAGCGGATCAAATCGACTTCCTCTTTAACCGTAACCATATCCTTCCCCCATGTGATCGATGTTCGCAATAATTGCGCCATATTTTTGATAATATTTGCTGTTTCATCTTCATTTTTCAAAATACTGCGCATACGGATCGTTTCTAATACATTGAATAAGAAATGGGGGTTGATTTGACTTTGTAAGGCACTAAGCTGTGCCTGTTTTCTCTGTAGTTCTAAATCCTTTTTTTGGATTCGTACAATAAAGACGTCATTAATTAACTCTTTAATTTTCTGGGACATGCGATTAAAGGCGCTTGTAAGCTCACCAATTTCATCTCGATAATCAAGTCCTTCAATCATAGCGAAATTTTGGTCTTCCACTTTTCTCATATGTTTTACAATGCGGGATAACCGTCTATGAATGGAGCTCGAAATATAGATAATCACTAGAGATGGCAGAACAAAATTAACCAAGGCGAGATAAAAAATAAAGTTTCGTGAATTTCGTACTTCATCAACTAATGCATTTTCAGAAGCTACGCCAATGACTTTCCATTGATTAATATATTGCAAGTCATATTGTTTCTCTAAAACAACAGTATTATCTGGAAGCACAATAGAATCGAATTGATAATCTCTATCCCCCCACGGGATACTAGAATCAGTCGTATATTCTATAACATTCTCTTCATTCACCAAGTAGATATCTCCTGGAAAAGTAATATTATTAAATGTTTGTGTAAGCAACTCCTTTCCCAATTCAATTTTTAAAATTTTTTGGGTACTATTATGGTGATAATGATCTAATTCCCTTATTACGCTAAATGTATCTAACTTATCTGATTTCCCCTTTGTACGTGTTAAAACTGGATAAGATTTTCTTAAGTTGTTGGTGTTTTGATACCAGTAAGATTCTTTTACTTGTTCATCTATTGGGTTCACTCCACCAGCAAAAATGACCGTTTCATTATCGGTATAAACACTAATAGAATGGATTGAAGAATAAATCGGTACATATTTATCAATATCACGAAAGTCGGCATTATAAGCTCTGATAAATTCAGTAACAGATTCATAACGGGTTTCCAAAAAAGTGTAAAGATTATTATCCGTATACAAAACAGTAGAAATCCCGATTGCATCATCAATCCCTTGCCGAAATTCATCCGCCATTTGCTCAAGAGTGAGAGATAAATCCTGTATTTTTTGTGTTTTCACATTTTCGTTTGTCACATAATAAAAGATTATATTTGTAGCAACTATAGGTATAAATACGGAGATGAAGTATACAAGTAATAATTTATTCCTCAGGCTTATATCATTAAAATGAAAGTTTTTCATTAGACCGCCACTTTATAAAGATTTTCCATGGATTTTTTTTCTATATTGTGTAGGTGTTATTCCCTCGTATTTTTCAAACTGAGTCACAAAATAATCTGCATTTCCAAATCCGACACTTTCTGCTACTTGGTACACGCGCATATCCGTTTGTCTCAAAAGTTTTTTCGCTTCATTCATGCGAACTTCTAGTATAAAGTCTTTGTAATAAATCCCATAAGTCTTCCTAAATAGTTGTCCCATATAGACGGGATTCATATAAAACTCATTTGCAAGACTTTTTAATGTAATATTTTCCTGGAAGTGGTTTTCAATATATTTTTTCACTTTATAAATATTTCCGTTTGCATGATCACTATGTAGGAGATGAATCAGTTCAGCACAATCTAGAACAAACTCGGTAAACATTGTTTGTATTTCTTTAAAGGTAAGCGGATACTTATCCCATTGAAGCATTGTGTGTAATGTTGATACTTGATTCTCATCACCATCTAATTGTTTAATTGTTTTTATCAACTCGTGGACACATCGATTAATTGACGTTTTTACAGCATCACGGGCAAACATCTTCTTCCTAAATTCTCGAAACATCTCTTCAATTGTACTCAGTATTGCCTTTAAATTATTCTCTTCAATTCTATCCATTAATCTTTTATAAAGAGAATGGTCAAGCTCGATATAATGAACGGATTGCTCCCGCACTAATTCAAAATAAATCGGGTCATTCCTCTCCGTTGTGTATTTGAATTGAGAAACCATGTTCGCGGTTTCAAAAGACTCCTTAATTCCAGAAGGGCCCTTGACTGTTTTGCCAACAAATAAGGATATTTCTGTCTTCAATCGTGTTGATAGCTGTTCTTGTAAATCTGTTACAAAATGTTCTAGATTACCTTTAATAGAATGTAACTGCCGGATCGATACCAATAGTCCAAAACTATTTATCCCATGATCACGAGTTAATATCATGTCCTCTTGTAAGTATGACATAATAGCTTGATTGATCTTTTCTTTCAGATTACATATTTCGTGGATTGCATTATTTATTTCTAAAATAATATATTTCAATTCTTCCGCATTCGCAATATTTAATTTTTGTTGAAGTATAGTACAATTTTCCTCATTCGTCTCACCAATTAGGATCTCTTCCAGCGCCGTCAATGCTACCCTTTTTTCTCTATTTATTTTCCATTCTTTCTCCGTTCGTAATTTGTCTGCAAGTCGAATTAAAGTTTTTTCAAATTCATCCTTATCAATAGGTTTTAAAATAAAGTCTTGTACACCATACCGCATTGCTTGTTGAGCATATTTAAAATCGTTATAACCACTTACAATTACAAAATTAGGTTTAAGGTTGGTTGATTCAACTGTACTCTTAATTAATTCCAATCCATCCAATACAGGCATTCGTATATCTGTCACAACTAAATCAGGTTTCCTTTCTAGGATCAATTCTAGAGCGTCTTCTCCGTTATCAGCTTCTGCACAAACTTTAAAGCCACACTTTTCCCAATCAATTAAACGAAGTAACCCCTTTCTAACAAAATGATCATCATCGACCAAAAAAACATTATGCACAGATTTATCCCCCCTTCGATTAATGATGAATCGCAGGTTCCTTAAACTTCCGATGCTATGAAGAATAGTGATTTATTAGCTAATTTGATTCGATTCTTTCCTTAATCTCAATCTATTTTCTCTGTAAATTTTCTTTGCTTTTTTTCTATACTATTAAACGCCAATAAAGCACATCCCATGATTGACGCTGCAGACAAACTAATACCAATTGAAGGTAAAAGCCCTGGAATATAATTAAATAAAAAGGCGAAGACCACTAAAGCGACCACCATCAGAATTGTTGCCAATGGACTAAAAAATCCGATTAAAAAGGCATTTTTAAAATAGCGGAAAAATTTTAAATCAAAATGGACATACACGGGAAATATATACAAAATCATAATGAAATAAATAGTGCCTAATATGACTAATCCCGCTTGCATAATATACAACATTAACCCTTGTATATTAGCCAATAATTGAAAGTCTAAATATAAGATATAACCAATGAAAAGAGTGATATAACCAATTCCATTGACCTTAAAAAATTCTTGTCTATATGTTTTTATAAACACTTTTGTTATCTGGACCTCTTGAACATCATTACGGAACCAACCTTGATAAACCGCATACATAGCCGCCGTAGCAGGAAATATACCAAATGCAATAAATCCAATACAAGTAAACACCAACCATAATATGTTAATATAAAAAATCCACATTAACCATTCTAAAAAACGATAAAATCCACCAATATTATTCGTTTTTGCCATCTTATACCTCTTCCTATATCTGTTAGCATTTTTTCAGTGCGGAATTGCCTACCATAATACCTCTTCCTATCGCAACAATTAGTTTACAATAATAAAGAGACTTCACGACTATTTCTAAATATAAAAAGTTTCTTTATTTTAACTAATGTGGTAGTCTAGCATTAATAAAGCCCTTTCTTTAATTATACTACCATTCTACCATACTTGTAAGCGCATTAAAATTATATTAAAACTTGTATGGTAATGTGATAGTATTAATAAAAATAATTCTAGAGGTGGTAAAATGGCAATAATTCGTAATCCTATACTTACAGGCTTCAATCCAGATCCGAGTATTTGTCGAGTAGGTGAAGACTATTATATTGCAGTGTCGACTTTTGAGTGGTTTCCTGGTGTGGGAATCTATCACTCTCAAGATTTGAAAAACTGGCGTTTAGCTTCACGACCATTAAATCGCTTAAGCCAATTAAATATGATCGGTAATCCCGATTCTGGGGGAATTTGGGCTCCCCAATTGTCTTACAATGATGGGAAGTTTTGGCTAATCTACACTGATGTAAAAGTAACCGAAGGCCAATGGAAAGATTCCCATAATTATCTTGTGACTTGTGACACAATTGATGGTGAATGGTCTGATCCAGTCTTTTTAAACAGCTCGGGATTTGATCCTTCTCTATTCCATGATGAGGATGGTAAAAAATATTTAGTGAATATGCTTTGGGATCATCGCGTTGGCCATCATAATTTTTATGGAATTGTTCTGCAAGAATATAATGCCAATGAGGAAAAATTGGTTGGTAAAACAGAAATCATTTTTAAGGGCACAGATGTAAAATTAACAGAAGCACCTCATCTTTATAAATGGAATGGCTATTACTATTTATTAACAGCTGAAGGTGGTACAAAGTATGACCATCAAGCTACGATTGCACGTTCCAAAAATCTAAAAGGACCGTATGAAGTACATCCTGAAAACCCGTTAATTTCATCCTTTTCCGACCCTAGAAATCCTTTGCAAAAGGCTGGGCATGCTTCGATCGTCAAAACTCATACAGATGAGTGGTTTTTAGTACATTTAACTGGTCGCCCTTTACCTCGAGAAAATCAGCCATTATTAGATCCACGCGGTTATTGCCCGCTTGGAAGAGAAACAGCGATACAAAGACTTGAATGGAAAAATGATTGGCCTTATGTAGTTGGTGGTAACTCACCATCCCTTGAAATAGAAGGGCCAAATATTAAAGAAATAAAATTTGAAAAAGATTATGAGGAGAAAGATGACTTTAATACGGGTAAACTTAATCTTCATTTTCAAACATTACGTATCCCATTAGATGAAGAGATTCTTTCATTAAAAGATAATCCAGGCCATCTACGCTTGTATGGAAAAGAATCATTAACATCAAAATTCACACAGTCTTTTGTCGCAAGGCGTTGGCAACATTTCAATTTTGTGGCCGAAACCAAGGTTGCATTTAATCCAGAAACTTTCCAACAATCAGCGGGATTGACGAATTATTATAATACGCAAAATTGGACTTCGCTCCAAATCTCATGGCATGAAGAGAAAGGCAGAATTCTCGAGCTAATGACCTGTGACAATTTTACTTTTAGCCAACCACTTAAGGGAAAGGAAATTAGCATACCTGATCATGTTGATTATGTATATCTACGTGTCAATGTCAAGACAGCTACTTACGAATATTCTTATTCCTTTGATGGGGAAAACTGGCATCTGCTTCCTGTAACCTTCCCATCTTACAAACTATCAGATGACTATATTCAGGGTGGAGGATTTTTTACAGGGGCATTTGTTGGAATGCGTTGTCAAGATACTTCAGGACAAAATAAATACGCAGACTTTGATTATTTTATTTATAAAGAAGAAATAGAATAATCTTTTCACTTCAAGTAAGCGGCTGCCGAAAAGATCAACAAACTGATCTTTCGGTGGCCCCTATTTTTTATAATTAGGTAGTTAATTACACAGAAGAACTCACTGTCCGAAGGCGATTCAGAGAGCTTCCTCCCGAAATGTCTCATATCTCTTTCTACGCCAATCACATGCAGAAAAGTGAAGCAAGCCTCTTTGACATACTCCTCCACAACAGTGCACAAAAGATCGTCCAATCTAGAAAAAATGGTTCTGGTATCCCCATATTTATCGTGAATTCTCCGCAATCAAGGAAAAAGCTTTACTAATTGCAGAACAAGTATACGGTTCTTTGCAAGCGCTTTACTTTACAAAGGATTATCTTTACTTTTCAAAGTTTTAACAAGTACGTCTTATACTATAATGAAAAAAGTAAATAAGTTTTTACCAGAAAGGAAAGACAAATCCTTAGACAACCATTTGATTAACCAGACATGTAGAGGAGGTAGAAAGGTGAAGAATAATCAAGCAATTTTACACAGCAAGGATTATCGAAACTTACTGAAGGAATATGGTTATTCTGAAACTGATATCCAAGAAAGAATAATTGAAACTTGGGATAAGCTATTTTCCGATCAATATCCAGATACACAGATTTATTATCCTGTAGGAGATGATCTAGCCTATATGCTCGATACAGGAAACTTAGATGTTCGGACAGAGGGAATGTCTTATGGGATGATGATGGCTGTCCAAATGAATAAAAGAGAAGTATTTGATCGTCTTTGGAAATGGAGTAAGAAATACATGTTTATGAAAACAGGAGAACATGCCGGATATTTTGCTTGGTCATGTAGGCCTGATGGTACAAAGCTTTCATACGGTCCAGCACCTGATGGGGAAGAATATTTTGCGATGGCTTTATTTTTTGCTTCCCATAGATGGGGGGATGGTCCAGCACCATTTAACTATAATCAGCAAGCAAAAGACTTATTACATACTTGTCTCCATAAAGGTGAAAATGGTCTAGGACAACCAATGTGGAATCTTGAAAATAAGCTTATAAAATTCGTTCCAAATGTGGAATTCTCTGATCCTTCCTACCATTTGCCACATTTCTATGAATTATTCGCTTTATGGGCTTACCCAGAGGACAGACCATTTTGGAAGAGTGCTGCTTTGGCAAGTAGAAAGTATTTAAAAATCGCAACTCATCCCGAAACAGGCTTAGCCCCTGAATATGCCTTTTATGATGGGACCCCAAACAATATTAGGGGATATGGACATTTTTTTAGTGATTCCTACCGAGTGGCTTGTAATATTGCACTAGATTATGAATGGTTTAAAGATCCAGAATGTCCAATCAAGATCAATGAAAAAATCCAGAGATTTTTTGCTGATAAAAATCCTTCAGATTATCGTAGATACACCATTGCTGGTGAAGCATTTGAGGAGAAATCTTTACACCCCATTGGTCTAATTGCAACAAATGCTATGGCTTCTCTTGCCACCTCAAGTCCTAATGCAAAAAAATATGTCGACCTATTCTGGAATACACCTATACGTTCAGGAAAACGCCGCTATTATGATAACTGTTTATACTTTTTTAGTTTACTAGCATTAAGTGGGAATTTTAAAATTTGGATGCCCTAGATTAAAGGAATGTAAGTCTCCCTTTTAAACCTTTTTAAGGGTAGTCCGAAAATAATATGGAATAAATGAGTCATAGTTTTTAAAAATCGCAAATGGAATATTCCCCCTGTCCATGGGAGAATGTCAAGTCTCCTCAAGCTTCGCCTTCAGGGTCCTACTCTTTTTACTTCCCGTAGGAGTCTCGCCTATTCCATTTGCGGGGATGGCTTATCGCTTCATATTTACCATGCGATCATCCGAATACTCTTTCAACATTAAATTACAGTATCTAATCACTAGTATGGTAATAAACAATAATCTAGTTACCCATAATTCCCTATTTCAGCCTGTATACCATATTAAGTCATAAGATACTTTATTTCTCCCTTTATTGTAAGCGTTTTATATCTATTTTACTTACTCTGCTTATTTAGATTCATAACAAAGATTATGAATTTTATAAGATAAAAAAATGAAAAGGGGTTGTCTTATGAAAAGGTTCTCTCTAATGGTGATGTTTTTAGCGTTATTTATTGGATTGGTTGCTTGCTCATCTGGCAAGGAATCTTCAGGTTCAAAGGAATCTAATGGACAAGTAGAATTAACATTCTGGCTGTGGCCAGGGATGGGAATGGAAAGTTATATAGAGCGGTATCAAGAAGAACATCCCAATATTAAAATCACGGTGCAGGAAACAGAGTATGCGGATCACCATCAAAACCTCCTTACAACACTTGCAGCTGGTTCAGGAGCACCTGATATAGCAGCAGTCGAATCAGGTTATATCGAAAGGTTTAAGGAAAATAGCCAACACTTCCATAATTTACTAGATTATGGTGCTGAGGATATTAAAAATGATTATCTAGAATGGCGTTGGAGAGAAGCCGCGACTAATGACGGATCCGCTTTGTTAGGAATTCCAACTGATGTCGGACCGATGGCAATGGCTTACCGTACTGATATTTTTGAAGAAGCGGGACTTCCGACAGATCCAGATGAAGTATCAGCTCAAATGGGAACCTGGGAAGAGTATATGGATGCTGGTCGAAAATTAAAAGAAGCAACAGGTAAAAATATGTTTAACCATGTGGTCGATTTATATGCTGCTGTTAGAGAACAAGGGGAAAAACAATATTTTGATGAAGACGGTACATTAATTGTTAAAGATAGTGATTTAATTAAAAAAGCATGGGATCTTTCAGTGGAAGGGATTGAAATTCACAATAACACTGAAAGAGAAACAGCAGAATGGTCTGCAGCAATTGCAAATGGAGATTTCGCCACGGTATTTCTTCCACCTTGGATGCTGCAAAATATTAAAAATGATGCACCTGAAACTTCAGGTTTATGGAATATTGCATTAATGCCTGGTGGGTCTGGAAACTGGGGTGGTTCATTACTCACTCTACCAGCCCAAGGGAAGCATCCTGAAGAAGCTTATGAATTTATTTCTTGGATTATGTCACCAGAAATTCAACTAGAAATATTTAAAGAAAAAGGAAATTTCCCATCAACACCTAGTGTTTATGATGATGAAGAAGTTCAAAATCTTTCAGATGAATTTTTCAATCGTGACGATATGGGAGCACTATTTTCTGAAGCGGCTAAACAAGTTAAATATGTCTACCGTGCCCCTGACACTAGTACGATTAATGGGATTATCGGTGATGCGTTGAAGACGATTGCTGATGGCCAGGCAACCCCAGAGGAGGCATGGGATAATGCCATGAATGAGATAGATAGACAGGTTGAACGTTAAGAAACGCGTAAGGCGCGTGATTAAGCGGCAAGCAGTGAACGATAAATATTTGAACAAATAAATAAGGCTGGGACATAACAAGAGCGACTGACACTAAAGACGAGAATGCAGATAAAATTCGAAGTGGATTATTTGCAGGCTCTAGCTAATGAGGAAAATTTCCTTAGGTAAGCCCTTTTGTCCCAGCCTGTTTTTCTAATATTTCATAGAGTGGAGGTATCCATGTGAAACAAGAATTGGCAACGAATAAGAGTGCTCCCATAAAAACGAAGAAATATAGCCAAAAGGCCGCAGATAGAAGATCCGGTTATTTATTCATATCTCCATTTTTCATTTTGTTTGGTATCTTTGGTGTCTTTCCATTATTATTTACAGCTTATCTTTCATTTCATAAATGGGATATTTTAGGTACAGCTGAATTTGTAGGTTTCAAAAACTATATATCTCTGTTTACAAATGACCCATTGTTTTGGAAAGCACTTGGGAATACTTTTAGTATTTGGATTTTATCTACCATCCCACAATTAATCGCCGCTTTAGTTATTGCCTTTTTATTAAATCAAGCTTTTTTAAAAGGCAAAGCTTTTTTTCGCTTAAGTATATTTATGCCCAACGTAACTTCAATTGTTGCAGTGGCGATTATTTTTTCAGCCATGTTCGGGACGCAATATGGCATCGTGAACTATGTGTTGTCCTTTTTTGGAATTGAGCCAATTAATTGGAAAGGTTCCTATGTCGGGACACATGTGGTAATTTCTGCAATGGTTATGTGGCGCTGGGTAGGTTACAATGCCATTATTTACCTTGCTGGCTTACAGGGCATTTCTAAAGCTTTATATGAAGCTGCTATTATTGATGGCGCTTCAAAAATGCAGCAATTAATTTATATAACCGTTCCTTTATTAAGACCAATTATTATTTTTACCGTTCTACAATCCACGATAGGCGGAATGCAGATTTTCACTGAACCTTTACTATTTGGTAAAGGGGGCAATAATCAAGGGTTGACGATGACACTTTATTTATATGAAGAAGCCTTTACAAGGTTCTCATTTGGGTATGCGTCAGCTATTGCATGGTTATTATTCATTATTATTATTATCTTCTCACTTACTAACGTCATGCTCACTAGGAAAATTAATTCAACTGATTAAGGGGGCAGCCATTTTGAAACAAGTCGGGGAAAAAAAGTTACCACAAATCGTTTTATATTGCTTTATTACTTTTAGTGCGCTTATTTCAATTTTTCCGTTTTATTGGATGTTCGTAATGGGGTCCAATACAACGAGTGATGTAAATAAAATCCCTCCAGTTGTTTTACCTGGAGCAAATTTCATAAAAAATGCTCAGATTGTCTTTGAACGAATTGACTTTTTTGGAGCCATTTGGAATTCTTTGCTTATCTCCACTGCTGTAACGGTGTCCGTCTTATTCTTTAGCTCTCTAGCTGGATTTGCATTTGCTAAATTGGAATTTAAAGGCAGGGATTTTATGTTCATCTTTTTACTTGCTACTATGATGATCCCGCCTCAGCTATCGCTTATTCCTAACTTTATGCTTATAAGTAAATTAGGCTGGGTAGATGATGTGAAAGCAGTCATTGTACCGGGAATGGTATCAGCATTTGGGGTTTTCTGGATGAGACAGTATATCTCATCTGCTGTCCCGTATGAATTAATCGAAGCCTCGAGAATTGATGGGTGTAGTAATTTTAGAACTTACTGGAATATCGTCATTCCAGCAGTCCGTCCAGGTTTGGCTACTCTAGGTATTGTGACATTTATGGGAACATGGAATGATTTCTTATGGCCACTCGTTGTTTTAAAAGACCAGGCCTCTCATACAATTCAAATTGCCTTAAGAACACTGAATGATGTCTATTTCACAGACTATTCGATGATCCTTGCGGGAACATTCCTAGCAACGATTCCAATCTTGATTGTATTTATAATATTTAATCGCCAATTTATCGCTGGTATAACAGATGGCGCTGTAAAAAATTGATTTATCAAATTTAAAAATTAACTAAGGACCCTTGAAATTAAATTACTTTCAAGGGTCCTCTAAACAGAATTTATTGTCTTGATAATTGTGTCTGTTGCTGTTCATATTCAATTTTTTTAAACGCCTGATACCCAAACCACATTAGATTTAAGCTAAACAAACTAAAACAAAGGAGGGGGATAAGGCCAGAAAAATACCAGTATAAACAAAAGATAACGACACTACCAATTATCATCATAAGCGTTGAAGAAAGTTGCGAAATACCGATAAGTAAAGCATATTTGAAATACGCAAAAAAGGAGATTTTATAGTGAACATACACAGGAAAAAAGTTTAATAAAGTAATGAGATATAATAAACCTACACAAAATAACACAGCAAGAAGGATTTGAAATATGAAATGAGAAGATGTCTTAAAAAAGATAATATCCATTCTTAAAATATAGCCTACCACTAGGAATATTAGACCAACTAGATTTGACCTTAAAAATTCTTGCCGAAAACTATTCCAATAGATTTTATAAGCTGGTTCTCTTTCATTTCCCATAATCCACTGCCGTAAAAGAGTAAATAATCCGACCGTTGCTGGCATCACTCCAAAAATTCCAAGCCCTAATAGGGTGAAAAACATCCAAAGTAAATTGGCGTATACTAGTTTGATCACCCATTCCCCCGCTTGGTACACTACCTTCATAAGTCCATTTAATCGCATGATAACTCACTCCTTCCATAAGTAACTAACAGTGTTTTTGTCATCCCTTGCCTTATTAGCCTTTCACTGCTCCAATCGCGACACTACCAATAATTCGCTTGGAAAACAGCGCAAAAACAATGATGATTGGTAGGACCGATAACGCTACCCCTAAATACTGCACACCGTAATTTGTACCATAGTAACCTTGAAGCAGTTGAACTAACAATGGTAGAGGATATTTTGAATTGGAAAACAGTAAGACTAATGGTCCAATAAAGTTATTCCAAGAACCAATAAAAGCAAAAATACCCAATGCTGCCAATGCCGGTAAAAGCATAGGCAAAACAATCCGATTAAACGTTTTAAATTCACCGGCTCCATCTACCCTTGCTGATTCCATAATTTCATCTGGAATGGTTCCATCAATAAATTGTTTGACAAAGAAAACAGCAAAAGCATTAGCAGCCGCCGGTAAAATTAAAGCAGCATATGTGTCCAAAAGATTTAAAATATACATAATCCTGAAAGTGCCCACAAGCCCCAGCTGCTGGGGAACCATCATTGTTGCCAATACAAACCAAAACAACACTTTATTTCCTTTGAATTTATATTTAGCAAATCCATATGCATTTAAAGCCCCAAAATAAAGCGTAAGTGCTGTTGAACATGTTGAGATGATTAAACTATTCAAAAATCCACGCCATATATTAATGTTCTCATTCATCGATTGATAATTTTCAATCAATGCATGTCCAGGTAAAAAGATGAATTTAGAAGCAATATCTGCGTTTGTATGTGTACCGTAAATAATCATAATGTAAAAGGGAACAATACAGATAATGGATAAACAAATAAGTAAAGCATGGATAATGATATGACTTGGTTTTATCTTTTTAGAATTTCGTAGTGGTCGTCTCACTTGTGCTTGCACTACCTTTTGTGCCATTATTTATGCCCTCCCTGAATATTTTCGGTATTTGTTCGACGTTTCGTAATCGCAAAGGAAAGAATCGAAAAGATTACAATCACAATAAATAATCCGAATGCAATCGCTGATCCATATCCATATTGATACCTTGTAAAGGCAGTCTCATATAAATACATTACGCTTGTTAAAGTCGCTTTATCCGGTTCACCTGTACCATCGGTTAATGTATATGGTTGATCAAATATTTGCATCCCACCGATGATGGAAGTAATAACTTGGAAAATAATAATCGGCCTTAATAGCGGTAATGTAATATGAAAAAAGACTTTCACTTTGGAAGCGCCATCAATTTCAGCAGCTTCTAGTAAATCTTTAGAAATACCTTGAAGACCCGCAATATAAATGATCATAGAGTAGCCAAAATATTGCCAAAAAAGAATAGATGAGACAAGTATTCTCATAAAAATCGGCTTATCAGCCCAATGTATTGGATCCTGAATAAAGCCAAGACTCATAAGAAATTGATTAAAGCTCCCTGTTTGCCAACTGAAAATCAATCCAACCAAAAGACCTAATGAGGCAGCTGTGACGATATTCGGAAAGAAAAATACGGCTCGAAAAATACTTTTTCCCTTTACAAATTTCTCATGTAAAATGACGGCAAGTACTAAACTAACGGTTAATTGTGGGATAACAGAAACTCCCCAAATAAGTAGTGTATTAAACAATGATTTATAAAAGAAAAAATCGCCAGCCAGTCGTTGATAATTCCCGAGACCGACTAAGACTGGAGTACCAAATCCATCCCAATCGGTAAAACTTAAATAGAAAGAGTATACAATTGGATACAATCCGAAAATCAAAAAAATAATAAAAAATGGGGCGATAAATACATACCCATAATGATCCTTTCGTAATACTTTTGAAAACATACTCCATCCCCCTTTACCGAAATATATAACCCGTTCATCGCTTAATCCACCTCAAGTTCAGGAAAATTATGTCCAACTTCCATTTTGAATGACTCCAGCATTTCTTCTTGCGATTTGTATCTCCCATTCAAATAATTATTTACTTTATCACTCCACAGTCCATTAATATCATTGTCATACTTTGATTGTGGAGCAGATGGAACTTGTTCTCCCGCCTCGACAAAAAATTCAAAGTATTTTTGTCCGCCAAGAAATTCAGATGTCAACTTTGGGGCCAATTCAGAGTCTATATTTTTATTACTGAGAAAATATTGTTGAGATTCGGCTAACTCCTTTGAAAATTCAGAGTCAGTCGTATAAAACTTCATAAATTCCCAGGCTAGATTCTTATTTTGGCTATTGTTGTACATCGCTAAAAACGTACCCCCACCACTAAATGATTTCGGGCCATGGGCTAACCCCCATTTACCGGCAGTTTCAGGTGCATTCTTTTCAAAAATATAAGGGAGCCCCCATGTCGGTTCAGCATAAAACATGACAGATCCCTTTTGCATGGAAGCTGTCCATGCTGGCCCCCATGCTTCATACTTTGCCTCCACATTCCTTTCTCTTGCTTCCTTTATTAAATCCAATTCATTCAAACGGACGGAATCGATGACAAGCTTTCCATCGACGACCCAAGGCTCTTCAATATTCGAGCTTTCTACAATATCGATATCACTCCAGCTAGATAAAGCGTGAACCTCTCCATTACTCTCTTTGAAAACCCTCTCACCAATATCCATAATTTTATCCCAATTATTAATCATCTCGCTTACTTCATCAGGATCATCTGTACCTAAGTATTCTTTTGTTAAGTCTCTACGATAATAAAAAGCACCTGGGGTTCCCTGATAGCCTAATCCCCTCACAATCCCATCTTCATCTTTTTCGATATCTTGAATATACTGAAATTGCTGTTCAAGTATCTCTTCAGCATTATAGGGAGACTGTGACAAATTTTCTAAGCGCGGTATTTCCTTAATTTGTGGCCAATACGTATTTTCCACAAAGAATATATCAGGAACATTTTTCTCTACCTGCAAAACGGAAATCAACTTTTGAACGTAATTATCACTTGTAATAAAAAGAAGATTAACTTTTATATCCGGATTTCTTTCTTCAAATTTTTCAACCGCATACTTGGCCTCATCCGTAAACGTCCAGATAGTCAATTCCTGCTTTTTTGTATTGGATGTTGATGATGTACACCCTGAGAGAATAGAAACAAGGCTTAAAATAACAATTGCACATAGAAAGAAAAGGTTTTTTCTCATTTTTCTTTTACACCACCCTATCAATAAGTTAACTTTCTTTAGTCGCGGTTCTTGTTATACCTTCGTCACCTCCTAAATGCAATTTACTTAAGGAGTGTCCACTTCATTTACTAGTTTATATGTTAAGGAGCATCGATCGAACTAAATGGATAACTTTACAAATTTTACTATTATAAAATCCTATTCTATTTTTTTACAGATAGAACCAGCTTAATAATAAGGAACTTCTTTCCGCTATCTTAAGCGGAGATTTTTTTGAAGGATTCTATTGTTTTGTTAATAAGATATGGATTCTTTGAACAAGAAAAGCTTGGTAGTTATTTACTACCAAGCTTCAGAGTGTAGACAAAAGGTTTGTCCATCGCATGCCATGCTTTTCTTTTGCATCGGCAAAGACACGCTCAATCGTCTCTTTACGAACAACCTTCTTCTCAAACTTTCTTTTATTCGCGCTGGCTTTCACATGGGTCGAATCAATAAAGACATGGTCGGGGCTGAGAAGCCCGCGGCTTGCCACCTCGTTTAGAACTTTATTGAAGATCTGCTCGAATAGGTCTGTATCTGCAAATCGACGCACATAGTTTTTTCCGAACGTGGAAAAGCGAAGAACCTCTGTATGAAAGACAAAGCCAAGGAACCAGCGATATGCCACATTTGTTTCAATTTCCTTGATTGTCTGGCGCATGGAACGGATGCCAAAGGTATACTGAATGAATGTCATCTTGATCAGTACGACAGGATCTATGCTGGGTCTCCCAATGGTTGAGTAAAGATCATCGACTAATGGATAGATAAAGGAGAAATCAATAGCCGCATCCAGTTTGCGCACCAGACAGATAGTCTTGAGGAACCAACTGCTCTATTGTCAGCATTTCCAGCTGTTCGCGTTCATTAATTTGATTCTTCTCATCATATCCATCACCTCATTCAGTTAATAGAAAATACCGTTGATTGGAGCGGAGAGCGGCGACTCCAGCGGGAACAGCGCGAGCTGAAGACCCTGGACTGAGCGCAGCGAGGGAAGCGGCTGAAGCCGTGCCCGCGGAAAGCGTCCGCTCGCAGCGGAAATCAACCTTTCTAGTTTTATCACTATTTTAAAAGAAAAAAGACTGTAGGCAAACGCCAAAATTCATGGTGTTTGTCTACAGTCTGAAGCTTGTTATTCCTTATACATTTCTTCTTTGAATAATAAAAAAAGCGGAACATCCTCCTAGTAACATAACGAAGCCTAAAAATAACCAATTAAATATATTCGTTGCCGTATTAGGAAGTAGGCTTCCATCCTTTGTAGCGGTAGAACCACCGCTCTTCGGGGTCCCTTTTTGAATATCTTCATCTTGTGTTTTACCTTGCTCTTTTCCGCTCGGTGATTGACCTGATTCTTTACCATCTGTTGTTTCATTAGGCTCTGTTCCACCCGGCATTTCATCTGGGTCCTGATCGCCTGGGGTTCCTTCTGGATCTGTTCCACCTGGCGTTTCTTCGTCTGGTGTTTCAGCTAGTCCTTCAAGTGTCAGAATACCGAATACTGATGGATCTTGATAGCCCACACCTGTTGTGTCATTCCATGTGGCTATGCTTTGACGTGAACCAGCCTGGGCATCGTTGATTTGTACATCAAAACCAATTTGCATATTATTTTCTGGAGTAACCGTTTTAAATGGAATCTTCATTTCAACTATGTAACCATTTCCCGATACATGAGTTGCGGATGCGAAACCATCTTCAATACTTTCAGGATTAAAAGTAGTCTCGTTTTCAAAATTGACTCTATATTGGCCATCGTCCTTTTCGTAAAATGATGTCTTTGCATTATTTTCATCCAGAAATACCTCAACCGAATCTTGCTCATAGGCTTCAGGATTTGATTGATCAAGGCTGGAATCACTAACCTGAAATAATACGTACAAGTTTTCCTCATCCCAAAGAGCTTTAGCTATTCCATTGGCACCATGCCAGGCTGTCTGATAGCGTTGAATTGGAAGTGCAGAAGTCTTGTTCCAGACCTCATCGATCGTTCCATCTATTACAGGTGTACCAAACAAAGCAGTTTCATAGTTCACCTCTCGTTCACTTGTTCCATGTTCTTTCATAAATTTGTCCGGATCGATGACAGCATAATAAGCCGGTTTGGCTTGCATATTTCGATCAAATAATAGCGGACTTTGCGCTGCTCTCCAACTTGTTGCATCATTCAATCCCCAAAATGTAACTCGAGAAATATGATCGGCATATTCTTTATAAATTTGAAATAGTTGTGCATATAAATACCCTTGTGCATTCGCTTGTTCCTTGGTAAGCTCATTGTCAGCTCCGGCAGTAATATCAAGTTCTGTCACACCTACCTCAACACCTAGAGAGATAAATTTCTCTAAAGATCGTCTCACATTTTCTGGATTGGTATTTAAATTATAATGACCTTGCATCCCAATACCGTCAATCAGGATATCCCCATTATGTTCTGCTGCATAGTTTTCATTGATTTCTTTTACCATTTGATAAATGGCTTCGGCTTTGTTTTGATTATCATCATTATAATCATTGTAATAGAGCTTGATCTCCCAATCTTTTTCATTGATTACTTCTTTTGCTATTCTAAAGGCCTGTTCTATATAATCAGAACCAATCGCTTTATACCATCCTGATTGACGTAATGAGGCTTCCCAATCAGAAGGATTTGTTGGATTGTCGTTCATTGCTTCATTGACAACATCCCAGGAAATGACATTTGGTCCGAAATGCTCGACAACAGTTTTGACATGAATTCTTAAATTTTCAAGTGCCTCTTTCCTACTTAATGGAGCACCATTTTCATCAACATATAACCATTCTGGTGACTGTTGATGCCAAACAAGCACATGACCATGCACTTTTAGTCCCTCAGCTAAAGCCTTGTCAACAAGAGCATCTTCAGCAGTAAAATCGAATTCTCTCTGTTCATTGTAGGCATAGCTTGGTTTCATCGCATTTTCTGCTGTCACGAGATTATGATGCCCCTTAAGTAGTTCAAGTCGACTTCCCTCCAGATCTGTCGTTGATACGGCATTTCCAATATAGAAATAGTTTTGATAAACATCCCGGATTGCGGTTAAATCCTCGTCAATATCAACAGGGTCTGACTCCATAAGTTCAAAACGGATGTCATCAATATAGAAAGCTGCCGTACTATTGTTAGTACTTTCTATATAAATGGTTACATATTCATCACCGACACTGCTATAACGATAAGTTCCTTCAAGTTGTACCCAACCATCTTCTCTACTGATTGTTTTACCTTGAAGATTATTATAGCTTGCACCGTGACCCTCACTTCCTACCTGTGTCGATAACTGTAACTGTGCACTTTCAGGAGAAATCAACTTGATCCAAGCCGAAATATTATACTCCTTTCCCTTATCAATATATGACTCTACTCGTAATGAGGGGCCATTCCATTCTTTAGTTCGATTTTCTACTTTCAGTGCATACTTCCCACCATCTGTATGATTTTCTTCATCTGTGATAGTCAGGGTTTCTGTATCTCCTCTTCCCGCAAAGCCAGCTAATGATTGATCTTCAAAGGTAATGGTTGTGAATGTGTCTGGCGCAGGTCTCTGCTCTTCTGGTTCCTCTTTATCCTCTACACTAACCTGCTCTGTAATAAGGATCTCCCCAATATAGAATGGGACCGTCTTTGCTTCATCGTTAGATTGGATACGTAAGGATGTATCTTCACCAGTATCAACTGTATACTGAGCTGTCATCGTAAATGCTTGACCAGCTATAAAATCTGCACTAGCTAATAAAGGATAATCTCCTGATGGAATCTGTACCCATGCTTGCCCCCCTTCTGGAATACGTTCGCTTTCATCAACATAGCCATTCATAGTAAAGGTGTACGTTTTTCCTTTTTCCATGCCGATATCGTTAAATTTAATATCCACACCATCCCAATTATTCGTTCTCCCGCTTATATGGACTGCTTTTCCGTCATCATTGCCTGTAAAAGTAACATCAGAAACTGTCTCCAATTGTGCATTACCTGCCTGTAAAACAATCCCTAGACCTTCGGCAAAGGTTTCATGAAAGATCCGATTTGTCTCTACCTCCTGCTCTTCGGCTTCTACAACCTGCAGGCCCTGTCCTAGTTGTATGATTAAAATAGCGATAAGTAATGATGAAACAGTTAATTTTAACCTTCTTCTCATTTTTCGAATTCCCCCACTTATAAATTTCATCACCTTTTTAGTAAACGCTTACATTTTATATTAATAGACCTCCTCTCAATCTAGTATTATAGCTTGTCCTCAAAGGAAATTAACCTAGCTAAACTAAAGATTATACTTTAAAAACTAAAGAGATTTCCATGAGTTTAAACCGTCTGGAGCTGTTCACGAGCTATCAAGCTTGAAAGACGAGTCGTCGACACAAATACATCGAGCCAAAGGAGCATTTTAATCGAGATGTGCAGCAGGGATTTCATGCGATTAGCTATTTTTTTATTTTCCACAATATCGAGTGGACAATTTTCAAAAAAAGAGGTTGGGATATAATTAAAATGTTTAGCATCAAAGACGAACGGTGCATTACCATAGCCAAGTATATTTCCGGAGCAGGTTATATGCACTTAGTAGTTCGGTTTTTCTTTGCTGAAAACACTTTTGTCCCAACCTCTTTAAATTCCTTCTTATTTTTCAAAACGGAACCAAGCAAAATCGAAGTGACTTCCTGGTAAAAATATAAAAGTAACTTTTTGACTTCCCGTTATTTTTTCAAGTTCAAATATACGCTCTTCGTATTCGTCAGAATGTATGAATTCTACAATTTGCTGACTACTTTCCTCTTCGTTAGCAAAGCGGATATGAATCGTATTTTTTTCTATCGGAGAACGACCACAGATCACGAGCTTTGTTGCACCTTCATTAGTAAAATCCAATTGTTCAAGTTCCAAGGACACATTATTTCCGATCCCTTCCACACTTTTCTCTGTTATGTTAAAGGCATCTCCATATATTTGATCACATTGTGTTGCTTGAATTCTTTCAAAAGCTCTGTTCTTTTTTTCAAATGAGAAGCCTTTAATATGAACTTTTTGTTGCAGAACAAAGCAAATGGATGTAATCCCAGACAAACGTTTGTTGAGGAGATATGTTTCTTCTTGATATACATTCCATTTGGATTCCTTTTGGTAAATCACATCTGCTAATCGTTCACTGTCCTCCTCATTAGGCATTCCTTCCCAAATTTGCATAAAATATTCTTCATTGGACAGGGCAAAGATTGGGATAGTAATCGTATCAGAACCTTCTCTCCCAAAATCGATGTCATGAAATCCTATCTGTGTTTCGCCATCTCGACTTGTGGCAACTCCGCGCTCATTCCCATTTCCTACTTCTCCTTTGCTATAGTCATACAATCCTGCGGAAATAAATCCATATGGATCTTTATAGGCAGTGCCAAGTCCTGTAGCCTTAAACTCAAGCTCAGAAATAAGTTTCGTTTTATCGCTGCCATTTTTGCTTGTACAGCGCAAACGAAATTCCCCGTCTCCCAGAGCTATTAACTTTGCTTGATGACCATTCGCTTCTACTTGAGCAATATTGGAAGTTATGCCGACATCATTAACTACACTCCATTCAACCCCATGATATGAAGTATTTTCTGGATGCAATTTCACTTGCACATCGATTTCTTTCTTTGTTTCGTTCAACACTTGTCCTGCATCACTAATAATTTCAATCTTTCGTAAAGGGATTTCTTTATCATTCCCGAGCACACATGGTAAAGTTTGATTTTCCATATTCGCAGAAACCCTTGCAACGGTTTCAACTTGACTAGCAATAGACTCAAGTTCTAACGTTTCACTTGGCAGACCGTGTGAAGTAACCTCAATTTGAACCTTCCCTGGTTTACATGTTGAGCCAATAATCGCCATAAGCTTTCCACTAAATAATCTCCTACTCGTTCCTTTATATGGGTCGTAATCAGTACTATCCCCATTATCCAAACCAAGCAGGCGACCGGCACCCGCAACACTAACTGTGACACGATTATTAGCATTTTCAACTGGATGATCATTTACATCTTTTACATTAATCTCCACAAACAGCAAATCAGTACCATTAGCTATCAGTTGTTCTTTGTCGGCAATCAAACTAATTTTCTTCGCCTCACCAAAAGAATGTCTTACATCCGTTGCAATCACTTTTCCATGCTCATCATAGGCAATGGCCTTTAACTCTCCTTGTTCATATGGAACTTTCCACCAAGCGACAAGCTCTGTTCCATGTTCATGGTCGATATCATGCATACCAATCGAGCGACCATTTAACTGCAATTCTACTTTCGGGGCATTCGAACATACACGTACATCAATGATCTGACCTTGATTAAAATCCCAATAAGGAAAGATATGAACCATTGGCTTTTCCTTATAATCTGTCCATGCTGCTTGATAAATATAATAAGCGTCCTTCTTAAATGTAGCCGTATCAATCTGACCAAAATATGAGTTCTTTGTATGATAAGGTGTTGGTTCACCAATATAATCAAAGCCTGTCCATAAAAATTGACCAAGGGAGAATGGCGTATCCCTCTCTGCCAAAATACAAGCTTCTGCTGATTTTGCTCCCCAACTAGTTGAACTATTGCCAAGCGCTGAACATTGCTCATCATCATCTGCTAGAATTGATTTTTCGTAAGGAAAATGATAGATCCCCCTACTTTGTACGACAGAAGAGGTCTCACTCCCGTAAATGATCCAATCTGGATGTTCTTGATGGTGCTGTTCATAATATTTTTCTGCATAATTATAGCCAGCAATCTTAACGAGGTCCGCGCATTTCTGTGCATTTTCCCATGGCATATAATTTGAACCAATTGTTACAACTGCATTCCTCTTGGGATCATATTCGTTTACATAGTCCATTAGCATTTTAGTCATTTCCTGTCCCCTGTCATCCGCATGTGTATCATAAATTTCATTGCCGATACTCCACATTAACAAACTAGGGTGATTGCGATCACGCATTACCCAACTTTTTACATCTCGTTCTGCCCAATCTGGAAAAAATCGGGCATAATCATAAGGAGTTTTTGGTTTTTCCCACATATCAAAAGCTTCTGAGACGACTAGGAAACCCATTTCATCTGCTAATTCCATCAATTCTTTAGCAGGCATATTATGGGCTGTTCGAATAGCATTTACACCCATTTCTTTTAAAATCTCAAACCTTCTTCTTAAGGCAACTTTATTAAAAGCTGCACCCAATGCTCCTAAATCATGATGTTCACAGACACCATTTAATTTCATTTTCTGCCCATTTAGTTTAAATCCTTCTTGCGAATCTAAAACAATATGACGGAACCCGATATTTTGTGAAATTGATTCAGTTACCTTTATCACTTCAGCATCTGCTCCAACTGTAGATAACTCTGTGTGAAGTTGATATAAATTAGGATCATCTATACTCCATAGCAATGGATTTTCAACATAAAATCTCTGTTGAATTCGGTGGATTGAATCATTTCCAGCCTTAATAGTTTTAAGCGTTTTTTTAATCTCTTGCCCTTGATATAAAATGGTTTGAGTGAGAGAGGCATTTTCTTTTATATGTACGTCAGTATCAATATCAATCTGCCAGCTATCTCGCATTTTCTTTGTATGTACATAAATCCCGTCTGTTTTAATATGATTTTTCTCTCTTGTCTTTAGCCACACATTTCGGTAAATACCTGCACCAGAATACCATCTACTATTCGGACTTTGATAGACAACTTTTACGAGTATTTCATTTTCACCTTCGACGATTTGTTTCGTAATATCGTGTTCAAAGGAGGAATATCCGTATTTCCATTCCCCTGCAAACTGTTGATTCACATATACAGTGGAATCCATATAAACCCCGTCAAAATATAAAAGTGTCTGTTCACTATCCCCTTTACGCATAAATTTTTTTCGATACCAACCAATACCATTCTCATAGAGATCTAATGTATTATAGATGAGCCAATCATGAGGAAGATCAACCGGTTTAAAATTTAAATTCGTATGATCCGTTACTTCCAAACCGCTCTTGGCAAATTCCCATCCTTCATTAAAAAGAATTTTTTTATTCATATTCGCTATATATCCTCATTTCAATTATATTATTCAATTATAACAGCTTCATCCATCAATATTATGTAGTAGAAAGCTGTAGATAACATTACAAACACTAATTTACTAGTAGATAGAACGAGAGAAACAGCATCGTAAGCCCTCTGAGCAAGGCGCCAAGCAAATGTTCTGAGCCATAATGAGGCACTATTTGCCTTTCTTTGGCTCAGATTATTTCATGGAACATCGGCCCAGCTCCCCACGTCCACATGTCTTCGCCACTGAAATCTCGTCCTGCGAGCCTTGGGCCGATGGCGCCTGGAGCTAGACATTGCCTCGGTATCATGCAAACTATTCACAAGCCAATAATTTTATAATTTCCTATACGAGGACAAGAGCCAAATTTACACTGTCTAGTGGAATTGTGCTCAACTTCCTACAAAGGCTCATCAACTACGATTTTCGTTATACACTAACCAACATGCTAATTTAGAGTACGATTAATCAGTTTACTATTACTCCTTCTTTTTCCAGAAGTTCAAAATGTCTTATTCATAATTTCCACCTGTCGTGATTTCATTACTGGCGAAGTTCTCAATGGATGCCGTTTTTTCATAAAAATAAGTGGCATTCTTCAAAATGCCTTCTCTTGTATAGAATGGACTATCTTCCTCAAGTGGAAGTGTCTCTGTTTTTCCAAGACTAGCAGACTGATAAATAGCTGTAATTAGTTCCAAGGTTTTCCGTCCCTGTTCTCCATCAATTAAAACGCCTTTATTCTCTTCAATCGCAGTTAACACATCATCAATCTGTCCCGCATGCCTCTCGTATTTCAATGTAGGGAGTTGTTCGTATATTTTTTGAATTTCCGTTTCTAAACTTTTATCATTTTCAGGGAAGCCATTTTCCTTTGAACTAGAAGCTTTTAATTTCCAGGGAGCTGATACACGTGCATTTTTGCCTTGGAAAATTAATTGTTGTTCCTCACCGTGATGGACAACTGAACTTGTAATTTGTGCGAGACTTCCATTCTCGTATTTTCCAATGGCAATCGATAAATCTTCTACTTCTGCATTATCATGAGAGGTATTGCTTGTAATCGCTGTTATTTCTGCGGGCATTCCATTCATCCACTGAAATAGATCAATATGGTGGACTGCATGATTTAATGTACAACCGCCACCCTCTTTTTCCCATGTGCCTCTCCACCATAAATCATAATAACTATGCCCTCTCCACCAATAAGAATCCACTTGTGTATGAACGATCGGGCCCATCAATTTTGTATCCAGCACCTTTTTCAACTTCATCATCGGAGTTGTAAACCGATTTTGGGCAACGATGGATAAAATTCTTTGGTTCTTGTAGGCCGCTTGATTCATGGCATCACATTCTTCAAGCGAGGAAGCCATTGGTTTTTCAACTAAAACATGCTTGCCAGCTTCTAAAAAGTCTATGGCAATCTCCGCATGTGTATATGGTGGCGTACAAACGGATACAAGGTCAATATCTTCTCTCTCCAATAGAGCTTTGTGAGTGTCTACTACATCAGCTGAAAGTTGAAACTGTTCCTTTAGTTTTTGCGCTTTTTCAGGAAATGTATCACATAAAGCAACAATATTACACCTTTCAGGAAAATTTAAATAGCCATTAATATGAGCTGGAGCAATAGCCCCTGTCCCAATAACTGCAATATTTAACATAGAAATAAACTCTCCTTTTCCCCGTTTTGGTTTAGCTTGAGCTTTCATCATTAAATCATTTGAAAAACTGGTTTCTCGTCGATAAAATGTACTGGGGTCCTTGGATACATTGATTGAATTATTTCTGCTAAATATTCCATCCCCGCTTTTTCACTTTCTGCATGACCAAGTAAAATTAATCCCCGATTTCTTCCTTGCTGCAAAGCATCTCGCACATATTCTGGTGTTTCCCATTCTGGCCCCTCCCCTGTTATAAGTAAATCAAGCTGTTCGCGCTGATATAAGGGAATAGCATTCTCTCCTCCTCCCCGATAACCAACTGATATTCCGATCCGTTCGCACAGCAATGACAAATCTCCAACAACGCGTACATACGGAATATTCAATTTTTTCTTTACATATTTGGCCAATTCTCCTAATTCCATAGGTGGAAAAGTGAGAATAGACTCAGTGGTATGATGTTTTACAACATGAGGTTCCCAATTCAATTTTCGTAATAATCCTAACATAATTCCATCTGGCTGATATAAATGAATTGTGTCATGAAAACGGAAAATCGCCATTTGGGACTGCTCAATCAGTCTCTTTTTTTCAAGATAAACAGGGTCATTTAGCCATTGATCTTGCTTACCATGATGGCTATAATAAATTCCTTCATGAGTGATAAGTAGGTTCACATTTAAATCTATCGCTTTTCTGATGACATTATGTGTGGCAATAAAAGCTGTTGCGATTCCTGAAACTGCAACCTCTTGTTTCCCCGATGTCAGCATATCTACCGTTTCTCTTAATTCAGGAACAGACTCTGTTAATTTCTCGATTATATTTTGTATGGTTATGTCCATTCTACGATTACCTCTTCCAAGAAATAATCATCTATATAAGGATATGTCAAACTTCCTTCATATAGATGTTATAAATCCACCTTTCTTTTCTCAAACATAGGAAGTGATCCAAATGGCCCGTTTGAAAAACGGAGTTATATAATCTTTATCTTCACTAAACAGTCCAGCTACTTCGTATAGTTTATTTGAACTTCCTCCATTACCTTCCTGCTATTCAATGTTAACAAGTAACTTAAAATGCTTGCGATAAATAAGAATAAAAAATCTGTCGTAATAAACATTAAAAATACGGCAATAATCAGAATCCCAATATTTCCAGTCGTTATTTTTATCTGCTTAAAGCTAAAATAAATAGATAACTTATATGTATCTCTTATCCTAAATTTATATTTAGCTGTAATAGGGAATACATAAAGGAGGACACCTATTAAGAAACCAAGACCTACTAAAAAAACAATCGCCATTATTTGATTAAAAGTAGTATTCTCTTGATAAAAATATTGTAAATCCATAATAAGAATAAAGATTGCAGCAAGCAATGGTAACCAAACCTTTAACGTGTCTTTAAAGTTAAGTTTATACCCATAGAAAAAGTCTTTAGTAGGAGAAATTTCTCCCTCTTGAATTAATTTATCCATTACAAAACATAATGCCGTAATAGCAGGTCCGGTTGGAATAAGAGCTATGAAAATAAGAATCATATTTGAAAAAACAGGTTCTAATGTCATGAAGGCAATTAAAAAAATAAGATTGCATAAAATAAAGTAAATATTAGTTAATGCGAACCAATAAATATAATTGGAAATGACAAAGAAAATTCCTTGACCAAATGCTTTAGGTTGTTTATACATGCGGTTCATCCCTTTACTATTTATTAGCAATGAAGGTTTTCCTTAGGAGTTTCCTTAAAAAGTAAGTTAGAGACCTCTGCACTAAGAAATAGGTAAACTACCTGCAATAAAACCATTTTTAATTGCAGGCAGTTTTCTCACATTAATTGTATTTATTTTTCCTTTTTATATACCTCATTAGCCAAGTCAACATAATCGTTCATTCCCATATCCTCTAATTCTTTGAGGTAATCATCCCATTTTGCTAAATCACGATCACCTAAGATAAATTCATATGTTGCTGTATCAACAAAATCTTTTAAAGGAGTGCTTAATAGTGTTGATCGCTCCAACTCCATTTCATCATATCGAATTGGCGGATCAGGTAAAATCAACTCTTTCGTTTCATGCATGGCTTCTTGGAATTCAATTTCTTCCTCACTAAACATCGAATGAAGAAGATCAGTTGTTCCACCATAGGCAAAGTTTCCTCCGGAGAAACCAAAATCAGCATTCAACGCTTTCGTCCCATCTGGATTTAAACCAACGTAATTTACATCTTCTGTTAGAGTGCGCTTCCCATCAGCATCTTTTGTATATGTTTCTCCCTCAACTCCCCATTTCGCAAACTCTTGTCCTTCATCGCTATACCATAACCAGTCAATAAATTGGAGAATCGCTTCAAAGTTAGGATCATCCTTCACTTTTGAAGATAGCATAATCCCATTTTCTAATTTAGAGCCTCCCATTACTTGTCCCGCTGGTCCACCAGGAACGACAATTTTCTTGATCGCAAATTTATCTTTACCAAGAATTTCATTCAGATCATTACGATAATCAACAACCGTTTGTGAATTTGTACCGATTACAAATGATTCCCCATTCACAAACTTTTTCTGAGCTTGTTCATCATCCTGTGTCACACTTTCTTTATCTAGTAATCCTTTATCGACAAGATCATGGAAATATGTCACCATTTCTTTGTAGCCGTCAGATGCTGGACCAAAAACGAACTCGTCCTTATCCTTATCAAAATTCAAAGCGGATCCCAGTCCCCATCCCGCCGAAGTTCCAAAACTAGTAGCTGCAAAGTTCAAGGTACTTTTAAATTCCCATCTATCTGAGAAAGGTGTAACATCAGGGTAAGCTTCTTTCATTTTTTCCAAAATAGTTTCTAATTCATCCCAAGTTGTTGGCATCTCAAGATCTAACTCTTCCAAAATATCGGTACGAATAGCCAATGTATAGTCTGGCCAAACATCTTCATGGAGACCAGGTAACACATAATATTTCCCATCATCTTGGCGTAATGATTCAAGAAATGGTTCAATCTCCCACTTTTCTACTTTTTCTTTATAGTTAGGCATCAAATCCACATAATCACTAATTGGCAAAATCGTACCTGAAGAAACGAATGGTACTTCTTCACCGGGATATGTTTTTGGTATAATGATCGGTGCATCACCACTACTGATTAGTAAACTTCTCTTCTGAGCATAATCACTCATAGGGACAATCGTCATATCTAAAGTAACATTTGTTCTTTTCTTAATTTCCTCAAATAAAAGCCAATCTTTTTTATATGGATAATTGGGATGATCACTATATAACATCGGAATAGTGATCTCCTCTTTCGCTTTAAATGTATCTCCTACAGCATAATTTTCCATAGCATTTTCACTTTCGGGTATGTCCGCTTTTTTACTACCTTCTGTTTTTTCTGAATTATCACAGGCGGCTAGCAAAAAGCCAATGATAGATAAAAAAGATATTAGAACTAAGAACTTTTTAAACTTTTTCTCCAATTGATACTCCCCCTTTAGTCATAATAGACATTGGTAATCATGCAACTAGTAGTGAATATGATTTGGATCGATCCACCTCCTTAAAATGGATATAGGAGTAGCTAAATTCGAAAACTTCCTGTGATAACTTCAGTTTGACTTACTTTAATGAACTCCAGTAGTGACCAATCAATCCTACCCTTTCACAGAACCTAGCATGACACCTGAAACAAAATACTTTTGCACATACGGGTAGACACATAAAATTGGTAACACGGTTAGAACCATTGTGACCGCTTTAATATTGGATGATATTTGTGAAAGATCATCTGCACTTGTGGCCCCGACTGATCGTGTCGAATCTGCTCCTTTTATTAAGTTCCTTAAATAAATCTGGACAGGAAATAGATCTTTATCTTCTAGATAGATAAAAGCCGGGAACCAGGCATTCCAATTTCCCACAGAATAGAATAATGTCATTGTCGCTAGTACAGGTGCCGATAGAGGCAAAACGATTCTGAACAAAGTTCCATATGTACTAGATCCGTCCATGATCGCGGCTTCTTCCAGTTCATCAGGGATGTTCTGGAAAAAAGTTTTCATGATCAACATATTAAAGACACTAATCGCGCCTGGTATTACAATCGCCCACATCGTATTACCCATTCCAAGTGATTTGACTAATACGTAGTTGGGAATCAATCCACCGCCGAAGAACATTGTAAATACAGCAAACATCGTAAAAAATTCTCTGCCTAATAGCCGTTTCTTCGATAAAGCATAAGCAAACATCGTTGTCATAATCATTTGAATGATTGTCCCAACTACTGTATAAACAACCGTGTTTTTATAATTAATCCAGAACATACTGTCTTTCACAATAATTTTATATGTGTCGATGTTAAACCCTTTCGGCCATATATTCACTTTTCCAGAAGTAATAAAAGATTCAGAGCTAAATGATTGAGCGACGATATTTAGAAAAGGGTAAAAGGTTAAAGCAACAATCAGTATTAAAACAGTCACATTAAATACTCTAAAAGCTTTATATTGTATAGATTCTCGCAAGATTCTTCCCCCTCCTTACCACAAACTACTATCCGTAAGTCTTCTGGAAATATAGTTAGCAGAAAAAACCAAAATAAGTCCGATAATCCCTTCAAATAAACCAATCGCTGTAGCATAGCTAAAATTACTAGATTCTAATCCTACTCGATAAACATATGTAGCAATAACATCAGATGTTTTGTAGTTCAAAGGATTATATAAGAGTAATATTTTTTCAAAACCAACGGCTAATAGATTTCCTATATTTAAAATTAATAATGTAATAATAGTTGGGAGAATACCGGGAATCGTAATATGGATCGTCTGTTTCCAACGATTCGCCCCATCGATCTTTGCTGCTTCATATAATTCATTATTAATACCAGTCAGGGCAGCAAGATAAAGGATCGCTCCCCAACCAAGCCCTTGCCAAATTTCCGAACCGATATAAATCGTTCTAAACCATTCGGGTTTCTGAATAAAACTAATCCGATTTCCAGTAAAAAACTCGACAATATTATTGATTGATCCATTGACAGCTACCAATTCCAAAATCATTCCTGATACAATGACGATTGAAAAGAAGTGAGGTAAATAGGAAGCTGTTTGTACAAACCGTTTAAATTTCATCGATTTTAGCTCATTTAATAATAGAGCGAAAATAATTGGAGCTGGGAAAGTAATAATTAAGGTTAAAGTACTCAAAATAAGTGTGTTTTTAAAAACTTTATAAAAAGTCGGATCCGCTATAAACATTTTTATATAGTGCAAACCCACCCATTGCTCACCAAATATACTTCCTCCTGGGACAAATTTCCGAAAAGCAATAATATTGCCGGCCATTGGGCCATATTTAAAAATAACCAGATAAAGAATGGGAAGTACTAATAAAGAATAGAGTTGCCAATCTTTTTTTATAGCCCTTAATACTATTGTAGTTTTGGATGTTTTCTTCACATATACATCCGCTTTAGACTTTCTAGCTATTTGTTGCACAAACACTCCCCCTTAGAAAACCTATAAGATCCATCAGTCTAATTAAACGCTTCCAAATTGTAATAACGCTTACAAAATTAACATAGTTTGTCCATTGGATAATCAAACTTATTACTTTGAAACAACTTGGTGATCAAAGTTTAATAACAAGTTTTGAGCATTTTCCTCAATTCCTAAACTATCTAACCTACTAGTATGTTAGTTTAATTATATAATAACTTTGATTGTTGAAATAAGCAATACCCTTTCACAGTACTTCTACTCTTTTTTACATTTTTCTATGGAAAAGGGGCATAGCTACGCTAAAGTATTTTTATTCATCACATCATGAGTAAAAAGCTAGAAAGCACACTTCGGTTTCATTCATTCATTCATGAAACCGAAGTGGTTTCGCTCACACCGCCTTATATACAAGGGTACTTACTTCATACTTTTCCAAGCCTAGGTTGTGAGCATCCTTTCATGAATATTTTCTGTTATGTTTAGCTACTAAAGCTTTTATAAAACATTGCCTAGGAGCTTGGAAATATATATCGCTCCTAGGTGAGTTATTAGTACCTTTCACAAATAACATTTAAAACGCTAACCGGACATTGACTGTGAAAACAAAATTCATAGTCACTAGAATCCATTTCATATAGAGATTTTAGCATTTAAATCCGAACAACGTTGATTTACGCTTCAGGTGGACGATTTCCGGGGGGCGTGCGGTGATCTTCCTCGTCGCATATTACAGCATATTACTCCCGCGGGATCTCACCTGTCGCACTAATACACTAATCCCCAAGGAGTCGCCACCTTCCGCTCCAATCAACAAAGTTAAGGAAATAGATGGACTAACCATTCAATCTCCTCTAACAATAACGTTCGTGTATTGATCATTAATAAGCAATGATGAAATGGACTCACTAAACTAGAAATTCACCAAAAATATAGATTATGAATAACCCATCCTTTTGTTCTGTTCGTGATCTTAAATAAACAGACATCCTTCTTTCTCTTAACCATAAGAAAAAAGGTAGCCTTGAATGGTTTAAATTCACTACTTCCACTTTCTGTCAAATACGTTTCTAAAAATCTCCTAAATTCGCTTACACCCCTGAATAAGCCATAAATCCACCATCAACTGGGATACAAACTCCTGTGACAAATCCACTCGCTTCCTTATCTACTAACCATAATAACGTTCCTAATAAATCCTCTGGAATTCCTAACTTTCTCATAGGCGTATGGGCAACTATCTTTTCCATTCTTGGTGTTGGCGAGCCATCCTCATTCGTAAGCAAGGAACGATTTTGATCAGTTAAAAAGAAACCGGGTGCAATGGCGTTAACACGAATATTTGCTGATGCCATATGAACAGATAACCATTGTGTGAAATTGTTGATAGCCGCTTTTGCTGCACTGTATGCCGGAACTTTTGTCATTGGACTTGGCGCACTCATTGATGAAATATTAATAATCGAACCTTGATTTTCGATCATCCGCTTCGAGAAAATTTGTGTAGGAATCAATGTACCGATAAAATTTAGATTAAAAACAGATTCAAATCCCTCCGTAGATAAATCAAAAAATGATTGAGTATCCGTGTCATCTATATCTGCTAAATGGAAGGTTTCATTTGTTGTACTTGCCTGTGGATGATTGCCACCTGCACCATTAATTAAAATCTCACACTTCCCATACTTTTCAAATACTAGTTTATCTGCTTTTTTAACACTTTCCTTATCTAATACATCACATTGTACCGGAATTGCTTCTCCTCCCGCTTCTTTGATCTCGTCAGTCACTTTTACAGCTTTTTCATACGTACGATTTAATATTGCCACTTTCATCCCTTGTCTGGCGAGTTCTCTCGCCATACAACCACATAATATTCCACCGCCCCCAGTTACGACGGCTACTTTTCCTGCTAAATTTGGATTCTGTACTAACAACATGCATTCTCCTTTCTTTTTTATATTTTTATCAAATACTTTAGATCAGTTATCATCGTAGTGGAATAAATATTTGCTTTCATAGACAAGTTGTAAGCCAAGTGAACAAATTATTCCATACAAAAGCCTTCCCGCAAGAAGTGAAGAGTTTATCTTCGATCTTTCAATGCATCTTATAGGTAGCATGCTTTTTATTTTTCCAACGTGCTTTTACCTAACAAAGAGAAAAGCTCATAGAGTAGATGATTAAATCGTTTTCGTATTAATGCTGGAATTTGCTTCCTTTTTTATAGCTTCTAAAGAGTCCCAGATTCCCCAAAGATACATGATCCCTAATGCGCGATCATATAAACCATACCCAGGCCGACATTTTTCATCCCAAATATGCCGACCATGATCTGGACGCGCATAACCATTAAATCCACAGTCATGATAAGCTTTGACAATCTCGTACAGATTAAGAGATCCATCTTGACTGCGATGAGATGTTTCAATAAAATCGCCATTTTCATAGATTTTTAAATTTCTAATATGGGCAAAAGGAATACGATCATGAAATTCTCTTATCATAGCAGGGATATCATTTTGGTGATTCGCTCCCAATGATCCACTACATAAAGTAATACCATTATAAGGACTATCAACAAGCTTAAGAAGTCTACGAATATTTTCCCGTGAGATCATTAATCGTGGCAACTCAAATATCTCCCATGGCGGATCATCTGGATGAAGGGCCATTTTAATATCGTATTCCTCTGCTACTGGAATGATTTGTTCTAAAAAGTACTTTAAGTTATCCCATAGTTGCTCTGTTGACACATTGCTATAAGCAATAAAAAGCTTTTTTAACGATTTTAGTCGTTCTGGTTCCCAACCCGGCATCGTGAAATCTGGGGTATGGGCGATTTTCTCTACTAATTCTAATGGATCCATTCCATCCACTTTCGACTTTTCGTAAAATAAGGCGGTTGAACCATCTTCCAACGGTTTAAATAAATCGGTTCTGACCCAATCAAATACAGGCATAAAATTATAGCAAATGACTTTTACACCAATTTTGGCCAAATTTCTCATCGTTTGCTTATAATTTTCAATATACGTATCTCTAGAAGGGAGGCCAAGCTTAATATCATCATGAATATTAACACTTTCCACGACTTCTAAATGAAACCCATATTCATCTGCTTGTTGTTTTACTTCAAGAATACGGTCTACTGGCCACGCTTCACCTGCTGGTATATCATGGAGCGCCCAAACAAGCCCTTCCACTCCAGGAATTTGTTTAATATGACGTAAACTTACTCCATCATTCCCTTTTCCAAACCACCGAAATACCATCCTCACGCATTATTCCCCCAATTGAAGTCATAAACTATAGTTTGAAACCTTAATCGTAGGTATTGACTTCAATGCCCTACGATTGTCATCTTGAAAATATCGGGCAAGCGACAATTGTTAAGTCACTCACTGCTGGTGATTTTCATTCTTGTCTTTTAAGGTAAATAAAACTACTAATAAATTGCTCTATTTTCCTCATCTGCAATCCCAGATTTACGGTAAAAATATGTATTTACCTGGTCACGCCATTCTTTCGCATTCTTCAATTGTAGCTGTAAACGATTTGAAACATTTGTAAATCGTTCCTCGTCTATCTTGCCTTGTAACTGGCTCCACTTTTCAATTAGCCCTTCCACTTGTGCTACCCCTTTAAAATGGGTGTCATAAATGTGTTGAATCACTGTTTTTCCAGACTTTAATCTATGCGTATAAGGGACATGGTGAAAAAATAGTAGTAATTCATCTGGACAAGATTCTAAAGCATTATACATTTCCTTATTAGGTGAGAAATATTGGCCAGCATACCCAGTACCTGTTTCAAGCGTACGATCGACCCCAATCCCATCTCGATCTGCAAAATGATAGGTTCCCCAAACAGAGTATTCATACCCATCAATACTCGGGCCATAATGATGGTGTGGGTTGACCATCCAACCTACTCCTAAAGGAGCTGTATAATTTTCATATATCGACCAAGAATCTAATAGCATCTGTTTAATTTGTTCTATTAAAAAGGAATCATGCCCAAAAGTCACCCGAATCCATTCCTCTGCTAGTTCTTCCGAGGTAAGCTCTGGATTCCAAATAAGGCGTCCATATCCATATAAATTAGCTTGCGCTAATGTATGTCCAGTCCAGTTTGCATCATCACCAATATTTGATACAGCACATATCCCACTAAATTTAGCATTATACAAAGAACCATCCACTATTTTTTTTATAGCTGATCCTTGCCCATGGGCATAAGTATCAAACTCAAGCACTTCTTTCCATAATGGCACAAGAAAACATAAATCTTTCTGTTGCCCTGTATATTCTTGGGCAACTTGAAACTCCATCATTTGATTTGTCTTTTCAAGCGCCCCAAACAATGGTGAAACTGGTTCACGCACCTGAAAATCCATCGGACCATTTTTCACCTGTAAAATCACATTATCGAGAAACTGACCATCTAAAGGCTTAAAATGGTCATAAGCAGCACGTGCTCGATCTGTAGAACGATCACGCCAATCTTGCAGGCAATTATAGACAAAACATCTCCATATCACGATCCCACCGAATGGTTTAAGAGCTTGCGCTAAAACATTGGCACCATCAGCATGATCGCGTCCATATGAAAAAGGACCAGGTCGATGTTCTGAATCCGCTTTAACAACAAATCCACCAAAATCAGGTATGTAGCCAAAAATCTCCCCTGCTTTGTTTTTCCACCATTTTTTAACTTCATTATCTAACGGATCAGCTGTAGATAAGCCACCAATTTCTATTGGACTCGCAAAATTGATACTTAAGAAAGTCTTAATACCATAAGCACGGAAAATATCGGCGATTTTCGCAACATCCGCCAAAAATTCATGCGTAATTAATTTCGTTTCTACCTTCCAAACATTCACATTGTTAATCGAAATTGCATTAATCCCTACAGAAGAAAGAAGTCTTGCATAATCTCTTATTCGCTTATGATTTTGAGTAATTTTATTATGATCATAAAAAATTGACTGACCTGAATAACCGCGCTCAACACTGGCATCAATATTATCCCATTGATTAAGCATTCTAATTTGATTTTTGGGGGATTCAATAAACTCTAGTTGATTAAGTGATTCTCTGAGTTGAAGCAAACGCAATAGATGATGGACCGCATAAAGAACTCCTTTATCAGATTTCCCAATCAGAAGTAGCGTTTCTTTCTCTTTCTTTTTAATTGTCTTAATAAGATATCCTTCTTCATTTATTTTCTGGAACAATTGGCTATCCAGGCCATACTCCTGTAAATGAAGCTGTTCATATGTTCCCATTATGATAGAAGCTTCCATCGCTTCATCTTTATAAATAATCGGCTCTATATCTAACATGGATCGTAGTCCATTCTTTAATTCCTTCAGGGCAGAATGTAAAATGACAGATTCACCCTTCACCGCAACTTCCTGACAGAATTTCCGATAATCTTCACACAAATTACGATCATTAATCCTGTCATATTGGAGCCAACAGGCATAACTTTTTTCCATTTTTATCGATTCTTTCAAATCCAGTTCCATCACTATCTCTCCTCCATCTCTCCTTGATAACGATTTCATTTTAGTTATCAAATGATACGCTATCCGGTTAATTCCTATTTAAAATAGCCCGGATAACGCGATTTAAGTTCTTCCTTTTCATAATTCACTAATTTTAAATGCTGTTCCATTGTCTCTTCAGCAAGTTCTGGCTTATTTTCCGAAATATATTGAAAAATCGCTTTGTGTTGATCAAAGAGAACAGGCCAATTTAAAATGGATGAGATACTTAACATACGTACTCTATCAAAATGACTATTCATATGCCTGATCATTTTAAATGAACGAACTTTTTTACATCCTTCAAATAATAAAAGATGAAAAGACTCATCAAGATCAAACAAATCAGAAATTAATCCTTTTTCTAAACATAATTCCTGCATAACCAAGTTTTTCTCCATCTTCATTAGTTGCTCATCACTAAAAGTGCCACAGGCGTCCCTAACAATCGCTTTTTCAATATTTTCTCTAATAAAACGTCCTTCTTCCACTCGTTCCAAATCAATCTTCGTAACAAAGGTGCCGCTTTGTGGATAGATACCTAATAACTCCTCTTCTGCCAATTTCAAAAAAGCTTCTCTCACAGGCGTTCTACTTACATTAAGTTTAGTCGCTATTTCATTTTCAGAGATTTTTGTTTCCGGTTCTAACTCACAATGAATGATCTGTTTTTTTATGGTTTCATATACATAATCCCTAGTGGAACCATTCGTTCTTGTACGCACTCTACTAATATCCCTCACCTCAAATTGTTATAGTATCTAATTCTACATTATATTGTAGCATTTCCTGGGCTCTATGTATACTAGTATGGTAATTAACTTTCCTAGCAATTATTTTCACACCTCTATCAAAAAACCGAAATGTGCCTTTCAGCCTATAATTTATTAACTTTTTAGTGATTTTTTCTTTTTTCTGTATTTTATTGCCAATTCACTTAGTTCAAATGGTATAATCAAACTAGAAAAAATGTCTGGAGGTAAAAAAATACTAGGAGAAAAGAGATATATTCCATTTTTAGTTGCCAAAAGCTAACAATCAATTTCATAACACTGGGGGGAGGAAGTAGGATGAGACACTTAAGTAAATGGTTGAATAAGATTAGAGGAATGAGTAAACAGCTTATTCAAAAAGTTCCTTTTAAAAGCAAAAAGTTAAATAAAAAGATTGAGAAAACAGAAACGATAAAAACTAAAAAATCAATTAGTACGAAAATTTTATACAGCTTTATTGCAACCGTTTTAGTGTTTGTTTCTGTTGTGGGAATTTCCTCTTATATTATTTCCAATCAGATTATTAAATCAAAAGTAAAGGATGCATCAGAACAAACAATTATTCAGGCAGGAGATAAATTAGACTTTATCTTTGGTAATTATAAAAACCGCATCACAGAATTGATCATGAAAAAGAACTTTTCCAATAATCTAGTAGCCTTACATAATATGGATGGAGATACAACCGACTATCAATATTTTCAGTTAAGAAAAGAAGTCGAAGATGAATTAACCAATGTGGCGATGGTCGATAATAATTTGAATATCCATTTATTTAATGTTGAAAGGTCTGAAGTCATTTCATCTGCCAGATTTTCAGACAATACAGAAGTATTTGAAGCTGAATGGTATAAAACAGCGCTCGATTCTAAAAACGGTGCTATTTGGATCGGGGGGAGCCAATTAGGTATTAACGGTGATAGTTCATATCCAACGGTTAGTTTTGGCCAAAAGCTTAATATCGGAAATAATCCCTACCTTATTGTTCTTGAATTAGACAGTGATTTACTTAAAGAATCATTAGAAGATGTCCGCTTTGGAAATAATGGCTTAGCGAAGATAGTAGACCAAAACAATCAAATCGTTTTTTCTTTTGATCATGAGGAAATTAATACAGAAAACAGTTATCCTATTTCAACTGAATCAGAGGCAAATGTATTTGAATCAGGGAAGCAACTTATCTTTCAAGTCAAACCTGATAGCACAGAATGGTATTTAACTGGAGCATTGTCTTCTGCCGAATTAACTAAAGATACGAAAATTATTTTTTACGTTACAATTTTAATGATCATTTTATCCATTATCGTCTCTTTATTTATTGGAAGACGAATTGTGAAGATGATCGGTGTTCCATTAGGCAAAATAACAGCATTAATGGCTGTGGCACAAAATGGAGACTTAACCGCACGTTCTGATCTCGGAAATCGTGATGATGAGATTGGGCTAGTGGCCAATAGTTTTAACAAAATGCTTGGGAATATTTCAGAAATGATGTGGAAAACAAGAGATTCAGCTAATAAAGTCTTACAGGCAGCTATTGAATTAAGCGAAGTATCAAAAATTCAATCGGAATCAGCAAAAGAAGTTGCCGTAGCATCTGAAGAAATCTCTAGTGGTGCTGCGAACTTGACCCATGAAGCCGAAAATGGCAGCGGTTTAGCAATGAAAATTAATGAAGAAGTAGAAAATGTATACAATAATAATACTGAGATGGAGAATTCCGCAAAAGAAGTTTTAGCAGGTAGTAATGAAGGCATTGATAAGATGAACGAGCTTGTGGCTCAGACGAAACATGGGGAGCAAATGACATCGGCACTTATCAATAAAACAGACACTCTCAAAGCAAGTACGAATCAGATTAGTGAAGTGATGGAGATTTTAACGAATATTGCTCAACAAACCAATTTGCTCTCACTCAATGCAGCCATTGAAGCGGCCCGAGCAGGTGAAGCTGGTAAAGGGTTCGCCGTTGTAGCAGATGAAATTAGAAAATTATCAGCCCAATCGAAAGAATCCATTGACACAGTCGGAAAGATTACTCTTGCTATTGTTAATGAAGTGAACGATACATTACAAGTACTTGAGGAAGCTAACCCTGTCTTTAAAGAACAAGTCGTAAAAGCCCAAGAAACAGATGTGATTTTAAATAAAGTGGGCACATATATGAATGAATTTATGAGTAAAATTGAACATGTATCCAATTCCATTCGACAATTACAAGAGTCACAAGATGTTCTATCATCCACCGTTCAGCAGGTAAGCGCAACAGCTGAAGAGTCTTCTGCTATAAGTGAGGAAGTTTCAGCCTCAACGGAAGAACAATTGAAAGTGAGTGATTCATTGGTTACTACTTCGAATGAACTGAAACGATTGTCGGAAGAATTGCAAGGGATTTTAGGAAACTTTAAGATTTAGTCCATTCAGTGCCTGTTCAACAAGGAGGAGAATAACGGACCAAGTTGGCGACTGACGTCAATCGCTAACGTCCGACACTATTCCATCACCCTGTACCTCGTACTTGTGCGTGTGTGCTGACTTATACGTTGCCCACAGGACGTGTCGGTACTTAGTCGAAGTTCCTTTAGCTCTTAGTGTCATTTTACCAGACTTTTGAAACATCCTCTTAAGTTAAAAAACGAGGCAATTGCCAGTCAAAGACTTGGCTTTAGCCTCGTTTTCTATTATTCTGCCTTTTTCCAGTTCGATTGGACTGGGACACCTGCATCAAGGAGTAAATTCATCACCGGGCAACGTTTTTCCACTTCCGCTTTTAATGCTTGAAGTCTTTCTGCACTTTCATTCGTTTTGATAATCACGTCAAAAGTGACGGATTGGAAGTGGGGAGATACACCTTTTACTCCTTTTAAGCCCTGAAGATCAATCTCTCCTATATTTTGAAAGTCTACTCCAGCAAAAGTAAAATTCTGTTCTTTAGCAATCAGCGCTATCATTACAGATGTGCAGCCAGTTAATCCAGCAAGAACAAATTCTACTGGATTTGCTCCTTGATCTGTTCCTCCTAATGAAGCTGGTTCATCAATAATAAATGAGTCAAAATCACGAATTTGGATACTCGTTTTCACTCCATCTTCCCATTTTCCAGCTGTTTCTACTTTTAATAATGTTTTCGTTGACGTCATTACTCTCACCTATTTCGTAGTATTTTTATAAGTTTTATTAACTATAAAATATTTTATGAAAATTCGCAAGAGAACTAAGCTTTAAGTTTACCGATTTTCATTAGAAGTGAAGACATCTTGTGAAAGTGTGGTATAATTTTTCACAGAAAGTCCTCCTTCTTGTGTTTTGTTTTGTTTTCGTCAATAAAATCCCAACACATTTTAGGGGGCTTTTTTACTTCAGAAAAGTCATATAGGCATCCAAAAAGCTTGGTTTATCACCTAACTTTTTGGATGCCTATATATGTTTAAAGGTCAAGGTTTATTTTTGGGTAAACTTAAAAACTAAGCTTCAATACTTTTAAGAACTAGGTTATAATCATATTGACTAAAATTGCATAATCTTCCAGAAAGAGGGCTTTGGCTGATGTTTTTCATCGAAGACAAATGGCCAGTTTTTTCTGCCTTTTACCGGAAAATCGCTTAACCATGTATAATCATCTGCCGCCCCCCAAAAGGTTACTCCAGTGATAACATCCGAGTATTCTCGGAATATATTAAAAAATCCTTCATAACGCTCTGCCTGTATAGCCTCCATGTCTTCTGTAGGTTCTGTAAGATCTTTTCTTCGATCATCAAAATCAAAAACAGATACATCCATTTCTGTCAGTTGAATCTGTAAGCCTAGAGTGGCATATTTTTCAATTGCCTGTCTAATATTATCATAAGATGGGCCAGATAAATTCCAATGAGCTTGCAGTCCAACACCATGAATAGGAACATCACGATCTACTAATCCTTTTACAAGTGTGTAAATCTTCTCACGCTTTTGTGGATGGGATTCATTGTAATCATTATAAAAGAGTAAAGCATTCGGATCTGCTTGATGAGCAAATTCAAATGCCCTGTCAATAAAATCCTCACCAATCGCTTCAAGCCATTTAGATTCGCGTAATAAATTTTGTCCCTCATCAGCAATAACTTCATTCACTACATCCCAACAGTAAATAGAATCCTTATAGCGTTTGACCACTGTAGAGATATGCGAATTCATCCTCTCTAAGACCGTCTTTCGATCAGCTAAAGAACCATTTTTATTGGTAAAAATCCAATCAGGAGTTTGATTATGCCAGACTAAAGTATGCCCGCGAACGAGCTTCTGATTTTCTTTCGCAAAGGAAACGAGTTTGTCCGCTACTGCAAACGTAAACTTTTCTTCTTCTGGCTGAAGTTTTTCAAACTTCATCTCATTCTCAGCCGTAATACTATTAAAATGCTTTTTTAATAATTCCTGTTGTGAATCAATTGTATCTTGATTCACAGCCGCACCGATAAAAAAATGATCTTTATATTTTTCGTATAATGAAGGGATTTTATCTTGGTTTCTTTGTGTCATTCCAATTCACTCCTTATTCTGTATCCTGGACTATCTTTCTCATTAAAACTGATTATTTTACAGCTCCTAATGTCATTCCTTTTACAAAATACTTTTGTAAGAAAGGATAGACACAAATAATTGGCAAGCTGGCAACAATTGTCATAGTTGCTTGAATAGATTTCGGGGTAACGATATTCGCATTAGCATTTTGCGAGTTAGCAAAGGCCGAAGCAGCATCACCTGAATTAGCACTTGAATTTTGTAGTATTTTCATTAATTCATATTGTAGTGTTGTTAAATTCGGATTACTTGAATTATATAAAAACACATCAAACCATTGATTCCATTGCATAACGGCAACAAATAATGCCACTGTAGCCAATACAGGTAGCGATAATGGTAAAACAATTCGGAAAAACATGGTAAATTCTCCAGCACCATCGATACGGGCTGATTCAAAAATACTCGTGGGAAGTCCTTCAATAAATGAGCGCATAATAATTAAATTAAATGCACTAATTAAGGCTGGTAGTATGTAAACCCAGAAGGTTCCAATTAAATGTAAGTCTCGCATAAGGAGAAAGGTAGGTATTAAACCACCATTAAAATACATCGTCATTATAAATATGATTGTCACTGACTTTTTTAAAACGAAGTTAGGCTGGGCAATGGCATAGGCAACCATAGCCGTACATAATAACCCGATCCCTGTTCCAACTACCGTTCTTAATACCGATATAATAATCGCTTGTGTAACAGATGCTTTGCTAAATACATGTTCATAGTTATGCCATGTAAATTCTCTTGGCCACAGGTAAATTCCTCCTCGTACCGAATCAGTGGCACTGTTGAGAGAGAGTGCTAATTGATTTAAAAATGGATAGAGCATGATAAGGCATAGTACAACCATGAAGGTAATATTAAGTGTGTCAAAAATGATATCTTCCTTTGTTCTCATCAAGCTTTTTCTTTTCTTCTTATTATTTTTCATGATGTACACCTCCTAATATAGTCCACCTTGCCCCAGTTTTTTCGATAAAGAATTAGCTGTGACTAAGAATATAAAGCTAATAACTGTTTTAAACATTCCTGCTGCAGTCGCAAGTGAGAAATTAAACATTGAAATCCCATATTTAATAACAAAGACATCAATGTTTTCAGAGTACTCAACATTCTGACCATTTCCTAATAAATATTGAGGTTCAAAGCCTGCTTCAAGTATATATCCAATATTCATAATCAATAAAACGATAATTACTGGCTTCATTCCAGGTAGTGTTACATGAAGAATTCTTTGAATTCGAGAAGCACCATCAATTTTTGCCGCTTCATATTGTTCTTGGTCAATCATCGAAATCGCTGCTAAATAAATAATTGCGTTCCATCCTACATTTTTCCAAGTCTCAGCTGACCCAAGAATTCCCCAAAAGTATTTTCCTATCCCTAACCAAAGAATTTCTTTATCAATAACACCGAGCCCCATTAAAATCTCATTAATGATCCCATCAATTGATAAGACAGATGATACTAAAGCCGCAGCAACAACCCATGAAAGAAAATGTGGTAAGTAACTAATCGTTTGAACAACTCTTTTGAATTTCATATTGGTTAATTCATTAATTAATACAGCAAGTCCAATTGCAGTCACAAATCCAAGTACAAGGTTAATTAAACTCTGTGCAAGAGTATTTCTGAGAACACCTAGGAAACGTTCATCTGTAAACAAAAATAGGAAATGTTTCAATCCAACCCACTCTTGTTCCGAGAATTTTAATGCTGGTTTAAAATCTTGAAAAGCCATCGTCCATCCCCAAATGGGTAAGTACTTAAAAACAAGCACCCAAATTACAAAAGGGACTGTCATCCATAAAAGTGCTTTTTGCTGTTTACATTTATGAAAAAATGTTTTAAATCTATTATCTGGATTCTTTTTCCTTATTTTTAGCTGTGATGTTGTTTCTGCTTGCAAATCGATTCCCTCCTCTGCAAGTAAGCCGACGAAGTTGTGAAAGATAAATTTAATCAGCGAGGGGTTTCCGCTAAACGGTTCATAACATTCGGTTACTCTCTCAATATCTCAAAAAAGAGGAAGGCTGCATTCCCCTCATCTGGATTGATTCAGCCTTCCATTTCCCTGATTTACTCTTCAGCAAGAGAAGCTTTATGTTGAACATAGTTTGTAATAACTTCTTCATAAGCTTCATATGGAAGTGCCTCAAACTTTTCTTTATAAGCTTCCCATTCACTGTCAAATTTTCCTGGATCAGCAAAGACCATTTCAGGAAACATTCGCTTCATTAAGTCATCAAGCTGTTGTTCATAAAGCTGTGCCTCTGAACCAGTCTTGATTGGTGCATCATAGGCTGGAAACCATGGTCTTTCATCAGGCTCAGAGAAGATCTCCGTAAAGGTCTCAATACCGTAAGCATCTAGAAACTCTTTTTCGCCATCCTTATAAGATATTGCGGCAACTTCAGGTTGCTTTGGCGGTTCTACAGCGTTCCCATCGGAATATAGGCCATTCGTTCGTGGCCAGCCCCATTCGAAATAGCTAAACCCAAATTCATCTCTAAATTCTGTCTTAGATGTCTGTTCTATTTGTTCCTCCGTGCGGTAATAGCGATTATCGTCCCCAATCTCATATGTCTCGCCTTCAATCCCCCACGTAATTAATTTTTGAACTTCTTCTTTGGCAATATGGTCTAAATACTTAATAATTCTAATTTGATCTTCTTCTGAGGTACCAGTTGTAATTCCCATTCCAGGGCTTGCCATAAACCCGATTGGATCTAAATATTGGTCTTTAATATCTTCTTCAAAAACAATCGGAAATGCCATATAATCATTATAAGGATCATTGTCTTCTGCGAGCGTATTTAAAGCCTGTCCAACTTGCCACCGATAATCGAAAAATCCTACTACACGACCAGATGTAATTTTAGATAAATACTCATCATAATTTTGTGTAAAGGACTCAGGATCAAATAGCCCTTTGGCATTAACGTCATTCATTTTTTGCAACCAACGCTTTGTATCATCATTTGCGTTATACACTTCTGCTTCTAGTGTGTCCATATCGATGAGACTACCCCCGTCGTTTGGATAGCCAGCAAGATGCATAGGTTGGTTAGAGAATGCGAAAAATCTCCAATCATATGTTAAGGCCGTAAATCCAATTGTATTGGCCCCATCGATCTGTGGGTTTTCCTTGACATAATCTTCAATAATAGCAAAATAGTCATCTAGTGTTTTTGGCTGTGGATAATCTAGTTCTTTTAAAACCTCACGCTTAATCCACCATCCTCCTTGTTCTGGATTCGGAGGCTTAGCATAACCATTCGACGCACCCGATGGAATGACATAAATATTCCCATCCTCACGCTTCATCATTTCTAAATAAGGGCCATACATTTTCTTTATGTTTGGTGCGTGCTCATCAATAAGATCATTCAATGCAATAAAGCCCCCTGCATCAATGACTGCATCAGTTGACTGCTCCGCATTGAGTATTTCAGGATATTCTCCACTTGCAATCATCGTTCCAATCTTTTGATTCACATCCCCTACGATATGCTCAATGTCAACATTCACACCCGTTTCCTCTTCAAACATTTTACCGAGCTTTGTTTCAGCTGTATTAATGTCCGTCCCTGGACCAGATGCATCAAAAAAATGATACGTATAAATTTCTTTACCCGGATCATTCCCACTGCCGCTACTATCCTTACTTGTTTTGCTCCCTTTACTACACCCAACGATGCCCAAGATTAAAATCAGGGCGATGCCCAAAACCAGAAATTTCCTTTTTGACTCCATCCATAAAGACCCCTTTTCCTTTTTTGTTTAAGTACTTCTGAATCCTTTTTCTGTAAGCACTTTCATTCTATCTTTAATAACGAATTTTTGTTACCCATCAAAGTATAGATAAAACTTAGGAAACTAAATGTCTTAAAAATGTGCAAGCGCCTTGATTTAAAGTAGACACCGACCACTCCATCAAACCAAGTTATAAGCTAAAATCTCCTTAAGTTCCAAGTTCATAAAAAAGTGCTAAGCTCGTTTTTTATCATTGTAGAGAAGCATAAAACGTATTTTCAATAAATAAAAATACAATATATAGGAAAGAATGATACGTAGTTTCTAGGTATCATTTCTAAAAAACATATTGTTCTATTAAGGCTTGAAATTACTCTAAAGCACTACTTTTATAGTACACTAAATCGAATAACATTCATTAGACTTTAAATAGCTGGGAGGTAAAGTAATGCTACCAATACCGAAAAATAGTGGCACATTTTGGACCGAATACAATGATTTAAGAATTCGTATTTCTTACGGTATTTATGATTCACATATATCTGTTTCAGCTAGTTATTATATTTGGGAAAATGAAAGTATTGTTGGTTTTTGCAAACATACGCATCTGCGTATGGCTTTAAAAGGTGCAATTAAAAGCTTATTAAATGAGATGGAAGAATGGGGTATGGATATTTGGGTCTCAACACGACCTAAGACTAAGCAAAAGGCCAAATTTATCTTTTTTCAAGCTGAGGAAAACCTTGATTAACCGGAGAAAAAACTATCCCTTCTTGTATGACGATAATATATTGATCATTATTCGATCCCTATAAATATAACTATGAATAGCCAGCCTTTCCTTACCACCCTAAAGGAAAAGTCTGGCTATTGTTGTAACACCAATCCCTGTCACATGTTCTACATATCAGGCGCAAGTATTCTATCTATTTCGTCCAACTCTTCAGTTGAAAAAGTAAGATTGTTTAACGCTTTTACATTTTCTTCTACTTGCTCCACTTTACTAGCTCCAATTAAAGCGGAGGTCACACGTCCCTCTCGCAAAACCCAAGCAAGAGCCATTTGTGCTAGACTTTGTCCTCGATCAGATGCAAGATCATTTAGTTGTTTGACTCGGTTCACTACATCAACCGTCACTTGATCCTTTTGCAAAAATGTATTTTTCTTAGCAGCACGGGAATCCCCGGGAACTCCATGTATGTACTTATTGGTAAGCAATCCTTGCGCCAATGGTGAAAAGGCGATAGAACCTACGCCATTTTCTTGCAATACATCTTGCAAACCATCCTCAATCCAACGGTTAAACATCGAATAGGATGGCTGATGGATCAACAATGGGGTACCTAACTCCTTTAAAATTTGGATCGCTTGAGCCGTTTGTTCTGCGGAGTAATTAGATATTCCAACATACAAAGCTTTCCCTTGGCGAACAACAGAATCTAATGCTTGCATTGTTTCTTCCAGTGGTGTATGAGGATCGGGGCGATGGGAATAAAAAATATCAACATAATCAAGCCCCATCCGTTTTAAACTTTGATCAAGACTGGAAATTAAATACTTTCTAGAACCCCAATCTCCATAGGGACCAGGCCACATATAATAACCTGCTTTTGTAGAAATGACCATTTCATCCCGATAAGGTGCAAAATCTTTCTTCAATATTTCTCCAAACATTTCTTCTGCTGATCCAGCTGGTGGTCCATAATTATTAGCAAGATCAAAATGGGTAATCCCTAAATCAAATGCTCGTCGTAAAATTGCACGGCCATTTTCGAATGAATCCACACCCCCAAAATTATGCCATAAGCCTAAGGTTAATGCTGGTATTAATAACCCTGATTGACCTGAACGGTTATATTTCATTGTTTCATAGCGTTGATTACTTGCTTGATAGACCATTTAACACCCTTCTTTCTTCAAATTCTTTTCAAAAACTCAGCTGTAAAATGCTTGCAAAGTCCGTTGTTGATTTTACTATCTTGAATTTCAATTGTATAAAGGTTTTTGGATAGAAACAGCTAAATTACTTAATCATTCCTTATTCAAATCGATAGGCCCTCATTCCTTTTACATCTGTTTTTACTTTAAATAATCCTCCTGAGCCAGGATACTCTGATAATTCGGATTCACTTAAACCAATTTTAGCCGTTGTAATATATAACTCATCGAGATTCTTCCCACCGAAAGCACAAGAGGTTACATTTTTTGCAGGAACTTGCACTTGATCAAGAAGTTTACCTGTCGACGGATTCCAGCGTGTTACTCGAGCTCCCCCCCAATGAGCAACCCAGAGCATCCCCTCCTGATCAATCGTCATACCATCTGGGTTTCCCATACCATCTGGGATTTTAATCGTTGTCTCCTGATATGATATATCACCATTTTCATCATCGTATTCAAATGTTGTAATCTCTTTTGTCGGGGTATCAATAAAATACATTTTCTTTTTATCAGGACTCCAAGCTAAACCATTGGATATGCTTACATTATCTAGCATTTTAGTAATCTTTTTATTTGGATCTAAACGATATAAGTTCCCTTGTCCAAGCTTTCCATCCATGGCCATCGTCCCTGCCCAAAAACGTCCTGATGGATCGCACTTTCCATCGTTAAAACGATTATTAGGAAGGCTTTCTTCAGGATTCGCAATAAAGCACAAATCATTCTGATGAATATCATATTGATAGATACCATTCTCCATCGCCAATAGAAAGCGCCCCGCTTTACCTGGGACAACTGCACTAACATACTGATCAAATTGAAACGTGCTATTTTCTTCCGTATTCGGATCAAAGGCATGTAACTTCTTCCCTTGAATATCGACCCAGTATAAAATTTCTAAGCTTTCATCCCAATGTGGTCCTTCCCCCAAAGTAGCTTGCAGATCTAATACTAATTCCGCCTGATAAGTCATACTATATCTCTCCCCCTACTGTTTTGTATATTGACTTTTTATAAGGCTCTCCCCTCAATCTTTATCCTCTAGAGAAAAGAGAATCCCCTTGTGAAATTCCCCCATTTTTACAATATGTGATATGACGATATCTCATCCATTCCAATATTTATTTGTCTATAATTCGATCATAGCCTTAATTACCTTCGAATCAGGTAATAACCAATGATCAAACTTGTTCAAAACGTCATCAAATGAACTATGGTGAGTAATATAATCACTGCTATTAATCGCATCTGTCTGTATCTTTCCTAAAACATAAGAGAAATCATCTGTTGTTGCATTCCTACTTGCTAATAGTGTTAGTTCTTTCTTATGAAAGTCAGGATCAAAAAAGCGGATCTCATTCTCTACTAAACCCACATAAATTAATTTGCCGCCATGTGCTACATACTGAAATGCGCCTTCCATTGAATGGACATTTCCCGTTGCATCAAACACAATCGTTGGAAAATTACCACTAGTCTGTTCCTTCAATAATGGAATGGACTCTTTGCCTGCTCGGATCGTTGCATCCACTTTCGCCCATTTTTCGCAAAACTCTAATCTTTCCTCATTTATATCCATAGCCAACACTCTTGCCCCTTGTTGCTTAGCAAAGGCCATTACCCCAAGTCCGATGGGGCCAGCACCAATTACAAGCACATTTTCCCCTTCTATGATTGCTGAACGTTTGACAGCATGGGCACCAATGGCAAGTGGTTCAATAATCGCAGCCTGATCAAGAGTAATTCCTTCTGCCTTAACTAAGTTTTGGATTGGGACAGATAGAACTTCACACATCCCACCATCTTGATGAACCCCAATTACACTTAAGGCTGTACAACAATTTGTTTTACCATTACGACATGCTATGCAAGCACCACAATGCACATACGGAATCACCGCAACCTGATCACCTACTTCTAATCCAACCTTATTTTTCTCAATATCGAGAATGAAACCACTCAATTCATGCCCTAAAATACGAGGGTACGTAAAATAAGGCTGATTGCCTTTATAAGCATGCATATCAGTCCCACATATCCCTATTCTTTTAAGGCGGATAAGTGCCTCCCCCTTTTTCTTCTTAGGCAACGGAAGATCCGCGAACTTTAATTTATAGGGCTTTTCACAAACAATGCTTTTCATTCAATCCCTCCTGTCCGTTAAAAAACGCATCTCTTTTGCCTAAAAAAATTCACTTGATTCCGCTTACATATAAAGGCAAAACTAGTTTCTTTTATATTAACATTATATGGACCTTTTTACTAATTTTGCAGAATATAACAAAAATATATCGCTGACATGGACTTAGCCGATGAAGCCAATTACATTCCGTACGATTCACGTCTAAGGTTTATTGGATGAGAAAGTGACACATTGAAAAATGATAAAAGGGAAAGAGCCTGTCTAGCGCGTTGAATAGGAAGTACAGCCATGTTCACCAAATGTCATCCTCTGACCAACGCCGTCCTGCTGGCTAGTTCCTCCTGTGACTAGATTAGGGCCCCCCACCTATGCTTCTCCAAGTTTTCTAAAAACTTAAGGTGAGCCTAACACTGGAATAAAAGATACTTAAAGCCGCATTACCCTCCCACTTAATTTGATTAATTGATTACAATAGTAGTATGAAAGTCGTGGAGAGTAATTCCTCATATTTGACCCCATCTCTATAAACGACTATAATGAATTCATAATAATTCTTATTCCGTATAAGGGGAGTAGCTATACAACAAAGTCGTCAATACGGGAACTGTTCCTCGGCTTTGTCGGCAATGCACTTGCATTGTTTGCGAGACCTTACCGATTATTTTGGTAAGGTCTTTATTTTTTTAAAGACGTCACGCCATAATCGGTGTGACGTCTTTTTTCATGTTTAAATTGGACAGGCATCCACGATAAGTTCGTGATAAAACCCTTCTTAGCAACTCTTTAGGCTACAGCATGACTCACCCCTTAGAAGATTGGGGTTCACTTGAAAGGAGTGTTCAATTGCTTTTGTATAAAGAATTAGCAGATAGTGTAGTAATAAAATATAAGAAAAGAAAGCCAGTCCTGATTAATTATGGAAAAAACTTAACATTAATCGGGGTTGGACGAAGCGCTTTTGTATTTAAAATTGACAATACATCAAAAGCTCTCAAAGTATATTATCCAAAACATCGTTATATAGCTGGCGTAGAAGCAAGTGTATATAAAGCCATTCATAACATTGACTACTTTCCTGCTCTTTATGAATCTGGCAATCATTATATTGTTATTGATTATATAGAAGGTCTTACATTGTTTGATTGTTTGACCAGTGGGATTAAAATTTCGGAAAAGGTTATATATGAAGTGGATCGAGCTTTATGTTTAACTCGAAACTTGGGACTAAACCCAGCAGACGTGCATTTGCGAAATATAATTATGACCCCTAGCGGCAAGATAAAGTTGATTGATGTCGCCCGTTTTTATCAAGCAACTGAATGTCCTCAATGGGGCGATTTAAAAGCGGCCTATTACCGCGTCTATACCAAACCGATATTTCCAAAGAAACTCCCTGCTTCTTTCTTAAATTTGATTGCCAATTTTTATAAAGTATTTCTTTATAAGGTAGATAGAAAGCATTCATTAGCCCGTTTTAATTTTAAACTCTTTAGATAAGAAGTAGGTTATAGCTGTTCTAAACATTACCATTATAATAAGATATTCACAGTATTTTAAAATTATCTAAGGAACTAAGGGTTCACTGTATTGGTTTCTTCCAAGTTTACTTTTCATAGCGCATTAGGATAGAAAATATCCTTTTTTAACGTAAAAGGCTCCAATCGTCGAAAAAATGACTTTTTGGAGCCTTGAGCTTATTTTGACTTAAAAACAGGTATATCAAATACTAAATTATAAGAGTTTACTAGACTATATAAATTATGGAGTTGATAAATCTGCTTGTCTGCCCAACCAATATCAGTTGCATATTGATGTGTAGCTGTTCCAGTTTTATCAGCACCATCTGGATTCCATCTCATTTTATATAATGTATTTTGGTTAGCATGGATATAACCATTTGAAATGTATTTTGCCCCACCGATAATTGCCTGCTCAGGTGTAAACCAACCCGCATTATAAGCAAATTGAGCTCCTTTAGCAACTGCATCACCATCGAAGGCACCTATTCCATACATATTATAAACGGTTTTCCCATTCACTTTAACACCATTGGCCAAAGTGGATCGCCCATTTCCTGTTTCAAGTAGAGCATGTGAAATCAAATACATTTCATTCACACCTAAAGATTCCCCAGCTTGGATAAATGCCGATGCTTTCCCACTTAATATACCTTTTCCAGAAAGAATTTGATCATTAACTTCTTTTTCTTGAACCTTAGTTGAAGTTGCTAGATTGACAAATTGCAAAGCTTTAATCGGATCTTCTGCAAAGTTATTCGGATCGACATAGTACTTAACATCCTCCGGACTTGCATTAACCCAAGCTTTTTTAAAATCAACTTGGTACCATGTATATCCATCTGAGCCCTTAACAGAAGAAAGAATATTCAACTGGGTACCTTTGGAAACTTGTCCAACTGTCCAAAAGTTTGTTCCAGCTCCTCCTCTAACATTCCAGCTATTCCCTATAACAGTTCCTACATTAGATTTTACTGATAATGCATCTTCTCTAATGTATGTATTGTATTTCGTATCTGTTTGTGGGTTAACCTTCATCTGAATATCCACAAACTCATCAATTGTAAAGCCATATTGACTGTAGACAGTTTCTTTTTGCTGCCCTTCTGGCGCTTTAATTTCACTTGTTAAAAACTGGGTACTTACATAGCCTTCTTTACCATTTGCCGTTACTTTTGCCCAGCCATTTTTTTCCGAAAGAACTTTTACTATAGTTCCTCTAGACAGTTTACTAACAATTGTGCCGTTCGTAGAAGCAGTAGAGCGCATATTTAAGCTTGAACCAGGATTCACATCTACATAACGTAAATTTTCTACGATATCCTTGTCATGATCAGCCTCAATTTCACTTTCCTTCGCATCGGAAAGAAACTTAGATTCTACATAGCCTTCTTCTCCATAAGCATTTATTTTCGCCCAACCATTTTCCTCTGAATACACAATAACTGGTACACCTGCCGCTACTTTAACTATTACAGATGCTTTCGTAGACGGCTTGGTATACATGCTTACGCCAGAAACTGATGCTACTTTAATATATTTTGTTTGTGGAGTCGACTCAGTACTTTCTTTACCTGCTGTCAAATACTGACTACTCACATACCCCGTTTTCCCATTTACAGTTACTTTCGACCAACCATTGGAATCTGATTGAACCGTTACTGCTGTGCCATTTGTTAAGCTTCCGATTATCGAAGCACTCGAACTTGCACTATTGCGTAGATTTAAAGTCGAACCTGCATTTACGGACACATATTTCGTCTCCGTCTTCTCTGGTGTTTCTGCTGACGGCTTTGATGGAGCTGTGTTCGTCTTGCCTGTTAAAAATTGACTACTTACATACCCCGTTTTCCCATTTACAGTCACTTTCGACCAACCATTGGAATTTGATTGAACCGTTACTGCTGTGCCATTTGTTAGGCTTCCGATTATCGAAGCGCTCGAACTTGCACTATTGCGTAGATTTAAAGTCGAACCTGCATTTACGGACACATATTTCGTCTCCGTCTTCTCCGGTGTTTCTGCTGACGGCTTTGATGGAGCTGTGTTCGTCTCGCCTGTTAAAAATTGACTACTTACATACCCTGTTTTCCCATTTACAGTCACTTTCGCCCAACCATTGGAATCTGATTGAACCGTTACTGCTGTGCCATTTGTTAGGCTCCCAATTATCGAAGCACTTGTACTAGCACCACTGCGTAGATTCAATTTAGAACCTGAGTTAACAGATACATATTT
>NZ_JAGGKH010000014.1 GCF_017873565.1 Lederbergia galactosidilytica
CAACCTATCATATAGTGAGTAAAAAAATGGGAAGTATGCTTCATTCAAGAAACCGAAGAGGCTTCGCTCACACCACCTTATGTACAAGGGATTTTGCTTTTTCTTTTTACATGCTTAAGTTTTGGGAAATTTCTTCATGTTTGCTTTTGTGGAAAAGGGGCGGAGCTACGCGAAAGGATTTCAACCTATCATATAGTGAGTAAAAAAATGGGAAGTATGCTTCATTCAAGAAACCGAAGAGGCTTCGCTCACACCACCTTATGTACAAGGGATTTTACTTTCTTTTTATATGCTTAGGTTGTGAGCATACTCCCATGATTTTGAAAAAAACCTTTCGGAATGGTTGATTTCACTGGCCTCACGAATTAAACTAGTGGAATGATTTAATAGAATGAACGGCTTTAGGAGGAAAAGATGAAACAAACGAATCAAACAACACCGTCTATTATATTTCCACTGGTCATTTCTATTATCGCCATATCTTTTGCGGCGATTTTTGTGAAATGGTCTAGTGCTCCTTCCACGATTCTAAGCATGTACCGAATGTTAATGGCGAGTGCGCTTTTAGTGCCGATTGTATGGAAGAAAAGAGCTGAATTTCAAAAGTTATCTAGAAAAGATTGGCTACTGCTTGTATGTTCTGGCCTGTTTCTCGCGTTGCATTTTGCTCTTTGGTTTGGCTCGCTAAAATTAACAACAGTAGCAAGTTCCACGATTATTTTAGCCTTGCAGCCTCTTGTCGCCTTAATCGGTGGTTTTCTACTATATAAAGAACGAGTAGCAGGTTCCACGATACTAATGATGATGATTGCATTTGTTGGAGTCGTGATGGTAGGATGGGGCGATATTACTGTGGGAAAAATGGCCTTGATTGGGGATGTTCTATCATTTTTATGTGTGATCGCTGTTGTATGTTATTTACTAATTGGTCAGAATGTAGTTAAGAAATTTTCGCATTGGGTCTATAGCTTTAGTGTTTTTCTGATCGCTGGTTTATTTCTTGCACTCTACAATGTAATGGCAGGTATCCCATTAGTAGATTATCCGCGGAAAGAATGGGGCATTTTCTTCTTGTTGGCCATTTTCCCCACGTTGGCTCATTTGATCTATAATTGGTTATTGAACTATGTGAATTCTACTACGATTTCGATGACGATTTTAGGTGAACCAGTTGGTGCTACAATATTAGCAGCCATTTTATTAAAAGAACAAATAACCGAATGGCAAATCCTTGGCGGTCTACTTGTACTATTGGGAGTCTTTTTCTTTTTGATAAAACAAAGAAAACGAGTCAAATATAAGTATGAGGGCTAGATTCAGTTAACTTGAAAACTATGATTCAGAATCAGTGTCTGAGATTAGAAGTCTATTAAGATAGAATTTTGAGAATCCTCCATTTGATGGGGGATTCTTTACTTTAAGTGAGCGAAAAGTTGAGATTCCTTCTCATATTAATATCTATTAATGGAATCTTTATAAACCTTCATATTCCTTTAATACGTGTTTTACGTTAGAGGTTTATGCTTAAGATGCTAGAAAATAAATGATTTCGGGAGGGGTACAATTGAACAAAGGATTATCGATTGCTTTATTATCAACTATGTTGATCGGGACGACGCTAGGAACGTCTCCTGTCTCCGCGGAAACACAGGAAAAAAACAACCAAATTAAAAATGTTATCTTTATGATAGGAGATGGGATGGGACCATCTTATACGACGGCATATCGTTACCTTAAAGATGACCAAAGTACTGTGGAAATGGAGGACACTGGGTTTGATCCTTATCTAGTAGGTATGCAATCTGTCTATTCGGCAGATCCATTTTATGATGGAAAACAAGATGATGAAAAAGAAAATATTACCGATTCTGCGGCAGCAGCTACTTCGATGTCATCTGGTATAAAAACTTATAATGGAGCAATTGCGGTTGATCTAGAACAAGAGGATACTGAGACTGTCCTTGAAGTGGCGAAAGCAAAGGGAAAATCAACAGGTTTAGTAGCAACTTCCGAAATCAATCATGCTACACCAGCTGCTTATGCTTCACATGAGCATTCCCGAAAAAATTATAGTGAAATTGCCGATGATTATTTTGATGACTTAGTGAACGGAAAACATAAAGTAGATGTTTTGCTCGGTGGTGGCATAGATTACTTTGAGAGAAAAGATCGTAATCTTGCTCAAGATTTTGAAAAAGATGGCTATCAATATGTTAAAACAACGGATGAACTTTTAAAGGCTGATGGTGAACAAATTTTAGGTTTATTTGCACCTATTGGGTTAGAAAAAGCAATCGATCGTCCACAAGAACAACCATCTTTAGAGCAAATGACAACTAAAGCAATTGACGTGTTAAGCAAAAATGAAAATGGCTTTTTTCTAATGATAGAAGGAAGTCAAATTGATTGGGCTGGACATGATAATGATATTGTTGGGGCTATGAGTGAGATGGAGGATTTTGAAAAAGCTTTTAATAAAGCCATTGAATTTGCCAAAGAGGATCAACATACTTTAGTCGTTGCAACAGCGGATCACTCTACTGGTGGCCTTTCGATTGGAGCGAATGATGTAGGATTTTGGGATGTTGATGTCATTAAAGCAGCCAAGCATACACCTGATTATATGACTCGTTTGATCGTAGAAAAGGAAGAAGATATTCAAACGGTCTTAACCGAAAATATCGATTTTGATGTCACGGAAGAAGAAGTAAAATCTGTACAAGCGGCTATTGATAATGCTTCAAAGGAAGATCTCTTTACTGAGGTAGATAATGCGATTGAACATATCTTTGATGAAAGGTCTGGTACAGGTTGGACAACTGGAGGTCACACTGGCGAGGATGTGCCGGTTTATGCTTATGGACCTGGCGCTGAAATGTTTGCCGGAAAAATTGACAACACTGATAATGCGAAAAACCTCTTCCAAATTCTTGGCGCATCATCTAGTGAAGGTGCAGAATTAGCCGATACAGCGACAAATTATCCAGCTAGTATCTTTGGAGGATTCTTCATTTTAGCGGTGGGTGGATGGTTACTGTACCGCAATAAAACGGTCCATTAATAGGAGAGAGGTCCCCTTATTTTTTAAGAGATGTTCAAAAAGATCCGGTAAAAATGACACTGCAAGATATATGATCTACGACTAATATCGCCATGTCCTAGGTCAGTACAACATACGCAAGTTCGCTCTCGAACTTTCAACGTAATAGATGTTCTAGTGTTGGACGATTGCAATTTAAATCAAAATAGTCGTCGACTTAGTCCATTTTATCCATCTTTTTGAACGTGTACTTCAAGGTAGCTATTCCTATGCTTTGACATAAAAGGGTGATGAATGAAATGAAAAGAATTGCTATTCTCCTCATTATAATAGGGCTAGGAGTAGTTGGCTGGAATGGATTTCAATTTTGGCAACAATCAACCGTTATCATAAAGGACCCTGAACTAGCCAAATCAATTGATAAACAGTGGGAGCAAACGACCAAAGAACCGGCACTTCTCTTTGCGGAAACAGAAGGAGTTGAGACTGCCAAGAAAGTAGCTCAAGATTATGAGGAAGGCCAGCAGGTAGGTGAGTTTGTTATTCCAAAATTAGGAACGGTATATCCATTATTTTGGGGAACAAGTGCCAATACATTAAAGCTGGGAATTGGCATGTATGATACTGCTTTTACAAGTACGCCTTTTGAAAAGCGTCATACCGCAATTGCTGGGCATCGAGACACGACTTTTCAAGGTCTTGATCAGCTTTCTGAAGGAGACCGACTATATGTAATGATGGATCAATTGAAATACACATACCAGATTCGAAAAACATGGATTACTGATGCTCAGGACCAATCTATCCTTGTAGAAAAGGAAAATCCGACACTCACACTTACAACTTGCTATCCTTTCGATTATATCGGTCTAGCCCCAGACCGATATATTGTTCAAGCAGAACTGATCGATCAAAAAGAGATAAAGTAACGAGGCTGGGACATAATTAAAATGCTAATCCTCAAAAGCGAATATTGCATTACCTTAGCGAAGGAAATATACGTAGACTCCTGCGGGAAGTAAGAGTTCGACAAGACCCCGGAAGGCGAAGCCTGAGGAGGATTGACACTCGCCTGAGGAAAGCGAAGTATATTTCCGGAGTGGGTTATTTTCACACTAATAGTTCGGACTTTACTTAAGCGTAAACACTTTTGTCCCAGCCTCTCTTTCTATTCCCGCCTACCATCCTTGTTCCCCCTCAAGTCCTACATTAGAAGGTTTTCTGCCTGTTACTTCGTAATAATCTTAGCTCTCTCCACTGTACCATTCGGGAAAACGAAAATCTAATTCCCCCCTTTAGATACAATTCTCTATCTTTGAAATAAAAATCTAAAAATAGAGGGACCTAATTTGGTTTTGATGGAACTATTAAAGCGATTTTGTCGTATAATGATTATACCTATTTATAGAGAAGACAGGGGGGATACTATGGGGAGGAAAAATGTCTATATTCTATTAACAGATACGGGCACTGTTCTTAATAGATTAATAAAATTTTACACAAAACAACCTTATAATCACGCATCAATAGGTTTTGATATAAATTTATCCGAAGTTTATAGTTTTGGTAGAAAAACAGCAAGCAATCCTTTTGTGGCGGGTTTTGCCAAAGAAGACATAAAAGAGAATTTATTTAGGCAAGCGGGTTGTGCCATTTATTCCTTGGTTGTAACGGAAGAGCAGTGGGCAAGAATGAATCGATTTATCCGAGATATTGAAGCGCGGGAGGAAGAGTATCGTTACAACTTATTTGGACTAGTAGGAGTTATGCTTCGTAAGCCAATTAATAGGAGAAATGCTTTCTTTTGTTCTCAATTTGTTGCATATGTACTGAAAGAGTGCAATATCTTTCAGTTTGACCGACCTATATCATTAGTAGCACCGAATGATTTTCTAGAAATACCGGAACTCAAACTAATCTATCAGGGACAATTAAGCGATTATCCTAATCAAGAAATGAATGAAAAAATAGTTAAATCTGTTCCATTTATTACTATAGATATGTAACTTGCAATTATTAAAAAACTATTATAATAAGAATACAGGGAAATATAAAAGAACGGACTCTGATCGAGAAATGGTCAGAGTCCGTTCTTCTTTATCTCGCATTAACTGGTAGTAAGACCCCCACCTTAAGAATTCGAGAGAAAACAAGAATTATAAATGAGGGTCAACTGAAAGTCAAAAGCGCGATGGGATCAGGCCTGCATGACGCAGGTTACAAAGGTGTTACGACGTACGAGGAAGTGCAAGGGAAGTGACAGGATGTCGCGATTTGACCTTGTCAACAGGACGTTGGTCAGAACAGCGTTGCGCCAGGAGGGCGCGAATTTAGCTGTTCATCCACTTGATCCTTACTTTTTCAGTAGAAGATGAAAAAAAGTCTCCACTGAATGAAGTTTCACCTTATCCTTCTTTTTGAATTTCATTTGTTGTATCCGCTGGTTTTGCTCGGTATACAATGAATGCCAAAAGAACAGCTACGATGGACATCGCAAAAGCAATAAAATAGACAAGTTCTACCCCCGTTACCATAGCTTGATTGATGGTAGCGGGATCCTTCGGGTTTGCTGCATTTTGTAAAAAGTGAAGTTGTTTCGCATTCATAATACTGATAAAAACAGAAACTCCAATAGCACCACCGACAGGCTGTAAGGTAGACATGACAGCCGTTCCGTGTGGGTATAGCTGCTTAGGCAGTTGATTCAGACCGTTTGTCTCTGCTGGCATCATAATGGCTGAAACAGATAGCATCAGCAAAATATAGCCCAGAATGACAACCCATAAAGGGGTATCAGTTGTTAGTCTGCTCATCATAAACATCGTCCCGCTTAGAACAATCGTCGCGGGAATCATAAGGAGACGAGGACCAAATTTATCAAACAAAGCGCCCATAAACGGAGACATTATTCCATTTAAAATACTTCCTGGTAAAAGAATTAAACCAGCTGTAGCGGCTGTTAGAGCTAAAGGACCTTGCATATAGATCGGCAAAATAATCTCAGAAGCAAACATCGACATAATAATGATTAGGAACATAATAACGGCATGTGTATACATAGGATACTTGAAAACCCGTAAATCCATTACAGGTTCCTCTAATTTTAATTGCCGCCATGCAAAAAGAATAATGCCAATGATCCCGACGATTATGAAACTATACACAAGCGGATTCGCGAATCCAGCTTCACTTTCCCCGACTGCACTGAAACCATAAATAATCGCACCAAAGCCAATCGTTGAAAACAGGATAGAGAAGAAATCAATTTTAGGTTTCGTCACCTCTGACACATTGATTAAGAATTTATAGGCAAAGGCAATGGAAAAAATGGCAAAAGGAAGAACCGTAATGAATAAATAGCGCCAACCTAAATATTCAACAATTACACCTGATAAAGTCGGTCCAATAGCAGGCGCAAACATCATCACAAGACCGACGAGCCCCATGATTTTTCCACGCTTATGAGGTGGATAAATTAATAAAAATACATTAAAAATGATTGGCATTAATAATCCTGTTCCTACGGCTTGAGTTAATCGTCCAACTAGTAAAATAGGAAAGGATGTAGCGATCGCGCTGATTGCTGTACCAATCGTGAAAATGATCATAGTACCTAGAAACAGTTGTCTCGTTGTAAACCATTGTAATAATAAAGCGGAGATCGGAATGACAACACCCATTACCAACATAAAACCAGTTGCCATCCACTGGACAGTTGGTAAAGTAATACCAAATTCCTTCATTAAGGTTGTTAAAGCAATATTTAGTAATGTTTCATTTAAAATCGCAAAAAAGGCACCAATGATCAGTGAAAGCATGATGGGCAATGTTTTTACATTAGGATCATCTACTAGGTATTCATATTTCTTTGCTTGATTATTTTTTTCCATTAAAAAACTCCTTCAATCTAAATTTTGAACAAATACTTGTGTTCGAAGCAGACGGAAGGAGTGCCTATTATGAAAATATATATCGTTCGACTTAAACTAAACGAAAAGTTTCCCTGTATTCACCTTTTTTAGACAAACTCATCCCAACTTCTCTACACACAAGTAGAGTGATTTCCCTATTCAATTAGGTTAGAAATCGAAATGAAAGAATGTCATTTGAGAAACGCCTCCGTAAAAAGATAGAGTAATCGTAACATCTCTTTTTTAGAATAGCAAGAGCTTTTTTATGAGAAACCTGGTCGAGAAGAGAAAAGTTGTGGATCACTGAAACAATGAAGTTTTAAAAAATAACGGTCGCAAGCCCCTTGGAAAATATTGGAATGATTTTAAGCTATCGATAAAAAGTCCTCACTAAGCAGTTTTTGAAACTAAACCGTTCATTCTTCGTATATACAAGATAAAGAAAGGTTGTGAGGATAATGACGAAATATTCAATTGAAGAATTTCTAAAACAAACAGAGCAGGAAGAGAAAGGCGAAGGATTATTCGAACTGGAAACTCCTCGGCTTTTAGAAGTGAATCTTGAAAAACAAGTATGGGCTAAATCGGGCTCCATGGTTGCCTATGAGGGACAGATTAAGTTTGAACGTGAGGGCCTATTAGAACATGGACTTGGCAAAACATTCAAAAAAGCATTCACAGGCGAAGGAGCTTCTTTAATGAAAGCGACTGGTCAAGGAAAGTTGTATCTGGCAGATACAGGGAAAAAGGTGATTATTTTGCACCTACAAAATGATGTTATTTTTGTAAATGGAAACGACCTATTAGCTTTTGAACCAAGTGTAAAATGGGATATTAAATTAATGAAACGGGTTGCCGGGATGATGGCTGGAGGCTTATTCAATATCCGCTGCGAAGGGACAGGCATGATCGCGATTACGACTCATTATGAGCCACTAACAATAAGGGTTACACCTGGAGAGCCAGTAATCACGGATCCAAATGCGACCGTTGCTTGGTCAGGGAGTTTACAACCGACAATTCAAACAGATATTACACTTAAAACCTTCTTAGGAAGAGGAAGCGGTGAATCGATTCAAATGAAATTTGAAGGCGAGGGATTTGTCGTTGTCCAACCATATGAAGAGGTATGGATGAACTCAAATAGCTAAGGAAATGACTATTAAAATAATCTACGGGGGCGTATATACTTGTTCTTTTTGGTGTAATCGTTCCCTTCCTTCCTTAGTTGAAATATGAGATTAAGCAAAAATTTACCTGATATACATCTAAAAAATGCACGAAAACAGTCGGTCCGCTAAAGGTTTATTCCTAATTGCTTTTAAAACTTCTTTACACTTAAAAAGCTTCCTTATCTAATATGTGCCCCTTTGGCTATGCCTTAACCATTTACTTTACGTCTTTTTAGTTAGTTAAAAAGCATGGATTTGCTTTAAAACAACATCCTTAAAAATTCTCCCCTAATTCTCCCCTGTTCAGAGATATTATGACTTTTGAATTTAAATCGGATAAAAAGTACTGTAAATAATAGATTAAAACAAATGAAATTAGTAGAATAGTACTATGCAGTATATATGTCTTTAAAACTGAATTTCCATTTCGCTAGATTAATTTATAATGAAGTGGGGGTATTTTTATTAATAAATTAAAGGATGAAATAGAAATATTAAGAAGGAAAATGTATGAAAAATATGAAAGGGATCCACATGATCCAGAGATATTAATCATCTCTCAAATGTTGGACGAGCTTTTAAATGATTTACAGTCCAAACGAAATAAAAACGATTCATCGATCTAAATCCTTCTTCAATGAAAAGGGCGGAGCTTCATGAATTGATTTCTGTCAATAAAAATGATAAGCAAAATGATTGAAGATATTTTTATGCAAAACAAAGTGGCTTCGCTCACTTCGCGTTATTTTATAAGCCTCACTACTTCATAATACCTACCATGATAGGTTTCAATCAAAGCATAATCCAAACGGAAAGCTAGTAGTCTATAAAATTAGAGAATTTTACAAAAAGGGGAAATATCTGGTAAAACAATGAATAATTTATAGTAGAATATAAAGAAAGGAGGAGTTTTTTGATTATGAGAAAGATTTCGATTGTGTTAGTTGGAGCAAGTGGGTATGGCCATGTGTATTTACGGGAACTGTTACAAGAAGAAAATGAACAAATGGTTTTAGCGGGGGTTGTGGATATCTCACCTGAAAGGTCAAAATACTATCAAGAACTTCAGGAAATGAAAATACCAATCTACCAGTCTTTAGAAAAGTTTTATGAAGAAAATAAAGCTGATCTGGCAATTATTTCTACACCGATTCATTTACATAAGGAGCATTCTTGTTTGGCTATGAATCATGGAAGCGATGTCTTATGTGAAAAACCGATTTCAACAAACTTAGCTGATATTCAAAAGATGAGGGAGACAGCGGAAGAAACGGGCCGATTTTTGGCAGTCGGGTTTAATTGGTCTTTCACCGATTCAGTACAACAATTAAAAAAGCAAATTTTAGCAGGGGAATTTGGGCAAGCGAAGAGATTTAAAAGTCTTACATTATGGCCCCGTGATCAAGATTATTATAATCGCTCAGCATGGGCAGGGAAAAAGCATAGCCCAAATGGTGAAGTGATTCTTGATAGCATCGCCAGTAATGCGACAGCTCATCATTTACATCATATGCTTTATTTGGCAGGAAAAGCGACTGATCAAAGTGCCTCGATCGCCGAGTTGAAGGCAGAGCTCTATAAGGCGAATGACATTGAAACGTTTGATACATGTGCCGTCCAGATTAAAACAGAGGAAAATATCGATGTATTATATTTAGCATCCCATGCGGTCAAGGAATCAAAAGGTCCAACATATGTATTAGAATTTGAAAGGGCTACCATAAGCTTTGACCAGGATAAAGAATCTAGTGAAATCGTCGTAGAGTGGGATAATGGGAAAAAGCAAAGCTATAAAGATCCATCACATACGTTAGCAAAACTAGAAGTATGTGTGCAAGCCATATTGCGTGGGGACCATGAGATCCTTTGTGGAATTGAAGCGGCGACCCCACATGCGAAAGCGATTCAAGCGATGCATCAATCTGTTCCAGAAATTCCCGAATTTCCTCCAGCTTTCATTCAATATAACGAAAGTGAGAAACTTGTCTCAGTTGAGGGATTAGCTGAAACATGGATCGATTGCTTCGAAAAGTGGAGCTTACCCTCAGAGTTGAATATAAAATGGAGTCAACAAGGAAAAACTGTAAAAGTAGAATAGAAGAAAAAAGGCGATTTGTCCTAGCAAATCGCCTTTTTTCACGCTACATTTAAAAAAGCAGCTAGTTTTCCTCATAAACAGCGGGATCTTGACCATTTAATCTTCCATCTTGCCGAGTAAGTGCGGCAATTTGCTTCATCTCGTCTTCAGAAAGGACAAAGTCAAAAATGGAGATATTCTCCAATTGTCTGTTCGAAGAGGCAGATTTTGGTATTGGGATAGTTCCCAGTTGGTAATGCCATCGTAAGATCACTTGTGAAACTGTTTTATTGTGCTGGTCTGCGATCCTTTGTAATACGGGATTGTCCATAATTTCTCTTACCCGTGCTAATGGGCTCCATGATTCTGTGTGAATGCCGTTTTCTTGATGCCAAAATCTCTGTTCTTCCTGATTAAAGAAAGGGTGCAACTCAATTTGATTGATCGAAGGCTTCACACCTGTTTGCTGTTCCAATCTTTCGATATGATCAGGTAAAAAATTAGAAACTCCGATCGAACGAATAAATCCCCATTTTTGTGCATCAATTAATGCTTGCCATGCTTCTACATACTGATCCTTTTGTGGATTGGGCCAGTGAATCAGATACAAATCATAATAATCCAATTGGGCGCGGTATAAGGATTCTTGGATGGCTTTCACTGCACTATCGTATGTATGATAACGACCAGGCAGTTTAGAGGTGATCCGCAGTTCTTCTCTTGAAATTGCACTACGGCGAACAGCTTCCCCTACGGTCCCCTCATTCTCATAATTGTAGGCGCTGTCAATCAAGCGGTAACCAAGATCAATCGCACTCTGGATCGCGCGAACTCCTTCCGAACCTCTCAAATTATACGTCCCCAAACCGATAACTGGTAGTGTAAGTCCATCATGTAGAGTGATCTCTGGAATAGATTGGCTCATATCAAACACTCCTTTCTATTAGTAGTTTAAGACTACCATAGATGTGGAGTGATTTCATAAGGGAAAGCTCAGTAAAGCTGTGACGAGCGAATTATTCAGGCATCCAACAATATGTCCCAGTTTGCGCTACTAATAAATAATAAAAATATAATTTTCCCATTGTCCCCATGGATAAACACATGGCTATTGGACATAGCTTAATGAACAAAGTTTTGTTACCATGTAGGCAATAGAAATCCTTAATTTAGGTAGAGCCAATAGAAGATAGGTTGCGCAATAAGGTTTCAATGTTGCGCATAAAAGTGAAAACAAACGCAATCCCCATGATAGGTTGCGCAATTTAAAGGAGAACTTGAGCAATTCTTCTCCGAAGTTGCGCAATCAATCGAACGGAATAATATTCCCAAATGAAAGATGACTAGACAAGGAGGGCAAGCGTGAACGACAGTATACTCATTATAGAAGATGAACGAGGATTAATTAAAATGCTAAAACGTTTGTTAGATAAGGAGGGTTTCCGAGAGATATATCAAGCCGAAACCGGTTCTGAAGCTTTAAAGAGGCTTAATGAACACAGAATTGATTTGATATTGCTCGATGTCATGCTACCTGATACAGATGGTTTTAACTTATGTCAGGAAATTAGAGAAATATCGGATGTTCCGATTATTTTTTTGACTGCCCGTACGACTGATATTGACAAATTAACCGGTTTCTCTATGGGTGGAGATGATTATATAACAAAACCTTTTAATCCACTCGAAGTCGCCGCCCGTATTAAGGCTATTTTACATCGACAAAGAAGAACAATGCCAGAAAGATCAAAGGTCTTTCAAACAGATAACTTTGTTTTGTACTATGATCAAGCAAAACTAATGGTAGATGGGAAAGAAATAAAATGCCCAGCTAAGGAATTCCAATTACTTAAATTTTTGTGCCAGCACCCTAATCAGGTCTTTAGTGTAGATCAACTATATGAAAATGTTTGGGGAGACTATAGTATGGTCGGGAAGGAAAACACGGTCATGGTCCATATTAGACGACTACGTCAAAAAATTGAAAAAGACCCTAAACATCCGCAGTATTTAAAAAATGTCAGAGGATTAGGCTATATGCTTGAAAATCAAAGGGGTTCCCAATGAAATTAGAAACGAAAATTTCATTACTATTATTCATTATTTTTTTAACGATCGGGGCTATCTTTTTTATTACCGGATTTTCTGTCCTTAACTTATTGAACATTCCTTTAGAAACGAATGGATTAGTGACATATCTCTTATTTTCCCTATTATTTTTTGGAATGCTTATTCTAATTGGCCTTGTGATCGATCGCCAAATTAGGAGACCCCTTTTCTTTTTTATCCGCTGGATTGATCAATTATCACTTGGGACCTTTGAAAAGCCTGAAGAAACAAAGAATTTTACCTTAAATAAATGGAGGTTCGGTCCATTTTTGGAACTTAAGTCGAAGCTTGATCGTTTAACCTATCAACTTAATGTGGCGGAGAGGGAACGAAAAGAACTTGAGGAAACAAGGAAGAACTGGACTTCAGGAGTGACACATGACTTAAAAACACCATTATCATATATTAAAGGTTATGCAGCCATGCTCCATTCCGAACATAAATGGGATGAAGAAGAGATTAAGGAATTTGCTAGAATTATTGAGGAAAAATCTTTATATATGGAGCAGTTAATTGATGATTTAAGTGTTGTCTATGAGTTTGATAAAATGCAGATCCCGTTGGATTTACGCACTACAGATCTGAGTGCATTTGTAAAAGATGTAATGGAAGATATTCAGCAATATCCGCTAGCCAATGACTATCCTATTTATTTAGATGTAAAAAATAAAGACAGGGTTTTATTAACTTTTGACTCAACATTATTAAAGAGAGCATTAGAAAATTTCATTATGAACGCTATTTATCATAATCCTCCGGAAACAATCATAACTGTTTTGATCGAAACTACAGAAAATTCGACTCTAATAGAAATTATAGATGATGGCATCGGAATAGATGATAAAGCAATCCAACAGTTATTTAATCAGTATTATCGAGGGACAACGACAGACAAGTCTCATCTCGGGTCAGGGCTAGGAATGTCGATTGCTAAGCAGTTTGTAGAAAAACAAGGAGGACAGGTTACGGTTGAAAGTGAACCGAATAAAGGCACGAAGATCAAAATTTTATTTCCTTATTAAAATTAAGGTTCTGTTAAGACACCATTCCAATGGTGTTTATTTTTTTACCCTATACTACGTAATTGAAATTGGTTGTTCCTGAAGAGACATTATTGATATTAGGAGGTAAGAAGCAAGTGAAATATCGTCTATATAAGAAGGAAATGAAGTTCTGGAATCAAATCAAAGAGCAGTTTACGAGACTAGTTATGTCTCCAAAAGATGTCAAATCAGGCGGATGGTGCAAATGATCATTGAAGCTCAAGACATTTCAGTGAAAATTGGTGGTCGGATTGTATTTGAAGGTGAGTCAGTAAGCTGCAAGCCAGGTATTATGACAGCTCTTATTGGCGCTAGTGGATCTGGAAAAACTACACTTCTACATTGTCTCGGATTGTTGCTTCCGGTGAGTAAGGGAAGCATCTTGATTAACAAGAACGATGTTACAAAATATGGCTCCGCAGCAAGAAGAAGATTTTGGCGAGATCACGTGGCATTCGTATTGCAGGATTATGGCATTATGGATGGGGAATCAGTTGCCTTTAATATCACAATGCAAACGAGTGTTTTTGGAAGGCGTGTCATAGGAAACAAGGAACGGCTGACCCAATCGCTTGAAAAAACCGGACTTAAAGGTAGGGAGAAGGAGTTAGCCGGGCACCTAAGCGGTGGAGAAAAACAACGACTTGCCTTGGCTCGTGCCATCTATAAAGATGCTGACATCTTGTTTGTCGATGAGCCAACAGCCTCGCTCGATGCAACGAATCGGCGTAAGGTTATCGAACTGCTTACGGACTTCGCAGTACGAGGACGGACAGTGATTGTATCAACACATGATGCTGAAATGATTGAATCATGTGGTATCTTGCACCAGGTCGGTTCTAAAACTAATTCGATTACAAAAGTTACTAAACGAGGGGGATAATTATGAAATCAACTTCCAAGATTACGATCAGTATTATTGTTAGTTTACTACTGATAGTAGGAGTGTTAGTCATTATAAATGGTTGGATCACGACTTTTCCCAAAGATACGCACCCATCTTGCGACAAGCTGCCGACCGTCGCAGAGGCTACAACTGCTTTGGCTAATCACGAAAAATTTGCCAAGGAAATAGAGGAGCTTGGAGATGGAATTAAAGTGGAAGTGGGCAAACCATGTCCAGATGATCGGGAACGAGGACTCATCTTAGTAAGTTATGATTTAAAATCTGAACGTGAAGCTATCAGCAACTTGCTTTCTCAAAGTGAAGGATTCGGGGTTCCGGTACATTTGGTGAAGCGCTAATGCTATTGTGCCCCACAGAAGTTCATAAAAGAAAAGCGTTAATACGATGATGACATCGAGTTAATTGAACGTATGGTCTTTTGTTAAATGAAGGGAGACAGTTAGAACGCTAGCTAAAGAGAGAAGCTCAAAAAGAAAGAGGGGTGAAAAGAAAATGAATATGTATAAACGGATTATAGCGGCTGTTTCAGTTGCACTGTTTACATTACTTGCATTGTTGGCTGCCATTATTACCGATCTAAATGATCGAGATTTTCCGAAGGCGATTGGGAGTGAGAGCAGGCTTAGTATTAGTTTCACCGAATCAGAGTTTTCTATTACTGAAGCATTCTCAAAATTAGAAGAGCTCAATATAAGTATGGATCTTGGGCTAGTTAAAATTGCCCCAGATCTTGCTGAAAATGGAGATGGACAAATTTTTGTTGCACTAAAGGATGGGGATCTGCCCGATCATTTTACTTGGTTCAGTGGTGGCAAGAAAGCACAGATTGTTGATAAAGATCGACTTGCTTTTTCCTATCCTGATGGGGTCTATCTTGTGACTGGCAACACAACTCATTTGGCTGAATTTGAAGACACTCTGAATAGTGATGGAGTGGAAGTTAAGCGCTGGGATGACTCCATCTTAGATAGTCTTATATTTGTTGTGCTGGAAAGGGGATTTACTATTGTACTTCTTGCCTCATTCGCATTGATTTCATCACTTGCGCTGTTCTGGTTATCAGCAAGGGCCCGAGGTCGTGCACTTCAAGTTCTAGGCGGGTGCCCGACTATGCGGATAAAAGGGCAGGACCTAACAGAATTCAGTGGGACGCTACTCGTTTCGGCAGGATCTGTAACTATGGCTGCAGCAAGCTATGTAGGTGTTTTTCATGGCTGGATGTATATCGGCACATTCCTCAAAGTACTCATTAGTCTGCAGGCTGTTATTATTGGTATATCCACGCTTGCTGCACTTATCATGTCAGCCTCAGCGTGGCCGAGTGCTACAATGCTTGCCACTAGACAACCGGCAGTAAAAAGTTTCCGCTCGACAGCTAATGTGATTCAAGCACTTACATTCGTTTTAGTCGTGGCTACGGCTGGACCAGCCTGGTCTGCATATAAACACTCTTCTGCGAAGGCAATTGAAATGGCGCAGTGGGAGAAACTGGCAGACCAAGTATCGATTGTCTTTGCAACTGACATTGACGAAATGGATCGCATCGAACCAATGATTGGGGAGCTGGTAAAGGATGCGGAATCGATTGAAGGGGTAGCACTTTCTTATACTTACACTAAAGATATGTGGCCACTTGCTGAATTCGGCGAATACTCGGCTGTATCTTTCGTAAACCAGCGTTGGCTTGACTTAGTCACTGAAGGTGCGAAAAAGGCGGTTGTTACACCTGTTTCTCAATCCAATATGGCAGATGATTTTGTTGATGAAATTCAAGCAGAGATTAAGATATTGTCGAGAGAAGGGCACTCTAAGGATCTAAGCGAACAAATGCAGTTCCTTCAACCAACCAATGAAGCTAAAATCCCCGTAGCTCAAGGAGGAGGGGGAGAAAGGCTTCACTTTAAAAATAATGTGCTGCTCATTGTTGTTCCATCGTTGTACGACATCTTCAATGATTCTACATTGACATCGATGATCTCGAGCGGCAACATAGTGTTTACTGGTGTAGCTGCCACGCTACAATTATTAGAACGACATGGACTTGATGTACAAGCATTACGTGATCATGATATCAATGGAGAACTAAAAGTAGTGTACATTGCCGAAGAGGGGATACTCCAAGCGCAGTTTGCAGCATATCTTGTATGGTTGCAGAATCTTTCACTATTTGCATTCATTATTGCTTTCAGTGTTGCAACAGCAATTAGTGCGTTGATTACCGCAACACTACAGGCGAAGCGTGACTTCCCATTACGTTTGGCTGGCAAATCGTGGTTACGAATCCTGCAAAACCGTGTGACCAAGGAAATTATTATGGGAATCATCCTCGTGCTAATCGTGGTCTTGCTACAGAGACCTGAATCGCTAATTGTTCTTGTGATTGCCACATACGGATTACTTATTGTGCCGCTGTCTCATCTGTTTGCTGTACATTGGTGCTTCAATCGAGTCAGTAAACGACGGATTTGATTAAGATTATATGGCTAATCTCATTTTAGTAACCAACATTATTTTCAACAAACATCCTGAATGGAAAAAAACAATCACTTTAATGGATTTTTAAGTACACATCAACGAAATCGCTCTGATGACAACCTATCATCAGAGCGATTTAAGTTCTAATCAGCCTTAATTAAAGGTTCATAATGAGTGGAATATAAATGGGGTAAAGGTTCTTTCGGATGTATGTAAAGCTTGGCACTATTGACTGCAATTGGCCCCTCATTAAAACCGCCCGCAATTAAAGGTAATTTATTCTCATATTGGGCGATATCTCCGACAGCATAAATGCCTGGAATGGAGGTTGCCATCGAAGATTCAACGACAATACCAGCATCCGTGATTTCCATTCCCCATTCTGTGATCGGTCCCAGGTCGATATGAAATCCGTGGTTAATGAGGAGCTCATCGACCTTTACTTCCTCAAAAGTAGTTTGTTCAGTATTTTGAATGATCACGCTAGCGAGCCGTCCATTTTCTTGTTTTAATTCCGTTGGCTCATATGGAGTTAATACTTGTACACTGGAATTTTTCATTTTTGTCACATTGCTTTCGATCCCTTTAAAGGATGATTTACGATAGATTAATGTGACTTGGTCAGCGATGGGTTCCAATTCATTAGCCCAATCGACGGCTGAATTTCCGCCACCAGAGATCAAAACATGTTTTCCTTTAAAACGATCGATGTCATGAATGGAGTAATGTAAACTTTTTTCTGTTAACTCTTTTGCATGAGGAAGCTCTAATTCAACTGGTTTTAAAGATCCGAATCCTGTTGCTAAAATTACCGTTTTTGTATAATGTTTTGCTCCATTTTGACTTGTTAGAATAAAATAACCATCCTCATGTTTTTGGCAATTTAACACTTGCTCTTCTAGGACAATCGTTGGCTCAAATGTTTTCGCTTGTTCGATTAAATTGGCCGTTAATTCATCACCAGATAAATGGGGGAGACCACCGATATCACGGATAATTTTTTGTGGATAAAAATAGGAAACTTTGCCCCCTAAATAGGGCAGATATTCAATAATCTTCGTTTTCAATTCGCGCATTCCACTGTAAAAAGCGGTAAATAAACCTACTGGTCCACCACCGATAATTGTGACATCATATACTTCATCTTGCTTAACCATAAAAAGACCTCCTGAATTTATTTCACTTTCATTAATAAATAGATAAAATAAGGTGCACTGATAATCGAGACAATAATCCCAGCTGGGATCATGGTGGGAGTTAGCAAGTTTTTACCAAATAAATCCGCCCCCATTAATAATAAGGCTCCCAATAATGTTGAGATCGGAATGATATATTGATGCAAGGGGCCAATGATTCTTCTAGCAATATGGGGAACAACTAAACCAATGAACGCGATAGCTCCTCCAGCTGCAACGGAAGCCCCCGCAAGCGCAACAGCCAGGAGCAATAAAATCCGTCTGTCTCTTTCGACGGGAGTACCTAAGCTTGAAGCTACATCATCCCCTAATGTAAAAACATTTAAAGTCTTTGCTTTTTGCAAGGCAAGCGGGATTAAGAGCAACATCCAAGGCAATAGAGCAAGAACAAAAGCCCAGTTCGCATTCCAAATGTCCCCTGATAGCCAAACAGTTACCTGTCTGTAATCTTGTGGATCCATGCGTAATTGCAAGATGGTGAGGAGGGCACCAAACCCTGCATTGACTCCAATCCCAACTAAGATCAGTCGAGTAGGACTTACCCCTTTTTTCCAAGCGAGTAAATAAATGAAGAGCGCTGCCACGATCGCTCCAATTAAAGCAGCAAATGGCATAATAAAGATAGATAATGGGTCAGATGCCGGAAGAAGGTCGCGGAAAAAATAGATAAATAATACGACAGTAAGACCTGCTCCTGTATTAATCCCAATGATTCCTGGATCAGCCAATTCATTTTGCGTTATCCCTTGTAAAATCGTTCCTGATACGGCCAAGCCAGCCCCAATGAGTAAACATAAGACAATCCCTGGTAAGCGAAAATCAAACAAAACAAGCTTTTGTTGAGCTGTTCCTTGATTAAAAATTGTTTGGATCACTTCTCTAGGGGAGATCTGGATCACACCAACACTTAAGCTAACAAAAAACATTATAAAAATAAGCAAGATTAAAAAGGCGATAATTAGCCAGAAATTACGTTGTTTTTTAGATTGAGTTATATTCATTTTTTCTCCCCCTTGCTTCTTGCTAAATAAAGGAAGAACGGAACCCCTATTAGTGAAGTGATGGCCCCGACGGGTGTTTCAAAAGGTGCATTAATCATTCTCGATACTAAATCAGATAGAATAACTAAAAGTGAGCCAAAGAGAGCGGAAGATGGAATAATCCAACGATAATCAGCTCCCATTAAGAAACGGGTGATATGGGGAACAATCAATCCAACAAAACCGATGGCACCGGCAACAGAGACTGAAACACCTGTAAGCATAAATACCGCCACAATGCCTATAATCTTAATAATCGCATTGTTTAGTCCTAATCCGATGGATACGTCTTCACCTAAGCTTAGAACGGTCATCGATTTTGCGATGGAGAAAGCAAACAGTAAACCAATGGCACCGAAAATGACCAACATTTGAACCGATGACCAGTTTGTTTTATCCAGTCCTCCAGCTAACCAAAAACCCATCTCTTTTTCCAGCTGAAAATGTAAGGAAAGAATGGAAGTAATCGAACGGAGCAATGTCCCGATCGCCACTCCCGCTAAGGCTAATTTCACAGGAGTCAATCCATTACCTGAAGATGAACCGATCATAAATATGAGACTTACGGCAAGCGCCGCACCGATAAAAGAACTTAAAGTCAAGCCAAGATTAGAGGTAGATGGAAAAAAGGCCAGAATCATCATTAAACCAAAGGCCGCCCCATCCGTTACTCCCATAATCGATGGAGAAGCTAAAGGATTTCGCGTCATCCCCTGCATTATCGAGCCCGAAACGGCGAGAAATGCCCCAACTAAAGCAGCGGACAAAGCGCGTGGTAAGCGTAACTCCTGGATAATCTGATGTGAAGAAAGCTCTGGGTCAAATTGAAAAACGGCTTCCCAAACTGTACCCAGTTCTATTTCTGTGGATCCATAAGAAATGGCTAATCCAGTAGATAAAATAATTGCGCATAAAGCCGCGAGATTAATGATTATTTTTAATGTGCTTGAATATTGAATAACGGAACGCATATGATTCTCCTATTTCTCTCTTATAGAGGATGTTCAAATGTAGGGAAATGGATGAACAGCTAAACTTGCAGGCAGTCTCAAGTCGCAACGTCCTGTTGCTTCGTAATAGTACGTCCTGGCTGACATGTCTCGTATTGAAGCGATCACAGAACAGAATTTGTATAAACTTTAGCCAACTTGGGTCCTTTTACTCCATCTATTTGAACATGCATTTAAGGGTTTAAATATTTATTGACAACATAATTGAAAGTGATTATCATTACCAGTAAATGTTATTATAGCATAAAGGAGATAAATGGATGAACACATTATCTAAAAATAAATATAGCTTTTTTATCATGCTCATCATGATCATTTTCATTATAGCTGGTTGCGGAAACAATGATACCCAAAAGGAAACGGAAAAGTCAGGGGACAAGGCTCCTGTTGAGGAAAATAATAAAGAAATTACCTTAGATTCTGAAATGGGGGAAGTGACAATCCCATTAAATGCCAAAAAAGTATTAGCCCCATTTCATGAGGATGCATTATTATCTATTGGTGTAACGCCAGTGGCGAAATGGGCAATTGGCACCTCGGTCCAAAACCATTTAGAGGACCAATTGCAAACTGTTCCGAACATTGAATGGACCCTTCCATTAGAACAAGTACTTAGCTATCAGCCTGATTTGATTATTTTAGAAAATACAATGGACAGTTATGAAGGGACATATGAGGATTATCAAAAAATTGCCCCAACCTATGTGATGGATGAGGAAACAGTAAATGATTGGCAAAAACAGTTAGATGTATTTGGACAACTACTCGGAAAAGAAGATGTAGCTAAACAAGCTATAAACGATTATGAAAAGAAAGTAGCGGAATCAAAGACAGAAGTGCAAGATACGATTGGTGATGAAACAGTTGCTGCCATTTGGGTAATTGGTGGAAAATACTTTGTTTTTGAAAAAGATCGCCATAGTGCAAAAGTGCTCTATTCTGAGCTAGGTGTCCACTATCCACAGTTTATAGATGAGCTAGGTGAAGCAAAACCACAGTGGGAAGCTTTATCGTTGGAAAAATTATCTGAACTGGATGCAGATCATGTCTTTTTATTAGCAGCTGAAGGAGAAGAAGGTCTCGATGTACTGGAAAATAGTAAAGTTTGGAATAGCATCCCAGCAGTAAAAAATAACCAAGTGTACGTATTGAATGCAGCTGATAGTTGGACAAATAAGGGATTGATCGCCTCAACCAAAACAATTGATACCTTTCTAGAGACATTAAAAAAATAATTGTGTTGAACAAGCAAAAATATAGTAAAATAAATAGAGTGGATAAATTTCAGGTACGGTTACGGCGTTCATAGTAACTTTCATTCTGGCCAGAAAGGAGTGAGCTTAGTGGAAACTTTGTCAGCACATGATTTAACACTTGGTTTTGGGGATAGTATTATTATAGATGGTTTAAATATCGAAATACCAAAAGGGAAAATCACCGTATTGATTGGTCAAAACGGCTGCGGCAAATCCACTTTATTGCGATCTCTAGCCCGTTTATTAAAACCACAGCAAGGTCAGATTATGCTGGATGGTAAAGAAATTGCGAAGCTGAAAACGAAGGATATCGCGAAAAAATTAGCGATTTTGCCTCAAGGACCTGTAACTCCTGATGGCTTAACTGTCTATGAACTCGTAAAACAAGGAAGACATCCTTATCGTGAATGGATGAAACAATGGTCAAAAAAAGATGAGGAAGCAGTTCAATATGCGCTTCACTCTACCAATATGAGTGAGTTGGCTGATCAGCCAGTTGATTCATTATCAGGCGGACAAAGGCAACGAGCATGGATTGCTCTTACATTAGCCCAGCAAACGGAAATTATTTTATTGGATGAACCAACTACCTATTTAGATATGGCCCATCAAGTGGATGTTCTTGACCTCCTTTTTGAACTGAATGAGCAGGAAAATAGAACGATTGTGATGGTGTTACATGATCTAAATTTAGCTAGTCGTTACGCAGATTATATTGTCGCATTAAAAGATAAAAAGATTTTCGCGCATGGGAAACCAGAGGAAATTATTACACCTGAGTTAGTAAAAACAGTCTTTGACATGAAATGCCAAATTGCTTGTGATCCGATTTTCGGAACACCCCTTTGTATTCCCTTTGGAAAAGGTCGTTGTCTCTTTGCGGATGAACAAAAAGCAACATCTTAAAATGCTTGATTTAAGCTAGAACTGCTAAAGACGTGGATCAAGGCACTAGACTAAAACTTTATACTTTTTAATCAATTAAAAATACGTGGTCAGGCATCTAAGCTCGGAAACGAGCATATTAGATGTCTTTTTTTATGCCTTGGTTGTGAGGTTTCTCCTAAGCTTGATTTTTTGGGGGGAACATGTTGAGGGCGAGGGAAAAAGTTACGATATGACTAATTGAAGAAAGAGTGAGGAGATTATCTAAAACAAATATTCAAAGAAGCGACTTTTATGTACAATAGAATTAACATGGTTGTTAACGGATAATTGGAAAGTGGGAACGCTTATGAGTTATCAAAATACATTTATCACTGTTTCTGAAGATTCTCTTGTCCCAGAGGGGATTGTGCCAGTCGTAAAAAACAATAAGCCAACAATTGCCTCGATTGAATACGACCTCATAAGAATCAACCCTATAAATACACCCAAGCAGATGTTCAATTTAAAACGTATGTTTTAAAAAATCAATTGGAGTCAAATAATCTCGCTGTATTGCGTGAACAGTTTTTTAGCAAACCAAAAGCCTGTTTCAGAGCTTCCCCCTTAGTGAAAAAGTTTGGTTGGGGGATTCATTATGATCAAGAAGGAAAAATTGCGATTTACGGGGTGAATAGTGTAGAGTATCAGCAGTTTTTAGATAATGATCAGATTCAAAAACGAAAAGGAATGCGTTCTCAAAGGAAAAATAACATCTAACGGACTATTAAACGAAAGGAGGAGCGAAATGAAATGATATTTGAAGAAGCAAAATATGCTAAAGAAAAGATGAATGAAGTTTTACGCAAAAAACTTATTCTGTCTAAATCACTGACTAAAGCAGATTTGAAAGCTTTAGGGTTAGCTAATGATGGGGGAGAGGAAGATCCTTGTCTTCCGCAAGAATGGTTTTGCTCGATCCAAATCGGGGACTGGGAAGAAGTCGAAGTCATTGTTCATGGTAATCATCAACAACCAGATGATCAATTTTTACTGATAGCAGAGGCTATCTTTGCACAATTTCCTCGGCATCTCCAACAAACTTTCCGTTATTTAAAAACTTTTTTTCCTCATTTAGAGGAAAGTGATTATGAGCTATCCACAGTTACAATTGGCCACTTTTTCACGTTTGAAGGCTCAAGACTTCCTGGTTTTACACTTGCTTTCATTTATGGGGACTATCCAGAAGCTTTTCAATATAAAGTCAAATTCAAAGCAGATGGATGGCCGATGGGCTTTGAAGGTGGACCACTTTAGGGGGGAGGTTCAATGCGAAAAACAAACATCTGTCCATGGACGGGGGAATGGACTAAACAATACTCAGAAGAGGCTCAAAAGCTAAAGGAAATCTTTAAAGAAGAATTAGTAGATATTTTTCATATTGGCAGTACATCTGTGCCGACCATTCACTATGCAAAACCGATTATCGACATTCTCATCGTTGTGAAAGAAATTAAAAAGGTAGATCAATATTATAAAAGGATGGAAGAACTCGGATATGAGCCAAGAGGAGAAAATGGCATTCAGGGAAGAAGATATTTTCCTAAGGGACAATTAAATAGAACCCATCATGTCCATATTTTTCAAACAGGTCATGACCATATCAAGCTTCATTTAGCTTTCAAAAATTACTTCATCCAACATCCAGAATCGGCCAAGCGATATGGGGAGTTGAAAGTCGCATTAGCCGCACAATTTCCCGAAGAACATGAGCGCTATCAGCAGGGAAAGCAAAGATTTATCAATGAAGTTGTAGAGAAACTCAAAAATAATGAGGACCTTTTTATATAAATATAATGGTGGGAGGCGAAAAGATGAGAGAGCCGAAGTTTGATTTTCCAGTGATCGAGAAAACTTTTAAAAGGATTGGAACAAGAGATGTAAAGCTGTATATTTTCGAGCCTGTGATAGAAAAGAAAAATAAGGCGGTGATTCTCTTTTTCATTGGTGGTACGTTTAAACAGAACCCCCAATCCCCAGCCGTTTTTCAACACCAAGCCAATTATTTTGCCTCGCTTGGCATGGTTGCGATTTGTGTGGACTATCGGGCTGGCCATGATGAGGGATTTACCCCGAAACATGCGATTGCCGATGCAAAGTCTGCTGTTCGCTGGGTGCGTAAATATGCGGATGAATTAGGAAGTGATCGGGAAAAAGTTATTATGTGTGGTTCATCTGCAGGTGGATATGTATGTGTTTCTTCTATAATGTTTGATCACTTAAATGATGAGCCCCATTATAGTCAGACGCGTGATCATATCCCCAATGCGCTGATCATCTTTGGGGCAGGTATGGATGGAATAGATATTATGCAAAGGAGATATCCTCAGTTATTAGATCAAGCGAGCGAAATCTCTCCATTCCATAATATTAAAAAAGCTTTACCATCAACATTATGGATGTGCGGCACAAAGGAGGATACTCCCTCAATTCCCAATGGCCTTTATGAACAAAATAAATTATTTGTGAAGCAGATGGTTGATGCAGGAAATGAGATCGTTTTCGAAGAATATGAAGGAATGGAACATGGCTTTTTTAAATATGAGAAACATGAAAATAAATATTTTCAGCAAACGAATGAGAGAATGGCGGAGTTTTTAAAGGGCATGGGGTTCGTCAATTAAGGCACGGACAGTCATTGTGAACATGCATTGGAAAACGTTATGACATGGTTAACCCTCGTTTGTAGATGAGGAATCATCTTTATGATGTAGAAGATCCAACCTTTTGCACGAAAGTAATTCGGCCTCTAATTATCCCCTGAATTCTTAGAGTGGGGAATTACTAAGTAGATGATCTATATAAGTATTTTTATGTCAGATTCTCTTTTTATAAGATTCAGCACTTCAATCACTCCAAACGTTTGTATATATTTCATATTATATACTAACATTCGTTCTTTATGGATTGGGAAACTGCCTAATGACATACTTTTGAAGGACTTAGACATAAAGAGAACAAAGGGAGAATTAAGATGTCGAGGGTATTGAGATACAGAAAATAAATGTATTTAACCTTTTTCAGATGGTATAATTAGAGGACAATAGCATATTGGTTAACTCAAGGGTGGTTAGCACACTCCCGAAAGGGGGTGATGCTTTATGACAGTTGCAGAATCATTGATGCTTATGGTAAGTTTTGGAGCGTTAATTGTTGCAATTATGTCAGATAAAAATAACAAAAAATAAAATCCACCCTTGAGTTTGCGGCTCGTTTCGGTGGATTTTATCTGCTAACATTCGTGCTGATCCCCCTTGCAGGGAACCTAGCTATTGTATAGGCTGGAGGTGTTACAGCACCTTCAGTCATTTTTAATGTATTCATTTACTAATACCATTATACCCTTTTCTTCTTAAAAAGAAAACATAGCTTTTAACAGAATTTTAACTGTGAATGTAGCCATTGTAAAAACTTACTAGCATAATATTATGGATGTGTACGGCACAAAGGAGGATACTCCCAAAATTCTCAATGCCTTTAAGTAAAAAACAAATTATTTAAGAAACAAATGATTGATGCAGGAAATGAGATCGCTATCGAAGAATATGAAGGAATGGAACATGGCTTTTTAAATATGGGAGACATGAGAATAGGTATTTCCAGCAAACGAATGAGAGAATGGAGAAATGTTTAAAGGGGAAGGACTTTGTATAAAGTGATAAATTTACGATAATCGAAATGTTCATTTAGTTATTCAAATAAACTGATTTCTAAAGTAATTTGCAAGCTTTATAAGGAATAATGGTTAAAATTTATAGGATTATGAATTAAAAGGTGGTATGGTAAAATGTCTAGTCCTAAACATTCTCTCTCTGCTGGAGCCGTTGTCTTTAATGATGAAGGAAAAATCTTACTTATTAGAGCCCCTCGTCAAGGTTGGGAAGCCCCAGGAGGAATAATTGAGTTAGGAGAAACTATTCAAGATGGAATTGTCAGGGAAGTAAAAGAAGAAACTGGAATAGATATAGAGATAACCAAGTTTTGTGGTATTTATCACAATTTAAAATCAAGTGTTTGTGCGACTTGTTGGGGGGGAGAATTAAGAACGAGTAGTGAAAGTTTAGAAGTAGGTTTCTTTTCCATTGAAGAAGCCTTGAACATGGTTACATGGTCAAACTTTAGAGAACGATTTATAAAAATATTAGATGAGGATGAACATCCTTTTTGTATTTCTTTTTAACAGATTTCCGAAAGAAGTCTCTATCTTCAAGCTTGTACAGGGCATAGCCCAACAATAAGGTGGAGATGAATTTCGGTTGGCGCAAGCTGAATTTACTTACTACTCAGAAAAAATCGATATAGTAAGTATAAGTGTTCTTTGATAACTGGATATATAGGGTTGCACAGAGAATCAAATATACGAAAAACAAGTTGTCCTTCTGTGTGTAAAATATCCAAGGTAACGATAGAACCGCTGGAACGGCGGGAAGCAATGCTCAGGGAAATGGAAGGTTGCTTTCATCGGGGAACTGAGAAGCTCCCACTTCAAATTTTCGTTAGAAAATTAAGTGGTGAGTAGTTCACTAATCTTATTTAAGTCTCTATATTCATAGGCAGTAGAATGAGTCGGTGCACTTTTCCATGAGAAAGACTCCATTTCAGAATGCATGGGGGAAGGAGGGGATGAAAGATCCCCCCTAATGAAGTTTCACTATCTAAGTCCTTTCATACAGCTAAAAGCAGGTTAGATTTTTCTCCATTCTACAAACGCGGTGTTAACCATGTCATAACGTTTTCCAATGCATGTTCACAATGATTTTTATCCCAATGTCTATGTAGCCCATCTTCATAGAGAACATAGTTTTTATCCTGAATAGAGAGGGAATCCAAAAAGCGCAAGATTGGATCAGGATGGACAATAGGATCCTGTTGATCATAAAGACATAAAAGCGGAAAACGGAATTTCGCCGTATCTAATGAAGCGTGCATCCCGGTACGTGTCAATTCCGATAACCATCGTGGAGTGTATTCAAATGTAAAGAGTGGATCCTCTATCAAATCTGCATCAGGTTCTGGAAAAAGCTGCCCTAAAAAGCGGACTTTTTTTATGATTCCTAACCACTTAAAAGGTTGGATCGATAATTTAGGAGTAAGCCAAGAACAGAATTCCACCGTTTTTCTTAAAAATAGGGGTAAAGGAAATCGGATCTTTAATGCGGGAGCAGATAAGATAAATCCTTTTGCTTTATGAGGGTAAATTTGAGCGTAGCGAATTGCAATGAGCCCTCCTAAGCTATGTCCAAAAATAAATAATGGGGCAGAAGGATATTGGACTTGAAATGATTCTATCAATTGATTTAAGTCATTGAGATAATCTGTAAATTTATTAACATGTCCACGGGGGCCGCCTGATTGGCCAAAACCTCGTAAATCAGGTGCAAGCACCCCCAGTTGATGCTTCATGCAGATTTCACCAATATGAGTATAACGTCCTGAATGCTCACCAGCTCCATGGATTAAAATTAAAAGTCCACGTGATTCTTCGGGCATCCAACTACGGTAAAATAGGTTCACGCCATCGTATCCAGAAATATGACCGCTGCTATACATCTCGAGCACCTCCAGAAATCTTTCCGTGTTTTTTATGGTACCCGCTATTTCTACTTTTACACCCAGGAGTAGTACAGATTATACTTGCCATTCAAAAAATGCGGAGGATTGCAGGAAATGATTGATACGGATGTCCATATACATAAAGAAGAGTTGTTAGGCTTTTGTCTTTCAAAGTTTAAAAAAGTGGGGGATTTCATGTATAAGTTTGTTGCTATAGATTTGGATGGAACATTATTGAATCGAGATGGAAATATTTCTGAGAAGAATATCCAAGCGATTCAAAAGGCACAAAATTTAGGTATTCATATTGTTTTAGCGACAGGCAGATATTTTATGCAAACAAAACGGATTATTGATCAATTGGATTTTAAAGGGATTTTAGTATCAAATGATGGAACGGCCACCATTAATACGGCGAACCAAGCACTAATTGGGGAATACTCCTTTTCTGTTGAAGACATTGCTTCTTTAATTCACTATTGCCGCCGTCATCATATTCATTTTTCCCTGTGTACTGCTTTTGATGTGTATGTGGAGTGGATGGAAGATGTGCATGAACAACAATATCAAGTATATGAAATCACACCCACTCTTCATCTGGATGTTTTAACTCTCCAGGAAAAGATTATGAAATGTACGATAGGGGATCTGAATAAAGTGGGAGGATGGCAGGAAATTCCTTTAGCTATCCCGGAGCGTCTTAGAAGAAGGATTGATTTAGAGTTTCATCGAGAATATGTTCATGCTCAATCAAATAAAACGAAAGCGCTCATCCATTTGTTAGATTCTCTTGATATTAAGCAATCGGAAATGATGGCCATCGGGGATTATTATAACGACCTTGATATGATAGAGTTTGCTGGATTAGGGATCGCGATGGGAAACGCGCCAGATGAAATAAAAGCAATGGCCAATGATGTCACCTTATCCAATGATGAGGACGGCGTTTTTCATGCGTTTTCGAAGTATTTATTTTAATCACTAAAATGCCTGAATATAGGCTGGATATTTGGTCGATTTAACAAATCGAAATGGTAAGAGGGGATAAAATGGATCATATAACAGCCAAAAAGATTAGAGAAAGCTTAACAGCAGATTGTACGCAATGTTTTGGTCTTTGTTGTACGGCACTTAATATTTTAGCATCAAGTGATTTTCCCATTAACAAACAAGCAGGCACAGCTTGTGTTCATCTACAAACTAATTATAGTTGTCAAATCCACAGTAATCTGCGAGAAAAGGGTTTTAAGGGCTGTACTGTATTTGACTGTTTAGGTGCTGGACAAGCCGTTTCTCAAATCACATTTAAAGGTCAAAGTTGGCGAGAAAATCCCAAAATGGGCAAGAAAATGTTCCAAGTGTTTCCGGTCATGGAACAAACTATATGAAATGATTGCTTACACAGCAGAAGCTTTGACTTACGACATTCCCCGTGCATTGTCTGATAAATTAAGTGATCAGTTAAAAGAACTGCAAAGTCTAATAGAGCTTGATGCTGAAGAGCTATTATCACTTGATCTTGTGGTGTACAGATATCCATTAAACAAATTGCTTACGGAGACCAGTAAATATATTAGGGAAAACCAAATTGCAAGGCTGTCTGGCACTAGACCTATCAAAAATTATAATCAAGAAAGAACTGACTGGATTGGAAAAAAATTAAAAGGTAAAGATTTAAAGGGGATAGACTTTAGGGGAGCTTATTTGATTGCTGCAGATATGAGGAATACAGATTTAAGAGGTGTTGACTTTATAGGTGCTGATTTGCGAGATGTTGATTTGAGGGGAGCGAACTTATCTTCAAGTATGTTTTTAACTCAAATGCAAATTAATTCGGCTAAAGGGGATGTGAAGACATTATTACCTCCACATATCCAACGACCATCTCATTGGATTTACTGATATTATTCTGAAGGGAATTTTTGTATGTCTCATCAATTTTCGGCGTTTCTCCTTGTGCGCCCATCAGATATCGGCATCCACTTACAAAGCGAATGCCGATAGTTTATTTTTCCTCTACCGCTATATAAATCTCTACTTGGGCATCTTCAGGATTTGCACAGCGCTCATCATAGACTTCGAAATCACCTGTATAAGTTCTCTGAATGTTTTTCTCTTTACAGTACTCCCAAATTTCTTGCCAAAGTTCCACGACGATTTGGACGATTGGACCTTTTTTAGATGTAAAGACAAGATATTGAGAAGTGGGGATGGTTTTAGTTACCCATTCGTCTGACTGTGTATCCTTGTCCACTTCTTGCCCGATGGTCATTTGATAAGTGCCATTTACATCTGTAGCATAATCCGAATACACACCATATACAGTATAATTTAAAGCGAGAATTTGCATTGAAAGCTGCTCTTGATAAAAGCGACCCCATAAAACAGGGATTTTGGCTTGATCCGTCATTTCGTTTTCATTAGAAGTTTCTACTGAAATGCCCATCACTTTAAATGCATCTTTCTTTTGCAAGTTTGGCTTAGTCATGATTTTCACCACCTTTTAACTTACTATATCAATTGAAACCTGACAACAGTCTGTCATGTTTTATATACATCTAATATTTTTTTTGCTTGCTGTTGGATAATCTCCCTAATATGCGGTGGATCCAGTACTTCGATTTTGGCGGAAAAGCTTAGTAGAAATCCGTATAACCATTGGTTCTCAGGGAGCTGCAAGGTGACAGTTTGATTTTCTTCATCGATTGTTTCTACACCAAACATCTCTTCGATAATATCTTGAATGTCTGGTTGATACGCAAGTTTTAAGGTGATGACATTATGATCATACCAAACTTTGTCCCAAGGAAGCTTGGACAACTCCAGTTTTTTTCGCTGAAACGTCTGCTCGCTCCAGTGCAAATCCTTTATTCTTGCTAATTTAAAGAGACGAAAAGCTTGTCGCTGTAGACAAAAACCGTAAACATACCAGGAGCGCCCTTTTTGAACAAGGGTATGGGGCTCAATTGTACGGAAGGAATCTGCATTATTTCCATAGAGAAATTTCACACATGTGCTCGTTTCAATCGCCGACTTTAAAACGGTTCGCTTTTTCTTGATGTGTACATCTTGTCCCCATGGACTATCGTCGATAAAAAAATAAACTTCCTCAGAATCATGGCCGACAATCTGGCGTATTTTTTCCAAGACAGCTTTTGCGCTTGGGTCTTCGTAGGCTGTGAGTAAGCTCTTTAAAGCTATGGAGAGAGAGGTGATTTCTTCTGCTTTCAAAAAATGTTTGTCAATCCGATAATTATCGATTAAACCGATTCCACCATTTGCACCTTGATAGCTGATTACGGGAATTCCGGCACTACTTAATGTGTCAATATCACGATAAATGGTTCGAATCGAAACATGAAATTCCTCCGCTAGCTCTTGAGCGGTCACTTTTTTTCGATCAAGTAAGACCATCGTTATCCGTAAAAGTCGATCAAGTTTCATCTGTATCTCCTCACACAATAAATTTTGTAAACCAAGCGATATATTCCGCCCCTGGAATGAAAAATAACTGGGCGAGGATGGTTCCGAATAAACGAGAAGTCATCATCATTAAAGAGGCGCCTTTGAGTGTAGCATAGCTTCCCCTTTGATTAATGACATCATCTGCCAAAATGGATATTTTAGGATCGATAAAAATGATTAATAAAATCGTTGCAATGCCATTAATCAGTCCTGACGCCATAATGGCTGTAGAGGCTCTTTCAGGAGCAAGTAATGAGGCATACAAAGCCGATAAAACGCCAATTGTGTAAATCGCGGTGATTAGCATATTAATGATAAATAACTTGATGGGAAAATCTTTCCAGGTGATCCCTTTTACATAGGAGCGTCTTGGCAAATGAATATGTTTGAAGCCCCGTTTTATGTATTCGATCGTGAACCCTTTTTTTAGTAGCGCCGGAATTGAGCCCCTTTCTTCCGATAAATGGATAATCGCTCTTGAAAATAAAGCGATAAAAGTAGGGAGTAAAAGGATGCCGATAACCGTTCCTAAAGTAGAGGAGGCAATGATAACTCTGTATTGGCTCTCGACAAACTCTAACGCATTGCCCTTAGGTGCACTATCAATTAAGCTCCCTGTAAAGGGTTGTTGCATCATATTCGCCATTCTTGAGACGATCACCATGAGATTAAATAACGGGAGCGCGGAAGCTAATAACCGTACTCGAGCACCAGATAATCGAACCGCATAAGCGAGTGTTTCAATGGAATGAATAATAAAGATAAATAGAGCAATAAAGATTAATTTTTCTGAAATAAGTTCCAAAACTTCATATCCTTTTTTTACCTATGTTATCACACCTATTGCTCCTTGTGGAACGGATTTTTACTAGAATAAGGGGATGGCTGTAGTCTTCCTATCCTCGAAATGAAATAAGGATTACGAAAAAAGAAATTGGGAAACTCAGCACTCATCGGAGTCTATGAATTTTTGACTTCGATCCAATGTTTAAGGTTTTACATTAATCATCCAAGCGAGAATAAACATCATAGTAATAAAGACTAAGATAAAAGCATTCAACGCAATTCCCCAGAAAGCATACAATCTCGACCGCTTTCCTGTAAATAGGCCGATTAAGCCTAAGAAAAGACCAAGGAAGGGAAGTTGATAAAATAAAAAACCGGGAATTATATCTGTCTTTAAAATCAAACCGGCATTCAATCCAGCGAGGGAGAATAGACCGAGAAGGAAGGAAATCAAACCTACAACAGCTAAGAAGCTATGATGTCGTTTGGTCTGCCTATTTAATTCCATAATTTTACCTCCCCCACTTTCATCGCACGAAATTCTTTTACATCCTTGAGTTTTCTTAATTCAGGAGTAGGCCCTGTTACAACAGCTCCATAAACTTTTATATCATTTTCTTTCAAGTAGGCGATTCTCTCGTTCAGAGCCAATGATTTCGCACTTGCAACTTTTACGGCTACATCTTCATTTTGTTCCATAGTATCAAGTAGGTCTAAGAAAACCTCTTGATTACTTTTTTCTCTGCCATTAAAAGGTGACCACGTTGTCGAATCAACCTGTACTGGATAACCAATCGGTGTTAACGGGAGGCCATCAACATCTTGCTGTTCGGCCTCAAGTCCTGTATCCACGGCCAGCCAACGTACCTCAACACCTTTTGGCATAAGTTGGCTGACCTCAGCTGGATCGAGTACCTCTGAAAGCGAAAGGTAAAGTTCTGCTACTGTTCCATCAGGCAATCCATTTAACTTGCTCCATTCCTCACCGACCCAAAATGGAATAACGGCTGTAGGGTGAAGCAATCTTTCTGCCTCCTTGGTTGGAATTTCCGGCATTGGTCGATCCAAGTAATAATTTTTCTTGAGGAAATCAGGTTGGCTAAGGTTAAAGAGGATATCATAATCCCCAGCCTTATAATCCTCTTTGCCAATCCGTTTATAGACATCAAATAAAACATGCATTGAGAATAGCCCGATATCATCTTCGATTTCCATTGGTCTTAGGCTGATATTAGGTTCAGTCACATAAACAGTATAGATTGCTACATCCATTAGCCGATCCGCTTTACCGCCAAATCCATAGTACACAAAGGTTGTAAGGGTTAGAATGGGTAAGATTAAGAGGATGATCGCCAAACTGATTAAGATATTGGTTAAACGGGCATTATTTTTTCCTGTTTTAATAATTTTTCTTTGCTCTTCCTCAGAAGGACCGCCTTGTAAACTTTGCTTGGCATCGTGGAGGATCTTTCGATAAAGCTTTTCGTCCTCTTTATTGATTTTATTGGTCATCTTGTTTCACCCTTTCTTTGATAATCTTTACAAGTTTTTTCCGCCCTCTCATTAAATGGCTTTTAAACGTATTTAATTTTACCTCTAAAATATCAGCTGCCTCTTGATATGAGAGTTCATGAAAATCAGATAAAAGAATTGCTTGCTTTTCGTTTTCTTTTAAATAATTTAAATCTGTTAACAACGAAGTAAGAGCTTCTTTCTCAATTATATTTATTTCAGGGGTTGTATAATCTGCTTGCAGATGCTTCTCCATGTTATCCTTTAAAACCAGTCGCTTGTTTTTTCGCTGATAATCAATAAAGGTATGATAAGCAACTTTGAACAACCATGCTTTAATATGGCTAAATTCATAATCGTCAATAATAATAAATGCCTTGTAAAAAACTTCTTGTAAAAGGTCTTCTGCTACATAGTGATCTTGTGAAAGGGAAAGTAAATAACGATACAAATCATTCATATACAATTCATAAACGTCTTCAAGCTCCAAGCAAACTCCCCCTTTCATCTTATCCACGTTTAAGGTAAACAAAAAGTTGCAATTTCCCATAATTAAATAAATTTTAGCAAAGTTTTATTCGGTAGTATGGTTTCAGAATAACTAATACCTAATAAAACAGAAATCGATACGTTTAAATTCAGAACAGGTATTTTATCCTAATAAACAGATTTCCTTGATTTTATCAACCTAAAGACTGCAATAAGTAGAAAAAGGCTAAGGTAAATAGGCGAAAAGAAATAGGCGCTAATAGCTGACTTTTTAAATACAGTCGAAATCGTATGAAAACTCCAGTATAATGAGCGGGGTATTAATTTTGTCTTAGAATAATAGTTAGAAAGAGGAGAGACGATATGGTTGAAGCTACTGGAAAAAAATGGTATGAGCAAACATGGGTCATCGTACTATTTTTAATTTTTTTCTGGCCAGTGGGTCTTTTTTTCATGTGGAAATTTGCTGATTGGAAGAAATCAGCTAAAACAATTGTAACGGTTGTTATTTCTGTTTATATTTTGTTCTGTATTGGAATGGTTATTCTATTTAGCGTCTTAGGCTTTGCGGCGTTATCGGAACAAAGTAATCCGGCTGATACCAATCCAATCGGTATTGAGGAAGATTGGGAAGATGAAGATCTTAGCAATATTTTAGATGAAACTCAAGAGGAAGAGACGGAATGGGATTTAAATAATGAACCTGAAGATGTGGAAGAGATTGCAAATGAAGATAACACAGATTCAGCTGCACAATTTTCGAGATTAGAAGATTTGACATTACATTTTGATGATCGGGACTGGCAAGTTGGTTTTGAACATGAAGATGCTGGGAATATGATGCGGGAATATGTGGTAGATGGAGAATCTGTTGAAGCATGGACCGAGTTAGTCACAGCTCAATTCTTCCCAGATTTGCAAGGAATTGCTCCGACAGACTTCGTAGATCTTATGGAAGAATCCTTGAAGGCAGATGTAAGTGGTGAATTAGAGTGGAATGTTTTTAATGAAAAAGATGATGGACTCATGTATGAGTTCATTTTGAAGGATGATGATCTTCATGGAGATCAACATGAGGTGGCACGAGTAATCGAGGTTGATGATGGTTTGTATGTCCTACACTACGCGATTATGGAAGCTCCAATGTCAGATGATACTCATAAACAATGGATAGATCGTCTAGGAAAAGTAACAGTTAAAAATTAAACGAAAGGCTTCATTTGATTGAGAAATCAAATGAGGCCTTTTTGTGCTTTACGTACTGTAGGATTCTAGCTTGTGGAATTCCGTGTCCACAGTTTTGAGAACTGCTTTTGCTGAACTTCTAGAAATAGAAGATAAAATGAACCAGCTTGAGTTTGAAATGAGCAAGGAAAGGAATCAGGAGCAATGGGAAAGGCTTTATGAAGAGTTGGGGGATGATTAGGAAGAACCGAAGTGCGGCTATGATTTTCCTAGGTAAATCAAAACTGAGAGAAAAATCATTCTTACAAGAGAAAAACCTCTTTTCATTATGAAAAGCAGTTTTTTTTCATATAATGAATTTATTTGTTTACTAGGAATAAAAGGAGAGTGAATAACTAGTTCCCTTGATTTTTTTGCTTTTTCGATAGTCATGACATGCTCTTTAAGTAGGTATTTTAATCATTTTGCCAAAAATCATGGAACTAGAGCATTTTTATTTTATGGGAATGCACTAGATCATGAAGTTCGGCAATCTGGATAAAGAGTAGAGTAATTAGAGCTGGGAAAGGGAAACTTTGCTACTTTAAATAATCGTTTGTCTTTATCTTATCTTTACATTGTTTTGATATACTTAAACGAATAACAATGGAGGGTAAAGCGATGAATGAAACCATTCTGATTGTTGAGGATGAACAAATTCTAAGAGAAGTGCTTAAAGACTATTTTTTAAATGAAAATTTCCATGTACTGGAAGCGAATGATGGGAAAAAGGCCTTGCAATTATTTGATAGCGAAAGGGTAGATTTGATTATTTTAGATATTATGCTGCCCAAATTAGATGGCTGGTCTGTTTGCAGGCGGATTCGAAAAACGGCGGATGTTCCCATTATTATGCTGACCGCACGTGTTGAGGAAGAAGATACATTGTTAGGCTTTGAACTTGGGGTAGATGACTATGTAACGAAACCATATAGTCCAGCTATATTATTGGCACGGGCCAAACGATTATTGCAAAGCCGTCGTCAAAAGAGCGCTGTGGAAGATCAACAGGTAAAATCCGCGAATGGCATTTTCATTAATATGGCTGCCAGATCTGTGATGGTTGATGGTCAAAGCATCAATCTGACACATACTGAATTTGAAATCCTTTCCTACCTAATGCAAAACGAAGGGATTGTGGTTACTAGGGAACAATTAATTATCAAGGTTTGGGGTTATGAATATGCCGGAGATGACCGAACCATTAATACGCATATACGGAATATCCGGACTAAGCTTGGTAATAAGGCAGATGTGATCAAAACAATTGTACGCCTTGGTTATAAATTTGAGGGGACTGTATGAGAAGTAAAATTGTTTTCAAACTATTTACCCTGACAATCTTGCTTTGCGTGTTTATCTTAACGACTGTTTTTATCGGGCAAACGTTTTTTTTTAAGCAATATTATGCCCATCAAAAAGTCAATAATATTCAGGCGGCCATGGATCGTTATGCAGACGATTACATGCAAAACAAGGAAAACAAATATGTTCAACAAAAACTGGAACAGGATTTTTATCAAAAACATAATACATGGATTACGACATTGGATCAAAATGGGAATTTGAAAAACGTGGATGATTTTTATATGGAAATTCAGTCAGAGCGAACGGAGGACGAAGCTTTTGTTGATAAAACAATCCGTATTCCTCTCTACTATTTGCTAGATTTTGAGGATGCTTTATCAGATGATCTTCTTCTTGAGCCAGATGCACGCATTGGCATATACGGGGTTAAGAGAGGATCGGCAGTCGTCCCTTATGTCATCGGTCATTTAGGAAGATTTGTGCCTAATTCGCTAGGAACGATCGGAGCCTTGGATCCATATGAGCTAGAACAGGAACAAGAAAATATAGCTTACTGGGAAAATAAGCAGTTGAAAAAAGCAGCAGGAGAATATCTCAGCAAGTGGATCGAACAAAACCCTTCAGGCCAGTTGCAGGAAACAGATCGCTCCTTCCTCGAAGAATCTAGTTCACAATCGCCAGCCGATATAAGAGAAAGGGATAAATTGGAGCAAGTGAAACCAGTAGAACCGGCAAGTTCACAACAAGATATTGTTCAGTTGATCGGAACGGTTACAGCTGTACATCTTCCAAATCGGAGTGAAGGATCGAATGCCATCTACACAAACACTCTATTCATGGATAAAATCAAAGATTTTCAAGCCTCTCTTCTGTTGAAACCAAATCCAACAATGGACCAATCCATTCAAGTGGAGGACGATGAGCAAAATAATATTCAGTACAAAATATTAATCAAGTCCTTGTCAATCGATGGTCACAGATCGTATCTAATTGCGATGACATCACTGCAGCCAGTGGATGAAGCTGTGCAAATGGTAAAGGAGTATTATGTTTATTTAATTGTATTCGTAATGCTACTTGTTTTATTAGCATCCTTTTATTATTCGAAAAAAATCGCTAGTCCCCTGCTAAAAATTAATCAAACAACGAAAAAAATGGCTAACTTGGACTTTTCTGAAAGTGTCACTGTGAAATCAAAGGATGAATTGGGGACATTATCGGAAAACATCAATACTCTTTCGGACACATTACACAAACATATTGAGCAGCTGCAGCAGGATATTGAAAAAGAAAAGCAGCTAGAGAACACAAGAAAAGAATTTATTTCAGGTGTCTCACATGAGCTTAAAACGCCGTTAAGTATTATGAAAAGCACGATTTCCATTTTACAAGATGATGTGGCCACGCATAAAAGGGGGTATTACTTTCAAGCACTGGAGAAGGAAGTGGATAAGATGGATCGGCTCATTGCCGATATGCTTGAATTGGCCAAATATGAATCAGGCACTTATCAAATGGAAGTGGAATCCTTCTATATCGATGAAATGATCGAACGGGTTTGTACCTCTCTTTCCTTAGAGGCCTCCAAGCAGCAGGTAACGATTAGACTAGAGCTTCAGTCGTTTGAAGTGATCGCAAATGAACATCGGATTGAGCAGGTGATCACGAATTTCTTAACGAATGCGATCCGTCATACACCAGAAGCAGGTGTCGTGGCTGTTTCGCTAAAGGATGAAGTGAATCAAATGAAAATTTGTGTAGAAAACACGGGCGAACCGATTCTTATGAAACGATTGGAAAAAATATGGGATCGATTTTACCGCGGAGACACTTCTCGAGAGCGATCAAAAGGTGAAACAGGTTTGGGACTAGCCATTTCCAGAAATATTCTTGAACTCCATGGAAGTAAATATGGAGTAGAAAATACAGAAACAGGTGTATTGTTTTATTTTTATTTAAGAAAAAACAAGTAACAGTTTGATCGGAACAAAAGCTATTAGGTCATGGGGTTTAGCCATGACCTAATATTTTTTTTATGTATTAGTCGCTAAACGGACGCTTGCGCTTTTTTTATATCTTTAGCCAAAATCCATCTCATCTTCATTTTATCTATATCTCGCATGTTTAATCTAGCAATAGAGATAGAAGAGGGGAGTGGAAACTTATGCAAAACCAGTCTAATTGGGAGAAAAGAAGGATAAGAGTCTTTTTTAAAATTTGTCTATTGCTTTTTTTGGTAGTGTCCCTTGTTTGGGTGATAGATTACTTCATAAAAACAGCATCCCCCATTGACAAGATAGAGGATAAAAAAATAATGGCCGAAACGCTTGGCGAAACCAGTCCTTCACCACGAAAAAGTGAAGAAAAAGTGAAAAAAGAAGCTGGTAAGCAAACGGAAAAGGAGATAGAAAGGGAGAAAGAAGAGTTACGGGATAAGAAAAACGAGAAAATGGTCTACTTAACTTTTGATGATGGTCCAAGTAAATGGACTGGAGATTTTCTTGATGTTTTAAAGGAACATGGCATTCATGCAACCTTTTTTATGCAAGGAAGCCATTTAAAGCAACCATCCTATCAATCCGATGTGAAACGAGCCATTAAGGAAGGCCACTATGTTGGCGCCCATAGTATGACACATGATTCTGACGAATTATACAAAAACCGGCAGTTTGTTCCGGAAATGCGGAAAACATTAGCGTTAATCCACAAGATTACAGGAACGAACCCTCATTTAGTGCGTCCTCCTTATGGATCTATTCCCGGGTTGCAAGACGAACTTATTCACGTTCAGGTCATTGAAGCAGGATTGAAAGTTTGGGATTGGACAATTGACTCCCAAGATTGGAAATATCCCAATGATCCCCAAAAAATTATGACCATCATAAAATCGACTACAACAGAGGATGTTGAAGTTGTCCTTATGCACGAAAAGGAACAAACCTTGAAGCTATTACCGCAAATTATTGCTTTTTTTAAAGAGCAGGGCTATGAGTTTGGGGTCTACAGTGACCAACATCATTTTCCCAATAACTTTTTATCAGATTCTCGTTTATAAAAATGAATGAACCTAGAAAGGAAATTTATATGAAAATATGGAAAGTACTTGTCTTAGTTATGATCCTGCTTTTAGCCTTTGCAGTGAATCGTTCATTTGAATTTGAGAAAAATGAAAAAATAGATGGAACGGAATGCAATAAAACGACTAAAAGCGAAAAAATATTGACTTTGGAAGGAAGAAGAATTGTACTTGATCCCGGGCATGGTGGCAATGATATTGGAGCCAGTGGACAAAATGGTACGCTTGAGAAGCAAGTTACATTAGAGACAGCAAATAAAATTAAGGCTGCACTAGAACAAGCCGGCGCAGAGGTTCAACTGACACGTGATGATGATAAATATGTCGAACTTGAAGAACGAGTAGAGTTGGCAGCTGAAAATCAAGCAGATTTATTTGTAAGCATTCATTATGATGCATTTGAGACAAACGATGTAGGTGGGATGACATCCTATTATTATCATAAACGTGATCAAAAACTAGCTGAATGCATCCATCAGCACATATTTATGGAAGATATTTACGCCCGTAATCGCGGTGTCTCTTATGGAGATTATTATGTATTAAGAGAAAACAAAATACCTGCGGTGTTGCTCGAACTTGGATATATATCCAATGCTGAGGACGAGGCCCGAATCAATTCAGCCGCTTTTCAAGGGAAAATCGCTACAGGGATTGTAGGTGGAATTAAGGACTTTTTTGGACGGATAGGATAACGCGGAGAATATAGAGACACGCTTGGTTTACGCTACGGATAATTTAAACTTTATCGTGCCCGTTCAGATCCTTTTTAATTTAATTGAATAATTAAAAAATAACGATTCAACTTATGGTTGTCTGCTTTTAGCAAACGAATGAAAAAAGACCGATTCCACTCGGTCTTTCATCATTTGGCTTCATTTTAATGGAATTCTACATCAATTCTTTGTCTATTATCATTTTCCAGTTTAGTTATCTTGATTTCAAGGACACCATTCCAATAAGTGGCACTTACTCCCTCATGTGAAACAGGGCTTGGGAGTGAGATGGAACGATGGAATTTGGCCTACATAGCGTTCTATTCTATGCATATGTTCTTCATTTATTACATTTGTTTTTTGGATTGTCCCACCAATCCTGTAACATGTTATTGTTAAGAGCAATATTCACATCTTCCTTATTCTCAAGTCCAGGGATATCACAGGTTACGATAACCTTATTGTCTGTTTCGTGAACATCGACCCGAATCGCTCCTAAATGCTGCTCATTTCCGAATGAAATGGAAAATCCGTAAAGAATCGATCGAAATCCTTTTTCATATTTTCTAAATGACTGAATGGTTCATAAGGAATTAAAGCGATAATATTTCCTCCTGTTCTTTATGATATCAGAGTTTATTTCTAATTAATGTGAGAATATTCCTACGGAATAAGTGAATCTAAGCAAAGCGCAAGCACCTTGAAATACGGATAAACAATGTAGATCAGTTAGGAGAAATAACAGTAAAAAAATTAAACGAAAGACTTCATTTGATTGGAAGATCAAATGAAGATTTTTTTCGTTCCTTATTAGAGAAAACTATTTTGTTAGTGTACATAGGAAGCAAAGGGGTCTCCTAAATATAAGAAACTAGAGGATGGTTTAACTAGAGAATAGGAGGGAATAATGGACTTGAGGATAGGCTCTAGACCAAAAAATTAAATCTATATGAAAGAGGTTGTGGAATACACCATGTCTAAACATCGTTATATTTTAAGTATTAATGTTGCCATGATGCTTGCATTAGGAGCTTGTGGACAAAATACGGATCAGAATCAAGATGTAAAAAATGAGGGACAACCTCCTCAAGAAAATGTTGAGGATAATCAAGAAATGGGGATGGCTGAAGAGGGAAATTCAGATCATGATGGCATGCAGCATTCAAACTCAGCTGAAGTACCAGAGGGATTAAAGGAAGCGAAAGAGCCAAAATACGAAGTCGGGAGCCAAGCTACAGTTGAAACGGATCATATGAAAGGAATGGACGGGGCAGAGGCAACGATAGTGGGCGCTTATGACACGATAGCTTATGTTGTCACATATACACCAACAAATGGTGGAGAGCTAGTGAAGGATCATAAATGGGTCATTCAGGAAGAAATAGCCGATGCAGGTCAAGAAACATTAAGTCCAGGATCAGAAGTGACACTTGAAGCAGACCATATGGAAGGAATGAAAGGGGCCACAGCTGAGATTGTATCCTCTGAACAAACAACCGTTTATATGATTGATTACAAACCAACAACAGGTGGGGAAGAAGTCAAAAATCATAAATGGGTAACGGAAGATGAACTGGGCTCAGTTCAATAAGGTTATATAGCAAAACAGGGGAGAAGTTTATTCTCACCTGTTTTGTTACAGATAAATTCAATTTCTGAGCGTTACCCAAAGCGCTCAGGCTTTTCTTTGATATTGAAAAAAGAGCTAGAATTATTTCCCGAGCAATAAAGATATAAGTCGAATATTGTCTAGAATCTTATACATCCCATTTGAGAATTAGACCTAGATGTGTTAGTCCTCCACCGAAACCATATACCATAAGTGTATCACCTGTTTGCACTTGACCATTTTCAATCCCAATCTGTAAGGCTAATGGAATCGAAGCGGATGAGGTATTGCCAAAATATTTGACACTTGTTAAGGATTTTTCGATTGGAAAGCCTGATTTTTCACAGATGGATTCGATCATTCGTAAGTTAGCACTGTGTGGGATGAACCAATCGATATCAGCAAATGTTAGCTGAGCTTTGTCGGCTAAAGTCCGCATGCTATCTGGAATGGTGCGCACAGCCCATTTGTACACTTCTCGACCATTTTGGACCATTTTGCCTGAAGTGTTGAGAGCTGTGTTGTTCATCGTCGAGGCAAGTGTTGTTCGATAAACATGAATACCCCCATTTCCATCTGTTCCCATATGGCTTGCGAGAAAACTTGGATTTTCTTCATCATACTCAAGTAGCATCGCGGCAGCCCCATCTCCAAATAAGATACAAGTAGATCGATCTTGATAATCCGTTACCTTTGATAATGTTTCTGTTGCCACAACCAAAATCTTTTTATGTGCCTCTGAAGTTATCAAATTATTAGCAACATGCAAGGCATAGGTGAATCCTGCACAAGTCGCATTAAGATCAAATGCGCCTGTGCAAGGGATTTGAAAATGCGCTTGAATTTGACAAGCCACACTTGGAAAAGCATAATCAGGGGTTGTTGTTGCTACAATAATCCCATCGACATCATGCAAATCTTTATCATAGTTTTGGATTAGATTGTTGACCGCTCGAAACGCCAGAGTTGAAGCAAACTCATTTTCTCCAGCGATTCTTCTTTCCTTCATCCCAGTTCGTTGGACAATCCATTCATCACTTGTCTTCACCATTTTTTCTAGATCTGCATTAAGTAATCTTTTATCTGGGACAGCTGTTCCAATCGCTGTCACCTTTGTTTTTGATTGAAGCATTAGCTCACATCCTTGTTTTTTATCTATTATACCACTTGGTATTAGTACCTGGTATAAAATAGGTGATTTTTCTTCCAATATGGTAAAGTGGAATGACAATGAACTTTGTTTGATGTGGGAGGACTAAGAGTGCAAATCAGAATGTTAATGAAAGAGGAGAAGCCACCTATGGGCCTACTTTTACTGGCAGATCCCTCTAGACAAATTGTTGAGAACTATTTGAAACGGGGAAATTGCTTTGTTGCCCTAGAAGAGGAGCAAATCATCGGTGTCTATGTTTTGCTGCGAACAAGACCTGAAACGATAGAATTAGTGAATCTTGCTGTGGCAGAAAATCATCAAGGAAAAGGGATTGGAAAACAGTTAGTCCTTCATGCGATCGCAGAAGCAAGTCGACTTGATTGTAAAACGATTGAGGTTGGCACAGGGAATGCAAGTATCGATCAGCTCGCTCTTTATCAAAAGTGTGGATTTAGAATAACGGGGATTGATAAAGACTTCTTTCTTCGGCATTATCCAGAAAAAATCTTTGAAAATGGCATACAAGTTGTCGATATGATTCGATTAGCTCAGGAGCTGTGAAAGCTTGAAAATTGGTAAAAAACAAATATAACTATTCTATCCCTTGTTCACAGGACTGGAAATATGAGTTAATAAGGATGTCGGACCGATAGAATTTCGGAAAGGAGGCTGATTGAAATTGATCACAAAATATGAGGTGATTTCCGCTTAGCGGAAATTGCGAAACATGGGGCCGCATTTTGCGGTCTCCTTTTCTTTCCAAATCTAATGTATATTAAAAAGTGAAAAGGCTTACTGAAATAAAACCATATGAAAGGAGTTTTATTCATGAATGAGAAAATAACTTATGATCGACACATACATCTTAATAGGAAGGATGTCTTGGCTTGTCATACAAAAATGGAAAAGAGGTGCTTCCGCCTCATTTGTTGAAGGAACTCCAGAAATATATTCAAGGAGAGCTCATTTATATCCCGAAGCAAACCAATCAGCGGGTAGGATGGGGCGAAGCGAACGGATCGCGTCTTGCCTTAGCGAAACGAAATGAAGAAATTTACCGATTATATAGGGAAGGCCAGTCATTCGAGGAACTGGAACAAACCTATAATTTATCGGTGGATAGTATTCGCAAAATTATTTATAAAACTCGAGAGCTTTGTAGTGAAGTGAAACAATAATGAAGGTGGAGCTGGTTAAAAGGATCATAAACTGACTTTTTGGCAGCTCCTTTTATTTACCTTAAATATGGATCGGATATTTACAGATAGTATGGGAAGCTCTTTACACTTTCTGTGTCCAGTTAACCTTTTAATCTTTATTTTGGCCTTGAAATAATTTGTAATTATTGAAATAATAAAATAGGTAAAAACTGCAGACTCAGAAAGAGGAGATTCGGTATGGTTGGTTGGCTTAACGTGGGAAGTTTAATCCTTGGTCTAGTAGCTTGGATCCTCCCGCTAGTAGCGCTTATGCTATATAAAAAGGAACATAATAAGTGGATTATTTTTCCAATAGCGAGTTTGAGTGCGTGTGCTGTTTCGCTATGTTTTCAAATATTTTACAATGATCATCTTGTGAAAATTGGTGATTGGTCCGCCCTGATGGATACAACAGATGCTGTTTCATCTGCGGCTGCAGTACTTCTTATTGTAACTATTTTATTAAACGTTATTACTCTAATTGTCTATCGAGGCCGATTAACAAAGTAGACTGCTAGATCTGGTGCTGTATCGAAAATGATGAAAGCTTAGTGTGCTTGGCGGCATATTTCACTCTTGCACCAGGTCATAACTTAGGGGGTGACAAAAGTGACAATCAAAGGGATTAATCATTTGTTATTTTCCGTCTCTGACTTAGAAAAATCGGTGGATTTTTACCAAAAAGTATTTGGAGCCAAATTGTTAGTAAAAGGGAGAAGCACAGCCTACTTTGACCTAAATGGCATATGGCTTGCACTTAATCTAGAAAAAGACATTCCTCGTGATGAAATTAACCTATCATACACACATATTGCCTTTTCAATTGAAGAGGAAGAATACGACAAAATATACGATACATTACAGGAATTAAAGATAAACATTTTGCCAGGCCGTCAAAGAGATGAGAGAGATAAGAAATCGATCTACTTTACCGACCCAGATGGACATAAATTTGAATTTCACACAGGTACTTTACAAGATCGATTAAAATACTATAAACAAGAAAAGTCGCATATGGAATTTTTTGACTAAAGGGAAGTGGCTTAGGGAAATACTTGTAAGCGTATTGGTGAACTAGTTTTAAATAATCTATAGGAGGGGAAAATGAATCATACTTTTATTCAAATAGCATCTGCTGGCATCAGGGCAAATAGCGATATTAGTCGATATTCAAACGTCCATTAAATGTTTAGGTCAAGAAGTTTGGTAGAGCATTATGGATAAAGATCACTATTTGATTCATTTGTTTTAGGATATCCTTATCACTTGGCGAACCAATATTTACAAGTGTTTGTTGACCGTTATACACCTCAGTGAACTCCCCACCACTTTAAGCAAATTAGAAAATGATTAATTAAGATCAGAAGCTAGATAGTAGATTGGTTGGAGTGTCTTGAGCTATTGAAAATCTACCTTAGGAGATGATACAAATGGAAAGAACGGCTATAAAAAATCAAATGAATGGTGTTTTTGTTCATGTCTCAGATTTGAAAGCAGCGGCTAAATGGTATTGTGATTTATTAGCGCTACAAGTTGATTTAGACGATATAGAATCACCTGTTTATAATGTTCCAGTTACAGGAACAACTTCTTTAACATTAGATGATCACACCTTTGACCCCTATTACAAGCACACCCCCAGTTTAAGTCCCATTTTTAACTTTTATGCACCTGATATTGATGAAGCCTATCAATATATTAAAAAAAAGAGAATTAAAATTGTAAGAGAAATCGAGAGAGTAGGCGATACAGCTTGGTTTAACATAGAAGATCCAGATGGGAATGTTGTGATGATTTGTAATTGTTGAATGGGCATAATGCCCATTTGTTTTCGAAAGTAGTTGAAAAGCAGACGACCCATCTACAAATTCTCGATTACTAATATGCGCACTCATAATTCATCCTAATATCAAAAAATAGTAGCCTGCTTTGATATGAGAGTGGCTCATTTTTCGCTGAAGATCGATTGCTTAATCAAGGAAGAAAGATTGCTCTTTTTGTTGAAACTCTTAAGAGGAAAGGAGAAATCAAAATATGGTTGGTGTTTTTGCGGCAATTACGGATAAGGATAATAGAATCTTATTGACTAAAATCGGTTATGGCTCCCGTAATTGGACATTTCCCGGTGGTCAACTTGAAGAGAATGAGTCACCAATAGACGGCGTAAAAAGAGAAGTATTAGAAGAAACAGGTTATGTTGTGGAAGTAAATAATCTTATTTCAACCTATTACTCTTCTTCAAATGACAATTTGGTTTTCTTGTTTAAGGCGGCTATCTTGAAGAGGATTGATTGGAAGCCGAATGATGAAATAGAACAAGTGCAATTCTTTGAAAGAGAAAAATTGCCTGAACAAATACACCCTTGGAATATTAAAAGAATAGATGATGCCTTAGAAAATAAAATAAGTCATTTTCATATTTTTGGGAGTGCCATCCTTTAATGATCTTCTCACAAATGTTTTTGGCTAGGATAATCCGAATGCATTGATTGATCCAACAACGAGAAACATTGCCCAATGAGTATCGGTTATTAAACACAAGGGATGCGTGAAATGACTTTTAAAGAATTTAAAAAATCTTAGATTCCCATCCCCCCGCTGTTTCAAATAATGGTTTTAACCTATCACGAAAAGACTTTTATAGTTATATTTCTGAATGATCTTTGTTGGTCGGGGCATTAGTTGCCTAGATTTGCTACGTGCTTTTTGGAGTTTTGGTAACGCTCGCCTTCTCGCTGGAAGAGGATGCTTTTTGAAGGAATCCCGTATCCTCTGAAGAAATCACATAATTCCTCATGCAGCTTAAAACAATTCGATGGTTAAAAAAATTGCCAGTGTATCTATGAACTAACTCTTGCCATGTTCGGATACAGGCTTGTGGAGTGGTATAAATTCGCTAAGTCGCCCGAAGATAAATCAATGCACCTTAATACCTTGCACAAAATCCATGAGATGAGAGATATGCAGATAAATATAACTATTGGGTCATGAGATGTAAACAACTGGATGAAAGTCTGTGAATTGTCTATTTTAGATTTAATTCAATTAACCGCATATTTACAACGATAATTTTGTTACAAGTCTCTTTGGGATATTGAGAGGTCATTTGTTTGTAGAAGAAGGAGTAACGATATGGAGTAACGATACTTAAGGTGGAAATTATCATTAAGGTGATGAAAGTGAAAAAAGAAGACTTAATGTTTAGTGAACTTACTGACTGGGCAAAAAGCAATAAAATTATTACGAACGATAATTCTTACAAGTTCTCGTGCAAACCCTACTGCTTATAAGTAGAGTTGAAGAGGGTGATAATTATTGGGGGCTTATTATGAAATATTTCTTAAAATTAAATGTTATTAGTATTCTGTACGCTCTTATGGTATTTGTTCCTCTTGAACTTATGTTAAATGTGTATAGAATTAGCAGGCTAACAAATTGGGAAATTGGTATGGTATTTATTTTGACTGGCGTAACGCTTATTGTCGCAATTATAGGTGGTACAATACTACTCTTTTTCTTAACAAAAAAGTGGCTGGATGGGCGAAAGGCTAAATTTTGGACAGTCATCCTTTGGGTACCTTTTTTTGTTATTTTTATTTATGTTTTCGCATCTTTATTCCCGATAACTTATGGTGGAGATTCCCCTAATCCTGTTACTGGTCTTATAGCAATAGGGGGATTGATCGTTTATCCGTTTTACATACTAATTCTCAATTCTGTCAGTATGGTAAGTGATGATAAACCAATTAGAATTCCCTGAATTAGTATAGTGTACAGAGTTGTACTTAAGTAAAAACGGTGCTATTCACTAATAAGGATGACGGCCAAAATCGCATATAAGGGCAAGATGTGAGTTTCGGTAAACCATTTCCAAAATCAGATCCCTAGCAAACATTTTATGAAAGTTTGATCAACCCATAATGCTAAGGGGGAATACAATGCAAATTGAAAAAGTTACATCAATCGAACAGTATAATTTGGATTTACTCATAGATGATAGCTTATCTGAAGGATATAAATTTATTCAGAGATTAGTAGATGAATATAAAACGGGTAGTAACAAATTTGATAAAAAAGGTGAATCACTGTATATAGCAAAATTAGATGGAGAAGTGATTGGCATTGGTGGACTGAATATTGACCCATATCATACCCTTCCGGATGTAGGACGAGTGAGGCACTTATACGTCTTACGTAAGAATAGAGGTACTAGTGTAGGGAAGAAACTTCTAAATACAATAATCACTGAAGCAAAGAAAAACTTTAGAACATTAAGGTTATCATCTACTGATGATACAGCTGCCGTTAATTTATATATAAAATGTGGCTTCTTAAAAGTAGAGGGAGTTTATAAAGTAAGTCATATATTGGAACTGAATTGAGTGCTGGATGTTAAGTATAAGAGTGCAATAGTTTAGGGGTGGCAGAGTATCTGCTGTCATCCAACTATTTAGAAGTACGTTTTAACAAATCGCTTCAAATATTTCTCCATAGTGAATCGGCTGTTATTGATGGATCTGATGAAAGTAAAGTTCCAACTGTTTATTCGAAGGCTCTAAAAGAGGTAAAAGCAAAAAAGGATGTGTTTTCATGATTGAAATCAAGTCTACACCTATTCAATCGGATATAAGAGAACTTTTATCCTTTGCGACAGCGGAAAAGAATGTTGAAAGAGAATACGAATTATACATGCAATCCCCCGTACGAAAGCTCTACGGCTACCATTTACAAGAGGAAGTTGTGGGATGTATAGGTATAGAACTTTTTGATGTAAACCGTTGTGAAATAAAGCATATCGCAGTATCTACAAATCATCGAGGTAAAGGAATAGGAAGTAAAATGATTCGTTTTATTGAAATTAAGCACTCTCTATCTTTTATCTCTGCTGAAACCGATAAGGATGCGGTAAAATTTTATAAGCGTTACGGATTCAAAATATTGAGTTCGGGTGAAAGGTATCCAGGAGTAGAACGCTTTCGGTGTGTGTTAGAAAGTAAGTGAAATTTTGAAGGATGGTTAATAAAATGTGTGTTGGTTACCGGCGTACTAATGGAACAGAGCTTCTATCCTGATCTTTGTATTAACTTCCACATAGCTTCGTATTTTGATAGCAGGCGGGCCGATTTTATAAGAATAGAGGAGAATGCCTATGAGAAATAGAGGTTCGGTCGTGTTGATAGAAGATAAAAAGGTTGGATTGATTAGGAGGATTAGAGAGGGTTCTATCTATTATGTTTTTCCCGGTGGGGGAATAGAAAATGGAGAGACACCTGAAAGAACTGCCGAAAGAGAGGCATTTGAAGAATTAGGAGTTAAGGTAAAAATCAAAGAATGCATTGCGAAAGTTCGATTTAACGGAACACAATATTTTTTTAGGGCCGAAATTATGAATGGGGTATTTGGAACTGGAAAAGGTGAAGAGTACACTGATGAAAATAGAGAAAGAGGTACATATTTACCAGTCTGGATCGATATCGAAACATTATCATCTATTGACGTTAGACCAAAAGAGGTTGCATTGAAGCTACGAAACCTATCAGAGTAACAGGAGATTTTCCTAATCAAAAATTAATTTTCCCCTGTAATTTTAAAAAATTTGATGGGCATCGTGGCTGGAATAATGAGAACATCCCTTGGGAATTTACAATATTAGCTACGAAGTAAGGGATCTTTAAACAATGGTGAAAGAATATTCTATGCCTACATATTGAGGAGAAAATAATTGAATTTATAATGTTTATTTTTAGGCTGAAAAGGATTAATTACGTTATTTTTCCGCATTGACTGACTCAATTTATCCGCAATTACCTAAAGGATCCTATCTCCTTTATACAGTTAATCAGCCGCATATTTAGTTAGTTTGTCAAATTCTTCATCAGAGACATACCGATACTTATAGGAAATGACCCTGTAATTGCTGTAATTCGCTCCTGGTATACGAATCGTCATTTGAATTAATTTATAAGGCGGGTTAAGGGGACCTTCAAATCCAATTACATGTAATGATACATCATATGAATCATTATCAATATTTCTTGTTATTTTTTCAATCCTATCAAAAGTGAATAGTTGAAAATCGCCGTGTTGTTGCATAATTTCCTGTATGGTCGTTATGCCAAGATGTCTTAAAAACGCTAACTCCATTATGGTAGGTGGCTGATTTTGAGGGACTTTTTCTGTTGTGGTTTTTGCTTCACAAACACTATTGTATGAAATGAAAATGATCAGCAATAATATGGCAGCTCTTCTCAATGAGAGACCTCCTTGTACAGTATTAGCTTATTTTTCACTAGAAAACGGAACCTATTCATAAAAAAACAATTAAAAGTGGGGCTTTTAAAGCTAACTGGGAAGGATTAGTGGAATTTGAATGATCTAAAATATATAAGGTGAAAATCTTGGGCTTGGCCAACCGAGAGTCATCTCCCTTTTATCCCGCATTAACTGGCAGTAAGACCTCCACTTCAAGAATTCGAGAGAAAACAAGAATTATAAGTGCGGGTCAACTGCCAGTAAAAGCCCGATTGGTTCAGGCCAACAGGATGTTGGTCACAAAGGCGTAGCGACAGGATGTCGCGATTTTAGCCTTTGATCCTCTGAATTCAAAGGGGAATGAAAAAAAACTCTGAATGAAATTTCACTTTATCGTTGGGTTACGCCCGCCTTTACACGATTGAAGAGGGAGACTTTTTTCGGAATCACGTTGAATTGCATGAGAGGATATTATTTATGACCTTCAATCCGTTTTAGCGTTTACATTTTTAAATAGCACGGTTTGAAGCATTCCAAAAGGAGGGTGAACAATGAAACCAGTATTACGTACAGAAGCGATTGTATGGCGCAAAAATCAAGAGGCGATTCAATTTTTGGTTCAATGTGATGATGAAGAATCATTTTATCGTTTTCCAGGTGGTACGGTAGAATTTGGAGAATCCACTGATAAGGCACTTCGTCGTGAATTTACTGAAGAATATGATTTGGATATTCAGGTTGGAGATTTGAAATTTGTGTCCGAAGAGTATTTGACCAATGGCGGAAAAATACAACATCGAATGACGCTTATTTACGAAGTACGGTTGCTTAATCAATTTGATGAGGAATGGAGGCATAAAGAATATGCAGATGTCAAAATGGTGTGGCGTACCATAGATCAATTAGAATTGAAAGAAGTGGCACCCACGGGAAGTTTCCAACACCTCAAAAACTACTTTGAAAGTGGGACAATGCATCTAAAATACGGATTTAACTAATGATGTCCAAAATGCAAAGGAACAAGAATGAGAGGAATAAACAATGAAACATAACGAATTTCCTTTGGTGAACAGTTATCAAGTGTTTTTAGCAAAAAATGAAGAAGCGGACGAAATTATATGTTTATTGAAAGATGTTGCCAATTGGTTGAAAGAAGAGGGAATTGACCAATGGGGATTCCTAGCAAGTGGAGGCGAGGATGATGAGATAAAGCAGGCAATAAATAATCAAGAGACATTCACGATTAAAAAAGATAGTAAGCTTATCGCAACGTTTACACTTTATCGGCAACAAAGTGACTGGGATCAACATACTTGGGGGAAATTAAACGATCAGGCAATATATCTTCATAGATTAGCCCTTCATCGTTCTAAAATCGGCCTAGGCTTGGGAAAAGAAGTGATCCACTGGTTGGAAACATATCTAAGAAATGAAGGAATCAAGACATTAAGATTGGATTGCGTAGAAAATAACGTTCAATTAAATCAATTTTATCTGGATAATGGTTTTAAAAAAGTAGGTGCAAGTGATGGACATTCACTGTTTCAGAAAAATATATCGTCTGTTTAAAGAGATTAAAAATCTTACGGATGTGAAATTATTGGAGCGGTCTACTTGATTAAGGAAAGGGTTTTTATAAGGAATTCATAAAATCAATTCAATTAACTTAATCAATCGTTTAGTTTATAAAAGGATCGAGAGAAATACGATAATTATAGAGGAAACGACTAATAAATTAGGTGTTTTTGAAAGTGTATTAAATAAATGCAAAACTCAAACTGAAGCTCTGGATATTTTTAAAAAAACTATATACTCAGTTATTACAATTTTCAAATAATATAAAACTCCTCCAAGATGAAATGAAATCCATAGCCTACTGGTTTGCAGGTTTTCTTATTTAAATTATAGCAGCAGAAGAGGCAAAGGTTGAGATGAACGCTTGTTTTGTATTATTAACTACTTCTTGGAAAATAGTTGAGTTATTGGGTAGTGATAATCGTCCAATACCGCAAGTGGCTCGGTTTTATATTAGTTTAGAATTTTTAGATGAATACCTAACAAAAGACATTACCTGTTTGTTTATTGGAAATGAGAAAGAGCGAATAGAATCAGCAAAACTGATAATCGGTTAGGCTATTGATTATCTAAACGGTTATTAAGTTCTTGAACTGACCAACTTATAATCTCCAAATGCCTTTTATCATTTTGAGGTGGTGATGAAATGGAAAATGTTAAAACTTCTAGGAATGTTGCAATTTTAATTTATGAAAATGTAGAAATTCTCGATTTTACAGGACCCTATGAAGTGTTCATTGCGGGGAGTAATAGAGGGAGAGATTTTAATGTTTTTACAGTAGCCGAAAAAGAACAACCAATTATTGCTCTAGGAAATCTTAGTATAAATCCTAATTATTCCATTAAGAATTGTCCACGTCCAGATATTCTTATCATTCCAGGGGGATGGGGTTCCAGAAAGGAAATGAAGAATGGAACAATAATAAATTGGCTAAATACAGTTGCTACAGACACAGAAATTGTATTATCTGTCTGTACAGGTGCTTTAATCCTGGCGAAAACAAATTTTATCGATGGTTTAAAACTCACGACGAATCGTTTGGCTTTTAATGAATTAAGAGAAGTTGCATCTAAATCTTCCGAACTACTGGAAGGAGTTCGATACGTTGACAATGGGAAGTTTATTTTTTCTGCTGGTGTATCAGCGGGGATGGATGCGTCGTTATACGTTATTGAAAAATTACTTGGAGAAGAACGAGCATTAAAAACAGCAACAATAATGGAATACGAATGGAATAAAAACCACAAGGATATTTTTTAATGCAATCAGTTCTTTTAATATAAAAGAAGTTTTGAAGACCAGTATTTTCTAACATAGTGATGGGGGGTTTTACGTTTATTAACATTTTGCCATTTAATGAAATATATGCTGAACCAGTTAAACAATTGGTTATTAATTTTCATTAAGAGTTTGGTTTTGACTATGATCAGTGGTTGAATGCTGACTTAGATGAGATATCTTATGTCTACGGAGGGACGCGGAGGATTTTGGATCGCAGTGGATTAATATCTCATTTAAAAATATAGGTTTACTCCAATCAAAATTTAGACAAGAGATAAAGGCAATTCTAAAACCGAAAATCGGGGGTTGGCTATGGAGATTGAAATTCGCGAAATTCGACCAAATGATTATGCTGACGTTTTATTGTTATGGAATAATGAACTAGAAAATCTCAATGTCGATATTGAAAAGATTTCCGAACGGTTCAAAAAAATGAATAAAGATGAGAATTACAAAACATTTGTCGCCTCGTTTAAAAACAAGGTAGTAGGCTTTATTACTGTGGTTCAAACAATGGCGTTGGAATACGAAATAGGATACTTAAAGATTAATGGTCTTGCTGTGCAAAATGATTTTCAGCAAAATGGGATAGGAACGAAACTCCTTGAACATGTTGAGATTTTTGCTGCAGAGAAGGGACTTTCTTGTCTTATATTAAATAGCGGATTTCAACGAACAGAAACACATGACTTCTATAAAAATAAGGGGTTTGATAGATTATCTTATTGTTTTACTAAACGAGTTTAAGTTCCATTAATATGGAAGTAGTTGACCTTCTTTGATGTAATTTCTTTTTGTGTTACAAATCTACAATATTTGAAGGACATATTTTAAAGGAGAGGTAGGTTTGAATGAGAATTCAAGTAAAACTTGCCTTAGGGAGAATCATGTATGGAAAATGAGCTATTAAAGATTTTTGATAGAGGTAGAAATCAAATCGGTATTGCCACCCGTGAGGATGTACATAGATATGGTTATTGGCACGAAGCTTTTCACTGTTGGTTTATTCGTAAAGAAAAGGGAATGGATTGTCTTTATTTACAACTTCGTAGCAATTTAAAAAAAGATTATCCTAATCTATTGGATGTAACAGCTGCTGGGCATTTACTAGCAAATGAAACAGTTCAAGATGGTGTAAGGGAAATTAAGGAAGAGATTGGGGTGGATATATCCTTTCAGGAATTAATTCCTTTGGGAATCATAGACTACTGTGTAATCAGAGAAGATTTTATAGATAAGGAAATCGCAAACGTATTTTTATATAAAAGTACAAAGTCCTTTGAAGAGTTTACTCTTCAGAAAGAAGAAGTGTCCGGAATTGTAAAAACTGAATTTAGCCATTTTGCTGACCTCTGGTTCGGTAAAAGGGAATCAATTAGGATAAGTGGATATAAAGTAAAGGATGATGGAAAGAAAGTACTGATTGATGAGAGTGTCGAGAAAAATAAATTTGTACCTCACCAAATTAAATTTTATCAGACGGTAATCGAAAAAATAAAAGGAGCCATTTAATTTGGTTTGTTTTAATTAAGAGGGCTATTCCTTAAAAGCCAATTAGCTTGCAAATATTCTGGTGCTAACTGGTGTAAACCTTTAAATACTGGTTGCAGTCTTTTCCTAATTTTACAAAAAGCCAGTTGAAGCATAACGAGTTTGGATAAAAAGTATCCAAATGTAGGACGTTTTCAATATGCTTAGAAACTAATTTAGATTAATAATAGGCCAAAATGGTTAAATGTGAGCAATCGATCTGACAACTTTTTTAGTTTCCGCAAAAGGGTAGGCTAATTCAATAATAATGTAGAATTATTAATGTAACGATACATAGAATTATCAGTCATCGTGATTGAAAGTGAGAATTGCACTTAGGCATTATTTATTTGGAACATTTCTTCAAGAAGATGCCTTGTTCTAGAAATAACGGGGTAGGTTATAGCATAGAATGATATGGTCATAGATGTGAGCCACTGTTTTTTAGCGAAGGCATTAATAAGGGAATAAAGGAACTAGAAGTTCTTAGGAAGGGGTGTGCTGAATATCAAGATTAAGAATTTTTATTATCTGATTGCAGGTGTCCTTGCCATACTGTTTGCCATCACGCACGCATGGAACGGACAATCCGTTATCTTACCGATGCTTAGTATTGAAGCCGTATCCTTAAGTACCCAGACAATATTCACGTATGTTTGGCACATCATTACGGCGGAAAATCTGATCTTCGGTATCGCTTTTATTTTCATGTCATTCCAAACCGATCAATCAAAATTCCGCTTTACCGCATGGTTGATTGTGACGATTCTGATTGTCCGATTGATGGTGATCCTTGGTGTTACCGCAATCCTTGACGTGTCAGGGGTTAGGGATACGCTTATAGATTCGATTGCCATTGTAATCTATGTTGCTCTTATCATACTCGGTACACGAATGAAGAAAAAGCAGGTATAGGTTGTAGCATTTTAATCCCTTTTGGATTTTTTATCGAACGGTGGCTTTCCGTTATAATTTTGTGTAAATTAGGTTTTTAGGAGTAGATGGAATATTCCCAAGGTTTGAAAAAAATAGATGTATTTATGTTAACAACTGCCTTGCTCAAATACTGCAGTGGCAGTTTTTCGAGTTGCGCAAATAGGAGGGGGAATAGATGGAAAAGGGAAGATTAATAAATAAAAGCGGTGAATTGCTTCAGGTTGCTAGGGAGTTTATTAAAGATAAGGAACTGATTTGTGCTTATGTAGGTGGTTCGGTAGGAAGAGGCGAAGCAGACCGATATAGCGATGTAGATTTAACCGTATTCACACAGAACGAAATAGCTACGAAAAAGGCTGATATTCTTTATAAAGGGGAAATCATTCAATTAGAGACATTACATATCAGTGAATTACCAAATAAAGAGATGATAGAAGTCTCACCTTGGGAGTTTAGGTTTTTGCTTGAAGTGACCATTCTTAAAGATGAAGAAGGAAAACTGGATAAGTTAATAAAATGGACTACTGACTATTTTCATTCAAAGAATGGCAGAAAAAAGATGATTGCACAAGCTTCCCAGATTGTTAGGGAAAGAATAACATCTGCTTCAGATTGTCTAAAGCAGCAACATTATTATTCAGCTACAATTGCTGCAATGGGTGCCTGGACAGAGGCCGGATTTTTATATTTATTTTGTCATGATGATTCACTTGCCAATGAGCGTATGCTACCCGGAATCCAACTTAGAAGTGTATCATAAATTTAAACGAGTGGCCCCATTTCAATTGAATGTGAACGTTTTAGAAGTTCAGCATATTATCAGTCGTTTCCGCAAATACCTTCGGAATAAAGGCTATTCTCAAAATGGCGTATTTGAAATCCACGATATTTTATGTGAAAGAAAAATCCAACGATTATCTAATAAAAAGGAAAAGCTGAATTTGCTGTATCAAATGTATGGTGAAGCATTATGGTTATATTTTCAAACGTCAGAAGGTCTTTCCTTTGAAAAGTATCTTGAGGAATTACCGAATGAGCTGCAGCATGATTTATCGCAAATTGGATTTATTCCTTTAGAGGAAAAAGACGTATTAGAAATATGCAGGTTAAGTGAGGTACTTTTAAGCCTATCGCATTGACATAAAAATACACAAGAATGAAAGTCTATTTCAAGAAAGAGCAAACCATTTTTAACTTGCTTTGCTCTTTTGGTTTTTCGTTTATAATATGAAAACCTGTAGTAGCTTATTGTTGATTCCAACTAGGGAGTTGCTTATACTCTAAAGATGAAATGGAATAAAGGCGCTATATTAAAAGCATTTGTCGATTCAACTCGGAGGTTGATTTAAGACGAGATATCCGAATGTAATGACTGACACTGTATGAACTTATGGTACGTCTAATTATGGAGCACACCGTTCCATTCGCTACAAGCACTTATTAAGCATCTTGTTTCATTGGAAGAGGCTAAACATATAAAAGCAAAACGTAAGGGAAAATATCGAGTCCTGATGTTTTATAACGAATCTTTAAAAGATTTACTGATGGGAGTAATTTATAAAGATCAATGTATGAGTTTTTCTCTTTAGATACAAATTGTTAAAGGAGCTCTTTAGATCGCCAATAGTAAAGGAGATAAAATCTTATGAGAATCATTGTTACCAGTATATTTGTTGAAGATCAAGACAAAGCACTAGCGTTTTACACGGAAAAATTAGGGTTTGTAAAAAAACAGGATGTTCCTGCCGGAGCTTATAGATGGATAACCCTTGTTTCTCCAGATGATCAGAACGGTACCGAACTTGTGCTTGAACCGAATGAGCATCCCGCTGCCAAAGAGTATCAAGAGAAACTATTTGCAGATGGCATCCCAGTCACAATGTTTGGCGTTGCAGATATTCACAAAGAACACGAACGATTAGTAGAAAAAGGTGTGAAATTTACGCTGAAACCGAAAGAAATGGGAGGAGTCACAATAGCCGTCTTCGATGATACCTGTGGCAACCTTCTTCAGATCATACAGCAGTAACTCGATGAACTGTAATGATAAACCAACTTTGTGTAACCCCGTCCTATAGTAGGATGGGGTTATGCTTTTATAAGTGATGAAATTCACTGGGATGTAAGTTTGTAAGTTATTCACTTGAAATTACCAGCTGTTAATATGGTAACGCTTGTTACTAGTTTAGTTTAAGAGGGATTACAAGCTTCTTTATAGAATTATAATTAGGAATGGGCTTAGGAAGGGTGAAAAAAACTTCCAAAGACTTCCGCGGAATGGTTTTATCTGGTGGTCACAAAACGACATTTCTGTAAATTAATTAGGATAATTGTACCGAAGTATGATGCAGTAGTAGTAAGAATGTATAAGCAGTTAAGAAATCCCAAGGGATATGATATCTACGTGATATAAGACATTTCGGTAATTTAGCGATTATAATCTCCTATTTAGTGTGATATATTTAATGATTTTTAATTCTTAACTAAAGAGGCGCTTGTTTAAATGCTGGCTGTCGGATGCAATCCATGGCACAACTTTTTGTTCCTTTTAAGCTTCAGTTACCAGATCATATACTTATATTATATCGAAGGTTCATCTATCGTTTGTTGAAATAGTAGGATAAAAGAAATAAATAATAAAATAGAGGTGCCAAATGAATATTTCTCAATTAGAGTTTAATAAACTCTCATATACTCAAATGACTAACCTTTTATTTACGGATATCAAGGATAATAATGAATTTGGTGATTGCATCATGGTTGTAGGTAGCAGGTCAGCGGTTCGTTATAGATTACCTAAAGCAATCGAATTATATCGCCAAGGTAGATCTAGTAAGATATTGTTTTCTGGAGGGGCTAAGTTTGAAGGTAGCGAATTAGCAGAGGCAATTCAATTAAAAAACGAAGCAGTTGCTTTAGGAGTTCCTGAAAAAGATATATTAATTGAAGACATATCATTAAATACTTTAGAAAACGTACTCGCCTCCTTATTGATACTGGATAGGGCATTTCACTTATTTAACATAAAGAGGCTTTTAGTAGTGACTAATTCCTATCATATGAGAAGATTGTACTTAACATTAAAAACATATATGCCAGGTTGGATAAAATTCACCCTTTGTCCAACTCAGGATGGTGTTACAAGTAAAGATAACTGGTTTCAGAGTGAAAAGGGAAGAATACGAGTTCAAACTGAGGTAGAGAAGATTATAAAATATGTTAAACAAGGGGCATTGGTTGACGAAGAATATGAGTTTCTTATCTAATGGGTGTATTTCTTAGTAAAGGGGATGAGCTAGAAGAATTTAATTACGTAAAATATATAAGGTTTAATGGCCGGGATAAGAGGGTTTTAATGGTGATTTCGGGTGCAATTGTGTTTGATAATGAAAATCAAGAGCAAATGCATAAAAGCGTGATGTTTATCACCTAAAACCAGGTTAGTTAAGAGAACAACAACAACTTTCTGCGTGAAGTATTTCTTGAATAAGTTATTTAACTAGAGGAGGTTTTCGTTTTGAGTTTAAAGCTCTCTATCTCAATAAAAGGAATAATATTTAATAATGAGAATGTTTTATTATTAAAAAATGAGAGGAATGAATGGGAATTACCTGGTGGAAGAATTGAGGAATACGAAAAGCCGGAGGAATGTTTAATTAGGGAAATACACGAAGAACTTGGAATACATTGTACTGTAGAAGATATAATTGATTCTTGGGTATTTGAAGTATTGGAAGGAAAGTTTGTATTTATTGTAAGTTATCTTTGTAAATGTGATGATCTTTCTAATATTTTTATAAGTGAAGAACATGAAGAATATAAATGGGTACATTTGGAGGAAATGGAAGACATTCATATACCCAAGGGATATAAAGAATCCGTACGAAAAGCCAATAGGCTAGAAATTAATAACTAGCAACAGGTTTATTTCCAATGCGAAAAATGATTCTAACAAAAAATGTGAATTGTTTTGTATCACAATCAAGGTAAATGAGTACGATTACACCAAGTATAAATAATTTCAAAGGTGATTTTATGAGTCTATTAAAGGGAAAAAAGATTCTGATTACGAGTGGAGGAACCCTTGAAAAGTGGGATAATGTTAGAGGACAAACTAATTTAGCAAAAGGTACAATAGGATGCTATATAGCGGAACAAGCATTGAGTCAAGAAGCAGAGGTCATATTTTTGCATGGTTATTTTGCAAAACTACCAGAAAATCACAAAAAAATGCACTTGCTTCAATTTGAAGGAATTTATGATTTAGGCGAAAAAGTAAAAATGATTGTCCAATCTGAACATATAGATGTTGTCATAATGTCTGCTGCTGGTTCAGATTGGGTGATTGATAAAGTATTAGATCGTAGAGGAAATCAAATTTTAGAAACTGAAAAATGCCCAGTGATGAACCCCCAATCATTCATTTTAAAAAGGCTCCCAAAATATTATCACAAATAAAAAATTGGAATCCTAACTTGTTACTTGTGGGGTTTAAGTTAGAAGATACAAATGATGCTAATTATTTAATCGAAAGGACAAATCTTCGGATGAAGACTTCCGATGCGGAATTTATGGTTGCCAATAAATCTGAATCGCTATACGGTGAAGAAGAGACTCATTATATCGTAACAAAAGATCAAAGATCATTATGTTATTCAAGTAAAAAAGAAACGGCTATGGTTTAATAAATTTACTAGTGAGCAATCTAAATTAATCGTTTTTCATGCAACTAATTTTTGCTTATACAAGAAGAACTTTTAGTAGTGAGGATAATAAAGGTAGGGATTGAACCTGATAATTTAGCAAGTTTCCCTTGCTTTAAAAGTGTTGGTTTTATGGAAGTAGGAATAGATAACGAGGGACTTATTAGCCTATCATTAAAACTTTAGAACTATCCATTTTAACTAAAGGGGCCAGAGATGGTAACACTTGTTTAAAGAACAGCAGTTTGAAAAATTTACTGGGGATTACGGTGTAGATTGCTCAATCACAAATACTGAATTATATATAAAGAGAAGTGATTACATGTTAAAATCAAAGGTTTTTCTTATAACAATACTAATATTAAGTCTATTATCCATCTTTATCGTTCAAAAAAAAGATGTGATTTTTCAAGAAGGTAACCCTATACCATTAGCTATGGCTATCTCTAAAATTATTTTTCAAAATAAAGAAATAGCAGAGGTAAAGGGAGAGGAAGCTGTGGATGGAATATATGGATATATAGTAAAACGAGGGGAGATGGAGCCATACATTGAAATGATGGAAGAAGAAGGATGGCGTTTTGTAGAAAGAAATGAGAATTCCAATGCTCTGGTCTTTGAAAAGGATGATACGACACAGAGTATTGCTTATCAATATTATACAAGGTGGTACACAATAATTTATTCTTCTTAATGAGGGTTTTGTTGACAACTAAAATCAAATTTGAAGTTACCTACCTTAATTTCTCAAACCTTTAAGGGGGATTGCTATGAAGTGTATAAGTGTTGCCGGAATACCTGACGAACAGTTACTAAATAAGATTCAAAGTCTCCATGAAAAGCTTTTTAAAGATCATGTCACATTATTAAGAAAGGCAAAAGGTAAACCGAATCTTCTTTTTACAGTTGGGATAAAGCATGGAGAAGTTGTCGGGTATAAAATCGGGTATGAAATAACCCCCGACATATTTTATAGTTGGCTTGGAGCTGTTGATGAAAAACATAGATGTCAAGGTATAGCGACTAAACTAATGACTGAACAACATTCATACTTAAAAAATAAAGGGTATAAGCTTGTCCGAACTAAGACAAAAAATAAATGGCGAAACATGCTTATTTTAAATATAAAGTGTGGCTTTGATGTAATTGGAATAGATACAGATAAACAGGATGAACCGAAAATTATTTTAGAAAAATACTTATAAATGAATTTTATGCTCGGTGTTTAAATACGACTCATAGCCCTATCTAGCTCAGTATAAGAAATGAAATTATATTAAAGTATGACTTAAGAGGAAAAGTTAGGGAGATAAAAAATGGACATTGAACAAAAGCTTTATCAAGCAGCAATCGATTTGATAGAAAGGAGATATTCTTCTGGTTGGGGTGGAGCCGCAGCAATGTATACGGAGGATGGTCAAATTTTAACCAGTGTAGCACCAGATGTGATTAATGCTTCAACTGAATTGTGTATTGAAACGGGTGCGATTCTTGAAGCGCATAAACTTAATACAAAGATTACTCATAGCATTTGTGTTGTAAGGGAAGATAAGAACGAGAAATTTATTGTTTTAACTCCTTGTGGGGTATGTCAAGAGAGACTTTTTTATTGGGGAGAAAGTGTAAAAGCCGCCGTAACTAACCCGAATGGTAAATTGGAATTTAAGACATTAAAAGAAATACAACCATTTCACTGGTTTCAAGCCTATAAAGATTAATATTCATGACATAGAATGATTGATAGGGAGAGAAAGCTTTGCTAGAAGCCGTCATTTTTGATATGGATGGAACATTATTTCAAACAGATAAAATTTTAGAAATATCACTGGATGATACATTTCAGTATTTAAGGTCAATGAATAAGTGGAGTAAAGCTACTCCTATTGATCAATATCGTGAAATCATGGGAGTGCCGTTACCACAAGTATGGGAAACTTTGATGCCCGATCATTGCAATGCAGATCGAGAAAAAACGGATGCTTATTTTCTAGAAAGATTAGTTGAAAATATTAGAAGTGGAAAAGGTGCCTTATATCCGAATGTAGAAGAAGTTTTTCATTTTTTGCAAGAGAATCACTGTTCCATCTTCATCGCAAGCAATGGTTTAACCAAATATCTCAACGCCATCGTCGATTATTATCAGTTGGGTCATTGGCTGACTGAAACATGCAGTATCGAACAAATTGAATCATTAAATAAGTCAGATTTGGTTCAGAGGATAATCAAGAAATATGGTATTACCAACGGAGCAGTAGTAGGGGATCGCCTATCTGATATACATGCAGCTAGGGATAACGGTCTGGTCTCGATTGGATGTCATTTCGATTTTGCCCAAAAAGAAGAGCTGGCTCAAGCTGATATTGTGGTTGGTGATTTGATTGAGCTAATATCCGTTTTGCCTGAATTAGCTACTTAATCAATGAGAAGAGGGAAGAGAACTATATAAAATCTTCTATTAAAACTGTTTAAGGCTCATGATGGCAAAAAACGTAATAGCCCTTTTAAATACGGCAGTTAAAGGTTCAATTTTACATTTCATGATCAGTTGGCGATAAACAGCTTATTGGTAGAGTGATAGATGCATATTTTTAGGCTCCTCCTAAAATTTATCTAATCCTTGATAAGGATGATAATGTATTCTAAGTTGAAGATCCCGCTTTTTAAATCGTACTTTTATTCTTTTCGTGGCATAATATTTACAGACAGTAATAAAAAATAAAGACCGACCATGCTAGTTATATGGAACGGTCACAATAGACCGAACCCCGACAAGAGGGGTGGGTAACTAGAGAAGTGATCCCCCACGTACCTGCTAAAGCGCATGAGGGATTATTTTTTATGGTTTTTAACGCTATTAACATCCCGAATGAAATCATCACCGTCAATGCACTAACAAATGTCCATAGGAACATCCTCCCTCCCAGGAAGTCTTCAAGAAGACTAACGGTAGGGGATAGTGTTACCGATCCCCTCATGCGAAGCCAGTCTATTATATTGACTGTATCAGAGTTTGGTCAAATAAATGTAAGCTTTTACAAAGCTTGAGATTGGCTTAGATTTATTCTGAAATTTGTTTATAGACATCGATTATTTCTTTTGAGATGCCTAGTTTATAACCTTCTGAGATATGACGAATTTGCTGATTCTCATCCAGTACATATACAATCGGCCATTCATTTCCAATTATTTTATCCTTTGCTATTGCCTGCCCAATGACATGTAATGCCTCTTCACTGGCGGTTTCTTTTAATAACATCAGGTTGTTTGGCAAATCACCTGCGGCCAGAAGTTGTTGTGCTGTTCCCCATTTTTCATTTCGAATGAAGCCGTTTATTTGGACGTCAAGTGCTTCCCACTCCGCTTTCATTTCTGTGAGCTCTCGAAGTAAGTGTTTCGATGGTTCGCGGTCTGGTTCAATCCAAATAAAGGTAGTTCCTTTTGCACCAACATTTCGCCTTCCATTTAGCTTGGTACCATCCATTGCTTCTGCCTGGTAATCCAAATTTGCCTCAGCAATTACAGGGACATTATGCACATGCTTAGGAAATTGTAGTGGTACAGTCGTTTCTACATTCGCCTTCACTTGAAAATAGCGGAAGCGAATAAGCGCTGTGCCGTCATTTAACCGAACACTGGTTGTCAGACGATAATATCCTGCGGGTAAAGGCAATTTCTGTTGCTCAGTTTCATCAAATTTGAAAAATAAAGGTTGATAGTTCCCTTTTTCAAAACGAGCAATCGTAATATTTTCTCCATACTTGGTTGGTTCTGTTGCATGTTCATCCTTTTCCCATAACACGAATCCTATCTGATCCGAGATAGCAGATTTAGTATCGATTGTACTATTACGGAATTGGACATTTTTCCATGATCCATCCATCATATATTGTGGGCGTTTATCACTTGGCTCCAGCCGTGCTGGAATGCCAATCGTTCTAGCGAGCGCGACAAATAATATATTTCGAGAGAGTGTATCCCCTTTTTTCAATTTGAAGCTTCCAACTGGCGTCGCCGATCCGCGGAAATAATTGACTCCCTCGATAACTTCGAATTCCCGCTCTAAAAAATCTACCAAGAAATGTGGATGACCTAGTACAGCTTCCACATTATCTATTCCGAATTCTTTTAGGAAATAGGAACGATAAGAGGTCAACATTTCAAAATCTACACGCGGCCGTAGAATATACTGAGCAAAAAATTCATCGTCAAGTTCAGGAAGTATGCTGTCTTTGACAATCATTGCTTGAATGAGATGATCCGCTAATGTTGGACGACATGTATCTGTTAAGTCTTTTTCGTTTAAAACTTCTAGAAGCCGCAAGCTCCATTCCTTGTATAGCTTGGAATACTCTTTTAGAAAGGCTGCTATTTCATGACTGTTTCCACGCGCTTTCTTGAGGATGTCCCATACTCTTGTTTTCGGTAAAGAGCACTCATCGGCAAGTTTATCGGCATCTTCCTCTGTTAAAAAGGTTGCTTCATAGCTCGCGCGTAAATTGACTTCAGCTTTGACTCGATCATTATGTTTTTGCCTTTCTTCCGCTGTCACATCCAGACTCACATCATTTGCCGGGGCAGAGGGGGGGACCATTTCGAAATCTACTTCAGTATCAACGGGAATCTCCTTAGTAAGGGAAATAGTGATACCGTCAGTTGTGTTGACATCAAATTTGCCAAAGCCCCATCCTTTCGCACCGTAGGCGGAAATATACACATCACCAAGACCAAGCGTTAAGGAAGCGGTTCCTTGTCCATCTGTTTCCTTCATAAGGATATTTCGTAACCCACCAAAGTTAAATAATTGAAATTGTACTTTGGCTTGGGCTGGCTGTCCTTCTTCATCTATGACACGAACTTGTATCGTTTTCGTTTCGGCGTAGAGATTCGTGAGATTAAGCTCAGAATACCAAGGATGGGCTAAAGTGATTTCCTCAGGGCCATTATAATAAGCACCCACTTTGGTATGAATCAACATTGCTCGTTTGGCTGGGGTTTCGAACCAACCTTGATTTAATTGTGGCTCAGGTTCACAAGCACCAAAGAAATACCATTTTCCATCTGCCCAAGCTTCTACCCAAGCATGATTGGAATCAGAATGGGCCCAAAGTGGCGTATACACTTGTCTAGCTGGAATGCCAATACTTCTGAGGGCTGCAACCGCCAAGGTGGACTGTTCTCCACATCTTCCTAAAGCTGTCCGAATCAATGTAAGGGGTGATACAGTTCGTGGGTCATTGCCAATATAATTCGCTTTCTCATGACACCAATGATTGGTCTCTAAAATCGCCTTCGCCATGGACAAATCTTGGACACGAGGATAAATTTCATCAAAAAAGACTCCACGTATATCTTCAATATTCTCATTGTTGATCCTATAAGGAAGAATAAAATGCAGAAAGAGTGAGGGTGGTACATGTTCCCCCCAAGGTACAACATTTTGAATATGGAAAGCTTCTCTTATATGATTCAATAATAGTGCACCATCATAATCAGCTAAATCATTTAACGGCATGTATGCAAGCAAATATTTTAAAGCCAGTTCCTCATCCATTGTCTGCGCTTCGTTCAAGCTGCCGAATAATTCTCTTTCCTTTTCCTTTGCTATTTCTCGTTTGTATTGAAGTTTTTCTTCCATTTGCCATTTCGTTTCATCATCTAGTATCATCCAGCGTGTTTGCTGATTCATTTTGCCGACTCCTCCCATACTCTACCATCTTCACGAATATACATTCTTTTTTGTCCATCTGTAGTTTTGACAGAGGCAAGGAATGTGCGTGAAGTGGTTTCAATCTCCCAGTCAACAGGCAACTGCTCATGTAATTCATCACTAATATCGGTGGTAAAAGAATCATGTTCTGCGAAATAGTTTCTCTCCCAATAATAAATCTTCCGAAGTTGCCACTTTTTCTCTTCATCCTCTGGGATCATCGGAAGTGGTTGATTTTCTGTATCCGTAAAGAAAACATATCCCCATAATTCTGGGTAATGCATGTTGATCACACCTTGAGGTGACCAGACCCAGTTGTCCTCAGGATATGGTTTAGCTGTTTCAAATTCATAATAATGATGGGTATCGCCATCGGGGTCGATAAAAATCTCGAAATCGTTATCATGAAAAATAACAGAATCTCTTTCTGTCAATGTTGCCCAAATTTCATCTTCTATTAATTCTGCTCCGAAATAAAAATATTCATCATCCCATAGCATTTTTACACGTGTTTGTTTATGAGGAAGGGGTCTCATTTCTCCTTCAATATCGACAAAGGCTTCACTCCAAGGAGCTTGTTCCCAAAAAGATTTATCAAGCCTTCCATCTAGTTCAGGTTTTTCGGACGTTTTTTGACAAAGGTAGCGATTTGGTGCATAAGTCTGAATTGTTGGTTCTGGTACAGCACTTTTCAATACAACACACCCTTTTAAAAAAATAGAATTATTTCTTATTAAATGGATGATTAGATTATATGAAATTAATCATCTATGGATTCCATCTTCTTTATGTTATAACATTATGGAGAGAAAGTGAAAAATTTTAAAAAAGTGTCTGTTAAAAAAGGAGGAATAAAATGATAAATTATCGAGTCGTAGGTTATGCTGGTGATGCTTCTTTGCCAGATATAAGGGAAGGGGATGCCTTGAAATTAACCCACTTGAATGTCGCTTTTGGACATGTGAAAGAAGATCAAATTCACATCGATCATTTACAGAATCTTGATCAATTAGAAAAACTAAAACGCGTAAACTCTGAACTTACCATTCTACTATCTGTTGGCGGATGGAGTGCTGGTGGATTTTCTGAGGCCGCTTCCACATTCAAAGGGAGGAAGCAAATGGCCGAAAGTGCTGTTATGATCTTACAAGAGCATTCCTTTGATGGCATTGATCTTGATTGGGAATATCCTTGTTATAGCGAAGCTGGAATCGCCTCATCTCCTGCTGATAAAGAAAACTTTACAGCTCTTTTACAAGAATTAAGGATGGCCTTAGACTCACTTGAGAAAGAAACAGGGCAATACTATCTTTTAACGATTGCAGCTGGGGCAGACCAATATTATATAGATGGGACGGAAATGAAAGCGGTTGAGCAGTGTGTGGATTATGTTCAGCTAATGACTTATGACATGCGTGGGGGCTTTCAAACTTTGACGGGACATCACACGAATTTATACACACCCACGGGTGATTTATTTAGAATCAGTGTGCAAAAGTCAGTTGAATTATTCATCGAGGCTGGTGTTCCACGAGAGAAGCTTGTCATCGGGGCCGCTTTTTATTCGCGGATGTGGAAAGATGTTCCCAATCATAATCAGGGGTTACATCAAATGACCGCTAGTTTTGGGGGATATGGACCCGATTTTTCCCAGCTTGTGGAAAAATATATTAATAAAAATGGATTTACTCGTTTTTGGGATGATGAAGCCAAAGCTCCCTATCTCTTTGATGGCAGCACATTTATTACATATGATGATGAAGAATCGCTTCACCATAAGGGGAAATATGTAGTAAATGAAGGACTTGGCGGCATAATGTTTTGGGAATACAAATGTGATGTAACATATCGTCTATTAGAGATCATATATCAATCTTTAAATTAATGATATCGATAACAGTGTAATTTGATCATTGGACGAAAGAAGCGGGAATCATCTGACCTAGAATAATAGGATGATTCCCGTAGTAAACGATACAGTCGAGAAATGTCGAAATATTTATTTGACTATAACTAGCGAAATATGTAAATATTTAATTAGGTCTATCTTCCTGGTTTCCCCTTCATTTATTCTCCGAAATGAAAGCCTATTCATTTGTGAAAATCCTACAAATTATGACAATCGAACCTTTCCTAAGCTAAAAACTATTTTAAAAAGGAGGGATTTTATCAGTGGGTCATGATATATATTCATATAACGAAAAAGGAGAAATATTACAGCAAGTAAGTTTTACTGCAGGAGATTTTTATGCCCCTTGGTTTTACGATCTATTTGATGCACATCAATATAATGGAGGAGTAAGTGGCATAGGAGCGACTCTTATGCTAACACCTTCACAGGTAGAAGAAGCTTTAGAAAGATTTATGCAAATAGCGGACCATGCCTTTTTATATAAGAACAGCAGAGGGGAGATCTTTGACTTTCAGCAAAAAGCTATTTTGAAATTTATCGAGGACTGCTTGGATATCGCCCGCAAAGAAGGTGCGGTGAAAGTAGCCTTCGCCTAATAGAAACCCTCTCGTTAATACACTCAAACTAATCTCAAACACCAATTAATGAAAAATGAGAATAAATGTAGGTTGGAAGATAGACTTGCATAAAAACTATCCGCGCAAGAGATTAAACTAAGATAATTGCAAGTTAATAGAGTCAATTTCATAATTGCTTATTGATGATCAATACACGAACGTTATTGTTAAAAGAGATTGAATTGTTAGTCCATGTATTTCCTTACCTTAGTTGATTGGAGCGGAAGGTGGCGATTCCTGGGGGATTAGCGTGACAGGTGGAGATCTCGCAGGACATAGCGACGAGGAAGCTCACCGCACGCTCCCCGGAAAGCGTCCATCTGAAGCGTAAAACAACGTTGTTCGGATTTGAATGCTAAAATCTCTATTCTGAAATTGATTCAATATATTTAAAATCTGCTAAAGGCTTTTATTTCCTATTTTTACAATACATATAAAGGTGGAAGATTTAATGAAATGCTCTCTCTCATTGTTGCAATGGATAAGAACAGGGTGATAGGCAGACACAATGATATACCATGGAGGATTCCAAATGATTGGGAATATGTAAAAAACACTACACATGGACACCCAATCATACTAGGGAGAAAGAACTTCGAATCAATAGGAAGGGCCTTACCTGATAGAAGGAATATCATTCTAACAAGAAATAAGGAATTTTATAAAGCTGGTTGTGAAATCGCAAATTCAGTCAAGGATGTATTTAGACTATGTGAAAATGAAGGGGAAATTTTTATTTTTGGTGGAGAAGAGATTTATAAGCTATTTCTGCCATTTGTTCAAAAAATGTATATCACGTTCATACACCATGAATTTGAAGGTGATACATTTTTCCCTGAGATTGATTTCGAGGCTTGGAAAGAGATTTCTGTGAAAAAGGGAATTATGAATGATAAAAACCCTTATCATTATTATTTTCAAGTGTATGAAAGGGAGAATGGCAATAATCATAAACATATCGTCTAATAGGGAGGCAAACATTGGATAGAATTCAATATATTCGTAATGAAGAGAAGAAGTATCACGATTTTTGTTATGAGAACTATTTATTATTTGCGGAAGGCTCTTGGTTGAATAAACCAGCCCAAACCGTCATTGATTTATTGCCATTATTGAATCAGAATGATCGCTTAACTGTTCTCGACTTGGGTTGCGGAGTGGGGAGGAATAGCATTCCGATTGCTGAAGCGATAAAAACTCAAAATGGCCGAGTAATTTGTGTTGATTTACTAGACTCGGCATTAAATAAACTAAGAGAATATTGCCGAGAATATCAAGTTGAAGAAGTTATTCAAACGGAAAAGGCAGATATCAGCAATTATAAAATAACAGCAAATAATTTTGATTTCATCATTGCGGTATCATCACTGGAACATATCCATTCAGAAGAAACCTTTCACAAAGTCGTTCAACAAATGGCAGAAGGGACGAAAAGCAACGGAATCAACTGTCTTATTATCAATTCCGAAGTCCAAGAAATTGATTTAGAAAACAATCAACAGTTAGAAGCCTTAATGGAATTAAATCTCCCTACAGAAGTGATGATGAATAAGTTAAGTGGTATCTATGCGAACTGGGAGGTATTACAGTCGATTGTCAAACCATTAAAATACAAGATTACTAGAGATGAAAAACCAATATTATTAAAAACAAGGGCGATAACGTATGTTGTGCGGAGGAATGAATTGAATAACCTATGCTGCACTAAATAACATAATGGTTAGAATTCAATAAACATAATAATTTTCGACTAATAAACGGAAAATCATTAGAATACAATTGTTTTACAGATAAATGAAAACAAATCATTCGAGTGTCGTCTCACTATAAGGAACAAAGATATTGAAACCTTCAATCTTTATATTCGATCAGTTCACTGCTCCAGCTTTACATCATCTTCTCTATTCGATAATGGCGGTAATGGGAAATCGAAATATAAATAAAAGGAAAAAGGGGCTTCCTAATGATGAATCCATTTAATTCAACTTATAATATCTCTTATTCCAATATTGGAGTAGAGGCAGAGATTGATCGACTTAAGGCACAAGTTGAAATGAGTTGGGAGAAGGAATTTAGAAATCTGAAATGGTTGGGACTGTCAAATGGGATGAAGATTTTAGAGGTTGGATGTGGACCAGGATTTGTTACGGAGAAACTTGCTGAAGGCTTACCGCAAAGTAATATTTCAGCATTAGACATTGATAAAAACCTATTAGCTACAGCAGAGCAACGATTAAATAAAGTAACGAATACAAACGTTGAATTTATCCATGCTTCTGTGTATGATACAGGTCTTCCTGAACATGAATATGATTTTGTTATTGCCCGATTAGTCTTTCTTCATCTTTACGAGCCGAAGAAAGCGGCTATAGAAATTTTTAAAGTATTAAAGCCAGGCGGCAAGCTTGTGATCATTGATATCGATGATGGGATTTTTGGTGTAGTCGAACCAAAAGACGAAAATTTCCAGTCTGTTATCGATAAGTTCATCACCATGCAGGGAATAGCAGGGGGGAATCGTGAAATTGGACGTAGTTTACCCCGATTACTCAAAGCTACAGGATTTTCTCATATAGAAATGGATACCATTTCTATGCACAGTGATTTAGTTGGCATAGAAGGTTTTAAAGAGCAATTTAATCCCAAAAGATTTGAAGCATTTTACCATTACGGCTATTTATCTAAAGATGAGTTCCGAAGTATTGGGAAAGTCTTTGAAAATTTGCAGGGAAATCCAGATTCATATGCCTTAATGTTTTTATTATTGGCTTGTGGAACGAAACCCGTAACTGTTGATGATTAAAATCCAGTTATTCAGAATAGGGGAGAATACATTGAAATGTCTACTATTATTTGGCCCACAGGCTGTTGGAAAGATGACAGTCGGGCAGGAGCTTGCAAAAATTACGGAGTTGAAATTATTTCACAATCATATGACGATTGATTTGCTTGAACCTCTTTTTGGATTTAGCCCGGAGATGTGGCGATTAACGACCTTATTCCGCGAAGAAGTTTTTAAAGCATTTGCTCAAGGTGAACAGTACGGGATGATCTTTACATTTGTATGGGCTTTCAATCAAGAAACGGATTGGGAATTTGTTGAAAAAATTACTCGTATTTTTCGTTCAGAAGGAGCTGATATATACTTCGTTGAACTTGAAGCAAATGTAGAAGAAAGGCTTAAACGGAATCAAACTCCGAACCGCCTTGAACAAAAACCGACAAAACGAAATATTAAACAATCAGAAGAAAATTTATTGAGTAGTATGGAGACACATCGGTTAAATTCAGAAGCAGGAGAAATAAAAGAGGAAAATTATTTACGGGTTGATAATACGAAACTAAGTGCGACAGAAGTAGCAAAGATGATTCAACAGCGATTTTATTTATAGACATGTTTATATGTGTAAAAACACCTTTGATAAAACAAAAAGGTGTTTTTTGTATGAGGCTATTTTATTCCTAAGCGCATGCGATAGCTAAAAAGGATGTCTTGCGTTTGACTAGCGAAAGCTTCTTGGACATGATCTTGAAAAGCTTGAATTTCCTTATGTAAATCATCTGCCCCTAGTTTTAATGCTGTCTGTAATCCACCTTGGCTTAAAGCAATATTAGCATAACGGTTAGCCTCACAGCGTTCCCACTGATGGAAAACAATTTCCTTAGAAAATGAAAAAAGCTGAGACTCGCGAATTTGTTGTAGATGTTTGTTTTTATCCCATTTAAAAGCTAGTTGCTCGGCTGGTGCAAGTTCGATTACACGCGCTTCAGCAAGGGCAATCAGGGTATGATAATGCTCCTCCACTTCTTTTGTAAAGGTGGGGGGCCAGTCGCAATCATAGGCGGCAAAGACTCCACCATCACGCAACACACGAGCAAATTCCCGCAATGTTGGCTGTGGATCCATCCAATGGAACGATTGAGAACAGGTGAGAATATCGACTGAATTAGAATCTAACTCTAGCTGATCAGATATTCCCTTTACAAACCGTAGATTTTTTGGCCTCTGCTGGGATTGCCAATGAGAGATAGCAGTTTCGCGCATATCATCATTTGGTTCTACTCCGATAATATCTTTCGCTTGGTCTAACCAAATGAAGGAAGATAATCCAGTTCCACAACCGACATCTACGACACGATTAGGTGCATCTGTTAAATATCTCGTTAAAATGCGGACAACATCAGCTGGAGGGACAGGACGGTTTTGATCATAAAATTGGCTGTAGCCCAAAAAGCGATCTACATTATTGGCACGAATATCCTGCAAAACTTTTCATCCTTTCTTGATACCTAATGTTGTTCTGATTATAGCACATATAGTTTTAGAACATTTAAAAAATATACAGGCACAGCCTGTCTTTTTCAATTGTTAAACTATTCTAAAAGGTGATCATTTGATAAAATAAAGAAAGAACCATTCCTATTAAAATTTTAGTTTTGGAAGCTTTAGTAAGAAGATTTTCGGAACACATCAAGCTAAGACACAATCAGAAGAAGATTTAGGCAAAGGCCATGCGGGCTACCGAGGCGAACAGAATCTAGATTACCAACGCCATCTTCACATTCAGAACCACCATTAGTTTTTCGCGATCTTCGCTTATCCATTTCAAAGCAAGCCTGTTTCCAAATGATTTTAACTCCATACTGTCTCCTATTCTAGCCCCCCTTTTCCCTACCCAGGGAGTGGTGTAATTTTACCTAGGATTACGATCAGTGAGAATTCCATCGTTGTGGCAGATTTTGTCGTGACAAAAGGTTGTCCCCCGACACAAAAGTGGCAGGAAATCCTGTGGAAAATTTATTGGTTAATGAGGGAATAAACAGATTTTTGCTTAAAAGGACTATTAATTTACTTTATGTACGACGGGAAAGAAATGGTAAGAAAAAGATGTCTTGCCTTCCTAGATTTTGAAGAAATGTTCCTTTTTGGAAAGGCTATCTTAATAATAGGAGTTGTATAATCGATGAAACAAAATAAATATAATGATCCAAAATTCTTTTCTGCCTATGAACAAATGCCACGGTCAGTGAAAGGACTTGAAGGTGCTGGGGAATGGCATATCGTAAAAGAGCTAATGGGGGATCTAAAAGATAAAGATGTCCTCGATTTAGGCTGTGGCTTTGGTTGGCATTGTCGTTATGCTCGTGAGCAGCAAGCACGTTCTGTTATAGGCGTAGATATATCCGAAAGAATGATTGAAAAAGCGAGCGAAATGACAAATGATCCTTCTATATCTTATAAGAGAGTGCCCATTGAGGATATTGAATTTTCTAACGCTCAATTTGATATTGTCATTAGCTCATTAGCTTTTCACTATATTCAGCCGTTTCAAACAGTCTGCGCCAAAGTTTATAATTATCTCAGATCTGGTGGCAGTTTCGTTTTCTCAGTTGAACATCCGATTTTTACTTCTCGGAATGAACAGGATTGGTATTATGATGATCAAGGGAATCGTCTACATTGGCCTGTTGACAACTATCAACTAGAAGGAGTGCGTGAAACAAACTTCTTGAATGAAAATGTGACAAAATACCATCGTACGATTTCAACCTATATGAATGATTTAATTTTATCGGGTTTTACGATAAAAGCTGTGAAAGAATCCGTTCCTTCTGATGACATGTTAAAAGACCCGGAAATGAAAGATGAAACCCGCAGACCGATGTTTTTAATGATTGCGGCTGAAAAAGAACATAGCTGATGATCAAGAAGAAGATCTGCTCTATATGATCGGGGTCTTATTCATGCCTGATTTTTACGAGCAGATAATACATAAAAAATGATCTAGAAGTAAAGAGAAGCAGATGAGAAAACAAAAGGAGATAGAAAATGAGGTTACAAGAAATCATTGGAATTTTGAAAGAGAATTTTACTTTAGCCTTAGGCGCAGTCATAGTAGTAGGGATTTGCTTTTTTCTTGGGTATGTCATTGTGTATAGAAAACTTATGGGCGGGAAGAAGCGCCTTTCCAAAAAACAGCTGCTTCTTACCAGTTTATTTATTGGCTATTTTATGATGGTGATAGGTGTGACTTTCCTGAATAGGAATTCACATTATCCAGGTGGGGTGAATTTAGCTTTTTTTAGTTCTTACCAAGAGGCTTGGAATAGTTTTAGTGTTAGAGAATGGCAGTTTCTGTATTTAAACATTTTGATGTTTGTGCCATTTGGAATCCTTCTCCCGTTATGGCATGCTCGTTTTCGAAAAGCAAGGTGGACCATTGGGCTGGCGGCAGTATTTACGCTTTCCATTGAAACTTTCCAACTTCTAACAGGATTTGGTGTTTTTGAGTTGGATGATCTATTTAATAATCTTTTGGGTGCGATTATTGGTTATGGAATTATTATGGGTATCCTGACGATTAAAGACAAAGGGATCAAGCACACTTTGTTCTATTTTTCTCCTATATTAATAGTGGTGCTCCTTTCTGGCGGTATGTTTGCCTATTATTATACGAAGGAATTTGGAAACCTTGTCATTGTGCCGAATTATAAGACAAATATGGCTAATGCGACGATCACGAATGATGTGCAGCTTGATGATGAAAGAAAAAACGTTCCGATCTATCAGGCGCCAAGCTATACAAAGGCTTCTGGAGAGGAATTTGCTGTCGACTTTTTCAAGAGACAGCATCATGATACAGGGGATATGGAGGTTACAGTGTATCCAGACGAGGGGATTTATCAGATTCAAGGATATAGTATATGGTTTCAATTTTTAGATGGAGGTTATCGTTTTACGGACTTCTCAAGCTTGGATGCTAAACCAAAAGATACGGATGAAAAAACATTAAATGCAAGCGTAACAGCATTCGGTATCGATATCCCAGTAGAAACCGATTTTCAAAAAGTCGAGACAGGCATATATGAATGGACGGCAGATAAAATAGTCAACGGAAATCAGCTTATAGATGGTTATTTAAATGTACAGTATTATAACGATGATACAGTGAAGTACATGGACAATCAAATGATCACCTATGACAAGGTAAAGGATGTCCAAATAAAAAGTGAACAAGAAGCATACGATGAAATTTTAGCAGGTAAGTTTAAATATTACCCGGAGAATAATCGGCTCGAAACCTTACATATTAATCAGGTGGAAGTCACCTATTATTTAGACTCCAAAGGTTTTTATCAACCTGTTTATGCTTTTCAAAGTATAATTGATGGCAGGGACATGACGATGTATATTCCGGGGATGGATTAAACAGACCTCAATTCCAATATGTTATGATTTCCATAAGAATGGACGAAAAAGGATGTTTATAAGTGAATAAATTCGTTATAGGTGTTGCTTCTGTCATAATAATTGGCTTATCGATCTCTACCTTTTATTATGAAGGTACTCGTAAGGAAGGACCTCAGCTTTGGAGTGAGCAATCGCCTCAATTGGCAACAGAGGATGACCAAACGGAAACATTACAGCCGATTTATACTGATGAACAAATAGGATATTCTCTGCAGAATAATCAGTTACAAATTACGTTTGATCAGGGAGTAAATTGGGTGAATGTTCCGGTCGAGCTCGATCAACTTTTTTCAGGTGAATTTAATGGGAATAGGGAAGAATTAATCGAACATAGTTATATTTTAAATGAAAAAAGGACGGCATTTTTATATTCAGAGGGCTTAGCTGAAGTTGGTAAAAGAGTTGTTTATATTTATTCAACTGATCAAGGTCAGAATTGGGAAAAAACGATCGTAACAGAACCCTATCCATCGATGCGTTTCCGGAAAGTTGCTTTTCTAAGTGATAAATTTGGCTATATTATTGTTTCCGGTGATCGAACGATGTCCCAGGAAATGTCAAATGTATTTTTGACGTATGATGGAGGGAGAATTTGGAAAGAAACAAACCGATCTGGTGTGACGACTTTACTGTCGGATGGTGGATTTATTGATGAAAGGGTTGGTTTCTTATCCTTTTCCTATATAAATCCTCTAGAGCCTATACTGTACGTAACAGAAGATGCCGGGAATACATGGGAATCCGCTACAATCGATATTCCCGAGAAGTACCTTGAGATCTTCGTCACGGCAGAAATGCCTTATAAGGAAAACGACCATTTGGCTATGTTATTGAATCAAGGGCCGAATGGGGATTATCTTGGTGGCAAAGTAAAAGGAAAATTCATTTCAAATGATGGTGGAGAAAATTGGGAGTTTGCTATGGAGGTCGATCCAGATAAAGAAACGTAGAAACGGAAAGAATATCGGCTGGATTTCCTTATTCCTAGCGATCGGTTTTTTCTGCTTGCAAATGGGTTTTTTACTTGTTCAGAATCGATTTCAGGTTGAATATGTAGATGATCGACTATTTTATTTTATTAATATTGTGTGTGTACTTTTTCTAGCCAGTGCTCTTTTATGTTTTATAACAATTTCGAAAAAGTGGAAATGGCTAGGAGCTACAATTGTGATTATTTTCGTAATGGTGAATGTCTTTCTACTTGTGAAACATAATCAGGAAATTCAAAATTTCACACGTTTATCTGCTGACATGAACCATATTTTATCGCTAAAGCAAAATAAGGAAACAGGGGAAGTCATTTATTATCGGTCCATCTACGGAATGTTGGCTCGTCCAAAAGAAAAACTACCTGGTAAAATAGCCGGAACTTCGAAAATAAAATGGCTAGAAAATGATATTGCTGCCATTACTTACAGGACAAGAGACCAAAAGCTACAACAATTTATTGCTACCTATGGAGATCGAGGCAGTGGATCGTATTATTATGTGGGGGCAGAAATTTATGGACAGTGGCATGGGAATGGCGCGACAGTCATCGGTGACACGAATGGGATCACGGTAATAAAGGACGGCAAAACAGAGTTGTTTGATTGGGATCATGTGATCCAGTATGGCACATTGGCTATTGTCCTAATGGAAAATGATGAGGCAGCTTGGACAATCTCTTTAAACCAGAATTTCAGAATTCATTCCGAGGGCCCACCGTCTGGGGAAATTCGTTTATACCAAGCAACTATGGAGAAAAACAAACCGATTACTTTATTAAATAGCCGAGAAAACTTGTGACTTCGTCATGGCATGTATCATTTGCTATGAAGGTTATCGCATTATGTTTTCCGGACGATAATCCGAGTGCCTGACTTTTATATAACTCTATGAGTCTCAAACTATTTTATAAAAAGATCTCTCACCGCTTAATTTTCTAACGAAAATTTGAAGTGGGAGCTTCTCAGTTCCACGAGGAAAGTAACCTCCCATCTCCCTGAGCGTTGCTTTTCGCCGTTCCAGCGGTAGATGTTCGACAGTTTCAGAGGTTCTTTCGTTACCTTGGATATTTTATGCACAGAAGGACAACTTGGTTTTCGTATATTTGATTCTCTGACTATCCTTATATATCCAGTTATCAAAGAACGCTTGTACTTGTTATATCGTATTTTTATGAATAGTAAGTAATGTTGGCTTATGCCAACCGAAAGTTCATCTCTCCCTTTTCGTTGGGCTACGCCCTACACACGATTGAAGATGGAGATTTACGGAAATCTGTTAAAAATAGAATCATGTATAGTAGAAGATGACACAATGATTCTATGATCTTTTTTTTGTGAAATAGTTGAAAGAAGGGTTACCATTTGAAGGAAAGTAAGCTTCAGCAAATAAGCAATATTATTCTTACACTTTTGATCGCGTTCATCGGTGGGATTGTGTTCGACTTTTTACATATACCTGTACCATGGCTGTTGGGGCCAATGATATCTGGATTCCTTGCGACTAATCTTTTTCAGTGGCCTTTGATGTGGCCTAATTCAGTTCGGAATACAGGTATGATCATAGTAGGATATACGATTGGTGTATCAATGACAGCCACGGCTTTACATGAAATGGGACGACAAATTCCGTATATGTTGATCATGACGATTTTATTATTATTATTTTGTTCAGGGATTGCTTATCTCGTTTCAAAGGTTTCTGACAGTGATTATCAAACTGCGTTATTAGCGAGTATCCCAGGTGGACTTTCACAAGTATTAATTTTAGCTGAGGAAACGAAAGGGATTAACCTAGGCGTGGTGACCATTACACAGGTAATTCGCTTGATGATGATTATCATTACAACGCCTTTACTTGTAATGCTGCCACTTTTTCGTGAGCCAGCTGATGGACTGATTGCCAATGAAGCAGTTCTACCTCCAGAAGTAGTTGGGAGTTGGGGAGGATTATTCCCCAATATCTTTTTATTCGCGGTCATCTGCATTGTTTTTGCTTATTTAAGTATTAAGATTAAACTGCCAACAGCTTATTTAATTGGTCCCGCGATTGGCACGGCCCTCCTTCAAGCAACCGGCATAGTAGGTCCAATATTACCCCCAGCTCTGATCAATTTAGCGCAACTATTGATTGGGACATATGTTGGCCTGCTCTTGAAACCAAATGATATGCCGCATAAATTCAAAACCTTCTCGATTGCGATTGCGAGTGGTTTGTTGCTAGTAGTTGGCGGGGTCGGCTTGGGAGCATTGCTCACGCTTCTTCAGCCTATATCGAAAGCCACTGGTTTGTTAAGCTTGGCTCCTGGAGGAATGGATCAAATGGGCATCATCGCCCACGCCATTCATGCTGATTTATATATCGTATCAGGGTATCAACTTTTTCGTACCTTTTTTATTTTTTTCGCTGTTCCACCTTTCGTAAAATGGTTGTTTAAGAGAATGGAACAACGGAGAGAAAAAGGTTATCAAGAAAGATAAGAAACACTGGGTTGACATTTAAAGAAACATCCATTAATCTAATTGGTGTAAGTGATCACTTGCATTCGGTAAAGGTTGGATAAAATGACGGAACTTAGTACACAAGAAAAAATTATTAAAGCTGTGATTGAATTATTTCGCGACCATGGCTATAAAGGTGCGACCACAAGGGCCATTGCGGAAAAGGCGGGAGTAAATGAAGTTACGATTTTTCGCCATTTCGGCAATAAAAAAAGGCTGATGGAAGCAGCGATACAATCATTATCTTATCATTCGATGTTAAAGAAAATGATATCAGAAAAAATGGTATGGGATCTGGAACAAGATTTAACAAACATTGCGCAAGGATATTTACAAGAAATGGAAAAGATGCAGGATCTCATTTTAATCGGTCTAAGGGAAGCAGAAATGTTTCCTGAACTAAATGAATATATTGTGGAAATCCCAACAAATCTAAAGAAAAGTATGGTGGAGTATTTCACGGAAATGCATAAAAAGGGAAAACTGGTTCATACAGATATTGAGTTTCAAGCAATGAACTTTATTTGGTTAAACTTTGGATACTTTCTTTCTAAATCTCGTTTTGGAGATCAAGTTATCCCGGGAACGAATGTAGATTTTATTCAACACAGTGTTCGTCTTTTTGCTAGGGGATTGACCCCCTAGGCTTTTTTATAAAATAAATGCAAGTAAGTACTTGCTATATTAGGAGGAATGAAAATGAAGTCTATTCAATCGTTTTTTAAGCATAAGGAAACATATATTGGTATGGGAACAGCCTTGGCTTTTTTAGTCATTTTCTTTTGTATCTGGATGACAGCATACGATGGTGTAATGGAACGAACAGATAATTTACGAATGGGTCTTGTGAATGAAGATAAGCAATTAGGTACCACGATCCAAGAAGAAATCACAACGCAAATTCCGTTTGAGGTAAAAAATTACACATCCATAGAAAAAGCAAAAAAAGATTTAAACAGACATGAATTGGATATGGTAGTGCAGATACCTAGGAGTTTTTCAGAACAGTTAGAGGGTCAAGGCGAAGCTAACGTGATATATTTTATTAATCAAGCCAATGCGACAATGTCTAAGCAAATTATGGATGGGGCCGCACAGGCAATGACACAATCGATGAATGATTATGTAAATGGTTATAAACAGCAACAAATCGTAGCAGCATTACCTCAACAATTTGAAGCAGTCATACCATCTAAAGAACTTGCCCAGCAATTGTCTAAAAATATGACCGAAGTCTTTCAATCATTCAATGCTCAATCTGTTCAAGCTTCCATTGAAAAAACGAATAATGTGGATGGCTTTGCAGCCACAATGGTGCCGTTAATGATTGTTCTTGCTTCCTTTGTCGGTTCGATGATTATGAGTATGAATTTGAATATTGTTGCACTGAAATTGAAAAATGACGACAAGAAATGGGCATTATTTATAGCAAGACAAATCATCAATATGGGGGTAGCACTCATTCTGGCAGCATTGACACTAGTATTTTTAATCGTGTTTCAAATAGAGTGGACAACGAATATATGGACCGTAGCAATGTTTCAATTCTTTGTTTACTTTGCCTTTTTAAATCTAACACAAATGTTTGTTGTCATATTTGGTACTGGTGGCATGTTGTTCAATATCATTGGTCTTTCTCTACAATTGGTAACCTCAGGTGTGATTGTACCGAAAGTAATGTTATCCGACTTTTATCAAGCGGTTGGTTCCTATCTTCCTGCCACTTATGCCGTGAACGGGTACTATACCGTTATTTTTGGTGGGGAGCAATTATCTACTGATCTGATCGCTTTATTACTAGTATCGGCAGTGACCCTGTTCGTTGCATGGATGAGAATTAGCTTCCAAAAGACAACTACCCAGACATCTAAAATGACAGTATAAAAAACGTCAAATGTCGCTACTAAGACAACTTAGTAATTATTTCCGGTGAGGAGGGAACTGACTTAAATGCTTGAACGCGTCAGCTTAAAGATGTCCTATACTAGTGGCTAAGTCAATATGAAGTTCTCCCTGTGGGAAAATATTTGAGGCAGCTAGGTAGATGCTTTCCCACCGTTCCTTCAATCCTATTTTCATAGCATAATAGAAAATTTAAAAAACAAAATTGAAACTTAGTACAAGAAAGAACGTATAGATAGGAAAGCGTAAAATGGGAGGAATCAATGAAAATAGCACTTTGGATTACGGTTGGGTTTGTTGTGGTCGTCGCTCTAGTCGCAGGTGTAGGCATTTGGATTTTTCAAAAACAAATCGGGAAAGAAGATCCCGAATATATTATCCAATTTTTAAAAGAAAATGTGGATAAAGGAAACGTGGCGGCTACGATTCATTACAATCAAGAAAAATGGGTGCAGGTAAATGAAGATCAACTTTTGCCACTTGCAAGCGCTGTTAAGACAATTATCGCCATTGAATATGCTGAACAGGCAGCTGCAGGAAAAATAGATCCAAACCAAGAAATACCTTTGAATGATTTGGAGATATTTTATATTCCCAAAACGGACGGTGGGGCGCATCAAGCCTGGTTGAAAGATGTGAAAATAGATCAGCAAATGGAAACTGTTCCTTTAAAAGAAGTCACTAAAGGAATGATTGTGTATAGTTCGAATGCGAATACAGAATATCTGATCCATTTATTAGGTTTGGAAAATATCAATCAAACATTAGAAGATTTACAGCTTTCTTCCCATGAACCTATTTATCCGATTGTTAGTGCCTTGGCAATTCCTCAGCAAATTATTCAAGAAGAAGGATCGAAAAAGGCCGCTCTAGATAAATTAAAAAACATGGATATGAAAGAATACCGGGAGCTGACCATAGCCACACATAAAGAGTGGCTGCAACAACCATTAAATGCTCAGGAAAAAAAGCAATTGATTAAGGACTTAAATATGGACTTTCAAAAAGTTTGGTCAGATCGTTTACCGCGAGCGACAACAGCGGAGTATGTCTCCATTATGGAGAAACTCAACACGAAGAGTCATTTTAGTGAAAATGTCTATACCTATCTTGACCCTGTCATGGAAGGTTTAATGGAAAACCCCAATAACCAAGAATGGCTGGCACATGCCGGGCAAAAAGGTGGATCAACTGCATTTGTTTTAACAATGGCTATGTATGCCACAGATCAGGAGGGCAATCAAACTGAATTAGCTTTTTTTGCCAATGACTTGAGCACTATGGAGCAAATTAAATTATCGAAAAATATGAACGCCTTTCAGTTAAAATTCCTAACAGATGAAGATTTTCGTAAAAAAGTGAAAAAAGTATGGTCACAATAGTGAGGGGAGACTATTTTTTCTTTAAACATAGGAAAAAATAGTCTCTTTTTATTGTCGATATTTCCTCGAATCGTCTCCAATCTTGGTTTTGCAAGTGAGTCTTGATCCCAATTCTGAAAGATTTAAAGTGAAGCGATCGAGAATTCACAGAAAGTGATCCCGTAGCATTCATGATGAGCTGTTTGAGGGAGTCTCTTAATTTACGAATTTCTAGATAATAGCGAATTGCTCATGAGCCTATTTATTAAAATTTTCCCCTCCTGAAAAGATTAGGTGTCCTTTTCCCCGATTCTTCTCTATATGAAGGGTGAAAGGGGGCGAGAACATGGCACAGGAAATGTTACAGGCATCAAAAATGAAACTTGTGTTTGATTATGGGGTAGATGAAGATAATCAGCCGATTCACAAAACGAAAACATTTAATCGTATTCGTTTGAATGCATCAGCTGACCAGCTTTACCAAGCAGCTACCGCGATCGGGTCCTTGTCAACCCAGCCACTTTGGAATATTGAACGCAATGATACGTATCAAATCGGCGAATAATCTTAAAGTTTTTATCAGAAGGGAGGTGAGCATATGAAAGTATTAGAATTAAATTTTTCCTCAGAAGAAGGGAAGAATGTACGGATTACAGTCGACGAACCAGTTGAAGGGCTTGAGGCTGAACAAGTGAAAGAGGCGATGGCCGCGATTTTGGCGGCTGATATTTTCCTTGACACGGAAGGAAAGCCATTAAAAGAGGCAAAATCAGCGCGCATTGTCGACAAAACCATCACAACGATTGATATAGAGTAAGCGTAGAGACTCATTCCCGTTTATGGAATGAGTCTTCCTGCTTTATCGGAAATAAATCAAATGAAAGGAGAGGATTTTTGTGGAACAGTTCCTACCGTTTATCAGTGAAATCGGATTTCCGGCACTTGTAACCTTTTATTTACTATACCGGATTGAAGCGAAACTAGAGGCGGTCATTCAGTCTGTACAGGATTTGCCGAAGCAAATGATTAACATGAAAAATTGAATAATGTTAGACACTTAAATAACTTTTCAATATTTTTTATGAATTTGTTAAAAGGGGAATATTCAGTATTGACTTTTGATAAAAAAGCAGGTAAGGTGTACTTTAAATTAAAGATAACAGCAATGAGAAGGATCAAGGTAGCAGCTCTTATCATACAGAGACCAATCGGATAGCTGAGACGATGGGATAATCTGAAACCGACTCACCTTTTAGCTGATTTTCTGAACACGAATAGTAAGAAAATCCGTTTGACCTACGTTACAGGCATGAACGAAGACTTTTTTGTCTATTGATAAAAAGGTAAATTAGGGTGGTACCACGTTAGGAATAAAACTCCTGTCGTCCCTTGTATGGATATACAAGTGTGATGGCAGGTTTTTTTTCGTCTAGCTCCAGCCCCTCGAGGTCAAATAACCTTGAATCTGGGAAGGGAGAAATCGCCCTACCTAGGTTTAGGAACATTTGCATGTCGTGAGGCCAACAGAAAGTTGGTTAGAACGGCGTTGCGCCAGGACGGCGCGTCTTTAGCCGTTCATCCATATCCAAGGCGCTTAGACTTTTGCTATTTCAAAAAAAGGAGGAAGAAAGATGAGGAAAATTCAAATGTTTGATACCACTCTTAGAGATGGTGAACAATCACCCGGGGTTCATCTCACGACAGAAGAAAAGGTGGAGATTGCTTTACAGCTTGAAAAGCTTGGGGTCGATCGCATTGAGGCGGGATTTCCAATTTCATCGCCTAATGAAGTCAAAAACGTCCAAGCAATCGCAAAAGTTGTCAGAAATACAAGTATTGCGGCACTAGCGAGAGCCAATATAAAAGATATAGAAGCCGCAAGAGAAGCATTAAAAGGTGCTGCAACACCTTGTTTGCATATTGTTCTCGCGACTTCACCTATACACCGCAAATATAAACTAAATATGACAAAAGAGCAAGTCGTGGAAAAGGCGATCCAAGCAATCCACTTTGGGAAAAAGTACTTCTCAGAAATTGAATTTTCTTTAGAAGATGCCAGTCGGACAGAACTTGAGTTCATTTATCAAGTGGTAGATCAAGCTATACGAGCTGGTGCAACTGTCATTAATTTACCAGATACTGTTGGTTATGCTTCACCAGAAACTTTTGGAGATATGTTCCGGAAGGTGAGGGAGCATGTCCCACTTATAGATAAAGTTTTACTTAGTACGCATTGCCATAATGATTTAGGAATGGCGACAGCGAATACATTAGCAGCGATTAAAGCAGGTGTCGATCAAATTGAGGGAACGATCAATGGCATTGGAGAAAGAGCGGGAAATACATCTTTGGAAGAGGTAGCCTTGGCACTTGAAACAAGACAAGATATTTATCAGGCCACATCCAATATTGTCTTGAATGAGATTTATCCAACTAGTGAGCTTGTTCGTCATTATACGGGAATGGTTGTGCAACCGAATAAAGCCATTGTTGGGGACCATGCCTTTTCACATGAATCAGGGATTCATCAAGATGGAGTGTTGAAAAATGCTTCCACCTATGAAATTATTAAACCAGAAACAGTGGGTGTCCCATCTAGCACCATTGTGCTTGGCAAGCATTCTGGCCGGCATGCGCTCCAGCAAAAACTAGCTTATCTTGGTTACCAGTTGTCAAAGGAAGAATTGGCTCACGCTTTTGAGCACTTTAAAAAGTTGATTGACCAGAAAAAATATGTGATTGATGATGATCTTCATAAGCTTGTCAATCAAGACTTTATGAATGATAAAACCCATTATGAATTAACTGATTTGGTCATTTCCTATCCCGGTACCTTTACAGAAGTACAACTTGAATTGACAGATGAAAAGCATGAATCAAGGCAAACGACGATTCAAGGTAATGGTGTGATCGATGCTTTATACCAAGGGATTGAACAATTAATCGGGACAAAATTTCAGTTGAAAGATTATATCATTCGTTCAAAATCAGTCGGAAAAGATGCGGTAGGAGAAGTCCATGTCAAAGTGATAAAGGAAGGATTTACCTATACGGGCAGAGGAATGGATACTGATATTATCAAAGCAAGTGCAAAAGCCTATTTGATTGCAATTAATCAGTATTTTCAAAGGAGCGAACAGGCACAGACGAATCAAAAAGTTACGTTTACGAATTAGGAAATGATTAGAAGGAATGGGGATTCCCTTCATTCCTTCTATTAAATAGAAAAGATAAAGGTAATTGTGGAAGTCCATTTCATGGAGATACCGTACGGGTAGCATTGTCTACGTTAAATCGGCCCAATGATCCTGTTAACATTGTTGATGTGATGGGCGCCCCATTTATACCACTCTTTTTGGGGCGCTACCCAGTAATCAAACGAGGTATGGGCGAGTGCCGAATCCGAACGCATGAAAGGACACGGTTGAAAACCATAAGATTAGGAATGATTTCCAAAAATAGGTGGAAAATCAGTGGGAAAACTCCTGCTGATTTTTTGTTCATTTTTCCATGGCAGAGAGAAGATATTTAGGAATTCGGAAAAGTCTTTTGCTAAAAGCTAGAACCTATTTTCATCCCAATAAACGCTAGCAAAATCCCAACTGTATAAGTTATCCCAAGATAGAAAGCTAACAATTTCCACTTTTTCTCAGCTTGGAGCTGAATACTTTCCAATTTGAATGTAGAAAAGGTGGTGAAGGCCCCCATGAATCCTGTTCCGAAAAGGAGCTGTAGCGAATGTCCAAGATTGGCGCCTATCATCCATCCTAGTAAGAAGGAACCGATAAGATTGACAATAAGTGTGGCTATTGGGAAAAAGGATGGATATTTCCCTTTAAGCCAATTGCTGATTCCATACCGAGCTATCGCACCAAAGAATCCTCCGACTGCCACGAGAAAAATGGATAACATCATTTACGCCTCCTTCCTTTATTCGAACCGAAACGATAACCAAGCCAGGAAAAGAGCAGGCCGCCCCATAAGCTAAGTAGGATATAAAATAGCGTGATCCCCCATTTAGCGGCGATCATTAATTCGACCGTTTCCACACTAAAGGTAGAAAAGGTAGTGAAAGAACCAATTAACCCTGTCCCAAGCGCAGGGATCATAACTGGAGGAAGAAATTTCAGACGTGGTAAAAGTAAGGTAAACCAGCCCAATAGAAAACTTCCCACCATATTTATTAAAAAGGTTGCTAATGGAAAATCATAAAACCATAAATGTTGGAAGGAAAGTCCAATTAAATAACGTAAAGAGGCTCCAACCATGCCAGCTATTCCAACCGCTATATATTTCATTGTAATTCACCCTTAACTAGGTTGCTAAAATAAAGCAGACTCCACCAAGATTTTCGGCAGGAGTCATTAGCGTTCAGCAGTTTTGGTGAACTCCATTGCCTAAACGAAATGGATGATATATATTTTAGCAAACGCTTCTAGATTTTGCCAAACGAGTAGAGAATTCGCCTCTTAAGAGGAGATATATTTAAAAATTATAAGGCTCATATGGTAAAATATTGGCAGGAGGGATGGACTTGATTTACATCGGTGTCACAGGCTGGGGAGATCATGATAGCTTGTACCCAGCCCAAATGAAAGCAAAGGATAAATTAGCGGAATATAGTAGTCATTTTCCAGTTGTGGAGGTCGATGCTTCTTTTTATGCCGTTCAGCCAATTCGCAATGCGGAAAAATGGGTAAGGGAAACACCGGAGAACTTTCGCTTTGTTGTGAAGGCTTATCAAGGAATGACTGGGCATCAGCGCGGAGAAGAGAATCCCTTTGAGACAAAGGCGGAGATGTTTCAAGCTTTTAAGGAATCCTTACAACCTTATCAAGAGGCGAATAAATTAGCGATGGTGTTATTTCAATTTCCCCCTTGGTTTGATTGTCGCAAAGAAAATGTCGATTATTTACGATATTGTAAAAAAGTGATGGGTGACATCCCAGTCGCATTGGAATTCCGGAATCAATCATGGTTTATTCGTGCTTATCGCGAAAACACATTAAATTTTATGCAGCAAGAAGGTTGGATTCATGCAATTGCCGATGAACCACAAGCAGGCAACGGCTCGATCCCGATTGTGCCCATTGTAACTGATCCCCAGATGACGCTCGTGCGCATGCATGGTCGCAATCTGCATGGTTGGAATAAACCAAATGATGCCAATTGGCGGGAAGTTCGCTATTTATATAAATATAACCAAGAAGAGTTATTAGAATGGAAAAAACGTGTTTTACAGTTACAAACAGCTTCAAAGGAGATCATTGTCTTATTTAATAATAATTCAGGTGGCGATGCAGCAGGGAATGCTAAAGAATTTCAACAAATGCTAGATATTGATTATGAAGGTCTTGCTCCTAGACAGATGAATTTATTTTAAATAATGTGGCTTATGGTAATACCGATATAAATCACACTTTCTTAACTCAAAAAAAGAGTACATTAAGAAAAAGTGATAATCGGAACAGCTTAACGGAAAGTGCTAAAATAATAAGTGTTTCCGCTATAAATGAAATTAGGGAAACCCACTTTAAAAGGTTTCCCAATACTTGCTTATACAGACTAAATAGATTTAATCGCATTAATTTAAATGGTTTGGTTGTTTAATCTTTTAAGTTCTTCTTCAATTCTTACTGTATCTATTCGTTCAAATAACGGTTGTACCTCTGACAAACGCTTTGATTTAACCAAAAATGCTTCCCACTTTGTTTCCGTTGTATTTACCATTTTTCTAACCTTTGCACTTGAAAAAGGAAGGAAAGGATTTAGTATATGAGCTAAATTAGCAATAAGATAAACACAGTCTGCCAGAGTTTGTTTGCATGACTCTGTATCATCATTTATTTGTTTCCAAGGTTGCTGCTCATCAAAGTATTTATTAGAGAATCTTACTACATCAAATATCTTTTCTAATCCTAGTTTGAAAGAAGTGGATTCAATACAACTACCTACTTCACTGTATAAGCAGTTAATTGTATCCTGAATTTTTGAAGTAATCTCCTTTTCAGGGATAATACCATCAAATGCTTTTACTATAAATTTAAATGTGCGATTTACAAGGTTTCCGTATGCTCCTAATAATTCACTGTTATGACTATAGATGAATTCTTTCCAAGAGAAATCAGCATCTCGGTTCTCTGGTGCATTAATAATTAGGAAATAGCGTATGGAATCTGGATCATATCTTTCTAAAATATCTGGAACCCACACAGCCCAATTTTTACTTGTTGATAACTTTTTCTTTTCTAAAGTCAAATACTCGTTTGAAACAATGTGGGTTGGTAATGGTTCTTTTCCAAGGCCAGTAAGAATGCTAGGCCATATAATTGAATGAAAAGGTATGTTATCTTTCCCATGAATGTAATAAGATCGAGTGGAAGATCTCCAAAATGGTGAATCATCACGATTGGATTCCTTTGCCCATAGCTTGCTTGCAGTGTAATAACCTGATACCGCCTCAATCCAAACGTAGATTTTCTTATCCTCATATCCAAATACTGGAACACTTACACCAATAGGCAAATCCCTTGAAACTCCTCTATCTTGTAAACCCTCTTTTAAATAACGTTTGGTAAGAGATATTGCATTTTCACGCCAAAGATTGTTATTTTCAGCTTCTTGTGTATATTTTTCTAAAATAGATTGTAAAGAACTTAAAGAAAAGTAAAAGTGCTCTGTGACTCTTGTGGTTGGTGGATGGCCACATATTTTACATCTTCGATCAAGCAGTTCAAGTGGTTCTAAAACTGTTGAACAGTGATCGCATTGATCTCCACGTGCATTTGTACCACAATTTGGACAAATACCTTCTACATAACGGTCAGGCAAAAATTGCTGATCATGTTCGCAATATGTTTGTTCTATTTCCTTTTTATAAATATATCCCTTTTCCAGTAATTCTAAAAAAATCCCCTGAACAATTTTATGATGATGGATAGTGTCTGTTCTTGTATAGGTATCGTATGTGAAACCCAACCTCGAAAAACAGTCTACAAATTCCTGGTGATAGCGGTCAGCAATCTCTTTTGGAGCAACCTCTTCTTGTTTCGCTCTGATTGTAATTGGAGTTCCATTACAATCGCTTCCTGAAACATATAACACCTTTTCTCCTTTCATACGATAATATCTAGCGAGAATATCTCCAGGTAACAAACTTGCAATATGGCCTAAATGTAGTGAACCATTTGCGTAAGCCCAAGCCCCACCGATAAAAATACTCATATTATAAAGCCTCCCAACTTATTTAAAAAACAAAAAAACCTCGTCTTAACTAAATTAGTTAAGGACGAGGTTAGATTTTCCACGTGTTACCACCTTATTTTGCAAATGACTCACACCATTTGCCTCAACAAGTACGGAGTAAATAAAAATATCACTCTTATACTGTGACTTTGATAACGAGAGCCAAGACTCGTTGTATCCTACTAATACAAAAAGTATGTTCAGTACAAAGCTCTGAGACCATTGTTCAAATGAGTGTTTTTTGCTTCTTTTCAGCTACCGAAGCTCTCTGTGAAAAAACATTATCATTTTACTTTTTCTCTTCATAGCTTTTATTTGATAATTAATAATAGTTTATTCATTAACATTCGTAAAGTCAATATATAAGTTAATTGTTTGTATATAGTCTATGTTGAATAAATAATCGTATATAGTCATGATACCTTAGATATTTTTCCCTTTTTAATATTCCTATTTCTTTTCTGATCGTTTATCCAGTAATATTTCTTGGGTATCTATTGTGGGTGTAAGATCATTAATCGTTGGGTACACAAAAAGGGATTGGAAAAAAGAGAAAAAGGCAGTAAAATATCACAAAAGAGCTAATATTAAGCGGTCTTATTTATAGGCAACCTATTCAGACTCTGATTCGATCATTTTGATCATAATGAGAAAGGGAATATCATTTGCTGTAAATAAAGTGACAGCTTTAAAGCCTAAATGCCGATATACCTTCATCGCTCGTTCGTTAAACCCAGCGACAGTCAAGCGGAAGGCTTTGGGATTTTGTTGCCTTTGTAGATGTTGAAGGATGAAAGATAGAAATTCACGCCCAAAGCCTTGTCCCGTCCATTCGGGCTTTAAGCCAAGACCGATATCGACTACCTCATTCATATGTGGATAAGCGCCTGCCTCATGCCCTGAGTGAACTTGCGCGAAGCTCCCTGTGCAAAAAAAGCCAATCAATTCATCGTTTTCTAAAACACAGAAATAGTGAAGTAGTTCCTGTAGTTCCTCGTCATCTCCATCTAAATTATATAGCTCATATGGGGCTTCATACTTCCAGTGCATGATTTCCCGTGCATAGTTTTCATTCATATTTCTAATCTGCATAGCTTTTCCCCCTGTGAATTGACGGCGTTTTCTCCTGCTTTTATTATGAAATGCTTTTTTCAAATTGTCTAGATCAAAATGGTAAGTGGAGTAAAGAAACTAACAAAAAAGGAGGGGATCATCCCTCCACATACTCCATTTTCTTTTGGTCGATCGTCTGTTGCTCTTTCGTCAGTCGGAAGAAAGCGAACATGCCGATTACAGCAGTAATAAATAAGATTGTCCCCATTGGAATAGCCGTCTTTTCATTGATGCCGACAAGAGGGGAAACAATGGAGCCAAGGAGTAAAGGTAACATTCCTAATACCGCACTGGCACTACCGGCACGATGCCCTTGTTTTTCCATGGCTAATGTAAAGGTGCTTGTCGTGATCATGCCCATTGTGATCATGTAGATAAAAATACAGATGACAAGACTAGCGAGTGGCCCTTTGATCATTGTCATAATCAGTAATAGACCTGTTGCCGATACGGCGATGATAACAGCTGTACGGAGCAGTTTCCGTTCATGGATGATCCCTCCGAATCGCCCGATGATAAAACTCCCCGTAATAATCGCTAATCCATTGATCCCAAAGAGAATACTAAAAACTTGTGGGGAAACCCCGTATATTCCTTGATAAACAAAGGGTGTGCCAGATACATAGGCAAAACTTCCGCCATGGATAAATCCAACGGTTAGGGCATAGCCGATGAAGGATCGATCCTTAAATAAACTGGTGATCGTTTGCACTGATTCTTTCAGCGAACTCGGCAATCGTTTTTCAGGGGGCAAAGTTTCCTTTAAACGACTGGCAATAAGGAGAACGATACAAATTCCTAGGAAGCTGAGAAAATAAAATATTGTCTGCCAGTTTGCAAATGGTAAAAGTAAAATTGCTCCACCTGTCATTGGTGCAATCATTGGTGCCGCAGCATTAATAACCATTAAAAGGGCAAAAAATTTCGTTAATTCTCTCCCAGTAAATACATCGCGGACAACGGCACGTGAAAGAACAAGTCCAGCAGAAGCTGTTAAACCTTGCAATAAACGCGCAATGATTAAGATTGTAATATTAGGTGCTAGCGCGCATAGAAGGGAAGAAAGAATAAACATTGAAATTGAGATTAATAAAGGAGCCCTTCTCCCTTTAGCATCACTAATTGGTCCAATAAAAATTTGTCCAACCGCAAAGCCGATTAAACAGGTTGTTAAGCTAAGTTGGACAAGCGATGCACTTGCGCCAAGGTCATTGGCAATATCAGGGAAACTTGGTAAATACATATCAATATTAAGTGGACCTAAGATACCTAGACTACTAAGAAGTAAAACTAATCCAACTCGTTCTTTTCCTGTTGGGTTATGAAGCATCGTTATCACCTTTCTACTATGAACTGCAAATAGAGCCAGTATACAGTAGAAAGGGATGTCTGTCTAAGGGGATCACTTATTTTTTTCTAAGAAAATAAGAATTGCGTTGTGAAGTAGTTCTGTCGCTCCTTTTCCGATCTTCTCATAATAAGCCTGAAAGCGTTCGTCGGCTACATAGATTTCTGCAAGTCCTGCATGGGCTTCTTTTGAATAGCTGGACCAGGAATACATTAACCATTCTTTATGTTTCGCCGCCGCTTCTTGGGCTACGTCACTGTGTGGATCATTTAATACTAAAGCCTGTTTGATTAACTGGAATATTTCTTTCTCCAATGTTTGCATGTCGGCATATTCCTTTTCCGTCATCCCGCGTAATTTAGCATTGGATGCCTCAATGGTTTGCTCCCCATATTTTTGCCGAATCTCTACTCCGTATTGATCTTCATTTTCTTGGATCATTTTTTCTTTAAAAGCGTTAAATTTCTCTTCATTCGTCATTAGGTATTCTCCTCTCTCATGGGCGATTGTTTTTTCAAGCGTGTGGATCAATTTGTCTATATGACTCCTTTTGTTGACAAGCTGTGCGTAATGCTGTTGCAGCGCGTTAGTTTTATCAAACTGTGGATCATTCATAATCGAGACGATTGTAACTAAATCCACATCCAGTTCGCGGAAAAAACGAATTTGCTGTAAACGATCAATTTCCTCTTGTCCGTATATTCGATAGCCAGAATGATTGATTCTCGCTGGTCTTAGTAAATTGATTTCATCATAATAACGTAGTGTTCGTGTGCTGACACCAGCTAGTTTTGCTAATTTGCTAATGGTATATTCCATTCTGATCACCTCCTGATGATTTCATCATAAACATTGACGTAACGTCAATGTCAAGAATAAATTCCCTCATTTTTTTCTCGAGTTGAGGAATAATGAAAAGACTAGATGAAACAGGGAGGATTTTTCAATGCCAGAGTTGCCGGAGATGGAAAATTATAAATGCTTATTACAAGAAAAAATTCAAGGAAAGCAAATAACCGGGGTGGTGATTCAACGAGAAAAATCGCTAAATTTGCCAACAGAAGAGTTTGTCCAACGGGTAAACAGGCAAAAAGTGCTCGGAATTGACCGTCGAGCTAAATATTTAATTTTCCACTTGGATAAAGGTGATCATCTGCTGTTACATCTTATGCTTGGTGGCTGGTTATTTTATGGGAATACAGATGAGAAGCCGAAACGGACCGTCCAAGTGCAATTAAGTTTTGGTAATCAGCATCTTTATTTTATTGGATTACGATTAGGGTATTTGCATGAATTATCAACTCCGCAGCTAGAGGTTCAGTTACAACATCTTGGTCCAGAACCGCTTGAATCGAATTTTTCCTTGGATCGTTTTCTTCATTTGCTCCAAACAAAAAGGGGTGCTTTGAAAACAATGCTCTTAGATCAAGAGTTTATCGCCGGAATTGGCAATCGCTATTCAGATGAAATCCTCTGGCATGCAAGGTTGTTACCGGAGAAAAAGGCAACAGAACTAGAGCAAGAGCAGAAAGTTCGCTTATTCCAGTCGATCCAAACAGTTTTACGGCAGGCAATTCAATGGGGTGGCTATATGGATGAAGCTTTTTATCAAGGAGATGTTCAAACAGGTGGGGCAAAGAACAACATGAATGTACATGATCGTGAGGGAGAAGCTTGCCCACGTTGCGGTAATCCGATTGTAAAAGTGGAAATCTCTTCGCGAAACACTTTTTACTGTCACATTTGCCAAAAATAAGGGAGGTGGGAGAGGCTATGAAATTTGGTTGTCATCTTTCGATAAAACAGGGATACTTAGGGGCTGCTAAACAGGCGGTTGCTATAAATGCAGCAGCTTTTCAATATTTCCCTAAAAATCCGCGCAGTCTTGGGATTAAAGCTTTTAACCGAGAAGATGCCGCAATGTGTAACCAGTATTGCAGGCACAAAGGAATCATTTCTGTTATTCATTCCCCATACCCCGGCACTTTGATTCCACATGATAATAAAATGAGGGAGAAAGTAGTGGCTTCCTTATTGAATGATTTGGAGATAGCGGAAGCCTGTGGCTCGATTGGTGTTGTTGTCCATTTTGGTAAACCGATTGATCGGTCTGATCTTCTTATTAGTTATCAACTAGTGATTAAGATGCTTAATGCCATTCTTCAACAATGGGAAGGGGAAGCGAAACTATTAATCGAAAATAATGCGGGTGTACCAGGGAGTATGGGGACAACTTTGGAAGAACTCGTGCAAGTACGTTCTCTTAGTCAATACCCAGAAAAAATCGGTTTCTGCTTCGATACTTGTCATGCATTTGCTTCAGGCTTGTGGACAGGAGAGAATTGGGAGGATATATGGGAAAAAGGAGAGGCGATTGGCTATTTCGAAGAGCTGCAAGTGATTCATTTTAATAACTCCAAATATCCCACTGGTCTAGGAAAGGATCGGCATGCCTCAATTTTTGATGCTGGTTTTATTAAGGAAGAACAATTTGCTAAGATCGTCAACACCCCACAACTACAAAATATTCCCTTTATTTTGGAGACACCGAAGGAAGAGTGTCCACATGAACGAGAAATACAGCTACTTCAGGAAAAATGGGGAGATGGCGAATAAAGTGTTCATTTTCCTGAACATATATACTAAACTTAGGAGAGAGAAGAGCTGGGAGGTGGCCTAAATGAAAAAGAGTAAAAAAATTCAAAGTGCAGAGCAAGTTTCCGCCATTATCTCGGCCTTCAGATGCCCGATTTGTGAATCTGAGATGAAGGTGAAGGAGCTTAAAAGCCTTGTGTGTGAGCAAAACCATACCTTTGATTTTGCTAAACAGGGTTATCTTCATCTACTATCACATCCTATTAAAAGCCAATATGAAGCAGACCTATTTACTGCGAGACAAAAGATTATTATGGAAAGTAATTTATATACTTCCATTCATCAGGTGATTTCTAAGCTGATTCAAAAGCATGTGAATGTTTCGGAAGTGCTTATGATTGATTTAGGTTGTGGAGAAGGTTCCCATTTACAAAGGATTTTGGATGAATCAATTGATCAGAAGTTTACGGGAATTGGCCTCGATATTGCCAAAGAGGGGATTATGTTGGCAGCTAAAAATTATGAACAACCGACTTGGTTAGTTGGCGATTTGGCCCATTCACCAATAGCAGATCAATCGATAGATGTCATCCTTAATATTTTATCTCCTTCTAATTACCAAGAATTTAAAAGAATTCTCACCGAGAACGGACTAGTAATCAAGGTTGTCCCACGTGCTAATTATTTGCAAGAATTACGTGCAGCTTTTTTTGTGAAGGACGAAAAGCGGGAGTATAGCAATGAGGATACAATCTCGTTGTTTCAGAAGCATTTTCATGTTTTGGAAAGAGTTCACTTTCATGATAGCAAAAATCTAACTAGGAACGAATTAGAGAATTTAGTGAGAATGACTCCGCTCTCATGGTCGGCAGACCCAGAGCGTAAGCTAGCATTTGTGAACCAGTCATCTCATGAGATCATAATTGATTTGGATATTTTAATAGGGAAAAATATCGTTGAATAGAAAGGAGAGAGAAAGATGACAGAAACGATCTATTACAGTCAAATCAGAACAGAGGATGGGGCTGTTTTCCTAGCGGCAACCGAACAAGCACTTTGTTATGTAAGCCCACAAAATGAAGGAATACGAGAATTAAAGAGTTGGTTGGAACGCCATTATCCAGGAGTTCAATTGGTTGAGGATGAGGAAAAACTATCTATTTATACCACTCAATTGCAAGAATATTTAAATGGGGAACGAGAAGAATTTACTCTTCCAGTTGAATTAGTGGGTACAGATTTTCAAAAAGCGGTCTGGACAGAGTTACGTAATATTCCATTCGGGGAAATTCACACTTATTCAGAGATTGCGGAAAGTGTTGGTAATCCAAGAGCGGTTCGAGCAGTTGGAAGCGCAATTGGTGCGAATCCCCTTCTCTTCGTTGTACCATGTCACCGTGTCGTACGAAAAAATGGAGAAATGGGCGGTTTTCGTGGAGGCCTTTCAATGAAGGAAAAACTATTGGGCCTAGAAAGACATAAAGCTAAAATTTAAATCAATGATTTCTTAAACATCAAAGTCCTCATATAAAATGGACAAGTAAAAGCAATACCCCGTGAATCGATAATCAATTTATTACGATTCACGGGGTATCATCAAAAGCGGAGGAAAATTGTTTCCGTTTCGGTCAAGAGTATGGTTCGGGCTTTTTTTAAACACTGCTCTTTTTAGCAGCAAGTCATAAAATCACTAAGGTTGAAAAAAGTGTAATGCTCAATATACATTTTTGTTTAAGCGGGAAACAATTACGTATAATCGCAAACTTTATTGAGACTGGTAAAATCAAACCGATAATGGATAGAGTTTTTCCTTTTATAGCTGCTCAAGAAGCGATGGAATAAGTGGAATCAGGAAGAGCGAAAGGGAAGGTAATATTAAAAATTAGATAGGTGAGTCCATTTCATCATTGCTTATTAATATCAATACACGAACATTATTGTTAAAGGAGATTGAATTGTTAGTCCATGCATTTCCTTAACTTTGTTGATGATTGGAGCGGAAGGTGGCGACTCCTTGGAGATTAGTGTATTAGTGTGACAGGTGAGATCCCGCAGGAGCATATGAGCTGTCCCCCGGAAAGCGTCCACCAGAAGCGGAAATCAACGTTGTTCGGATTTGAATGCTAAAATCTCTATTATGAAATTGATTCAGTTATGAAACGAAGCAAATAAATATGCTGAATAACGCTTCTTGAAATAATTTAGTAGAACTAGAAAATCCACTTTCATTTACCTTTTTCAACATGAGTATATAGTTAAGATGAGCGTGATATTAGTTATTCAATAATAGGACATGTTTGACAATGATGATTGTTCAATCAGCGGGCTTGTTTATTTAATAACAAAAAAAGAAAGGTGTTGGATGAAGAAATAGAGAATTCTCTTAATGAATGATCTTATATTTGACTAGGGGAGATTTAAAATAGGTAGAGTAGTTGGATTTGAATTAAGTAGTCAGGAACCAGAAAAAGCAGCAAAGTTTTATTCCGAAGTATTTGGATGGGAGATTTCTGAACCAGAATTTGATTATTGGGCCGTTTCTACGGAAAAGGATCCTGTGAGAACAGGAATGAATGGCGGGATAAGTAAAGGAGCTAATGATTATCCTCATGGGACACGTATTCAAATTGCAGTAGATTCCATAGAGGAAACCATCTCCAAAGCAATAGTGAATGGTGCAATGGTGGTCCGTGAGAAGATGGAGTTCGATGAATTTTATCTTGCCTCTTTAGTTGACCCAACAGGAATTGGCTTTGGTCTCATCCAAAGTAAGCAAGATTGATTATGTAATAATTGGGCGCGATTGTGTAACTGAATCATAGGTAGTATTGATCAAACTTTTAAAGACAGTAGAGCGATCATTCAATTGAGTACGACAAAATCCCTCCTTCATCATTTATATCTCGGGAGGGACGGGATTTGCAAAATACGCAAAGTTGGTTTGTCCATAAATTTCTGTATGTTAGTACAAGACTTTTTCAGAGGGGAATGAGATTTTGAAAGACAAGGAGCTAATAGATGCCTTTGAACGGTCAGAAATAAATTTACTCGTGGAGCTGCGAATGGGAAATGGTTTCCATGAAAAGGAGTATGAAAAGTTAGTTAAGACACTCACCATTTGTGCGGATGAATGGGAAGATCGGACAAGTATACCAGGAGAAGTCCTCCAAACTTTAATTGAACTATATGACGAACTGTACAACTTTTCGTTAATATATGGTGTTGAAGAATCAATCCGTATTAAGAAGGCAGCCGAAAATACCAAAAAGCTAATTCAAAGATGTACGAAAGAAGTGGGGGAAATAGAACCCGAAAAAGCAAGAGTGATTGCTAGGTTGATTGAGAAAATCAACGAAAACGGAAACTTTTTTCAAAAACTTCAAAATGGCAAAGGAATGGACGAACAACAATTTGAAAGAATTTATCATGAGTTATCTGAAATTATCGACGAGATTTATTCGTGGAGAGACATTCCAAAAGTATTGGTAAATATTTTTATAAATCTTTGTGAATTAGATTTGTTTGTCGGACAATATCGAGATGAGTTCAAACAACATGAAGAGGCAAATAAAATTTATGATGCGTACGAACGTATATTTAGTTTGATTTTTGGTTGAACCACTGAGAGATGAAAGACATAACATTTTGAGACATAAATAGCTACATATGTGGCCAGAGACACAAAGGTACAGACTATAAAATTATTAATAAAAAGGGGAGAACTCCTCTGTTTTATTCAACAAAAGGCACGGCTATCTAATAGGCCATTGCCTCTATTTTTGCATATAAAGACCATGTAATGGAATGAATTATGCTAAAATTAAATAAATAGTGAAAAAGGGAGGGTTCTTATATGAGCTTAACTTTAGATATTGCGCGTATTTTATTACCTGTTGTAATAGTGGGTGGAATGGCCGTATTTGTAGTTATGAGAATGAAATATAAATATAAGAAAGGCACCCTTGGTAAGAAAAAAACAAAAAGCGCCCAAAATTTACTCGATAGTTTAATCCCATTTGGAATGATAATTGGTTGTGCTGTTGCTCTACCTCTTAGCATGTTTTTTCCCATTTCCTTACTGTCTACAATTAGTTGGGGAGCGGGAATAGGGTTATTATTTGGATATTTTGCTTATGAAATTTATAGTAAACGTAGAGAAAGCTGCTAGTAAATGGTTAACTTCCTCGGTCAATAATGTCAGAAATGAAGACTGTAAACCATCAATGTTCGCTGCTACAGTGACATCATCTGTTTTAAGATGTAGAACGGAACAGGGCGATGCAATGAGATGCCTCTGGACTTGCACGCTGTTCAAACAGAATGAGATTGTGGCCGCCTAGCCTAGTTTTGGAAAAAATCCCACTCAGGAACTCGTAAAGTATAAAACTCGCGGGAGTTTCCATCTCTTATATACTATGTATTATTTGTTTATATTACTAAATTTTAAGAAACATTTGATTAATCTTACAGTCTATTGTATAGTAAGGCTAATTACATAAAAGTCCGTCCGGGTGCTTGAGGAATCAGGCTGAGATAGTAGCTATTATCCGCTACTGACCGTTAATCTGATCTGGGTAATGCCAGCGTAGAGAGTGATGTATTCATCATAGGGCCCTTCTCGTCGTCTGTGCATTTTGAGACGGCTTTTTTGTATTTTAAAGGTTATTATCTCCATGAAAATTTAGAGAAAATTAGGGCGACATATATATTTCTAGATCTCACAGTGCACATGGGAAGGCTGAGTAGCCAATTTTAGAAAAATATATAATCGCGTTTCCTCTAAAGAAAAAGCCTGTAAACAAAGAAGGGGTTGGAAAAGATGAAAAAACTAAAATTTACAGATTTATTGATTACCATCATGCTTGGGGTAGTTTTTGGAATCACGATGAAGTTTTGGGATGATTTATATACAGTGATCAAACCGATGTTGCCTGTGGCACGTCAATTAATTTACGGAATGTGGTTTATGGTTGGAGTCTTTGCGATGTTACTTATTCGTAAACCAGGTGCCGCTTTGCTTTCGAGTATTGCCGCGGCAGGGCTATCGGCTTTTATTGGGCATGGAATTGAGGTTCTGATTTATGGATTTATGCAAGGATTAGGAGCTGAATTACTATTTGCTGCCTTCCGCTACAAGCGATTTGGCATCATTGTTGCTGGCTTAGCCGGTGTGGCGTCTTGTGTGGCCAGCTTTCTTTTAGATATGTTTTATGGGTATGCCAATTTGGAAGCATGGGCTCTGATTGTAAAGTATGGCTTACGTGTTATTAGTGCGTTCCTTTTTACAGGAGTATTTGCTTATTTTATTGTTCGAGCGTTAGAAGCCACAGGGGTAACGAATCTGATTCGTCCTGTTGCAAAGGAAGAATATACAGCCTTAGATGAATAAATTTTGAAGAAGTTATTAAAAAAGGAACATGATTATGAAACTTGGGGACGATGTGCCATTGAACATTCAGTTTAAATCTTTAACGAGGTCAGCGCTATTTGTCTCCGAGTTCGCGCCGTTCAGCGGACTTTGAGTCAGCGAACAGTAGTGAATCTTGTCCTTGAGTAAAGAATATGATGATTGAGAGAATAGAAAAAGGGGTGACATATGGAACATCAGCAAGCAAGAAAGTCTCTTAGTGTTACGAATCTCCGTTTAAAATTTCCAAACGAGCCTACCTTAATTTTTAAGGATCTGTCTTTTTCAGTTGTGCCAGGGGAGAAAGTTTTATTACTTGGGCCTAGTGGCTGTGGGAAATCAACCTTACTGCAAGTTTTAAGTGGAATTATCCCTAAGTCTATTGAAGTCCCCTTAAAATACGATGCAATCCAATTACCTGAATCATGGGGATTTGTGTTCCAAGATCCCGACACTCAATTCTGTATGCCATATGTGGATGAAGAACTTGCTTTTGTTTTAGAAAACATACAGGTCCCTAGGAGTGAAATGGATCGTCGAATTGAAAAGGCACTGGAGATGGTTGGCTTGCAAGGAATTCCCATTCATACGCAGATTCACGATTTATCACAAGGTATGAAACAGCGTTTGGCACTGGCATCAGTGTTATTACTACAACCAGAAGTGCTTTTTCTTGATGAGCCCTCTGCTTTATTAGATCCTGATGGAGTAGAGCAAATTTGGACATCTGTAAAAGAAGTCGCAGCAGAAAAAACAGTGCTAATTGTGGAGCATAAAATTGACCAGATTGCCGATTGGGTCGACCGTGTCGTGCTATTTAAGGACAACGGAGAAATTCTGGCAGATGGTCGCCCAGCAGATGTGTTTCGTTTTTATAAACAGCAATTGATTCAGTATGGGATTTGGTATCCAAAAGTTTGGGAGGATTATTTGGTGTCTCCAGCCTATTTAAATTTAAAGAAAGCAAGAGGAGACGAATGCCTGTCAACTCACCCAGTATTACTGTTGGAGAAATTCAATGGCTACAGAGGGGAAAAGGCAAAAATTCAGATATCTCACGCAGAGGTGGTTCCTGGCAGTTGGATTGGGATTATTGGAGAAAATGGTGCCGGAAAGAGCACATTTCTCTTAGCATTAATGCAATTATTACGAACAACAGGGCAATATGTGCTCGAAGAAAATACGATCCAATGGAAAAAACGAAAGAACCCACTGCCAAAAGGTCTTTCCCTTGTTTTTCAAAACCCAGAGCTACAATTTATTACGAATTCAGTCGTAGATGAACTCTCCTTTTCTGGGCGATTAAAAGGACTTGACGAAGAGATGTTACAAATCAAAGTTAAAAAATGGATCGAGCGTTTTCAACTCCCCTTGAATGAAAATCGTCATCCCTTCCAATTATCACTAGGACAAAAACGACGATTAAGTGTCGCGACAGCTTTTATGTCAGGGGGAAAGATTTTATTGCTAGATGAACCAACATTTGGACAAGATGCGAGAAATACTTTTATGATCCTGGAGCAATTGGAAGAGTTACGTAGGGGCGGAACGACAATTATGATGGTGACACATGATGAACAGATTGTCGAACATTTTATGACAGAAGTGTGGAAGATTGACCAGGGCATATTAGTGGATGTTTCCAAGCGAAATCCCCCGGAGTTTAGGAGAAAGGAGCAAGTTTATGCAGGAACTGTTTACTCCAGCTAAGGAAACATGGTTGTATCGTGTGAATCCCGCTTTAAAATTTGTTCTATTCTTTTGCTTATTGCTTATCGTGCTCTTTCAGCGAAACCTTGCCTTTGTTTTTCACTTAACGTTCTTATATGGCATTCTGTTATACGGATATAGTGGCTATAGATGGAAAAAATTATGCCTATTTTCCATTCCAATGGTTCTTTCTTTTATTTCATCTGCCCTGACAATGATTTTATTTGGAAAAGGTGTTCACGTCTGGTGGTCTTGGGGACTTATTAAAATTTCAGAAGAAAGCTTTTATTATGGCTTATTACTTGGTTGTAAAACGCTTTGTTTTGGGATTATCAGTTTAACTTTTTTATTAACAACAAGGCCAATTATGTTATTTTATGCCTTAATGCAGCAATGCAAACTTGCGCCAAAATATGCTTATAGTTTCATTGCTTCTATTCGGCTATTACCAATGATTGTAGAAGAATTAAGAACCCGTTCAAATGCGTTAAAGGTGCGAGGTGTTCATTTTTCCAAGGGGATAAAAGGGTTGTTTGAGCATTTGCGTCTGTATATGGTGCCATTATTTGCCCAAAGTATTCGGCGAGCACAAAGAGTCGCCGTTGCGATGGAAGCGAAAAGATTCCAAATGGGTGTGAGAAGAACATATTATTATCCTACTATTTATACAAAAATCGATGTTGTATTCCTTTCGGCTGTGGTTGTTTCGTTTTTGTCAGCCCATTTTTTAAAAGGAATCATTCCTTATAAAACTTTAACACATATGCTGGTCCCAGCTTTGCAATTGTAGTCTGCAAAGCTGGGCTTTTTAATATGGGAAAGAGGGATTCGATTGATGATCTCAGTTGTTTATCTGTAATAGAGCCTATACTTTTGCCAAAATACGTCCGGTCGTATATAGTACGGTAGTACGATTTTGCAGAAGAAGGTGTGAGCTTTGATTAAAATATATGGATGGTTAATTTTGTGTGTAGCCGTCTGGGGGAGTAATTTTGTATTTGGGAAGCTATTAGTTCAAGACTTCTCCCCAACTATGTTAACGATGTTACGCTTATTTTTTATTGTGCTATTTTTAGTTTTATATGCAACTGTAAAGAAGTCGTTTAAAAAAATCCAGAAGAAACAATTATGGATGATTCTCTTTCTTGGGATTATGGGTGTGTTTATCAACCAATGGTCTTTCTTTAAAGGATTGGAAACAGCTGATCCAACTACATCAGCTTTGATTTTAGCGACGGCGCCTGTTTTAACGGGATTTTTAGCGGCGATTTTTTTAAAAGAGCGATTCACATTGCGGATGGTCGTCGGTTCGCTCTTAGCTATTACTGGCATTTATTTTGTGGTAACTAAAGGTGGGAAAGCGGCTTTATCAATTGATAAAGGATTGTTATGGATTGTAGTAACGATGGTGACATTTGCCATCATGATTATTATTACAAGAATATTGTCAAAAACACTTGATTCCCTTACAGTGACGCTCTATTCGAATATTGTAGGCTTTGTTATTTCGATTCCATTTGCTTTTTCGTTGGACCAACCAATCCATGTTGGGACAAGCTTTTCAAGTTGGCTTTTCTTAATTGTAACGGCGATTGCTGTGCATGGGATCGCCACTTTAATTTGGAATAGCCAAATTCGTTATGTCGATGCTTCGAAAGCATCCATTCTTTCCAATTTGGAACCATTTATTGCGATGGTTATGGGACTGATACTATTATCCAAACCGATTACAGGTGCGGAAATAATTGGTTCGATTTTCATTGTAGGCGGTGTAATTTGGTCAACAACGAAAAGAAGGAAATTTTTTAATCGGACAGTCTCTAGTAAATAAAATGAAACTACAAGCGGAAGGGACCCAACCTTCATTTACGAATCCCTGATCCTTATCGGATTTTAAAAGGCCAGGTTATTGCGAGGGAAAACAGGCAGAATATTTTAGCGAGTGAGTTTAAAAATCATTCAATGAAAAGACAGACCAACTTTTGTTCATTCATCGATCTTGCTTTTAATGTTACAAAGACATATACATTTGTAATCAATGACAATCAATATTAAAATGGATAGAGAGGTTTTAGGAAAAAGAGGTGGAATAGACAATGATTACATTAAAAACAGAAAGAGAAATACAATTAATGCATGAAGCAGGTAAACTATTGGCTGCTTGTCATAAAGAAATCGCGAACTTGATTAAACCAGGAATTACCACAACAGAAATAGATCAGTTTGTAGAGGAATTCTTAGCGGAACATGGAGCCACTCCTGAACAAAAAGGATATAAGGGTTATAAATACGCCACTTGCGCGTCAGTTAATGACGAAATTTGTCACGGTTTCCCACGGAAAACGCCTCTAAAAGAAGGCGATCTTGTCACCATCGATATGGTCGTAAATCTTAATGGTGCTCTCGCCGACTCTGCATGGAGCTATGCAGTTGGAGAAATTTCCGAAAAAACGAAGACACTATTAGAAGTGACTAAAAATGCCTTATATAAGGGAATTGAACAGGCAGTTATTGGCAATCGCATCGGGGACATTGGTCATGCAATCCAGTCTTACGTAGAACCACAAGGATTATCGGTAGTCCGAGAATTTACAGGCCACGGAATCGGGCCGACTTTACATGAAGCACCACAAATTCTCCATTACGGTCCAGCAGGAAAAGGATTGCGCCTCAAAGAAGGCATGGTAATCACGATTGAACCAATGGTGAATGAAGGTGTATGGCAATCCAAAATGGATAATAATGGTTGGACTGCGAGAACAATGGACGGCAAACGATCTGCCCAATATGAACATACATTAGCGATTACAAAAGATGGTCCTTTGATTCTGACAGAACAATAAATAAAGTATGGCCACATAGTAGCTAGATCAAGCACTATGTGGCCATTTCTTTGTTTTTTTAGTTCGATTGCACTGGCTATTGTTAATGGAGCTTTTTAGGAAAAGAGGAAGGGCTCGGCCAGATCGTTAAAGAGTATTTTAGAATTGGCATAAAGATAAAGGCCGGAGCTGTAGCGTTAATAGAGTTTTTTAAAGAAAAACGCAAGGGTAATGGCGTCCGCCGTAACCTTAATGAGGTGATCAAGAGACAAACGTAAAGGTAAAAGCGGCGACGTTAACTAGCTTGGGGGCGTCACTCAAGCAAAAAAGCAGCCGTTTTCGCAAGCAGGCTGCTGATAGCTTTTTTATTGATCTGTTAAAATCATGACGTCATGAGCGGCAATTGATATAGTGCCATTGACGGTTTCGCCAGTAAGGAGGTCGCGTTTTTGCTCGTTTCCTAACTCAAATTGGCTCGTTTTATTATTATGATTCATCACGAATAGATACTCTTGTCCCTCTTTAACCCTTTGCGATACTTCCACACCAGGTTCGGATGTTAGAAGTGGTTTAATTTCTTTCGCGGCGCAAAGATCTGCCATTAAGTCTTGTAAGAAAGCACTATCTGGACTTGAGGCTATATACCAGGCTTCTCCAGAGCCAAATGTATTTCTCGTGACAGCTGGCATACCTTTGTAGAAATCATCCCCATATTCTGCGACTACTTCTGCCCCTTCAGAATGGATGAGATCGAAAAGAATATTACATTGATATTCTCCTTCTAAATGTGTGGTTTTATCTTTGATCACGATTTGATTATACACATCTGGATGGAGTGCATCGATTTCCTCGGACCAGATGCCCAATAGATTTCGCAATTTTCCTGGGTAACCACCCGTTGTTACAAGGTCATGTTCATCGACAATCCCACTAAAGAAGGTTGTTACAAAAGTTCCGCCATCTGCGACAAACTTTTCGAGCTTTTTGTGATAATCCCCTTTGACCATGTAGAGAACTGGGGCAATAACAAGGTCATAATTGGATAAATCCTCATCAATACCGATCATATCGACTTGAATGTTTTGTTGATACAGAGCATCATAATATTTATGGACTTCCTTGACATAGTCCAACGCAACGGATGGTCCGCTAGTTAAATCAATCCCCCAACGGTTTTCCCAATCAAAGACAATTGCTACTTTCGCATTTACTTGTGCATCAATGATATGATCTGAGAGCTCTGCTAATTCTCTGCCTAAAGTGGCTGTTTCGCGGAAAACACGGGTATGCTCATGACCAACATGTTCAATAACAGCTCCATGAAATTTTTCCGTTGCCCCAATGGAACGACGTAATTGGAAAAACAACACAGTATCAGCACCGCGCGAAACGGCTTGGTAGCTCCATAATCTCATCACACCTGGGCGTTTAAGAGAATTATAGGCTTGCCAATTTTGCTGGCTTGGTGTTTGTTCCATTAGCATGAAAGGTTTTCCGCTTTTTAGTGCCCTCATTAGATCATGGGTCATCGCAGTCATGCTGATTGGTGTATCAATCGAAGGGTAATTGTCCCATGAAACAACGTCCATTTCTTTACCCCATTTGAAATAATCTAATTCTGGATAAAGTCCCATTAAATTTGTTGTAATCGGGATATCTGGAGTATGTTTGCGAATGGCATCCCTTTCAAGTTTAAAACACTCTAATAAACGATCAGATTGAAAACGGCGATAGTCAAGAGAGATTCCTTGAAAATTAGTACGGTTTCCGTCCCATTCTTCACTCAATACGTTCGGTGGTACAATTTCATCCCAATCATAAAAGGTATGTCCCCAAAACGCCGTATTCCACGATTTATTCACAGCTTCAATAGACTGGTAGGTTTCTTTGAGCCAATTTCGGAAAGAGTCTGCACAATTTTCACAATAACAGTAACCACCATATTCATTATTAACATGCCAAACTAAAACTGCTGGGTGATCTTTATATCGTTCTGCTAGTTTTTCCGCCATTCTTTCTGAATACTTGCGAAATGTTGGGCTATTCGGGCATGAATTGTGCCTTCCTCCAAACTTGCGCTTTCTCCCATTGTAATCTACCCGTAAAACATCAGGGTATTTTTTAGCCATCCAGGCTGGATGAGCAGCAGTGCTTGTACCTAAACAGGTGTAAATTCCATTTTTATATAGGCGATCAATCGTTGCATCCAACCCGGAAAAGTCGTATGTATTTTCATCTGGTTGATTTCGGGCCCAGGCAAAAACATTAAGAGTCGCGACATCAATCCCAGCTATTTTAAACATGCGAACGTCTTCATTCCAGACCTCTTCATGCCATTGTTCAGGGTTATAATCTCCCCCATACCAAATCTTTGGTAATTTTTGACTAATCATTTTTTTCCACCCTTTCACTTTTATCCTGAATTAACGGATAATCAGATTCTTCCACCTTAAAACTCTAGGAAATTCAGAGTAATAGGTGAGCAATAACCCCCGAAAAATCCCATTAATTTAGGACCAACAGGATATTGGTCACTTAGTGTTACCACAACTTTTTTTACTATCAGTAGGGGAGTATCTTCCGTGGTAACGCCTCCATTACCTGGATTCCTAGCAGATAGTAGTTTCACTTTATCCACCATCTTAGCGCCTTCATTTGAATCAGTCAATGAGAAAATCGAAACGTTTGGACTGAATTTTACATTTATAACTCTAAAAGTAGTAGATTTTAGATATTTTTAAGCTAAAATCACTAATTTTGAATGATTTTTAAACTAATTTATTGTGTATTTATTGCTGAATCCGTGTGCTAACATTAATAGTAATAATGTATGAAAGCGTTTCTAGCATTGGTGTCATAGGCATAAACGTTAAGTTTTATAGGGGGAAAACGATGAAAGAGAAAAATATTTTGTTTAAAAATATCCACGAGTTATTGGAAGTTAGAGTTACTCCTTTACTAGGATTATTAACACAAGATGAAAAAATTAGCTTGTTATCGACATCCCAAAGTGCCATTCCTCGTTTAGGTATTAAAGAATATCAGGTTGGAGGAGAAGCTGCCCATGGAGTTGTAGACAGGAAGGGTGGAAAAACGACCGTCTTCCCACAACCGATCGGCTTATCTTGTACATGGAATCGCGAGTTAATGAAAAAGGTCGGAAGTGTGATTGGCGATGAGGCACGGATCTTTTATGAGCAAAATCAACAAAAAACGGGATTAACCTTATGGGCACCAACGATTGATATGGAACGTGATCCGAGGTGGGGACGTACGGAGGAAGCATATGGAGAAGATCCTTATTTAACAGGTCAACTAGCAACTGAGCTAATAAAGGGGATGCAAGGTGAGGATCCTTTTTATATTAAACTAGTTGCAGCACCTAAACATTTTTATGGAAATAATAATGAGTACGGCAGAGAGCGAATTTCAAATAGCATTGATCCGCGTAATCGCTATGAATATTATTTAAAGGCTTTTGAACCTGCTTTTAAAGAGGGAAAGGCTCTATCAATGATGACGGCTTATAACGGAGTCAATGGGATTCCAGCCATGCAAATTCGCGAAATAAAGGAAATTGTGAAAGACCAATGGAAAATGGATGGGTTTGTTGTTTGTGATGGCGGGGCCCTTACCTTAAATGTGGAGGAATATGGCTATTATTCTTCATATGCAGAAGCTTTGGCAGATGCTTTAAAAAAGGGGATTGATTGTTTTGTTGATGAGAAAGAAAGAGTCGAAGAAGCAGCACGAGAGGCTCTTAAACAACAATTGATCACCGAAGAAGAGCTAACTAAAGCAATTGGTAATATGTTAAAAGTTCGATTTCGTTTAGGCCATTTTGATGAAGATACAAGTAAAAATCCTTATAGTGAAGTAGACAAAAATAAATTATGTTCAAGAGAACATGCTGAGCTTGCACTGGAGTCGACAAACGAATCGATTGTGCTTTTAAAGAATGAGCAGAACAAGCTCCCTTTGAAGAAGGAAAAATTGAAAAAGATTGCTGTCATCGGTCCAACAGCAGATATTGTCTATCGAGATTGGTATACAGGCTATTCTCCCTATCAAATCACCCCTTTAATGGGAATTAAACATCAATCTGCCAATCAACAGATTCAATTTGTTAAAGGCAATGATAAAATTGTGCTCAAATCATTGGATACAAATGGCTATATGACTTTAGGGGAAGACGATGAACTAGTCTTTGCAGCAGATGCTATTGGAGAAAAGGAAATTTTTGAGTTAGAAGAATGGGGATGGAATGGCAATCTGTTGAAAAATCAGGCTAATCAACGTTATATTTGCCAAAACGAACAGGATGCGAGGTTTAAGGCCAGTAGCCAAGAGGTTTTTAATTGGTTTATCCGAGAAAAAATGGGCTTTCATACAGTTAACGAAAAGCAAGAAACCTATCATTTATCTACATGGCAGGGAGAGCCGTTAAATATCGATGACGGGCAAAGATTAACGACAGCAAGTCAGCCTGGAACTTTTCAAAAGCAAATATTATCATCAGGTATCGAAGAAGCGGTACAAGCTGCAAAGGAAAGTGATGTGGCGATTGTTTGTTTAGGAAATAATCCGATGTTGAACGGCAGGGAAACAGAGGATCGCCCAGATATTATTTTGCCAAAGCGACAACAAAAATTATTAGAAGAAGTATACAAGGTAAATAAAAATGTCGTTTTAGTCCTGATTAGTAGCTATCCTATGGCTATAAATTGGGCGGAACAACATATTCCAGCGATCCTTTATTCTTCACATGGTTCCCAGATGTTAGGGGAAAGTATCGCCTCCATTTTGTTTGGAGATATAGTTCCCTCTGGGAAACTAAGTATGACTTGGTATAAAAGTGTTCGACAATTACCGACAATTTTCGATTATGATATAATAAGGTCAAAAAGGACTTATCAGTATTTTGATGAAGAGGTTTTATATCCCTTTGGTTATGGATTAAGTTATGCAATTTGCCAATACGACCGCTTACAGCTTGATAAAACAACCCTTACAAAGGACGAAACAGTTTCAATTAACGTGGAGGTAGAGAATCTAACTAATGAACTTGCGTATGAAGTTGTGCAACTGTATGCAACCGTGAAAGGGTCAGCTGTTCCAAGGCCACGTAAGCAGTTGGTAGATTTTATTAAAATAAAATTGCAGCCCTATGAAAAGAGAAAGGTATCGCTAAGCGTGACAGCAGATCAATTAATGATTTGGAATGTGAATGAAGATCGATATACATTAGAAACGGCAAGTTGTCTTCTTTCCGTCGGCCCATCTAGTGAAGATATAAAATTAACAGAGAGCCTTCAAATTCAGGGACAAGATCTCCATCAGCGTTCCTTACGAGAAGTTACGAAGGCTGAAAATTATAATGATTATGATGGCGTTTACCTTGATAAAGGTGAAAACGGTCTTAATTGTGTGACAAATCGAGCGAATGGCTGGATCGCTTTTGAAAATGTAGAGATGTTTGCTGAGAAACTTTGTGTAGAATTGCGTGTTACTACCGATGGAATACCAGGAAAAGTAAAATTAAAAATCGATCAACTTAATCACTCTTCCATCATAGAGAAGGAGTTTACAGTCCAATATCCAGGGGAGTGGGTGGATGTCCAACTTCCATTTACAGCTAATCAAGACTTGCATGATCTATTCATTTTAATGGAAGGCCCTGTTGCGATTAACACACTACAATTAAAAGAGATTGATGGGCCTGATCGAGAAAAATGGAAGCGTACATCATTAAGAAAGAAATATGGCTTAGGTGTTTTGGATATGATCGTTTGAAACGTTCATACGAGTGATGTTTAGCTAATTCAATAGTAGGGATAGGGTGAAGGCAGTGAACTATCTGAGTCAATTAACTCGGAGTTTTACAAATCGTAAGGTGAAAATAAAATTATTAGGAATCTACTTAGCTGTAACAGTCATTCCTATCCTACTGATTGGATTTTATCTTAATTATAGTATGAGAGATGTTGTCCTAAATAATACGATTAATGAAGTGGATGCGAATGTCGATAAGCTAGAAATGCGATTAAACACTATTTTAGATCGAGCCATTAGTATTTCAGATCAGCTTTACATTAGTAATGATTTAAAGAAAGTGCTGGAGCAGGAATACGAAAGCAATCTTGAAATCTATAATGCCTATGCAGCCTATCCGATTTTTGATAATTATTTACGCTATTACAATGAAATTGAAAATATTCGCTTCTATATGACCAAGGAAATGATTACAAATTCACAATTTGTCTATGCAGATCAGGAGACTAGAAATCAAGAGTGGTATCAAGGGGCAGTAGAGAGACAGGGCCGTATTTCTTGGGAGTATATACCAGATAAATGGACGAAGACCTCTTATCTTACACTAACCAGATCCGTTTATGGCAATAATCGTGAATTATTAGGGGTTTTAGCGATTGCCATTTCTCCTGATAACCTGACATCCATATCGAAGAGTGAGCTATTTGATGTATTTGTCTCATTAGATAGTGAAAAAATCGTTCATAGTAAGGATCCAAATTATTTAGGAGAATATCCATTTTTTATAAAAAAGGCGGATATTCAAGATCAAAAATCGATTATTTATGATACTGACTTTAAACAAGAAAACTATAAAATCTATTTACGTTCTTTTAAACCGAGCAAAACATTAGAAAACCAAATCCAAATTACGGCTTTAATTCCAGTAGAAGACGTGATTAAAGATTCAAAGAAAGTTTTATATAATGGCTTTTTGATTGTGATGATTTGCTTACTAGTTTCGATTACGCTGATCGGCCTCTTTATTAAATCATTCGATAAACGAATTTACCAGTTGCGAAGTGCGATGAATAATATCGCCAAAGGAAATTTCGATATTGAGGAAAGAAAATTAGGCGGGGATGAAATTGGACAAGCGTATGAAGATCTAGTTGTGACAGCAGATAGTATTAAAGAATTAATCAATGTAGTATATATTCATAAAATCAATGAAGAACAATGGAAAAGAAGACAAAAAGAGTCCGAATTTAAAATGTTAGCAAGTCAAATCAATCCTCACTTTCTCTATAACACATTAGAAATGATCCGCATGAAGGCGTTGATTAATAAAGATCAAGAGGTAGCAAGAAGTGTAATGTTGCTAAGTCAAATGATGCGTTCAAGTTTGGAAGTTTCCGAGCAACCAATCTTATTAGATTCTGAAATTAACTTAATCAAAACTTATTTAGAAATTCAAAAAATGCGTTTTGGTGATAAAGTGAATTTTAGTGTTAAGGTCAAATGTGATATTCAGGACTATTATATTTTCCCGCTACTTCTCCAACCAATCGTTGAAAATGCGATTATTCATGGGATTGATCGAGAAATGGAAAACAGCATAATTGAGGTTGAAGTGTTTAAAACGCCTAAATATCTTATGATTGCAGTGAAAGATAATGGGGTAGGAATCACTCCTGCGTCTTTATCTCTATTAAACGAAGCCTTAAATACATCAGAGGATACAAGCCAAAAAAGTAGTGGGATCGGCATGAATAATGTTAATAAAAGGATTAAATTATACTATGGCGACGACTATGGAGTGGAAATAAAGAGTGAGTATGGGATTGGAACAGTTGTAACATTGTTCTTACCTTTAGAGAAAGGACCAGATTCAGATGCGGAAATTACTAATCATTGACGATGAACCAATTATCCAGGAAGGGTTAAAGCATGTCATCCCTTGGGAAGAATTTGGTTATGAAATTTGCGACGTCGGGATCAATGGCCGGGATGGTTTAAATAAAATCCGGTTACATCGGCCAGATTTAGTGATGCTTGATATTCGAATGCCAGGATTGTCTGGAATCGATATAGTTAGTCAGCTAAAGAAGGAGAATTTCACTACTAAATTTATCATTTTAACCGCGTATTCTAGCTTTTCCTATGCTAAAAGATTAATGGGGCTAGGAATTGAGCATTATTTATTAAAACCTGTGGTGGAAACAGAGCTAATTCAAGTACTTAATAAAATTGAACAAGAGCGACTCGAGGAACAGAAATTCCAGGAGCAACTTGCTTTCTATAACCAACTGAATGAAGAACGGACATTGAGAGCCTTGTTGGAAGGGATGCAAGATCATCTATCTGAATCATTGCTTACTAAACTGGAAGATAAGGAACTACAACTTGTGCGGATTTGTGGTAATGTGCACCAACATAATGATCAATGGTTAATAGAAAGAGTGGCAGAACATACTGAGCAGATAAAATTAATTCGAAAAGATGATTTTAACCACTTGCTATTTATTCAAAAAGGTCCCGCTTTTATAAAGCAATTTTTAGCAAAAATAAATAGAAGTTTTTTAGAGAACAATGGACAGAAGATTATCCTAATGGTGGCAGATCCAATCAACCATATAGAGGAATTACCTGATGCCTATAAACAAATAAAGGAATTAATGGATGTCCATTTTTGTTTTAGTGAGAAAGAAATTTTTCATTATCAGCATATAACAGCAGAGACGAAAGGGGTTAAGAAACCAGATGAAGAACAGAGTAGAAGGAAATTGTATCATTATATAGAGTTTGGTGATCACCAGAATATTAAAAAGATTGTCTCTGAATTAGAACAATATTATCGGTACACCCGCTTTTCAAAGGAAAGGATCAAGGCGGAAATCTTTGAGTGGTGTGTCTCTTTCATTGACTTCATTCAAAAAAATTACCCGGATTTAGATACGATCGATAAAGATATTTGGGCCAATAAAATTAATATCCAAACCAATCTACAAGCAATTATTCAATTGATCGTTGAGGAACTTTTATTAATCAGTGATTCTATTCATGGCAGTGCTCCGACAAAAGGAAATATTGTCGATAAAGTAAAAGAGTATGTTCATTTTTATTATAGTGAAGATATTAGTTTAAAATATGTGGCAGATTTATTTCATTATAATAGTGCTTATTTAGGAAAACTGTTTAAAAAAGAAACTGGAGAGTATTTTAATGTTTATTTGCATCAAGTAAGAATTTACAAAGCAAAGGAATTATTGGTGCTTGATAAATATAAAGTCAATGAGATTTCTAAATTAGTCGGATATTCCAATGCTGATTATTTTTACAAAAACTTTAAACAGTATGAAGGGATGAGTCCGAAAGAATACCAGATGAAACAACGAAAAGAAATCAACAGCTAGTGAAGAGGGATAAGTATGGCTAAACCTGTGACAGAAAGACCAGCATATATAATGATGAAATATCTGTATAACTTTTTTATGACGAATCTTTATTTTATTTTATGTAATCTACTATTTTTTATCGTATTTTACTTGGCTGATTTTGTGTTTGAAAATATTTTATTGTTTTATATTACCTTAATCCCGATGGGCCCAGCGATAACAGCTGTTCTTTCGACAATGGGGAAATTAGTAAGGGAAAAAGATATTCAGGTTACAAGGGACTTTTTTAAAGCATATACACTTAACTTTTGGCCAACGATGAAATACTGGTTCATTCAGTTAACGATATTACTAATCTTGGCGATTGATATCGGTTACTCTACGAATCATAGTAATATTTTTTCACCTGTATTTTTTATTCTAATGATCGTCTGTGTGTTTATTATGATTTATGCTTTTCCAATTATTTCTAGATTTGAAGTGAAGTTAAAAAACCTCTTTATCGTTTCCATCTATTCCAACTTTAAATACTTTAAAGCAACACTTTTAAACATTACTAGTATCGGCGCTTTTGTCATTATTTACTGGAATTTCCCAAGCATTAGCTTTTTATTTTCGATTAGCTTAATTGGCTATTTCGTCATGTTAAATTTACAACAACCATTAAAAGATTTAGAGATGAAAATGTCTAAAGGGTAGGCAAATGGAGGAAAGACTTTGCGAAGAATTAATATAAAAACAATCAGTCTATTCATCATCATTATCCTGGTGATTAGTTCCTTATTGGTGATTGCAACGAAAAAACAAGATCAATCAATGGAACAGATTTCTCAGGAGACAGAAGAACTAACAGAGCAAACGCAGGAGAAGCAGCAAGTCCAGCCAGTTCTTTCGATTAAAGCGGATCAGGTACGACATCTGACATTGGAAAATGGAGAAAAGACGATTGAACTGATGCCAGACTCTCCCTATTCAGAGGAAGAAGTTCGGACAAATTTAAGTGGATGGTATATACATCAACCATATCAAAATGTTTATAGTGTGAAGTACAATCCACTTGTTGATATGTTGTATGGAATAGCAGAATTAAAATGGAATGAAATCATCGGTGAAAAAGAAAACCTTGATAAATATGGATTAGAACAACCAGATATGAAGTTAACCTTTCAAACGGAGGAGGGGGAAGAAACTCTTCTTATAGGTGATCAGGCTGGAGAAGGGAAGCGTTATGCAAAATTAACTGATGGTGAGCAAATTGGGACGATAGCGGAAGATGTTTTAGAGCCATACCAATTACAAGCGTTTGAGCTAGTCGAGAAGTTTGTTAAAATCATTGCGATTGATGTATTGGAACAATTGCAAATCAATTATGGAGACCAAGAAATTTTAATTGAAATTGACCATCCAATTGAGCAGGAAGATCAAGAATCCCCTCTCTTTTTTATCGATGATCAAGCAGTAGAGGAAGATACGTTTAGAAATTTATATAAAGATATTGCAGGATTATCTGTGGATGACACTGTAGAAGATGCGACTTATCATAGTCCTGAAGCGACAATGGTTTATACGATTTTTAATCAGGAACAGAAGGAGAAACAAGAGATAAAAGTGGAATTAGTTTCTTATGATAAGCAAAACTTTGCTGTATTTTTGAATGGAAAAGCAGATTTTTTACTAAAGAAAGATGTTTTTGAACAAATGCTTAAAAAGATCCTTCAAGCTTAATAAGAAAAAGGAGAGTTTTCAAAAGTGATTCATCAACTTTGGGAAACTTCTTCTTTTTTTATTCCGTAAAAAATTAGATGATTATTTCTGCTAAAAATGCAAATGACAATAGTCAACAAACAGGTATATATATTTAATTGAAATGGCTCCGTAAAACCTCTAATAATTACGGGAATTATCCTCTAGTTTAGTAGGTATAAATTGAAAGCGATTTCAATTACTATTGTTTCTAAAGGAGGAAAGAAATATGGCAGAAATACGAAGGTATTGATAGCGGATTCTTATTACTAATAACCTTTGGATTTTTGGAATCTGTTAAACAAGAATCAATTCAGTTGCTCTAAATTTGAGAAATAAGGGGGAAGAAAGATGTTTAGACGTAAATGGTCTTTATGGTCACTCATGCTAATTTTATTAATTGGTTTTACTCTCTCCGGCTGTAGCGATGCTTCAGATAAAAAGGTGGATGGCTCGGGAAATTCTAAAAAAAGCTCGAAGCCTACTGATGAGCCAATTACCTTAACTATCTTTAATGCGGATTTGACGACGGATGTACCCTTTGATGACCCAGTGGCCCAGGAAATTACGAAAAGGACAGGGATCAAACTTGATATCCAACATCCTGTTGGTGGAGATGATCAGGCAATTCCACTGATGATTGCTAGTGGAGAGTACCCTGATATGATTTTTGCTAAAGGAGATATTGGGAAATTAATTGAAGCTGGTGGGGTCATTAAGCTTGATGATTTAATTGAGGAAAAAGGCAATAATCTAAAGAAAATGTATGGTGATCAGCTCGATCGCTTGCGGAATTCGCTTGATGATCCAAGTATTTATACAGTTGGGACTTATGGTGTAGAAGAAGCGCATTGGACAACAAGTGGAACAACGTCCATACAGTTAGATGTTCTTCGGGAACTAGATTATCCTGAAATTAGAACGATCTATGACTTTGAGGAAGCTTTAAAGGATTATATTGCAAAATATCCAGAGATTGATGGCCAAAAAACAATTGGACTTTCTTTGTTAGGTAGTGATTGGCGTTGGTTAATTACAGTTGGAGATCCAGCCGGAGCCGCTCTAGGTATTCCTGGTGATGGTCAATGGGCAATTAACGATGAGACTGGGGAAGCAAATTATAAGTTTACCGTACCTGAGATTAAAGAATATTTTAAATGGCTAAATCACATGAATGATATTGGCTTACTTGATCCGGAATCATTTACACACACTGAAGATACTTATATTGCAAAACTATCTTCCGGTCGGGTATTGGGAATTGCAGACCAGGATTGGAATTATGGAGCTGCAGACAAAGCTCTTAAAGCGGACGGTAAGTTTTGGAGAACGTACGCTCCACTACCTGTTACTGTGAATGAGAAATATAAATCTCAAGCCTTAAAAGATTATGGATATTCTGGTGGATGGGGTATCTCGATTAGTTCCACCTCAGAATATCAAGAAGAGGCGTTTGAATTCCTAGACTGGATGGCTTCTGAAGAAGCACAAATCCTTGTAAACTGGGGAATTGAAGGCGAAAACTATGATGTCGTCGATGGAAAAAGAGTGTTACAGGATGACGATAAACAACAACGAAATACCGATTCTGAATATCCAGAAAAAACAGGTGTAGGTCAATATGTCTATCCATTCCCACAATGGGGAAATGGGGCAGTTGATTCAACGGATAATCCAATCTCACCCGACACACAAGAAGATATCATTGCTACCTATACAGATGCGGAAAAAGAAGTTCTCAAAGAATATGAAATGGAGAGTTGGATTGACTGGTTCCCTTCTACAGAAGAATTAGGAATTTCAAACCATGGACAAGCTTTTAATTATACAATTCCTAGTAATAGTGATTTACAAATCATTCAACAAAAAGCGGATGATTATACAGAACAAAAAATTACCCAGGCGATACTTGGAAAACCTGCTGATTTTGACAAGGCTTGGGATGAAATTCAAGCCAAGCTAATTGAAATGGATATTGAAAAGGCTAATAAGGAAATGACAAAAATGACTCAAGATAAGATGGAATTATGGGGAACTAAATAACTGTAATTTTTTAATAATAAAGGAGCCTTCTCTTTTGGGGTTCCTTCTTGCTACTCAGTAAATTAGTTAGATGAGTCTATATATACTTTCTAATTACAAGTACCTTTGCATACTTTCCGGGCATGCCTATTTTTCATAGAAAGACTTGGTGAAATGGCAGCAAATAGGTCACGTATTCGCAAATGAAAGCTAGCTACCTTTAACTAGAGAAAATGTAGGGAGTGGATCGCAGGGAATTTATGTTATTACAAAGGTATTTTCTATGTGATTACAACCGATAATACTACGAATTCAATTTTTTGTTCCTGTTAAAATCTCCTGGAACCATGGTCTGATCCTATAAATATTGAGAATTGGGCAGAATTGATCCCCCTTTATATTTCCATAATAATGGTAGAGTTTATCTAACTAATAATCATGCGATCAATAAGGACGTCTTAAATGAAGAATTGACGATTCACTCAATTAAATAGTGAATGTAGAAGTTATACTGAGGCGAGGTAGCCTCACCTATATGAGAAAAGTATCTTTACTAGATAGGTTGAAAAAGGTCTGTTACAAAATATAAATTTTGATAATAATTGGGTAGCATTTAATCGACTGGGAACCGACAATCGAGTGTTTTTTCTCTTAAAATAGCTATTTGCATTTTTTATTGGTTGAATTTCGACATAAAACCTCTAATTTTTACAGGAAATTTACACTTTTTTAATGGGTATAAACGGAAAGCGATTTCAGATAACATGATAGATAAAGATATGGTAGAAATTTGGCTAGCTCTAGCGCTTAGCCCTGAGAAGCTCACAGGGTGTGGGGGCAGCGGCGTTGCGCCAGGACGGCATGCATTTACCGATGTTCTACTGAATATTTCTTATTTCAGAACATTTGCTTGTCGGGGCTGACCAAGGCGCTTGTGCATTTCTTAGTAGATAAGGGGGGAAAGGTGTGGCAAAAACAGCTATAGAATTGAAAGGAAAAACAAATAAGCCATTAAATAATACTTGGAAGAAGATCAAAGGGCAAAAGGCTTTGATTTTAATGTCTTTTCCATTTGTCATTTGGTTAATCGTTTTCAAGTACATACCTCTCGGTGGATGGACGATGGCTTTTCAAGATTATTCTCCTGCAAAAGGGTTTTTAGACCAAGAGTGGGTAGGGTTAAAGCATTTTAAAGTTCTTTTCAAAGAGGATTTATTTTATCAATCTTTAACAAACACATTGGGGATGGGGATTTTAGGTCTTGTTTTCGGAACGATTACATCTATCGGTTTTGCTTTATTAATTAATGAAGTAAGATTAGTTAGATTTAAGAAATTAACGCAAACGATTTCCTATTTACCCCATTTTGTTTCATGGGTGATTGTAGCGAATATTGTCACAACGATGTTAGCTCCAGAAGGAATTGTGAATAATTTATTAATGGCTACGAATCTAATTGATAAACCGATTGGCTTTATGTCGAATCCTAATATGTTTTGGGGGATTGTGACAGCGGCTGATGTGTGGAAAGAAACTGGTTGGAATGCAATCATCTATTTAGCGGCAATGACGGGGGTAGACCCGCAATTATATGAGGCAGCAAAAGTAGATGGGGCAAGTCGCTGGAAACAAATGTGGCATATTACATTACCAAGTATACGACCAGTCATTATCGTGTTATTAATTCTAAACATTGGAAACTTAATTAATATTGGCTTTGAAAAACAAATGTTATTAGGAAATAATATTGTTGCGGAAAAAGCATTAGTGATTGATTTGTATGCATTAAATTATGGGATTGGTATGTTCCGATATTCTTTCGGTACAGCAATTGGAATTTTCAAATCTGTCATTAGCGTGATATTAATCGTTATCTTTAATAATCTTGCCAAGAAAACAGGGGATGGCGGAATCTATTAAGACAAGGAGGAAACCAAAATGCAACGTTTCAAGAAGATTACACTATTTGACCTTATCCTTTCCATCGGCATGATCATCGTCATTATTATTACGCTATACCCCTTCCTCAATATATTGGCCATTTCACTGAATAATGCCGTTGATACAGCTAAAGGTGGTATTCATATTTGGCCAAGGCAATTTACATTTGCGAATTACACGGAGATTTTTGGAAGTAATGACAGGCTTTTAAAAGCTTTCATTATGTCTGTTACAAGAACAGTTGTAGGGACAGCAACCGGCATTATCGCTAGTACGATGTTGGCTTATACATTAAGTAGAAAAGACTTTGTTTTCAATAAACCAATCGCGATTCTCCTCGTATTAACAATGTTTGTTAGTGGAGGATTGATTCCCGATTATATGTTGATTCGAAATCTGGGCTTAATCAATGAATTTGCGGTATACATTTTGCCGATGTTAATTAGTGCTTTTAATGTAATCATCATTCGTTCCTTTATGGATAATTTACCGAAGGCATTGGAAGAATCAGCTAAAATGGATGGAGCAAATGATTTTACAATCTTTGCTCGGATCATCTTACCCTTGTCCATGCCTGTAATTGCGACCATTTCACTATTCTTAGCTGTTGGTCAATGGAACAGTTGGTTTGATACCTATTTGTATGCAAGGTCTAATGAAAATCTCACAACTCTACAATACGAATTAATGAAAATATTAGATAATGCGAGCACATCAGGAGGGGCTGGTATTAATTCGCAAAATGCCGAATTTATTGCCAAACAGACGAATCCACAATCTTTAAAAATGGCAATTACCATTATTGCCACAGTTCCAATCTTAATGGTCTATCCTTTCCTGCAAAAATACTTTGTTACAGGATTAACATTAGGAGCTGTTAAATAAGGTATCAATTTTTTTGATATAAATAACAAAAGGGCAAGCGTCCGGTAGCAACGTAATTTGTTAGTCACTGGGCGTTGAAGCTGGAAAATGAGGGGGAGTAAAATGTTTAGACGTAAATGGCCATTATGGTCACTCATGTTGGTATTCATTGCCGGTCTAACGCTAGCAGGTTGTAGTAGTGATTCAGATAAGAAGAAGGCGGATGGATCAGGCGGTTCTAAGGATGACCCGATTACATTGACTTTCTTTAATGCAGACTTGACCACAGATGTATCGTTCGATGACCCTGTTGCAAAGAAAATTACAGAGAAAACAGGTATCGTTCTTGATATCGAGCATCCAGTTGGTGGAGACGAGCAAGCAATCCCACTCATGATTGCAAGTGGGGAATACCCTGACATGATTTACGCTAAAGGGGATATTGGTAAACTTATTGAAGCTGGCGGTGTAATTAAGCTTGATGATTTAATTGAAGAAAAAGGCGAAAATTTGAAAAAGATGTATGGTGATCAAATCGATCGTCTACGTAATTCAATTGATGATCCTAGCATTTATACAGTAGGAACTTATGGTGTAGAAAATGCTTATTGGTCGACTAGTGGTACAATGTCGTTACAATTAGATGTCCTACGTGAACTAGGTTACCCTGATATTAAAACACTAGATGATTATGAAAAAGCATTAAAGGATTATATTGCTAAACATCCAGAAGTGGATGGACAAAAGACCATTGGTTTGTCCCTATTAGGTAGCGATTGGCGTTGGTTAATTACCGTTGGAAACCCAGCTGGTTTCTCACTTGGTATTCCCGATGATGGTCAATGGGCGATCAATGATGATACGGGAGAAGCGACTTATAAATTTATGGTGCCGGAGATTAAAGAATATTTTAAATGGCTAAACCATATGAATGATATTGGTTTACTTGACCCGGAATCTTTCACCCAAACTCATGATACGTATATTTCCAAGTTATCATCTGGTCGAGTATTAGGTATTGCTGACCAAGATTGGAATTTCCAAGACGCAGACAAAGCATTAAAAGCAGATGGTAAGGACTGGAGAACTTATGCTCCACTACCTGTTACATTAGATGAAAGCTACAAATCTCAAGGCTTAAAGGATTATGGTTTTGCTGGTGGTTGGGGAATTTCTATTAGTTCCACTTCGGAATATCAAGAAGAGGCATTTGAATTCCTTGATTGGATGGCTTCTGAAGAAGCACAAATTCTTTTGAATTGGGGAATTGAAGGGGTTAACTATGATGTTGTTGATGGGAAAAGAGTATTGAAAGATGAAGATAAAGAACAAAGAAAAACAGATGCTAAGTATCCAGAGAAAACAGGTGTAGGTCAATATGTCTATCCGTTCCCTCAGTGGGGAAATGGTGCAGTTGATTCAACAGGAAACCCAATCTCTCCTGATACACAAGAGGATATTATCGCAACATATACAGATGCGGAAAAAGAAGTGATAAGTGAATATGGAATGAAGAGTTGGGTTGATTGGTTCCCATCTACCGAAGAATTAGGTATTTCTAAGCATGGATCAGCTTCTAACTACACAATTCCAAACAATAGTGATTTACAAACAATCCAACAAAAAGCGGATGATTTTGTAGAACAAAAAATTACCCAAGCGATTCTTGGTAAACCAGCTGACTTTGACAAAGCCTGGGATGATATTCAAGCTGAGCTTATCAAAATGGATATTGAAAAGGCTAATGCAGAAATGACAAAAATTACCCAAGATACAATGGAGTTATGGGGTACAAAATAATATCATTAAACAGGCGGAGATCATGGTTTCTTCGTCTGTTTTTTAATTTGCGTAATAAGTAAAGGTTTTATAAAAACAGTTACACATTACAATGTTTCCCTTTAGACTAGTATTAATAGGGAAATCAGAAAATTAAATCACTTGTTTTTTTACCAAAGAGAAGGTATATTATTAGGTATTTTAAAAACTGGGTGTTTGGATTATCGTGTGGGACAGATGAAGTGCTTAGTCATTCCTAGTAAATCCTTCTCTGGGGACAAAGGGAGCTGCTCAAAAAGTCCAGTTCATAATAACTTCAGATTCCGCGGGCAATTGTCAAATCTTCTAGGACAGTCTTTTGGAATCTCATATATAGAACCTACTTTGTATCAAAGGGTAATGAAAATCCTTAATTTTTTCGTTTTCCATTGATCTTCGTCAAGGTTTCGATGATCCGTGAAAAACACTAGGGTATCAAAGGCCGAGAGCGCTAACGCAACTCCGTCCTGAACGAAGGACGAGCTTCTTGTAAGCATGTGGAAAGGGAGCATATTCCATATGCTTTTCCAGTTATCTAGGAATCTTTTAACCTATGTAGAAAGGAAAGATTGGATGAGGAAAAATTATGAAACAAAGCATATTTTTATGGCGATCGCGATCTGCTTCATTCTAGCTTCACCGATCATTATTATTTATATCCCAATGATGTTTGCCCAATTCTTTCATTATACACCAAAGGTTTGGCAGGTTTTTGTCCCAATGGAAAATTACTTAGTATGTGCTGTTGGACTTATCTTTCTTATTGCAGCTTTCTTTCTTCTTTTCTTCTTAGATTTTCATAAAAAGTCGATTGCAATTTTTCTACTTCTACTCGTACTATCAATAGCTTCCTTTTATATTATGACACAATCTTATCAGCGATTAGCAGAGGATCATCTATCTTACCAGCAGCTTTTTACAACACATCAGTATTCTTATCGTTGGGAAGATGTAAAGGAAGTCAGGCAAACGATAGAGAAGGAGGGACATTCAAAATATACATTTGTTTTTCACGATGGAAATAATCTAACAATTGGTGAAGATGGCTATTTTAAGGAAATTAAAAATAAAGTAATTAATACATTGGAAAATAATAAGATTGAATTTGTCCAAATAAGGTTAGAATAAATAAGATTTCTCTAGGGAGTTTTATAACTGAAATATGTACGTTCCCGATACTTCCAATATTTGGTTTAAAGAAGCATGCCGACTTATCATTGTTCATAGAGTGTAAAAGAGGTATGATCAGGGAGGTTGGAAAATGGGAATAAGATTGATAAAAATTGCCGTCATCTATTTCTTCATTGGGCTTTTATTTGGATTATATATGTCGGTCACACATGTTTTTAAATTAGCCACTGTTCATGTCCATGTAAATTTACTTGGATGGATGTCCCTAGCTATAATTGGTTTAATTTATATTCAATTTCCGAAACTTGAAAGAACACCTGCTGCGAAAATTCACTTTTGGCTGCATAATATTGGCTTACCGATTATGATGATTGGAATTGCGTGTGCAATATTAGGGATAAGTCCTATCTTTTTCCCCATTGCGACAGTAGGCGGAGCGATAACCATTTTAGGCGTGTTATTTTTTGGGTATAATATTTTATGGCATTTACGTACTTGATCAAAACTAGCAAGCGTCTTATCTTCACTATTTGAAGTTAGGCTGCTTTTTTGTCTAACTAGTGGCTTACTTTTAAATTTAAAGCTTCTCGCTTATCTTGATAGTCGCCGGTTAAGGTGTTCTTATTTCTGACCATCTTTCCTTTTGTTCATACAATATTGGATAAAGATGTAGGAGATGATGAGATGGCATTATGGATCGATGTGTCGATTCAAAAGCATCAGCTCAAATTATTTGATGGATCTAGATTGATCAAAACATATCCTGTTGCGCTGGGAAAAATCGTTACGCCTACTCCTCATGGATCTTATAAAATCATTAATAAACAGCCCAACCCTGGTGGACCGTTTGGAGTACTCTGGATGGGTTTATCCAAGCCACATTATGGTATTCATGGAACGAATAATCCATCTTCAATTGGGAAGAGTGTTTCACATGGTTGCATTAGAATGTTTAATCATGATGTATTAGATCTCTCCAATCGTGTATCACTCGGAACACCTGTTGTGATTCATTAATTCAGCGCAAAAAGCCCATTTATTCTGTTTCGTTTAGAACGTGGGCTTTTATTATTTTGTCTCGACTTTTTTAACTTTACTTTGCATATGCAGAAAGAGACTTGTAATGGCCTTAGAAAATAGAAATAACCCGATATATACAAGAAACATTTTAAAATAACTCATTTTTTCTCCTAGTTGGATGAAATGGATACTGGTCATAATCGGTTTGAAGACAAAAGCTAAAAAGGCGGCCATAATCATACTATAAAGATAAAAATTCTTTCCGCGTTTTAATGTCCATTGATAAACAAGCATGAATAGAACAGGTAGTAAGGCGGCATCGAGGGAAAGGGATTGAAAATAGGGAATGATAAAGTAAGGATAGTTTACTAATCCCAAGCGCATACTCACAACGTCAATATAACCAAACCATACATGGATGTTGAAGCCATAGAAACCTAACAGGAAAATGTTTTTCCTGTCAATGACAAAGAATAAAACAATCAATGGGGCAATCAACATGACGATATCAAACCAAAATTGCCATGTATCAACGAAAGAAAATTGATGCCAATAATCTATAGATACTTTATTTAGTTTTTCTTCAGAAGATAGAACTTTTTCAAATGCTTTACTTTGATCAGTAGTCATGAAACCTGCACTCCATCACTATAGTTTAGTATTATTAGTGTATCCCTCCAGAGGATAGTTATTCAAAATATGCTTGAACAGGATAAATGGTGTGAAATCAACTTAATGGTATTTTTTAGTGGAGACCGATACAATAAAATAAACGATATTACAGGAAGAACAGATCATAATATTTATTAAGGAGTGATAAGCTTATGGCTAAGCAAAATGAAATTGCGACCTTTGCAGGAGGTTGTTTTTGGTGTATGGTTTCACCATTTGATGAACAGCCTGGAATACAAGAAGTCATCTCAGGTTATACCGGAGGACATACGGAAAATCCGACCTATGAAGAGGTATGTTCTGATGCGACAGGGCATGTAGAAGCTGTTCAAATCACATTTGATCCGAGCGTTTTCCCTTATAAAAAATTATTGGATTTGTTTTGGCAACAGATTGATCCAACCGATCCTGGTGGTCAATTTGGTGATCGAGGCAGTTCTTATAAAACAGCAATCTTTTATCATAATGAGGAACAGAGACAACAAGCGGAAGCATCTAAACAGGCACTTGCGGAAAGTGGCCGGTTTTACAAACCGATTGTCACCGAAATATTGCCAGCTGCTCCTTTTTATAAGGCTGAGGAAAGTCATCAAGATTATTATAAGAAAAATCCTTTTCATTATAATGCGTATCGTGAAGGATCAGGAAGAGCTCAATTCATTCGCGAAAATTGGAAAAAGCAAAAGACAGATGATGAGCTTAAAAAGGAATTGACTCCTTTACAATATGAAGTAACGAGAAAAAATGGGACAGAGCCTCCATTTCAAAATGAATATTGGGATAATAAAGAAGAAGGGATCTATGTCGACATCATCTCTGGGGAACCATTGTTTAGTTCGAATGACCAATATGATGCAGGCTGTGGATGGCCAAGCTTTACTAAACCAATTCAACGCTGGGAATTAAAGGAAAACCTTGATACATCTTTTGGAATGAGGAGGATTGAAGTCCGTTCGAAAACGGCTGATGCTCATCTTGGCCACGTCTTTGATGACGGACCTGGACCAGATCATGCTCGTTATTGTATTAATTCCGCCGCCCTGCGCTTTATCCCAAAAGATAAATTACGAGAAGAGGGATATGAGGAATATTTAAGCTTGTTTTCATAAAAACTAATTAAAAAATTATAATACGATTGAAAGTGTAGCCGAAGTCAGAACGACTTTGGCTACACTCATTTTAAAATTGAGCTCAATGGGTAACGGGTTTCCGTTTTGAACACTATTTTTCGATTTGTTAACTTAGAACTTAGTCGGTCAAATCAGCAGTCAATTATGAGTAGCCGTTAAGGAAGTAGCTGGTTTATTCTCATGTGGTCTATTTTTCGCAAAAACTTTCGAAAAAGTAAAAAAAGGTCTTGTTCTTTTTGGCAAGATGCTATAACATTTAAATAACAACGTTGTTATACTTCTTGAAAATGGAAAGCGTTATCACTTTGATTCGTAGAAAACATTTGAAAGGAAGGAATACTATGTGGTCTGCTGATTTATATTTAGAGCGGTTATATGAAGAAACAGTAGCAGCCCAACCAGTTGTATATGATGAGAATTGGAAAAAGGAGTTAAAAGAAAAGTTTCATAAAGCTTTAGGTGACTTTTCCAGCAACTCGGAAGAACAAGAAGCGATTCAACTGGAAAAAGTTGACATGGGAGATTATATACGTTATCGGATTGAATTGGTAACGATTCCGCCACTAAAAATGCCGATCTATATTTTAATACCGAAAAATCATCCTTTGCCATTGCCTACTGTGCTTGCTATCCATGGACACGGGTACGGACATAAGGAATTAGTTGGCTTAAACCCTGATGGCTCATCTAGAGAAAAATCAACCTATCATGAAGACTTTGCGATTGATTTGGTTCAAAAGGGTTTCGCTGTTATTGCACCTGAATTAATTGGTTTTGGCGATAGGAAATTGCAAGAGGATCAAGGAAAAGGAAAACCAGGTGATAATTCCTGTTATCGATTAGCAAGCCAGTTACTTTTATATGGAAAAACTTTAGCAGGCTTACGAGTTCACGAGTGTATGAAAGTAATAGATTATCTTGATAAACAGAAAGAATTTGATTCAAGCAAAATTGGCTGTATGGGTATATCTGGTGGCGGCCTTGTTACTGCTTTTACGTCAATTTTAGATGACAGAATAAAAGCTACAGTCATTAGTGGATATACGAATACTTTTAGAGGAAGCATTATTGATAGAAGACATTGTTTAGATAATTATATACCTAATATTTTACAGATAGCGGAAATGCCAGAATTAATCGGCTTAATTGCCCCTAGAGCGCTTTTTATCGAAGCTGGGAAAGAAGATCATCTATTTCCACTGCAACATGTGCAAATGGCTTTATCAGAGCTTGAGAAAATTTACCAATCCTTTGATGCCGAGTCATTATTAGCATCCCATCTTTTTGCTGGTGGTCATGAAATTAGCGGGGAATATTCTTATGGTTGGTTAGTCGAACAACTAAAATAGCTTTAAAAATAAGGAGAGATAAATAAAATGAAGAAAAAGTATGTCTTAATTGGAACTGGTGGTAGGGCTGAATTTTTCTATGGAGCATTAGCACGAGATTATACAGATACATGTGAACTTCTAGCTTTTTCAGATATTAATCAAACAAGAATGGACTATGCGAATCGCTTACTTGAAGAAAAATATAATCATCCTAAAATCAATACATATCATTCTAGTGAATTTGATCAGATGATTGAAAAAGAAAAGCCAGATTATGTTATCGTCACAACAGTTGACCGTACACATCATACGTATATTATTCGCGCTTTAGAACTAGGTTGTGATGTTATTACAGAAAAGCCAATGACTGTTGATGTAGAAAAAACACAAGCAATTTTAGATGCGATTGAGCGCACAGGAAAAAATGTTCGTGTAACATTTAATTATCGTTATGCGCCTCATAATACAAAAATTAGAGAACTTATTCGAGATGGAGTCATTGGAGATGTTCATTCCGTACACTTTGAGTGGGCATTAGATACCCAGCATGGTGCCGATTATTTCCGGAGATGGCATCGTAACAAACGCAATAGTGGTGGATTACTCGTTCATAAATCAACCCACCATTTTGACTTAGTGAATTTTTGGTTGGATTCTATTCCAGAAACTGTCTATGCTTCCGGTGGATTACGTTATTATGGAAGAGAAAATGCGGAAGCAAGGGGCGTAACTAATTTCTACCAACGCGCTCATGGAAATGAGTATGCTAAAGATGATCCATTTGCGATTGATTTGGAAGCCAATCCTCATTTGAAGGCCATGTATTTAGATGCAGAAAAGGAAGACGGTTATCAACGAGATCAAAGTGTCTTTGGTGATGGAATCGATATTGAAGATACATTAGGGGTACTTGTCACTTATAAAAATAAAGCGATTCTTACTTATTCCCTTAATGCCTACTTACCATGGGAAGGATTTATTATTACATTTAATGGAAGTAAAGGTAGAATAGAGGTCACTGTACGTGAACAGTCCTACATCAATTCAGGCGGAGATAAGGATGATGAAGGGAAATTACAAGAAAAGTCCATTAGAGTATTACCGATGTTTGGGAGGTCTTATGAAGTAGAAGTACAGGAAGGAAAAGGGGGCCATGGTGGTGGTGATGTCGTCTTGCTACAAGATCTATTTGGCGTACCAACAGAGGACGAATTCAACAGAGCTGCCTCCCATATTGATGGAGCAAGATCCATCATGACAGGGATTGCTGGCAATATTTCATTGAAAACCGGGCAAGCAGTAAAAATAGATGACTTGATTAAATTTTAAACAATTTAAACTACGTTCATCGATATACTAACTAGGCTGTTTATAAGCTTTTACTGGCCAGCAGCTAAGTGCTATATGCTTAAGGGCATTAAAAAAGAGCTATTCCTAACGGAGAAAATTGCCAAAAGGCTTCCTTGCAATGGGCATGTCCGGCTTGTTTGCAATTTTCATCAGCGCTTACTCATAAATAAAAGAAGGGAGAATCTCCCTTCTTTTTTGTTATTCATCCAAATTACCTCAGGGTCGGGGGAATCGGCAAATCAATTGCAATGATGAATTGTCCATTGCTTAAATCCACTATCCAGTTGTTTCTTTTAAACAATGCAATTATTTCCATTTTAGTTTAATTACTTTATTCTTTTCCGGACATTTCCGCGATCACATTCCGGGTTTCTTCATCCATTTTTCTTATAACTGTGTTGATATCTTCGCCCTCAAGTAATCGCTGGTAGGCATTGATCATGACAATTGCACTCTCGTATGGCGATCTTTTAGGGATTGGAGCACTATCTAATTTAAATAATGCATCCACATTTTTTTCGGCCATAATATCGGCATGTTCTAATGCTGTTCCAAATTCTTTATACACCTCTTCATTGAGTAAAGCAGTCCCTCCACCTGTACTTACAGACCATTTTTGATAGTCTTCTGACATTAGGTAGGCTAGAACCTCAAAGGCAGCATCGGGATTTTCACTTTGGCTAGTCACGAACATAGTATTTAATAGTTCATTAGGAGCATAATCTGGATAATCCCCACCCCAAACAGGGTATGTCACCCAATCAAAATTTAGACCGGCTTCAAATTCACGCCAAGTAAGACCGTTAGCTTGGTCGCGGAATGGGAATAATGCATAATCAAATGCTGTATCAGCACCTTCCGCATTATGCAGGAAGGTCGCCAATTCTTCCGTTGATTCCATTTCAGGAAGGTTTCCAGGAATGTTTATAATGGCTTGGATGCGCTCAAGGAAAATACGTAACTCTTTATTATCTAAGATTGTCGGTTCATTTGTTTCTGGATCAACCAGGGTGGTACTTACTTGTTGGAGGCCAAGCTTCCCAGGGAAAACGCCGTAATATTTTTTACCATCTTTTTCACCTGTTAATTGTTTACCAAGTTCAATGACTTCGTCCCAAGTCATATTATCTGTTGGATAAGGGACGCCAAAGGCATCGAAAATATCTTTATTATAGGTCAGCACATATCCTTGTTTAAAAACTGGAAGGGCATCAAGTTCGCCGATGGGAGAGTTAGCTTTCAAGGATTCTATTATTCCTTGATCATATTTACTTAGATCTAGCCCATGTTTTTCGATTAAAGGCATTTGATCTCGAAGTAAATCGAGTTCTTGGAACATGGTGAAATTAGTCCCCATGGCAATGTCCGGTATAAGTCCCTTGGCAAAGCTCTCTTCAATTTCCTCTTTCCCATTTGCTTGAATATACGTTAGTTTTATATGTGGTAAAGCCTTTTTGATATGTTGATTAAAAATCTCTTCAAACTCTTTTTCTCCCCAATGAATCATTAAAGAAACTTCTACTTGCGCTGATTCACCTGTATCTTCTGTAACTGAAGTTTCTTCTTCCTTATCATTATTAGAAACTTTCTTTCCACCAGAATCACTGCTACATCCCACGATCAAAGCCATTAGCCCAAATATCATAAGAAGACCCGACAATCTTTGCCTCATTTCATACCCACCCCTTCTGTTATTGTTTTCTAAACCAACTAGAGATAACGCTTTCATAATAACGCACTATAGTGCTATACTCTATATAGTAATTTGCTCAATTATCTATATTACTTTGCTTTTTTTGTCCTTGATGCAATGGAAGGTGGTTTAGGAAAAATGGTAGATAACTTCGGTCCGAAGTATTATTTAGAGAATGAATCTTTTTCATTGCAGTTCATGTACCGAAAAGGTTATTCAGCTATGTCGACACCCCATGCTCACGCTTTTTATGAATTGTATTACTTACGTAAGGGGGAAAGAGTCTATTTTATCAATGGGAAAGTATACACTGTAAAGAGTGGCGACATTATTGTTATTAATCCACATGATGTCCATCGGACAACAAGCTCATCTGTCCCTGAATTCGAGCGAATTCTAATTAATTTCACTCATGACTTCCTTGAATCAGGTATTTTATCATCAGATTTACCTCTGCTTCCATTTCAACATGGTTCACAGTTAATACGTTTTCCAGTAAAAGAGCAGCCGAATACTGAACAACTTATTTTTGAGATGTTAAGAGAATGTAAGAAAAAACAGCCAGGTTACACTTTTTATGTAAAAGCACTATTAACGAAATTATTAATTCAAATTTATCGCCAATCCTTCCAAGCGCCACCAGAAAATGAACATCCCATGTATGAGAAAATCTCTGAAATTGCGACCTATTTACATCAGCATTACCTAGAGGAATTAACATTGAAGAAGATTGCTGGACAATTTTACATCAGTCCTTCCTATCTTAGTCGGACATTCAAAAAAGTCACTGGTTTTTACTTTAGTGAATATGTCCAAGCAGTTCGCATGAGAGAGGCGAGACGCCAATTGATTGAATCAGATGAAAAAGTTTTGACGATTGCTGGAAATGTAGGTTTTCATTCAATCGCACATTTTAATAAGACATTTAAAAAAATGACTGGTGTCTCACCGATACAATTCCGTAAACAAAACAAGCATCTTTCTTATGAGGAACAAAAAGGTTATTTGTTGAATGGAGATTCATAGAATTAAGAGCTAAAGAAATTCCTTTTCCGTAAAGGGCGTGAATAAGCCGTCAGCTTTACTACCCAAACTATTATGGTTAGTGAAGCTGGTGGCTTTTTAATGCTATAGGAAATATAAATTCTTGTGGATAACTAGCTTATATTGTAGTCGATATCCAGCTCCTAGACTTGTTGAGGCTAGTAGGATGCAAGCCCATCGGCGTTGCTACAGGATGTACTAGTGCAGACGAAGCGATAGGACGTCGCGAACATAGCCGATGTACCACTAAATAACCCTGAACCTATGAAGAGAAAAGTCCTTCCTAGGTTCAGGCACTTTGCTTGTCGAGGCCAATAGGATGTTGGTCAGAAAGGCGTTGCGTCAGGACGACGCGAATTTAGCCTTTCTACCTTGATCAAGGCGCTTGCGCTTTTGTTCTTCTGTTTTCCCGGTTTTAGCCAATAGCTACTTCCAAACGATAACAAAAAAAGCAAAGAAAGATCGAAATAGAACATAAATATGTATAGAGAATAGCAAAATCATCCGCTATTATGAAGGCGTTATCTTAAAAGCTGGAGTTTTATCATAAGGCATTAGTTACGAATAGAAGGGGAGATTTTCTAATTATGAGTATTTTTTATGATATTACAGAGTTTGGCGCAATTCCTAATAGCATGGTTATGACAGAAAAGATTCAAAAGGCAATTGATGAAGCATATACAAATGGTGGGGGAACTGTCATTATCCCTGCAGGTGAATTTTTAACAGGCTCTTTACGTTTAAAAGACAATGTTGAATTACATTTATTACCTGGGGCAAGATTGAAATTCTCAGATAATCCATCAGATTATCCGGTTGTACATTCACGATGGGAGGGGGTGTCCCAACATGTACATGCCTCTTGTCTATATGCGGAAAAGGCGAAAAATATTTCTGTCACGGGATTCGGCTGTTTAGATGGCAATGGTCAAAAATGGTGGGAAAGAGAACGGAATAAAGCTGATAAATCAGCTTATTTTCGCCCGAAGTTGATAAGTTTTGATTCCTGTGAACAAATAACGATAAAAGACGTTCAAATGGTGGATTCACCTAGTTGGACGGTCCATCCTGTCAGAAGTTATAACATCACAATGGATAATATATCGATTACAAATCCAGCCGACTCCCCCAATACGGATGGAATCAATCCGGAATCATGTAAAAATGTTCGAATCAATAATTGCAATATAGATGTTGGTGATGATTGTATCGCCATTAAAGCAGGAACAGAAGAAACAGTGGAACGCATGCCTTGTGAAAATATCACCATCTCAAATTGTACAATGGTTCATGGCCATGGAGCAGTGGTGATTGGAAGCGAGATGAGTGGCGATATTCGCAATGTTACAATTACGAATTGTATTTTCCAAGATACGGACAGAGGAATCCGCTTAAAATCTCGTCGTGGTCGGGGCGGAATCGTCGAAGATATCCGCGTGAATAATATTGTAATGGATAAGGTTATGTGTCCCTTTGTGATTAATTTGTATTATTATTGTGGCCCGCTTGGGAAAGAGAAATATGTTTGGGATAAAAACCCTTATCCCATTACAGATGAAACCCCTAATTTCCGGCGAATTCATTTTGCAAATATTACAGCTCGAAACATCCAAGCTTGTGCAGGTTTTATCTATGGATTAGCAGAATTATATGCAGCGGAAATTACATTTGCAAATATTGATATTTCGCTGGCTGATAATGCTGTCCCTGGTCGCCCAGCGATGATGGCCAATCTAGATAAGATGACAAATCGCGGTTTTTATGTTGGTTTTGCCAAGGATATTTTATTCCAGCATATTACCATTGAGAACCATGAGGGCCCTGCATTTTATTTGGAGAATACGCAGGATATTGAAGTTCTTTATTGTAAATCCCGCCATACAAAGCAACAGGAAGAGTTAGTGGAAACAGTAAATAAATAATAATGAGGATGCGATGAAATGATTTTAATAGGAAAAGAATCATATTGTCATTTTTCTACTATTCAAGCTGGAATTCATTATTTGGAGCAAAAGCCAGATAGTGAAAAGAAAAAAATGGTGATCTTATCAGGTGAGTACAAAGAAATTGTAGAAGCTAGATTATCGAATTTTGAAATGATTGGTTTGGGTGATGTAAGGATTATTGGTGGAAAACATGCTCGGCAAATTCATGAAGATGGTAATGAAGTCGGGACATTTCGCACAGCTACAGTATTTTTAGAAGGTGAAAATATTATCGTAAGGAACGTATGTATGATCAATCAGTCAGGGCAGGGGGAAAATATCGGTCAGGCCATTGCTTTATTTGCCTATTGTCACCATGCCGAATTCCATCAATGTAGATTAGAAGGACATCAGGATACATTATGTACAGGTCCATTACCGAATAGCGTAAATGATGAATCCAGATATACCTACTGCAAACAACTATATAAAAATTGCTATATATCAGGGACAGTGGATTTCATATTCGGAGGGGCTGCTGCTAATTTTATCGATTGCGAAATTAGGAGTCGTTATCGACCTGGAAAGGGAGGCTTTATTACGGCGGCCGCTACACCAAAAGCTCAAACTCAAGGATATGTCTTTGAAAATTGCTATTTAACGGCCGATTCAGGTGTTGAAAACGTCTTTTTAGGTAGACCATGGAGAAATTATGCCCAAACAGCCTTTAAACATTGTTATTTAGGCGAGCATATTGTTCCAGAAGGCTGGAATGAATGGGACAAAAAGGAAAGTCTCGATACGATAAAGTATGAAGAGATTCATTCAATAAATGGCCAAAACGATAAACGTCCCTCATGGGTATATGTGAAATAATCCAAAAACAAAGGAGTTGTCATCTTCATGCATCATACAATGATAAAAAATCCGATATTAAGGGGATTTAATCCTGACCCATATATTTTAAAAGTGGATGGAATTTTCTATATTGCCGTATCTTCTTTCGAATGGTTACCTGGAATAAGAATCTATCAATCAAATGATCTGGTAAATTGGGAACATGAAACAGATATTCTCACAACACAAGTTAGTTTACAGGGAAATCCCCAAGGGGGGAGCATATGGGCTCCACAGCTCAGCTATGCTGATGGATTATTTTATTTACTCTATACAGATGTTAAAAGTACGAAACGCCCGTTTAAGGATAGCCATAATTATTTAATTACATCTTCATCAATCCATGGTCCCTGGTCTAAGCCTGTTTATATTAATAGCAGTGGTTTTGATCCTTCGCTCTTTCATGATATGAATGGTAAAAAGTGGGTCTTAAACGAAATTTGGGATTATCGCATGACAACAGGCAATAAGTCAGCGGGAATTGTCTTGCAGGAATATAATCCAGAGCAGAAAAAGCTTGTTGGACCAGTGTATAAAATATTTGATGGAACGGAACTTGCTAAAACCGAAGCACCACATATATATCGACATGGAGAATATTATTACCTAATTACTGCTGAAGGTGGAACAGGAAAAGGGCATGCCGTAACCGTTTGCCGTTCGAAAGAGATAACAGGCCCCTATGAATTAGATCCGCAATATCCGCTGTTAACGGCAAGGGATAAGCCGGGTTCTCCTTTACAATCTTCGGGACATGGAAGCATTGTGCAAACAGATGAAGGCAAATGGTATATGGCTTATCTATGTACAAGACCATTGTTAGGAAAAGCGGCAATTTTAGGAAGAGAGACAGCCATTCAAGAGGTCTATTGGACAGAGGGTGGATGGTTACGATTAGTAGGGGGAGGAAATGCCCCTGCTCTTGAAACAAAAATTGTAACGAAACAACTAATAAAACAGAAAAAAGATACGAATTTTTATGATGACTTTAACGGCCCACTGGCAAAGGAGTGGAATACACTGCGAATTTTAGCTGATGACACTTGGTGCGATTTACAAAGCAGGGCAGGTTATTTAAGAATGATTTCGGGTGAGTCGATTCAATCTTTGTTTGCCCATCATATTTTAGCTATACGTCAAAAGGATTTTCGTTTCAATGCGATAACGAAAATAGATTATCAGCCCACCACTTTTAATCAAATGGCCGGATTGATTCTTTACTTAAATGATAGTAATTATTTGTATGCATATATCACTTATGATGAAGTGAAGGGGCGTGTCATTCGGCTGTTACGTTCGGAAAAAGACGATTCTCGATTGCTACCGGATTTGGTACAAATAGATAATGGAGAAATTGAGTTGAAGATTGAGGCGGAGGAGGAGAGAGGTCAATTTTATTATCGAGTAGCCGGAGAAAATGAGAATTGGCATCCCATTGGCTCGTCACAAAATTTATTATTTCTATCTGGGGGCTTCACAGGTAATTTCGTTGGCATCGCAGTACATGATATGAATCAGATAGCTGGTTCCTATGCCGATTTCGACTATTTTAAATATCAAGGGTTAGATAAATGAGATGATAAGGAGATAAAAATGGCTAGCACAAAAAAGCTGTGGTATAAACAACCTGCACAAAATTGGAATGAGGCTCTACCAATTGGAAATGGTCGGTTAGGTGGTATGGTTTTCGGTGAAGTAGTGGCAGAGCAAATTCAATTAAATGAGGATTCGGTGTGGTACGGTGGTCCACGGGACCGGCATAATCCGGATGCTATCTGTTATTTACCAGAGGTGCGAAAACTTTTATCGGAAGGGAGATTGAAAGAGGCGGAGAAATTAGCCGCACTCGCTTTTCCTGGTCTCCCATCATCTCAACGCCATTATGAACCACTAGGGGATCTGCTAATAGACTTCCAACATAATGAGCAAGATTATACCAGTTATAGGAGAGAATTGGATTTACAAAAAGGACTCGTCCGAGTTCAATATACGGTTGGTCATGTGCAATATCAGAGGGAGATTTTTAGTAGCTATCCTGACCAAGTAATGATTATTCGCCTAACAGCCTCAGAAAAGCGCTCTATTTCTTTTATGACTCATTTTGATCGGGGAAAAACTCGAAACTTAGATGATATGGAGCCAGTTTCTCTCGATAGCCTTGTTATGAGAGGGATTACCGGTGGAAAGGAAGGAATTGCTTTTCGAAGTGTCATCAGAGCCATAGCAGAAAACGGCTCAGTGGAGACGATTGGCAATCGCTTAATTGTGACAGATGCCGATGCGGTAACTTTAATCCTTTCTGCTGCCACTTCGTATCGCTATAAAAGTCCGGAAGATCATTGCATAGAATTGATTAATCAAGCATCACAAAAAGTATATCGCGAATTATTTACGACACATGTTGAGGATTATCAGGTCTTATTTAATCGTGTTGATTTACAGATCGAGGAACCAATAGTAAATCATGAGCTGGCAACTGATGAACGTTTAGAATTAATGAAACAAGGAGAAAGCCAAATTGGTTTATTCTGTACTTACTTTCATTTTGGTCGATATTTATTAATTTCTTCAAGCCGTCCAGGGTCTCTCCCGGCAACATTACAAGGAATATGGAATGATAAAATGGTCCCACCTTGGGACAGTAAATTTACAATTAATATTAATACAGAAATGAACTACTGGCCGGCAGAAGTATGTCAGTTATCAGAATGTCACCAACCTTTGTTTGATCATATTGAGAAAATGAGAGAAAGTGGACAGATCACCGCCCAAAAGATGTATGGTTGTCGTGGCTTTGTTGCCCACCATAATACAGATATATGGGCAGACACTGCCCCACAAGATATCTATATGCCTGCTACTGTTTGGCCTATGGGAGCAGCTTGGTTGAGTTTACATTTATGGAGCCATTATGAATACACAGGTGATAAGCCATTCTTAAGTAAAGCATATAAAACATTAAAAGAAGCAGCACTGTTTTTTGTTGACTTTCTAATAGAAACAGCAGATGGTTATTTGATCACTTCTCCCTCTGTATCACCAGAAAATACGTATATTTTACCGAATGGTGAGAGGGGAAAATTATGTCAAGGGCCATCCATGGATAGCCAGATTATCCATCAACTTTTTGAAAGTGTGATTCATGCAAGTGAGATTCTTGATCAAGATAAAGATTTTCGAGATGAATTATTACACATGATGAAAAAATTGCCTAAACCGAAAATCGGCAGATATGGACAAATACAAGAATGGTTAGAAGATTATGAAGAGGCAGCCCCTGGGCATCGGCATATTTCCCATCTCTTCGCTTTACATCCAGGAAATCAAATTTCGCCAAGACATACACCAAATTTAGCCGATGCGGCAAAAATAACCTTGGAGAGAAGATTAAAACATGGAGGCGGACATACGGGTTGGAGTCGCGCATGGATAATCAATATGTGGGCTCGTTTAGAAAACAAAGAACAAGCTTATGCAAATTTACTGGAACTTTTAAAATCCTCTACACTACCAAATTTACTTGATAATCATCCACCTTTTCAAATCGATGGCAATTTTGGCGGCATTGCCGGTATTGCCGAGATGTTACTGCAAAGTCATATGAACGAAATTCATGTTCTCCCTTCCATTCCTAAAGAATGGAAGAATGGAAAGGTACGAGGATTACGAGCTAAAGGTGGCTTTGAACTCGAAATAAACTGGAATGAAAATAAACTAAAGCATAGCAAGATAAAATCGTTAAATGGCAATTTATGTACGATTAGAACCGCCATTCCTGTTGAGATTACAAGTGGTAATGAAACAATAAAAACAAAACAACTTGGTGCAACTGTTTATCAATTTGAAACGGAAAAGGGAAAGGAATATAGACTAACAGTTTTATAGACATTACTTCCATAGAAAATAGTGGTATTTCGGTTAGAATGGGTTTTTTTATGAAGATTGCTTGGAGGTCTTTTTCCAACGCCGTGGAAAAACGATCCGAATACAGACGAATTCGGATTTTGAATCATGGATACAAAAGAGAAGAATGGATAATGAACAACCCGTTAGTCTCTAGGCTAAACCTTTGTTTATTGACAGGAAACATATCCTCTATCTTCCTGTATGTTAAAGGCTAAGAAGAAAATTTGGTGTTTCCTATTTTTCCAACTACGATTATATCCTTCATTCAATATTTTTAAAAATCTAACTCATATGCAGTCGTTTTTCTTGGGAAGAATTAAAAAGGATGCAAAAAGTCCATTTTTATCGGATTATTTGCATGCCTTTTTTCGTTTAATGATCACACTTTATTTTTCTGGTAAATATTTTTTATACTTGATCAAATCGCCTGCTTATGCTGAGAACGGTATTTTCCTGGTGTAATGCCCTCCATTTTTCTGAAAGACCGAATGAAGTTTTGCGAGTTATTGTAATGCAGTTTTGTAGCAATGTCTTTAACTGAAATATCAGTATTGACGAGCCACTGTTTGGCCATATTAATTCGGTACATGATTAAATATTCACTGAAAGAAACATTCATTTCTTTTTGAAAAATACTACTTAAATAGTTAGGGTTATAATGTAGGCGTGTCGCGATAGAATCAAGGGAAATATCTGTATCAAATTCATGGTGAATTATGTGAATGATTTTATCAGATAATGATTTATTTTCTGATTCTGTTCGCTCCTCGACCTTGTCAATTAAAGGATAGATAATTTGCTGTTTAAACCATCTTTTTACCTCTTTTAATGTACCTAAATGTTCTATTTCTGTGAAAAATTCACGTTCATCAAGTCCTTTTATTTGGATGCCCAATATCTGCATTAACTCAATTAATTCATATAATAAGCGAGTCATAATGATATAGAAATGATTATGATGGAAATTTTTCTGAGATAATACTTGAAAAAAACGATCAAACTCTTGCTCCGCTTTTTCGCGGTCTGCCACCTTAATGGCATCGAATAAATGATTTTTAATAACGGTAGGGAATGGTGTTGTTAATTGATAGTTTTGATTAATATTTTCAAAGAAAATAATTGATTCTGCACCAGACTTAAAGCGGTATTTTAAAGCTTCTTTCCCTTCCTTAAATGCTTCTTTAGCCGTTGATAAAGATTGAAAAGGATGACTGATACCAATACTGACAGGCAGGTCAAATACAGCTTTAATTTCCGTTTGGATTAATTGGGCTTGTTCATTCATGTAATGCGTATATTCTTCCATAGAGTCGAAATGATCCAATAAAATCATTACTAGTGTGTGATTGATGACGACAGGGGTGAAACATTGGTCGGTAGGGAATAAATCCTCTATCATATTATTTATTGCAAACAGTAATAAATCTTGGTCACTTTCTTTATATTTCGTTTGATCTAGTCCATCGATTTCCAATGTAAATAAAGTTAAATGCTTCCAGCTTTTCGGATAATTATAAGACACCAATTTATTGGTAATCTCCTGCTTATGAACCTTCCCCTGTAATAATCGGATCATAAAAAATTGCTTTAACTGCGTGACTTGGCTTTGTAAACGACCTTCCAATTCAACATTTTTATCAAGCAATTGTTCGATATGTGTTTCAATGAGGTCAAATTCATTTTTATGTGAATAGCCTTGATTATCTTTGGTAGAGAATTTATCGCTTGCTAATTTATGTAATTTACGGATAGGTTGATATATTCGTTGACTCCCAATGAAGGATATAATAAGTGAAAGAATAAGTAAGACAGAACAGACTAAAAAGGTTAGCCAACCAATCGAGCTTGATTGTTTATTTAGGTCGCTCATTTTTATAAGTGAGAGATAGCTCCAATGATTGTAACGCGAAGTTTGGTAAGTAACCTTATAATCTATCCCATCAATGCTGCGATTAAATTGTCCCGCTTCTTGGTTGATATCAGCTAATATTTCCTGGGAATTTTTGAAAGTCTCACCAATTTCGTCGGAATCACTATGAGCAATAATCTGATTATTTGAATCAAGAATCATGTAAATTTCGGAATCAACCTTTTTTTCCATAATTTTTGTTAAACTACAGCTCGGAACTAAGACACTAGCTACCGCTGTTTTTTTAGCACTTGTAAAAGGCAATTTTTTTACAAGACTAATATAGTGTGAGCATGATTTTTTGGCATCATTATTCAAACTAATCTCTTCATACTCTTCTTGAATCCATGTAGAGGATTCTGGGAGATTCATATAATTGGATAAAATCGCTTCTTTTTCCTCTTCGTCTATGTAAGTAAGACCATTATTATTAATTAGCCAATCATTCTTTAAACTAACAAGGACAATATCCTCGATCCCTGTATCAACAGTTTGCAAGTGATTTAGTTCTGGTCTAATATCATGATATTTTTTAAAGTTATCGGCAGAAAGAGGATAACGGATAATTTCCTTTGTCTGTGGTGAGTTTAAAAAGTAAGTAACGGAATGGTCGATATTCTTTAGTACTTGTTCCACATTGGTTTGAATTTGGTAGACATTTTGTATCTTCTCTTGGGCAGAGTGATCCTCAATCACTTGTGAGGATTTCCAATAGGAAAAAATCCCCACAATAATAACTGGAACAGTACCTAAAATGATTAATAAGGTAACTAATTTATAGAAATGCTTAAAGGTTCTAATTTTCATATAGATCTACCCTTTTCTAAACTTTACTATTTTTAAGATGCACCCAAAAAAGACTTGCGAAATAAAGATTCCCAGTTATTGTCTATCATCGATCACGATGTTTCCTTGATTTCTTTAGAAGTTTTTAAAGTGCCAGCCACTTTTTCTTTCGTTCGTAAGAGCGCATTGAAAGCCATATTGGCACTCCACATTATGATAAAACCCCCACAGCTAATACTTAAAAATGGAAAGATACCGGGAAATTTCATTGTGAGATAGTAAAGGGCAGAGAGCAAAACAATCATCATTAAACTGAAATGAAGCTGAGTAATACCAATCATGATCGCATATTTAATGTATTGTCCAAACCGGAGATCATAATGTACAAAAACAGGACCAATATAAAGAATAAATAGGAGATATAAAATCCCAGCAAGGAATAATAAACCTAGTAGTGGTGCATAGAAAGCACTTTCAACAATAGAACCTACATATTGTAAATCCACATATAAAATGGCTCCAATAAATAGAATAATGAGCGCAAATAAATTGGTTTTCAAAAAGTCTTGTTTAAAAGATTGGAAAAATGTATTGAAAATAGGAATATCTGTATCTTGCAAAAGCCATTTACGAATAACAGTAAATAATGCTATACTTGCGGGCATGAAACCAAAAAGACAAAGTCCCAATAATGTAAATAGAATCCACAAAATATTAAGATAGGTGATCCGCATCACCCAAACACATATTTTATAAAGACCTCCCCAAATCCCTTCAATTACCAATTGTATCACCCCTAATAAATATAAAACGTTTTCATTTTTAGTTTAGTTGAATAGTTAAAAACAGACATTTACCTTTTGTTTAAAAGAGGGTAAGCGGAAAAAAATGTGGAATGAGTTATAGTTTTTGGTTACGCAAATGGAATATGCTCCATTTGCCGCGGACGAGTATCGGGTCCCACAGGCTCAGTCATCCGAGGCCTTGACCATTCCATTTACTAAGACGGCTTATCGCCTTATATATTTTTCATAGGATAATCGGAATACCTTGAAAGCTAAGTGAAAATTTAGTTGTTGTGAAGTAATCTTTAATGCTAAACTCATGAAGCCACAAAAAGTGTGCTTTCAAATGCATATTAACATGGTATAAATGTAGTTGAAGTTTTTATTCAATAATTTCTTGGAAAGGACCGCCTTTTTTAGATTCAGAAATATTTGCTTGGCGAAGGTCTAAAGGGCGTAGTACAAAAAGGCATTGTGACGTACAAGATGTACTAGTTGTAGGCGAAGCAATAGGACGTCGCTAATTGAGCCTACTGTCAGGACGGCGTGTCCTTAGCCTTTTACCCTATCAAGACGCTTGTGCTTTTCTTATTATAACATGAAAAAATGATAATTTTCTAAATTTTAATGAGGAAATGAGAAGATGATACTTCTGAATATAAATGATTATTCAAAAAAATCTTAGGGCTTTTTCTAGGGAATAATAAAAAAAGGAAGAGATAATGATTATTTATCCTAATTATTGACCAATGAGTGTAAATAAAATTAAGTCTAGGTAGGATTTTGAAAACGTTGTCAAAGGCTGAGAAAGTGATTATATACAATTATTCTCAATTAAAATAAAATGGAGGTTGAAAAAGAAAATAGGAGGGGTGGATCAATGCTCATGAAAAAGAAGTTATGGATTGCAGGAATATTATCTTTGTTCCTTATCATTGCAGCTGGATGTAATCAGAGCGAAAATACTTCCACAAATGAAGGTAGTGGAAATGCAGAAAAAGGAGAAGACGGACCATTTAAGTTTTCGATTATGGCTAATCTCCATACTCCAGAAGTTCCCGATGAAAAAGTTTTAAAAGTCATCGAAGAAAAAACCAATACGGAAATTGAAATGCAATGGGTTCCAGACAATAATTATGAGGATCGGCTTAATACAGCCTTTGCTACGAATTCACTTCCAGAAGCTGTATTTATGAAGAATCAAAACACGTTTATTCAATTTAAAGATGCGATTCGGGATGAACAATTTTGGGAAATTGGACCATATTTAGATGAATATGAGAATCTAAGTAAATTAAAAGAACAGGTTGTTGATAATACTTTAGTAGATGGAAAGCTTTATACATTATACCAAGGGCGCCCGTTATCCAGACAAGGGATTATCTATAGAAAGGATTGGGCTGATAATTTAGGATTGGAAGCACCGACAACAACAGAGGAATTTTTCGAAATGGCAAGAGCTTTTACAGAAGATGATCCAGATGGAAATGGGAAAGATGATACGTTCGGAGTAACAGATCGAAATGATCTTATCTATGGTGCGTTTAAAACAGTTGCTTCATGGTTCGGTACACCGAATAATTGGGGAGAAAAAGATGGGGAATTATTACCTGAGTTTATGTTCTCTGAATATAAAGAGACAATGGACTTTTTTAAAGAATTACATGAAAACGGATACATCAATAAAGATTTTCCTGTAACGAGTAAAGTGGATCAACAAGAGTTTTTCAAGAATGGGTCAGCAGGTATTTATATTGGCTCGATGGGGGATGTTGTTAGCCTTCATAGTGATGCGGTGGCCATTAACCCAGATATTGATTTAGATGTTCACAATAAGGTAACAGGACCTAATGGTGAATATGGGATATGGGCAATTCCCGGATATGGAAATTTAGTGATGTTCCCTAAAAGTACTGTAAAAACAGAAGATGATTTAAAGAAAATTCTTGCATTCTTTGATCAATTAATGGGTGCAGAATTATCGAACACACTTTACTGGGGAATAGAAGATGACACCTATACAGTGAAAGAAGGGGGCGCACTTCCGATTGAAGATCAAGCAAGGTTTGATCGAGAGGTGAAAGCTTATCAAGCACTGGAAATTGGTGAACCAGAAACAAATGGTAGATATGAAGGATATTTTGATTATGGGCCAAAAGCAAAATCAGAAGAATTATTTATTGATAATGAAAACTATCTGATTAATGATCCTACCGTCACACTAGATTCTGAGACATATATCCAAGATGGTGCTCGCTTACAACAAATTATTACAGATGTTACCTATCAATATATTTTAGGGCAAACAGATGAAGCAGGTTTCGAGAAAGCGATTGAAAAGTGGAAGAAAGAAGGCGGAGAAAAAATCATTCAAGAGTTTAATGAGTCGAATTCAAAATGAGGAAATGGAAAAGATGACTGAACAGAAACTGATCGGTCATCTTTTCCTTATCTAAGTATTAAGCAATAAGTTTCTTCTATTATAAATGTATGCTGAGATAAGGGGATAATCATTTTCTATTATATGGAAAGAAACTGCTCCCAAGGCGCTATAAAATGGAAAGAAATAACATAATGATTATAGACGATATAAATTAGATCACTTACGCTTTACTTACATCGCTTGTATCCAACACTTTTAGGTAGTGTCAAAAATTCTATGAAAACAAAAGCCTAAACGTAGCTCTACGGTCTAAATGTGGTGGTAAGCTACCGCAATCGCTCTTGACAAACACG
>NZ_JAGGKH010000015.1 GCF_017873565.1 Lederbergia galactosidilytica
GTGGACACCCTTGCCTTAAGCTAACGGTTCCTACTGCCAAGCCTGTAGTGGACTTTCACCACCAAGTTATAGCCCATGCCGGGCGCACTAAAAAATCAAGCTCTCAATGAGCTGAGAGCTTGATTTTTTACCAATTTTCTATTTCTTTTCTTTCTTTCTTTGCATTTCCCTTTTTGTGAGATCTCTTTTCTAGTTCTGCTTCTACCTCTGCTAGACTGACTCCCTGGTCCACTAATAAAACTAAACAATGATAAAAAAGATCACTACACTCATTAATGATTTCAGCTTGATCTTGATTTTTCGCGGCAATAATGACTTCGCCCGCTTCTTCAATGAATTTCTTCGCAATCTTATCTGTCCCTTTTTCAAATAGATAGGTTGTATAAGAACCAGAAACTGGCTCCGTTTTTCGCTCTTGAATCTCATCCATCAAGCGTGCGTAAATACTGTCAGTAGCTTGTGTAGAGAATTGTGCTACTTCCCCTGTTATTTGCTCAAAGAAGCAAGATTTCTCACCCGTATGGCAAGCAGGACCCAATGGATCCACCCTTATTAAAAGCGTATCCTGATCACAATCAAGTTGGATGGATTTAACTATTTGTTTATTTCCAGATGTTTCCCCTTTATGCCAATATTCCTTACGGGAACGGGAATAAAACCATGTTTCCTTCGTTTCTAATGTTCGTTCATATGCCGTTTCGTCCATATATGCAAGCATTAGTACATCATTTGTTTGGTCATCGACAATAATCGCTGGAATTAGACCTTTTGAAAAGTCAGGATTCATTCATTTTCACTCCCTGGTTAAGACAAAGCTGCTTTACGTCTTGTATACTAGTCGTGTTTTCATGAAAAATGGAGGCGGCTAAGGCAGCAGCTACATTAGTTTGTTTAAATACCTCGACAATATGTTCAGCATTTCCACAACCTCCTGAAGCAATAACAGGAATGGACACAGCATCAACAATTGCTTTTGTTAGTTTAAGATCATAGCCATCTTTTACACCATCGCGATCAACACTTGTTAGTAAAATCGAACCTGCGCCCAGTTGTTCTAATTTTTTCGACCAAGCGATTACATCTAATCGAGTATCCTTTTGTCCGCCATGGGTCATAACATGCCAAGTTCCGTCCGTAGCAAGCTTAGCATCAACTGCAGCCACAATCGAATTCGAACCGAATTTTTTTGAAGCCTCTACAATTAAATTGGGATTTTGTACGGCAGCAGAATTGATTCCTACCTTGTTAGCACCAGCAGCCAGAATCCGTTCAACATCTTCCATTGATTTAATTCCACCACCAACAGTAAAAGGCACTGTCGCCTTTTCAGCAACCTTTTTGACCATGTCGACAAGAGTATCACGCTCTTCAGTTGTTGCCGAAATGTCAAGAAACACAAGTTCATCAGCACCAGCCTGGCAATAGGATGCGGCCATTTCAACAGGATCTCCCATTTCTCTAAGTCCTTCAAAATGGACACCTTTCACAACTTTCCCATCTTTAAAATCTAAACAAGGTATTATTTTCTTTGCTGACATATTTTTCAACCCCTTAATTTGATTGTGCCTTCGTACATCGCTTTTCCAACGATCGCCTCTTCAATGCCAATTTCAGCTATCACATCTAAATCAGCTTGATTGCGAATCCCACCTGAAGCAACAATGTCACAACTAACCGCCTCATGGATTTTTCGCAATTGCTCTAAGTTCGGGCCTTGCATCGTTCCATCCTTAGAAATATCTGTAAAGACAATCCTTCTGACACCTAACTGTTCCATTTTTTGAGCAAACTCGATATAATCGACCTCTGTTTCAGTTTCCCAACCTCTTGTCGCGATTTTTTCATCGCGCGCATCGATGCCAATCACAATATTCTCTTGATAATCTGCTAGTGCTGCTTTTAAAAACGCCTCATCCTCAAGTGCGGCCGTCCCAATAACAATTCTGGACACCCCAGCTTCAATATAGGCTTTGATTGTTTCTAGTGTTCGAATCCCGCCGCCAACTTGAATCGGGACAGAAGCAGATTTGGCCAGTTTTGAAATCAATTCAAGTTGTTCTGGCCTGCCAGATCGAGCTCCATCTAAATCTACAATATGAATAATCTTTGCTCCATCTTCTATAAAAGTGTTTAGCTGAGATTCTGGAGCACTTCCAACTTTAGTTGTTTGTTCAAAATCCCCTTGATATAGTCTGACACATTGCCCATTAATGAGATCCATTGCCGGTAAAATAATCATTTTCTTCCCCCTTGTTTGAAAAGCACCTTGTTTAGCAATGAGCCTCTTCCCAAACGTTACTGACTTAGCAAGCAGGCATCAAGAAATTTGCTATTCATAAGGCGCCGGAGCTAGGTCCAAACACTAGCCCATTTTCTTTTCCAAATTTTTAATACCATAATAACTTAAACATGCGGATAGCTCATTTTCAGCTTATTCTAGTACACCCTTCGTGGAAATAACCCCTTTTATATTAGGATCAATGCGAACCGCCTCTGCTAACGCCCGACCTAATGCTTTAAACAGCGCCTCAATTTTATGATGGGTATTTTCTCCATATAGAATGCGCGCATGCAGTGTGATACCCGCATTGAAGGCAAAAGCTTGGAAAAATTCCTTTACTAATTCTGTATCAAAATTTCCTAAAGATGGAGTGGAAAAATCTCCTTCAAAATGAAGATAAGGTCGACCACTTATATCTAATGAAACAAATCCCAATGCCTCATCCATGGGAACATAAGAGGTTCCATAGCGAACTATTCCTGCCTTATCTCCTAACGCTTCTCGTACTGCTTTCCCTAATACAATCCCTGTATCTTCAACAGTATGGTGACTATCAATATGTAAATCACCTGCGACTTTTACCGTTAATCCGATCCGTCCATGTCTAGCAAATGCCTCTAGCATATGATCAAAAAAGCCTACACCTGTTTCGATTTCTACTAGATTGGGATCATCTAAACGACATTCCAAAGCAATGTTTGTTTCTTTCGTCTCTCTTTGATTAGAAGCTATTCTCATCTCTTTCACTCCTGCTTATTCACTAATATTATTCATTCTGATGGCAACAGCACGGCCGTGACCAGCAAGTTCTTCTTTTTCTGCTATTCTTTCAATATATGGTGCAGCATTTTGCAAAGCTTGCTCCGAGTAATATACATAAGTTGTTTTCTTAATAAAATCGTCTACTGATAAACCGGAGGAAAATCTTGCCGTTCCAGATGTAGGTAAAACATGATTTGGTCCTGCGAAATAGTCACCCACTGATTCTGGTGTGTGATTTCCGATGAATACAGAACCCGCATTCTTTACCTTGCCTAAATATGATAGGGCGTTTTCAATTTGAATTTCAAGATGCTCAGGTGCCAATTGATTTACAAGGTTAAAAGCTTCATCAATTGAACCCACTAAAATCGCCCCACCTTCATTCTTCAATGAAGTTTCAGCAATCTCTCTCCTTGGCAAACTTGCACATTGTTTTTTCAATTCTATTAATGTTTCATTTAAAAGCTGTTCTGAAGTCGTAAATAAAAAGGCACGTGCTTTTTCGTCATGCTCTGCTTGGGCAATTAAATCTGCTGCAACATATTCGGGGCGGGAAGTAGCATCTGCTAGTATGGCAACCTCTGATGGACCTGCTATCATATCAATCCCTACATCACCAAAAACAAGTGATTTTGCAGCTGCAACATATTCGTTTCCAGGTCCAACAATTTTATCGACAGGTTGAATACTCTCTGTCCCATAAGTTAATGCTGCAATTGCTTGAGCGCCGCCAACTTTATAAATAGTTTGCACACCAGCTATATCTGCTGCAACAGATAAAATTGGCGCAATTTTCCCTGCTTTTGCCGGAGTAACCATAACTAGATGGGATACTCCGGCCAAAACAGCTGGAATAGCATTCATTAAAACACTTGATGGATAACAAGCCTTTCCACCTGGAACATAAATGCCTACCCGCTCAATTGGACGGAATAATTGTCCGGAAATCACTTCCTCTGTCACTTCCATCATCCGTGATTGCTGCAGTTGCTTGGAATGAAATGATCGGATATTTTCAGCCGCCTTTTGCAAAGCCTCTACAACGTTCTCAGGGACCTCTTCCCAGGCAGCACTTCTTTCTTCTTCTGTAACAACAAGATTTTTTGGTGCGCCTCCATCAAATTTTTCCATATATTCTTGTAAAGCAGTATCTCCATTTTGTCGAACATTTTCAATAATGGAGCGAACTGTTTTTAAAGTCGAGTCAGCAAACGGCTGCTTTTTTGTTTTATTGGAAATAAATTGATTGGTAAATTCTTTTGCAGTATAAAGCGAAATCATTTGATAACCTCCTCAACCCGAAACGCTTCAATGAACGGATATAAAATTGCTTTTTTCAGTTTCAATGAATTCCGATTGGCAATACAGCGTGCAGAAATGGAGAACATTTCTTCTTTGACAACTAAACCATTTTCTTTGAGTGTATTTCCAGTTTCCACAATGTCGACAATATCATCAGCAAGCCCTAAAAGTGGGGCAAGTTCAACAGATCCTTCCAACTTCACTATGTCAACAGACTTTCCTTGTTTCCGAAAGTAGTCTGTTGTAATATTTGGATATTTTGTTGCAATCTTTTGCTTACCTAATGCCTTATTAGAATCAGGTTCTCCTGCAACAGCAAAGCGACATTGCCCAAATGGGAGTGGAAGTAAATCAAAGACATCAGGTTGAACTTCTAGCAAAATATCTTCCCCAACAATACCAAGATCCGCAATTCCATGTTCTACATATGTCGCTACATCAATACCTTTTGCAAAAAAGGCGAAAAATTGCTCCGTCTCTACTTGAAGCTTTCTTCCCTTATCTAATAGAGGCGCAACATCAAACCCACGCTCTTCAAGGAACTGAATAAATTGCTTCTCAACCCTCCCCTTTGTTAAAGCAACAACAGGTTTTGTCATCTTTCCATCACCTCGACTTTTCCATTTTTTTTACTAATTTCCAAAACAAGATCATAGTTAATATTCTCCAATGGCTGTGTTTGAATATCTACAATCGCATCCTTATATTCCATTCTCAATTCCTCCGCCTGCACTAACGTATCCTCGGAAGCAATAATACAAATATGAGTGTAGTCTTTCGTTTCTACCAAATGTTCAGCCAAAACATCGACATCAAACGCCAGCCCTACAGCAGAGATTCGCTCACCGAACTGCTCATAAAGCCGATCATATCTCCCTCCCGAGAAACAATCCGCTCCCGTTTCTTTCAAAAATCCCCTAAACATCGTACCCGAATAATAAGGGAGATTTTTCACTCTACCCAAATCAATTAAGATTTCCTGATTACCTGATTGTTCTACGATTCTAGCAAGCTTCTTCAAATGGTCTAATATATCTAGCAAGTCTTTACGATCTTTCCACCGTTCTTCATAATCGGATAAAATATCTAATGAACCGAAAGCATCCACAAGAGAAGCTAACTCTTTTGCACTTTGTTCATTTTTCCCGTTAAGGGCAATTTGATAAACCTCATCCTTCTTCTTATCATGCATTGCCTGTCTTAGTCGTTTTTCATCTGCTTCAGACAAAGTTAAAGGCCTGACTAAACTTTCAAAAATTTCCGTATGGCCTAATTCAATGAGACAATCTCCCATTTGTAATTCTCTTAATAAGGAGCTCGCCATTAACAAGCTTTCACTCTCTCCCATTAAAGGTGATAAATGCAAGGTTTCCACACCAATTTGCTGGGATTCAATTCCGGGAATCGATTGTTTAAAGATAGATCCTATGTACGCCCATTTTTGAGGAATTTTTGCTTGATTTGATAATGCTCGTGCAATCGATGTTGTCCAGTCAGGTCGTAATACCTCAATCTCACCTTCTGGATTAAACCATTTCATCATATCCTGCAATTTCATATCCACATACTGATTTGTAAAAGTAGCAGCATATTCAACAACGGGTGTGGAAATCAGAGAATATCCTCTCATTGTTATTACTTTTCTGAATACTTCCGTGACACGGAAACGATGATCAATAGAAGTACCCATTTCATCTCTGCTACCTGCCGGCAAAAACATACAAGTTCACATCCTATTTCTTTAATCCATTATCACTCTATCGAACTAAAGGATTTTTATAATTTCTTATACTGTATCACACTCTAAAATACATCGTCAATGGTTAATCTGAATTTTACTGAAGGCAAACCAGCTATTGCATGGTAGTGACTATAGATGTGAAAATCATTGAACCCAACTCAAGTGAAGAAATTCAACCTTTTTCTATTTCCAAAACTGCAAAAAAACTGAGGCTGGGACAAAAGTGTTTTCGCTTAAGTAAAGTCCGAACTATTAGTGTGAAAATAACCCACTCCGGAAATATACTTCGCTAAGGTAATGCAATATTCGCTTTTGAGGCTTAGCATTTTAGTTATGTCCCAGCCTTTTTTTCTATTTCCAAAACTGCAAAAAAAACTTAGCAATGAATGGTTTAAATCATTCATTGCTAAGGGAATTTACTTTAAAATACCTGTCACCTGATCCAGCGTTTCCTTCAACTCCTTCAGTTCTCCATCAAGTTGATCGGTAATAAATTGTTCAAACGCTTGCTTATTCCAACCATTCCATGAAGTAACGAGCATTCCCGGCATCCGCTTTTGGGCATTTAGTTCTTTTGCTGTCTGTAAGCTTTCCCCTAGAAAAGCGACAGCTGCATCAGTTTTGAACCAACAGGCTGGAATCACCTTAAATCCCTTCTCTAAAAAGATTTTTATCGAAGGATAAGACGAATGACGGTCATAATGCCAATCCATTATTGTAATATCCGTTGGTATTTGCTCAATAGCTTTATAGGTACCGAATGTATCAGATTCCCACATATTATGATAACCTGTTTCTTCACTACTGATCAGTCGATCTCCCCACATAAACATTTCCAATCCGTGCTTTTCTACAATATGACTACGCATATCCGTTACAGCTTTGGCAAATAAGTCTGCACGATCATGGCCGTGACAGCGTGGGCATTGGTTATCTGCAAGCTCAATTACTTCATCCATCCCAACATGAAATCCATCACATGCAAAGGCTTCAATTAATTCATCGATCAATTCAAAAGCCAGGTGATTCACCTCTGGATGATTGGGACACCAACTCGGTGCAAAAAAATCCGGCCAGTTTGCATCTGTTGGAATATGCGGTGTTTCATCAAATTGAGGATAGTGTTTGAGTATACTATTTCTTCCTCCTCCCCAGCCTTGATGACCAAGACATTGAAACAATGGGATTAATCTAATGCCATTTCTTTTGCAAATCCTTGCTATTTCCTTTGCATCATATTTATTTAATGTACCTTCAGATAACTCTGGATATACTTCAAATTGAAAAGATGTATTACATTCCAATAGCAATAAATTTACTCGCCTAGGAACCAAAACCTGTTCAATAAAAGTAAGCAATGAATCTACTAATTCTTGTGAACCGAAACGTAAGTGAAACGCTCTTAATGTTGTTTCGTTGTCCATTTTTTACCTCCCCATTCCTTTAAACAGGTGTAAAGAATATTTCACGGTCATTCACGTTCTTTTTGCTGACGAACAAGCTCTTCCTCCTCTTCTTGGATAATGCGTAAAAATTCATTAATATCTTTGTTAGAGTTTGCAAATTCAACCGGTAATGTCCAAAGTACGCCGCCACCTAATTTTGCGGATTTTTCTGGGCCTGTTGCATATTCATTTTTGAATAAGGATTCTAGGTTTTTTCCTACCAATTCTTCTTTCTCTTCAGCAAATGCCTTATGAATATCTGGATTCACCAAAACAGAGGCTCCACCCTGCTTTGAACGCTCCATTTGCACTTCATCAGATAATAAATAATCAATCATCTCTAAAACTATTTCTTTATGTTCACTTGGTTCTGTGATTGCAAAGCCACCTGCATTCGGTTGTGGATTCAACCCCTCATACCCTTTCCAAACAGGATATGTGGCAATATCAACATAATTATTCTCTACCCATCCCCAGTTTGTCGCAGCTGGAGCCATCGCAATATTTCCTTCAGAGAACAAAGCGCCCCAGTTCATAAATAAATCTCCCTTTGGCTCTGTTGGATAGTTACCTGGAATCGATATCGCATCGTCTATCATACCCACATACCTTTTAAAGGCTTCAGATTCTGTAATAATCACTTCTTCTGTTTCAGGATCAACCGATTGCTGACTAAATTGTGTAAACGCATCGTACGGAACATCTAGGTCTAATCCACGATATTCTGTTCCATTTCTCTCTCCTGTTACCTTTTTAGCAAGTTCAACGACTTCTTCCCATGTCATTCCATCTTCGGGATAGTCAACACCAAAAACATCAAAGACGTCTTTGTTATAATGCAAAGACCATGTTGGACGGCTATTGGGGATAATATACAAACCTTTTTCATTATTCGGATCATTCTTACGTGCGTATTCTACGACAGATGGCTCTAAACGACTTAAATCAAATCCTTCTTTGTCTATTAATTCATCCATATTATAAGCTAATCCTAAATCATCTAAAAAATTTGTATGTGTTAAAAGTCCCATTGTCACCACATCAGGGGTTTTATCCGCGGCAATTATGTTTTCTAGAGTTTCAGGATGGTCTGTCCCAGCCTGTTGTACTTCAATCGTTACATTCGGAAATTTTTCTCTTAATAACTCTCCATAGTTTTCTTCAAAATGTTCCTCATCCCACTGGTGTGCCCAGCGAATGGTTACATTCTCCTGATCCTCCCCATCTGTTGGTGCTGACGTTTTGCTACATGCTCCTGTGATGACAAACAAAAACCCAATGATAAATAAAAAGGATATGCACTTAACTATTTTCTTCATCTCTCTTCCTCCTTATATGATTGTCGCAAACCTCCATAACCATCTTATTAAGTAAGCGCTAACATTATCATATCGAAAAGCTTGTGAATTTTGTGTGAAGATGTTACCGGTAAATGAAAAATTTAGACAACCACATATAGAAAAGGGAAAAACACCTCAAGAAAAGAGGCTGGACAAAAGTGTTTTCGCTAATGAAAAGTCCGAACTACTAGCGTAAAAATAACCCACTCCGGAAATATACTTCGCTTTCCGAAGGCCTAGAGGATGTGGGTCATGCAGGCGTTGCGACGTACCAGGAAGTACTAGTGTAGGTGAAGCAACAGGAAGTTGCGCTTTGAGCCTGCCGCCAGGACGGCACGAACTTAGCCTGCATTCCCTAGTGTCAAGCCTCCTCTTGCTTGAGCTGCCGGGGTCTTGTCGAACTCTTACTCCCCGCAAGTCTACGTATATTTCCTCCGCTAAGGTAATGCATTGTTCGCTTTTGAGGCTTGGCATTTTAGTTATGTCCCAGCCTCTTCATTTGTTATGCCAAGCTATTATTTTTTTCTTTTCGAGCTCGGCTCAAAATCGTCATGAACACCATTTGGATCAGTGTCATAATATAGGCATAGAATAAAATCATCACAATCACAAAAATTGGAGACCAGATTTTATGAAGGATGATACTTAAGGACAAACTGATGATATACATTATCACAACCGTTATCGAAGTTGGTAAAAACGATTTTGCAAAATAGTGGCGACTTTTTTTCAAAGCCTCCGGAATAGGTAGCTTATCTAGTACAATAGTAAACTCCAGATAAATAAACACGATTCGCAAAACTAGTAGAGCAATTAAAGCGACAAAACCGCCGATAGTAGAAAAGAAAATGACGAGAAAAGCTGTTAAACTAATTTTAAGAAAATACATAATGACTCCGAGAAGAATAAATTGCAACCAATTTTTCTTACCATACTTTACAAATTCAACTGAAGAATACTTTCCATTCTTCCCAATCGCATATAAGGAATGAATATATCCTCCTTGAAGAAATGCCCCAATTACAATCAAACTCACCACAACTATCCCTGTAAATACAGTTATGTCAACAGGACCATTGAAAAAGTATACTTGATTAGCTAACAAAGGGATATTCGAAATATGGCTAACAGATGGGAAGCCCATTTCTAAAATAAGTTTGCTCGAAAACATCGTTTGACCGTTAAACCCCATAAGATATAAGCCCAAAGATAATGCGAGCAAATCATAAACAATTGGATAAATAAATATAATTGCATTTTGATGAAGCTTGCGGATGTTGTTAAATAGCCCCATGAATATCCTCCGTACTTTTTTTCTGCCCATCTAATGAAACAAGCTGATTATCTATCGGGATTTCCACCCAAAATATCGAACCTTTTTCAAATTTACTTTTTACACCAATTTGTCCTCCATGTGCATGTACAAGTGCTTTCGATATACTTAGACCAATACCTGAACCACCATAATCACGAGAACGTGATTTATCGATGCGATAAAAACGATTGAACACCAAATTTAATTCATCTTCCGAAATGCCTATCCCACTATCTTGACAATAAAAGATAAAACTATCTTCTTGAATTTCGATTGATAACCAAATATCGCCGCCTGGTGCTGTATACTTAAGAGCATTTGAGAGAATATTTGTGATAACTTGAATCATTCGGTCTGGATCTATATAGGCTGTACAAGGCATATTAGGTGGATTAAAGTGCATCTTAATCTTTCTTTGTTTAGCTATGAACAAAAAACCCTCATATACACCCCTCACCAGGTGATCAACACTCACTTTCCGAATCTTTAACTTAAAGCGAGCCCCTTCTGCCTCTGAAAGTTGTTGAAGATCACTCACTAATCTTGAAAACCTCTCAACTTCCTCATATATATCCTGTAAATTTTTTTCAGTCTTCGGATATACACCATCAATAATCGCTTCCAAGCGAGTTAATACCGATGTAAGCGGTGTACGTAATTCATGCGTTAAATCTTCCATCATTTGTTTACGCCAATTTTCTACATTATTAAATTCGATTAATAGATTATTAATGCTATCAATTAATTGTTTCGTTTCTTCCGTACCAATTCTTGGAACAAATTCTTCTCGGTTTCCCTTTAATATTTTCTCCGCATATCGAGCAGAAGCTTTCATTGGTTCAGCGTAATTTTTCGCTATAATGAGACTTAGGATTAACGCTGAGAAAATAGCAAAAGCCAGAATATAAATCCGGCTATTTTCTAATCCTTTTTCGAACGTTGTAACGGCTGGTGAGCTTAAATCTTCTTTCATATCAAAAATAGTATGTAAATATCCGAGTGTTTCTCCATCTTTTACAATTGGTAATTCAACGATATAAGGATCTTCGTAGCCAGAATAGTCTAGTTTATTTTTATACAAAACTTGCAAAGATCCTTCCTCGACAAATTCGACTGGTGTTGCATATTCTTGGGCCATTTGTTCAAATCGTTCCCCATTCTCTGGAGCTTCAAGTGGATCCAGTAATCCAGCTCGAAAAAAAAAGCTCATTTGATAGGCCTTTTCGGAAAAGTATTTTTGTTTATACTCTGTTATGAGGCGGTCGGTTGAAAACAATAAAGAGTAATAGATGCATAGTATACCGAGGAAAGACATTAAAAATAGAATCATAAAAATCGAGATTTCCGTTTTCTTGAAAAATTCCTTCATAAACTTCATACTTCCCTATCCAAGAAACTATTAAATGTATAGCCTGCACCAATTTTTGTCACAATGTACTCGGGCTTTTTAGGATCATGCTCGATCTTTTTGCGCAAATTTTTGATATGTGCATCCATTGTTCTTCCATCACCAATATATCGATAACCTTGTACGATATAAGATAAATCCTGACGACTAAAAATTTTCCGTGGTTTTTTTACCAATGCATCTAATATTTTAAATTCAGTTGATGTTAGTTTTACAGCTTTTTGATTAACCAAAACCTCTTGGGTTTCAAAGTTAATAACTAATCCATTTTGATTCAAGCGCAGAATCGGATCATCCTGTTTCTTAAACATATCCATCCTTCGTAATAAAGCGTTAATTCGGGCCAAAACTTCTTTAATCCTGAAGGGCTTAACAATATAATCATCTGCCCCAATATTTAATCCATTAATCATATCTTCCTCACGAGATTTGGAAGAAATAATCATAATCGGAACCTTTGATGTTTCTCGAATCCTTTTACATACATCTTCACCAGACATTTTAGGGATCATAAGATCTAATAAAACAACATCTAATTTAAACCTCTCTATTTTATGAAGCGCTTCCAATCCGTCGCTAGCGATATAAACTTGCCAACCTTCTTTTAGAAAATATGATTGTAAGACCTCTCGAATTGACTTTTCATCTTCAACAATTAAAATATCCATTTTTTCACCCATCCTTTTTTTGTTTTTAAGAAGTTAATAAAGGCCATCTTTATTCACAAAAAAAGAAAATCACCATAAGAAACATATGCCATCCGTATAATATCTATTGGCTAAGATGCCACTATCTCTTGATTCTGATCTAAAGAAAGGTTTATGACAGCGTTTTCCGATCTAACCTGATGCTGTCTATCGCATATGGATCTCATCCATCGTAAGACTTTATCCTTTCTTATCTGTTAAAAACTGCAAGCCATCCCTTTTTCGATGGCAAAGAAGAACATTCTGTACTCACTAAAACGCTAGGGTGGCAGTCATAAAGATACTAAGCGAAAAAGTGATCTGTTCATTTAAATTTTCCAAAGATACTTAAACTTCTACCTATTTTATAAATTACCATTTGTTTACAATGTTGTCAATTTCATTTCGTTACCCGTTTAATAACCTGGAACTCTGGAAGGGAAAACCCCCTTCCTAGATCCAGAACATTTGCTTGTCGCGCCTAGGCAACCACTTCGCTTTGCATTTGTCCAGCTCCAGCACCCAGCGATAACAATCTTTCGGTACCTGCTTGCTTAATTCACCATTTATTTGCTTTTCAGGCTCATCCTATATCCTTAACCAAAAGGTTTGTACGTTGCTTTACTGGCCTTCAGCTTGCTTTATTCCACTAATCCTGTTCGTTCTACGCCTTCGACAAAATGACGTTGGAAGATTAAGAAAATCAGTAATGGTGGGAGGATGGCAAGAAAACTAGCTGCCATTTTAACTGCTCCCGCTTCATCAGAAGACATTTGCTGAGATTCCACAAAACTTTCTATCACTCGATCTAACGATAACATTTCACTGGCAAGTGGTAATAATTGTGTATCTACCAAAAACATTTTTGGTAAATAGGTATCATTCCAAGTCCAAACAAAGGAGAATAAGAATACAACTAAGAGTGCCGGTTTTGCTAATGGAAGCATGACTTTTAAAAAGAATCGAAACGCACTGGCACCATCGATTTTAGCCGCCTCCTCCAATTCCCTTGGTTGAGTAAGAAAGAATTGTCGGAAGATAATCACAAACAGGGATCCCTTTACTCCAAAGCCTAAAATAGATGGAACAATTAATGTAAGAAAACTATCATTAATTCCTAATTTTGTGTAACCAATAATAGTTGGTAATACCGTGACTTGTGGTGGAATAATAAAAGCTGTAATTAATAACCCAAATACCAACTTTTTAAAAGGAAACTCTAAACGAGCTAAGGCATAGCCAGCTAAGGCACAAGTTACACAATGAAATATCGCGGAACTCAAGGCTACAATCATGCTAATGGAAAAAGCCTGCCCATAATGTAAGGCCTTCCATGCCTGGTGTATATGCCCCAAATAGAATTCTGATGGAATCCAAGTAATCGTTGGATCAATCAAATCTTTTTCGCTCATGACCATATTGACGATCATTTTTAGAATCGGATTTAAATAGATATAAGAAGTTGCAATAAATATTGTATAGAGAAAAGCCTTAAAGAGGAGTCCCTCATTAATTTCCTTCCCCAAAATAATATATTTAGCGGAGGTTAGCCCTCTTTGCAAATAATGTTTATTACTTGGCTTGCGATACTTTTTCATCGTATCTGTACTAATATTCATTTCCTTCCCTCCTTAACGGGTTGCTGCCCTTTGTCTTTTATTAATCCGAACGAAAATGAACATCACGATCATTAGGAATATGAAGATAATCAAGAAATAAACCCATGCAAGCGCACTACTATAACCATAATTCCCTGTACCAATTAAATCGATAATTGGGTTGAAGGGAAAAGTGAACATATCGACGACCGTATAAATTAGATTCAAGAAAATAAAAGGGGTCATAGCTGGTAATGTAATTTTCCAGAAAACCTCCCATGGGTTTGCTCCATCAATTCGAGCTGACTCATAAGCGGAATTACTGATCGTTTGCCGCCCTGCTAAGAAAATTAAGATTTGCACACCTGAATACCATAAAACAAGAACAAAGCGATTTAAGATCGTCTTAACTGAATTCCCCCAAGTACTGTTACCTAAAAATGTGTCTAAATATTCTCCAAGAGAAAATCTTTCTAAAAATCCTAAACTTCCTTCCCCTTGATTAACAAATTCTGTTAAGAGATACCCCGTTGTAAAAATGACAGGGAGGAAAAAGATCGTTCGAAATAAGAAACGACCATAAAGTTTTTGATTAAGCAATATGGCAATTAATAAGGAGAAAATAATAATAATAGGGACCATTAAGATAATCTCTTGAAAATATGGAATAAGCTCATCATAAAACTCAGAGCTATTGAATAATATCTCCCGATAATATTTGATGCCGTTAAACTCATATTTCATCCCAGTCGGAAGGATTTTCACTTGATGAAAACTCATAAACAAGGAAAATCCTAATGGAAAAGCAAGGAAAATCAAAAATCCTAACATCCAAGGGGCGATAAATAATGTCCCTTCCAAATTACGAGCGACTTTTGCGTTTATCCTCCTTTTTTTCATGTTATCTGCCTCCTTCAAGGATGATGAAGTCCTCTGCCTCTATCGCAATTCCGTCCTTGTTATAAGGTGTCTTATTGTAATTAACAATAATTCTTTTGCCATTTTCATAGCGTGTTTCAAATACATCGTTCGCGATCATCTGATGGTCAACAATAAATTGGTCCTGCACATCAGCAAGAGCTTCATTATAACTTTGGTACTGTGCGGCAATTTCCTTTTCCCAATCTTTATAATTGGCGCTGTAAAATCTTCTTAGTGAAGTGGATTCCATTAATTTCTGTGATTGTTCATACGTCAGAATAAAGGAAGGAAGTGCTCCATACTCAATCCCTTGTAAAAAACGATTCTCCGTACTTCCTCCCATATTGCCGTATTGGAAGGAATAAGAAATCAATCCATGAAGCGCTATTTGAGCAAAAGGAATTTTCTGGTCTACAAATAAATCATAGGAATAATCATCATCCATTTCAGAAAGATGTTGAACATTTTTAAGACCATAGAAATTCCCTTCAGAGATATACACTTTATTAAGTTCTACGGCAGTCTTTTCTATGACTCTCTCTTGTAATTCCTTCGTTTCTCTGCGATTAGCAAAATATTTATTATTATAATCTGTTGAAAGAATGGAACCAATTCCATCACCATATAAATACCCGTCTACCTTTAGTTCCTTTGCTTCCTCTATATCTTGTAATATCGTTTTTTCCATAAACTTTGGACTAACTAAGTATTTCTCCCCTCTATATGAATATTCCTTAATTACAGTCGAACTTAAATCACGGAGAGCATCCCGTTTTGGGCGAAAACCGTCTTTATTCGTATTATTATACGTATAGGAGCTTGCATCCAAATAAACCTGGAATCCTTTAGTATGAGCAAAATCTACGAACTTTTTCATTTCGTCGTTTCCACCAAGTTTCTTCGCAACTGGGAAATGACCACCGTAGTTTTCATATCCCCCTCTTTGCCAACCATAATAATGAATGGACATATCTTCCACACCGGAAGTATTTAACTCTTTGACAATTTGTCCTGCTTGCTCTGCGGTCGTAAGAGGGAGATATGAATCCCTAATAAAGCCTTTTTTCGTTCCTCCCCCAATTAGCGCTAAATGTAAAGAGATATTCTCTTTGGCCTCTGAGCGAGTTAACCCTTTTTCTTCCATTAAATATTGACGATATCTTTTTGCCATATCCACATAACTTGGATCTTCGCCAGCGAGCATATAATATCGGACAGTCCGTTCCTCTCTTTGCATTTCCTCTGAATAGGTAAAATATCCTTCAAGTTTCTTGCGATTCGTAGGCTGAAAAAACTTAAATCTGAATAAATGCTCAGCCGTTGCCCAATTATATTGTGTTAGTGTTTCAGAAGGAGCCGACACAATATTCGCATATACATCTCCCTCTTCAATTAACCCCAAAAAGGTTTGGTTTTCAGATTTTATCCCAAAAGTAGGCATACGTACCGGTTGTCGAGTTGAAAAGTTGGAGTTAGAAGAAAATGACCAATCATCCCCATAAACTCTCTCAGTATATAAGTTATTCGTATTTGCCCGATCTTGTTGAAACTCTACTAAGGCTCCGGGACCGTCCGGAAGAAAAACATATCCGTCTTCCTTTTTAGACGTTTCCGCACCTAAGAAAGGGAATAAACGCAATGAAACTAGTCGACTTTTTGGATCTTTTTTCCCTTGATCATCACCTTCCGGGAATTCTTTAATATCAATAATCTCATCTGCTAGCACCTTTGTTTCCACATAATCCTCTTCAAGTTGAACTTCTATCGGGATCACAAACCCGATATTGGGCATTTCATACGTTACTTGGAAACCATTCTCCAGCTTTTTAAAGTCAACTGTGCCCCCTTGACTATGAAAGCTAGATTCCTTCACAACATCTTTCCGAACATTAAACTCTACATAAGAAAACATAAAGGGGGATTGCAAATGTATTTGCCATGAATCAGATGTGTTCCCTTCATCCCATCCTTCTGGATTTGGAAAGGACCTTAAACTTTTTCCTGTTTTTTTATTGTCGACAATAAAATGCCCACTCTCTGGATCAGCTCGCAAAATCAAATTGGTATTTTCAGCTACTTTTTCAAATTTGTTTTCATCTGGGGGATCGAGTTTTATACCATTCCCCTTGTTATTATCGTCTTCACTCTGATCATCTGCTGCGGTTTCATCTGTTGAATTCTCCTCAAGATTTCCCTCTTCGGTATTACCTTCTGCAGAATCAGTATTCGCCAAGACCGTGACGGTACTCAACATAGATAAAAAAGCTAAAACTATAATAATCACAGCTTTTCTCTTCACATTGTCACCTCCTGGTAAAGTGTATAAATAAAGTCAATAGTTTCGGAAGAAAGACCAACAATGATAAAAATTAACACCCATAGCATCACCATCGAAAATAACGATAATAAAATATTAATAATCGTTTCTCCAACAGAGTAGTTTTGCAATGCCTGCACCATCCAGAAGAATAATGCTGCACACCAGATCACCATGAGAGCTGTAAAAAAGCCATAGATAGAAGACTCGCTTAATGTCATGATATTTGATAAAAGTGCTAAAGGTAGCCCCAGTAAAAAGATTGGTAATAAAGAATAGGCGCTCCCAACAAACACATCACGGAAACGAGCTTGACCATAGCGGATGGCTCCAATGAGATAATGACAAATTACCCAGGAAATCCAAATAACGGCACCAACGAGTAGAATAGACCCTGCATTCAGACTACCTACAGGCACAGGTTGAAAAGTAAAGCTAGTAAAATAAACTCTAGTTAAGGCAACGACAATGACCAAACCAAGAATGATGAAGGCACTTACATAGTTTCCTTTATTGCTATAGCGAATATCTGCCATTCCATCCAGCGGATGCTTGAGAATGTAAAAAGCATGCTTAAGATCCTTTAGTAATTGAATATTTTTCCACGAACTTAATGAAATACTTTTTTTCTTTTTAACCTTTCTTTTCATTCGATAACGTGATCCAATTACAGATCCAACCCCAATGACAAGAAATGCATTCGCAAAATAGGCAAAATTCTTTTGAAACCAACTTAATCTTATTTGCCAGAAAGAATCGGAATAGCCTTGCTCATCACCTGCTAGCTCATATAACTGCAAAGCCTCCTCATAATCTTCACGGGAATAAGCAGCACGAGCAAGCCCGGCATACGCTGGTGAAAACAAGGCATTTTGCCTCATAATTTTCTGCCAATATTCCTCACTTTCTACGTATCTTCCTTCTTGAGTCAAAATATAAGCCATCTGAATATCATGGCCAAAATCAGTCGGTTTCAACACTTGAACTAGATTGAGTGCATCATCTAAAATGAAAATTTTATTTTCACTGTTTGTATCTAGTGCAACTGGACTTTTAGTCACCCCAACTTGTGGTGAACCTGAGGTTACGGGTGCCCCCCAGAAAAAGAGTAGCTCACCCTCCTGATTAAATTGAGCAATAATCGCACTAGCCTTATCAATAACCGTTACGATTCCGTTATTATCAACCGTTACATCCGTTATTTCCGTCTTAGGCGGTCCTTCCTCATCACTCTTCGCGACAGATCTACTTCGTAAAAAGTTTAAATTAATATTGTCGCCAAAAGAGAATTCTTTCCATTGATTTTCGCCGCGAATATTTATTTTCTTTATTTGTTCTGTTACATCTCGAGAGACAGTGTAAATAAATCCATTATGGTCAATATCAATATTACGAATCGGGTTTGGTAACAGGCGAACTTGCCTTCTTAATTGTTCCTCGGTATAGAAGATATTTCGCACCCTATCCATAATCGAAGCTTCTGTAATATTCGTTCCATAAAATCCAAAGAATTCTCCTTCAGGGTCTAATTGAATAATCCCTTGATAGGTTCCTCGTGAAACGATAAAAATAAATCCTCTCCGGTCAACAATAATATTCGTTGGTTCATAGACAAATTTATCGTCAATATATTTTGACTCTGGTTGACCAAATTCCTTTATAAGCTTGCCTTCACGATCTAACCGTAACACTCTCTTATTACCAGTATCGGCGATATAAATATCCCCATTTGTGTCAATAAAAAGCCCTGATGGTTGATTAAGCGGACTTTCAGGAAGGGTTAATTCCCTAAGCAAATTGCCCTCCTTATCTAAATGAATAATACGATTATTACCTGTATCGGCAATATAAATTTCATCGTTATCATCAATAAATAAATCTTGAGGTTGTTTCAATGATGAATAAACATTTTCGCCATTTTCATCAGTCACATATATATCTCTAGCCAATACCTCGCTTGGTTCATAGGCGGGTTGTGTAAATATCGTTTGATTGAAGCCATCCACACTGAATGTGTCATAGGGGACTTCTGCATTGGCCGTAATTGTCGATGACAGAAACAAGATTGTAAGGCTGATAGAGGCGAATATGGCCTGCCGTATTCTCCGGAACATTTTCATTACAGTACCTCCTCCTTGCCTTATTTGATTCCAGAATGGGCCATGGTGGCGATGACCTTTTTTTGGAAAAATAGAAAGATAATCAGCTGCGGTAAAAACATAATCAATGCCCCTGCTGCCGCTGCCCCTTGCCTTGCGACTGTGTTTGCCAAATTCGCAGTAAGGGATTGCATATAATAAGGCAATGTTTTCATCGATTCATCCTGCATAAATAATTGGGATGTCTCAACATTTCCCCAAGCCGATTGAAAAGAGATGATTGCAATCGTTGCAATCGCTGGTGTTACAATTGGTATGACAATTTGCAAAAACATGCGAAACTCAGAGGCTCCATCAATTTTAGCAGCCTCCATAATCTCGTTAGGTACTTGATCCATAAACTGCTTCATTAAAAATACACCTACAGGCATTGCAACCATCGGCAATACGTGCCCCCAATAAGAATTCATAATCCCTAAATTTTGCACGACCACATAGCGGGGTATTTGCAAAACAGTTGGTACAAACAAAAGTGAGAGCATGATTAACGAAAATACTAGATTTACTCCTGGAAACTTATGTTTGGATAATGCGTAGGCACATAATGAACTTGTAAACACCATGGCTGCTGTTGCCGCGACAGTCACAATCACACTATTAAAAATATATCTTGATACTGGCACAAATGTACTCTGTGTCATCGACATTAACTCCACAAAGTTTTGAAATGTGGGATCCTGAACGATAAATGTAGGTGGAAAAAGAAACAACTCATGTAATGGTTTAAATGCATGATTTAGAATATATACGATGGGAAGAAGCATGAAAAATGCCAACAAAGTTAGGAAAAATAAAATGATTACCTGTGTTGCATCCAATCTTTTCATTTCCGCACCAAAGTTTTTTAGCTTGATCCATGTTTCTGACCCCAAATCTTTGAAATAGGTTTGCAATTTCACTCTAAGCCCCCTCCTTTTCACCAAAGAGATAAAAGAACACTCGGCTTAGTAAAAACATGAGGATTAATAATATGACAGAGACCGCACTGGCATACCCTAATTCAAATCGAATAAAACCATAATCCTCAATATGACTAATCATTACCTGACCCGCATAATTCGGTGTCGGGTTTGTGCCCGATAATTGCACTCCTAATTCACCTGATTGCAAAGTATGAACAATCGACATAACCCCAGCAAATAGTAATTGTGGTTTCAAGGAAGGCAAAGTAATATACCATATTTCCTGCAGACGACTAGAAACTCCATCCATTTTCCCAGCATCATACAATTCCTGGTCCACATTGAGGAGGCCCGCTAATAATGCGAGAAAACCGATGCCCATACTAGACCAAATCGAAACGACAATCATAATATTTAAAAGCCAATCTTGGTCTTGCAGAAAAATAATCGGTTCCGTTAAAAAGCCATATTTTAGCAAAAAGCTATTAATATACCCAGTACGGTCACCCGAGAACATTACTTGCCAGACGACAGCCATTGCGACTCCTGCTGCTAGGGAAGGAGCATACATAGCAAGCGCAAAAATCATTCGTAGGGTATTGGGAAGTTGAGCAATAAACCAGGCTAATAAAAAGCCGAGAATAAAGCCCACTGGACCAACAAACAAAGCAAACTTAAACGTATTTGGTAAGACATTCTGTAAAAAGACAATATCTTGCGAAAATAAAGTTTGATAGTTTAGCCATCCCGTCCATTCAGGAAATTCTATGGAGTTGAAATAGGTAAAGCTCAAGCCAATTGCTGCGATTACCGGAATTACGATAAAAATAATAAACAAAATCATAAATGGGGCAATAAATAAATAAGAGAGACGGAATTTCCAAATATCAGCGATTAGTTTTGTCATTTTATTTTTCATTTTGAATATGACTGGATTGGAAGTCCCCTGCCCAGCATGCCCCACATTTCCATTCTTCGTTTGTACATCGCTATTCAACTTGCTTCACTCCTTCCCATGGCTCTGTTACTTCAAGATAATCCAGCGGATGTAAAACGCTTCCATTCTCATCAATTATATTAAACTCAATTTGTTTTCTTTTTAGTTCACGATTAATGTCTTTAACAGCTTTTTCTAACTCAATTCTTGGGTTACCATTTTCCAAAACGGTCTGATTCCAAGAAAAGTCTAACTGTCTTGTCGTCATATAACTTCCCGGTACATTAGGAAGATCCTTAACCCATTTCCATTGTTCTAATATCGCTGCTAAATCATTCTTCCTCCAAGGCATCTTACTAAATGCTTCAACATTTGCTGAATTCCATCTAAATGTCTCGCCTCTGAATTGCTCAAGATTAAGTCCATATTCTGTTTGGATTTCTGGTGAGGTATACCATTTTATAAATTCCCAGGCAAGCTCTTGTTTTTCATCTGGCGTATCATTGAACAGCATCATACTTGTTGTATCCATTCCTGTACCACCTGCCCAGCGGACAATCTCACCGTCTTCATTCAAATGACCAGGAATAGGAGCGATTCCCCAAGAATCCAAGATTTCTGGTGCAGCTACAAGTAATTGCATATATTGATTAAAATCAGCGATTCCTATTGGCATTGTCCCTTTTCTAAATTGTTGATAGAAACTTTGCACTTGGTTATCTAATCCATGTAAATTGAATAGATCAGTCCATTCCTTAAATCCTCGATATGCCTCTGTTTGATCTAGCCCTGTAGATAGTCCATCAGGAGTATAAAGTTCTGCCCCATTTTGGTATAACATATAAGAAAAGTCTTTCGGATCAGCGAAAAAGTTATACTGATTTTGCAACAATGTAGGAATCATGTCATATACATCATCCCAAGTTTCGGGAACTTCAAGGTCAAGTTGTTCCAAGATATCTTTACGATAAAATAATACTTTAAAATTAATCGTTTCAGGAATTCCATAATAACTACCGTCATAATAATAGGGGAGTAGAGCACCTGGTGCATATTGCTCTAACAATTGTTCAGATTCGGGTAATTCCGATATATCCTTTGCAGCTCCACGTAACGCCATTTCAAACGGCATATCACTTGGAACACCCAGGGCTACATCAGGCATAATCCCCGCTGCTTTGGCTAAGATTAGAAGATTTTTATCTTGGATCAAATTCACATTAACCTTAATACCATGTTCAGGTGTAAAATATTGATCAGCTAATTGTTGTAACTCCTCTGCATAATCCCTTCCCCACATCATCCAAACATTGAGTTCCTCTACTTTTTGCTCGCCTAATTGATTTTGATCGGAAAAGGAATAGACCAAAGAATTAAATGTACCTTGCATTTTTTCAAAGGCATTGGCTGTCATCCGTGGAAATTCACTTTTTTCCGATACAAGATAAAGATTATCAATCTCAAGTGGACTGTCCATTAATTCTTGACGTTGTTGATCTACTTTCTCTTGCATTGTTCCAATCACAACTTGCTTATTAGGGATTTCATTTGGTTTTTCCAGCAATTTCGCTAAATCTTGGACTGTAGATTCAAAAGCTTGGGAAACATTATTCCTGCCTCCATTGATTTCAATTGTTTGTTCTGCCATGTTAGCTAATTGATCATGCATCTCTTCAAGCTGTTCAAGTAGTCCTGGCAACTCTTTCTTCACATTCCAAACCCTGAATTCATCCACAACGGCTTTCCCTTTATTAATTCTGCCTCCAGAAGCAAGACGTAGTTCTTGTGATACTGCCTTAATTTGATCTGACACTTCTTCTATTTGGCTAATGATCGGCATAAATGGTTCATATGTTGCCTCAAAAGTTAGCGTATGGTTCCCTTTTTCCAAATAAAATTCAAATGGCTCAGCATTTTCATCCTGAATGATAACTTCCTGCCATTTTGACGCATACGGGATTTTGAAATCCTTCATTTCTGAAAACGGTAATTCATCATCAATATAGATGCTTCTAAATGTAGCCAAGCTTTTTCGGTAGTTTTGTAAACCGCGAAAGCCAATTTTATACGTACCTGTTTCAGGAACCTCGAATTCCCATGTAACAGCTTGCCCGCCATCTTGCCAGCTAGTTCCTCCTAATGTATTAAACTTCACTTTTTTCAATGATTTAGGTGTTGTGAAAGAATCCCGATCATATTGCACTTGAATAGATGTTGAATTTTTTGCAATAAAGTCTTCTGCTTCAAGCTTAATCACATGTTCGGAACCTGTGTTGCTCGTTGGATATTCCGCTTTTACATCTTTATAAGAAGGATAGTTTGTAGGTGGTTGAATCGAAAACGATTCAAGCGCAGCAACCTCTCTCTGCGGCTGAATACGGATCGTGTTTTTCCCCTGCTCCAAATGGAATTGAAGCGGTTTCACACTTGCGCCAGGATCACGAAAATAAGCAGTCGTCCAATCAGAAATCTCTTCCACTAGTGATCTGATTTGATTGCCTTCATCATCAAATTGAGGATCTTTGTCCTTGTATTGCCTTCTGAACTCCACAGAACGTGCTTCTTTATAAGGAATTTCTCCATTGATAGATATGCTTAAAATGAGGGATTGACGACTTCCACCACTTTCCTGTGATAAAGGTATATAATCCATCGCCAGTTCGTATAATCCTTCATTCGCTATATCTACTTCATATTCTAGCCAACCTGCAGCTTCTTCCAACAAAACGACTTCTTCCTTACCCGCATATGAATCAATAGTTAGGGAAGCCTCTTCTGATTTTTTTACGTAGTCCTTCGCCTTTATATCGATTTCATCTGTTCCCAACTGAATTCCTTCCTCTTGCCAATTTTGCATAACTTCATAATAAAATGGTTCGACAAATCTTGATAAGTCTATTAAATCTGTTTCTTCCTCTGCAGATACTGGTAAGATCGTGCTTAGAAGCAGTATGAATACGACAAAGGAATAGGGCCATTTACTCGATATATTAAATGGTTGTTTCATAATATCCCTCCATTCAATCCGTCAATAATTCTCCACTATTCCGGTGAAAGAATAAGGCCTTTCCCATATCAACGGCGACTTTTACTTTTTCCCCTTCATCATATCGGAATCTTGGATGAGCTCTTACTGTGAATTGCTCTTTTCCGTATGAATCTAAATGGTAATAATGGTCTGACCCAATAAATTCATTGAACTGCAAGAATCCCTCAATGACCGCATTCGGATATGTGTCAAACAACTCCCGCTCAAATCCCATATGTTCTGGTCTAATCCCCATTACAACTTCATAATTTTCAAGACGATTATTTCGTATCATCTCAGCTTGCTCATCTGTTAAATGTAAATTAAATGCACTTGTAAAAAAGCGTAATTGACCGTCCACTTCACGAACCGTACCTTGGAATAAATTCATTGGCTGATTCCCGATAAATTTTGCCACGAAGATATTTTGCGGCCGGTTATAAATATTTTCTGGTGTATCCACTTGCTGAATCACGCCATTATTCATCACAACGATTCGATCACCCATTGTCATTGCTTCAATTTGATCATGGGTAACATAAATCGTTGTAACACCCATTGATTTATGAAGACGAATAATTTCCGCTCTCATTTGCACACGCAATTTTGCATCTAGGTTGGACAATGGTTCATCCATTAAAAAGGCTTGCGGCTGGCGGACAATCGCTCTTCCTAAAGCAACCCTTTGTCTTTGTCCACCACTTAGTTCTCTTGGTTTTCGATCGAGAAAACTGCCAATCTCCAAGACACGAGCTGCTTGTTTTACGGCATCCTCAATTTCAAACTTAGGAACCTTTTTAATACGAAGGCCGAATGCGATATTTTCATAAACACTTAGATTTGGGTATAGGGCATAATTCTGAAATACCATAGAAATATCACGATCTTTCGGAGGTATGTCATTAACAAGCGTATCGCCGATATAAACTTCTCCACTCGAGATATCTTCTAATCCTGCAATCATTCTAAGCGTCGTCGATTTTCCACATCCCGATGGACCTAGGAATACTAAAAATTCTTGATCTTCAATATCCAAATTAAAATCTTTGACCGCAAATTCCTTGAATTTTCCGTATTGCTTTGACACATTATTTAATAAGATTCTCGCCATTTAGATCCCCTCCTAAGTCAAAAGATATTGAATTTACTATATTTTCGTGTTCAAAAATGAGGATAAAAAGGACCAAGCCGGCTAAAGGTGCTGACGTCAATCACAGACACTCAACACTAGTACATCCTGTACGTCGAAAGTTCGAGGCATACTTGCGCATGTGTATTGACTTCTACGTTCGACACAAGACGAGTCGGCCCTTAGTCGAAGATCCTTTAGCTCGATGTGTCATTTTTACCGAAATCTTTAAACATCCTCTATATTTTAAATAAAGTTTATTCTATATTTTGTGAATTTAGTGTGAAGATTCTTTACATATGCCATAATTAAATAAACAGAACAATTTATTTCCCATGCTATTTAAAGAAAGAACCTTCTCCATTATGTATCTCTTGAGCTGCTTCATCGCTATTATCTTGTAGAGAGTCGCAAACCACACATCGGGGTCTTTTCCTTCCGCTTCAATAACTATTTTTAATAGGGAGACAATCAAAAAAAGGCATAAATCCCTTATAAATGAGGAATTTATACCTTTTTTGTTGAATAATAATGCATCCGTTTCAACGTGTAAGTAATTGAAATTGAGGAAAATCTGATTCTGTATCCAAAAGAACGGTACAGTAAAACCTTCTAAACGAAACAATTACCGATGCCTACCTTGAAAAAGGTGCTTTTTCATCAAGGTTCATTTATTTTTAATTCGCAATATCCCGCTTCGTAAAAAAGCCAAAAGCTAGGAGCATAAATAGCCCAAAATAAATGATCATCATCGTAATTGAAAAAGACATCGTCATCCCCTCGATTAACGGGGTTCCATCTATATATTGCATAAGGTTTGTGTTTGCGAATAAGCTGTATTTTGGCCATTCAAATTTACTTGCCAAAAGGTTTGTGATCGTCCCACCTGACATAAGCAGGAAAATCGAGATGCCGATCGCAAGACCACTGACACGAAAAACGGCAGAAATCATAAAGGCCATTGTCGTTAACATGAAGACACTTAAAGAGTTTAATAAATATGTTTTAATCAAATATAGAAGTAGGTTTTGTTCCACAACCGCTCCATTTGTATAAGCTAAATGAGTTTGTTGAGCTGCATCTCCAGTTCCAAATAAAACTAACCCAATCACAGATGCACCAACAAAGAGAATCACTAGCATGAAGGCTAGAAATAAAACCGTGGTGATATATTTAGATAATAAAATTTTCCAACGTTTATACGGCTTAATTAATAAGTTCTTTATTGTTCCTCGACTGAATTCATTGGCCACAATGCCTGATGCAATCACAATTACGAGCAAACCTACTAAACTAATAAGTTGTACTGAATCACTGATAAATGTCCACACGGATGAAGATTGCTCCGGGGGAATATTATGTTCAATTCGGTACTCCCCCATTGCGATTTCTTGCTGAAGATACCCTTTTAGCGAAGGAGCCATTACCGTCCCATCTGGATTTGCCAACATTTCTTTGTTTTCATTTACTTGAGTTTGGAGCTCTTCCTTCCAATTATCACTGACGGAAGCCATTTGTGAATCTAAGTATTTAGCAATTCCGCCCCACCCGATCATAACTAGCACCAAAAAACCAATCATAATATATGTACTAGTTTGTTTAAAAATCTTGATCCATTCATTTTGTATGAGTTTAGGCATTCGCCTTCACCGCCTTCTGATTTGTAATTTCAAGAAATCGATCTTCCAATGAAATAGCTTGTTTTTTCATTTCATAGATTAGCAAATCATGATGCACCAAATAATTAATGACCTCAGGCACTTGCTCTTTCTCGAGTTGCACGCTGAAACCTCCTTGCTGAACTTGAATCAGATAGTCTTTTTTCTCTAGAAGATCCTTGGCTTTTTGCGGTTGGTCAATCATACATATATATGTATGTTTTTGTACAGACTCTTCCTCTTTGACCATCTGCATATCTATCAGTTTTCCTTTTTGGATAATGGCGATACGGTCACACATCATCTCCATTTCAGAAAGTAAATGGCTTGAAACAATGACAGCAAGGTTTCTTTCTTTCGCGAGACTGCGTAAATAATCACGAATCTCTCGAATCCCAGCTGGATCTAAACCATTCGTTGGTTCATCCAAAATCAACACCTTTGGATCATGTAAGAGACTTTGGGCAATTCCTAGGCGTTGCCTCATCCCCAAGGAATAAGTCTTGACCTTATCATGGATTCTTTCTGTCAATCCAACTAACTTTACGACCTCATCTATTTTTTCTTTTCCAATTCCTGGCGATAATCTTGCAGCTTGTTGCAGGTTCTGGTAGCCTGTAAGAAATTTATACATTTCTGGATTTTCGACAATTGCTCCTACATGACGAATCGCCTCTTCAAACTCTTTTTTAATGTTTTTCCCATAGATTGTAATATCTCCACCACTCATACGGATAAGCCCGACTATCATTCGAATGGTCGTCGTTTTCCCCGCACCATTAGGACCAAGAAAGCCAAAAACTTCTCCTGGCATCACTCCAAAGCTTAAATCATCTATTATTTTCCTACCACGGATAACTTTTGTGACATTTTGTAATTCGACAACTGGCTTCATTCTCCTCTACACTCCCTTTTCTTCCATTTTCATTTTGAACCATTCTAATACAGATAGTCCATATTCCTCACGCAAAGTTTCTACATGCTCCTGCCCTACAATCTGACCGTTATAAATAGCTAAAACCTCATCTAATAAAGATTCCACTTCATTAATTTCATGTGTGGCGATAATCACCGTTTGTTTAGAAAAATCAAGATATTTTAATAAACTTGTGACCATCGCTTCTCTTACCATGGCATCTAATCCTGAAAAAGGCTCATCTAACAAGATAATTGGAGTAGTGCGGGCCAAGGTAAGCACAAGTTTTAATCTTCCACGGTTTCCTTTCGAAAGCTTTTTAACCTTTTTCTGCGGCTCTAGTTTTAATTCTTGTAGAAGCAACTGTGCTTTATCTAGATTAAAATCGGGAAATTGGGAAGCATAGAAAGATAAGATCTTTTCAACTGTGAATGATTCATGGAACATATCCAATTCCGTTAAATAAGCGACATGCTGACTTGTCTTTCTTGTGACTTTTTCCCCTAATACGGTCACTTTTCCTTGATTAGGATAGACTAGCCCTGTAATTAATTTTAGTGTTGTTGATTTTCCACTTCCATTTGGCCCTAGTAATCCATAAATTTTTCCGGGTTGAAATTCAAGAGTAATCTGGTCTAATGCTTTTTCTTTTCCATAACTCTTTGTCACATCAGAAAAGAGAATTGTCATGATGATCCCTCTCTTTCAAATAGCTTTCTAATCCAGAGATGATTTGGGAACTTGAAAAACCTAAATCCTTCATATTTCCAACGAATTGTTCGATAATTTCCTTTTGCATGGATTGTTGCAATCTCCCCACGATCTCTTCGTCCTCTATCACAAATGAACCTTGTCCCCGCTTTGCTTCCACAATACCCATCCTTTCCATTTCGGTATAAGACCGTTGAATTGTGTTTGGATTGACACCAGATTGAATGGCCATTTCTCGAACAGAAGGCAACTTCTCCCCTGGGCGGATTTCGCCTCTAGCAATCTGTCCACATACTTGATCAACAATTTGTAAATAAATCGGCTTTGTGGCCTCATATTTTTTAGACATTGTCTCTCACACCTCCACCTTTTTATCTAGTAGCCGGCTTGAGACAAAAAGGAGAATAATTGCGACCAAAAGATATACGAAGATGATCGTAATCGGTATAGTAAAATCTCCTTGGCTATGAACAATCGACCAATTTTTCCCTACATTATCATAGTGCATACTTGGTACGGGGTTCACTTGGAGCCCGATTGAAAAAATCGGTGTCTTTCCCAAGATTTTCGCAACAAAAGTTTCTAATGTATTCCAGCCGATCCAAATCCCCACTAGAACAAGCCAACGAAACCGCTGAATTCGTGGAAACTTAGCAAGCGCATGATAAATCGTCCAATAAAATATCATCAACACACCAAAATAAACAGATACTGCTAAAATCGAGAGAATAAAGTAAGCAATTAGGTTGATTGGTAACAAATTTTCAGAGGTCGCAACCATATCAGATGACATTAATAGTTGTAGAAAAATAAACCCGTAAACAAGTAAAAGTAGTTGCGAGATAAGCTGGAAACAAGTTACAGATACCAATTTTGATAAAATCAACTTCCAACTGCTTTGTGGATTATAAAGCCACATTTGCGTTTTCCCTTCAAGATTCAATATATAAATAAGCATGATCGGGATAAATAGGATTTGAGCAGACATTACGAAGACATACATCGGCACGATAAGACTAAGATCCCCCATTTTATTTGCTAAAATCAGTCCCGCAACCATCCCCAAAAATACACATATTAGCCAAACGCAGGACCAGAACCTCAACAAGATTAAGTCCTTTTTCAAAAGCCCCCAAAAAGCTCGCATATAAAATGCACCTCACTCTGTATCACTGTATTAATTAAATAGTACACTAAGACAAATTATATTGTCAATAGCTACTCTGTTTTTATCTTCCTCTATTCATTGTGCGTGAAAGTAAACATAGATTCCCCTCATAAATTGAGTTTTTATTAAACATTTTGATCAATCATTTTTTCATTAGATTAGTATCCTCTTCATCTAAATCGGTTAACTATTTTTCTAAGAAAAGTCAAAAAAGTCCTTGACAATTCCACTATTAATGTCTACCATATAAAGACAATTGTTTTTATACAAAGGACACCTAAGGAGTGAACGAATTTGAAGAATAGTGTTTCTATTGGTCTTTTTGGTTTAGGCACGGTTGGTTCTGGTGTGATTCAATTGATTCAAAATCATCAAGAAGAACTTTTTCACCAAGTTGGCTGTGATGTAAAAGTAAAAACTGTATTAGTTCGTGACATAGAGAAGGATCGCGATGTTCAAATTGCAGATATTGAATTAACGACAGACCCTGATAAAATTTTGCAGGATCCTGAGATTGATATTATTATTGAAGTGATGGGCGGAGTGGAAGAAGCCCGTCAACATATTACCGACGCTCTAAATGCCAAAAAACATGTAGCAACAGCTAATAAAGATTTGATTGCTTTGTATGGTCCTAAGCTTCAACAAATAGCTACGGAAAATAGTTGTGATCTTTTCTATGAAGCTAGTGTCGCCGGTGGTGTGCCGATTTTAAGGGGACTATCGGACGGACTTGTCTCAGATAGAATTCAGAAATTAATGGGGATTGTTAATGGGACAACAAATTATATCCTCACAAAAATGGATGAAGATGGATTTTCCTATGAGAAAGCTTTAAAAGAAGCACAGGACCTTGGTTTCGCAGAGGCTGATCCAACAGCAGATGTGGAAGGATTAGATGCCGCTAGAAAAATGGCGATTTTAGCTAGGCTCGCCTTTTTCACAAATGTTGAGCTTGATGATGTCGAGGTTAATGGCATTAGCCAAGTTGCTGTGGAAGATCTAAATTACGGTAAGAAACTCGGATTGACGATGAAATTAATTGGTCTTGCTCATTTTGAAAATCAACAATTAGAAGTAAGTGTCCAACCAACTTTCTTAGCAAAAAGCCATCCATTAACCGCTGTCAAAAATGAGTATAATGCAATCTATGTGAATGGTGAAGCTGTTGGAGAGACAATGTTTTATGGGCCAGGAGCAGGAAGTTTGCCAACTGCAACAGCTGTTATGTCTGATGTTGTCGCAATAATTAAAAACATGAGACTTGGGGTAAATGGACATAGTTTTGTCGGTCCAAGATTTGAAGGTGTACTGAAAACAGCTGACCAACGCTATAGCCAATATTATTTCCGTCTCCATTTAAAGGATGAAGTTGGGGCTTTTTCTAAAATAACCTCTTTATTCAATGAGCTCGGAATCAGTTTCGAACAAATTTTACAAACGCCTTTAAGTAAGGATGAGCTTGCCGAAATTATTATTGTGACACATACTGTCTCATTGGAGAATTTCCAAACAGCTTTAATGAAATTACGAGATTTACCTGTAGTGGATGATGTGATTAGTTATTATCGTGTTGAAGGAGATGGAAAGTAAATGAATTGGCCGGGATTATTAGCAAACTATAAAGAATATTTACCAGTAACAGATGAAACACCGGCGCTTACGCTGCAAGAAGGGAACACTCCCCTCGTTCATCTATCTAACTTATCTAAAGAGCTTGGAATTGAGTTACATGCAAAAGTAGAAGGAGCGAATCCTACTGGATCTTTTAAAGATCGTGGGATGGTCATGGCTGTAGCTAAAGCTGTGGAAGCCGGAAGTCAGTCAGTTATTTGTGCCTCAACTGGAAATACTTCTGCGGCTGCAGCTGCATATGCCGCAAAAGCAGGCATTAAAGCCATTATTGTGATTCCTAAGGGTAAAGTAGCACTTGGAAAATTAGCGCAAGCGATGATGTATGGAGCCGAAATTGTCGAAATTGAAGGTAACTTTGATGAGGCTTTAAATATGGTTCGTACGATTAGTGAAACTTCTCCTATAACATTAGTAAACTCTGTTAATCCTTATCGATTAGAGGGCCAGAAAACCGCTGCTTTTGAAGTTTGTGATCAATTAGGCCAAGCACCGGATATTTTGGCGATTCCTGTTGGGAACGCTGGGAATATTAGCGCGTACTGGAAAGGTTTTAAAGAATATCATGAAATCAAGCAAAGTGGCCTGCCGAAGATGTATGGCTTCGAAGCAGAAGGTGCAGCCGCTATTGTACAAGGAAAACCAATTGCTGAACCTGAAACTGTGGCTACCGCCATTCGTATTGGCAACCCTGCTAGTTGGCAGCTTGCTGAAGCAGCACGTGATGAATCACAAGGGATGATCCAATCTGTATCAGATGCTGAAATTCTTGAGGCCTTTACATTGCTTGCTAAAACAGAGGGAGTATTTGCGGAGCCTGCTTCATGTGCTTCGATTGCTGGCATTTTACAGCAACATAAAAAAGGCAATATTTCACAAGGTGCTAAAGTTGTCGCTGTCTTGACTGGAAATGGCTTAAAAGATCCACAAACAGCCATTGGTGAAATCAATATTGATACAACAGTGCTACCAAATGATGAAGGTCAAGTTTTAGAATATATTAAAGGTCTTATTGGAAATGAATAAGTGTGTTATAACTGTCCCGGCCAGCAGCGCAAATGTTGGCCCTGGCTTTGATTCAGTTGGTATCGCAGTTAGTAAGTATTTAACTTTAACTGTTGAAGAAGCGGATCACTGGGAATTCGAACATCACTCAGTTCATCTCCCCCCTGTTTCAGATCCACACGAACATTTAATCTACCAATCTGCTTTAAAAACAGCTGAAGCTTATCATGCTTCATTACCTGCTTGTAAAGTGATCGTAGAAAGTGATATTCCATTAGCACGTGGACTTGGGAGTAGTGCTTCTGCTATCGTGTCGGGAATTGAGTTAGCGAATCAACTATGCTGTCTATCTTTATCTGAACAGGAAAAATTAGCAATCGCCACTGAGATCGAAGGACACCCAGACAATGTAGCTGCTGCATTGCTTGGAGGATTCGTCATTACTTCCCAACTAGCTAATGGGGAAATAGAATGGTTCCGTAAGATCGATCAGCAAGTAGAATTTGTCGTCTCTATTCCCGAATTCGAATTAAAAACAGATGATGCGCGACAGGTTTTACCAGAACAATTCACTCGCAACGAAGCTGCTGCAGCCAGTTCTATTGCCAATATCGTATTCGTTGCTTTGCTTTCAGGTGATTATGAACAGGCTGGTAAATTGATGGAACAAGATTTGTTTCATGAACCATACCGGGCCGGGCTTATTCCAAACTACGAAAAGATTCGTTTTGAAGCGAAATCAACTGGTGCCTACGGTACTGTAATTAGTGGAGCTGGCCCTACTACGATCTCACTTGTTGGAAAAGGAAATGGAGAAAAAGTGGCCTTACATTTAAAAAGTAAATTCCCAGATTATACAGTGGATTGCTTAAAAATGACGGCGGTCGGTGTACAAGTTCATCCTGTGCTTTCTTCTACAACATAAAATCTAGCCCTAATGGTTGTATTCACTAGTTCATTCGTCGGGAATAGGTTAAGATAAAATTATCCATTGCCCTGGCCCTCCAAGATATAGAGGCTAGGGCATAATTTTTCACAAAAGATTAAAACGAACTATTTTGGTGGCTATAACCCACTCTGGCCATATACTTCGCTAAAATATAGTTATGAATCCTACCTTTATATCAAATTGTTCCGGTTTTTCAAACTTATATGACCTCAACAGGAATTGTTTAGGTACCTTTCCCTGAAAACTCCTCATTCTTGAACAAGTTGAATTTTTACTTATTCCTTTTCTGCCTACTTTTTTGCGGATGTACTCCCCTTCTATAACACTACCATTTCCTATAGTAGGCATAAGATCCTTCCCAGTCTTACCGAAACTATTAATGGTTAAGCTAATTTGAGCTTTCTCCTAGCTCTTTCCACGGGAGTGTTACATCTTCAATTCCGAATTTCTCTTATAACAATGTTCAACTTTTCAGCCACCATACCTAAAAATGGATCGTACAATAAAGCAAAGTTATATACGATGTATCTTCTATAGTAGAAAATTATTGATTACTTCCTGCCTAAAAAAAAACGAAGCCATTTATTTCATCTAAGGCTTCGAGCTTTACTCTGCAATCGTAGGTATCAGCCATCTAGCAAAGTCATATTCTGTTGATAAGCTGATAATAATGCTTTTTCTCATTATTAAACTGGGTAGTATATTGATTGAATTGCTTTTCTTGTGAATGCAATTTTTTATAAAGCTGATTAATCTCTTTGATTTGTTCATCTAATGCTTTTTCATTAAAATCCTGTTTTTCTAGTTGCTGATATAAATTTTTATTTAGTGCAAATAGAGAATTATAATCTTCCGAATAAGTTAAGTATAACTGATACCGCTCCTCATTAATCTTTTCTAAAGATAATATACTCTTTGCTTGCTTCTTATCTCGTACTTTTTTACTAATTGGTTGGATAGATGCGATCATCTCATAAGCTTTACTAAAATTCTCTTTACTTTTCTCTAAATGTTTTTGTTGTTTTTCAATTGAACTAAGTGCTTCTTCAGCTGTTTTCTTTATGTCTTTATTATGATCCACTTGATAGGAGGTTAACTGATTATATAACTTTAATTCCTCTAATTCAGTATTGCTTAATTTCTGTTGATTGTTCGCAAATAATTTTTCAATTTGAGCCGATTCTTCCATAGCTTGGGTGATTTCATCAATTCGTTTTTGTTCATTATGTTGAATGATTAAGGAACCGATAAAATAAATAACACCTATCATGAATCCGAATGCAGCTATTTTCTTAAACCACTTCATTCCGTTTTCGATCCCCTTTATGACTAATTAATGGAATAGCAACGTCCATTACATTGAAATGTGTAAGGTATTTGATCATCTGTTAACACCTTAGTTTGGTAATTGTTTTTTTGCAGATAGTTTAATAATTGTGGAAGATATTGAATGGTCTCGGGCTTATCATGTAATAAAATAATCGGTGACTCTCCTGCTCTACTCAGGTTTTCCATTTCTTGAATTACCTTATTAACAAAACGCCTATCCTTTAATGCCCAATCTTCACTATCTATATTCCAATCCCAAATTTTAAAATCAGCTTGGTCTAAATGATACCTCATATCCATCGTTAAATAAGGAACACTGCCATATGGTAAACGAATCAAATTTGAATGGACTCCTGTTAAATCTTGAATAATTTTTTGCGCCTCCTGCATTTCTTTTAAAGGGGCTTTAGGAGATTGATAGATTTGCTTTACATTATGGGTCATCCCATGCATTCCGACAGCAAATCCTTCCTCTACCATTCTTTGGACAATAGCAGGATAATTCTTCATTTTCGGACCTAGCATAAAAAAAGTCGCTTCCATATGATATTTATTTAAGAGATCAAGAAGCTGATCTGCATAAGGAGAAGGTCCATCATCAAATGTTAAGTAAACAATCTTGGCCTCATTGTCTTTTTGTAATTGTTCTAGGGCCTCTGCTTGTTGCTTTTTTTCTAATTCAATTTCTTTTTTTATTTGGATCGATTCATTAAGTTGTGATGAGGTGAATGTATGTTTTTCCAAAGGTGAAGCTTGAATAGGCTGCGCCATTGCAATGGAGGTTTTGACCTCATATCCTTCTGCTGATTTTACTTTGATCACCATTCCACCAAGAAAAAGACAAAGTACCAACAAAGTCGATAATATAATGACTGGAAATTTCCTTTTTTTCTCATGCTGTACATCTCTCATACTTGTCAAACCTTTCTCCTAAACTTCTAAATCTCATGAAAAATCTTTTATAAATATGCACAGAAGACCATTGTGACAAAGTAGTTACACTATTACTCAATCATCCCCTTTTTATTTAAATTGCAATGGTTCCATTGTTTCATCAATGGCCTTCATTTCATAATTATTTTCTTGGAAGTATTTTAATAATTTTTCTAAATGGGCGGCAGTTGTTGGTTTCTCATGGAGTAAAACTACAAGAGGCTCTTTTCCTACCAATTGATTTACCTGGTTTATAACATTTTGAACGTATTCGCCATTTGTGGATTTCCAATCAACAGAATCAATATTCCAATCCCATAATCGATAATCAGCTTGATCTGAAGCTAGTTTAAATGGAGGTGTAATATATGGTTTTGAGCCATAAGGAGCGCGCACCATTTTCGTTTCAACACCTGTTGTATCCTCGATAAAACCAATCGCCTGCTCCATTTCTGCAACAAAGCTTTGGGGCGATTGATAGACCTTCGATACTTCATGGGAAACCCCATGTACTCCTAGGACATGACCTTCTTCAAGCATTTTTTGAACTAATTCTGGATTGTTTGCCATATTAGGTTCTAGCATAAAGAATGTAGCTTTTGCATTGTATTTATGAAGTAGGCTAATTATTTCAGTAGTTGCTAGCGGATCTGGACCATCATCAAACGTTAAATAGACAACTTTCCCGGTTTCTAAAGCCGTAGTAAATGAACTTTTTTTCTTTATATCCTCTGAAACTTGGCTTTCATCGTCAATTCGTTTTTTATCGATTTGAATATCGGTAGTTGTTAAGTTTTCTTCTTCCTTTGACTGCTTATTTTGCTGAATAGCCACATGTTGATTTTTGATCGCCTGCGCTCTCTTTTCCCCAATTTGTTCTGAAATAAAAACAATTAACATTAATAGTAGTAGAGCGAGGATCGTGACCGTAATTTTCCCCAAGCGATTAAGTCTTCTTTTTTTCCTTTTATGTACCAATTCGACAGCCCCTCGACAAAAGTCTACTATAATCTTAATATGAATACTGTCGAAAAGTGTTACATAAAAGTTACAATTCTTCCAATTAGATTGTAACTAATTTGCTATCATTTCAAACCTTTGAGAAGGTATAATAAAATGGGTGGTCGCACAACAATTAAAATGCACATTGCGATTAAAATCGACATTATTACTTTTATGTTTATGGATTGATATAAGGGTTTATATTGAGATGATCCCCACCTATAATCCTAATTTCCCCTCGAATTCTTACAGAGGGCTTATTGCCAATTGATTCGGAATAAAAGGGAGTTTTCGTTTTGAAGTTTTATTTAAATAACCTCATTATCATTGTTCTATCCTTACTATTAAGTGGCTGTTCTGTTTTTGAGTCAAGCTCTGCCCTTTTAGCACCGCCCGAGCTTCCAGGACAAAAAGCGGAACTTAAGAAAGCCTTGTCGAAATATATCCCCGATAATGCAAAACTTTTAACACCCTTAAATAGTGAACAACATAATAATCCAATCTTATTAGTTGATTTAGATGACGATCATCTTGAAGAAGCTGTCGTTTTTTACAAATCTAGACAAAAGCCAAGTTTGGCTGAAGGCGTTATATTAAAAAAGAAAGACGGTGAATGGGAAAAAATTGCGGATATTTCTGGTGAAGGTACTGTTCTCCATGATCTTCAACTTGCTGATTTTAATGGAGATGGTAAAAAGGAAATAATTGCAGGATTTGCCTATTCAGAAGAAGCTGAAGATAAAGGCTTACTTGTTTTTGATCTTTTTTCAAAAAAAGAGCCTGTCCTACTGTTGAATGAGGCATATAGCTATTTTCTCGTTGACCAATTTTCTGATACAAATGAAGTTGAACTTGTTCTCATTAATCATAATAGAGAACAGTCTAACACAATTAGTTTATATCATTTCGCTCAAGATCAGTTAAAACCATTAGACCAATTAGAACTAGATCCTTTTATTAATGGATATTACAAGATTCAAAGTGGCTATATTAGCCCTAATCAAAAAGGTTTAATGTTTGATGTAGGTGTTGGTGCCCATTCCGCTGCCACGTTCGTAATTTCGGTAAATGAGGGGCGACTGTTCAATGTTTTTCCGCATATTGATCTAGCCACATTCAAAGCTTCCACTTCTGAGAGTAAAGATACAAATGGAGATGGGATACTGGAGTATGCGATTTTGGAGGAACCATATATGGATGAGCCTCTCGCCTATGTTGATACGCCTTATATCACAACCTATTACCAACTCAATCATGACTGGGAACCAGAAGCCATAGCAAGAAATTATATAAATTACCAATATCGTTACAGACTAAACTTACCTTTTGAATGGGGAAAGGTGAAAATCATTGTTAGTCATAACGAACACCAGGTGGAAATTATTCAAGCAGAAACAGATGAGGTTTTGTTTGATATTCATATTACTGATAAAGTTACCCTCCCTGTCGATAACTGGGTAAAATTGGGAGAAACTAGTTCCTATAATTATTGGACTAAGACAAAAGATCGATCTCGGTGGAATTTATTTGAGATTATACAAAAATGAAGCTTTACGGAATGATTTCACACAACTGAAGCTATTATATCCTTTTGTGAATATGTACTAGAAAAACGATTAGGGGAATCATGAATGAAAAAAATTTTAATTGTTGAAGACGAAGAAAATATTAGAGGATTTATTGTTGTCAACTTAAAAAGATATGGATTCAACGTAATAGAAGCAGGTAGTGGGGAAGCAGGCTTAGACTTGCTAGCTGAACATCCTGATATTTCTCTCATCTTATTGGATATCATGTTACCAGGTATGGATGGTATTCAGGTAGCTAAGATAATCAGAGAAAAGAATCAACAAATTGGGATCATTATGCTCACGGCCAAAACATTAGAGGAAGATAAGGTTCATGGTTTATTAAATGGGGCTGATGATTATATTTCTAAACCATTTAGCCCTAATGAACTAATCGCTCGCATTCAATCCCTCTTGCGACGGATCCATATTCAGCAGCCTGAGATAAAGGGACTCAGTTTGAATCGCCAACAGCACAGCCTACTGAAAGATGGAAAAAAAGTCGAATTATCACCAACTGAATATGAAATTATGTCTATTCTCGATTTAGCCAAAGGCAAACCAGTCAACCGTAACGATATTCTAGATGAAGTTTGGGGGCTTAATTTTCCTGGGGATACAAAAATTGTCGATGTAAATATAAGGAGAATTCGGCAAAAAATCGAAGATAATCCTTCCACACCAGAATTCATCCAAACGGTTTGGGGATATGGATATGTATGGGCAAAATAATGAAAAGACATACAAGCATTCGCAAGCGTCTCTTATTGCAGCATTTACTTATCGTGACAGTTACTGTTGTTCTATTAGAGGCTGTCTTCTTTATTAGCATCTATCAATACTATTATAAAAACACAGAAGACGTATTGATATCCCATGCGAAAAACTCAGCTAATTTTGCGACAAAGTTTATGGATCTTTCCCCATTCACTTTGCATAATACGATCCCCAAAATAATGAATGAATTTCAAATGCCGAACGCTGAAATGCAAATTGTTTCTCCAGCCGGCAATATTCTTGCTTCTTCAACTGGCTTTTCTCAATCTGAATCTATTCACCGAGAGATATTGCAATCTGCAACATCAGCAGAGCCAGCCATATGGACAGGTAAAAATATGGCCACTGATGAGAGAGTTATGGCTTCAGTAGTTCCCCTTAAATATGATGAAGAAACAACCATGTATTTCCGCTATGTTGTATCGTTAAGTAATATCGACAAAGTCGTAAAAAAACAAGGAGCAATCGCGCTTTTAATCGGATTAGCCATCATTTTAGTTGTCATGCTATTAAGTCGTACTCTCGCCAAACAAATTACAACACCTCTGACACAAATAACTGAGGCCTCCAAACAGTTTGCTAAAGGGGATTTTGAGAAAGGAATCAAAGAGGATTACATTGGGGAGCTTGGCATTTTGGCACATTCTTTTAATAATATGGCTCAAGAATTATTGCAACATGAAAAAATGAAGAATCAATTTCTATCCACAATATCACATGAATTAAGAACCCCGCTTACAAGTATTAAAGGCTGGAGTGAAACTTTGTTATCCGGGGATTTAAAAGATGTGAAAGAAACAGAGACAGGTCTGCAGATTATTACTAAAGAAACCGCCCGTTTGATCAAATTGGTTGAAGAATTGCTAGACTTTTCTAGAATAAATAATGATTCTTTAAAAATTCAACCATCATCCTTTCTTCTTCTCCCTTTGTTTGAAGAAGTTAAGAAGCAGTTTGAAAAACAATTAAAAAAACGATCATTGGAGTTTACCTTAGAACTCCCCGCTACATTTAAACTTTATGCAGATCGCAACCGTGTAAAACAAGTATTTATTAACTTGATTGATAATGCGATTAAATATGGGGGAAACAGTTCAATTCTGTTAAATGGGAAGATAAATGGTCATCTTCTTACAATAACGGTGATGGACCATGGTCCTGGTATTGAGGAAAAATATCTTTCGAAACTTACTACCCCTTTTTACAAGGTTCATGAAAACTCTTCTGGGACTGGACTTGGACTAGCAATTAGCAGGCGCATTGTAGAAGCTCACCATGGACAATTTTCCATCGAAAGTAAGGTAGGGAATTGGACGAAAGTTACGATTATCTTCCCTCTTACGTAACATTTGAAACAAGGTAAAGGTCATATAGGTAGGTGTCAATTACCCTTCTGGCTGGATGCTTTCCGTATTGCGTGGTTTGAGCCGCTTCGAGGGGCTCAAGCTGCAAGCTAGTTCCGTAGGTGTCGCCACTCCAATTAACGCGTTTCGAAATATATAAAACCTTTCAAAACCTCTGTTCATGTAAAGCTGTCATGCATATTAGCTGGAAGTAGCCTGTCTTTCAATCCGCAGTTGTATTCCATGGAGGGGCTTTTTCTCCTTGTCCCTTTTTTTGTGGGAAAGCTTAAAAAGGCATGCAAAAGTCCATTTTGATCGGATTTTTTGCATACCTTTTTTCGTATAAAGACCAGCGTTTATTTTCAACTTAACATGTTTGCTGACATTTATTGGTCAATATTTGCTTGTCGCCGATAGACAGGCGCCTTGCGCTTTTCATTGTCTAGCTTCAGGCGCCATCGGCTCGAGGTCAAATAACCTGAACCATTGAAAGGACATTACACCTTTCTTTGGTTCAGAACATTTGCTTGTCGCCGATAGACAGGCGCCTTGCGCTTTTCACTGTCTAGCTTCAGGCGCCATCGGCTCGAGGTCAAATAACCTGAACCATTGAAAGGACATTACACCTTTCTTTGGTTCAGAACATTTGCTTGTCGCCGATAGACAGGCGCCTTGCGCTTTTCATTACGTTAAACATATGAAACTTCTAAGTTTTTGCCTGTTACGATGGCTTGGACTTCTTCTCCATCAAGTGTTTCTTTTTTCAATAAAACATCTACTAAACATTCATACTCATTTTTATGGGCTTTTAGCATCAGTTCCGTTTTCTCTAAAGCTTTGCCATATAGTTCTTGCATTTTAGCATCTTTATCTTGTTTATCAAATGTTAGGGTGAATCCATCTTCAAGCATTCCTGTTTCAACCATGTCTTCTAACAGTTTTTTTGCTTGTTGTACATCACCACTAACACCGATACTATGTTCACCTAAATAAAGTCGTTCCGCCACACCACCTGCTAGAATCATACTGACTTGATCAAGCAATTCACTTGTTGTAGATAAATGCATTTCCTTCTGGATTGGTGCCACATACCCTAGTGCTTGTCCTCGAGGAATAATCGTTGCTTTACGAACGGTGTTTGGCTTGGTTAGAGCTTGAATTAGAGCATGGCCTGCCTCATGAATCGCCACCCTTCGCTTTGTATCCGGATCGTTCAATGCTCGTGAGGTTGACCCAAGAATCGTGCGATCAATTGCATAATCAAGATCAGCCATTCCGACTAATTCTCGTCCTTCTCTTACAGCTTTTCTACTAGCTGATTCAAATAGCGAACTAATTTCAGCACCTGAGAACCCCGAGGTACTATCTGCTAACAAGTCTAATGAAGCAACGACCTCTTCAGAAAGTTGTTTCCCCTTCGTATGAATATCAATGATTTCTTTTCTCCCTTTCATATCTGGCAATGGAACTTGAAAGCTAAAGTCAATTCGACCTGGACGTAGAAAAGCATCATCTAGCATATCCTTACGGTTCGTTGCAGCTATGAATAAAATCCCTTCATTCGTATGTCCACCATCCAGTTGAACAAGCAATTCTGTCAATGTCTTTTCCGCCTCTTCTCCTCCATGCTGCTTTCTTTTTCCAGCGAGAGCATCGACTTCATCAATAAAAATAACTGCAGGTGTAGACTTTCGCGCATTCTCAAATAAACCTCTGATCCTTGAAGCCCCAACTCCAACAAATAATTCTGTAAAGGCAGAACCACTTGCTGTAAAGAAACTTGCACCCAATTCATGAGCCATTGCTTGGGCGAGAAGCGTTTTTCCTGTTCCTGGTGGACCATAAAGTAAAATACCCTTTGGTGGCTTAATCCCTAATTTTTTAGAACGTTCAGGTTCCTTAACGATTGCTAAAGTCTGATGAATTTCATCCTTCATCTCTTCAGGTAATCCGCCAATATCATTCAGCGTAACAGAAGGAAGGGGCATAGGTTTGGCTGTACCATGCTTCATTTTCGCACCGGCAAAACCACCTTTTCTCTGAATGAGTAAGCCAGCACCAAGCAACACAATTAATAAACCACCAAAAATCCAATTGCCCGCTTGAGAACCTGTTGAGTATTTATATTGAACATTATATTTTTCTACTAATTCTTCCACCTTCGGACTATTTGGGCGAAAATGAGATACATATTTTCCCTCCGGTGTTTTTATATAAATGGTCCCATCTGCCGTTTCCTTAAGTGTAACGACATCACCACTCTGTGCTTGAATTACTTTTTCTATTGAAGAAAAAGGAATAACCTCTCCTTTATTTATCGCAAAAACGGACCAAATTGTAAGGCCTACAATTAAACTCAAACCAATGACTAGAGGAACAATCTTCGTTGCATTTTTAAAATTTGATTTCAACCTTCCATCTCCTCCGGATATAACTTCTGAGTTAAATCTATTCCTAGTATATCATTTTCAGAAATGGTCGTCATTGGCTACAATTGACAGTTTATGAAATTTTCGAAGTCAACTCAAAAAAAGAAAGATTGGAAAATAGTGTAAATTAGCGATATGGTTTTCAATACCCAAATAGAATATGAAATCCACTTCAGGATAGGCACACATTTTGAAATTCAACTACTAGGGCCTTTAAGTAAAACTATGCTTATAAAGGAATTTCACATATTCTTTGTTATGATCGCTAATCTTTTAAAGTCTCTCCGCGATTATCCAAATACAAAAAAGGAATCCGCCCTAAGCTTTGGACGGATTTCAATAGTTAACTATATTAACGCCAGCCTAAAAGCCCTTGATCCACTCCCCTTATCAATACCTCTGCCGTTCCCATATTGGTTGCAAGTGGGACACCATATACATCACAGAGACGCATTAATGCAGAGACATCAGGTTCATGAGGCTGTGCTGTTAATGGATCACGTAAAAAGATAATTAGATCCATTTTGTCTTCAGCGATGCACGCTCCAATTTGTTGATCGCCACCAAGTGGGCCTGATTGGAATCGATTCACTGTTAGTCCTGTTGCTTCCATGATTTTTAACCCTGTTGTCCCTGTTGCATATAGTTCATGCTTCTCAAGAATTAGTTTATATGCTGTAGTAAAACGAATCATATCCTCTTTCTTTTTATCATGAGCAATGAGCGCAATTCTCATTCTATTTCCTCCCTATCATTCTGTATACTTGACTTTAGTCAAATTCTGGTTGATGCAAATCCACATCATTTAACCACTTATATTGATTCAGTTGTAATTGAAAAAGCTTCAATGGACCTAGAAAGAAATCGGGATTATTTTCTAGCTTTTCCAACTTCAGCTGGTTTTCTTGAATGTTTGTTTCAATTTCTTTCACACGACCTTCTAGCGTTTCTAATGGATCGCGAAAGAAAAGATGAACATCTCTTCCAATACTTTTCTCAAATAATTGAAATTGATAAAAGAACTTCGTTGCAATGGATTCACTAACCTCATCGTAATTTTCATTTTCAATAAAATTACGATATGATTTTGCTAAAACCGCATTATTTTTTGTTAGTCCACCTAATATCTTTCCGGCCCCTTTTAATAATACTTGAGAAGGCGTTCTCCGCAAGAAAATATTCTCATTATCAATTTGCATTGGAATGGTCATTCGTTCCGCATCTCTCCGCCAATCTGCAATCACTTGAAAATCGCATTGGAGCTCAATTGGCTGCTCTTCTAGATATTCATTGAATCCATTTTCCCATTCTTTTAAATGTGTTTGGGATTCCTCTAACTTTTGCTTTGCACTTTCAATCCATTCTTTTAAAGCTGAAGCATAGATCGGCATAATCGTACTTTGAATATAATCATCAATTCGTTGATTCATTTCCTTATTTAAATCAAGATGAATGGTTCGAAATTCTGTATCTTCCTTAATTAGATCAGCGGATTTTCTAATGATTTGCGGAATTGATGTTTTCATTTTCTCTGTTATATCTTTTTCTATTGCTAAAAAATCCTGACGAATCTCATCCGCTTTTTCATCTTCTATGTCCTTCAATTGATTGGTTGAACCATGCAATCTACCGCAAATGGCCTTTTCCCTTTCAATTAACCCCGACATATCAATCTTTAATATTTCTAGTTGTTTGATAAAGAAATCAATACAGTTTTTCCCATATGCAAGCCACTGTTCCGTATTATCGGGATTTGCGTCCCATTCTTCAAACTCGATTTCATTTTTTCTAGCCCACTTTTGCACATCAGCTACTAAAGCTTGAATCGTGCCAGTTAAATTTATCCCATATTTAGTTTTCCCAATCGTTGCTTGTGCTCGGTCAACGATATTCTGATTAATATTTCCAGGGAAATGGTCGTTCCATGTCAAAATAGCAGAATACACAAAAGCAGCATCAGCTGCTCGTGCTAATTTTAGCCAAGCTTCCAAATAAGTTGGCATTAATTTTTCAACATTGTGAAAAGGATAGGAACTTCCCATTAATATTTCATATGTTTCCTGGAATACACTTGATAGTTTTTCCAACCTATGTTCTTGAGATATATTTAAGCTTAATACTAATGTATTAAAATCACTTAGCCAATCAAATAAAGCATCCTGTTTTTCAAACCATTTCCATAATAAATAGCTCAAGTTATCAAAGCTTTTTACATCTACTAAAGAAGCCGTTTCTAGCACAGGGATAAAATAGGGTGGCTCATAATATACATGTCCACTCTCCACATAAGACTGGAGAATATGAAACCATTCCTTCTCTTTCGTCCGTATCGCCTCATTTACGGCTAATTCAACAGCATTTGCCCAATCCTCCTGTTCCTCAAAAAAAGCTCGCGCTAATTTAGTGACATTCGGATAATCCGGGTTTAGGAGGACGGCATTTAAAATCATCTGCTTTGCTTCTGCATTATTTCTTTGAAGTATATATAAACCAAAAAGCTGTAGTGCTATTTCCGTATTTAATAAGAGCGAGTCTGTTTTAATCGATTGATAGATTTCCTCTGCGGTATCATGAAGCTCTAATTCAAAATAGGCGTCCGCCATATTCTTTCGTGCCCATGGTTGCCATTCATTTTGGATATTTTCCCATTTGAAAATGGCTGCTTCATAATCTTGGGCATGAAAATAGATTTCACCCTGTGCTAGGCGAATCTCCGATAAATCAGCTTGGTTTTTCTTTTGCTCTTGAAAGAAATATTCACCTAATACCGTAATAGGAGATCCACGATGCTCGTCATCTAAAAAATTTTCAAAATAGCATTTCTGAATTAGCATTTCTTCCCTATTCATTCTAATCACCAACTTTCTTTAAATGAAAGAAACATTATCGCTGGTCTGCTGGATATAAAAGCCCCACTTGTTTTCTAGCTTCTACCATAATACGTGCTGTGATCATCGAATTTTTATGAGAGTTTACCTTCGATTCCAGCTCTCCATTTTGAATCAGCTGAATAAATTCTTCAACCTCATAATACATGGAAGGATGTTCTAGTGCTTGACCCAACATTTCTTCACGTCCATCACGATACCTTATCATAACCTTGCTAGGTGTCGATATTTCGTCTATTATAATCGTTCCCTCTTCCCCTTGAATTTCTGAAGGGCGATAAGCATTGATTATTTTCGAATGTGTTACAACTGCTTCAAAATCGTCATATTGCAAAAGCAAACTACCTGACCCATCAACACCAGAATCCAACATCACAGCATTCGCTTTAACCGATTTAGGCTCGCCAAACAACACAACTAGAGGATATAAACAGTACACACCTAAATCCATTAATGAGCCATTCGAAAATGTAGGATTAAAGGCATTTAACACAGTCCCCTCCCGATAACGATCATACCGAGAAGAATATTTACAATAACTTGCATCATATCTTCTCGCTTGACCAATTTTATGTAAATTTTCTTGGATTGCTTTAAAGGTCGGTAATAAAGTTGTTTTCAATGCTTCCATTAAAACAACCTGATTTCTTGTGGCCGCCTGAATCATCTCCTCCAATTCCTCAGGATTAGAAGCGATTGGCTTCTCACATAAAACATGTTTTCCTTGATTCAAAAACGTCAAAGAATGTTTTGCATGAAATGAATTCGGGCTTGCAATGTATACAGCATCAAGTACATCACTAGCTGCCATTTCTTCTGTATCTGTAAAAACGTGCCCAATCCCATATTTGTCTGCAAATTCTTTAGCTTTCTCTTCCGTTCGAGAATAAACAGCTGTTAATTGAAATCCTTCAACTTGTAGAGCTGCTTCAATCATTGAATCAGTAATCCAATTTGTTCCAATAACACCAAATCGTATCAAAGTCATTTCTCCCTTCCAATGATCCTTATCTATACTATATTGTATTTGGCGAATTCTTGCACCGTTCATGCTGAAATTTATCGAAAAAAAACAGAGTATGTAAAAATCCTCTTGAAACATTTTGGTTCTATGGTAAAATACATTGTATATTTATTCAAAATATTTTCAAACTAGAAAAGCATAAGCATTTTAGGTATAATTTATGAGAGTTTACGCGGACGATAAAAGTTTTAATCAGTAAATATTCGTCCATTTTGACAGCATGCTTTACATATGAACAGTGAAGACGAAGACGGCTTGAGGAAAATTCTTATAGAGAATCGGTGGTTGGTGAAAACCGATGTCTTTTTCTCAAAATCGCCCAGCACTTCTGAACTGGCAGATGCCCGGTCTTAACCGTTATCTTTCCCGAGGCTGTATAGAAAAGCGCTAGCGCCTGTCTACACAGGAGTCTATGTCTATTCATACAGTAAACGAGGGTGGCACCACGATCTTACGTCCCTCATAACAAGGCGCACGCGTCTGTTATGGGGGCGTTTTCATTTTTCTAAAGATCTTTTACAGACCATTTGTGAAAATACAAAGCTAGGAGGATTAGAGAATATGTACAAAATTTTAGTATCAGATGCAATTAGTGACACAGGTTTAACCGCTCTATATGAACATCCTAATTTTGCTGTGGATAAAAAACCAGGCCTCCCTCCAGAGGAACTAAAAGGAATAATTGGCGAATATGATGCTCTTATTGTCCGCAGTCAAACACAAGTAACAGAAGATATCCTTGAAAATGCCGATAACTTACGTGTCATTGCCCGTGCAGGAGTTGGTGTTGATAATATCGATATTCAAGCAGCGACGAAAAAAGGGATCATTGTGATTAACGCTCCTGGCGCTAACACCATCTCTGCAGCAGAACTAACGATGGCGATGATGTTATCTCTTGCACGTAATATCCCTGCTGCCCATGCTTCAACATCAGAAGGTAAATGGGAAAGAAATAAATTTAAAGGTGTAGAAATGTACGAGAAAACACTCGGTGTCATTGGAATGGGAAAAATTGGTACAGAGGTTGCCAATCGTGCCCTTAGCTTTGGCATGAACATTCTCGGATATGATCCATACTTAACAGAAGATCGTGCCCATCAAATGGGAATCTCGAAGGCTTCTCTAGATGAAATTGCTCAAGAAGCTGATTTTATCACGGTCCACACCCCTTTAATTAAAGAAACAAAAGGCCTGATTAACGATGAATATTTGGCAAAAACAAAGCCAGGTGTTCGCATTATTAACTGTGCGCGTGGTGGAATTATTGACGAAAATGCTCTCGTACGTGCCCTCAATTCTGGCCAAGTTGCTGGAGCAGCGATTGATGTATTTGAAACAGAACCAGCATCAAATACAGAGTTACTTGAACATCCCCATGTAGTGGTCACTCCTCACTTAGGTGCATCTACGGTAGAAGCACAAGAAAAAGTGGCCCATGAGGTTAGTGAGGAGATTATTGATATTTTTGAAACTCAATCAATCCGCCATGCGGTCAACATGCCACAAATTTCTGGAGAAACCCAGAAAAAGTTGCAACCTTATATTGATTTAGCTGAACAAATGGGAATTCTTGCCATTCAACTACTAAAACAAGCTCCAGAACGAGTGGAAATTTCTTATGCTGGTGAAATCGCAATGGAGAGTACAGACCTGCTTACACGCAATATCTTGAAGGGGATCTTAACCCATCATCTAGGTGATACAGTAAATCTTATTAATGCCCACCACCTCTTAAAAGATCAAGGCGTTGCTTCCAATGTATCAAAAAATCCAAAGAGCAAAGGATTTGCTTCTTACATTGAAGTCACTCTTCATCGTGGAGATCATAAAGCAAATATTGGTGCCACAATCTTAAATGGTTACGGTGCGCGAATTGTGAAAATGAATGATTATCGTGTAGATGTTCGCCCAGAAAGCAATCTACTATATATCAAACATCATGATATCCCTGGCATGATTGGCCGTGTTGGTTCAACACTTGGAGATTATGATATTAATATCGGCACAATGCAAGTCGGACGTGCAGACATTGGCGGAGAAGCGATCATGGTTCTTACACTTGATAAAAAAGCTGAGGGAGATGTACTTGTTGGTCTAAAAGCTCTAAAAGGCCTTGAGGATGCCCAGTATTTAGAACTGCCAAATGAGAAAGTAGCTGTTCCGAATTAGTTCTGATTCACTAGACTTGACAAATATGCGACAATATAAAACCCCAATAATGTTGTTCAATCAACATTATTGGGGTTTCATTTTATCATCTTAAATCTTGTCGTCCCTTTAGATGGATTTTTCCCAGAACAGCAAATCTTTGAAAGTGCTTGGATTCAAGCCTCTTAAGTCTTCTAAAGTTTCTAAAGCACTACTACGAACACGTTATTCATAATCCGACTGGTCTTTGGCGTTCATAGAACCTTTCTCAAAACTCATTTTTTGCCTATCTACTTGGTTTCGGGTTTAAAAAGCGTTAGTATCATCGAAGTTTCACTGATCTTTCCCTTTAATGGCCTTCATAATATACATAATGTTTATTTTTCAACAAGGGACAATACAAGGTCCTTCACCGCTAGTACATTGTCCAAAATATAGTCTGCTTCATATTCTTCAAACTGCTCTCTCGCCTTTTCTCCTGATAAACCTGTTAATACGGCGGCAAAGCTGCAGCCCATTGTTCTGGCTGCCAATAAATCAGCTAGAGAATCTCCTACAATCAATGTTTCTTTCCCGTTTTCGATAGGGAAGACAGTTGCAAGACATTCAGGGATCGATTTCTGTTTATTAGACAAAGCCCATACATATGTAAAGGGATGTGGCTTGGATAGACCTTTGTGATTTTCCGTCACTTTTTCCGCAGCTAGGACGTCATCTGCTGTCACAATCTTATTTGGATTAAAGTGATTTAACCAACCTAAATGTTGAAAAGGCTCGATTGTTTCCAATTCTGGGCGCCCGGTGCCAATTCCGATTTGTACACCTGCTTCCTTAAGGGATTGAAATAAATCCGTAATCGCTTCTGGCTCAGCCAAGACCTTCTCATCAGTCAAAAAGCCTTTCTTTCCAAGTTGGACGGAAGACCGTCCAGTTGATTGAAGAACATATTGATCACCGACATACCATTCTTGTGAGATAAGTTCACATGTTGACCACAACTCCCCCTGCTCTCCAAAAACGGTGTAATCGACTCCTAGTTTTTCCTGAGCAATCTTGTCTAAATGAGCAAATAAACCAGCTTTAGTGGCATCTGCGCCTTGAAAATCTTTAAGAAAGCCCCCAAAGTTGAGAGTAAGTTTGGTCTCAGCGAGAGCTTCTTTCATTTCTAATAAAACATCCCGATTAATCTCATGGGTTACCCACTGAGTTATTCTCTCTTTCGCTGTTGCTTTAATTTGTTTTAATAGATGAATAATTTGATAAGCTGCCGTTAAATAAATCATATCCCAGTTAGCATTTAACCCACATGATTTTAAAAATGAAAGTACCTCATCTTGAACAAACACTTGGGCACGAATTTCATCGATTTCATTGTCAGTATATTGGGTTTTAAATTCGTTTGGAGATAATCCTAAATATTGCTCACTAGATAGAACTTCCCACACAGTTAATGCCGATGCATCAAAATAACGTTCCTCACTTAACAAAACACCATCTACATCAAATAAAACTGTTTTTATCATATCGCCTCTCCTTATAGCATATTTTCATTTAAAAAAAGATTAATCCTCATCTTTCGCATCCCAATCTTCTGGAATTGGTTCTTCCAGCCATTCTGCAAGCAATTTTTTATACTTTTCCATTTGATCCAAATGGGTGTCAAATTGATTTTTATAAATTAAGTATTGTTCACCGTCATGTAATGCACGTATTTTCTGCTGGAGAATTAGTTTTTCAATTAGCTTTGGGCTAAGTTGTAAGTAATCAGCTGTTTCTTCAATTGTCATATACAATGTATGTCACGCCCTTTTACTTAAAATAACCTTATCTGCAACTAATAGTAGTTGCAGATAAAGTGAGAGCCAGTTCCCGTATAATTGGAACTGGCCATTCAATCCTATTGATTTTTTTGTACAGGCGGAATTTCTTTGTTTAAAGCTTCGTAGAATTTCTGCACTAAAAAATAAGTGGCACCTAAATCTCCCAGTCCATCATAAGCTGATACAATATCTACACTACAACGTAACGGTTCCACCTGGACAATCGTGATGACGATTTGATTACGACGGATTCCCCGTTTTTCAATGAGCATCTCGCCACGATCATAATCGAAATGGGTAAGATTCCACCCCGTCATTTTATTGTTCACAACAGATGTAATCGTTTCAGATATTTTGCGCTTCCCAATCTTATAATAACGTGTTTTCAATTTAGGATCTTTTGCCCTGTCACTTGTTTCCGTACTATTTCGCCACAATCCAGTGATGACGCGCATAACTGACACAGCCTATCCCCCCTTAAATTCTATTTAAAAATATGTATATATAAGTCTATTATATGACTTCTTCCTACTGTATGTCCATTATCGTTAAACAATTCTGTAAAAATCTTTATAAAAAAGCGAGTATTTATTCATACAAAGAATAAATACCCGCTTGAAATTGCTTTACTAGTTAACCATTAATCAAAATAAATTTCTTTACCTTTTTCGGCAGATTCGTAGATGCCGCTAAGAATTTTTGTCATTTCCACTCCATCTGCTACTGGGCTAAGCGTTTCCTTCTCACCTAAACAAACATCGACGAAATGATCGATTTCCGCTTGGAAAGCTTGGACAAAATCAAAAGTAACACTATCCACTTGCGGAGCAAGATTTAACATCGTATCATACTTTTCAGTTACAATGGCAAGACTCGGTTCCACTTCTGCGCCACCTTTTGTACCATATAATTTAACGGAAATTTCATCTTGTTTCGCATGGAGCGTAAAACTGACATCTACTAGCAAGGAAGCTCCATTTTCAAAACGAATCATGGCATTCGCCATATCTTCCACTGTGTTTTTGTCTGGATCATAATCTGCCGCCTTATAGAAGGAAAGGTTTTTAATATTTTTTCTATTTCCTAGTTTATTATATGTGTTTCCAGAGATTGATTTTACCTTTGGGCAACCCATTAAATACCAAAGAACATCGATCACATGGACGCCGATATCAATTAAAGGCCCACCACCAGAGCGTTCGACATCAGAGAACCATCCACCTGGATTTCCTAGTCGACGAATACATGTTGCTTTCGCATAATATATTTCGCCAAGATCATCTTCTTCAATAAATTTTTTCAAAACTTGCGTATTGGAAGCATAGCGACGAACGAAGCCAACTTGTAGTTTCTTTCCTGTTCTCTTCACTGTTTCTTCCATTTCATAAGCCTTTTCCATGCTTGTTGTCATAGGTTTTTCAACCAAGACATTTTTCCCACTATTTAGGGCTGCAATCGCAATGTCAGCATGAGAGTTATTCCAAGTACAAATACTAACGGCATCAATTTCTTGATCATTCATCAGATCATGATAATCCACATATGTTTTGCTTGCTCCATATTTCTCCGCTTTTGCTTTTGCTCTTTCTTCATTCAAATCACAAATTGCATACAACTCTACCTTATCATTGTTAGCATATGCATTTAAATGAGATTCAGAAATAGAGCCAGCACCAATCACACCAATTTTAATTTTAGACATTATAATTCCTCCCTTAAGCTTCTTCTAAAAATCGACGGACATTGTCCATTCCGATTTTCGAACCTTTTCTGCAATCTTCCATTCCTTCAAATTCAACAGATATATAACCATCATAGCCAGACTCTTTGATAATCTTGGCCACTTCTCGCATATCAATGTCCCCATGCCCGACAATGGCTCCTCTTAAAAAATTTCCATTGATTGTTTGGAACCAACCGTCTCCAGGATTTTGATAAGACGGACGCCAATAAAAATCTTTAAAGTGAACAAAGGAAGCTAATGGTAGATTCTTTTTCACTGCAGCAACCGAATTTTCATCCACACACATAAAGTTTCCAACATCGACTGTCGTTTTGAAATTATCGCGATTTACCTCATGGATTAAGCGTTGAACACGATCACTAGCTTGGACATAGAGCCCATGATTTTCGATACTTGTTGTTATATCAAATTGTTTTGCATAATCCGCAATTGTTTGGCACGCTTCTACAAGAACAGGTAAATCTTTCTCAAATTGGACAATCGTTGCATCGTCCCCAGAACGCCATGCGACATCATGGCGCATAAGCTTAACACCTAATTGATGAGCAATCTCAACATGTTGTTTAACCCTTGCTACTTCAGCCTCAAACTCTTCGCGACTTTCCGTGATAAAATTCGCTCCGATGAGATAATGCGAAATATCGATCCCTACATCATTTGCTTTGTCTTTGATTTGTTCAATGAGTTCAGGCTTTTTTATTAAATCTAATTCCCCCATTGGAACAATTTCAATATGCTCGCCACCTTGGTCAGCTACCCATTGGATAGCATCCAAAATACTCATTTCTCCAGCATTCATTGCTTGTGATAAACTGTATGAACTTAATCCAATTTTCATTGAAAACACCTCTTCTAGATGAGCCCCCCGCAAAAAGAAGGTTCGAAAGTTTTTAATCTATTAGTCTCGTTTTATTATCTCTCCACTAAAACCGTTTTGCCTTGCTCCTGTGATTGATAAGCAGCTTTGACAACCTCTAAAGTGCGCAGTCCATCTGTTCCCGTTATAGATGGTGCACTACCTTCTTTCACACATGCGATAAAATCATTGACTAATCCATCATCCATGTCTTCCGCATAGGGAAGTTGGGTAATTGAAGTAGCTTCATCATTATAATAGAGGGCAAATTGCTTAAAAGCATCGACCTCAAGATTACCTTTTGTTCCGACGAATTTAATAATTGCGTCTCCCCATGTTGGGAATGTTTGCGGTCTTGACCAACTATGGTCAATGGACACGATAATTCCAGACTCTAGTTCTAGGCTAACAAGTCCACAATCTTCTACATCAATATCATAAAAACGAGTATCCATTTCTGCATAAACACTATTGACTTCTTCTTCCATTACCCAGCGAATGATATCCATAATATGAACAATATGATCGGTTGCAGCCCCACCTCCTGACAGTTCTTTTTCAATAAACCATCCTCCTGGCATTTTTCCATGGTTCATTCCTGTAATCGCCACAATTTCCCCAATGGCACCTTGTTGGATTAAATCTTTCGCTTGTTTAAAACCAGGTGCAAAACGAACCGGATAAGCAATTTCAAAAATAACACCAGCTTCTTCACAAGCTGTAATCATCGCTTTAGCGTCTTCTACTTCTGTGGCAATTGGTTTTTCGCAAAGAACATGTTTTTTCGCGTTGGCGGCTTTTACAACATGCTCCTTATGATTGGCATTCTCGGAGCAAACAACAACCGCTTCAATATCTGTCCCTAAAAATTCATCCAAATTGGAAAAATACTTACAATTAAATTTTTCACTCATTTCTTGCCCGCGAGCTTCGTCTGCATCCCAAATGCAAGCTAACTCTGCGTCAGGATGGTTGATAATGTAATTGGCATAGCTTGCAGCATGCATATGAGCAAAACTTATTATTCCAATTTTCATGTTAACGTCCCCCTTCCACTAAAGTAACAGGTTGGCCTGTTTCACTAGATTGAACAGCTGCTTCTGCGATTTCGATCGCTTTAAGTGCGTCTGTTGCTGTCACAATTGGCTCAGTTTTCCCAGCAATGCAATCAAGAAAATGCTCAAATTGGCGCTGATAAGGATCTTTATGCATCAAACTCTTAGGCATTTGCACAGCATGATCAGTCGATCGCATGTTTACGCTAAGTGGAACTGTCGCATTATGATCATATGTGATCATTCCCTTGTCACCCGCTAATTCATATGTAGCTTGAAATTGAGTTTCCGCCCATGATAACTCTACATAGGCAATCGTTCCATCAGCCATTCTTAATGTAACAAAGCCATATTCTAATTGTTCATCCTGCTGATCACGCTTTACATGCTTGGCCATCACTCTTGTTACTTCCCCGAAAGTCCATTGCAACCAATCCAATTCATGGGAGCCTAAATCTAAAAATAAGCCACCACTTTGTTCTTCATCTGCATACCATTCTCTTCCTGCAGGAAAAGGCACTCCTCTTGTAAGACGAACAACACCAGGTTGTCCAATCTTCCCATTTTTAACTTGTGTTCTAGCATTCGCGTATTCTGGGAAAAAGCGAAGTGTATGACCTACTAGTAATTGAACTTGATTTTCTTCACATGCCTGAATCATTTCCTCGGCCTCTTTACTTGTTAAAGCCAATGGTTTCTCACAAATTATATGTTTCTTTGCCTGTGCCGCTTGTTTAACAAATTCACCATGTGTAGCGGTCGGCGTACACACATCTACTATATCTACGTCCACCTCATTCAGTAACTCTTCCAAACTAGTAAATGGTTTCACATCGTATTTTTCAGCAACCACTCGGAGTTTATCCTGATTTCTAGCAACTACCCCAACAACCTCAACACTTGTTATTTTTTTCCATTTGTCTAAATGTCTTTGTCCCAATTTACCAATACCAACTATCGCAATTTTCATCAACCATACCACCTCACTATTAATCTTTATAATTGTTTTATGAAAATAGTTACTTAGCTGAATCAATTTCATAATAGAGATTTTAGTATTCAAATCCGAACAACGCTGATTTACGCTTCAGGTGGACGCTTTCCGGGGGCGTGCGGTGAGCTTCCTCGTCGCTATATATTCCTGCGGAATTTCACCTGTCACGCTAATCCCCAGGTGTCGTCACCTTCCGCTCCAATCAACTAAGTTAAGGAAATACATTGACTAACAATTCAGCTCCTTTAGTAATTATGAAATTGACTCAGCTCTCTTGTTAAAAAATATTCAAAGCCCTGAAAAAAATTACTTTTTAACATGCTATATGGGAATAATCCATTCGATTCAGTTTCAGGACTACTATTTTATTCACTTATCTATTAGTGGCCGTGTTCCTATTTTAACTTAAAGCTTTTAACGAATTGTAGAATGGAAAAGATCATGCAATAAAACAGATGCGGCGCCAATCACTTCTGAATCGTCACCAAAGGAACTTGGTAAGATCTCGAAATTTTCGGTATGCGTTTCCAAAGAATGTTTCAAAACAAATTCATTTAACTTTTGAATAAAATAAGGATTATTATTAGCTAACTCTCCACCAACTATTATTTTTTCGGGATTAAATAAGTTAATAATATTCACAAGTCCTACCCCAAGATAGAAAGCAATATTATCCATAATGGATAACGCCAACGGATCTTGTTGTAAAACAGCTTGATGAAAAGTTTCGATTGTAAGTTGTCCTTTCTTTTTTAGAACGTCTGACAGGATCGATTGTTTCCCTTGAGAAAGTTCTTCTTCAATTCGAGATTGGGTCGCCTGCCAACTTACATAGTTTTCTAAACAACCAATATTTCCACATTCACAAACTGGTCCATTAAAATTAATCGTAGTATGTCCAAATTCTCCAGCTCCACCAAGATAGCCTCGATAAATCGCATCATTGACTAGAATACTCGCCCCTACACCATCACCAATCGTTACATAGATTAGATTTTTAGCCTGTTGATAATGTCCATAACCTTTTTCGGCTAAAAGGCTTCCATTTGTGTCATTATCTATGTATGTGGGGATATGTAAAGCTGCTTCAATTTTATCTTTCAATGAAACATTTGACATATTTAATTTAGGATTATAAACAACAACCCCTTTATTCGCATCAACAATTCCTTGAAATGTGATAGATATTCCTAAACAATTATCTTTTTGTTCAAATCCCGCCAAAAAATCTTTAAGCCGTGTAATCAAAAAATCGCAAACATCTGAATAAGTTTCATTTCTTAATGAATGGCTAATCTTTTTCTGAACAGTCGCATATAAATTAAATGCCGCAATAGTTATTTTTGATGCATTCACTGCCACACCTATAAGAAAGCGGTCATTCGGATTTAATTGGACAAGTATTGGTTTTCTCCCGCCACTCGAAACTCCTGTTCCACTTTCCATAACTAGCGAATCTTCCATTAAAGCATTGATACAAGATGCAACTGTTGTGGGACTAATTTGTACGACCTTGGAAATTTCTGCACGGGAGATAGGACCTTGTTTCCGAATGATATCCAAAATAATGGATCTGTTTAATTCCCGTATTAATTTGGCATCACCTTTTCTAACCAATGTCATCCCCCACTCTTTTTCACAACTATCACGACTACTTTCTCCAAGAACTTTATTAAGTCTAGAATAGCATAAGCAGTCAACGGATTTCAAATGTTTTATGAAATAATTCCTGACTTATTTTCATCTATTAGATCCCAATGGATACGTCGCAAATAGAAATGAAGACTATTTTAAATTGGCCGTACAGTAAAAAGAGTATCTAACAGTCGAAGTAGCGACAAATTAGATACCCTTTTACGGTTAAAGAAGTGACTTATGCTTCTATTAAATTATATTAATATCTACCGAACTCGTCCCAATGGTTATCCAATGTGCTTATATGTCAGGTATTATTATTTACAAATTATAAATCATCTACAATAATATAAGCCGCTTTTACAGGCCCATGAACGCCAACGACTAGATCCATTTCAATATCAGCTGAGTTACTCGGACCCGTGATAAAATTAATACAAGAAGCTAGATGCTCACCATTCTTTGTTTTTTCTCTAATCATTTGTGCTGCCTGGGTCATCCGGGGAACAATCGAGCTTTTGGGAATAATTATGATCGATTTTAACGGCAAAAAGCTCACAGACCTCCCGCGATCTTTATGACTAAACTGGACAACAGTCCCCGACTCAGCAAGAGTGATATCACTAATTGTGATCCCGATATTAGCAGTCTCAGCTATATCAATATTGGCTCTGCCTTTTTCATAATTCCATTCATGGACCTCAAGCTTTTCCTGAGGCCATTTTTCTTTTAATAATGAGGTTAAACCATATTCCTGAAAACGTGTATCTTTCCAAGTAATAATCGGACCGCCACCATACTCCTCGACCATCTCCTTTAATGTTTTTTCCAAATTCAACCGTGTTGTTTTAATAAAATCGGTATGAATATGAAGACATTGATCTTTTAAAACTCCAACTAATTCATCTAGGCTTTTACCTTGGAGTACAGTCGCCTGTGGTTGATACTTCCATTTCGGTATCTCCGGTTTGGCAAGAATGGCCTCACGTCCAAGTTGATTGGCTATTTTTTGCAGGAAGTGATCGCGGTTTTGAATCGTTCCACTCATGACGGATCTCCCTCCTTTTTATGCTCCTTAAACCAGTCTCTAAATCGTTGTTTCCCTGGAGCTGGAAAATCGCGAATTTCTGTCCAGGCCTTAAGGGGACCAACCCCTTTTGTAATTTTCCCCTCTTTTGTAAGGGGATTAAGAGCCGTAGGGGCCATCCTAGAGCCCATTTTATATAAAACAGGAGAAGCTGCACCAAGTCCGAATGCTTTCATTAATAATTTTTCAGAGACTGGAGCCCTTCCTTCCTTTTCTACAATCACCTGTCGATGCTTGTGCAGTAATTCATGGAGAGGAATTTTGACTGGACAGGCTTCTGTACAAGCTCCACATAAAGTAGAAGCATATGGAAGTTCCTTATAATCATCATATCCTCCTAATAAAGGAGACAAAACCGCTCCAACTGGACCAGAATAGATCGAACCATAGGAATGACCACCAACATGTCGATAGACTGGGCAGACATTGACACAAGCAGCACAGCGGATACATTGCAGAATTGATTGGAATTCTCCCCCGAGAATATCAGAGCGGCCATTATCAACGATCACAAGATGGAATTCATCTGGCCCATCAACATCACCTTCATCCTTTGTTCCCGTCAAGGTCGTGATATAGCTAGTTAGTTTTTGCCCAACAGCACTTCTTGTTAACAGGCTAACTAACACTTCCAATTCTTCAAAAGAAGGAACTAATCTTTCCATTCCCATAACCGTAATTTGCGTTTTCGGTAATGCTGCCACAAGATCAGCATTTCCTTCATTTGTGACAAGACAGATAGAACCTGTCTCAGCAACCGCAAAGTTACAACCGGTAATACCAATATCTGCCGTCATATATTCATGTCGCAGCATTTCACGTGCATGTGTGGCTAATTCCTCCGGTTTCTCCGTATTTTGGTAATGGAGTTTCTCTGTAAATACATCGCGAATTTGCTCCTTATTTTTATGTAAAGCAGGTGCAACAATATGGGAAGGTGGATCATGATCATCCACTTGCAAAATATACTCGCCAAGGTCGGTCTCAATTACTTCACAACCAGCTTCTTCCAAACAAGCATTCATATTTATTTCTTCCGTTACCATTGACTTTGACTTAACAATTTTTCGAGCATTTTTCTTTTGAGCAACTGCTTTTATATATTGATTGGCTTCTTCAGGGGTTTGGGCGAAATAGACATGCCCACCTCGCTCTGAAACCTTCTCACTTAATTGATATAAATAATAATCAAGATTCTCTAAAACATGTTGCCGGATTTCCTCGCCATGGGAACGCCAATCTTCCCAATTTCCCAATTCTTCGGCTGCATCAAGTCTTCTTGTTCGCAATCTTTCTTGTGCCCCAGATACAGCATTGCGCATGAATGGATCTTGAATCCCCTTATCAACTCGCTGGGAAAAGTCCTCCGTCCCTATTTTCATTGGCATCGATTCATCACACTCCTTGCCTACAGTTTAAAACTTCGGCAATATGCAAAACTTTCATCGGCTTCTCTTTCCGATCGATTCGCCCGCCGATATTCATTAAACAGCCACAATCTGCTCCAATCAACACATCAGCATCCGTTTCTTCCGCATGCTGTACCTTCTCATCTACCATTTGTTCTGAAATCGCTGTCATCTTTACAGAAAAAGTCCCACCAAATCCGCAACAATTATGCTTTCCTGGTAGTTCAGTAAATTGAAGACCTTTTACATGATTGAGAAGTTTCATTGGCGCTTCCTTTACACCAAGCAGTCTCGTCATATGACATGATGTATGAAGTGTCACCTTGCCAGCAAACGTAGCTCCTACATCTTCAATTTTTAAAACATCAACGATAAATTGGGTTAATTCATATGTTTTGCTTGCCAGTTCCTTAGCTTTTGGTCCCCATTTTGGATCATCTTTGAAAAGATGTTGATATTCATGAAACATATAGGCGCAAGACCCGGAAGGACAGACAACATATTCCGCATCTGCAAAGGTATCAATCATTTTTTTCATCGCTTCTTTCGATTCCTTCACATACCCACTATTATAGGCGGGTTGTCCACAGCAAACTTGCGACTCGGGAAAATCCACTTCACAGCCTAAGTGTTCTAGTAACTCAACTGTCGCCTTCCCCACATTGCTGTTAAACATATCAACAAGACATGTGGCAAAAAGGGCTACCCTCATCTTTCTCATCCCTTTCTTAAAACCTCTTATTCTATTCTACCTCATAAAGCAACACATTCCAACACAAACGGAAGAAATAATATATTCATAACCAAATATTCTCACACATTTTAAATAAAAGTATGCAATAAACCAGCAGAAATAATTCCAATTTCAAATGGCTCATTGCATACCAAATATAACTCCCAAACTCCACAAATGGATTCAGATAAATTCCTTTCATTATATGCACCATTGGAGAAAAACTTTCAATAATAGAAGCGTTTTTTCTAAATGCCATCCAAATTGTTTTAACCCCGTATTGGAATTTTATATTCGCTTAGTTATGTCTATTATTCTTTTTTAAGTGACGATGGGCTAAAGCTATCGCGATCAGTTGCGGCAGCAAATTAAAAAAGCTGACAAATAGGAATAATTCGTTAGGTGTTAGCGGCTTAAAAAAAGTGTCCCAATTTTCCACCCCATCCATTCCTGCAATGAAAGTATAGGAAAGAATAGCAGATACGATATTCCCAATAAGAATAGGAATAATATTACAAAAGAATATACTAAAAAAAGCAAGTAATGAGGTGACGATAATCATAATGAGATAGCCAAGCATTAAATGTTGGGCGAAGTCTTGGTACATTGAAAAGTAGACATAAGGAAAACTATAAAGACAAACAACCAAGATCCCAATCCCAAATTTCCTCATGTTTTTCACTTCTTTCCTCGTAGTTAGTGAACATAAGCAGGAAGAGCATTTCTTCCTGCCTGTTCACCCCATTATCCTAGATTTGGCGTATCTTTAAAGATAACTTCTTTTTCATGATGATGTAACTCTAAGAGAATGATCTCATTTTCTCCTTCTTGTAAAAATGGGGCAGGCACATACAATGTTTGCTGCGGCCCAATTTCCCAATAACGCCCAAGATTATGGCCGTTTACAAAAACAACGCCTTTCTTCCACTCCGAAACATCGATAAATGTATCTGCCACTTCCTCTATATGCAATGTTCCTCGATGAAAATAAGGGTGTTCCTCTTTCGCTGTTTGATTTGAAAAGCTCAGTTTACTTAAATCTGTTAACGGTAAAGGATAGACAGTCCAATCAAATAAAAATTGATTTCCTAACCGAACACCCTCTGTAACCCCTTTAAAATCAACAAGAAATGGACCGTAATTAATTCTGCCCATATTTTCTACTATAATTTGGACTTTCGTTTCTTTTTCCGTAATATCCACTTCTAATGTTGACTTTCCGCTAATTCGATCAACTAGGCCAACAAATTCGCCGTTTAGATATACTTGCCCGCGATCATGCACATCTTGGACAGTTAGGTTTTGTTTGCCATATGCTCCTTTTATCGTAGTTTCATAGACGATAAATCCGTAGCCTTGTCCATATTCTTCCATCGTTAAAGGCGCTGCACTGTATTGTGGTTGTGACAGTTGCTCTAAGGAAGCTAGTAATTCTGCCTTTTCATTTAATACCACTTTTCCGTATGCTTTTTTTGGCAATGGATCGGGTAAAACCATCTCCGGGAGATCGACATATTTCTCAAATGCTTTTCTCACCTGATATAATTTCTCTGTCACTTCTCCTGATTCCGTGAGAAGTGCATCATAATCATAGCTTGTAATCGTTGGTTGATAAATTTCTTCATTATGATTGGCACCATTGTAAAAGGCAAAATTTGTTCCACCATGACCCATGTAAAAATTGACAGAGCCATTTTGTTCAAGAATTTCTTCCAAAGATTCAACGACACTTGCAGCTGATCTTGTATGGTGCTCCTCCCCCCAATGATCAAACCAGCCATGCCAAAATTCCATACACATTCCGGGTCCTTTTGGCTGGTATTCTTTTAAAATATTAAAAGCATCATAACCACGCGAGCCAAAATTCGCCGTTTCAAACACCCCATCAATCATTCCACCAGAAAACATACTATGGGTCGGACCATCTGATGTAAATAAGAACATGTCGCCTGCTCTTTTCTTTAAACCATCGCGCATATATTCTAAATACTGTTTATCATTCCCAAAGCTTCCGTATTCGTTTTCAATTTGCAATGCAATGATCGGGCCACCGTTTGCTGACAATAATGGATTCAATTTTTCAAATAAAACATCAAAATAGCGATCAACTTTATCAAGATACGGCTGATTGAAACAGCGCAATTTAATATTAGGAACAGTCATTAACCAGTAAGGAAAACCACCAAATTCCCATTCTGCACAAATATATGGTCCAGGTCTGACAATCACATGCAAACCTACTTTTTCTGCTGTTTTGACAAACTTGACAATATCTGCGATCCCTTCAAATTGAAATTGCCCTTCTTCAGGTTCGTGAATATTCCAAGCCACATAGGTTTCAACAGTATTAAGGCCAGCTGCTTTTAATTTACGTAAGCGATCTTCCCAATATTCTGGTACTGTTCTGAAATAATGCATCGCACCACTTAATAGTTGTATTTCCTTGCCATCCAGTAAAAAGGTTTTTTCATTATATGTTAATTTGGGCATGATTTACACCTCTTTTATTATCTCTTAATATTCTTTAATTTATCGTAGTGTCATAATGACCAGCATAGTTAATATTTATTATTTATGGGATTCCAAAACTACCTAATGGCTTATTCATCTAGCAGTATTTCACATTATGTATCTTCATTTTCTAATTCTTATCTTAATAGATTGTAATCCCTTAAAATAAAGCGCTTGCCTTTCCGAATAAAAAAGACTACGATCTACCTTCTTACATTATAATCATTTACAACTACAATAAACATCTATTATTGCAAAATACTTTTGTTCACCGACTAGTTGTCAGTGGATATATCACTTATTTCTTTAATCTAAAAAGAATCCATTGACCAAAATTGATAATGGCTATTTCCGAACAGCGCTTGGAATAAATGACTTTTCGCCTCTATTTCTTTTGCTGCACCTCCATTTAAGAGCCACTTAATTAATTCAGCCTCTGAGCATTTTACTTGTTCATTATAATAAATATCATGACTCGGTTGCCCTATGTCTACAATCCCATCATAATTTTTAATTAGTAAATCCATTTCTCCACATTGCAAAAATATCGTATGATTCTCACCGATATGGGCACCATATCTTGCCATTCTTTGAGTGAACACATCCCGAAGTTTTAATAACAGGCTCTTTTTATCGATGATCTTCCACATATTCGTGGTTATTTGTGTCTTTTCCGCCTTCCAACCTAGTAAAAGTTTGTACAAAGCATGGGAACATGCCCCATTAAAACAAATGCTTTCTATATTATGCTTACGAGCTTTAATATCTCCTAGTAAGGCAAGGATAGCCTCTTCATCCCCGGCTTGATATACACATTCTTCGAGATTTACTACTTTATCTCCATTGTAGATTAAATAAGCAACCGTTTCTTTCCCATCCTTAACTAGCAAGATTTCCTTCGACCATTGAAGTAATTCTTTTCTTAATCGTTGCCAATAGGAAGATGTTCGAACTCTGGGACCAACAAGGTTTAATGAAAAATTATTATATAAAGATTTCACTGCCTCAAAATCTTGAACAGAAAACTCCTTAACGGTATAGGAGGTCGAGGGTATCCTCGGAATTTCCTTCAGCCTCAGAGGAGTCTCAGGAAAAGTATGCCAGCCTACCTTTTCATAAAATGGATTGATATCCGTAGAGAGCAATGATAAGTCAAAGCCATTTTGTTTCATCCATTCTGTTTGCCTGTTTAAAATAGTATGTGTGAGTCCAAGTCCACGAAAGGCAGGCAATGTGGCGACATTTCCGATTCCACCAACCTTTACCAGTGTCTGTTCTAAATAGGTATAATAAGGAAAGAGTTGGACAGATGCTGCTAGTTCACCATCCACTTTGGCAATCCAAGTCGTTTGCTTATTATATTGCGGTTCTAATTTTAATCGTTTTTCAAAAAACTGGCGATTCTCTGGAAAAACTTGCTCCCATAAATCTAGGGCTTGTTCTAATTCTTTTTCAGTTTGAATCGTTCTAATTTCAATCGATGGGTTCATTTACACACCTTCTCTTTTACATGATTACGAGAATGTTAGTATCAAAAACTAGATGTAGAGGGAAAAGACAAGACCTTAATCCCTTTTTGCTAGTCCTATACAGTTTCTTTTATTTTGCCATGTCTACCTTGGTCTATCAGGATAACGCCACTTCCAGTGCGGATTGATTCTGCTGCGGCACAGCCAACTGCTACACTCATTCGTCCAGCAAAAGGAGTTGTTAATGGTTGTTGATTATATAAAACAAGATTCACGAAATCCTCACATATGCGTGGATCTGCCCCACCATGGGTTCCTTCCATCTCCTTGATATCATAAGTCTGATCACTCCATTCATTCCATGAACCTGTTTTTCTCGTTTTTACATATACTTTATTATTTATATCGTCATTTTCAAGGCGACCTTTTGTACCGATAAATGTGTAATTACGAGAATAATCTGGTGTAAAATGACATTGCAGATAAGAAGCCTTGATCCCCCCTTCTAATTCCATCATCACCATATTATTATCTTCTACATCGATTTCCTGACGAAAGGCGCATTGATTTAAGCGATCAAAGCTTGCTTCTGGACAAGTCTCTTTCAATTCACAATCCGGACAATGCAGATCATTGGGCATGCTTCCACCGTAATAATCCAAACTACCAAAAGCCGCTACTTTTTTCGTATACTTTCCAGTTAGCCAATGTATTACATCAAAATCATGTGAAGCTTTCTGTAAAAGTAAAGACGTAGTATTCGCTCTTTTCCCATGCCAATCATGGTAATAAAACCAACCACCAAAACCAACAAAATGGCGAACCCATACGGCTTTTATTTCACCGATTTCTCCTGAATCGATAATGCCTTTCATCGTTTGATACATCGGCATATAACGCATATTAAAGCCGATCATTAAGTGCTTTCCTGACTTTTCCCATTCATCCAAAATTCGATCACAACTTTCCGATGTAATCGCTAGAGGCTTCTCACAGTAGACATGTTTCCCAGCACGAAAGGCAGCTGTAACATGTTCTTCATGCATATGGTCCGGTGTAAGGATGGCTACCGCTTCAATATCTTCTCTTGCCAATAATTCATGGTAATCGTTTGTGATAAAAGCTTCCGGGTTGATGCTTTCTTTAAATTGTTGAAGTGCCTCTTCTGAAACATCAGCAGCACCAACAACGACCGAGTTACCATTCGGTTTATGCCAATACTCTACGATAGTGCTTCTACCCCCGCCCCCGATAATACCTATTCTAAGTTGTCTCATTTCTTCACCTCTTTTAAATTACGATATTGTTTATTTACTTCGGAGTTTTTATGTTAGACATGTTCATAACCAATTCTGTTCGCTCTATTCCTTCTCCAAAGCGATTATTTTCTACCTGAACATTTTTACAAGCATTCCATTCAAAAGTCGGATAAGTCCTTTCTTCCTTTCGCATTAAGGTTGGATAATAAGATGCATTCAACTCCGGTTGATATCGTTCAATCATGTTATTCTTAAAAAGCAAATTATTCACACTACCTATAGAAAGAACAGACTCATGTTCCATATAGAATTTATTGTGTTTAATTTTGATATTCTGATGGATTGCTTGTTCAGGTGCAGGGTATTGAGACCCTTTTGTAACCGGGTGAACTCGTATTCCAGCGGTTCGCCAGCCTGGATTTCCTACCTTTGCAACATAGAACGTATTTGACTGGATCGTCACATCGCGAACAGGGCCAGACTCATACCAATCTTGGGAATCATTGGAAATAAAAATGGCATCCATTGCCATATGGCGAAAAGTATTGTTTTCAATCAATACTTTTTTTCCTGTTGTGCAGAGAATGCCTCTTGTCGGAACGGTTTCAAAATGATTATTCTCAATATGAACCGATGGTGTATAAGTAGTATTCTCCGCTACAACGAGCGGTTCTCCATCATCTAATCGGAATAATTCAGCTGGTAAACTTTGCTCAAATGTGACTGTCATCGTCCGTAAATCATTCCCAGCTACTCCTGGGTCCTGAACGGTTTTGACAATATAACGTTTTTCTTCCCCATCCACAGCTCCTAATGTATCTCGGTAATAAAAAGCCACTTCATTTCCTGGATAGAATTGCGGAAAGCCACCTTGCTGTCTATGCACATAACGAAGCTTCATTGTATGCTCATCAACTTTTTCTTCCACCCTTGTAAAGGTTCCGTGGATGTTGATCGGATCATCATGAGGATGATAAAACTCACACCCTTCTATATGAATATGACCACTTGCTCCTGAGACATGTATAAGATCAGCAAAACTAGTTGTTTGCCTACCACTTCCTCCTCTCGCTCGAAAAGCGCAATCGCGATAAGTAATATTATGCGACATTTGCGTTAACCAGCCAAAACCATGTAGATAATGTGGAGTTATTTTTTCAATCACCGTATCTGAACTTTCCCAGATTAATGCACCTGCTGTCTGTCTCATTGGGATCGAACAAAATTCAAAGAGTAAATCTTTCTGATGTAAAGCTGGACGTCTCTTTCCGTAAAAAACTCGAATTTCCCGATCACTTAAACGAGTAATTTTTGTTCTCCTATCTGAAAAAGGGCCTAAACCAAGATCATAACGTCTGCTAATATTGCGGTCAGGATGATAGGCGACAATCGTTGGTGCGTTTGTATGATTTTCATAGGTCCAATAGTATTCACCTGTTTCAGGGTTTCGCTCACTATACCAATGGACTTTTTTTCCGTCTTCTCCTACGTTAAATGGAAAACAATCTGGTATTGAAAAATCAGTATATTGTTCCCCGTCTATTTCTCCGATTGCTGTTACGCACATTTCAATCACTGTTGGTATGGCATAATCCCAGGAAAAATTGTATAAGTGCACGTTTTTCGAGCGTATCACTGCTAGAGCCATACAATCTCCATGCACAATAAACAGAGAATCATTGCCATTAAGAATAATATCCTGTTGATCTTCTAATAACAGTGCAATTTGTTTTTCTGGAAATTGAATACTATCCGTATTGGATGTATGAAAGACTCTTGCTTGGGCAGTTGCCTTTTGCAATTGGTATGTTCCTTTTGGAAAATCGATCATAATCTGACCTGACATTTTTTTTGCAAATTCAAGTGCTTGCCATATTGATGTGGTACTGTCATAATGACCAGTTGGATCAGCGCCAAATTGAGTTACATCGATTATATGTTGGCATTGAGCCAACTTCTCTGCTGTTGACATTGACAATTGCACCATCCTTTCTATCGATCTATCTGTTCAAACTAGTGACTTACTAAAAAATCCATTCAATTGGTTGCATCCATATGCAGCTGTTCTTATTTATCTAATTAGTCAGGAAAACGCTACTGCTGGGTGTCCCTTTTTTAGGACTTTTCCTAAATTCAGAGATGGCCGTGCCGGTGGCTGTTCCAGGTTTCAGACTTTCCCCAGATTTCAGGGGCGGCCACAACGCTAGCCGTCCCTGTTTTCGGCCATTTCCTGTTGATAAGCAGATTATATTGTCTTTATAAAAGCTTGCAATTTTTTATACCTATGTGGCTGGTTAATGTTCTCCCTCTACCGATATGATAATACGTAAGTTTGGCCTGCTTTCATTTCCACAACCACAAGGCCATTTACAGATTCGATCTCTTGCGTTGCTTCTCCTTCAGAGCGAACAAAAACCGATTGCGACGATTTCAATTTTAAGTGCTGATCTTTTAACGTTTGGACTTCCAATTGCACCATTTGCATTCTATCCCAAATTAATGAGACTTGAAATCCACCACGAATTCGCAGACCAGTGATCGAACCTTTCACCCACGTTGATGGCAGTGCCGGCAGTACATCTATATAATCTTGATGCGATTGGATCAGCATTTCAGCAACACCCGCTGTATAACTAAAATTCCCATCAATTTGGAATGGTGGATGTGCACCAAATAGATTAGGATAAAGTCCTCCACCCTCAAAAACTTCATTATTCTCGGTAACAATACGGAACAATTGGTGTAATAATGCTTGAACTCTCTCCCCATCTTTCAAGCGAGCCCATAGACACATTTTCCAGCCTAAACTCCAGCCAGTTCCCGCATCCCCCCGTCTATTTAAAGTTTGCCGGACTGCCTCTAAGTGAGGACCATCTGTAATCTGAGTCCCCGGAAATACCCCATACAAATGGGAAACATGCCGATGATGCGGTTCCGCATCTTCATAATCATTCAGCCATTCTTGAAGCTGTCCATACTTTCCGATTTGGAGTGGATGAAGCCGTTCTTTGGCTTGGCGCACTTGTTCAATTAGCGGATCTTCGCTTCCTAAAATCGCAACAGCCTCTAAATAATTTGTAAATACATCCCAGATGATTTGTAGATCCATTGTCGCTGCTTTGGTGACCGAACCTATTTTTCCATCTGCTGTATAAAATAGATGTTCTGGAGATGTGGAGGGAGATGTAATGAGATATCCATCATCTTCGATTAACCACTCCAAACAAAATTGAACAGAACCTTTTAAAACTGGAAGAACCTCGGCTAAGTAATTTTGATCTCCTGAATATTGATAATGCTCCCATAAATGACGAGATAACCATGGACCTGACATTGGCCAAAACGCCCAAATCGGATCTCCATGTCGTTCTCCCCCGACTGGGTCAGCTTGTCTCCATAAATCGGTGTTATGATGAGCAGTCCATCCATTCATTCCATACCGTTCATGGACAACTTTATTTCCTGTTACCGATAACTCCTTCACCATCTGCAAAAGTGGCAAATGACATTCAGCTAGATTTGTAATCTCTGCCGGCCAATAATTCATTTCTGTATTTATATTTAATGTGTAATTGGATGACCAAGGTGCTCGCAAATGATGATTCCAAATCCCCTGTAAATTGGCAGGTTGTGTGCCTGGTCGTGAAGAGGAAATCATTAAATAACGGCCATAGTGAAACAGTAACATAGCCATTTCCAAATCATTTGGTCCATGTTCTCTAATCCGTTCATCAGTATCTAGAAATTCTCTTTTGGACGAATCTTCTAATCTAAATTCTACTCGATTGTATAGTTTCTGATAATCTTGAATATGTTTTTCTTTTAGTTCTTCATAAGGAATCTTCATTGCCTCTGCAAGGATCTCTTCATTTTTGGCCGTTAATATCGTATAATCCTTCCCAGGTAACTGATCAAATCCATTAAAGGATGTCGCAACTGACAGATAGAGAAACACCTCTGAAGCATCTTGAATCAGTACTTGACCATTCGAACTTTCTAGATGGCCGTCCTTAGTAACAATCCCTAATCTACCTTCAAAATGAATCGCTTTCGTTTCTTCGAATTCACCGTAAACAATTGGATGATTATCATTATGAACATAATTTGGTGCACAATACTCTGGGCAAACACCTTGTAAAGCGATCTTCTCTTCTTCAGTTTGCAAACGGTTTTTCAGCAAACTATCAAAACTCACTTGAAGTTGTAAACTTTTTTCCTTGGATGCAGCCAAACGAATCGCTAGCACTTGATGTGGAAAGGAGATGAATGCCTCCCTGATGTAATCAATTTCCCCAATTGAATAAGTTATGGTAGAAAGCGCCTGTTGAATATCTAAAGAACGATGATAAGCTTGGGCAATTCCTCCATGGAAGTATTGTAATTTCAAATCTCCTAATGGCATATAAGCCTGAGTGTAAGGGCCAAACATATTTTTCGTCTCATCTGTTGCAGCCTCATAATTACCTTGGTCAATATACTCTCTAACTTTTTGTAATGATTCCTGATCTTGGTAACGCCTTCTTTCTGGAGGTCCTGACCAGAGCGTGTCTTCATTTAATTGAAAACGATCAACCTCTATCCCCCCAAAATGCATGGCTCCCATTCGCCCATTCCCAAGTGGTAAAGCTTCTGTCCAAGCTACACCTGGTTTTTTATAAGATAAAAGATGCATTTTCCATATCCCCCATCTAATGTTTTCGCTAACAATATTATAAGCGTTTTCCAATTGAAAAGATATGATTTTTGTGAAAAAGGAGAGCGAATACACGAAAGAGATTCATCGTATATTCGCTTTTCTCTTTCTATTCTTTATCAATGTCATATGCTTTTTGATAGATTTCTAAATAACGATCTACTTGCAACGGGTCAAACCCTTTAATATAGTTATCCCATTCCTTCTCAATATCTTTAGAACCTGTAATAAATTGGACTGAGTTTTCCTTCACATAATTAATGATGTTCAACTGGATCAAGTTTAATTCTTCAGCTTCTTCAGGACTTACCCAGGCTGCTTCTGCATTAAATGATTCCTTCGGCTCAAAACCATCATATTTTAAAGTTGCATTATAAAGTCTGCGCTCATAGCCTTCAGGAGAAAGTTCCTCAGTCGATGTTCCAATCGAATCTCTAAATTCCCTCGTTTGTAAAAGCGGTCCTCTTTCTCCCCAACCATATTGCTCCACATCTTCGTCCTCATCATGCCTAATTGGAACATATTTGGCTTGCTCACCTGTCAAATCGATATCATCGGAGCCACCTTCTTTCCAATTGACCCCTTCCTTACCATAGGTTGCTGTTAAGGCTCCTTCTTCTGTATAAAAATAATCAGCCAATTTAATAAGGGCTTCTGCTTTCTTCCCTTTAGCCTTATCTGTAATCGCAAACGCAAAATTATTAACATAGCCATAGTTTGTTGGTGTGAATTGCTCTCCATCTGGTCCTTCTAATGGTGGGACAACCTCATAACTCTTTGAGTATTCAGATTGCAAATCAGCAAAAACAGCTGGATGTAACGCCGCTCCCGCCCCAAGGATTTGCTCCCCATCAGGTGTTCCTAATTGTTTATAGGCTTCCGCATTTTGAGTAAACGCCCCTTGATCAAGTAACCCTTCCTCATACAAAGAATGCATATACTCCAGTCCGTCTTTCCATTCAGGTTGCATAGCGGCTAATGTAAGCTTACCATCTTTTACATTAATAAAGTCTTTCCCATTATTCGGCAAAAATGGATTCATTAAAAATGTCATTACATCGTTTTCAAAAGATTTGCTTTCTCCACTAAGAGGAACTTCATCTGCTTTCCCATTGCCATTAGGATCTTCATTTTTAAATGCTCGTAATACATCCGCAAACTCCTCCGTTGTGGTAGGCATTTCTAACCCTAGCTTATCTAACCAATCTGTATTAAGCCACATTTTTCCATATTTTGCACAGTGATAACATTCTCCAAGCAATGGCAATCCATAAATATTTCCATCAGGTGCTGTGATACCTGCTTCCAAATAAGACACATCTTCCATCGCCTTTTGAATATTTGGCGCATGTTCTTTAATCAGATCATTTAATGGAAGGAGAACTCCTTCCTTACCATATTTTTGGGCCTCTACTTTCGTAATGGGATCAATCCAAGTAACTAACCAGAAAGCGTCTGGGTAATCTCCACTTGCTAGTGATAGAGATCTTTTCTCTTGGGCCGCGTCTTGGTTCGCATACTCCCATTTAATCTTAATATTTAACTTCTCTTCCATCTCTTTTGTAAATTCATTATGACTAAAATCATCATCAGAACCAAGTTTTGGTGTGAAAATGGTTACCTCGATTGGACCATCCCCATCTTCATTACCAGAACTATTATTGTTCGATGATTTATTTTTAGTTGGCACACATCCTGATAAAATTAAACTAAAAACCAATAAAGCAATTACACTTAAAAATGTCAGTTTCTTCAAGTTACTCACCCTTTTTTATTTTATTTTGCTTGTTCACTCTAATAGTGGACATCACCCCTTTACAGAACCAATCATGACTCCTTTAACAAAATGTTTTTGTACAAATGGATAAAGGATTAACACAGGCACACTAGAAATGACAATAAGTGAATACTTCATCAATTCCTTTAGTCCCTGTAATTTCAACATCTGTTCGATATTTCCAGAGCTTGACTCTTGATTCAAGATTAGAATACTTCTTAAGATCAGTTGTAACGGGAAAAGTTCTTCCGATTTTAAATAAATCATCGCATCAAAATACATATTCCATTTCATCACGGCGTACATCAAAACCAATACCGCAATAATTGGTTTTGATAATGGTAATACAACCTTCCAAATAAATCCGATATCACTACAACCATCCATTTCGCTTGCTTCCACTAACTCATCCGGAATCGTTGACTGGAAAAAGGTTCTAGCAATGATCACCTGAAAGACAACAAGAGCTTGTGGTAATAAAATCGACCAGATTGTATCAATCATTTGCAGATTTTTTACAACGAGATAAAGCGGGATTAACCCTCCATCAAATATCATCGTAAAAACGAGTAAGACCATAATGAAATTGCGTCCATAAAAAGTTTTTCTTGATAAGGGATAAGCCAACATAATTGTCATACTTACGCTAATAAAGGTTCCAACTACTGTATAAAATAATGAATTTGAAAATCCTTGTAAGATTTGTGGATTTTGAAAAACAGTTTTATATCCTAATAGAGTTGGTTCCACTGGCCACAACCATACACGGCCTGAAATCACAGCAGATGTACTACTGAAAGATGCACTGACAATATAAATTAGTGGATAGAGGACAATGACAAGTACGGCTATAAGAAATATATATATGGCTGTTATAAAAATTCGATCTCCCAAGGATTCTTTTATTCTAATTGTTTTTTTATTCATATTGGATCACCTACCATAAGCTTGATGATGAGAATTTTTTGGAGATCGTATTGGCTGAAACAATTAAGATCAGATTGATAATCGAGTTAAATAAGCCTACAGCTGCCGCAAAACTAAAATTAGCCCCTAGTAACCCAACTTTATACACATAAGTAGCAATCACTTCAGACGAACTAATATTTAAGGAGTTTTGTAGCAGATATATTTTTTCAAAACCAAGCGCCATGATATTTCCGATATTCAATATTAGCAACACAATAATCACTGGCATAATCCCCGGAATATCGACATGGATAATCTTTTGAATGCGTGTAGCACCGTCCACCTTTGCAGCTTCGTATAATTGAGTATCGACCCCTGATAAAGCTGCTAAATAAATAATCGTTGCATATCCCGTATTTTGCCACACATCTGACCAAACAAAAATAGATTTAAAATAAGCAGGAATTCCCATAAAATTAATCGATTTCATTCCAAACACGCCAAGAATATTATTGACTAAACCTGATTGTGGCGATAAAAACAAAATAATAATCGAAACCATAATTACAGTGGAGATAAAATAAGGCGCATAGGTAACTGTTTGAACCAACTTTTTAAACCGAGCATTTTTCACCTCATTTAAAGCTAAAGCAAGAATGATCGGACAAATAAACCCAACAATTAAACCATAAATACTTAATTCCAACGTATTTTTCATTAAAAGCACGAAGTTTGGTCCTTCAAAAAAATACTTGAAATATTTCAGCCCAACCCAGTCACTTCCCATAATTCCTTTTGTTACACTGTAATCTTTAAAAGCGATTACAATTCCAGCCATTGGAACATATTTAAAAGAAATTAAAAAAGCTAATGGAAGAAGAATTAAAAAATACAATTGCCAATGCTTCTTCATTTTTTTCCATGGTGATGTCTTACGCACACGAACTGAAGGTGTTGCTCTTTGTAATGTTTCTGTTTGAGCAAGATTTCCTCTCATACTACCTCCCCTTTTTACTTTTGATTTTGTTTTTAAAAAATTGATTATTGATTGTTAGCGTTATCATAAAGAATTTAGTGAAATAGTTAAAGATTCATTTTATTTTACAAAAACAAAGACGGAACCCTTTTATATCAAGGGTTCCGCTTAGTAAAACTACTAAAACGTACATTAAAATCCAAGCGTACATTTCTTCCTTTTGCTTTCTTTTTTCTATCTTGAGTAACAAAATCATTGTAAATATTTTACAGGATGACCAATCAATGCAGTTTTCCACACGTCATCTTATTAAGTAAATTCATTCCAAAGTTTTGAGCATTTTTCGATAATCGGAAGGGGAAGTTCCAGTATTCCGCTTGAATGCTCTTCTAAATGAATGTCCACTATTATACCCTGACGCTATTGCAATTTTCTCTATAGCGTCATCCGTTTCAAGCAATTGTTTTTTAGCATAGTTCATCCGCACATCTTCTATATAATCAGAAATATTAACGCCTGTATGTTCTTTAAACATGATCGGAAGCATTTTCTGTGACATATTCACTACCTCAGCAATATGTTGGAGGGTTAAATTTGAATCAGAAAAATCTCGGTTAATACAGTCCTTTATTCTTTGAATTGTTGCTAGTCCACCGACACGTTTATTTTCATAAAAATTTTGAGTTAATTCTAATATCATTTTCCGTAACTGCTGAAAGTCATGATAAAACTCATTCCTTTTTTGCGACATTTCCTCTAGGCGACTAAAAATATCATCCACTAATCCTTGATTGAGTTGAATATTTTTCGAGATAATGCGGATAATCGTACCCTTCAAAGACGAAAGAATTTGTGTGCCTATTTGTTGTAGCAAATATTGCTTGTCTTGGTTATCATCATAAATTTGCGCCAAGATTTCTTTCACATCTGCTACTTCCCCATTGGATACAGCTGTGATCAGACGAAGTTCGACCTCAATCGAGAATTGGTATTCCAACCTCCCCTCCATCATGATCACGTTATATTTTTGAAAGGATGGTTTTTGGTCAATGGAATGAACAAACGGTAAACTTACTCTAGCTTGTTCATAGGACTGATGAATGTCCAATATATTTTTGAATTGTTTTCCTAAGCCACCATTTACCTTTAAGGCATTTTTCTCCTCAAGCTTTCTTACAAAAGTTTTTAAGCTTTGTTCGATTTGTTTCTCTTCTTCATCTGAAGTTTTCTGCTGATACGTTAATAAAAAAGCGACTTGATCTGCCTTTATATTTCCACAAAAAATATGGCCTTGAAATATTTCTTGTAATTCAGCCTGAATCACTAACTGTGCAACACTCATTTCATCCAACATTTCTCGGTTAAATTCCTTTATAAAATGAACAATTTGAATGATCCCTACAAATCCATAAGAACCTTTTAATGGAACTTCCGCTTGTTCAATTAATGTATAAGCTTCCTTTACAGAGGATATTTCTCCCCCTATTAATCTCCTAAAAACAGAATCTTGTAGAATCGGCATTTGTTTTTGAACCTGTTCTTTCAACCGATTATTATTTTGGATCATTTCTGTAATATTGCTGTGCAAAAAATCATAAGGGTTTTTTAATTTTGTAGCTTCTGTCCATGAAATGATCCCTAACAACTTCTTTAAAGGCAAACTATTTCGATAAGAAAAGATTAATGAAATCGCGATTCCGATAAGAAGGGTCATGATCGCCACAAGCAAATGGAGTGTGCGGATATGTTGAACATCTTTTGATAACTGTTTCTTTGAAATAACTGCAGCATAAGTCCATTTATTTGTATTAGACTTTGTCTCAATTAAGATAAATTGATCTTGATCAGCTGAGAGTTGATATTCTCCCACTTTTTTATTGTAGACGAGCATTTTTTTATTGATCTGCTCACCAAAAATTATATTTCCTTCTTGATCATAGACAAAAGAAGAGCCATCATATTGAGTAGCCACTTGATCAAGCAGAGTCGTAATTTCCTTTTCATCAATTAATACGACAATGGAAGCTTGCGGATTTTGCTTTGTACCGAGAGGGATGGATTGAATATAAGGAATAATGGGCTCCTGCTTCTTACCAATCGTCAGGGGAAAGTCTGTTTGATAAAATCCTGATTGATATTGTTGATGAAATCTTTTATTCCACTCTTCTAATGTGAGCCCTTTCAATAATTTGGCTTTATAATAATCACTTGAACGAATAAAAGCCGATTCAGGTGAAACAATTAGGTCAAGATTATGGAAATAGATGTAGGCATTCTTAAAAACAGGGTTCGTCAATCCATATGGTTCAATACTTTTTACCACTTTATATGTTTCATAAGTTCGGTCTCGCTCTGCAGGATCTTTGTCCATTAATTGTTGAACATCATTATTTTTTGTCAATTGATAAACAAAAGATTCCACTTGCTCACTTTTTTGATCGATAAGATTTCTAGCTTCTGCTAACATTTTGTTACTTGTCTCAGATGCTTGTTGCTCAATTTTTTTAATACTCACATGATAAATAAAATAACTAGATAATAAAGGAAGTGCCAATATTAACATATATGAAAATAAAAATCTTCTAAATACATGGACTTTTTCGCGATCGCTAAACACCGACAGATCCCTTTCTTTCATAAAGGTAATGAAGGTTGACTATTCTTCTTTATTTTATCGATAGGCTCTTGGGATTGCAAACAGTGTTTTTCCTAGAGCATGACCGCCGTTCCCTTATCGTCCGTGTTATTGTGAAAGGCAATTAGAGGACTATCCATTATTAATTACTCGCCTCCATATACGGCCTAAGCCAGGCGCACCGAAAAAGCAAGTGGAAAAAACTTACTTTTCCCACTTGCTTCATTTTAGGGACTTATTGAAGTGCCCAAGCTAAATATAATTATCCTAAAACCAACCCCCGAAAAAAAAGATAAAATTGACTATCTTCAACAGCTATCCCATCAATCCAACCTCGTTTGATAAAGGCCAATGTTAGATAGATGGATCGGTCCTCGAGATTGTAAGAAACGAACACGAAATTCCTTACCCGTCACTTCATTCGGAAGCACGACAATTCTTTTGTAGCCAATTACTCCGGCTGTCATTATTTCTTCCCAATCTCCATCCGCATTCCGAATCTCGATTACAAATGATTCAACTTGTTGTCCGTGATGGATGTTCTCTTGTAAGACAACTTTATCAATGGTCACAGCTTGTTCCATAGTAAAGGTGATGCTACTTGGAGCTGTAGAAGAAGACTGCCACGAATTTTCGTATATCCCATCTAGTAACACATATGGATTAGCCCCTTCCGCTCCACCATCCGCTCTGATCACCGCATTAACAGCATGATTAATCGCAAAATCACGCTGAATACTTTGATGCCATTCTTTCAATCTTTCAACATCTACATCAGCCAGTTTTCCACGCTTATCAGGCGGAATATTTAGAAGTAGTACTGAATTTTTTGCAACAGATTGATAATAAATATTTCTTAATTCTTCGACAGATTTTGGTTGTTGATTCTCATGATAAAACCAGCCTTGACGAATACTAACATCAACTTCTGCTGGCCACCATGTCAATTCCTTCATCCCTTCTCTAGCGGCTGATGCTAATGCTTTCCGACTACCAAGGTCTGATGAATTGAATTCCGGATAATAAATCTGACTTCCATCATCTATAATATCAGTAGCTAGAACGCTCCATTCATCTTCTCTCGCCCAACCAGATTCGTTCCCAACCCAACGAACATCATGCCCTGTTATCGCTACAACTGCTTGTGGTTGAAGAGCATAGATCAATTCATAGTAACTATCCCAATCATAATTTTCTTTCTTATCACCAGGGATATGTCCTTGGGCACCATCAAACCATACTTCGTCAATTTGACCATACTCGGTTAATACTTCATATAATTGATTTAATAGCATTTCTCCATAATCAGTTGCCTGTAACATAAATTTCGCTAAACTTGAATCTTCTGCACGGTCATCCCCTGCTACGAATGTCGGAATTGCTCTTTCATTACGTGGACTTCCATTCGCAAATACGCCAGCCGTATATGCCCCATGATCAGCTGGAGAAAGGTATACACCAATTTTTATTCCATATTTACGCATCGAGTCAACGAACTCACGTAATACATTGCCCTTTCCTTCTCGCCAAGTGCTGCTTGCAACACTGAAATCGGTATAACGAGTTGGATATAAGACAAATCCATCATGATGCTTAACCGTGAGAATCGCTAGTTTGAACCCACTATCTCTTAATGTACGTGCCCATTGATCTGTATCAAGATCTGTCGGTTGGAACATATTAGGGTCTTCATTAAAATTGCCCCACTCCACCCCATAATATGTGTTAATTCCATAATGAAAAAATGCTGTTTGCTCATATTGTTGCCAGGTAATCTGCTTAGGTTGTGGACGTACGAGTGAAGCTTTAGCTGCCAGTGATGCAGAACGCTCATTTGCTTGAATGGGAATACGATAGCCTGGCTTAAGATTCGTCAGAATAACTGAAGGACTACCACGTAATCCAAGATATTTAACTTGGAAATCTCCCTCCAAACTAGCAAATGCGATCCCGTATACCTTCCCGGCTAGGCTCTCCCCTGTTATATTCATGTTAGCGCCAGCAAAAACAACCGTCGTATGATCTGTCTTTGGCCTTGTCTCTAAAGTAATTGTTTCTCCTAGTTGTTCTTCTCCCCACCTTAAACGAATATCTACTTGATGATCTCCAACATTTTGATACAAAAGCGTTAGGTGGATATATTCATCAGCAAGTTTTCCAGTTATATCGATCGTCGATTGTATTTGGTTGTTAATGATGACATCCACCGCTTCAGCCACTATCGATCTCCGTAGTATGACAACTCCGGCCAAATTGATAAGCACTGTGCCTTCTTTGAGAGTGGATGAAGCGACAACAATTTCTGCGATATAATTTCCCGTAATCTCCCCATTATCAACAATTGGTATATTAGGTGTGTATTCCATGTAAGATTTATGACCATCCAAATTGATGCTGAAATCGGAAATTCTGCCACCATGTATTTCCAACTTCCCTTGAACGAGTTCATCTTCCACAGGTAAATAGTTTCCATTCTTCAAACTACCTCCCCAAAATGATAACAAGCTTCTATTAATTCGGGATATCGAGGCAATTGATCCTTTAAACACTCTGGCAGCTATCCCGGAGATAGAACCTTTCACCCCACGGCCAAGACCTGCTTCATGTACATCATTTCCAAAGCCAATCGTATTTTCGACTATACCTGCTTTTCCATTATTAGAAATAACAGAGGGTAGCTCCAAATCATTTAAAAACATGCGCAATTTAGCACCATTTTCAATAGGTTCATATATAAGGGCGATTGTATGATCCTCATTAGCCATTGGAGCTTTTATGCTTTTTTTACTTGCAGTCCAGTTGCCATTTTGGTTGACAGCAAATCCATACTCTAGATTTGCTGGTGAAGTGTACCTTACATACAAAGCCCCACCAACTGAGATTACCGTATTAAATGATTTCTGATTAGGTTCTGGTTTGAATGTAGTTTCAATCAATAAAGCCTGGTCGATCGTTTCATCACCTAGCGAGGCACGTGGATGAAATTCAATACCAGTTAAATCTCCGGTTAGAATTACTCCCCGCTTCACATCGATTTCCTCATTTCCCGTACGTCGCAAAAGGGTACCATCCATTGTTTCTCCTGTAGCATTTGTGTAGACGGTATCAGTCGAAAATGCTCCACCAAACCCAATATTAAGTAATTCACTACTTGTCATCTCTGTCTCATTCAATGTCTTCAGTGTCATCGTGTAAGTGCCTCCTTCATTTTTCGGCTGTGCATGTGTGAATCGAAAGAATTTTGAAGTACCTGTTACAACGAGCATCCTTGCGAATAGTTCATAATATCTTTTTTCTTTGCTTGCATTGCTTTAAAGTTGTCTCATAGTATAGAAAAAAACTTCCCATGCCATCATATGTATAGCGAAATCTTTAATTTAGACTGATTTATTGTAATCGAAACTTGAGTCAATACCGAAAACCCACTCTTATATTTAATTCTTTCTAACTAAAAAAATTAGATGATTTATCCCCTTACCCCTATTCTCATAATCATCGAGCGTATATGAGGACAAACAGTTGAAACCCCAAGTCGAAATGTTATCAGGTAATATTCCAGTCGTAAAACTATTTTTAAGGCTCCTCACGGAATTATATTTGCCCTTCAAGCAAAGAAGCCTATTTTATTCCAATAAGTTGAGTCAATTTCATAATTGCTTATAAATGATCAATACACGAACATTTTTGTTAAAGGAGATTGAATTGTTAGTCCGTGCATTTCATTAATTTAGTTGATTGGAGCAGAAGGTGGCGACTCCTGGGGATAGCGTGACAGGTGAGATCCCGCAGGAGCAATATAGCGACGAGGAAGCTCACCGCACGCCCCCCCCCCCGGAAAGCGTCCACCTGAAGCGTAATTCAACGTTGTTCAGATTTGAATGTTAAAATCTCTATTATGAAATTGATTCAGTTAATAGACTTTATTTATATTTTGCGTCATATGCTTGTTGATAAATATCAATATATTTCCCTAAACCAATATTTTCTAATTCGCTAATATAATTGTCCCAACTCTTGTCGATATCTGCTTTCCCTGTAATGAATTGAGCTGTTTTTTCATCCACGAAATCCTCAATAGTAGATTCTAGATTCACCAATTCACTAGCTTGTTCTTGAGTAAAGAATAGATCGGGTACCGACTCAACAGTTGTTGAAATATAAGGCTCATATTTTTCTGTCGCATTCCATAACAGCACTTCCTGGTTATCCCCATTCTCTGTTTTATCATAAGCAAAACTTGCTCTATAATCATGGGATCGTAATGATGGCCCGGTCTGGGACCAATTAATATTTTGTGAAGACCAATCAATTTGAATTTCCTTAAACTTCGCTTGTTCGCCATCCAAACCTTTTTCTCCCTCTTCAGCTTCCTTCCATCCTTCATCAGGTGGTCCCAAGGTAGAACGCATGGTTATTTCTTCTGAATACATTGCATCAGCCCAACGCATGGCGACATCAGGATGTTTCGCATTTTTCGTAATAATAAATTCAGTCGGCTTTGTTACAGGGGATGGGGTATATAAAGTTACTTGTTCTCCATCTGGTCCTTTTAAAGGTGGAACAACTTCAAAATCTCTGCCCCTTCCATTTTCTAAATCAGCAAAGCTACCTGAATTCAGTCCAACAGAGGCACCTAAAATAGGAACATCGGGGTTATCACCTAATGTTTTATTTTGGTCTGCATCTTGGGTGAAAGACCCTGAATAAATTAAACCTTCCTTATACAATTTGTTTAAATACTTCAATCCTTCTTTCCACTCATCCTTATCCCATGGTGCAGTAATGTTTCCCTCTTTTACATGCATATCATTATAAATGAAAGCGTTCATTAAAAAGCCAGCAATTTCTCCAGTTGTTTCATCTTTTGATCCAGAAAACGGAATTTCATCTGCTTTGCCATTCCCATTCGGGTCTTCTTCCTTGAAAGCTTTCAGGACAGTATAGAATTCCTCCGTTGTTGTTGGCATCTCTAATCCTAGCTCATCTAACCAAGGTTGATAAACCCACATTTTTTGTGGCATGGAACAATGGTAACAATCATTCACCTGCGGTAATGCATAAATATCACCATCTGGAGTTGTGACCGCATCTTTTACGGCCGGAAACTCTTCAAACATTTTCTTCGTTTCTACACCGTAATTGTCAATAAGATCATTAAGATTTAAAAATACACCTTTTTGCCCGTAAATCATTAACTGTGAAGGAGTTAATGTAAAATCCATGATCACATCTGGTAAATCACCACTGGTTAGCATCAGATTTAACTTCTCCTTTGCACCTTCAGCAGGAACAATCTCCCAATTGATATGTACACCAGTTTTTTCCTCATACCATTTTGTAAATTCATTTTTATCAAAGTCTTTCACTAAACTATTGGATGGAATCATCACATCTAAGGTTACTTCTTCCTCTACGATTGGAAATGTACCTGCCGCTGTCACAATCGGTTCAGAATTACTTTGACCACTCGATTGTTCTGCCTTATCATTGCCACATGCTGAAACAAACATTAATATTGAAGAAACAAACAGAATAAATAATGCATTTTTAGCTTTTTTCATGTTCTACCTCCTATTAATTTATCTAATTTCAAAATCGCTTTTAGAATTTCTTCGGCCTCATTTTCTCTGCACCACTCCTCTCTAAGATCCTGACATTTATTCTTTAAGCGAACCAATCATGACACCCTTTACAAAATGCTTTTGCACAAATGGATAAATAATCAGAACTGGAAGGGATGCAACAATGATCACCGCATATTTTATTAGCTCACGTAATCCCGTCTGTGCCTCAAATTCTGTTGCATAGCCAATCATCTCCGATGTGACCTCACTTTGGATTAAGATTTCACGCAAAATAATTTGTAATGGAAACAAGTTTTCATTTCGCAAATAAATCAATGCATCAAAATATTGATTCCAATGTCCGACAGCATAAAATAGAGAAATAACGGCAATGATCGGTGCAGAAAGTGGAAGAACGATTTTCCATAAAAATTTAAAATCATTGCAACCATCTAATTGTGCTGACTCTAATAACTCTCCAGGAATCGTTGTTCTAAAAAAAGTAATCGTAATAATCACATTAAATACTGCTAAAGCACCAGGGATTAATAAAGCCCATCTTGTATTGACCATCCCTAAATCATTAACCAAAAGATATGTGGGAATTAAGCCACCATCAAAAATCATCGTGAACACAAAAAGGAACATAAATATATTTCTGCCTCGGAATCCTTTTCTTGATAAGGGATATGCGGCCAAAATAGTTAAGGCAACATTAATTAATGTTCCTACCACCATATAAAACAACGAATTGGCATATCCCGACCAAATTTTACTATGATTAAATACTGCCTTATATCCTTCGACACTAAAATCTACCGGCCATAGCCATACCTTTCCACTTGTTACTGCCTGCGCTGAACTAATAGAAGCACTGACGATAAAAATTAAAGGGTATAGGATGATTATTAGCAAGAGTACTAGAAATGTGTAATTTAAAACGGTAAATATTCGATCACTTTTAGACTCACTTATTGCTGAGAGCATCTTCGTCACTTCCTTTATTCATTTGATTTACCATAAACTTTCTTGTCCCAGTTTTTTCGCAATCTTATTTGTTCCTAAGATTAGAACTAGGGCAACAACTGACTTAAATAATCCGATTGCCGTCGCATACGAATATTGCGGAAAAGCAGATAGTAACCCTACTTTATAAACATATGTATCGATGACTTCGGAGGCTGAAAGATTCAAAGAGTTTTGCATTAATAAAACCTTTTCAAAACTAACGCTTAAAAAGTTCCCCATATTCAAAATCAATAAAATAATCATCGTCGGTAAAATGCCTGGGATATCGATATGCCAAATTCTTTGCCATTTCGAAGCCCCATCCATAATTGCGGCTTCATGATGTGCTGGACTAATCCCCGATAAAGCGGCTAAATAAATAATGCAACCGTATCCAATATTCTGCCAAATGTCTGACCAAACAAAGATAGATTTAAATAATGATGCTTCTCCCATATAATTGAGTCCTGTTATGCCAAATATCGCTAACAATTTATTTACTGGACCGTTTGGTGCCAACACCATAAAAATCAGGCCAACCATCACCACTACAGAAATAAAATGTGGTGCGTAGGTAATCATTTGGGTCGCCTTTTTAAATCTTTTTGAGTATACGTAATTCAAACTTAACGCCAGAATAATTGGGAATGGAAATCCAGCAATAATCTGATAAATTCCTAAAACGATCGTATTTTTTAATACTCTTATAAATTCATAGGAATGAATAAATTTGCTAAAATGTTCGAATCCTACCCAAGGGCTATTTAAAATTCCTAATAAAGGATCATAATTCTTAAAAGCTATGATTGCTCCATACATTGGATAGTATTTAAAGATTAAAATATAAAGAAGAGGTAAGGCAAAAATCACATACAATTGCCAATCTTTTTTCAGGTCTTTCAAAAGTGACTTCTTTTTACTTAACTTAATATCCGCTGAAATTTTCGATTGTGGAGATGCAGTATTCGATATGTTCATACTCTAATTTTATCCTCCTTTTAATTCAAATCCTTTTTCATCTACATAGTTTGTCCGTATTGATGTTAGGTTACTAGAATCACCATTAATAATGAGTGCGCTTTCAATATCTTCAATCAAACAAGCTTTTGGGCCCTTTTTAAAAACTTGTTATTATTTTGTTACCGATATCAAAATAATAACTTAGGATATTACTGTTGTCAACAGCATTTGACAAGTAATTGTAAAAAGTGGGAATCCTCTAAAATATTTGTCTAAAGAAAACAAGGAAAAAAGCTATACTTTCGCTATTACTTCTGTAATTAGCAAAAACATAGCTCAACATCATCGTTCGAATATTCCAGGTCTTAAAAACGCACACCTTATTTTTATAAGATATTTGCATCATAACAGTGTAAACTTTTCGTTCTTTCAAAAACTAAACCGTTCCATTTCAACTGTCTTAATTTTGTCTCCATGACTTTAGTAAGCAAAGATTTATAATCTTGCCAAACTACCAAGCTCGGTTCTCCCGGCCTTCATTAGGAAAATTGCAGGTCGGAGGAAGAGACTAGCAGATGGAAAACTCTCGTCCATCAAAACAATGCCTATCTCCAATAAAGCCATCATGAAGTCTGATAAAATAATAGAAGGACATTGTTGTTCATTTCTTCCTTAGCCTACTAGTCTCCCCCAAGCTTCAAGGCCATTTTTATGAACAATCCGTTTATTATTTAGCTTCTACTAACTTTATTACGATCGACTCTACGTCTAGTTCTAAGTCCTTGTTTCTGTGGATTGGTTTGTACAATTTAATATTAAAAGGTAATATTTCAACCTCAGAGTTAAGTATAAAAGGACCTACCATTCCATCCATCAAATCCTTACCTTTTACAACTTCGATTTCAGTCCCCAGATTAATAGCATAGTTAAGTTCTGGATTAGCTTTACAGTATACTTGAACAAATGCTTTACCGTCTTGATGATTAGAGAGATATGCAGATTGTCTAATATTGGTCTGTACAAGGCTTGTATAATTACCATCATCTGCAAAATTATAGCTTTTTTCAATATCTGATAATTTTATTTTCCATATATTATCTGAATCTATCGTAATAGTATTGGGAACTATATATAATTCATTAGCCAATTCCACCCTTATAGTGGTTAGAAGTTCGTCTTTTGGAATCTTAGGAAGTGTAATTTCAAGATTTAAATCCTTTTTATTCCAATTAAGTGCTCTATTAAAGCCATCTTCAACTACGTTCTTTACAGTAGTCATTACTCCGGGTATTGTTATCTTTCCATTTTTTGGCCACTCTGTTACGTGTAAAAAAAGGTTTTCTCCGTTAGCCGTTACCTCACCCCATGATTGTCGCTTAAAGCCAGTAGGGTTTGTCCCAAGTAGTGCATCTGGATGTCTCATTATCCATTTCCCAATTTCCTGTAGGACTTCAGCTTCAAACTCAACAACTGAACCATCCCCACGTGGACCAATATTTAATAAGTAATTACCACCACGGGAACGTATCGAGATTAAACTTTTTAATAAATCGCGTACTTTTCCACTTACATCATCTCTTTGTTGCCAGCTCCTATATCCCCATGTTTCATGATAAATGGATGCAGGTGTCTGCCAAGCACCATCTAAGTTAATCAGCGGGATCTGATTATCATCCAAAGTTCGAAAATCACCTTGATTATTCCAAATTCTCCCATTTACAGCTGCTTCAGGTTGAAACTGATGAACGATATTAGCAAACTTCGCGCTCTGTTCCGCAGTAGGGCTCGACATGTCAAACCATACTTCTGCGATTGATCCATAATTTGTCATTAATTCTTGCAATTGCTCTTCAATAATTGGTTCCATTGATTTTGGAATTTCATTGTTATTATTCCAATCAAATTTATGTCCCTGATACCAATCAACTAAGGAAAAGTAAACACCAAACTTCAATCCTTGTTTCCTGCATTCTTCTGAAAGCAGTTTCAGTACATCTTGAGCAAAAGGTGTGGATTTTACAACATTATAATCCGTTGTTTTTGTATCAAACATACAAAATCCGTCATGATGTTTACTTGTAATCACAATATACTTCATCCCTGACTCTTTAGCTAAAGAACATATAGCTTGAGGGTCAAAATTCTCTAATGTTAATTGACTTGCTACTTCTGCATAATCATCCCTAGAAATATTAGCCCACATTTGAATTTGTTCACTATAGCCACGTTTAATCGGTTCGCCATTCCACACACCACCAAGTTGTGAATATATGCCTAAATGTATAAACATGCCAAACTGGAGTTCTTGCCAAGTTGTTAGTTGGTTATTCCTATCTAACACAAACTCACCAGCAATCCTTTTATTATTTTGCAATCATTTCACCTTCCATTTTGTTCATTAGAATTTATACTCTAGCAAACTCTTTATAATTTAACTTCATGAATCTTTTTTCGATAGTTAAGAAAATCACAAAGCGCTACCTTCTGGCGATAAGTAAATCTATCTTCTTTACCAGTTTTTTACCTTCCATGGTTATCATGGAAATTCGAATAAAAATACGCCGTTCTCGCACAACCTCGATGTGCCAGGAGCTAAACCTTGCATGACCAAATTTTGCTCAAAGTCCGATAAAAACAACAACCCATTTTTTTGTTCGCTTGCTTTTACAGGACAAACCAGTACTAGACGTTTACGATTCATGTTAGTGCTTATAGCCAACTTAGTCGTTTTTTCACTCTCTTTTTGACATGCATTTTTATAATATAATTTCAGTGTGTCCGACAACCTTGCCACCGTCGTTATGAATGACACCAGAATAAATATCTTGCAACCGATTAAGTGTCTCTTTATTTTTATAATTGAATTTTTCTAGCAAACTCTTAACGAGAATAGGCCACAAGAGTTCCGTTCCACTTAAAACTTTTAGGGCTATACTTATCCTTTCTTCTTTCAGTGCTAAGCAATAAACTCCTTGTGCTCCGCCTTTTGCGACTATATTAGGGTCTTCTAATAATGCTGTACAGATAAAATTATGTGAGGCAACAATTTCAGGAAATTCATTCATAACATCACTGATTTTTTTAACTGCATTGGCCGTTTTCTCGTTATCAATCAAATCCGGTGCAGCAAATTTCAAATAAGAAATGGCCATGTTTTTTATAGGAACACTAGCTATTGGAAGCCCACACCCGTCCGTTCCTAACTTAATTTTATCAATAGTTGTTTCAGAGAGTTCTGAGAGATAACCTAGAATTTCCCGTTGTACAGGATGATCTTCTCTTTCATATCCACTCACTGCAAACCCTTTTTTTCTCGCATACGCCATAATACCTAAATGTTTACCTGCGCAATTATGAAATAGTTTACGTTTAGATTTTTGACTCCGAATATACATTTCTTTAGGCTCTTCGTTAAGTGGGTAACTTGAACTACATACTAGCTGTTCTTCTGTTAGTTGTAATTTTTCTAGCAAACTTTGTAATGCTTCTTGATGATATTTTTCTCCTCGTTGTGAAGCAGTAAATAATGCTGCCTCGCGATTAGTAAGATGATATTTTTCAAAAACAGATGTTGTAAAAATGGGTATTGCTTGAATTGGTTTCATTGCCGAACGGTAGTAAACATATTGGTTTGGGTTTCCTTTTTGGTAGATTATTTCTTTTTTATCATTAACAACGCAAATAATTCCTTCATGCGTATTTTCTAATGTATTATTTCGATATTCTTGCGCTACAATACTGTTAGACATCTTTACTCCCCCCCTTTCAAAATGGTTCAATAGCTAGTATGGTAAAGGGTTTTATATCTAAAAAAAGTTCGAATTACAATCAATTGAAAAGTAAATTAATATTTAATATGTATATTAAAGTGATACTAGGATAACTCCACGGTCATATTCTAGTTAAGTGATAAAACCATAACATGAACACTTGTGTTATATCTGTCCATGCCATTCTCAGATTCCGCTAGACATGTTTATGTAAATAGATTGAAGACAGGAATAACCGCAAAAACCCATGGAAACTTAGGTTACAAGTCCTCCCTAGAAGTGAATGACCCCTCCTTAACTCCCTATCGGGTTGTTGCACTGAACCCATAAAATTGGACACTCAATTCCTATTCGGTATGTCCAAGAGACCCTTGGTAATCCTTCATAGGTTAATTAAAATCAGCGGAAGAATTCTAGCTTATGATCTCTTTTTTCTAAACTACACCTTTTTTCAAAATTATATTTGCATATTGAGCACCCTCACCAGTCGCAACGATCGCATATGCTTTTTTTGCTTGCTCATAAAATTCGAAACGTTGTACATAATGAAAAGACATTGGACCATGTTTCGCAAGTATGATTTTTTCATAGTCATTCCAAATCGTTGGTTTAATAGGATCTCCTGGTACAACGCCCATAAAGGTAACTGGCTTCTCTACATATGTATCAAGCGGTAAAAATTTTAAGATTGCTTCTAATAATTTCGGTATCCCATGACCATCACAGCGAATCAGCTGTCTCGCATGGCTAGCAGACGGGAAATTCCCGTCCGCCAAAACAATTTCATCGCCATGCCCCATCTCTAATAAAACTTTCATGAGGTCTGGTGAGATAATAGAAGGTATTCCTTTTAACATCATGCTCCACACCCAATCTTTACTTTTCCTCTACATAATAATTAGTTAAAGCGCCCAATTTTTCAATCTCACAGGTAATCACATCACCTGGCTGGACATAACGTTGTTGATCTTCTGGTAGTCCTAATACTACGCCCTCTGGGGTCCCGGTCAAGATAATATCGCCTGGCTCAAGTGTAAGATATTGAGAGATATAACTGACAATCTCAGAGCAATTAAAAATCATGTCTGATGTATTGGAATTTTGTTTGACTTCTCCGTTTACAGTTGTTTTTAGATTGAGGTTATTAGGATTATCCACCTCATCTGCTGTCACAAGATAAGGCCCCATTGGGCTAAATTTATCGCCAATTTTTCCAAGCATCCATTGTGGTGTTCTCATTTGCAGGTCGCGGGCAGAAAGATCATTGGCTGTGCTATAACCAAATACATAATCAAGCGCATCTGCTTCACTCACATATTTGGCTTTTTTCCCGATGACGATCGCAAGTTCTACCTCATAATCCAGCTTTTCTGTTACTTTTGGAACCGGAATCTCACTATTATGACCAGTTAGAGTATTATCGAATTTATTAAATAGAATCGGAACTTCTGGATATGGGGCATTCGTTTCATCTGCATGTTTACGATAATTTAAGCCAACACAGATAATTTTATGCGGTTTTGTAACACTTGGACCCCATACGAGGTTCTCAGAATCAACGTAGACAGTTGTCTCTGTCTCCTCTGCTTGTTTCAGTAATTTTGACAATTGATTAGTAGCTTGCTCTCCTCCTGCAATAACAGACATAATATCTGTTTCTACATTAGTAACACCTGTTTTTTCAGCAGTTGCCTGAACATCGACAATGCCTTTTTCCGTTTGTATCCCCATTTTATGTAACCCTTGAGCTTCATATGTTAGTAGTTTCATTGACTTGTATCTCCTTTTCTATTTGTTATGCATTTTTACCAAATACCACACCGCCATCTATATATAATGGCGAGCCCATCATAAACTTCGCTTCATCTGAAGCTAAAAACAAGGCAGCATCAGCAACATCTTCCGGTTTTCCAAGATCACCACTTAATTGTCTTTTTTTAATATTATTAATCGCTTCTTCAGGATCATCATAAGAGGTTTTCAAATAATTCTCAACAAATGGTGTATAAATCGTCCCTGGAAGTAAAGCATTGACACGAATATTAAATGGTGCATAATCCACTTGCATGGACTTTGTTAAAGATAATACCGCTCCTTTAGATGCTGCATATAAAGCCCTTTTTGCAAGACCTATTTCCGCTACACAGGAGGACATATTAATAATACAGCCACTCTTTTGCTCCATCATATGGGGAACAATATACTTACAACCTAAATAAACTCCCTTTACATTGACATTCATTACTTGATCCCATGTATTTGGCTCTACTTCATCTACGCGTCCAACATTGCTAATCCCAGCATTATTAAAAAGGATATCAATCTTTTTATGTTCTTTCATTACATAATCGGCTAGAGCTTGCACAGATTCTGGAATTGTCACATCTGCTTCAAAAAAGGTGGCACTTCCCCCTTTCCCCCTTATTTCCTGTACAGTTTGCTGACCTTGTTCAGGGTTAACATCATTGACAATCACATGAGCTCCTTCTTCACCGAAACGAAGAGCAGTTGCCTTCCCAATTCCACTGCCGGACCCTGTAATGATCGCCACTTTATTTGCTAGTCTCACTGTATCGCCTCCCGTTCTTCTTGCATATGATCCTCTGGCTGGGCGGCTTTTACAGTCAAACCACCGTCCACCATTAATAAATGGCCGTTAATTTGCATCGCTTCATCTGAAGCTAAGAAGACAACGGCATCACCAATTTGCTTTTCAGTACCTAAGCGTTTCATCGGGTTCGCTTGGACTTCTTGCTCACGAATCTCTGGATTTGCTAAATAGTCCCGGCACATATCTGTATCCACCGTACTAGGCCCGACTGCATTTACATTGATATTATACCTCCCCAATTCGATTGCCAAAGCTTTAGTCAGCTGGTTGGCCGCCGCTTTCGAAGAAATATAATGGGGGACAACGGGACTTGTCACAAGCACACTTGCTGTTGAAGCTATATTGATGATTTTGCCATACTGATTTTCTATCATCTTCTTAGCAGCACGTTGGGATGTTAAAAAAATCGATTTTACATTTGTTTGATACGTTTCATCCCATAGCTCCTCTGTAACATTGAGAAATGGTTGAAATGGAGCAATCCCAGCATTATTGACAAGTACCTCCACAGCTCCTAAAGCGTCTTCCACTTCATCCACCATGCGATCAACCTCTTGCTTATGGCCGACATTCGCTTGAACAACGATGAACTTTCCACTATATTTTTCTTCCAATTGGCTTTTCAAATTTTCTGCTTGTTGACGGTTTTCATCCGCCTTATAATTAATCGCTACATGGGCTCCCTCTTCCGCTAATCTATGCACGATAGCCGCGCCGATTCCACTACTCCCACCTGTTACGAGTGCTACACGATTTTCTAGTCTTTTCATCTCTTTACCCCTTTTTGATGGTCCTTTTTATAAACTAATTCCAATCCGACTGATACTAAATTCGGCATGACCTAATATTTCTGCCTTTGTTTGCTCACCATTCGCAACCTCAAAGATAAAATCATAGATGGTTTTTCCGGCTTCATCTAATGTCTCTTTCCCTTGTAAAACGGGACTGGTATCAACATCGATATTATCAGCCATTCGTTTTGCAGTAAGTTCATTTCCCGTTACTTTGATAACTGGTATAACTGGATTGCCTGTCGGTGTTCCTCTTCCTGTTGTAAACACAACCACATGAACCCCAGCAGCTGCCATTCCTGTAACACATTCGATATCATTTCCAGGAGAATCCATAAAATAATAACCATTGCCAGGGATTTCATCAGCAAATGGAAGAACATCCTTTAATGGCGCGTTTCCTGCCTTGCTAATACATCCAAGAGATTTTTCCTCAATCGAGGATAAGCCACCCGCAATATTCCCAGGGCTCGGATTCCCCCCACGCATATCAACACCCATACGTTCGATTTCATCTTCAAATCCCTTAATCGCCTTGTAAAGCTTGGCTTTTACTTCTTCACTCACGGCTTTTGCTGCGACAAGATGTTCAGCTCCAATAATTTCAGTCGTTTCGCCCATGATGACGGTTCCACCATTAGCTAAAAGAAGATCAGATGTTTTACCTAATGCTGGATTACTACATAATCCTGAGGTAAAATCAGAGCCACCACATTTTACGCCAACGATCAATTCAGACATAGGCACATCTTGTACTGGAATATTCTGGAGCGCATTACTCAACTTTTTCGCTTCCAAGATTCCTTTTTGAATGGTTTTAATGGAACCGCCTTCAGTTTGAATATCAATCCAAATAACAGGCTTCCCTGTTTCTTCAATTTCAGCTTTGACTTCCCTTGCATCAATAACCTCACAACCAAGACTTACAATTAAAACAGCTCCAACATTGGGATTTTTCCCCATTCCCACCAAAACCTTATGCGTTCTTTCTTTATCATCTCCAACCTGACTACAGCCGTGCTGGTGCGGAATTGCGACTGAATCCGGAACTTGTTGTTGGATTCTGGCACACACTTGGTTCGCACAAACTACAGTAGGTAAAATTAAGAGATGGTTGCGGATTCCCACTTTTCCATTTTCACGCCGATAGCCTTTAAACGTTTGCATGTTCTTGCTCCTCTCCAACTCTTTTATCTCCCCGGCCCCTAATTCCTTCTATATTATGGACGTGCACATGTTCACCCACTGGTATTGAAAGGGTTGCTGCACCAATGACTTCCCCATATTTTATCACCTCTTGCCCCTTAGCAATCGGCAAAATGGCTACTTTATGACCGAAATCCACATCGTTTTTTAACTCGATTTGCTGCTCTTTCTCCTTCTGAATGTAAGATAATATTTCGCCTTTTTTCATATCTTTTAAAAGGGTGGCAACATTATCTTTATCATCCATGACAATACAAGAAATGCCGGAATGAAATGTTTTCTCCATAAACAAACAACCTCCCATCTAATGATAAAGCTAAGTCTTCAATGTTATCGGTATCATAATTTTAACAACTAGCTGTTTCAGTGTCAATCCTTATCTAGGAAACTAAAATAATACTTCTTCCCAGCAATTGTTTCGAATTCTAAAATATCAGTATTAATTACCTATCCACCGCAAGCCGCAAACCTTTTATCTTTCCCCTTTAATAGGTTCTTTAAGAAGAGCAGGTAAAAATACGATTTCTCCTATATCCTATTTTCTTTCACTATTGAATCAATTTTTAGCCTTCAAATCTGAACAACGTTGATTTACGCTTCAGGTGGACGCTTTCCGAGGGGGCGTGCGGTAAGCTTGCTCCTGCGGGAACTCACCTGTCACGCTAATCCCCCAGGTGTCGCCACCTTCCGCTCCAATCAACTAAGTTAAGGAAATACATTGACTTGCAATTCATCTCCTTTAACAATAACGTTCGTGTATTGATCATTAATAAGCAATGATGAAATGGACTCTATTAACAGAAAAATAGTACAACTCATCGAGTTTATTTTATGAAAAATTCATTTGGATTATGTATAAATCCTATGAACACGGGGATGAATCTACCGTGTCCATAGGAAACAATCATGATTCACTTTTTAAAAAGACCTCTATTACCGGGACCAATATGTTTGGCTTTTGAATTGGTAATTCTAGTGTCACCGATCCAGGGGTAACTCTTGTTGATACATGAGAGAGATTTTCATTTGGATTATGTTCTTTAAAGTGAATTTCAGATGCGTCATGTAGCAATTGTGCATATTCAATTTTGCCCGCCAAGCCCTCTAAATGAATATGTTTGAATGGCCAAGAAAAAACATGTACATATAGACGATCTCCTTTTTGTGTATAACGACAATCTACAGGTGCTTCCCATTCACTTCTATCTGCGCCATATATCGATCGTGCATTCACCCTCATCCAATCACCAATTTCATTTAATCGCTCAATCGATCTTTGATCAAACTCGCCCCGTCCATTTGGTCCGACGTTTAGAAGCAAATTCCCACCTTTTGAAACACTATCAACTAGCATTTTAATCAGCATTTCAGTTGGCTTCCAATCCAAATTATCTCGATCATAGCCCCAACTTCCATTAAGTGTTTGACAAGCTTCCCAAATAATCGGTTCATTATTTTCGAGTAATGCTCCACTTGGCTGATATTGTTCGGGTGTCCTCACCCCACGCCCTAAATCTAGTCGATCATTCAAGATGATGTCTGGCTGTAATTCAAAAATCATATTTTCCAATTCTTCTGATTTCCAATCATCAGCACCTTTTCCCTCAACCCCATCCCATTTCATATGCGGATAGGAGAAATCAAACCAGAGATAATCAATTTTCCCATAATTTGTTAAAAGCTCTCGCACCTGACCATGCAAATACTCAACATAATTTGCCATTTTACGATTTTCAGCTTCTTTTTTAAATTCATCATCATCACGTTGCGGATGCAAGCCATCGATTGGAAACTCCGGATGATGCCAATCAATCAAGGAATGATAGAAACCCACCTTCAATCCTTCTTCTCTAAATGCATTGACCATTTCCAGTAAGAGATCACGTTGTATAGGTGTATTCGTCACTTTATAATTTGTTAGCTTCGAATCCCAAAGTGCAAAACCTTCATGATGTTTTGTCGTAATAACAAAATATTTCATACCAGCGCTTTTAGCTATACGTGCCCATTTTTTCGGATCAAATAAATCTGGATTAAAGAATTTGAAATATTTATTGTATGTGTCAGGATGGATTTTTTCTCGATTCATTACCCATTCATGTCTGGCAGCATTAGAATATAATCCCCAATGAATAAATAATCCGAAACGATCATGAATAAACCATTCTGGATTCCCATAGCGACTTGGCCAATTTTTCCTTTGTACGGTAGCACTCGTATTTTTCAACATCTTCTTCCACTCCTCTAACTTATTTATATTTGGCATCATAGGCTTCTTGATAGATTTCAATATAACGATCCAAATTCATCGCTTCCAAATTTTGTAGAAATGATTCCCACCCTTTCTCAATATCATCATCTCCTGAAATAAAACGCGCATTCGATTCGTCTACGAAGTTTTGGATCGTTGCTTCTATTTCAGCTAGTTCGGCGGATTGCTCCTCATTGAAATAAAGCGGTGGAACAACCATGTCTTCATCTGGTTTATAAGGTTCATATTTTCCCTTTGTTTCTTCATAGAGAAGAGCTTCAAGGGGTTGTTCATCTGTTGTCATTTCACTTAATCTAAATTCATCCGTACGAATTAATGGTCCTTGTTGCGCCCAATGTGTATTTTGTACCTCTCCATAAGCGTCTAGTCGTACCCACTTTGCAGGTTCCCCGTTGATTCCTATTTCTCCATCCTCGGCCCAACGCCAATCCTTATCCATTTCCCCAGCTTCAGCCCGTAATGTAACTTCTTCATCATAAAATCCTTCAGCCCAACGTAAAGCTACTTCTGGGTGTTTCGCTTGATTCGTAATAATAAAGGAAGCCCTTCCCGGTACTGGTGGCTGATACCAAGCTACCCGATTGCCGTTTGGTCCTTCCAGAGGTGGAACGGCTACATAATCAAGCCACTTTCCACTATTTCCACCGGCTGTCATCATATCACCTTGCCAATATCCCATAGCCATACCCAATATAGTTTCCTTAGAATTTCCTAATCGTTTCAGCTGATCTTGATCCTGTGTTAAAGACTCTTTTGCGATTAACCCCTCCTTATATAATTGATGAATGTATTGTAGGCCTTCCTTCCATTCAGGCTTTGTATAAGGAACTTGGATTTTTCCATTCTCTACATACATTGCATTGTAAATAAATGGATCCATAAGAAATCCTGGAAAAGGCCATAAATCTTTATTGCCTGCAAGGGGGATTTCATCCTGTTTTCCGTTTCCATTCGGATCTTTTTCTTTGAACGCTTTTAAAACTTGATAGAATTCCTCTGTCGTCTCTGGCATCTCGAGCCCTAGTTCCTCTAACCAAGGTTGATAGATCCATAGTTTTTGTGCCAATGTACAGTGGTAACATTCATTAATATATGGCATCGAATAAATATTCCCGTCAGGAGCTGTGATCGAATCTAATACATCTGGTCTTTCGTCCAGGAATTTCTTTACATCTGTTCCAGTATCCTCAATTAGATCATTCAATGGTAAGAACATCCCTTGACTCCCATATATCATCAATTGCGAAAGGGTGACAGGACTATTCATGATCACATCTGGTAAATCATCACTCGATAAAATTAAATTCAACTTTTCCTCCGCATTCTGAGTTGGGATAACTTCCCATTCAATATGCACGTTTGTTTTTTCTTCATACCATTTCGTAAATACATTTGTTTTATAATCCTCAACTAGAGGGTGGGCAGGTACTAATACTTTCAAAGTCACCTTTTCTTTTGTAATCGGAAATGTTCCTGGCTTTGTCAACTCAATATCCTCTTCCCCCTTAGAAGATCCCGCTGTTTTTTCATCTCCATTATTACAACCTGTCAATAATAATAAGGTCAATCCTATGAACAATATACAAGTAAAGCTCGCCTTTTTAAGCAATTGAATACCCCCTTTGTGATCATAATTATTTAAAACCACAAACTTGAAATACGAGTCAATGATTACGCCAGTAGAAACGAAATTGTACAAGTAACTGGACGCTTGAGCTAGAGCACGTTCTTCCATTCTCCCTCCCTTCAGAAAAGCCGCGTTCACTTGGGGAAGGCTATTCCTTTAAAGAGCCAATCATCACACCTTTTACAAAATGTTTTTGTACAAATGGATAAATAACGAGAACTGGGATCGAGGCTACAACGATGAGGGAGTATTTTAAAAGTTCCCTCAAGCCTGCAATGGCTGCTTGTGATTCAACATCTATAAACATTTCAGGATCTACTTCATTTTGGACAAGAATATTATTTAAAACTAATTGCAATGGATAATAATCTTGATCACGTAAATAAATTAATGCATTAAAAAATGCATTCCAATGTCCTACTGCATAAAACAAGCCCATTACAGCAATAATCGGTCCTGATAGAGGAAGTACAACCTTCGCCAAAAAGCGGAAGTCACTACAACCATCCATTTTAGCTGCTTCATGCAGTTCATCTGGAATGGTCATTTTAAAATAGGTCCTCGTAATGATGACATTAAATACAGACATGGCATTGGGGATGATCATCGCCCAGCGAGTATTCAACATCCCTAGCTCCTTTACCAATAAGTAGTTAGGTATGAGCCCCCCACTAAATAGCATTGTGAATAAAAAGAGAAGCATAAAAAAGTTTCGCCCGTAAAAGTCTTTTCTAGATAGAGGATAAGCAGCTAATATCGTTAAAGTAATATTGATGAAGGTGCCAACAATCATATAAAATAATGAATTACCGTATCCAGTCCAAATCTGTTTATAGGCAAAAACAGCTTTATAGCCTTCCAAACTAAAATCAACCGGCCATAACCATACTTCCCCTGCCGTTACTGCATCTGCGGAGCTAAAGGAGGAACTTACAATATAAATTAATGGATAAAGAAACACGATAAGAAGAATAGTTAAGACGATATGATTTATAGTTGCGAATATTTTGTCAATTTTTGTGTCATTTATGCCATTTGGGTTCAAATCAAATCACCTCTTTCTCTTATTGATTACCATAGACTTTCTTGACCAATTTTTTTAGAGAAACGATTGACAGAGTAGATCAAAATTAAGCCAATAATTGATTTAAATAACCCAATTGCTGCGGCATACGAATAATTGGGAACAGCTGAAACAAGGCCAACCTTGTATACATACGTATCAATGATTTCAGAGCTTCTAAGGTTAAGCGGATTTTGTAATAATAAGGCTTTTTCAAAACCAATATTTAAAATGTTCCCCATATCTAATATAAGTAAAATGATTGTTATCGGTAATATCCCAGGTATATCAATATGCCAGATTCTTTGTAATTTTGATGCCCCATCAATAATGGCAGCCTCATGAAGAGCTGGACTTACACTGGAGAGGGCAGCTAAATAAATAATGCAGCCAAAACCGACACTTTGCCAAATACCTGACCATACATAGATTGATTTAAAATAACTAGCATTTCCCATAAAATGGATTGGTTCCATACCAATTAAGGTTAGCAAGCTATTAATCGGTCCCCTAGGTTCAAGAAAGACAAGGATAATTCCGACCATAACCACAACTGAAATAAAATGTGGTGCATAGGAAACCATTTGAACGGTCTTTTTAAATCGTTTCTTGCTTACATAATTTAAACTCAGTGCGAGTAAGATCGGGAAAGGAAAGCCGGCAATTAATTGATAAAAACTCAAGATAAGCGTGTTTTTTATCACCCGTAAAAATTCATGTGATTTAAAAAATCGCTCAAAATGATCCAAACCAATCCAATCGCTTCCTAAAATACCTTGGACCGGATTAAAATTTTTAAAAGCAATGGTTGCGCCGTACATTGGAACATAATGAAAGACGATGATGTAAAGGAGTGGGAGAGAAAATAGAACATACAATTGCCAACTATTTTTCATTTTTCGAATGGGGGATGTCTTTTGCCGTATCTTAGGAGTGATTTGCCCCTTTGTTTTTTCCAACAGTAGGGAATTTTTCACAGTGTATCTCCTCCTTTTAATCCCAAATGGGATTTACCTGCAAAATATCTTACTTATTTAAGAAAGCGCATTCAAACATAAAAAAAGAAGGCTGGAACAAAAGTGTTTTCACTATAGAAAAAACGAACTACCAAGGTGCAACTAATCCGCATCGGAAATATACTTCGCTTTCCGCTGGCGGCTAGTGAGCTTCGGGCCAACAGGAAGTTGCGCTTTGAGCCTGCCGTCAGGGTGCCGCGGTTTTAGCTTTCCATCCTTAAGTCGCACTCCGAGATCTCACCGATGTCTTACCTTTCGCAGGGGTCTACCTATATTTCCTACGCTAAAGTAATATATTGTTCGTTTATAGAGCTAAACAATTTAATTATGTCCCAGCCTTGAATGCAATTTATTTCTGCCATAAAATAGTTTCTCAGATTGCTTAAGCCTCATCCCAAAGTCTGCGGATATTCTCCATACCAATTTTGGAAGCTTCTCTACATTCTTCCATACCTTCAAATTCAAGGGTGATATTCCCATCGTAGCCAGAATCCTTAATAAGCTTCACGATTTGACGGATGTTGACATCACCTTGCCCAACAATCGAGCCTCTTAAATAATTGCCATTTGCCGAAGTAAACCACTCGCCACCACCTGGATGTTCATCAAAAGGACGGATATAGAAGTCCTTAAAATGGACAAGTGAAGCAAAAGGTAAATTTTTCTTTACTCCTACAATTGGATCTTCATCAACACAGAGAAAGTTTCCGATATCAAGCGTTGTTTTGAAATTAGGGCGATCGACTTCTAATAATACTCGTTGCACGCGATCACTATGTTGTACACATTGGCCATGGTTCTCAATTGTCGTTGTAATCCCATATTGTGCTGCATAATCGGCAATTTGCCTACTACCTTCTACCATAAGATGTAAATTCTTCTCAAACCATTCAATCGTAATTTTTTCTGGTGGTAAAGTAAAGGCTGTGACGTCATGACGCATATGCTTAATGCCCATCCGATGTAGCAAATCCACATGCTCCTTGATTCTTGCTACTTCTTGTTCAAACTCTTCTTCCGTTTCTTGGACAAAATTAGCTGGCATCGAGTAATTGGATAATTCAATTCCAACTTCCTTTGCTTTATCTCGGACGGCATCCGCTAATTCAAGATTATCGACAAGTGTAAATCCATAAGGAACAATCTCCATATGCTTGCCACCATTATCTGCAATCCATTGAACAACATCGAGCACATCCATTTCTCCCGCTTTAATCGCTTTTAATAAGCTGTATGTACTTAAACCGATTTTCATCTTTTTCTCTCTCCCTTACTAATTAAATAGTTCTAGCTCAATGACAGTATCTTTTTCATCTGGTAATCTAGCCCCTGAAAGTGTAATAAAAGCTCCACTTTCCGCATCAGAATAATCCGCTGCCATCCAAGGAGTAAATACATGTAATTCCGATCCATCAGCTAGTAATCTCGCTTTTTTAATTCTATCTTTTAGACCGGCAAAATAAATCGGTCCGATTCCTCGATCATAAACATGAGCATATAATGTATTTCCCTTTTGCGTATAGCGTCCCCATTCTGGTTTCGGTAAATCAGCTGCTTTACACCCATAGATGCTCTCGCCATTTCGATCCATCCATTTTCCTACTTCTGCTAAAATCTCAATCGATTCTTCCGGAATAATCCCTTTCGCATCTGGACCTACATTCAAAAGTAAATTTCCATTTTTGCTGACACATTCGACAAGTGTACGGATAACTTGTTTCGCCGATTTATAATTTTGATCTTTTGCATGATAACCCCAATGATCATTTAATGTAATACAGGCTTCCCAAGGAACCTGCTCCCCCACTTCATTAAGAATACCTTGTGGTGGGATGATTTGCTCAGGTGAATAAAAATCGCCAGCATATATTTCAGGTTGGGCTGATTTTATATTCCCCCCTAGACGATTATCAATGATAATGTCGGGTTGTAATTCACGGACCATTTTCACTAATTCCGTTGCTTTCCACTTTTCCCCTGTCATATCATCATAAGAAAAATCAAACCACATAATATCGATTTTCCCATAGCGTGTTAATAATTCCTTAACCTGTCCATGCATATAGTCAAGATACTTATCAAAATCAATCTCTTTATCCTTAAAATCGCTTTGGTCTCTCATGGGATGTTGGCGGTCACCAAATGCTGGATAATCATTGTGATACCAATCAATGATGGAAAAGTAGAATCCAACCTTTAGCCCCTCTTCCCGAAATGCCTCCACATACTCTTTCACTAAGTCTCTTTTCGCCAATGTATTGGTAGCTTTGTAGTCTGTAAGTTGACTATCAAACAAGCAAAAGCCATCATGATGCTTCGTTGTTAAAACTGCATATTTCTGGCCAGCTGCTTTCGCCACCTTTGCCCAGTCTTTTGGGTTGTAATGCGTGGGATTGAATTCTTCAAAATATGGTTGATATTCTTGGTTACTTATCTTTTCAAAACTGCGCACCCACTCTCCTCGAGCTGGAATCGCATACAGACCCCAATGAATAAATAAACCAAAGCGGTCCTCTAAAAACCATTTTGTTCTTTGATCCCGATCGTTCAAATTAGTCACCTCTTCTGGTATTATTTTAGAAAGGGCTTACAACGGGTCACTGTTGATTTTGTTACCGATAATATTAAACTAACACCACTGATTATAACTGTCAATCTATTTCCGAAGTTTCCGTTCGACAAGTTTCTATTCATCTCTAAAATAGAACAAAAAAATTGTGAGAAGAATCTCACAACTAAGTAAGGAAAAGTATGAAGCAATGTTCCTTGTAATAAGAGGTGTTGAGCGAGCCATTCACTTTCATGACTGTAGTGGACATTCCATTCTTTTTACTCATTATATTACGAATAGAAACTCTCTAGTGTAGCTCCACGCCTTTTCCACCAAAAAGAGCTAGCAAGACGATTCTTTTGCTAACTCAAAGATAAACTGTATTTTCTACTTTTTAATCGCTTTACTTTCCTTTAGCTTCTTCAATACGAATCTCCGCTTCTTCAGCCGTCACTCTTAAAAACTCTTGAATATCTATTCCACTTTCGCTGTATTCCTCAAGATCAAAAAGCACATATTGGTCCCAAGTACTTTTTATTTCAGGTGGGTCTGCTGGTATATTCTGAAATAACGCTTTCGTATTTTTATCAACCAACAGCTCGTTTTCAGCACCAAATTGGTCGACAATCTCATCTGCCTTTACTGCTGAAGGTGTGCCAATTCGAGATAGAGTTAATTGATACTCTTTCGATACCCCTTCCAAAATAAATTGAAGGGCTGCCTCCTTTTGTTCACTATGCTGATTAATGACCCATGGTTGAATTCCTCGCGGTGATGGGCCAATTCCAGGCATCTCTGACCATGTTGGAACAGGAGCGATATCAATATTTTTCAAGTACTCTTTCTCCTTTTCCGCATCCTCTCCGCCCCATTGAGCGAGAAAACCATGCCAGCCAACTTTCATTGCCGTTGTTTTATTGGCGAAGCTACACTCTTCACTCTGATTTTCTTGATTATGATAATAACGTTCCATCAATTCCATATACTTTGTGAATTTACTATCTGTTACTAATAATACTTCTCCTGTTTCCGGATCTGTCATATTGGCTGATAGCTCCCATAAAGGAGTTTGTTCCATATCTAGCATCTCAAGACCACAAAAATCAGTTCCATTTCGACTTCCCGTCAAATTAGTCGCAAGCTCCAATGCTTCATCCCATGTCATGCTTTCATCAGGATTAGGATATTCGTGTCCAAAAAGATCGAACACCTCTTTATTATAATAAAGACCGATCGCCCCGACCTCTTGTGGAATTCCTACAAGTCTTCTCTCTTTGTCCCTTGAACGAATTTCATCTAATGTTAATGGGTCAAGATAACTTAAATCAACACCATATTCTTCTAAAATATCCTCCAACGGAAAAACCGAATCCAGTTCTTCAAGCGGCTGTTGCCCGGTAAAAGCTAATAAAACGTCCGGTACTGTGTTAGATGCATACAATTCCTCTAATCCCTCTACCGAACCATCCCAATCAATATGTTCTAATGTCATATGAGGAAGATGTTCTTCCACATAATCTCCGACACGTGTCATAAAGTAATCTTGTCCCCAAGGAGTAGCAATTTTTAAGGTGACCTCCTCATTAGAAAATTCCTTTACACTTATATTTTTATCTTTCTCTGATACATTGGATGTTTCAGCTTTCTCATTCGTTTCTGCCTGCGAGCAGGCTACCAATAAGGATAATAGGCCCCAAAATATGATGGTGAAAATAAGATATCTTTGTAAATTCATCGGATTCCCCCTAAAGTTTAGTAAAACGCTTACATTCCCTTTAGCACGCTTTGAAGTACGGACCTCCCTTCTAAAAAAATGGTAAAAATTGGTTTTTCGGTAACAATATATAACATTCTGTTTATTTTGTCAATTTATTCTTGTACGTTAATTTTCTTGCATTTTTGAAAAATAGAGCTTTTAAAAAGAATCCATACTGAAAAAGGTAAAGATTTACCGTATAATAAAAATAATACATGCTTTTAAAGGCTCAAAGGGGGATCAGATCATTTGGTCACAATTTATGATATAGCAAAAAAAGCCAATGTCTCAGCAATGACCGTTTCTCGTGTGATAAACAATTCTGGGAGCATTAGCCAAAAAACGCGGAAAAAAGTGGAGGCTGTTATAGAGGAGTTGGGCTATATTCCGAATAGCTCCGCAAGAAGTTTAACCTCTAAAAAGAGTAAAATACTCTCCTTAATGGTGACAGATATAACCAATCCATTCTTTACGAATATTGCCAGAGGTGCAGAGGATAAAGCCATGCAAATGGGCTACCAGCTTATGCTTTGTAATAGTGATGAAAATGTAGAAAAGGAATCCAAATACATCGATATGTTAATCTCAACGGGGACTGATGGAGTTTTAGCAGCTCCTGCGAATGACTCTTCGAAGAAAAACTTACAAAAACTGGCGAAATATAAAATCCCCTATGTCTTGATCGACCGATATATTGAGGATTTAGCCTGTGACCAAGTTTTAAGTGATAATGAGATGACTACAAAGAGATTGTTGGAGCATTTAATTAAACAAGGACACAAAAAAATAGCGATTGTGAATGCCCCTTTAGATATTGCGACAGCAAAAGAGCGGCATCATGCCTATCTTGATACATTGGCCCTCCATGAATTACCGATGAATGAAAATTGGATCTATCAAAGTCACTTTTTACAAGACAGCGATATTTCTGATACCATCAAAAAGATGCTTGCTTTACCTGAAACAGAACGTCCGACAGCCATTTTCGCAACTAGTAACTTTATCGGCATGAATGCGGTGAAGTATTTAAAAGAAAATGAAGTTAAAGTACCAGAAGATATCGCTGTTGTTTGTTATGATAGTATTCCTAACTATTTTGGAAATGAACCTTTTTTAACCTCTGCAGAGCAACCATCTTATAACTTCGGTTATTTCGGTGCCCAATTATTAATTGAGCGGGTTGAAAACACAGCTCCTGCTACACCTCGGAAGATTGTTCTACCTTCAGAACTTCATCTAGGTGCCTCCTCCCTTTTTAAAAGAAAATAATAAGGCATTGTTTTTAAGAGATGAAGCACTGAGGGTCCATTTAAACAAGTTTTTTAAAGCTATCACAAAAGTCAAAAATGTTAAAAAGGCTTCTAGCGTAGGCTTAGAAGTGATAAGGTATTGCGACACTATTGTAAACGAAACAAATAGGATATTGCGTTATGAACTACTGCTAGATGGGCGCGACTAACCTTTTCTCCTTCTTAAGCCAATGGGTCTTCAACTAATGCTATTCCGGTGTTTTTGGCGATTTGCTTAGATTAAGTAACTTTATTCTGGTGTTTAAAATGAAAAGAGGCTGGGACAAAAGTGTTTTCACCAAAGATAAACTGAAATACTAAATGCATATAATCTGCTCCAGAAATATACTTCATTTTCTGCGGGGGGCTAGTGAGCTTCGGGCCAGCAGGAAGTGGGTCATGAAGGCGTTGCGACATACAAAAGCGTACGAGTGTAGGTGAAGCAACAGGAAGTTGCGCTTTGAAGCTGCCGGCGGGATGGCGCGGTTTTAGCCTTACATCCTTAAGTCCCACGCTTGGATTTCATCGATGCCTTTTCGACGAATTTCTAGTGTCATCGTTGATCACAGGACATGACCGTTACTGCCAATCTCCTACAAGAGTCTACGTATTTCTTACGCTATGTCAATGCAGCATTCGTCTTAGTTGCTTAACATTTTAATTATGTTCTAGCCTCTCCAAACAAAATAGAGATCGTTTAAGTCCGCTTACGCTGAACAAGCAAAAGCATTAAGAAAGAGATTATGATGATTGTCGCTACCCATAACCATGCCATTTCCATCTGACCAGAATCAATTGCCAAATAAATCGCGGTTGGAATAGTCTGTGTTTCCCCAGGAATATTACCCGCAAACATTAATGTCGCGCCAAATTCTCCTATTGCCCTTGCAAAACTAAGAATACTTCCAGTTAAAAGAGACCTAAAGGCTAATGGAATGGAAATGAAGACAAGTGTTTTCCATTCGTTTGCTCCATCGACCTTAGCAGCATTCTCAATATCTAAATCAACATCTTGAAAGCCAGACTTCGCTGTTTGATACATCAATGGGAAAGAAACGACCGCTGAAGCAATAACTGCTGCCCACCATGTGAAGATAATTGGCTGTTTAAAAAGCCATTCGATCCATTGTCCTAGGTAACTATTCTTCCCAAAGAATACGATAAGCAAGAAACCTACGACCGTCGGTGGTAACACCATGGGTAGAATGAAGATTGTCTCTAACAGCGTTTTTCCTTTAAACTTCCTTCTTGCCATCCAACGTCCAACAAAAAGACCTGTTCCAATTACAATACAAGTTGCAATAAAAGCAATTTTTATTGATAGCCAAATGGGTGTCCAAAATTCGTCTGCTCCTATGTTACTCCATAATGAATCCATAATCCTCAAATACCTTTAATGCAGCTTCACTTTGCAAATATCGATAAAACTGTTTGGCTGCTTCATAATGTTTTGAATCTTTTATAACTCCTACTGGATAAACAATCGGGCTATGAGTATTTGAAGAGGCTGTTGCCACTATTTTTACCTTATCGGAGATCATGGCATCTGTTTTGTATACTAATCCAGCCTCCACATTTCCTGTTTCTACGTAAGATAAAACTTGTCGTACATCTTTTGCATAAACGATTTTCGCTTCAATTTCTCCCCACAACCCGATCGTTTCTAATGACTCCCGCGCATATTTTCCTGCAGGTACTGATTCTGGTGTTCCAATAGTAAGTTGTTGAATCTTATCTGTCGCTAAATCTTCGAGTTGCTGGATCGCAATTTCTCCTTCTTTCGGCACAACCAAAACAAGTTCATTTTTTAAAAGATCGATTCCATCTTCCTCAGCAATTTTTCCTTCTTCAACCAATCGATTATATTTATCCTCAGCTGCTGAGAAAAATAAATCCACAGGAGCACCATTCGAAATTTGTTGTTGTAAGGAACCTGAGCCACCATAATTCACTCTTAATTTCACGTGAGGATGTTCCTTCATATAAGATTGCTGAATTACATCCATTGCCTCTTTCAAACTGGCTGCAGCAGAAATTGTGATTTCGACATCTTGATCGGCTGGAGATTCTTCTGCCGGATGGGAACATGCTGCAGTTATTAATAAAAACAGCATCACAATAGCTAAGCTCTTTTTCACATGTGTCCATCCTCTCTAACTAGAAATGTTAAATAACAGGACCTATTTATGTATTTTGTCATTATTATAGCATATGTTCACCGTTTCACTTAATTGAAAGGAAAAATGATTTTTATTGCATAGAAGCGCGACAACAATTGTCACGCCTCTGTTCTAATGTATTTTGTAAAAAACTCTTCCATTCTCTCCAAATAATAATGATTGGTAATCTTTAGGTATGGTCTCTTCGATAATCTCTATGACTTCATCATATGTTCCAGCTAATAAACATACAGGCCAATCGCTCCCAAACATCACTCTTTCCGGACCAAATAGCTGCCAAACATGCTCGATATATGGCTGAATATCAGTGAGTTTCCAAGATTGCAGATCCGCTTCCGTTATTAAACCGGAGATTTTACACATAGTTGCTTGCTGCTGTGCCACCCTCGCGATTCCTTCTGCCCAGTCATTCCACGATTGATCTTTAATATTCGGTTTAGCACAATGGTCAATGACGGCTCGTAATCTCGGAAATTCTGATAATAGTTCAACGATATGTGGCAAATGTTTAGGATAAATCAGAAGATCGATTGGAAAATCATGTTCCATTAAAATCTGCAAATTGCTTTTTACATCTGGCCGAAGAATCCAGCGATCATCAGAAAGATCCTGTAACATTGGCCGGATCCCAACAAATTTCGGGTACTGCCGATAATATTCGAATCGTTCCGGGAATGACGGATCTGCTAAATCAAGCCAACCGACCACTCCTGCAATTGTAGGATGTTGCGCCGCTAATTCTAGCAAAAACCGTGTCTCCGCTTCCTTTGGGGCTGCTTGAACAGCAATTGTTTGTTCTATCTGATGTCTCTGCAAATGTGGCTCTAATTGATTGGGTAAAAAATCTCGGTAAATCGCTTTCAAATCCTTTGTAGGCCAGTTCGTCCACCCGTTCTCTAATTGCCAATAATGTTGGTGGGCATCTAATCTCATTTTATTACCTCCATATAGCGTCAAACACTTGATATATTATAATCATTCTACTACAACTTCCGCATATATCCATCCCCCTTAAAGTACTTGTTCAAAAAGGAGGATAAAAAGGACCAAGTCGGCTAAAAGCGCTGACGTCCTGTCAGCAACGCCGACACTAGTACATCCTGTACGTCGAAAGTTCGAGGCGGCGCAGCTTTGAGCAGCGGACTTGCACAGGATGTGCTGACTTCTACGTTGCCCACAGGACGTGGGCGGTTTTAGTAGAAGATCATTCTCCTGATACATGAGCAGCGGAAAAGCAAGCCAACGAAGAAATTCGCAGTGTCATTTTTACCGGACTTTTTGAACATCCCCCGTAAAGTACTTTATTTTTCCCTTCTTCAACACTACTTGACCAATAGAAATATCCCTGTTATCCTAGCTCCATTACTTCGTTGGAGTATCAGTTGAATCCTGCTCTTCTTATACACTATTCCAGAAGAATTATTGGGGGCTATGCTTTGAGAACCTTTGTACATAAGTGGAGAGCCATTCCACGAAAAAAAATGGTGTTTTATGCACTTTTATTTCTTTGCTTTATTACCTCCATTATATTTGTCCAACATAATCACTTCTTGTATGAACGGTCTATTGCCAAGGTGATCAAAGTCAAACAGGTTGAGAGCACGGACATGGTAGATATGTATAATAATCATGATAAACTTACCACACAACATATCATCGCTGAACTAAAAAATGGCAAGGAAAAAGGACAGTCCATTCATTTAACCAATGAATATTCGATTTCTGGTGCCTTTGATCAATCTTATCGTGTTGGTAATGAATTGTTTGTTTCCGTTGACCATGATCCGGACAATAAAAAACCATTAACTGGCGATATTAAAGATGTAAAGCGTGATCAATACGTTCTATTTGTCGCTTGGGTGTTTATATTTATTTTACTAATTGTTGGGAAGAAACAAGGCTTTTTTTCGATCATCAGTTTAGTCATTAATGCCCTTTTACTTTCCTATGCATTGGATATATATGTGCAACACCCTAATATCAGTTTACTATGGATCTGTGGAATTGCCGCCATTTTATTTACAGCGATTTCGTTACTACTTGTGAATGGTTTTAATGAAAAAACGTATGCCGCCATTCTAGCAACCTTATTCGCTACACTTCTATCTCTCCTGATCACCTATTTAGTACTGTGGTTGACGAATGAAAATGGTTTACGCTATGAAGAAATGCAATTTCTAACCCGTCCTTACCAAATGATTTTTATGGCTGGGTTGTTTGTAGGCTCTTTAGGCGCTGTGATGGATGTCGCCATTACAATGTCAGCTTCGATATTTGCTTTATATGAAACAAATAATGCTATTTCCGTAAAAGCTTTGAAAGCTTCGGGATTAGATATCGGGAAAGATATTATGGGAACGATGACCAATATTTTATTTTTCGCTTATATTAGTGGCTCGATCCCAATGCTAATTTTATATTTAAAGAATGCTTCACCTTTGGGCTTTTCTGTTTCTATGAACCTTTCATTGGAGCTAGCGCGCGCCTTAGCAGGGGGGATTGGCATTGTATTAGCGATCCCAATCGGTTTATATATTTCCATTTATTTCGTTCAGCGAAAGAGGAGAAGCTTATGAATGTATTTTTTTGTTTAGCGATTATTTTAGGTATTTTGATGATCATGATCGGTGGAACAAAAGGTGTACGATCTTTTCTGTCTTTATTTTTAAACTTTGCGGTAATGATTCTCATTGTCTTATTTATGACAGATCCAAATGCTAATCCAATTATTTTAACTTTAATCGGCTGTACTGTGATCAGTTGTATTAATTTGTTTTTTATCAATGAAGTGAACAGTAAGACCACAACAGCCTTTATTTCCACCGTTATCAGCATCGTGATTTTGTTAATTTTTATTGCAATTATAGCTGAAAAAGCTATGATTCAAGGGTTCAGTGAAGAAGAAATGGAAGAAATGGGCATGTTCTCCCTTTATATCGGTGTGGATTTTGTCAAAATAGGAGCCTCCGTCATCATTATGAGCACGATTGGGGCGATTACAGATGTCGCGATCTCGATTACTTCGCCAATGCGCGAAATCTTTCTTCATCATCCATCCATTAGCAGGAAAGAGCTATTTCTCTCCGGGCTAAGCATTGGGAAAGATATTTTGGGAACCAATACGAATACATTATTTTTTGCCTTTTTTGGTGGTTATCTTGCCTTACTTTTATGGTTTAAAGATCTATCCTACTCTATAGGAGAAATGATCAACTCCAAAGTATTTAGCGCCGAAATGCTCACGATCTTTTGCGCTGGCATTGGCATTGCCTTAATTATTCCTATTGCCTCTTGGCTAAATGCACATTATTTAATTAAAACTCGGGACAAAGCAGTGGATTAACATAAAAATTCAAACGGGAGAGTTTTAGGCGTATAGACTGGAGGCCATACGGTCGAGTTATAGGATCGTAGCTGTCTTTCCCTTCGTTCTTTCTACTTTTCATTCTAGTTTGCCTGCAATTCTCGGAAGGAACTTTCATCAATAAAAAACTCAGGCGTTGACCTGAGTTTTTTATTTTAACCGATTCTATATTCTGTCAAAACTTTATCTGTTAGTTTACAGCCTAATCCTGGTTCATCTGGTAGGGTGTAATAGCCGTTCACAACTTTGATCGGATCTTCCCAGATATCGGCAATCGACTCATAGCAATGCTCGACCATTGGTACATTCGGCGTTGCGGCTGCCAATTGGGCATGTAATTTCTGTTGTACATTTGTATGGGGGATCACTTCTAAGTTATAGCAACGAGCCAGTGCCGCCACATCCAACCATTCGTCAATACCTGATAGTTTTGTTGCATCTGCTTGCACAATATCAACGGCACCCATTTCGATATAATCACGAAAATCATATTTTGTGTAAATTGTTTCTCCAATTGCAATCGGCAGATCTAGTGATTGCGCTAATTCGGCATGAGCTTTTTTATCAAAGGGGTTCATCGGCTCTTCTAACCAATAAACATCTAATTCTTCTAGCTTGCGGCCCCATACCTTCGACGTTTTTAAATCCCAAACTGTATTGACATCGACCATTAGTTTTATATCATCCCCAATAGCTTTACGAACGGCTTTTACCCGTTTGAAATCTTCTCTTGGATCAGGTAATCCTAGCTTCATCTTCACCGCATCATAGCCTCGCTCCACTAATGCCGTCATATCTTTGATCAGTTCGTCTGTCGTCACTTGTAGCCAACCACCATCTGTGTTATACGCTTTCACTTTATCTTTCATAGGACCTAGATACTTCCATAAAGGAAGGTTAGCTACTTTTAACTTAATATCCCAGAAGGCTAATTCTACTGCACATAAAGCGACACGCGTAATCCCTACTTGCCCAATAAAATGATTCGTATAATGCAATTCACGTAAAACTGTTTTATACATAAGCGGATCTTTTCCAATAAGTTTCGGTGCATACGTATCATCGATAATCGCTTGTACAGCGCGTGTACCCTTTGTGTAATTCCAGTTAAATCCCCAACCGTTAATCCCTTCATCTGTATCCAACCGTACAGCAACAAATTCCACAGATTCTAATCTTGTTTGTGAATCAGTAATGGCTCGCTGTTTTAAAGGGATATCCAATAAATACGTCTCAACATTAGTGATTTTCATATCAAGCACCACCCTTTAATGAATTGACATGACAATGATTTGACAAAATCGTTCGTGCTACAAAATTGATTTGCTTATGGCTCTTCTCGAAATGCTGATTTTCCTTTTCCAGCTGGTCCAACAATATTGAGTTGGCCATATCCTTTGACAGCTTCATGTGTTCCATCCATTGCTGGGTTTACATATTGAAAAAACCAATCTTCTAGCTTTCTCTTCATTTCTATTAAAATATCTTGATAAGTTTGATTTTCGATTAGATTTGCCTTTTCGTCTGGATCTTTTGCCAAATGGTATAGTTCATGCGGGCCATATGGATAGCGATGAATATATTTCCATTCCTTCGTCCGAATCATTCGGACTGGACCATATTCATCATAAATCACTACATGATCATGAGGCTTCGCTTGCTTACCCTTTAATAAGGAGTAAAAGCTTTGTCCTGGAAGTTGGTCTGCTTCATCATTTTCCAAGCCGACATAATCTAATAAAGTTGGCATAAAGTCATACCCACTTACTAGTTCCTCACATACTGTCCCTATAGGTATATGCCCTGGTTGAGAAAATATAGCTGGTACCTTTACTGAAGTATCATACATATTTTGCGGGAAAGTCCCATTGCCTTTCCCCCAGATGCCATGGTGACCACAATTAAAGCCATTATCACTTAGAAAACAAATAAGCGTATTTTCGCGAATACCCATTGCTTCAATTTTTTCTATAATTCTACCAATCTGCTGGTCCATCGCAGTGACAGCGGCAAAATAACCTTTTAAGTTTTCCTTACGATTATCTCCCCAAGGAGCCGTATCAATTTGCCAAGGATGCTTTGGTTCGTTGGGAATGGATGAGAACGGACAATCCTCATATGAATCAACGATTTCCTGGGGATGACTATTAATCCAAGGATCATGAGGTGCTGTATAATGCACACTTAAATAGAAAGGTTGCTTACCTGCCTGCTCATCTAAAAATGCAATAGCATCGTCTGTAATTGCTTCCGTTATATATTTATCTTCTACAACTAATTTTCCATCGCGAATCATCGGGGCTCCGTAATAAGGTCCCCCACCAAATTGATGTACATACCAATGATGAAAACCTTTCTGCGGTCGGATACTATCTCCGAGATGCCATTTTCCACTCACTCCACAAACATAATCGTTTTCCGCTAATATTTCAGTATAAGCTGTCTGTCCTTCTAAATATTCAATCGCATTCTCCCCTAGATTTCCTTCTCGAATCCAGTCCTGGACGCCGTGTTGTGAAGGGATTCTTCCAGTCAATAAGGAAGCTCGCGCTGGCGAACAGACTGGTGATGTGCAAAAGAAATTGGAAAACCGCATTCCTTCTTCTGCTAGACGGTCTAAGTGAGGGGTGCGAATTTCCGGATTTCCCGCGCTTCCTAACGCCCATGCTCCTTGGTCATCACTTAAAATACATATAATATTTGGCTGTTTTTCCATCGTCTCTCTCCCTTATTTATAAACAGGATCGATAGCTCCTTTCCCTTGTAAAACGGATACAATATTTTGGGCAGCCCGCATCGCCATCGCCTCTCGTGTTTGTGCAGTAGCCGAACCAATATGAGGAACAGTTACAACATTACTCATCTCTAACAACGGATTATCTTTTTCTATCGGCTCTTTTTGGAAAACATCTAGCCCAGCCCCATAAATATCACCATTTTGTAAAGCTGTTATTAGTGCTAGTTCATCCACCGTTTGTCCCCGTGACACGTTCACAAAAATAGCGGACTTTTTCATTTGTTTAAACTCCTGCTCACCGAGTAAATGGTGCGTTTCTTCGGTTAATGGTGTTAGCATCACAACAAAATCGGCTCGACGTAAAAGATCAGGTAACTCACAATACTCTGCTTCATACTTTTTCTCTGCCTCAGGCTTCTGACTGCGATTATGATAAAGAACATCCATATTAAAGCCGAACTTTGCTCTTTGGGCAACCGCTTCACCAATACGCCCCATTCCAATAATACCAATTGTCGCATGATGGACATCTACTCCAAAGAAGAGAGCTTCATCTTTCACAGGTTCCCATTTCTTAGCTTTCACATATTGGTCAAGTTCAGCGATTCTTCTTGCTGTCGCAAGCATAAGAGCAATCGTTAGATCTGCCACCGTATCGTCTAATACATAAGGAGTGTTGGTTCCGATTACATTTCTTCCACGTAAAGCTTCTACATCAAAATTGTTATAGCCGACGGAAACATTACTTACAACTTTTAAATTAGGGGCAGCTGCCAATAATTCTTCATCAATTTTATGCCAGGCAGTTAATAATCCTTCTACATTTGCGATTTCCTGTAAAAGTGTTTCCCGTGGAATACGATCCTCTCCCCGCCATTCTTTCACTTCACAATGTTCTCTTAAGTATTGCTCCACTTTTTCTGGTACAGGTTGACTTATAAATATTTTTGGTTTCATCTTTAGCCTCCTAAACTTTCATTATTTGTCAAAAATTAGATGGGATGAATCAATTTCATGGTAGAGATTTTAGCATTCAAATCCGAACAACGTTGATTTACGCCCCAATCAACTAGTTAAGGAAATACATTGACTAACAATTCAATCTCCTTTAACAATAACATTGATTATTAATAAGCAATTATGAAATCGACTCGGGATATATAAAATAACTTGCCATCCCTAGCATCCTGTGAAGATCTGTGATTAGCACAAACCCAACCTCTCAGTAAAGGAAATGGCAAGTTCTACCTCTTGAATGATCAAGACTATATTATCTAGGTTAGCAGACTCTTCTTGCTTCTATCTCCAGAGGTCGGAATAACTAAAATGTTAAGTTGTAAAAGCGAATTATTGCCCCCTTAGGTAATTCGATCTTTTCTTTGCTAAAACAATTTAGTTCCGTCCTCTAGGAAATACTTGATTGGAACATAGGTTTTATTTAATTGTAATACAGGTTCTCAGTCAGATATACCGGGTCACTCGTAATATCGATACCGAGTTTTTTCAAAGTCTGTTCGTTTTCTCTATTTAAAATAACTGTCGAATGAGCTTGTGCAGCTTTTAGATTCGACAATTGATGATAAGCCAGTTGGGCAGTAGGATTGGTGACAGCACTGATTGCCAATGCAATGAGCAATTCATTGGCACTTAATGTTGGCACTCTACTGTTTAGACCATCTGTCTTTAAACCTTGAATAGTTTTCAATATCATTGGTGCTAATAGGTCAATTTCATCTGCAATATTGGCTAGGGACTTCAAACCATTTAGAATCGCAGCTGCTGAAGCATCCATCAAAGGTGTAGTTCGTCCAGTGATAATCTCGCCGTTCAATAGTTCGATTGCAATCACCGCTTGCGGATTAGTATTGCCAATCTTCTTTTGTATCGTTTTTGCGTAGTCGCGAGCCGGTAATACAGGAGCTCGATCCTCTTTTTTTAAATCACTTTCCTCTAAAATCACTTGAATACGACGCAAGGTTTCCTTGTCAGCCAGTCCTTTTTTATAGTCGTTTTCTACAGCGAAAATTCGCCGGATGATTTCTTGCTTAGCAGCTTCTTGGATAACTTGATCATCGATGATTCCTGACTTAAGTCGATTGACACCCATATCGGTTGGCGACTTGTAGATGGATTCTTTATCAGTAATTTTCTCTATAATTCGTTTAATAACAGGGAATGTCTCAATATCACGATTGTAATTAACCGCTACTTTTCCATACGCTTCATAATGGTAATTATCAATCATATTGACGTCTTTCAAATCCACTGTAGCAGCTTCATAGGCGATATTCACAGGGTGCTTTAATGGCAAATTCCAAACAGGGAAAGTTTCGAACTTTGCATAGCCTGTTTTATTTCCCCGTTCATGTTCATGGTACATTTGGTTTAGGCAGGTCGCGAGCTTTCCGCTTGCCGGACCAGGTGCGGTTACAACTACAATCGGCTTCGTCGTTTCTATATAAGGGTTTTTAGCAAATCCTTCCGCACCTATAACCGCTTCTACATTCGTTGGATAACCTTCAATAGCGCGGTGAGTGTATACTTTGATACCACTTCGTTCGAGCTTTGCCATAAACATTTGGGCATTCGGTTGTTCCCGATAACGAGTGACTAAGACACTGTTTACAGAAATGCCGTACCCCCGATATTCATCGATTAAACGCAGAACGTCTTGGTCATATGTAATACCATAGTCTTCGCGAACTTTATTTCTTTCGATGTCACCAGCGTACACACAGATGATAATTTCCGCTTTTTCTTTTAGTGTAGCCAGCAATTTCATTTTTGCGTCTTCATCAAATCCGGGCAAAACACGTTTCGCATGTTTGTCCCCAATTAATTTTCCACCGAACTCCATGTACAGCTTATCAAAATGCTGTACCCGTTCTAAGATGTAAGAAGATTGTTCTTGCAAATATTTCTCCGAATCAAATCCAAGTTTTCTCATTTTGCCTTCCGCTCACTTTCGATGTTCTAAATACTTATTTTACCTTTCTTAAGGTTGTTCTACAATCAATTGAAATCTTTTCCTATAAAAGATCGTTCATGTATACTAGTAATAGTGTAAATGCTAAGTTACATATTGCCATCACGCTTCTAGCGTGAAATCACTGAAAGGAGCATATACATGGTATTTAAAGGGTTTGAACAGCAAGACTTTGATACTTTTTTAATTCATGGTCTAGATGAACGAATGGAGGCCATTCAAGAGCGAATTCAACCAAAATTTAGAGAGATTGGGGACACTTTAGCAGCTGATCTATCTGCAATGATTGGTTCAGAAATGTTTTTACATATTGCCAAACATGCCAGAAGAACTGTCAATCCCCCGCAAGATACATGGCTAGCGATTGCAGCCAATAAACGTGGCTATAAGAAACATCCCCATTTTCAAGTCGGATTATTCGATGACCATGTTTTTATCTGGTTAGCCTTCATTTATGAATTACCGAATAAAGATAAAATGGCGCAAAACTTTTTGGACCACCTGAAGATGGTCCATGAAACAATTCCCGCGGATTACATGATTTCCCAAGATCATATGAAAAAAGATGCTGCCCCTTTACATGATCTCGATTTAGAAAAAATTTTAACTCGTTTTCGTGACGTGAAAAAGGCGGAATTCTTAATTGGAAAACATATCGCACCAACTGATCCGCTTTTAAAAGATGGAGATCGTTTTTTAGCTTTTACAAAAGAAACATTTGAATCACTTGTGCCATTATACCATTTGGCATATAAATAAAAATAGGCTAATGGTGATTGAGATCATTCTTACTTGCAGAAAGAAAATTTCATTCAGTAAGAATGATCTATGCTATTTAATTTAATAAAGAAAAGATAGTAAAATTATACTGACGTGCTTAGTTCTTTTTTCGAACTTATAAAAAGCAGATAACTTACCATTAATAGAATTCCGCTTCCTACAAGGACAAGTGGAATCACGAAGATTTTCGGTGAATATCCCTGTACCCAAACAGGTAAAACATAGCCTATTAAAGAGGCCATTTGGAATAAAAAGACATAGAGACTAGAACCAAAGCCAATCTTTGTATGGAACATCCTTTGCACATACCCCATCGCTACCCCATAGAGCACCGAGACAAAAAAGGAATAGAGCGGTTGTACAAGAAAGAAAACGAACAATGGTGGGCTTGAGCTATAAATCATATAAGTAAGGGCAGCACAGATACCCCCGAGCACAAACACTCGCTTACTCCCATACTTCATGGCCCAATAACCTGCAAAAGTCATAAATAATAACTCAAATACCGCTTGAACACTCCATAAATAAGACATTAAATAAGGCTTTTCGAATAAGTCAACGACTACTAGTGGCAAATACAATCCTCTTAAAGAATCGGCACAGCCGAATAATAATAGAGCGAAGAGCATGATCAGTGAAAACCGTTCTCCTTTTGTACTTGTGGCCTCTTCTCCTGGTGCATTTTTATATTCCTTGTAAAATAAAAGTAACAGAAAGAGAAATAAATATCCTGATAAATTTCCAATTAGAACTCCTTGAAAATCAGCAAACATATATAAATTGGCACCAATTAATAAACCGGTAAAAAAGCCAACACTCATCATTGCACGTAACCAGATTTGGGCAATTTCAAAGATATTAGGCGCCATTTTCATGAAATGATTCCGTGCCATCGCAAAGATTTGCCCCATAATTAATCCTGATGGTGCAACGGTAATGATCATTCCAAGCAAAGCTTGTATAAAAGTATCCGCTTGCATATATATCATTAGGCCAGACATACAAAGGAGCAAGGCAATTAATGGTAGTGGCTTTTTTCGTTTCATCTTATCGCTAATAATTCCAACTAAAATCGTGATTAGCATATTTAACAAGACAGAGACAGAGAAAACGGTTGCAATTTCTCCTTTCGACAAACCAATTCCTTCACTCATATATACCGCATTCATTGGCGAAAGAATCCCTGTACCGATTCCATAAAGAAAAATACCTAAGATTAAATACCATGCCCCTTGTATTTGAAAGAAACTACGAAAGTCCTTAAATATTTTCATGGAGTCACCTTTTCCCGTCATTAAAAGGATTTTAAAACTACGAGCTAAACTATCTCTTTAACAAGAGGCTAGGACAAAAATGTTTTCACCAAAGATAATACCGAACTACTATCGTATATATAATCCGGATATACACTTCGCTAAGATCATACATTGTTCACCTAGAGGATTAACATTTTGTTATGTCCCAGCCTCCTCATATTAAATTTCAGCCTCTAGTTGTTCAATCAAATATGTCGCTGTTTCAATTCCATTGTTCATACAATCTGGAATCCCGACACCAAAGTAAGAACAGCCAGCAAGCTTTACTCCTGGATACGTGGTGGCTAAAACCTGCTCAACCTCTTCAACAGCTTGTTGGTGGTCAATCTGGTAAGTCGGCATGTTTTCCATCCATTTTGTTATATCAAAAGTGACAGGAGCAGCCGTAATCTGTAAGCTTTTCCGAATATCTTCTTGGGCTACTTTAAGAAGTTCTTCCTCAGATAAAGTTTTTAATGTTGCGAAGCTAGGATGACTACTTTTATAAAACAATCGTACAAGTAAATTTCCTTGGAGTGACGTGTGAAGCCATTTCCGACTTGTCCAAGTACAAGCATTACAGGAAAGTTCTTCATTATTTGCTGTAATAAAGCCTGTTCCCTCTTCCGGTAAAAGCGCATCTGGTAAGTCATATCCCATATAGACACTGATCAAAGAACTGGTTTTAAATGAATGAAACTCTTGCTCAATTGTGGTTTCGCTAAATAAAGCCTGTGAAGCAGAGGCTGGAATAGCCGCAATGATATAATCTGCCTCCACTTCCTCATGATTTGTAAAAGAAATGCGATACCGCATTCCCGCTCTGTTGATCTGGTTAGCCTGATAGGAAGTAAAGATTTCTACATTATCTAGTGCTCGCGCCATTGCGTCTATAAGAGTCCCTAAACCATTTTCAAAAGAAAGAAACTTTTTGTCTCCATTACTTTTAAATTTTTCACGGTTCATTTCAAGACCTTTCATAATGCTCCCGTATTTTTCTTTGTATTCAAGTAAATAGGGCAAGGTTGCGGAAATCGACAAATCCTCCAACTTTCCTGAATAAACACCAGATAAGACAGGAGAAATTTGTTTTTCCACCATTTCATCTCCTAGATAATAGCGTAGGAAATCACCGATAGAGTCATTTTTCGAAAAAGTATGATCTTGCAAGTAAAAGTCCTTTAAGGCTTCCACTTTTCCAGCATCGGAAACTAGGGAACTTTTCGCCAATGATTCTATCGTTGCCGGTATACCAAAAATAGAATCAGCTGGAATTGCCCCTAATTGACCATCCACATAAATAAAAGACTGACCTGTAGCGTTATACACAACATCATCCTTTAAATCAAGTTCCTCAAACCAATCTAATTCCTGTAGCTTACGGGTTACAATCGAATCTGCTCCTGTTTCCATAATAAAGTCATGATCTGTTCTAGTACGTATTTTTCCTCCCAAAGCTTCTTCCGCTTCCACTAAAATCAATCGTACATTCGCTTCAGAATTCTTTTTCCATTTATGTAATGAATATGCGGCAGATAAACCTGTTATACCGCCACCAATAATGACTACCGTCTTCATCTCGTACACCTCATTTTGCATTGAATTTCTGCTTTCAGTGTACCATATTCACCAATAATTTTAGATATTTAACGGTTTTTTTACAGAGACCCAAGGACGCTCATCCGCCCAATGAACATTTAAGTTTAACTTAAATGTCTCCGATAAAAGCTGATCTGTTAATACTGATTTTTTAGGACCCTTCCCGATAATCTCTCCTTCACGTAATAGTAATACATGTGTGATTTCTTCGGTCAATTCCTCAATATGATGTGTGACATACACGACATGGCATTGTTGTTCTGTTATCTCTCTGATTAATAGTAAAATCTCTTCTCTTGATAAAATATCGAGGCCAGAACAAGGTTCATCGATAATCAACATTTTGGGGTCATTCATTAATGCTCTGGCAATCAACACTCTACGTTTTTCTCCATGAGACAAATAACGATAGTCTTTACCTTTTAAATAATCGAGGCGAAATTTCCTGATCAGTGCATCCGCTTTCTCCCAAGCTTCCGCTGGGACCTCTTGATACAAACCAATGGAGGCAAATTTTCCGCTTACAACAATTTCCTCAATTGTTTCATAATCTAGTGTTTCTGAAAATCTTTCTAGTGAACTACTAAAGATCCCTAATTCGTTGCGCAGATTAGGGATATATGAATTGCCGAATTCATACCCTAGAACATTCACATCCCCAGTAGTGGGAAATTGATAACCAGCTAAAATATTTAATAATGAGGTTTTTCCTGAACCATTTAATCCTAGTACTGCCCAGTGCTCTCCTTCTTTTATCTCCCAATCAATTTGATTTAAAATCTTGCGGCCTTCCCTACGCCAAGATACATCTTTTAAAGAAACCAGTTTCTTCCCCATGTAAAACACCCTTTCATTCCCCAAGCATTTATATAATAGTTCTCATTATAGCGAATTTACAAAATGATTTGAAGACAAACCCATTTAAAACATTCGCTTGAGAAATAAAACAATTCGTGGACCAGTCGCTTATATTTGAAAGCTAATTTTAAACTCTTGATTATTTTTTCACGGGCTATTGGGGCTTCATATCGCTATATTTACGGAGAACATCACAGACAATTACGTTCCTTAGGAAAATTACTATTATTATCTTTTTCTATGGATGGAGGAGCCGCTTGGGTCACGAATTTCTTTCAAATTGGCCAACATTGTGTTCTTAGAGAAGTTTTAGCATTCAACTCAAATTGCCAAAAAGCTGTTTCTAGAGGAGAGCTAACAACACAAATTCAACTCAAATTACCTAAACACTGTTCTTAAAGGAGCTCTAGAAACACAAATTCATCTCAAATCACTAAAAACAATGTTCCTAGAAGAAGTCTAGGAACACTTATTTAATTCTTATCACTGAAATGGTATTTTTACAGTAGCTAACAACATCGAATTTTATTCAAAGATCGATAATGGGTTTCTGGAAAAAGCGCTCTTCTTCTCTATTAGAATAGGATTCTCTTATGATTCTAATTTGTATTGAGCTCGCAAAGCCTGCACGACTCCTATTTTCCCTGCCCATTATAGAACGGCTTCTCTTTTTTTAATATAAAAGTTGAAACAATGGGCAAATGATCGGATACAGATGTTGTGACGACTTCCGCATTCTCAATTTCTATATTTTTGTCAGCTAGAATAAAATCAATTCGACTGCTTGGTGTTTTGATCGTCTCTCCTGTTTCTGGGTCTATCCATGGGGCGGGGAAAGTAAATGCCTCATCCATCCCTTTCTCTGCAAAAACATCATGGAATCTTTCTGTCAGTCGTTCCATTTCCGGAAAGTTAGCGCGTGCATTCATATCGCCAACAATGATACTATTTTTTTGACTAGCATCGACAATGTCAATCATTTCCTCTGCACTAATTAATCTTTCCTCATCTTTCAAACCTAGATGTGTACTAAAGAAACGTAGATGATTCCCTTTGACATTAATCACAGCTTCTAGAAGTCCTCTTTGTTCATTATTAGCACCCGGCACAAACACGGTGGTCAGATGATGATTTTCATAATGCAAAATCGGATATTTACTTAAGATCGCATTTCCATATTGGCGGCGGGGATTTCCCTCTTCTGTTGGTTCAAGATCAAGATTAGCCCCATATACATAATGCATTCCTAAATCTTCCGCAAGCCATTTTGCCTGGTCAACAAAATTACTTCTTGATGACCAATGTTTGTCCACCTCTTGCAACCCAATTATATCTGCACCAGATGTGCGAATGACTTCAGCTGTTCTCTGCAGATCGACCACACCATCTTGTCCTCTTCCATGGGCAATATTAAAGGACATGACCTTAAGTGGAATTTCTTTTCCTTTTGCATGAGAATTTCCTCTCGCATCTGCTGGCAGTGCAAGAGACGAGATTAAACCGATGAACAATAGTAGCTGGAATACATATTTCAAAGCTCTTTTCATCTTCTATTCTTCCTCCTTTATAAACTACAAAACAGTGAGTTTTTAATTGTCCTTATAGCGTTCATAAGCTGACTTTTGAATTTCCATATATTCTTTTAGGCCCATTTTCTCTACTTTTTTAACATACTCATCCCATTTTGCTAGTGGTTCTGTACCTGTAATAAACTTATCCTGCATTTCATCCACATATTTATGAATATCTGCTTGTAAACTGGATAATTTATTATTCTCTTCCACAGTATAAGTAAAACTCGGCCAGACTTCTTCCAACATATTAGGCCTAAGTATTTCTGCAGCTTCAAGAGATTGTGGTAAACTTTCAGAGCCTTTAAAGGTTTCTTCTCTAACAATACCTGGGTACCCTCCACCGATCCATGTAATATATTTGGATAACTCCTGTTCCATTGTTAATCCATCAGGGCTATTTGTAATTTTATCTACATATTGTATATCCCCATTTTCATCTTCTTCAAAGGTTTCTCCTTCTAATCCCATAAAAAACAACTTGGCTCCCTCTTTACTATAGAAATAGTCCATCCATCTTAAAGTAGCAGGAATATGCTTGTTTTCACTTGTTACGACAAACCCGCCCATATGAGCTAATGGAGAAGTCGCTTTGTGATAAGTATTTCCAGCGGGTCCTTCAAGCGCCGGAAGTGCTACAAACTTCTTCCCCATTTCCTCTCCATAAATTGTTGTCGGATTTATAATCACAGTGCTCCCGTACAGTCCTTCCGTCCCCATACTATAGCTCTGATTTTGTTCAATACTATAAATATTTTCTTGAATTAATCCTTCAGCATAAAGCTTATTAAGATACTCTAGCAATGCTTTATAGTCATCAGCAAGAGGATAAAAACGTAATTCTCCTGTATCGGGATCTTCATCCAGATAAGCATGCATGGACCCTCTATTCCCAACGCCGAATGCTCCTTTTAAAATATCGCGCATCCCCAAAATATCCGTTGCCCCGAAAGGAATTTCATCATTTTTTCCATTTTCATTTAGATCTGTTTCTTTTACTGCCTTGAGGTATTGGTAAAAGTCATCAAGTGTTTCTGGCATATCCATTTCTAGCTTTTCCAACCAATCCTGTCGAATCCATCCTTTCGTACTTAATAAAACAGATGTAAATTCAGGATCATAAATAGTTGGGAGCGAATAAATATTTCCATCTGGGAAAGTAATTCCTTTCCGTATGTCAGGGTATTGGTCCAGTAAAGCTGTTAAATTCGGCATATACTCTTCGATTAAATCATTCATTGTTATAAAAACTTCTTGCTGTCCATATTTTAATAAATCTTGATTAGGCATACTCATTGTGTAAAATACATCAGGTAAAGTTCCACCAGCCAGAGTGAGATTTCTTTTTTCTTCCCGGCCATCATATGGGACTAACTCCCAATTAATATGAATATTACTCATTTCCTCGTATGTTCTCCAAATTAAAGTTTCATTGTATTGATCAGAAGCTAAAACAAACTTCCCAGCCATGAAATTAAGTGTAATTGGCTCATTCACAATTGGCATGCCAGTTTCATTAAAGTTTTCCAAAACCTTATCATTTATTTCTGGTGGCTCAGGTCCTGAAGATTTTTTTCCATTACATGCGGTGAAAATGAAAATAAAAGACATCATCAGCAAAACATATAATATCTTTTTGTTTTTCAAAAATTTATCCTCCCTTGTAAATGACCAATTCCTTATTCTACCTCACTCCTTTATCCATCACCTCCTTTATATCATGGATGTAAACAGCAACTATTTCGATAAAAAGAGAAAGGATAATGAAACAGAGCGAGTCTTTAAACAAGGCACTCCCCTTTAACTCCAGAACGGAATATCATGGATGTTCATGTCTAAAGCTGCTTTCTTGCTTCATTATCCTCAAAAGCAAATGACTATTCTGACTAATCCAGCTCATAATGCCTTTCAAGAAGGATTGTTGTAAAAGTGGACAATGATGATTAAACTAACGAAATGTTTAAACCAACCACTATATCCTCCCCCAGCTATTACATTATTTCATCTTCACTTCAAGCCTTCTTTTATATAGATAAAATGAATGGCTATTATCTCTCAATTGCTTTAATCTTTATATCCATATAATCTTCTAAACCCATCCGCTCCAAGTTCTTAACATACTCATCATATTTCTCTAGTGGCTCGGTTCCAACAATAAATTTGTCGCGCATTTCAACAACATACTTTTCGATATCTACGCCAAAACCACTTAATTTATTTGTTTCCTCATTTGTATGGCGAATAGTCAGCCATGGTTCTTGAACCAGATCTGGTGCCAATAATTCTGAAGATGCCATTTCATCAGGCTTACTCTCTGCCCCTTGAAAATATTTTAGAGTAGTCATGGAAGGGAAGCCACCACCAGGGAATGTTAAATACTTTGCCCATTCCTCCTCATTAGACAAGCCTTCTTTACTATTTAAAATATGTTCCATGTAGACGGCGTCACCGTTATCATCTAGCTCATACGTTTCACCTTCAACTCCCATAAAGAATAACATCAAGCCTTCATCCCCATAGAAATGGTCGATCCATCTTACAGTAGCTTCAGGATATTTATTTTCACTCGTAATAAGAAAGGCCCCAGGATTTAATACGGCATCATAAAGCGTGGTCCAAATTTTATCGCCATGTGGGCCTTCCAACTGAGGCAAACTGATATACTGTTCACCTAGTTTTTCACCCATAATCTGCATAGGGCTATACCAAATAATACTGCCATATTTCCCTTCATTTTGATTTGCTAGATATTGCATATGATCAATGGAGAATAGGTTTTGTTCAATTAATTCCTCGCTATATAATTTATGGAGATATTCAAGAAACTCTTTGTATTGATCTGATGTTGGCCAAAAACGATAATCACCAGTTTCTGGGTCCAAATCCATATAGCCCCCAGCAGACCCTTTATTGGCTAATCCAAACGAACCTCTTAAATAGGAAACTAATGGATCAATATAGGGAGCGCCATACGGAATTTCATCTATTGCACCACCACTTGGCCCCTCTTCTTTAACCGCTTTCAAATATTGATAGTATTCTTCTGTTGTTTCTGGAATGTCCATTTCAAGTGACTCAAGCCAATCTTTTCTAACAAATGGTTTTGGTCCCATCCGATAAGAAAGAAATTCCGGATCAGCCATTTGCGGGAAACTATAAATATTCCCATCTGGCATTGTTAATGCTTCCTCTATTTCTGGATATTTCGCCATCAATGCTTTAAAATTCGGCGCATACTTATCTATTAAATCATTCAGTGGGATGAACACACCTTGTTCTCCATATCTCATAATATCGGTTAAAGGCATAGAAGCGCTATGAAATGCATCAGGCAGATTCCCGCTGCCAAGAGCAAGATTCCTTTTTTCTTCAAGACCAGAATGGGGAACCATTTTCCACGTAATATTCATATTTGTCATTTTCTCATATTCATTGAATACTAAAACATCATTCCAATTTGGATTCGTAGCAGGGGCTTGACCAGCGAAAATTTCGAGTTCTATTTCTTCATTTACGATAGGAAATCCAGTTTTATTAAAGTTAGAATTCTCTCCATCGCTCGGTGCTGTAACATCATCATTTTTATTACAAGCTGTAGTAAATAAGAATATGAAAAGGATTAGAAACACTGTAATTTTATTTTTCAATCGATATTCCTCCGCTTCTTCTACAATTGGTGCATCTAGCTCAAAATCTAAACAATTAAATATTTCCTTCTCATTCAGGATTATCGTTCGTGAAAAAGCCATTATAAGCACGGTACTTTCCTTCTTTGGACTGTCGAAGGTTTCCCCTTATCAGGGCATTATGAAAGGACAGAATTTAAAATAGATAACTTCTGTCCTTTTTAAAATTTTGAAACGTACCACCAATCTATTAAGATATGTAGTTCGTTTCTATACATATAAACTAAATGGATCCCCCTTAATACTTGCTGCTAATTTCATATTCGTATGCATTAGAAAAAAGGATAATGAAACATTAGGAGCAGGTCTATGGATATTCATCTCTAAAGCTACCTTATTGCATCACTATCCTTAAAAGGCAAATTATTCTTTCACTGATCCAATTAATACACCTTGCACAAAGAAACGCTGTAGGAATGGATAAATAATTAATAATGGTAAAGAAGATACCATAATCACCGCGTATTTAACCAAACTAGCTGTTTTAACTTGTTCAACTAATGATTCCATTTCCCCAGGTCCGCCTCCACCATCTTGGCTAATTTGGGCGATAACCAAAATTTGCCTTAAAATTAGCTGTAAAGGATACAACTTTTCATCAGACAGGTAAATCAAAGCTGTAAAATATTGATTCCACAGACTTACTCCATGGAATAAAGCCATAACTGCGATAATTGGCATGGATAGTGGCAGAACTACTTTGCCGAAGATATAATAATCTGAAGCTCCATCAATTTTAGCGGCTTCTACTAGCTGGTCAGGAATGGTTTGTTGAAAAAATGTCCGGGCAACAAGGATCGACCAAGCGCCTACCACACCTGGAATGACGATCGCCCAAACGGTGTCTACCATGCCTAATGTTTTAATTACGAGATAAGTAGGAATTAACCCTCCATTAAACATCATTGTAAAAAGGATGATCCATAAAATATATTTTTTCCCCATCACTTCTTTTCGTGATAACGCATACGCACAAGGTAATAACACAATTAAATGAATAATTGTTCCTAAAATCGTATAAAAAATCGTGTTCCGGTACCCAAGCCAGATCGCATCATTCTGAAAGACTCGTTTATACCCTGCAAAAGTGATGTCTACAGGCCAAAGCCACATTTTCCCTGTACTAACCGCTGCTGGATCACTTATTGATGCACTTATCACAAATATAAGTGGGTACACAATCACTAATGTAATAAGCCCAACAAATATTTTATTAACTATATCGAAAGTTTTATCAGATAAACTAAAATTTCTCATTTTTGCTCCCCCCTTACCACAAACTGTTATCGCTTACTTTTCTTGCAATTTGGTTTACCGTAACAAGCAAGATAATATTAATAACAGAGTCGAATAAACCAACCGCAGCAGCGAAACTATATTGACCTTCTAATAAACCTGTTTCATAAACAAATGTTTGGATAATATCGGATGTTTCCGAGTTCAAGGAGTTTTGCAAGAGTAATACCTTTTCAAAACCAATAGCCATAAAGCTACCAATATTCAAAATAAATAAGATTACAATTGTCGGTAAAATTGCTGGGATATTAATGTGTAGAATCCGTTGGAATCTTGTAGCACCATCCACCTTAGCCGCTTCTAAGAGTTCTGGATTCACACCTGCAAGTGCAGCTAAATAGATAATGGATCCCCAACCAAGACCTTGCCATTCACCAGACCATACATAGATATGTCTGAACCAACTTGGACTTGTTAAGAATTGGACGGAATCGCCACCTAATTTCTCAATTAGAAGGTTGATAATCCCCGTCGTAGGATCCAAAAAGGCAATAATCATTCCGACCACTACAACAACGGAAATAAAATGTGGGGCATAAGTTAAAGTTTGCGTCCATTTTTTAAATGCACCATTCCGGAGCTCATTTAACATTAATGCGAAAATAATTGGTAGTGGAAATAAACATAATTGATACAAACTGATAATTAAGGTGTTCTTTAATAGCCTCCAAAAGTAATAGGAATTGAAAAAGCGTTCAAAGTGTTCAAAACCAACCCATGGACTCCCATTAATCCCCATCGTAGCAAAAAAGTCTTTAAAAGCGATTTGCACCCCATACATTGGGATATAATGAAAAATTACAAAGAAAAGTAAAGCTGGTAATAGAAATGTATATAATTGCCAACTTTTAAGAAAGTTTTTCCACATTCGCGAAAAACGATTTTTAGGTATGACGACATGATTGTGCTTGACCTCAGCATGTTTCACTTGCATACAAGTCCCTCCTTTTTCTTAAGAAAAACGCGTGCACCTATTTAGCGGTTTACAAACTTGGAGTAAATGTTGTTAAACAACTAAAAATGCCCTCTTGGCTAACATCCTGTTTCCTCAGATAAAAGAATCCACAGGTGAATCGTTGTTGAATTACGGATAAGTTTGCTAGGCGCTGAGCTGGACACCATCTTCATCCAGTCTCTAAGCAATGAAAATTTTTTATACTTTAATGCCTCTCATTAAAAAGGAAAGGGTTGTTCTAAAATAACCTGTTTGCTTCGATACAACCCTAACCCATTCTTCAATCTTAGTTGCTCTTATACCTTTTATAGGCTGCTTGTTGAATTTCCAAGTATTCTTCTAACCCCATTTTTTCAACTTTGTTGACATATTCATCCCATTTGGAAAGAGGTTCTGTACCGGTTATAAATTTATCTTGCATTTCATCCACATATTTATGAATATCTGCTTTTAAACCAGATAACTTATTATTTTCTTCCACTGTATACGTAAACTCTGGCCATACTTCATCTAACATATTTGGCTCTAGCTTCCCAGCAGCTTCAATCGATGACGGCAAACTTTCTGCTCCTTTAAAGGTTGCCTCTCGAACAATTCCTGGATAACCGCCACCAAGCCAAGTAATATATTTCGATAATTCTTGCTCCATTGTTAATCCTTCAGAGCTGTTTGTAATCTTTTCTAAATATTGCAAATCACCGTTTTCGTCGACTTCAAAGGTTTCTCCTTCAATTCCCATAAAGAATAATTTTGCTCCTTCTTCACTATAGAAATAATCTAACCATCTAAGTGTTTCAGGTATGTGTTTGTTCTCCTTCGTTACAACAAAACCTCCCATATGGGCGAGCGGTGATGTTGCTTTGTTGTATGTTTTCCCTGCTGGGCCTTCCAGTGCCGGTAGCCCAACGAAGTTTTTCCCCATTTCTCCATAAATCGTTTCTGCACTCGTGATCACAGTACTTCCATAAAGGCCGTCCGCCCCCATACTATAACTTTGGTTTGCATCAATTGTATAAATATTTTCTTGAATAAGTCCTTCTGAGTAAAGTTTATTTAAAAATTCTAATTCTGCTTTATAGCCATCAGAAATGGGATAAAAGCGGACATCTCCTGATTCGGGATCTTCGTCAATATAAGAGTGTTTAACACCCTTATTTCCAATTCCAAAAGCCCCTTTTAAAATATTTCGTAAATCTGATATACTTGTCGCTCCATAAGGAATTTCATCCTGTTTGCCATTTCCATTAAGATCAGTTTCCTTCACCGCTTTTAAATAATTATAAAAATCATCAATTGTTTCAGGCATATCCATCTCAAGTTGTTCAAGCCAATCTTTACGAATCCATCCTTTTGAACCTAAAAGTACTGAAGTAAATTCAGGGTCATAAATAGTCGGGATTGAATACATATTGCCATCAGGAAAGGTAGATCCTTTACGAATTTCAGGATACTGCTCCAATAACGCTGATAAATTAGGCATATACTCTTCAATTAAGTCATTCATTTTTACAAAAATCTCTTGCTGACCATATTTCAATAAATCTTCATTCGGCATTGCCATTGTATAAAATACATCAGGCATTGTTCCCCCAGCCAATGCCAGATTTCTCTTCTCATCGCGCCCATCACTTGGCGATGTCGGAACTAACTCCCAATCGATATGAATATTACTCATTTCCTCAAAGGTCTTCCAAAGTAAGGTCTCATTATAATTCTCAGCAGATAAAGGTGATTTTCCAGCCATAAATTTAAGGGTAATCGGCTCATTTACAATCGGCATCCCAGTGGCATTAAAATTTTCTAGATCCTCTTCTTTTATTTCCGGTGTTTCGGGACCTGATGACTTTTTCCCACTACAAGCTGCTAAAATTAACATAAACGACATTAGCAGTAAGAATATGACTTTTTTATTTTTCAAGATTGACCCTCCCTCTATATAATTAAAATATCTTCAAAATGCTCTTGTTTTCTTAGAATTTCTTAAACATCCAATTTGGGTTTGGATAGTGGGGGTGGAGTG
>NZ_JAGGKH010000016.1 GCF_017873565.1 Lederbergia galactosidilytica
CTCCGTCGGTTCGGGATTTTGCCGCCGGCTTCCTTCAGATTCCACCTCACGGTGGACACCCTTGCCTTAAGCTAACAGTTCCTACTGCCAAGCCTGTAGTGGACTTTCACCACCAAGTTATAGCCCATGCCGGGCGCACTATAAAAACCGCCCCATGTGGGAACATGGAACGGCTTTGGTATCACCTCTTCCAAGAGAATTCACCGAAGTGAGTTAAGATGAGCACCAATAAGGATAACTATGTTGAATAGATTAGTTCATCTATTCGACCTATTCTGCCAATAAACCGTAAACAGAAATCTTTTTAATTCTCCGAGATACAAACATAGAGACAATATAGGCTAAAATTAAGATCCCTGCACAAACCATTAGAATAATCGAGAAATGAACAATAAAGTCTAAACGCTTTACCCCCGCACTTGATAGTAATATGGAAAGCATAGGATTCGTAAAAAAGTAGCCAAGTAGCCCCCCCATTACAACCCCTATGATAATTATAGGCAAAAAACTAATGGATATTTGATTCTGCAATTGAATCGTGGAATAGCCAATTGCTTTCATAACACCAAACTCTTGCTTACGCTTAATAATGATCGTTTTAATCACCAGATACAGGATCAGCACAACGACTATAACAGTAATGCTTAAGACCATTAACATAACAGCAAACACGGCAGCTGTATACATCCCTGTTTGGCTTTCGATATTTTCATCGATATCTAAAATTTCAGCTACGGATTCCCCGTATTCTTCTTGGACATTATCAATAAAGTCTTTATTCGATATTCCATCCAAGTACACATAAAGAGTCGATGATTTTCCTTGAATGTATTTCCTTTAATTGGATACTCATCTCATCACCCTTCCCTTTTTACAAATCTATTTATATGTGGAATCATATCTTTTCTTTCATACTTAAAACCTAATCAAAGCTCCGTTCTTAACAGGCAACTCTTACTCCAACGTTTTCATAAGGTTTAACGTATAGATTGAATCAACAAGTAAAGAATAAAGTAAAAAGAAGGTGAAAAAATGATAAGAACCCTATCCATATCGTTAATGATTGCCTTATTCTTTTTTAGTGATTTTATTCCCCAAAAACCTCATCTTGATGTAAAAATAGCAGAAAACGAGCCGTCGTATAGTGAATGGGGAAAAATAGCAATGGAAAAGACGAAAGAAAAATATCCTCAAGCAAAAATTGTAGATTATCTTCATCTTGGCAAAGAAAAAGGTGCAAAATACTCCACAGAAAAATTTAAGCTATGGTTAAAAAGGGATCAAAAAGAATTTGGTGTATTTGTTAATATAAAATTTGATAATGAAACAGAGCAAATTATAAATATAACATACCAGAAAACAGACAGATCAAATTTATAGTTGCAGGGATTTAAAAAGCATGAACTCTCCTAATGTGAACTTCCTTTCACACGCTTCAACATGGCCACAATTAAAAAACTAACTATTACTAATAAGACCCAAGAACTAACTTTACCTAGATGCACAAGACTCCATGCCTCTGCCTGATTTGGATATTTCCAGGCACCAAAGAATGTGGCAAAATTTTCTGCAATCCATATAAAAAATCCAATCAATACAAAAGATAGAGCAAGTGGCATCCGATATTGGGAGTCATTCACTTCATATGTGACCCATGTTTTCCAGAAGACCAGGATAACAAGTGCGGCTAACCACCATCGAATATCGATCCAATAATGATGGGTAAAAAAATTCAGGTAAATGGCCGCAGCAAGCGGTGCAACAAGTAAAAACGGCGGCCATTTGATGAGATCAACCTTCAACCTTCTCCATGCCTGGCAAAGATAACTCGCTACACTAGCATACATAAAACCACTATATAAAGGTACACCAAATATTTTGAAATATCCTTCTTCTGGATAAGACCAAGAACCCATATGTACTTTAAACAGTTCGAGAGCAAGCCCGATTAAGTGGAACAATGTAATTACCTTCAGCTCATCCCCTGTTTCAAGACCAGAACGCACCATCCACCACTGCATACTTAGGCAAATGATAAGTAGCCAATCATATCGTCCAAGGAACGGCAAAGGAATAATTTGAGTCAAAGCTAAAGAAGAAAAGATCACAACAGGAAACAAACAGGATAGCGCCTGCTCCCAACCGAAACGGAAGAGTTGTTGACAGGCTTTTGTCATTTTCCCCTTCAAAGTCTTTCTCTGCAATTCGTTTTGAATGGTTACGTTCATCAGCAATCCCTCATTTTCTTGAATATCATTTTTAGAAGCTCTATCTTCTTAAAAACTTCCTACTCCTAAGTCTTTTCATCACTTTCGTATTCCAAAAGATCACCTGGCTGACAATCCAACGCCTTACAAATTGCATCTAATGTTGATAGGCGAATCGCTTTTGCTTTACCATTTTTTAATATCGAGAGATTCGCCATTGTGATTCCAACCTTCTCCGAAAGTTCTGTCACACTCATCTTCCTTTTTGCTAGCATGACATCAATATTGATTATAATCGCCATCTCATTCACCTCAGACCGTTAAGTCATTTTCTGATTTTATATCGATTGCCTCTTTTAAAAGTCTTTGAAGAACAGCAGAAAAGACAGCAATCACCATGGAAGCAAAAACAATGACTAATCCAATCAAAATAATTCCTGGGGCATCATCGATCTCTGCCATAAGATATAAAAGCGGCATCCCCATTAGATAAAAGAGACTAATTGCAATCGCACAATACTTTATTTTTTTTAAAGCTTTTACAGATATATCTGCGAACGCTTTGTTTTTGTCAATATAAGTTAAAAGTTTGAATGCCTGATACAATGCAAAGAAAAACGGGATCGCGGACGCATACATCACAATTAAAATCCCGTAAAGTATATAAGCGAATTCCGATTGACTTTCTGTTGCCTCTATAGCGATCATGGGTAAACCAAATATACATAAAGCTAGAATCGGTGTGCCAATCAGAAAGACAGTTATTTTTAAAAAGAGTGTCGAACCTCGTTTCACAAAAAACACCTCACTTATTCAACGTCAAAATGATTCTAACATGTCATTTATCGATTTACAATAAATTTTTATCATTTTAGATGCTATTTTTATTGCTTAACGAATAAACCCAAGTAAATTCCTCTAAGTATGGCTCAGTAAAATTTTAAATTATTTTCTACACCATGTTGCTTAAAAACAGAAGAAGAATCCATTTTTAAAAAATGGATTCTTCTCTAACAAATTTTAAATTTTGATTTCAAAAAGATGGTTGAGCATGTTTTATTGAACACATTTGATAATGCAATTCTTTTTTTGCTTAGGGTTTTCGCAAAATCTTCTCCATCGCTTTTCCTTTTGCTAATTCATCAATTAACTTATCCAAATAGCGAATTTCCTGCATTGTTGGTTCTTCGATATCTTCCACTCGGATACCGCAAACTACACCTTTGATTAAAGCTCGGGAAGAATTCAATTGGGGAGCCTCTGCGAAGAAGGTCTCAAAGTCTGTCTCTTTTTCCAATTGTACCTCTAACTCTTCCTGACTATAGCCTGTCAACCAGCGGATGATTTCATCGACTTCTGATTTTGTCCGTCCTTTTTTCTCTGCCTTTGTAATATAATGGGGATAGACTTTTGCGACACTCATTGTATAAATCTTATGTTTAGTCATAGCACATTCTCCTTTGATGACTCTATTAAATGCCCGATTTTTAGATTCAACCCAATCCAGCTATTAACTTAATTATATCAAAGTTTTTTATACTTTATGGAACTCCCCTATTGTGCTTGGTAATATCACTTTTTATTTCCTAGCTTTCTCCTCACTATAGTACTAATTTATCTTCTTTTTATAGCCATCCTTGCTCACTCCTGAGCGCTGTCTTTAAGTCCAGCAATGACTGTTTCAGCTGCTTGCTCAATTAGTTTATCATCATAATCTGCATCCTCTGTAGCACGATCAGATAGTATTGCTAGAATAATAGGATCTTCGTTTGGCGGCCAGATTATAGCAATATCATTTCTTGTACCATATAAAGCGGCTCCGGATTTATCCGCTACTTCCCAGTCCTTTGGTACCCCAGCACGAATTAATGTATCACCCGTAGTACTGCGTTTCATCCAATCTACTAACATCAAACGTTTTTCCTTTTGTAGTTCATCTTCAAGTGTAAAGGCCTTAAGACTAGTAGCAAGCGCCTTAGGTGTACTTGTATCATGAGTTTCTCCTGGTTTAACCTCATTTAAACTTGGCTCAAAGCGCTCAGGTTTTGTGATATCATCTCCTATTTTCTTCAGTGCTTTTTTGAATTCATCAGGTCCCCCCAGTTCCTTTAAAATGAGATTTCCTGCCGTATTGTCACTATAGCGTAGAGATGCTTCACTTAACTCACTAAGGGTCATTCCTTTATCCACATATTTCTCCGTAATTGGACTATAATTTACAAGGTCACCCTCTGCAAATATTACTTTTTGATTGAGATCTTCAATAGAAATTTGTTGCAACAATGCCCCTACAGCTAAGGCCTTATGAGTAGATGCATAAGCAAAACGCTCATCCGCTCGGTAAGAGATCGTTTCCCCAGTACCAGTATCGAGCGCAAAGACGCCAAGCCTAGCATCAAATTCTTCTTCAAGTTTAGCAAAATCAGCGTCCTGGTGTTTAGGTTGAGCTGAATCTTTACTATCCTCAGCACAACCCGCTATTACCAAACATAAAAGCAATAACATAGGTAATGTACTAAACGTCAAGCTTCTTAATTTCATAATATCCAACCTCTTTCTAAATTATTAACATCCTTGCATGTGCACCCATTATTACGACTGTTTGCTTGCTAAAATAGGCCATAAAGGATTAACCTCCTTAAAATACTACACTTGTAGTATTAAGCTGTCAAATATTTTTTTAAAACCTTTTATCAAAAATCGCTTATCCTACTGTTTAGCTGTACATTACCGCAAAAAATAATCTACATTTCATCATTGACATAGAAATAGCCTATATCGTAATATGTATCCAAAAGATACATATCAATTAGATAGGTGGGATTCAATGAAAAAATATAATCATACAACCTATGCTATTCTTGGGATTTTGACAACGGAATGCAGAACAGGATATGCGATTAAACAACTTATAGATCGAAGTTTAAATCATTTCTGGAAAATCAGCTATGGTCAAATTTATCCTACTTTAAAATTAATTATTGAAGATGAATTAGCAACAGTCCAAACCTTATCAGAAGAAGGAAAGCCTGAACGAAATGAATATTCTTTAACTGCTAAAGGTATAGAAGTTTTAAAAGATTGGTTGGAAGCGCCGATTGAACAAATACCAGTTGAACGGAATGAAGTTTTATTAAAATTGTTCTTTGGCCGCCATCAATCCAAAGAAAACAGCTTGCTACATTTGGATAATTATAAGCATAAGTTGGTTGAATCCTACCAAGTTTATCAAAATATCGAAGAAGTCATTATCAGCAACCAACAAAACAATGAAGACGTGACCTATTGGTTATTTACTTTAGATTATGGAAAAAGAGTAACAAAAGCTGCGATTGAATGGTGTGAGGCAACGACAAATTATTTTAATAAGGAGGATCATCATGGCTAAAAACATCCATACTGGACGTTTCACTACTGAAAATAATGATGATATTGTCGTCTTTCTAATTGGAATGCGTGTGAATAAGCTCTTAGCCATCCATAAATGGGGACCTGTATTTACCGCAATGCCTGGCATGATCAAAGAGCTATATACTCATAAAGAGGAGTTGGGCTTTCTCTCCTTGGAAAGCTATTTCGGCCTAAGAACTACTGTTATGATTCAATACTGGCGGTCTACTGATGATTTATTAGCCTATGCGAAAGGGAATAAACATCTGCAAGCATGGAAAAACTTCAATACTAAAGTCGGAAGTAATGATGCTGTCGGTATATATCATGAAACTTACGAACTAAATAAAGGGCGTTATGAATCAGTCTATGTGAATATGCCTTTATATGGATTAGGAAAGGCGATGAAACATATCCCTATTACGAAAGAAACTATAACTGCAACAAAACGCCTTAAACGGTATACCTTACGTGATTACAGCTAATTTTATCGACCCTACATTCATTTCACTACACTCTTTTTGCCATCAATTCCCCTGTGATGATTGCCCACCCCTCAGCATAGAGAACAGCTTATAGCAGAACCCGGAAAAGAAAGGATAGCTATATAAATACAAAAACAGCCTTTTCCCAATTGAACTAGGAAAAGGTCATTTGCATAAAACTTAATTAAACAGCCGTAAGTGGCGCTTTCTCACGGTTGAAGTAAAGTATTTAAAAAGTAGGGGTTAACCTTTCTATTTGTTTAATAATTTTAGCGGGGTTCCCCCCCACTACCACGTTATCTGCTACATCCTTCGTCACAACTGCTCCAGAGGCAATGACAACATTATCACCTATCGTTACTCCCGGATTGATAATTGCACTTCCACCAATCCAAACATTATTTCCGATCGTAATCGATTTTGCATATTCTTTACCCGAATTCCGTTCTCCTGGATCAAGTGGATGTGTTGCTGTATAAATCTGCACACTAGGTCCAAGCATACAATTATCTCCAAATCGCACTTCACAAACATCTAAGATTGTACAGTCAAAGTTCGCAAAAAAGTTTTCTCCGACATATGTGTTATATCCATAATCAAATCTAATATTTGGTTCCATATATACATTTTCTCCAGTTGAACCAAGTAATTCCTTTAATAATTGAGTCCGTTTTTCTCCATCTGTTTCCAAAGTTTGATTATATATTCTCACCTTTCTTCTAGCTTCCTCACGTTCAGTTAATAACACCGGATCTGCGGGATCGTACATTTCCCCAGCCAACATTTTCTCTTTTTCTGTTTTCATTTTTTAAGACCCACTTTCTCATCTTCTCTTTAGTAACCAATTTTACTAGCACTATTCCTCAATGAATTAGTTCCAAGGTTTTAATCCTTCCAAATCATCTTTTAGCAAAAAATTTACTTATGTTGAGTCAATTTCATAATAGAGATTTTAACCTTCAAATCCGAATAACGTTGATTTCCGCTTCTGGTGGATGCTTTCCGGAGGGGCGTGCGGTGAGCTTCCTCGTCGCTTGCTCCTTCGGGATCTCACCTGTCACGCTAACGCTAATCCCCCAAGAGTCGCCACCTTCCGCTTCAATCAACTAAGTTAAGGCAATATATTGACTAACTATTCAATCCCTTTTAACAATAACGTTCGTGTATTGATCATTAATAAGCAATTATGAAATTGATTCATGTTATGTTATGAAACTTAATTTTGTAATACTGATAAGTACGAAATAACTTATTAAATAGGTTTAATAAGTGACGTTGATAATATATCATAGACTATTACAAGAAACAAGAACGACATTTTCTCGTTCATGTCCTAAATTTAGCAAAGAAAATGAAAAAACACTCACCTCGATTGGGAGTGTTTTTCAAATAATATTATAAAGGTTGTTCAATTAGTTCTTCTTCAGTTGGAGGATTAAATTGGCCTTCCCATTTCGCAATAACTATTGCTGCAAGTGAATTCCCGACAACATTCACTACAGTGCGGCCCATATCAAGAATCCTGTCGATTCCTGCAATGAATGCTAACCCTTCAGCAGGTAAGCCGATTGTACTAAATGTAGCAAGTAACACGACAAACGATACGCCTGGGACTCCAGCCATTCCTTTGGATGTTACCATCAATACTAACATTAAAGTAATCTGTTGTCCGATGCTTAATTCTATTCCATACATTTGTGCAATAAATAACGAAGCGATCGCTTGGTATAAAACAGATCCATCTAAATTAAAAGAGTAACCTGTTGGAATAACGAATGAAGCAATATGTTTCGGACTTCCTGCTTGCTCCATCTTGTCCATAATTCGTGGAAGTACTGTTTCTGAACTTGATGTAGAGAAAGCCAAAATCAATTCTTCTTTAATCATTTTTAATAATGTAAAGATCCGAAACCCAACAACTCTAGCCACCAAACCTAATATAACAATGATAAAGAATGCCATCGTTCCATATACCGTAAAAGCTAACTTACCTAAGGGAATCAAGGATTTAAAACCATATTTAGAAATTGTTACACCGATCAAGGCGAATACCCCAATTGGTGCATATCTCATAATTAAGTTTGTGACATAGAACATCGCATTGGCCATACCTTCAAAAAATTTCAATACTGGCTTGCCTTTATCACCAATTGCTGCGATTCCAAGTCCAAATACAACAGCAAAGAAAATAATCGCTAGCATATCGCCTTCAACCATCGCTTGGAGTGGATTAGTTGGTACGATATGCAAAAGGGTATCTGCTATTGATTTCCCCTCTTGTTCTTTCGATGTTTCGACATAACTTGAAATATCACTTTTCTCAAGGCTGTCCATATTTAAACCAGCGCCAGGCTGAAATAAATTACCGGCAATAAGACCAATCCCAATAGCAACCAATGTCATCCCAATAAAATAAGTTAATGATTTAGCACCAAGTTTACCTACGGATTTCAAATCTCCAACTCCAGCAATGGCAACGATAATACTAGAAAGAACAATCGGGACAACAATCATCTTAATTAAGCGAAGAAACAGGTCACCGAATGGTTGTAAGATCCCTTGTGCCGTATCGCTTCCGTAGAAGATACCGCCAATAACTATCCCTAAAATAAGACCAATAAAAATCTGGTTAGCTAAACTTAATTTAAATTTTTTCATCAATTACCCTACCTTCTCGTTCGTAATATATATGTGTTTAGGCAAGGAAAACAAAGATGATTGAAATAAAAACGATAATTGACCAACAAAAAAAGACACGGGTTGTGTCAATTCCCACCATATCATATACTCATTTGTTTCCTTAAACGCTGACGAGGTTAGCTTTCGGGTTAGGACTATGGGAAACAATCAGCCCATCCGTTGATAGGATTCACCCCACGCGGACATGCCGCCATAAAAATTGGGTCCCCCGCTCTTAACAAAAGATTAAGCGAAAATATTAAAAGTCGCTTTTTTATTATACTAATATAATTACTTTTTGTAAATAGCAGAAGTTTCATGGAAAAGTGTTCTTTTTGCTTAACGTACGCTATCCTTTTATTTTTCAACCTAGTTAGTTTTTCCCGATAACTTTCCGTATAAACCTCATGTATCATTATTTTGGTATATGATTGTATTTATCTAGCTAGCCAGCACTTCATCTCAAATTTGATCCTTTAGTAAGGATTTATGGTAATTTGAGCTAATACTTTTTATCTTCACAAGATTTTCCGCTACTGTTTACAAGCACCGATATTCTCCATTGTTAGTCTTCATTTATCATAGACCTTCTCTACACATAGATGGCAATCTAATCGTTTAACATGAAAGGGTTGTTATATGCACTTTCTAGAAAGGCCATCTCATACTATTTTTGCGTATATACAAGTATCTCTTAATTCGTTAGTATCTGGAGAAATAGCATCATTTTTTAAAGTCCCTTCTAAAGAAAAACCTAATTTTTCTGGGATCGCTCTGCTTTTTATATTTTTGGCATCACATCTAATCTCAACCCGTCTGGCTAGTAATTCCTGAAAGGCAAATTCAGCAATTCCTTTAACCGCTTCTGTCATATAGCCTTTCCCACTAAAACGGCTATCAATCCAGTATCCTATTTCAAATTTAGGAATCGACCAATCGATTCTGTGTAACCCAGAAGAAGCAACATATTCTCCTGTATCCTTTAAAAATACTAGTAATCTTAAATCCTCTCTCTTCATAAAGGAAATATAAGCTGACCTAATATTTACTTCTACATCTTGTTCTGACTGCTCTTTCTGTGCAAATGGCATCCAAGGTTTAAGTTCATTTATGGAGGCGGTTATCGCGCTATGTACGACCTTACCATCTCCTGGTCTTGGCATTCGAATAACTAATCGATCTGTTGTAAATTCTTCTGGAAATTCCTTCAGTACTGGATCCATTCTCTTCTCTCCTATCCATCCCCAAATCTTTTTTACTTGAATCAATTTCGTAATAGAAATTTTAGCATCAAATCCAAATTACGTTGATTTATGCTTCTGGTGGACACTTTCCAGGGGGCCTGCAAAATGCAGGCACACAGGCTTTGCGACGTACATGGACGTACAAGTGGTAGGCGAAGCAACAGGAGGCTGCGGTTCGAGCCTACCACTAAAACCTTACCTGTCATCCTACTCCCCAGGAGTCGTCATCTGTCGTTGCAATCAACTGAGTTAGGGAAATATATTACTAATAACTTGATCTTCTTTAATAATTATCATTCACCAGCCATTATTAAATTTGATTCTCCTCCTAAAATATAAACACCTGTAAATATAGTGATTATCCCCCTCTTAATTTTCCCATAAACGTTTAATAGCAACGTCATTCTGTGAGTGACTTAATAGATATATGTCTGGATTCCCTAAAGCCTTCCATTGCTCAAACCCAAAGTTTTTATCATAATGATTTAATAATAATGATATAATCCCTCCGTGCGCCACAACTATTGTATGTTCAGCATCACTTGCCAAAATATCATTTACAACTCCAATAATCCGATTTTTAGCTTCATTACTGGATTCTCCACCTTCATACTTTAAGTTCAAATCTTCGAATGTCGCTTCCAGTTTTTCCATCCAATCCGAATAAAAAATAGAACTAAGTATACGCTCAGTCAATCGGCCCTCCATCTCAATGTCAATTTTCTTCTTCTCCGCAAATGGCTTGATCGTTTGAACAGCTCTTAAAAAAGGACTAGAAATAATCCTATCAACCTTTACATCAGCTAGAAAATTAGATAATTCATTCGCTTGAACGAATCCTTTTTCTGTTAACGGAGAATTCGCGGATTGCCCTTCTGCTTCACAATGTCGAATGATATAAATATTTTTACTCATACTTCCTCCTTAACAATACTTTTTTAAAAAAACAATAGTTACTATTTTCAAAAACTATTCTATGAAAGTAATCCCCTTATAAAAGTGGGGGTAAAGAAGCTGGTGCCATCTAGATTAGTTCAGTAACTTTATCATCATCCTTAAAAACGCCCCCGCCTGTCGATTTCCTTCCACAGTGCATTCAATCCAATCAATTTCATCATCTAACAAATTCATCAAATGATTTACTGATTGGCTATGGGATCCTGGCGTATTATATTGAAAAATCAACTTTACTTTATTAAGGAGAACAAGGGGTAATGAAGATTTGAGTGTTTTCAATCCTAGTTGAGCTCGTTCAGGTCTATATCTATGCAATAATACTTTTGCAAGGTTGACTATTACATGCCGTAGCATTTCGACAGCCCATAGGTCATTGCCCCTTTGATTTGCCTTATGATATTGAAATAGAAACCAAGCCACATCATAAGCACAATCAGCAAATTCTTCGCTTGACAGCATTAAATTTTGAGTAGCTTGAAATTTAGCTAGTCGATTTTCAGGATCATATAGCACATGAAAAAAATCCTTCTTATCAAAAGTTTTTTCCGTTACAGTATATAAATCAACATGAAGCAGATTATCAAAAACAGCTATGATCTGCGGTGCTATGATAAAATAGTCCTCATAAAATAATATATTCCGATAAGATTCTAAATGGCTTAATCTCTGATTCAAAAAGGCTTCCTTCTCTTTCTCATCTACTAGACAATAAAGATCAACATCCGAATACTCATCATATTCGCCTCTCCCCATGGAACCTTTTAAAAAAATGGCCTTCACCGCTTATCCTTCTTTAAACTTTGCGAAATAGTTTGGACAGCATCTTCTTGCTTCATCCTTATACCTCCCAAAAAAACAAATGTCTCCTTTGAAATTAAACTTCTTTTTAGTTAGCCTTTTCATAACTGAATATTCAATCTCTTAATGGTATTGTATTACAATTTGAAGTTTCAAGCATTCTAAGTCATCTTCTATTTACAAGCTACCCTGTACATGTTCTTCTACCTTATTTAAAAATTGTTCCACCTCACTCGGGGAGTGTAAGACAATGATTTCTTTCTTATTTGAATAGGAGGCTAATTTTTTTAAGATCATCGGTTTTTGAGATTGCGGATATTCCCATACCCATTTTAAAAATCCAATTGAAATCCTTTCTTCGCATCCTTCCCCCATATCTGGTCGGGTCCTGTTTCGGTATTGAATCCACCGTTTTATAACACGATATACACAGATGGTTCGTGGAATATCTAAAAAAATAATTGCATCGGCTTTCTTTAAACGAATATCGATCGTTCCACCATAATTCCCATCAAAAATCCAACTATCCTTTTCTACCAACTCACTTTGAACAACTCTTTGTTCTTGTTTAGAGACTCCAATCTACCCAGGTTTCCAAAATAACGCATCAAGATGAAATACTTCAATCTTTAATATTGCTCCTAGCTTTGTTGCTAACGTAGATTTCCCTGAACCACCAGAACCAATAATAGCGATCTTTTTCATTTCTTCCATATCCTTTGCACGTTTATAAGCTTCTTGCCATTAAATGAGCATTTATATATATCAGGCATTTCGAGTGCCTGCCAAAAATCGAATCCATATGTATGGTCAAAATAGTTCATGATTAACACCATAATATTTCCATGTGTACCGACCACAATATTTTTACCTTTATGCCTTTCTAATACTTGTAAAATAGCACGGCTTCCTCTTTTTTGAGCGATCCTATTTGATTCGCCACCACTCCAAGAAAAATCATCATCTTTCCATACTTTTGTAATGGCCATTCTAAAATCTTCTACAGGCTTTTCCGCTAAAACTCGTTCTTTAAAATCATTTTCTATTTGAACTTCTTTATCGATGGCATTAGCCAAACCTTCGATTGTTTGAATTGCTCGTTTATAGGGACTTGAATAGACAAACTCAATATTTTCCTTTTTTAATAATTTTGTAACTGTTTGTGCATCTGCAAAACCTCGTTCAGATAAGGGTCTCTCTAACTCATCTGGTGTATAAATAGAATGGGCATGTCTAACTAAATATAAATTCGTTAGCAATTGGACCAACTCCTCACTCTAACTGTAAATGTATTAAAGACAAAACTAGCGAAATCATGTCTAGATTGCTTATGATTAAGTTCTCATCTAATTACTTAGACCGCTATCTTTCACGATAATTCTTTTAGATACCAAGCGTCTGTCGCATTATGTTCTGAACCATCCAGCGGGCTATCAAGTAGTTGGAAACCGAATTTACGGTACAGGAGAGTAGCTATATGAAGTTTCTTCAACGTTTCTAAATAACAGTATGTATAATGTTGTTTAGCGAAGCAAAGGGCTACTTTCATCAACTCAGTAGACAGGCCCATACCTTGGGCTTCTGGAGAAACGTAAAGCTTTTGCAACTCACAAATCCCCTTTTTTAGGTTAAATGGAGCAATTCCAACCCCACCTATCACTTCATCTTGTCCATTCACGGCAACCCAATAGCTTGCATTTGGTTGCTGCTTATAAAACTGAGCTAGACTTCCAAGTTGAGGATCAAAATAAGCTGTTCCCGGAATATTTAAATCAAATGATTCCAAGGAACATTTAATAATTTGCTCCATCCTCCTATCTTTTTCTTCTATTTCGCGAATTTTCATATGTTCTCCCCAATTTCTCAATGAATAAATGTTTTGATTTATTTTAACATATTGTTGCAATCTTTAAATAAATATATTAAATCAATTTCCCTACAGTGCTTCCCATAAATGAAGCATATGAGGACTTTTCATATATTTCCGTATTCACTCAAGATTTATTACTTTTCTAGTTAAAACTTGATCTTAACAAAAAAGCGTATCCCTTATCATTTAAGAGTTACGCTTTTGTACAAAAAGGCCCATTTATTCATTTTGTTCTCATCGATTAAAAAGGAAATCTCCAGTGTTTAGGTTAGCCTTTTCCTTGTAGTTAACTACTAATGGTCTGTCGTATATCGAGTTGAGCCGCTCCTTTCAAAACTAGTAAATTTATGAACAGCCTGTTTAATCCAAAATTGCATTCTGAGATAGTTTCTTCACGCGCATTATATTGACTATTCTCATCGACACCCAAAAGAGAAAGCAGCCATCTTTATGACAATCAAGCTTAACTGGATTCCCTTAATTGTTTTGATGGCATTTCAGGTTGTTTCTCAACAATTCCATACGTATAAGCGGCTCCGACAAAGATAGCCCCACCGACAATATTACCGAGTGTAACAGGAATTAAGTTGGCTGCCATCCCCATTATAGTGACCGTTTCAGGATGAGGAACAAGGAGTGCAATTGATAATAGGGTCATGTTTGCCACACTATGCTCAAAGCCTGAAGTAATAAAGGCAAATAAACACCAGAAAATCATGATAAGCTTTGCTGATTCACTCTTTAATTTGACAGAGCACCAGACTGCCAAACAGACTAATATATTACATAGAAGACCGCGTACAAACAACTCCATAAATGGCGCATTCATCTTTACACTTGCTGTGGTGACAATAAAATCAGCCGTATCACCTATTGCTAAACCTGAATAGAAAAATAGAATGGCTACAAGGACAGAGCCGGCAAAATTCCCCAAGTAACTAAAAAGCCATACGTAAGCTGTTTCTCCCCATGTTGTCTTTTTCATGAGTGTTCCTATCGTCATAATCATATTATTACCTGTAAATAAATCCGCACCAGCCATAATTACTAAGCTAAGTGCGATCCCAAATGAGATTCCCATTACGATTTTAGTGCCACCGAATTGGGAAGGAACCAATAAGCCACCAATAGTGAAAATAAGGATAATACCTAAGCCAATAAAGAAACCTGCCAACATGGACATCGTGACGTACTTGCTTTTGCTTGTTTTTAATTGATTTACTTTTAAAGCCGCTGTATTTGCAAACGTGTTAAGCGCCTCTCTCATTTTTCTCTTCTCCTCTCTCTCCTTCATATTCCCTTTACATAAACTTCGTATAATGATTTTTTTTCTATGCCTTGCTTGCTTAATTTCTCTTTTGTAAGTATTGGAGTTGATGGGAGTAAAGATTGATTCCTTCATCCAATCTCACTATATTTCTTTTTACTCAAAATTAAATGTGAACTATTCCATAATAAAATAAATGTTTATATTGTGAAACTATTCACATATTATTATACATAATTTTTTTCTTTTGTGCCACGGGTTTTATAAGTTTTATCCTACTATTTTTCTTCTTTTTAATTATGTAGGGATAGCGTCAAATTAAACAACTGTTTCCTCAACAACTTGTAAGGAATATGACAGCCAGTCTTCCTAATATAAAAATACTTCTATAATTTAAAAAAACTAACTAGAGACAGTCATGACGAGATTCAATGCTTACATGTTGCTTTAGAATTAAGTTTGATCATTTTTTCATTTAAAAATGACCAAACCCTCTCTCTTTCACGACTATTTGAGCATTTATTATGGGGCAATGACGATGGATAATTTGTAGTTTGCATGCTTGTTCAATGCTTTCAAAAAATCATTTAATCTTTCATTTGTAGGGAATTGGCATTCGAGGAGATAACAACCATCCCCACTAATTTTATAGTTATGAAGAACATATTGTTCCTGGGTTTGTAAGAACGACAAATAAGGCTGATGATAAGTGGTAGGCATCATAATCGTGATGAAAGCATGGATAAAGTAGCCAAGTTTTTCTCGATTTACGCTAATCGTATATCCCTCGATCACTCCTTGATCCTCTAATTTAGCCACTCTAGCTGCAACAGCGGGTCCAGTCAAATGCACTAACTCGCCTAAATCTTTCATTGAGAGCCGGCTATTCTTGGATAGTTCTTCTAAAATACGTTTATCCGTATGATCTAACATTTCTTGAACTCCTTTCAATAATAAAGTCAAAAGGGCAAAAGACTTTATTTTATCTATGTATCGCTGAATAGGACTTAGTATAAAATATACATGGTTTAAACAAAATCTCAAAAAAAAGGAGTTCATTTATATGAATATACAGCACATTCGTAATGCAACATTAGTCGTAAATTATGCTGGGAAAAAATTTTTAATTGATCCCATGCTATCGGAAAAAGGGAGCTTTCCACCATTTCCGAATTCCCCAAGACAAGACCAATCCAATCCTTTAGTGGGTTTGCCCACAAGCATTGACCAAATTATCCATGATGTAGATGGAGTGATCGTAACCCATTTGCATGATGATCATTGGGATGAAGTAGCTAAAGAATTATTGCCAAAAGAGCTGAAAATTTTCTCCCAAAATGAAGAAGATGCAACTGAAATCCGCCATGCTGGCTTCCATAATGTAGAGGTTTTACAAGAGGATACCGTTTTTGAGGGGATCCAATTAATTAAAACAAAAGGTGAGCATGGAAGAGGTGAAATCCTCCAAATCGCTGGTCAAGTATGTGGAATTGTCTTCAAACATCCAAGCGAAAAAACACTTTATGTAGCTGGAGATACGGTTTGGTATGGCGCTGTCCAAGATACAATCGACACACATAAACCAGAGATCATCGTCGTCAATGCTGGAGATAACCAATTCTTTGAAGGCGGTTCTCTTGTCATGGGGAAAGAGGATGTCTATGAAGTCTATAAAACTGCGCCTCAAGCAAAAATTATTGCTGTACACATGGAAGCTGTCAATCATTGGAATCTATCAAGGGAAGAATTAAAGAGCTTTGCTAGGGAGAAAGAAATGGCTTCTAACGTGCTTGTACCAGATGATGGAGAATCCTATACATTTTAATCAAACTATGACCATAGGCCAAAAAGATGCTTAAGGCGTCTTTTTGACCTTAATATATCGACTAGATCGATGTAAAGAGATCTTCTCGTTCTATTCAAATGTTCTTAATTTCAATAGTGACTCCTCGATCTTTCACTGTTGGCAAATAATTTCTCATATATGGCTATTTTGTTCTAGTATCCACTCCAGAATGTATCATCACTGAAATGGGTGTACTTACTTGTACAAATCTCAAACTCTTAGCAAGCCGCGGAACCCTCTGGAACCATAGTAAGAATCAGCACCATTATGATAGACAAAGACATGCCCAAAGCGATAGTCACAAAATAGGGCGCCGCCAAGCTCTCGAATATCTGTAGGAGTTTGCACCCAGCTCGACGTTTTCTTATCAAAGTTTTCAAGTTGCTGTAACGTTCGATATTGTTCTTCCGTTAAAATTTCAATCCCCATCTCCATTGCCATATCGATAGCGTTATTTTCTGGTTTATGTTTTTTCCTTGCCTCTAGTGCTTCACGGTCATAACAAACACTTCTGCGACCTTTAGGACTTTCCGCTGAACAATCATTAAAAATAAATTCATTCGCTTGTTCATTGAACTCCACAACATCAGGTTCACCGCCCGTTCTTTCCATTTCATTAAGCGACCATAGTTTTTCTGCATTAGCTACCAGTTTAGCTTGAACTTTATCCCATTCTAAACCTTCGTGACGATGCATGTTTTTCTCAAAGCGTGCTTTTAACACTTTTAGTAACTCTTCCTGTTGTTCTAGAGACAACTCATTTTGATTACCGGCTTTTCCGCTTTCTGTCATAATCAATTCCTCCCTTACTGGTTTCATTTTTAATAATGCTTTTATTTACAATAAATTAATTAGTTTCACTCCTTCTTATTCTTTTCCATTTACATTATTGTATCAAAGTTTATTGTATCGATATAGATTAACTAAGTATGCCCCTTAATGTTGATGTTCCTCATCGAAATAATAAAGACTCGTTATCAGATGGCTGTTACTGCAGGAAATGGTCTCTGGAGCTAAAAAAACAACGGCGAATAGTGAAAGTGATTTAGCAAGAGTATAAAGACTTTAAACAGTTTGTGCAATGGAAGTAAAGAGATCAGCCCTTTTGTTTCGGTATATCGTGAGGAAAAGGGCTCTCTTTTTATTTAAAGCAAATAGTTGGTAAAGCTGTAATGTTCTTCTCTTGCCACGTATGATCAGTTTTGTCTTTTATGATAAATCCTCTTCGTCAACAAAACGTAGCATCCCTTTTCCAACAGAAATAACATCTGTCTGATTAAAAATTATACAAGCTTTGCCTCCGACATATTTATCTGACTCAAATTCACCGAGAACTGTAACATAACCTTTCTCAAAAAAATAGATAAGTTGCTTGTCATTTTCTTGAGATTCAAAGGCTGCTAAGTCATTATGTAAATATGCTTTAATTGGTTTTTCATATAATCTCATGTAAATTTCTTCCTTTATTATTAGTATAACAGTTGGTATTAAAAATTTGAGCAAGGTGCAACTTTAGTTTCCAATCTCTGCCTTAGAAATATGATTAAGTGAGCTGATATTCTCAATTATCCTGTCATGATTCTAGATACAAGTCTTTCAAATTTTAATAACTTCTCTTCATTAGTAGGCTACAAAAAAAGAAAAGCTGATTTTCAGCACAGAAAACCAGCTTTTCTTTTATATTTATATTTAGGCTTCGACATCATAGCCTTGTTCTTCAATTGCTTCTTTCATAGCATCAACATTTACTTTTGAGTCATCAAAGGTGACAGCAACTTTACCTGCCTCTAAATTTACTTCAGCCGCAGATACGCCAGCTAAATTTTTCAACGCGCCTTCAACAGCTTGTTTGCAATGTCCACATGTCATGCCTTGCACATTTAAAGTCTTCTCCATGCTTTTCACCTCCTTCAAATTGCTTTTTAAGGTAGCTTAAACAGGCACTTACGTTTTTTATAATTTCACTCGTTTTAACCGCAGTGAATTGGACACAACACTAACCGAACTTAATGCCATAGCTGCACCGGCAATCCATGGGGCAAGTAGCCCAATCGCTGCAACTGGAATTCCTGCTGTATTATAGCCAAAAGCCCAGAAAAGGTTTTGCCGGATATTTTTAATCGTTGCATGACTAATCCTAATGGCTTTCGGAATGAGCAGTAGTTCTCCACCAAGAATGGTGACATCTGCCGCTTCAATTGCTACTTCTGTACCTGTCCCAATCGCAATACCAATATCTGCTGTAACTAATGCAGGGGCATCGTTCACACCGTCACCAACCATAGCTACCTTTTTACCTTTAGCTTGAATTTCTTTTACTTTATCCGCTTTTTCTTCAGGTAAGACTTGGGCAATCACATGTTCAATCCCAACTTGTTTAGCAATGGCTTGGGCTGTTCTTTCATTATCTCCAGTTAGCATAATCACTTCCAAGCCCTGTTCTTTCAACTCTTTAATGGCTTGTGGTGCAGTTTCTTTAATCGTATCTGCAACCGCAACTATTCCCCGATACTTTCCATCAATTGCAATTAACATCGCTGTCTTACCATTGATTTCAAAATCAACTAATTTCTCTTCATTAGCTCCAATATCAACGTGATAATCATTCATTAATTTTCGATTCCCAACAAGAACTTGTTTGCCAGATACTTTGGCTTCAATACCATGGCCGGGTATCGCAGTAAATTCATCCACATCGACAAAATCAATCTCTTTCTCTGTTGCATGAGCCACAATCGCACCAGCAAGTGGATGTTCAGATCCCTTTTCTGCACTCGCCAATAATTGTAACGCCTCTTCATCCCCAGTAAAATCTGTTACTTCTGGTTTTCCTTTTGTGATCGTGCCTGTTTTGTCAAGAACAATAGCCTCTAGCTGATGCGTTCTTTCTAAGTGTTCCCCACCTTTAAACAGGATTCCACTTTCAGCAGCTCTTCCTGTTCCAACCATAATTGAAGTTGGCGTTGCAAGTCCTAACGCACATGGACAGGCAATCACAAGTACCGCAATTGCGGCAACTAAGGCAGATTCAAATTGACCAGGCTGGACAAAAGCAATCCATATGATAAATGTTAGAATAGCAATTCCGACAACGATTGGTACGAAATAACCAGAAATAATATCAGCTAATCGTTGAATGGGTGCTTTTGATCCCTGTGCCTCTTCGACCACTTTCACAATTGATGCAAGAGCCGTATCCTTTCCTACCTTTGTCGCTTCCATTTCAATCGAACCGTTTTTGTTTATCGTTGAGCCAATCACGGCTGTCCCTACTTCTTTTTCAATCGGTATAGATTCACCTGTAAGCATCGATTCATCGACCGAGGTTCTTCCCATTACTACGATACCATCTACGGGTATCTTTTCTCCTGGTTTAACAACTAATCGATCACCAACAACAACTTCATCTAATGGGATCATGATTTCCTCGCCATTCCTTTTGGCGCGCGCTTCTTTTGCCTGTAAATTAAGTAAAGAAGATAAGGCATTCGTTGTCTGGCTTTTCGCTCTTGCCTCCAAATACTTACCAAACAGAATCAATGTGATTAACACTGCACTTGTTTCAAAATATAAATGTGGCATATATTCAGGGGTCCCGATCGTCTTAAATGCTTCGTATAAACTATAGAAATAAGCGGCACTTGTCCCTAATGCAACAAGGACATCCATATTCGCTCCACCATTTTTCAGGTTCTTATAGGCTCCCACATAAAATTGCCAGCCAATGATAAATTGAACAGGCGTTGCTAAAGCAAATTGGAACCACGGATTCATGAATAGATCCGGTATATTCATATTAAATAAATGGACCAACATAGTCACTAATAACGGTGCAGATAACACAGCAGAGATGATTAATTTTATTTTCTGATGTTTTAGTTCTCTTTCTTTATGTGTTTGCTTTTCCGCAACATCTGCCTTAGCTTTCGCATCATAACCAATATTTTTAATTTTTTCTATTAATGCTTTAGGATTTACTATTCCAGGATTATAATCAATTGTTGCCGTTTCTGTCGTTAAGTTGACAGTGGCCGCCTGAACTCCCTCTTGCTTATTCAATACCTTCTCAATACGATTGGAACATGCCGCACAGGTCATGCCAAATACGTCTAATTCAATATTCTCCATTAAAACTCCGTAGCCGACATTTTCAATTTTCTTCGTAATATCTTCTATTGAAGTTTTTTCCGAATTATAATCGATAGTCGCTTTTTCGGTCGTTAAATTGACTTGTGCTTTTACTCCATCCATTTTATTTAATGTTTTTTCAATACGATTGGAACAAGCTGCACAGGTCATACCTGTTATCCCTAATGTTGTATGATTTGTATCGCCCATAACAAGCCCTCCCTACTTAGAAAACTGCTTCATAACACTCATTAATTCCTCAATCGTTTCTTTCCCTTCTCCTTGTTTAATGGCATCACTGACACAATGTTTGATATGCCGTTCAGTAATCACAAAACCAACATTCTTCAAAGCAGATTGAATTGCGCTAATTTGCACTAAAATATCAACACAGTATCGATCCTCTTCCACCATTTTCTGTATTCCACGAACTTGACCTTCTATTCGTTTTAAACGGTTAACAACCTTTTCCTTTTCAGCTTGTGTTCTTGGTGTACTCGGGTGATCATGTAAGAATTTATCCAAATGAATCACTTCCTTTTTTTGCTTACGTATATACTATACCCCCATACGGTATAAAAGTCAATGAAATGCTTTCTAGTTTGTAAAAGCATGCAGTTGTATCCTTAGATCCAGTTGAAGTTTATGGGGAAAAAATCTTATCAATATTTTTGAAAATAGAGCGACAAAGCTGTTTTCCAATTCAGAAATGATGCTTTCCATCATAACGTGCCCTAGTCGTCGTGATATTATTGAAATTGTCTTAATGAACATTGAATTTATGTAAATATGGTTTAATCTAACTTCAGATTTGGCTTTCATTTCTCTTTAAAATTGTCAGTAGAGTGGTTTTTCACTCACTGGAACATTAAGTAATGCCCCCTTCATGCTCGAATTTAATTAACAGCCGAATTGTATAAGTAAGTTGAAGGGGTTTTCCCAAAACCTCTCCGCCCTAGCAACGCCGATAGACTCACTTCCTAATTTCCTCTTGCCCTATCGCCTGTAGCTAAACATCGAAAGTTGCTGGGCTCTAGAATTGGCAAGGTAAAATTTTATAAATGCTAAGCAAAAATAAAGACAGTCCAGCAGAATATTTTTATTTTGCCGAACTGTCTTTATTTTTTATAATCCAGTTATTTGAATCAATTTCATAATAGAGATTTTAGCCTTCAAATCCGAACAAGTTGATTTACGCTTCGGATGGACGCTTTCCGGCGGACGTGCGGTGAGCTTCCTCGTCGCATCACGCTAACGCTAATCCCCCAGGAGTCCCAGTTTCCGCTCCAATCAACTAAGTTAAGGAAATATATTGACTAACAATTCAATTTCCTTTAACAATAAAGTTCGTGTATTGATCGTTAATAAGCAATTATGAAATTGACTCATTTGTTTAATTTATTGCGACTTTGTGACCAACAATTTCATTATCTTGATTTAAGGGAATGATTGAAAGTTCAAGAATGAATGCATCCCCCGCTATGGCAATTTACAAATAGATGCCCTTTCTTTTTTTGATTTAAAAAGGCTTTTTAACGACTTCTACAGCTGTTAGATTCATCTTACCTCAATCCCTGTTCTTTCTGATTTCTCTTCGCATTTTACGAAGCGCTTTTTTTGAACCACGTTCTATATCATGCTGATTTTTTCGGATGTTATATTCTATAAACAAAGTGTCTAAATCATACCCTTCTGGATATAATTCCTTCCTTGATATATCTAGAGAAATACGCTTAACATTTACCTCGATAAATTCTCCATCATAGAACACAACAACATTATAGAATTTATCCATTTCTCTATATACAATTCCATAATCATTTAGTTCTAATAATTTTACTCGGTCGCCTTTTTTAAATTCATACTTCTCTTCAGTTTTTCCATTGACAATCTTGGGCTTCTTTATTTTATTCTCATTCACACGTTCTAATTGATACTCTTTGTTTTCCATATACGCTTTAGCTCTTCGTAATACACTTTCTCGTACATTCATTTTTTGCGAAATCCATAGGGCATTACTTTCCCCCGATTTTCCTATCAATAATTTATACATGGGTTCTAATGTGTCACTATTAAATTGCATGGCCGCATTCATGAAATCCTCATGCATTTCTGAAAAACGTTTTATCTCACCATAGTGAGTTGTTGCCACTGTCATACATCCCATATGGTAAAATTCCTCTAAAATTGAAATTGCAAGTGCTGCACCTTCATTAGGTTCCGTCCCACTTCCAATTTCATCAAACAGTAAAAGTGTATTATTATTTGAAACTCTCATGATTTCTGCAATATTTTTCATATGAGATGAAAATGTACTTAACGCATTTTCTATACTCTGATTATCACCAATATCGACAAAAATGTTCTCAAATACTGCTATTTCGGTTTCCTTATCCGCCATAATATGGAATCCTGACATTACAGCCAATGTTAATAAACCAATTGTTTTTAGTACGATCGTCTTCCCACCGGCATTCGGCCCTGTAATAATGAGGCTGCGATGCTCTTTACCAATTTCAAAATCTAGTGGCACAACTTCGCCGGTTAAAAGCGGATGTTTACAACGAACTAATTTTATATAGCCATGATCATTTAATTTTGGCTCTATCCCATCAATCTGTTTACTAAACTTAGCTTTTGCAAACACCATATCATATTGGCTAATAAGCTCAAGATTGATATTAATTTCATGCAGATTTTCTAAGATCATTCCTGTTAAAGTAGCTAATATTTGATATTCTTCCATGGCTTCTTCAGCTTTTAGTGTTGCCAGCTCTCCATTTAACTTTGTAACTGTATTTGGTTCGATAAAGACTGTAGAACCTTTAGAAGACACTTCAATGATTGTTCCTGCAACTTGATTTTTATAAGATGCTTTAATGGGGATAGTATATCGATCATCTTTCTTACTAATTAAAAACTCTTGAATGTATTTCTTATTGGCACTGTTATTTAGAAATTTGCCTAAACGCTCTTTAATTTTCTCTTCAACAGAGTCAATATTATTTCGGATTCGCCTTAATTCTTTACTTGCAGTTGAGGCAACATTATTTCCTTTAATTGCAAAATTAATTTCCTCCTCCACTGCTATAAATTCAGAAAGCGAATTCGCATACGAAGCTAGTACCGGTGCAAAGAACTCCTTATTCAGCATAAACTGTTTAATTTTTCTACATCCTCTTAAAAAATCAACTGTATGCACCAACTCACTTGGATCTAACATGACCCCTTTTTCAAGATTTCGGATGATATTTCCTATATTGGAAGTACCTAAAAATGGAACATGACCATCTGCATCCAATATAGATCGTGCCTCAGATGTTTCATTCAAGCGATTTTTAACAACCTTCATATTTGAGCTTGGCTCCAATTTATCTAATAATTGTTCACCTAACCCACTTACACAATAAGTTTTAATTATTTGTTTTAACTCGTTATATTGCAACTTTTCATACGTTATCTTATTCATTTTCAATACCCCTCACTATGATTTTTCATATCATACATGAAGATACCTACCTATTAGATTCCAATGAAAATTAATGACATATAATATGAAGTATGACTTTTTCACACTAAATAAGCACAAAAAAGCTGCGGGGATACCGCAGCTTTTTACAATTATAAGGGCCGTGTAACATACTTATATTGAAATAAGCCATCTAGAATCAGATTAGCTATTCCATAAATTTACACGTTTTATAAAGTAGGGTAGGTATCTTCATAGGTTTTGAAATAAATCCATGACAAAACTAGGAATGTACATTCCATAAAAAATTTCCTATTTGCCATTAAATTTATTTCATTAAATTTTTCCTATTTAGAATCTACCGCACTCACAAAAAGCACCTCTAATTTAAAGTTTTTAATCCATTGGAATCTAATTTATATATCACATTATCATGCTTAAATTAAAAAGTAAAGGAATTATTTCCAGTAAGTTTATTCGTCAACAACATAAAAAATTATCGAAAAATAAGCTTTACTAAACTCTATATAATTTATTATGCTGAATCAATTTCATAATAGAGATTTTAGCATTCAAATCCGAACAACGTTGATTTACGCTTCAGGTGGACGCTTTCCGGGGGCACTCCTGCGGGATCTCACCTGTCACGCTAGCTAATCCCCCAGGGAGTCGCCACCTTCCGCTCGAATCAACTAAGTTAAGGTAATACATGGACTAACAATTCAATCTCGTTTAACAATAACGTTCGTGGATTGATCATTAATAAGACTCATGCTAATTAGAAAAGGCAACTTGTTAATATTTCTTAAACCTCACTGTCGCCCCAATCTTTCTATGAGCTTTTAGGAGGTATACTGTTAAGGATTCGGACATGGTACAAACAAATTGTACATTGAAACCGAGAAAGGGACAGGTGATCATCTCATGCGATTTTTAAACGAATATTCAGAATCCCTCGTTAACTTCACGGTAAAAAAAGCCATTCTGTAAAATAGATGGAGCAAAATGGGCTTTATACTTTTGCTTAGAGTTTGAGCATTCTTCACTGAAATCCTTCATTATAATACCTAAAGCAGCATAATGCTACCTTCATTTTAAACGATCGCCCTTAACCAGAGCGTAATACAACATACGGAGCACCCCGGTCTGTGTTTGATAGTCAGGGTGTCTCCCGATACTCTCTATTTCACTTTTATTCTATTTCTCCCGGCTTGATTGTTTTGATTTTCTTTATGAAATAGTAGTGTTTATAGAGACCAAGTACTACCATAATGATTTGGACAAAAAGAATATCAACAATAAATAACGAAAGCACTATAAAAAAGTCAGCGATCAAATTAATACGGATTTTCTCTTTACGAGTCATGCCCCTTTTCTGGCGAAATCCTTCCACATACTTGTCATATACTTTAGTGCCCTTAAACCAATTATCAAGTCGCTCAGAACTTTTTGTAAAGCAAAAAGCCGCCACTAAATAAAACGGGCCACCTGGCAGAACAGGTAATATTGTTCCTGCAATCCCGATACCTAAAAATATAAGCCCCATAACGACTAACAGAATTTTTTTGATATATTTCAATATGATCACCTTCGTTTATCGCCATATCCCCTCGTCATTGACAAGTGATATACAATCCATGATGTTATAGCACACTGAGTATGTTAAGTATAAATACTTTTACTTGAACTGTCCAAATTCATTGTGGCGTTTAAGAGACATTTCTAAAAAACTTCATTCTGAGGCTGGGACAAAAGTGTTTTCGCTTAAGTAAAGTCCGAACTATTAGTGTGAAAATAACCCACTCCGGAAATATACTTCGCTAAGGTAATGCAATATTCGCTTTTGAGGCTTAGCATTTTTAGTTATGTCCCAGCCTCATATAGAGCGTTAATCAACATAGTTGCCTGAGTATCCTTCTATTAATTTTACCTCTTTACTCCCATTCACTTCACTATTAGGTTCTTCCCAGAACAGAAGGAAATATCAAATGATATAATAAGAAATGGAGAATTTCTGCAATAGGGGAAAACTGAATTGGAGTGGAAATTCTACAAAATATAGTTCACAGAAGCAAATGCTCCCTAATTGATTTAGGAATTGGAGAAATATTGAACTCTATAAAGGTCTGGGTCACTATGAGACCCAGACCTAAGGTTTCTCTGTATAAATTACTTGGCGATTTTTAGGATCGGTTTAATGGTTACGCCATTTTTGGAATCCTCAAAGGCTTCATTAATATCTTCAAAGTCATAGAATTTGACTAGTTTATCAAATGGGAATTGGCCTGCCTTGTAGTAATCAACTAATTCCGGAATGAAGACATTTGGTACTGAGTCACCTTCAATGACACCCATCATTGTTTTTCCTTCAGCCATTAAATCATTGTGTACATCAATATTCATTTCTGGTGTAACACCGACGATTGCAGCTACTCCAAGAGGACGTAATGCTTGTAAACATTGACGAACAACTGGGGGAACTCCTGTTGTATCGACTGCATATTTTGTTCCGCCATTTGTTAGTTCCTTAATTTCTTTCACAACATCTACTTTTGATCCATTGAATGTATGTGTAGCACCAAGCTCTTTCGCCAGCTCTAGTCGTGAATCATGAACATCAATGGCAATAATGGTTTTACAGCCTACAATTTTTGCGGCCATAATGGCACTTAAACCAACTGCACCTGCACCATAAATAGCAATAGTTGAACCGAACTCTGGTTTGATTCTATTCAAAACAGTACCTGCCCCTGTTTGGATCCCACAGCCTAAAGGCCCTAATAAAGCTAAGTCCACATCTTTATCCACCTTGACAATATTACGCTCATGTGCAATGGCAAATGTACCAAATGAAGATTGACCAAAGAATGTTGAAAGCGAGTGACCATCTTTTGATAAACGATGTGTATAATCATCATTCGTGCCACCAAAGTTCAAATCATTGAATGTTTCACAGACTGTTGGGTGACCTGTTAAACAATTATCGCAATGGCCACAATGTGCGAATGATAATACAACATGATCACCTTTTGCAAAGCGTGTAACACCTTCACCAACTTCTTCTACAATTCCTGACCCTTCGTGTCCAAGTACAGCAGGCAGAGGTGCAATTGCTTCATCACGTGCAACGGCATCTGTATGACATACACCTGTAGCTACAATTTTCACTAAAACTTCATTCGCTTTCGGTGCCGCTAACTCTACTTCCTCAAAGCGAAAATCCTGACCCTGTCCATGTGTTACTGCTGCTTTAATCTTCATAGTTGCCTCCTTGAGAACAAGTAATTTATCTCGAATTAGAGATATTCGTTTTAATTCTATTTTAATACTAAATATACTATTTGCAAATAATCTGCTTTAAACTCCCTTTTGTTTCAAAAGATAATATGCCAAAAAACACAAGTATATATACGTATCTGCTTCTTTCCATACGCCTATTTCTTCACAAACTTAACCCTTAGACACACCGATCCATTGCAACACTCGAAGTAGCAAGTTCCTAAAATCACTAGCATAGCCGCAAGTTACTTTATTAGACTATTTCCACAGTTCCCTACGGCTATTCACTTCATGCTCAAACCATCTAATTGTATATTAAATGGTCTTTCCATCCAATTTTACTAATTAGGGATACTTAATACGATGTCCCCTTTTAATATAAGAATTTGTTTCACATGATCTCTCTTACTACAATAAAAAATTGATAAACAAAATATCCTGAAAAACCAATTAATACTACCCCTGCAATGATAGAAAATCCTTTAATCATAGAATGGCTCAATACTTTCCTAGTTGTCGCCACAATTGTTAATAACCCAATATCGTGCAATAAAATTCCTGTTAACACACCTGCTGCAATAATGAAAAAATTGGTTGGCTCAGCTGCATTATATGAGTTAGTTAGCACTGCCCCAAATACACTTAACCAGAAAACAATATTCCCTGGTGATACTGCAACAAGAAAACCATTACGATAGGTAGACCACAATGATTTTGTCGGTTTTTCACCTGATAATGTTATATCTTTGTCCGCATTCTTAATTGAATCATGGCCAATTAGAAATAAAAATATCGTACCAATTAACCACATAGGAATTTGAATAGCTGGGAGCTGTAAAATGGAAGCTAATCCAAGATAAAGAGCTAAGATTAAAACAAAGTCGATCGTCATGCCACCTAACCCAACAACCCAACCATGTATAAATCCATTTTTAAGTCCTTGCTTTGTCATTTCTACTGTAATCGCCCCTACTGGCATTGCAACAGCTAATCCCGCAACAACATATGTAAAAAATAATGCCACTATCATCCCCCCATAATGACTCATAATACTATAAAACCACAAGATATGTTGTCTTTAATCTCGCACATAAGATCCTCACTCATTTTAGAATGGCCAAAATTATGAATATTTTTATCAGGGTTGTCATATTCAAAATGCCCAATACCGCTGAATAAAATCGTCTCCAGCTTCTTGCTAAAAATTTCGAACTGTGTATAATACAAGGTAATTATATAAGTAAAAATGTTTTCTAGGGTTCCGCAATTTTTAATATTGGCCTGGTCCGAGAGAAAACTCACGCTAGTCGTGTCACGGAAGGATAAAAGCCTGGGAGAAACTGTTTTACAGTTTTCTCCCAGGCTTTTTTGCTTTTTTAAAAAAATCGGAGGTGTTGTTACATGAATAAGGACTGGATCAAAGTATTTATTGCTGCATTTTTTGAAGTTCTATGGGTTATTGGGTTAAAGCATGCCCATGACATTTGGACTTGGAGTGGAACGATAATTGCGATTATTATTAGCTTCTCTGTAATGATTATGGCGGGAAGAAAACTTCCTGTGGGCACCGTATATGCGGTTTTTGTCGGATTAGGAACAGCTGGAACAGTATTTTCGGAGATTTTATTCTTTGGAGAACCTTTTAAAGTGGGGAAAGTACTACTGATTTTAGTTTTATTAGCAGGAGTCATTGGTTTGAAATTAGTTACAAAAGACAAGCTTCAGGAAGGAGAGGAAAGATAATGGCGTGGATCTCCTTAATTTTAGCAGGCTTGTGTGAAATGTTTGGGGTTACGATGATCAATAAATTACACAAAGATCGCAGTTGGCAGTCATTGGCTCTTTTAATCATTGGATTTGGAGCAAGCTTTATATTTCTTGCTTATGCAATGGAAACACTTCCTATGGGCACAGTTTATGCAATTTGGACTGGAATTGGAGCTTCTGGTGGAGCCATTCTAGGCATGATTTTATATAACGAATCTAAGGATTGGAAAAGACTCGTTTTTATCGCTATGGTTTTAGGCGCTGCCATCGGATTAAAACTTGTTTCATAAAATATATTGAATGATGATAAGGGCTGTCCAAATTTGTTAAAAAATAAAGTTTAAAAAATCGCCAAAAAGGGGAACAATTTACACGATCTACACTCTGTAGCCCTATGCCAAGAGAGTCCTTTTGGCGTTTTTCCCCTTTTGCGATAGCCCTTTCTCTTCAAATTAATAACTTTTGCCAATGCTACTAAGGCATTCCAGCAGCTTATATAAGTGTTTTGCACATTATAAGATCTATCTGCTGTTCATCACCCATATAAAAGGAATGAGCTCCACTTTGCCTAAACCCCATTTTCTCATAAAAAGCAATCGCATTTTCATTTTTTTCCCATACACCAAGCCAGATTTTCCTTTTATCAAATGCCAATGCTATTTCCACTGCTTTATTGACCAAATATTTCCCTAGTCCTAGTTTTTGATAGTTATGCTTTATATAAATTCTCTCAACTTCGAGTACATCATTTCCCATCTTTTCAGACTGAGCTTCATCGACATTGACTTTTAAATATCCAGCAACTTCATTATTAAAACAAGCAAAAAAGAATTGGGAAGAATTATTGGTTAATTCCTTTTGTAATTGTTCTAAGCTAAATGCCCTGTCCAAATAGTCTTTCATATTTTTGGGTGAATTTTGCTCCTTGAAAGTGTCATTAAATGTTTCATAGCTTATTTTTTGGAGGTTAAGTAAATCTTCATGTGTGCATTTTTTTAAACTTATCGTCATTTTGCTAGCACTCCAATAATGTCATTAATAATTTCTCTTGTTACCTTTTTTTACAAACTCCCAATCTTTTTCTATATTTTTTCTAACCCTTTGCAAAAGATTAAACACAGATTCTGCTTCACTTTCAGAAAATCCCGTTAATGCAACACTCTCGGAATACTCATTTTCTCTTTTGATAAAAGTATAAATATACTTTCCTTTCTCTGTTGGAAAAAGTTTCTTTACCTTTTTATTATATGGATCATCTTTCTTTTCAATAAAGCCATTTATTTCAAGTTTCTTTAAAGCTCGCGATACTGTTGTTCGATCAACCTTGATCATCTCTGCTACTTTTTCTTGAATGATTCCTGGATTTTCACATATGCGGACAAGGTACAAATACTGTCCTTTTGTAAGATCATATTCCTTAAATTCAATATTACTGATCGAATCTAATGCCCTAGCAATCATCCCAATTTCACGAAGTATTTCCTTCATAATTAGCTCCCTTGTATTTTTTGTTGCATATGCAACAAATTTAATATATATTAAATCTATCCTATTTTAGTTGCATTCGCAACAAAATACTTATTTATTATCTTTTATTCTTACTTATCGAAATAAATCTAGGAAGGGTGAAGTCAGTGGAAATAAAAAGAGTTACTACTCATAGCGACCTAAAAAAAGTATTTGAGATTAGAAAAGAGGTTTTTGTAGCGGAGCAAGGCGTACCATTGGAGGATGAATTTGATCATTTTGATACTCTTGATAATCTGTGTGAGCACATATTAGTCTATTACAAGGAATTTCCTGTTGGAACAGGGAGAATAAGAGTTGCCGAAGGCTTAGGTAAACTAGAAAGAATTTGTATTTTAAAGCCTTATCGTAAATTCGGACTTGGAAAGGCAATCATTCAAGCATTGGAAGAAATCGCGAAGGAAAAGGGTATATCTCGGGTTAAATTACATGGACAGACCCAGGCAGAGGAATTTTATCATAAACTCGGCTATCAGACTTCATCTACTATATTTTATGAAGACGGAATTCCACATGTTTTAATGCAGAAGGAATTAATTACAGACCTGAAAAGGTCATAGGAGGAAGAATAAGAAGGCCGGTAGAGAAATCGTATTAGTTCTCATATTACTGTTGGGATTATTCATATATAAATGAGATAATCCTCATCAACTTGGCCTGTCCCTTCTTTCCTATCAGCGCTCCCTTAAAACAAAAATCTAATGGTTGCCATACATATTATTCCCACTATAACTGTAATCGACAAACTCTTTGTCCATAATGCTATGATAAGTGTCGGGATAATCGCTGTAAGAATTCTCCAATCAATGGCTAGCAATAATTTATTATCTTGAATAATAAAACTATCAACGATCAGTGCAGTAAAAATACAAATAGGAATAAACGATAGCCATTTAATGACAATTTTCGGTAGCTGAATATTCCTTATCACGATAAACGGAATAATTCTTGGGATAAAAGTGACAATTGCACATCCTAAAATGATGAATAATATCGATAATTGAATACTCATTTGTCTTTTATCACTCCAATCGTTGCAACAATGATGGTTGATAAGAGAATGGCTAGATACGAAGGGACAAACAGACAGAGTACCAACATGAATAGAATTACATAAACAATTAATGATAGATAAAGCTTTAATTTACGATGCTCTATGTTTTCTAATTGCAACACAAGCAATGCCAGAAACATAGCTGTGAGAGAAAAATCCAATCCTAATATTTCTGGATTTGAAATCCATTTACCAAAAATAGCTCCTAGTACGCAAGATAATATCCAAAATATGTACGCTGTAACATTTAATCCATTCATCCACTTAGCATTGAAAGCTGCTTTTTTTACAATTTTATTAACAGCCACACCAAATGACTCATCTGTTAACAGGGTCCCTATCGCGATATTTTTCATTAAAGAATACTTCGTAAAATAGGGAGCCAATGTCATGCTTAATAAAAAGTGGCGTAAATTTACAATGAATGTTGTAAATACTATAACTGAAATAGGACTTTCTGCTACTAACAATGCACAAATGATAAATTGAGCTGCACCCGCGTAGACGAGAATCGATAAAAGTGCAACCTCTAGTATACTTAGATTTGACGAAGCTCCAACAATCCCCATCGCAATTCCAATACTGATATAACCAATTAAAGTCGGAACACAATCTTTTACACCCTGATAAAATGTTGTGAGGTTTTCTTCTCTATTAATTTCTTGACCTAGTTCATTCATAGCTGCACCTCTTGTCTGCTGTATTAAACATTTGTTTGTTATATCACCTGTATGTATGTTATAATGAATAATAAAAACAGTCAAGGAGCTTTCTTATGGAATTCATTCAAGAAGTTATTGCCAGCAACCTTGCTAACATAAGAAAAAAACGTGGATTGAGCTTAGATAATATGGCGAAACTGACTGGCGTTAGTAAAGCGATGTTAGCTCAAATTGAAAATGGAAAATCAAATCCGACTGTCACCACACTTTGGAAAATTGCTAACGGATTACAAGTGTCTTTTTCAGGGTTTTTAAAAGAAATGGATAAGCCAAAAGTTAAAAAAAAAAATATAAATGAACTTAATCCAGTTATTGACGATGACGGGAATTATCTTGTCTATTCTCTCTTCCCATTTCATCCAGAAAAAAAGTTTGAAATTTTCACTGTCGACTTGAAACCTGGTGTGAGTCATAAATCTGAAAAACATATAGGTGAGGAGTATGTGCTTATCCAAAGAGGATTACTTACTCTTGATATTCAAGGGGAGAAGTTTGAATTAAATGCTGATGAAACATTAAAATTCAATGCAGCCACTGAACATATTTACACAAATTCTTCTGATGAATTAGTTAGATTCTATATACTTATTTTTTATCCTGATTAATATTTGAGTGATTCCACCGAACTCTTGGATACCGTAGCGAAGGCATAATCATTGACACTATATATGGTATGCTTATCGTTACTCGCAAACTGCAACTACGCAAATCAAATATTCAAACAGAAATGCTAGTGACTACATGAAAAAAGTGAGATTTTGTGAGTATAACAACTGTAAAAATATTTGATTATTGAGCTATGCTTTATTCAAATCCAAAAACACTTTTGTTGATTCAATTTTCGTGTTCATTTTAATAGACAAGTGGCTGACATATCGGGGAATTGCGTCATTGGTACGAATGAAAAAACTTCAATTATCGCTTCTATTGGCTATTGACTCTTTGATTTTATAGGATTTCAAAAACATTATAGAAACAATTAGCAAGCTCCGCAAAAATCATAAGGGATACAAACAGATGATAATCATATTACCTGAGCAATACCTAGAGCTACCCAAATTATTGAAGGCATTTTGCATAATACCGTTGTGTTACAAACAATTCACGTAATATGGAACTTATTTTATGGGGCAAAATCACCAATGGCTGTTTGTATTTTATTGCAATGGGGATGATTCCCTCATATTATCGTCCCTATGTGTTCTCTATATATTTTGCAACAAATATTCTAAAGAAAGCAATTTACCACTTTCATTAATATTTATTCCTTTTGGGGATTATCTGTTATAATCTTCCACTCACATTTCATAAATAAGTGACCTTCTGTTAATTCGGCTGTAAGACTCCCATTCATTTTTTTCATTAACCCCTTGGCAATCGAGAGTCCAAGTCCTGTCCCTTTCCCCTTTCTTGTTTGATCTACTTTATAGAAACGATCAAACAAGTGAAAGAGATCCTCTTCTTTTAATTGTGGTGCTGGATTACTAATGGCAAGCTCAACAGTTGATTGATTACAATTTAGATTAATCGTTACATTTCCAGTGGAGTGCTTTAATGCATTTATTACTAAGTTTTCAATTACCCGTTTTACAGCTGAAGAATCAGCCTTGATCCTTATATCCTCCTTCATAATATGGATAGTCGGCTCTATATGCTTTTGATTAAACTCTTCATAAAAGCCTACCAAAACCTCTAAAATAAGGTCATGCAATTGAATCGATTCTATGTTCAATGAATAATCTGTTGATTCAATAACGGATAACTCAAAAAAATCTTCTAGTAATACTTTTAACCGTAATGCACTACTTTTTATAGTCAAAATATACTCTTTTCTTATTTCGGATGGCACATTATCATCTTCCAAAAATTGAATATAACCTAAAATAGAAGTCATTGGTGTACGTATATCATGGGAAATATTTGAAATAGCTTGCTTTAACTCATTCTCCGTCCGTCTTTTTTGTGCACTAGCCTGCTTTGTTTCATCAATTTGAATATTAATTTCCTTTGCAAGTTTTTCCAGATGATTGTCAAAAAAAGCTAGATTAATTTTTCTATCTATTTTTTTCTGGTGTCTATCCTGTAATTGTCTTGTTACACTTTGTATTTCTCTTTTTAAGAACATAAAGCGGATGAAAAAGAACAATGCCATGCTAACTGAAAATATTGTTACATACATCATTTTTCATCACCCCACTTTTGTTATTTTATTTCCTTTTTCCGAAAGACAATGCCTCCTAATCCCCCAAACACAGCAAAAGAGATGACAGGAACAAATATCATATTTAATAAATCCTTACTATTCAATGAACCTACATTTTCGATATTCCATAGTAAATAAAAAATAGAGTTTTTCACTAATGGCTCAAAGAATGGAATATACTCAGCAATGGTAGTTAGGATGCCTTCAGCCATCTGGAAAAATATAATCATAAAGGCAATGGCCTTTCCGCTATCTGTTAGGATCGTTGCAAAAAATGTCATTAACGATGCAAATGCTGCCGCATACAGGATGATGAAACCAAGCGTTTTTACAAAATAACTCCATTCAGGCATATCTGGAAAGCCCAAATAGGCACCCATTGTACCTGTTAAAAAAATCGGAATGATTATTGAAATGATTACTGCCCCTATTGAAAAAACAATTAATTTTGCAAAATAAATACGAGCTCTACTATTTCCAGAAGATACGATATTTTTCATCGTACCTGATGAATATTCCTTTGAGATAAAGAAACCAGCTAATATGCAAGGAATGAGTTTGATTACATAAATATTCGCATTAAGCAAATCTGACTGATAGAAGTTGCTAATTTTGATCAATTCTGCTCCTTCGTCAAAAATAATTAATAAAGGATAGAAAATACTTGTAGCTAACAATAGGAGGATCAAAAACCAAAATGATCGATCTTTTCTCAGTTTATACCATTCAGCTTTAATAAGATTACCCATGGCGAATTCCCCCAATACGATTCATAAAATAAGCTTCCAAATCCTGTCCCATTGGCATGAATTGTTCTATAATCAATCCATGCTTTACAAGGATTGAAGATATTTCCCCTGGGGTCTTATAATAGCTGAATAGTTTAATAACACCATCAGGCATGACTTCAAAGTCCTTCGTTAAGAGACTTGTTTCGATTACAGTGGCAGCTTTTTGCGGATTATTTACTTTGATATGCAAAAATTGCTGGCATTTTGCATTTAGCTCTGCAATCGTTAATTGTTCCAATACATTACCTTTATCAATAATCCCATAGTGGGTTGCAAGCAAATGAAGTTCGCTCAATATATGGCTAGAAATTAAAATTGTCATCCCATATTCTTGATTTAATTTTTTCAAGAGCTCTCTTATTTCGACGACTCCCATTGGATCAAGGCCATTGATTGGCTCATCAAGAATTAAAAATTCAGGTTCTCCAAGTAAGGCAATAGCTATTCCAAGCCTTTGTTTCATACCTAATGAAAAGTTCCTTGCCCTCTTTTTTCCTGTATCTTGAAGACCAACTATTTTAAGTGTCCTTTCTACACATTCTTTCCCGGGAATTCCTTTTAAAAGCCTGTGTGCTTCCAAATTTTCAGTTGCTGTCATATGCGAATAGAGTGCAGGCCCTTCAATCATGGTGCCTATCCGTTTCCTAGTCTCATTTAATTTCTGCCCATCACTATTTCCAAATAATTCAATCGATCCAGAAGTTGGTAAGGCAAGACCAGATATAATTCGAATTAATGTGGACTTTCCCGCGCCATTTTGTCCAATGAAACCATAAATGGATCCCTTTTTAATTGAAAGGTTCACATTGTTTAAGGCAACTTGATATTTAAATTTTTTTGTTAAGTTACTTGTTTTCAGTACATACTCGCTCATAAATTTCCCTCCTTAACATAATGCTTTTAGTATAGAAAGGAAACCTTAACAAACTCTTAAGGAGAATCTTAAGAATACCTTAAGTTTTGAGGCGATACCCCATTCCCCATATAGTCTCGATATATTGCTCATCTGGGTTGATGGCTGCCAACTTGTTCCGAATGTTGCTTATATGGACATTCATTATATTTTCATCTCCGTAATATGCCTCATGCCACACACTTTCAAACAAATTTTTCTTCGTAAAAACCTTTTCTGGTGATGTCAGGAAAAGAAACAATATTCCGAATTCACGAGCTGTGAGATTTAATGCCTTTCCTTGCACAAACACAGTTTTTGCTTCTGTATCAATTTCAATATCCTTATATATAAGCTTCTTCGTATTGGCTAATTTATTTATTCGTTTGTATCTTCTCAAATGGGAGTCAATTCGAGCAGATACTTCCTCAATATCAAATGGCTTTGTAATATAATCGTCTGCCCCCGTCCTTAACATACCAATCTTTGTTGGTTGATCTAATTTAGCCGAAATAATAATAACCGGAACATTACTTTGCTCGGCAATCTTTGTGAGAATTTCATCTCCAGACATCCCTGGTAGCATCAGATCAAGGAGCACCATATCCCATTCCTTCTTTTCTAGGTATAACATTGCTTCCGTACCAGAATATACTGGCTGTGGAATATAGCCATTCTTTTTTATGATGTTACACAATAATTGATTAATATCATTATCATCTTCTACCACCAAAATCCTTATTCCTTCAGTCATTTTTTTGAATCACCTTTACTTTCCGAAAGTTAGTTGGATCAGTAGTCGTTATTTTAATACATCAGCTTTATAGTTTGAGCGTATATTCTTAGGTATTTTATGATAAATATGAAGAGGGATCCCTACATCATCCTTTATCCTTATTTCTTTATCTGAATCAAATATATCAAGGAATTCCCAATATGCAATAAAAAATGCTGATCTAGGCTCATGAATAAACTCCATCCATCCCTCTGCAATATGCTCGTCCTTTTCATTGAATACATTAATTCCTGAGAAGTTTTCAATACGTCCATCTAAATAAGTCGCTTCATGTCCCTCAACACAACTATCAGACCAATCAAATTTAAACCGATTCCAGATTATTCCATACTCTTTTAAATCATCACTTAGTTGTTGCTCAACAGCTAATCTTAATTTAGGCCCCATCATCATGGAGCATCCCATGTTTGTATAATTTGGTTGCAAATTTACCTCCCCTAACTATAAACACGAACAAGATTAGCTTACAAAACAATATTCTGTTTTAAATGAAGAGATTCCGTTTTGTAAAAGATTATTTCAAACGGATTCTCGCTGAGAAGTGCTATGTATCATTTAAAAAATTAATCGCCTTATTGCTGTGCTCTGATTCTAGAATAATCTTAATTTGAATAACCTTTACTCTTATTTTCGTGCAATGACTTGATTGATTATCCATTTTACCGATAAATCTATTTCAATATCGTAGCACATATACAATTACACTACTCACTATCCATAAAAAATGGGTAAATTGCGAGGCCAAAAGTAGCTCCACGCTAAGAATATATTCCCTAAAATAACAAATGACAAATCATCCCGAACTGTAAAGAAAGCAAATAGGAACATAGCTCTTGACTAGCGGTAAAATTCAAGATTATTGAAAGGATATCAGGTTAAAAAAAGTACGGATGTGTGAAGATTATGTGTATGAAGTATTAGATGATCGGATTATAAATAAACTGTGTCTTTGAAAAACTATGTGCTAAGAAAATTCAGTTTCTATCTATTATCAGATCTCATCTTTATTTAAACATTTAAAAAACGAATATCAATCTTTGCCCACCCACTACGTTATACACACACCTAGGACAGATCATAGACATTTTTAACTAGGTTAAGAACGATTAGAAAACTAGAATAAATTTGTATCTTCTGGTTTAGGATTTTGCGCTTTTGAATCTCCTAATTTTGCTATATAATCTATCAAGAAATGAAAGACGACAAGTGGCAAAATTGAACTTATCCCAATATATAAGATAGAAAATATTACTCCAAAAACAGTTGTCCTTAAAACTCCAGTTGTAAATCCTTGATATGTGTGAGCTAGCCCGAACAATAATGAGGAAATTATTATTATTAACCAAACTGAGAAATTAGGAAATAAATACGTTAAAGCAAAGATTAGAAAACCTCTATAGATGATTTCTTCCGTAATCCCTGCTGTTAGCGAAACATAATTCCATAGTCTTTTCTCTTTATTAGTAATAGGCATAATTTCTGAATAGTCGATATTTCCCCATTCCTTTTCTTTGATTTGTGTAAATTTAGTTCTAATCTTATCACTAAATGGATAGCCAATAGAATAATATAAGATTCCAAATAAATAAAGAACCCCTATAGTTAATACAGCATAAGTAACTAATGGCCCTAATGTGTCCGTGTTAATACTTGGAATAGATAGACCAATATCTTTTAAAGTGAGTTCAGTAAAAACAACTAATAGTAAAATAAACACAGTGGGAATCCATAGACCAATTATTGCATTTTTATAGTATTTTAACCTCGCATCTTGGTTTTCTTTTAAGTCAATTTTAAATTTTTGAAAATCAAAATATCCAATAATTGGCTCATATATTATTATAAAGACGATTACTAACCAAAAACCATATTCCAAAGAATTCACTCCCTCCATTTTTCGAATAAATCTTTTAAACAATAGGAAGCTTCGTATAACTTTTAAGGAGAACTATAACAAACACTTTTAAAAAACATGACGCCTTAAAAGTAGAGGTGTTTATTTCAACCTTACTTATTAGTGGGGAAGAGGCTGGGACATAACTAAAATGCTAAGCCTCAAAAGTGAATATTGCATTACCTTAGCAGGAAATATACGTAAACTCCTGCGGGAAGTAAGAGTTCGACAAGACCCCGGAAGGCGAAGTATATTTCCGGAGTGGGTTATTTTCACGCTAATAGTTTGGACTTTACTTAAGCGAAAACACTTTTGTCCCAGCCTCTTCTTATTCATTAACTCCAAGTACACAAACAGCTGCATTGGGGTTCATTTCCTTTATTGTCGTTTTAATTTGAGAAAATCCTGCTTCTTTTAGATAACGAGCGATGTCATCCCCTAGTTTTTGAGAAGTCTCTTCTGTTGCGCCTTTCATGTACGGTAGCATCGTTAGGGCAATAAGACCATTTGGTTTCATGATTTGGCGTATTTTCTTCAATGCTTTAACAGGATCCTTCCAAAAAATAATGGAATTAACCGAAAGCACCTTATCAAACTTTAACTCAGACGGAGATATGCTACTAACTTCTCCAAGTTTTAATGTCACTTTTCCTTCTTGTATGGCTTTTATATTCCTTTTTTTTGCTTGCCGAAACATTACGGTGGAGTAATCAATTCCAACATAATGCCCGCCATGAATTAATTTTGAAATTAATTTAGTGGCAATCCCTGGACCAAAACCGATTTCTAAAACATTATCCGTTCTTTGTATATTTAACAACGAGATCGTCCACTTGTTTTTTTCGACACCAGTGGATGCCATTAAATTACCTGCGATACTGCCGAAAATGCCTTCTGGCTTCCCAAACTGTAAAGAAAACTTTTTTAAAATCCCCACCCCCAAAAACCTCCTTTTATTAATAGTGTAACAATGAATCACTCTCGCAATTTCTTTTTAGTTTGCTCCATGTTTAAAAGTAGCTGATCCAAGAGATTGAATAGTTGTGTTTTTTCACTTTGCTCAAATCCTTTTAGTAAATGATTTTCCAATTCTTCAGCCATCGGTTCTACCGTCTGGTCAATAAACTTCTTCCCTTTTTCACTTAGTAATAGAATTTTTGCTCTTAAATCATTAGGGTGCTGTTTTCTAATAATTAGCCCTTTTCGTTCTAATTGTTCAAGTAAAACAGTTAATGTTGAGGACTTGACATCAAGATAATGGAGTAATTGTTTTTGTGTTATTGCTTCACCATCCTTAAGACAAAACATCACATTTAATTGAGCATTAGTTATTCCGTATGGTTCGGCTTTTATTTGAATTAATTGGGATAAAGAATGGGAAAGTCTTTTAATATAGGCAGGTAATTGGTGTTTTTCTGGCTGATTCATCATATCATCCCTTTTAGTTAGTTAGACTAGCTAATTAAAATATAAATAATGGCTTCTTCATTGTCAAGTACATTTCGGAGAAACATTTCTTTAAAACGTGTGAATAGAATATCCGAAACAATTCCTTCACCTCTCATCATATTTTTAAATTAATATTTAGATAAAAAGAAAAAACACATGTCCAATTACTTTAGTTGTAATTGTTGCCATATGTTTTTCACACAATCTTATTAGGATTTGTTTCTGTTCATTATACCCCGTTGCAAATAAATCATTTCTTCGGCAAGTTTTTCTATTCTCTCGTTAATCCGTTTATCGGTGATTTCATCCGTTTCGGTATCAAAGGAATGATTTTGGATGAAGACATTTCCTGTTGGAACAAGTCCTTTAAAATAAGATAAGATGGATCCTAAATGGTATTCCAAGACAAGGAAATGTTTATTCGTCCACCCTGTTGCCACCATTCCTGTCACTTTATGTCTGAATGCATATTCGGGTAAGTGATCAAAGAGGTTTTTTAAAGCACCTGAAAGGGATGCTTGATAAATAGGTGTACCGAATACAAGAAAATCTGCTGATAAAATTTTTCGCACAACTTTCCGAGTATCTTCATTATAAGCTGCTAATGGGAGTCCAGCTGAAAATTCAATGTCGAAATCTCTAAGGTCAATTAATTCTGTCTCTACAGTCGGATCATGGTGTCGAGCAGCAGTCAAAACACTATGTACAGCGACAGATGTTTTTTCACCAGCAAGTGTTCCAGATACACCGACAAGTTTCATTATTCCCACCTCTTTTCATATTAAGTGAAATTTAAATCAATGTTTTTTCCATCTCTCACTGATGCAAGATGAACTCAGGCCTAAATTAACCGCTCCAAAATTGTCGCCTGAGTGACCAACATCCTGTTGGCCCAAATTAATGAGTTTCCGATCCTTTTATGTTCCTAATTCCAAATTTCCCTTCTTCCTTACACTTCTCATTGACGGCTATATTATACACCTCCATTCCATATATAAACAAGCGTTCCTAGGTCTGTGTTCCCGTTCCCCTCTCTGATGTACGAATATTTAGCAAATAAAAACAGGCACATAATAAAAAAAAGAAAGAGGAAAAAATGCCCCCCTTTCCTCTATTCTCTAGATCAATTAATGCCTTGCTATTTTACTCAAATAAAAAACGAGCAATCCAATTCCCTGCCATAAATTTTACCGCCATAATGCCAACCACAATTCCGATACCTAATATTATATGAATAGTTTGCTTTTTGAAGCTAGTCATACCATCCTACCTTTCATTAAGGACTTTTAATCTTCAAAAGATAAATTGACAGGTTCATCTAAAAGTTGAACGGAAAAATCAATATTAGTTGTCGGTGTTTGTTGATCCACTTCCGCAAATTTAAGTTCATCTATCCACACTTGCCCGCTTCCCGAGAGTAATACACCAAAGGCGATAACTGCACTATTAGTAGGAACATCTAGAACAATAGAGTAGTGATTCCATTCAGAATCTCCTATTATGGGGCGGTCACTCATATTATCAAATTGCATGACATCCCCAAGTGTGTCATCGATTCTCATCCAGAAGCCACAGAATCCATCTACATTTTTGGATTTGATAAATCCAGATAATTTTAATCTTTTGCCAAGGTATTTCTCAGCTTTAAATTGTTGCATCATCGTCGCGAATTCTTCTTGAGATTGAGTGGAAACAGATTTTAAATATCCAGATGCATTTCCTTTATGAAAGTTTTCCCTATCAATCCCAATCTGATAGTTAAACGGATGGCTCCCACTTAATTGCCAGCCTATTAGTAACGGATCAGTCTTTTCCACCATTGTTTCCTCCCTTTGCATAGTTAATTTACTCATGATTTTACGATATTGTCCTGGCGGTAATTCATAATACTTTTTAAAGGATCGGGTAAATGATTCTTGTGTTTCAAAACGATAATAGAAAGCAATATCTATTATCCTTCTGTCCGAATTAAGTAGCATGTTAGCTGAATTAGCAATTCGTCGATAGCGAATATATTCAGAAACCGTTACACCAATCTCTCTTTGAAAAATACGATGAAAGTGATACTTGGAAAAGCCAGCATATTGAGCAATGCTCTCTAAGGAAAGTTCTTCTTGTAAGTTTTTCTCGATAAAATCAATTGTTTTTTGGATTATCGGACGGTAACTCATTCTTCCTGTAACCTCCTCACAAGTAAGATAACAAAAAAGATAGACAACTTTTTGACATATATTGCTTTTCTAAGATAATCATAATGATATTTTGTTAATCAATCCAAAAGCGTAGGCGCAAGTTTAACGACAAACAAACTTTTTAATAAAAAAGATATACGGCGAAGCATGGGCAATGCTGACTTATCGTAGGAAGAAGCTGAAAGTTTACTAGGCCAGCTAAACGATGAAACTAAAAATTTCTCCGTATCCACTAGCGACTACTTTATAATTGCCTAAACCATTTAAAAAATCGAAAGTCCTGATTTTTGCATCTGGAAACCTTCGATTCTCAAATTTTATAGATTTTCAAAAGCTAACCTGCTTTACAGAAATAAATTTATCCCTTATTCAAGAAGTCTTTTAATATTCTGTATATCTTTCTCGCTCATCTGCGACTGTAAACGATTATTAATTAAGTTTTGCATCTCCTGAATAAGTTCTGCACCTTCTTTCATAAGGAAAATATCGACAGAACGTTTATCTTTTGCATCTGTTTGCCTTTCAACCAGCCGCCCGGCTCGATGTTGTTCCAATCTTGTAACTAAGCGTGATAGAGCACTATGACTAAGACCCACTTTTGGCACTAAATCTGATAACCTCATCTTCATTTGTTCTGATTGTGTCAAATAATGCATAAGGTAGAATTCTTTTATTCCTAATTGGTAGTGATCTTGGAGTGTATAATCCATTGCTTTTAGTATGCGGTCATGATATTTCGTCAAATTCATCCAAGCATTAAATAGTTCATTATTATTCATAATCATAATCCTTTCTAGCCTTATTGATTGACATTATTATATCATGAACTATATTATATGCATGTGCAAACAAACAAAATTCCATATTTAAATGCATGCACACGCAAATTACATGAAGGGAGTTCTTTACTATGAGTCACCTATTCAGTCCTTATTCAATCAAAAATCTTACATTGAAAAATCGGATTGTGATGGCTCCGATGTGCCAGTATTCAGTCACTAAAGAAGATGGTGCCCCTAATGATTGGCACTTTGTTCACTACGTTTCAAGAGCAATCGGGGGAACAGGTCTTATCATTATGGAAATGACTAGTGTTACCCCTGAAGGGCGGATTACAAATGGTGATCTTGGTCTTTGGTCAGATGAACAAATCCCCCATTACCAACGACTTGTTCAGGAAATTAAAAAGTACGGTACAAAGGTTGGCATTCAGATTGCTCATGCAGGCAGGAAAGCAGAAGATGCCGAACAACCAGTAGGAGCTTCCGCTATACCTGTAGAAGTATTACTAGAAGAAACCATGAATGGTGAACTTAAACCTCCAAGAGCTTTAACAACCCAAGAAGTAAAAGAAACTATTCAGCACTTTAAACACGCCGCAGAGCGAGCGATAAAAGCGGGATTTGATACAATCGAATTGCATGGTGCTCATGGTTATCTCTTACATCAGTTTATGTCACCAAGCATCAATAATCGGACAGATGAGTATGGAGAAGACCTAGCGCTCTTTGGTGAAGAAGTTATAGAGGCAGTCAAAAGTGTAATGCCAGTAGATATGCCATTAATCATGCGCTTGTCTGCCATTGAGTACATAGATGAAGGCTATGGGTTGCAACACTCTATTGATATGGCAAAACGTTTTAAAAAAGCTGGTGTCGATGTTTTTCATGTCTCAAGTGGTGGGGAAGGACCTCCCGGAGAACGTAAACCGCAAAACACACCAGGCTATCAGGTTCCTTTTGCTCGCGAGTTTAAAAAACAATTAAATCTTCCAGTAATCACTGTTGGTAAGTTAAGCAGTCCAGAATTGGCAGAAGCAACCATTTCCAATGGAGATGCGGAACTTGTAGCTATTGCAAGAGGCTTGTTGAATGATCCTTATTGGGGATTGCATGCAGAGAAAAAATTAACTCACAAAGTAACCACTCCTTTTCAATATGAAAGAGGAATAAGATAAAAGAGAGACTAGGACATAACTAAAGTATTAAGCTCCAAGGATGAACAATAATATTACCTTAGCGGAGGAAATATACGCAGACTTCTGTGGGAGGTGAGGCATCAGTGAGATCCCGGAGTGCGCTAACATGGAAAGCTCACCAGCCGCCCGCTCCGGAAGTCTACTTCCGGAGCGGGCTATAAGCACTTATTAATTCAGATTTTTCTTTGGTGAAAACTTTCTCGGCCAATTCTTTTAATTTATATCCATTCTATTTCAATACTTCTTTTCCTCTAAAAATCTGAAAATACCCCTTAAGATCAGACGCTGCCTTATTTCAGAGAAGTGTTCATATGCCGATGTTGGCAGGAATAAAAGCATGGAAAATCGATAAGTAAAGAAGCTAAACCAGCTAATCAAATAGCAAGTATATGTTTCTTAAATGCATTCGCTATCTGTATTGGATTTGTAATCGGTAAAAAGTGGTATCCGTTTGGGATCGTGATGACAGATAAATTGAAATGAAGTTGTTTAAATTCTTCTACTTTTTCTTTACTAAATTCGTCCATACTGTGTTCAGCTAATAGCATAAAAAGGGCTTTTCAATTTTCTGCTTCAAGCAATAATCTTTTATTGTTACTTCATTTGATAAAGTATTTAATGCCTTTTCGTCACTATGATGGATATATACATTTTCTTTCACCACAAAGTTAGCTTGCAAATACGTTTTAAAATGTGTTCCTTCTTCTTCTGTTAATCCTTCCATGGAATGAATCGTTTCACCTATAGCTTGTTCAAGCCCTTCAAACTGTTCAATGACTGGAAATTGAATTTCCTCCTCATCATCTGCTCTTCCACCAAGGAAGTAGTAACCACCATCTAATAAGGTTAATGATTCTACATAATGAGGTTATTGAGAATAAAAAGCCTGAATGATCCAACCACCAATAGAATTTCCGATAAAATGTGCTGATGAAATATTTAGTTTGGATAAAATCTTCTCAATTTCTAATAAAAACGTGGATATAGAATGATCTTCTTGCTTCACTTGATTATGTCCAGGCAAATCAATGGCAATTATTCTATATTCCTTTAAAGACCGCGCCAAAAATTCATATACTTCTTTTCTTTCACCTAGAGCTGGCAATGCAATAATTGTTTTATCACTATCTTGATAACCATAAACGTTAAAACGACTCATCATTTCTCCCCCTAATACTAACTATTTAATTAGTATACTAAAATAGAAATACAGTTACATAACATCTGTCGCTTCGGAATAGTAATGGATGATAATACTTTCTGAATCCTTCTCTTAGAATCAATAAAAAGGAAGCCAATTTGAATAAAGCTAATTAAAAGGAGTTCCTCAAAAACTTTGTGTTTGACTATTCCCCCGTCTGATCTTCTCACCTGAAACTATTTTAGGCATATACATTAGTTTGGATTAGAACTGGATATTTAGAAAAAGTGAAATGGTAGTAAGAACCCACTAACATTAAAATTATTATTTTTAGTCATGTTCTTCTCTTTACGAATTTAAGTCATATAATCTTTTTGAAATAATCAATCCATTTAATTGAGAATTATTATCACTTGTAGTATATTAGATAGTAACGATACTTATAATTGAGCAGGGGGAGAATAGATAATGCAAATATATTGGTCGAAAATAAATAAGATTATTGATGAAACGCCGGAGGTTAAAACATATCTGGTCGATCGTCCGGAAGGCCTTACATGGGAGGAAGGAGCCCATATTCACTTGGCATTGGAAGGTTTTAACGCTGGTGATAAACCCAATCGCAGCCTGATTCGCCACATGTCAATTTCTACTTTGCCGCACGAAAATTTAATCGGAATTACAACACGCATCAGAGAGCAATGCTCTGAGTTTAAATCGATTTTAAGAAAGCTTGAAATCGGTAATGAAGTTGCAATATTTAAAATCCATTCCAATGTGCCACTTAAAAGGGAAAACAAAAATGTTTATCTGCTATCATCAGGTATTGGCCTGGCAACTTTCAGACCGCTAGTACTTGATTATTTTGAGCGTGCAGACAACGTCAATCAAATCCATTCGTTGAATATTGATTCATCAAAGGATTTCTTATTCACCGATATTTTTGCATCTGCAGCAGACAAAAAGTTCACATCACAGTTCGTTGATAACCGTAAAGACTATTATGACGAAGTGAAAAAGCTTGCGGCTGACAAGGATGGACTCTTCTATGTTGTTGGCAGTGACGAATTCCTTAAGCAGAACATTGAAGTACTGCGTGAGCAGGGCATCAAACCAGAACAGATTATGCTTGACAAGCATGATCGACAACTGCCTGAGTTTTTAGAATTTGACCTGCCAATTTAGGCAAGATAAATAAATTACTTGATAAATACTAAATAGATGTGCCATTAACGGGCGCAATTGCGGAATAAGTAGTAAAAGAGTGATATATATTACACATGACGATATATACCACTCTTATTTTTTATGACTTTTTACGATTGAGGTCATGTAATTATAAATTAAACGGCATTACTGATCTTCCGAATACTCATTTTTATTAAAGAAGGCTTGCTCCACAAATTGGGCACACTAAAAAAAGGCACTTACCCTTTAGTTAAGGAAAAGCACCCTTTTTAATAAAAGTTATAACAACTTTGAGAGAGAGTGATTAACTTCTCTTCTTCTCATTTACTATATCTTACTAATATTGTTGAACCCCTTTATGGAAAGGACAAAAAATGTTTTTTAATTTGCGTCCGTCCCTAAAAGATCATATTACCTTTTTATTACTTTTTATATACTTTGCATGTTTAAAGCGAAGAATTACTCTATTTATTAATATTAGCAGGAAACCAAGCATGCAATACACAAGAGTAAAGCCTACAATAATTAAAGCTACATTTGCATAACTGCCAACTCCATCAGGGAAATGACCATTTGGATTTAGAAAGAAATAAGGATAGAATCCATCATACATTCCTCTTATTAAGGATATAGCTCCATAAAGGATTGGAAAGGCTAACCAGTAAAAAATTATTTTATAACGATACCACTTTTTCTCTTCAAAAAAGATCCAATTCAGTAAAACCAATATTGGGATTAAGTAGTGCAAAGTAAAATTTGTAATCGTTCTAATTCCACCATATTCTCCACCACTAGAAAGGATAAAGTGGTAAGTTGATAAAACGACGATCATATATATAAGCGCCGCATTTTTACATAAGTCCATCATATGGTTTTCCTTTTTCTTTACGAATAGAACAAACAGGCTAATGGTAAAGATTATCGTCACAATGACATTCGAATGAATGGTAAACTTTGTCATTGATACACTTGGATCAGGAGAAAAAATGATATGTAATGGCACACTAATCAGTCCTATGACAGCTATTAAACTATGAAACAAAAACTTCGTGTATAAAAGTCTTTCTTTTGGAAATATTCCAGACATCATCCACCCCACAAATCAATGACTTCTTTGCAGCTGTAATCCGAACTCCTTCTAATAATAATTTGTCTTCTTATTGTACTAAAAAAACTACCTTAGAAGACTTTTTTCTGATAAATAAACGTCGCAAGCCCCCAAGAAATACCATAAAGTGCTATGACAATAACCGCTGTTCCTGTATATAAAACCAAATTGGATAAATCAGCAATAAAATCGGTTATCACCGTCAAATGTTTATTTATAAACGATATAACAGGCCGAGCAACCCATGTTAAGAGGATAAAACTAATGAGAATAATGGGTGTAATATGGCCTGGTTTAAATATTTGGAAAAGTGGAAAGGTGAAAGCTGCAAATAATAGAAACAGTCCCCCTCCAATCGCAATATCAGTCATTGTAAAAGGTTTATTGAATACAGACAATGCTATACTCGTCATCCCAATAGATAGGAGCATATAAACGATAGCACCAAGATAGCGTGATGCGATAATTTCCTTACGAGTATATGGCAAGGAATTTAATAAAATATTCGTTTTTGCCTTTTCATCGTAAGCAAAGGCATTAAAAGGAATAAAAATACTAGCGACCATAAAAGCCAAAAATGCGGGAACCTCCGTAATGACAAAAAATAAGATAAAAGGAACAAAGATTAGTAGCTGCCATTTCTGTAATATGGCATCACGTCGAATTAAATTAAACATGCTGTATCCCCCCTTTTAAGTAATACATAATATCTTCTAGTGATGCTTGTTCAATAATAACGGAATCCCCAAAAATACTTTTTACTGCTTTAATATTATCCGTTAACGCTTCAAATCCTGTTGCCGCCCGTTGAACATGAATAAAAGCCTTTTCCGTGTCTCTATCGAGAAGATCAATGCCACCTTTAACGAGTGCATAGTTTTCAGCAACATCATGAATGGATTGATTGAATACTAATTCCCCTCTTTGGATAAAGACGATATAATCTGCAATACGATCTAAATCTGTTGTAATATGGGAAGAGAAGAAAATCGTACGATTACCATCAATCATTAATTCCTGTAAAAGATCCAGCAATTCCCGTCTAAAAATTGGGTCTAATCCTGCTGTTGGTTCATCCATAATAATCAATTCTGCATGATGGGATAGTGCTATTGCTAATGATGCCTTCATTTGCATCCCTTTCGAGAAGGTTTTCACCGCTTTATTAAGTGGTAATTCGAATTGCTCAATATAGCGATAAAATAATGTATCATCCCACTGTTTATAGGCTGGCCCAACAATACGTTTTATATCTTTTAAGTTCAGCCCTTCAAAAAATACATTGTCATCGTATACAAATCCAATTCGCTCCTTGATTTCCTTCTCATGCGTCCGGTAGTCCAATCCAAATAGCTTAACCTCCCCAGCATCTGGCTTTAATAGATTCATCATCATTTTTATTGTTGATGTCTTACCAGCACCGTTTGCTCCAATGAACCCTGTCACAAATCCTTGCTTCACTTGTACATCAATATTTTTAATGGAAAAGCCTTTAAAATTTTTTGTTACGTTTTTTAATTCAACCACATTTTCCACTCCGTTCACTCCTCATATAAAATCTCCAATAATTGCTGTAGATCATCAATTGATAAACCAATTTCCCGGCTATTTGCGATCACCGCATTCAGCTGTTCCTCAATAACCTTCAGCTTTTTTTCTCTTACAAGCTCTAAATTTTGTTCAGCGACAAAAGAACCTTTTCCAACAATGGAATAAATAAATCCCGCCTTCTCCAATTCCTCATAAGCACGTTTCGTCGTTATCACACTAATTTGTAAATCCTTTGCAAGCCTACGCATAGAAGGTAAGGATTCACCCTCTTGTAGTTCACCCGTTAAAATAGACGATTTAATTTGTTCCGTAATTTGTTCATAAATCGGCTCCTTTGAACTGTTGGAAATAATAATTTGCATGCCAATCCCTCTTCTTTATTTTTTAAAAACCAGTCTTGAATTAATGTCCTGTACAGCTTGAAGTAGTATCGCAATGACGTGAAAAAGCATGATCATATTAAAAAATGGAAAACTATAAGGGGTGATCCATTCAGTAAAGAGTTTTGAATTCAAGATCCACCTTCCTATCCTGATAAATACGTTATTACTATCGTTTATGTTTGGCTCAAGAAAAGTACCATCAACCGCTATAAAGATTAATTGAACAATTAAAAATATACCAATGGTAGTCACCCAGCGTTTTATTAGACTACTATTATGTTTTTTCGCGTCCATCATTTGACCACTGCCCTCCACATGTAAATATAATGTATATATACTATATGTACATTATATACACATATAGGATGCCATGCAACCATTTTCTTAGAAAAGCAGAAAAATTTAAGTCTAGTACACGAATAAAGTTCGCTTCTAAATCTGATTATGTATAAGGATGAATCCAATTAAACAGTGTATCCTTTTAAAAAAAAGCTTAATCCACCGATCAGATTGGCTAAATGAACAAACAGAAAGAGCATATTTTGAAAAATCCTTCTCAAAACATGCTCTTATTATTAACGGTTTCGATTTTCAACTTGATTCATCCAGTTTAAATCAGCTTCTAAATGTAATAGCATACCTGTAATTAATAAATATCTATTTTCATCCCCTTGGAGCAATAACTCAGTTTTTAATTTTGTTAATTCCATCACTTCATTAATGATTATTGCCTTTTGCTGTTCAAGCATCTTCTGTTCCTGTTTAAAATGAATGTTACGAGCGCAACTCCATTTAAAGAAAAAGTCTTCTTTTGTTGTATGATAAGGTACAGGCTCTAACAACCACTTTTCCAACTCATCTTTACCTTTTGGCATTAACTCGAACAATTTTCTTTCCTGATCGTCCATTCCTGGTGATGAGACAAGCTGGTCACGTATTAGGCGATCAAGAGTAGTATAGATCTGACCAGGATTAATTTTCCCTTTAATACCTAGTAGGGAATCCAAGCCTAATTTCAGTTCGTAACCATGTTGTTTTTGCTGGAATAATAATGTTAAAATTCCGTATTTTACTGACACCTTATCAACCTTCTTTGAGCGATGATTGGATATCCATTTTACTTGCAGTTTTGCTGGAAATCCAGGCTGCGCAAAGACTTAATGATACTCCGGCAACCATAGCTAGTATAATATTACTAATAGGTAATTGGAAAGAAATAAATCCTTCCATCAGCTGAGATTTACTTGTTACATATATTAAAATAACACCTGTTGCGATACCGCCGATTACTCCCGATATTCCGATAAGCATACCTTCAGCGAGAATCATGTTTCGAACCTGTTGTTTGGTAAAACCGAGTGCTCGCATCGTCCCAATTTCAAATCTTCGTTCATATGTGTTCATCAAAAGCGTATTAGCTGTACCAATACTCGCTAATCCAATCATCATACATAATAAAATTAAGATTAGTTCATTCATACCCGTAATCGCTGAAGCAGTAGATTTAATTTCTTCCTCTACTGTTTGCACCTTTGAGAGGTGATCCCCATAATCAGTCCACAACTGGTTACGTAATGAAGCGTTCATACCATCTTTCACGTGGAGCAATATATCAAAACTATTCGTCCACCCGAATTTGTCATTAAGATAGGTCTCATCCATAAATGCGACATAACCAGAATAATGGGATGTCTTAACGACACCAATAACTTCATAGTACTGCTCACCATTTGGGGTATTCATTAGAATACTCTGCCCAATATTCCCATCCCATTCTTCAAAAGCACGCTCTCCAAGTACTACAGAAGGAGTCACTTTTAACTTTTCGCTCCAACCTTCCTTTTTCTGATCAGCAAATAAGGAAGGACCGCTTTCGCTGACTGAAAGAACGGAGAATTGTCTACGTACCCCATTAATGGTCTCCCATGTAATCGGTGTCGCTTCCGTTAAGGGTTCAACATGTGTGACAGCATCATAGGAGCGCAGTTTTGTTACATCTTCAGCAGACCAAGGTACTTCAGATGTAATTCTCATATCTCCCCCATACGTACCTTTAATTTCTTTCTCAAATCCTGTTGGCGCCGACTCTATCACTGCAGCAAGCAATAATATAATCGAGATGCCAACAGTTAGAATTGTAGCTGTATTGGCATTACGATTTATTTGTTGGGAGAGATTTTGGCTAGCCAGAATGCCGGGATAGTTAAAAACCAAATTTAATATAGGTTTTATTATTTTATTTAAACCGATCAAAAGTAAAGGAAACAAAAGAATGATACCTGCCAAGACAGCCACATATGTAAAAGCATGATCTATCCATACAAAGCTTAGAAGCCCTACTCCCACAATTCCCCTAAGGAGATACGGTCTTGATGATGCAGCCGAATTATTTTCCTTTTTTAATGTTAGTAAAATGGATGTCTTGCCTGCATTATAAATAGGAATTAGAGAAAAGATAAGCGGAAATAGCAATCCAATCATAATAGCTAGTATCGTAGGTAGTTTCCAGTTTAAAGTGTAGACCATATCAAATTCGAATACACTAAGAAGCGCTCGCATAAATAGATCGCCCAACCATATACCAAGTGGAACACCAATAGCTGTACCAATTAAAGCTAAAAGTAGCATTTCAACAAGTACAAGTTTAGAAACAGAGCCTTGTGTATAACCAAAGCTTTTCATGATTGCAAATTCCTTTTTCCTTTCTATTACACTTGTATATATCATATTAAAGACAATAAACCCACTAATAAATATCGACAATCCCGCAATTAAATAAAAGAAGGTGTAAAGACCGCCTATATCGTTACTCTGTAGATCATCCGCAACAACAGGCTCTATATATACACTAGAACCATGGGAACTTTGTTGAAAGGAGTGAAAAAGTTCCTCACCATCCCCCTTGGTCTGAAAGCGCATATAAGAAAGCTCCTCATCTTTTCCGGTCCATTCCCTTAGCATATCGAGTGGGGCCATAATCCGAAAGCTGGTTGATTGAGCCTTTTCCCAATTACTAGGACTTGCAAGCAATTGGGTATACTCAACAATAGCTGAAATCTTCGCTTCCCCTAAATTCGTGAACCGTACTGTATCTCCTACTCTTTTTCCTAAAAGGTCTGCAACAACTTCTGGTATTATTACTCCTTCATTATCTAAGCTACCTGCAATAACTGGGAGTTTTAATAATGGACTATTTTGGTCACTTACTCCGGTAATTCGTACAGATCGTTCACTTAGAGAGTGATTATCTTCAAGTTCAAAGAAAGCTTGCTTATCAAGAGCAAGCAATGTATTTGTAACAGCGGGATCACGTTGAATGGATGAAATCATTTCTTCAGAATATGTATGTTCATCACTTAAGACCCAATAATCAGCATTAGCGACATACATTTGCTCATAATAATTAAACACATTATTTGTTGTTTTGTCGGCTATTAGCATAGATGTTACAAAAGACACCCCTAATATAATCGCAAGCAGTGTAAAGAAAAACCTCTTTTTGTTCTGAGTTATATTACGCCATGAAATTCGCCAAATATTTAGCATAGTCACCATCCTTCCTAGATATCACTTGATCTACAACCCCATCTTTAAAAAGGATGATGCGATCTGCAAAACCAGCCGCAAAAATATCATGTGTGACCATCACAATGGTTTGCTTGTTTTCACGATGAAATTTTAAGAATAAGCCGAGAATCTCTTCTGCCCTAGCTCGATCTAAATTACCAGTTGGTTCATCAGCTAATAAGACAGTCGGATTATTAACAAGTCCCCTTGCAATTGCAACACGTTGCTGCTGACCACCACTTAACAGATTGGCACGTTTACGATTAAGTCCCGCTAATCCTACAGATTGAATTAATTCATGGATCATCTTAATTCGTTCATTTGTTACCTTTCCGTCTGCATGAAGAGGAAATGCAATATTTTCCTCAACAGTTAATGTAGGTAGTAATTGATAATTCTGAAAAACAAACCCTAGATTTTTCCTCCGAAATATCGTTCTCTCTTTTTCTTTCATTCTATTTAAAAATTTATCATTAATTTGTATGTCTCCCTTAGTAGGTACATCAAGCCCACCTAATAATTGAAGTAAGGTACTTTTTCCTGAACCACTAGGTCCCATTATCGCCACAAATTCCCCTTCTTCAATATTTAAATCAATTCCTTTCAACACTTCTGTCTTCTCTTGTCCTTGTAAAAATTCCTTTGTAAGCCCGCTCACTTTTATCATAATATTCCCTCCCCTTCTTGACCCATTACATTATATACTAAGTATATAACTTAATAAAGGATAAATATTTCATTTACCAAAATTATAAATAAAAAAACTTCCAATCTATATATACATAGTATATATAGATTGGAAGTACTAAGTTGTAAACAAAAAATTGTATTGAGCTATTTACTTGCTAAAAAATCAAGTGGGATGCGGTATAACCGATCATCTTTTTCTTGTGGATTACCGCGGCCATCTGAATTATTGCTAATGAAGTAAAGATGATCATCTTCAATTAGTACATCTCGAATTCTGCCGAGACCCGTTATAATTTCACGAGATTTACCTGTTTCAAGGTCAAATTCTAAGATAGCTGCCCCTCTTAACGCAGCAACGTACAATTTACCATGATCATTATCCATTCCAGATGGTGCCCAAGTTGCTTCTGTTCCAGAAGTGAATAAAGGGCTGATCATCCCGTCTTGTTCTTCATTCCCTTCGATAATGGGCCAGCCATAATTTTTCCCAGCCTCCATTTTATTTATTTCATCATTTGCACTGTTTCCGTGCTCACTTGCATATAGATTTCCATCAGGTAACCAGGTTATTCCTTGTGGATTTCGGTGGCCATAACTGTAAACATATGAATTCGAAAACGGATTATCATTCGGGACCGATCCATCAAGATTCATTCTTAAGATTTTCCCGCCTAAAGAATTGAGATCTTGCGCTATATCTGCTTCAGACGCATCACCAGTTGTTGCATACAGTTTCCCATCAAGTCCAATTTTGAGTCTTCCGCCATGATGATAGGATCCACTTGGAATTTTATCAAGTAGCACATCCTCCTCACTCCATACCTTATTATTCAAATGGAGTGTTATAATCCGGTTAAACTGTCCCGAACTATCTGCATACGTATAATAGGCATATGCTAGACTCGATTCATGGAAGTCGGGGGCAAGCACAAAGCCTAATAATCCTGCTTCTGCTGCTGTTGCAAGATCCTTCTCGAGTTCCACACGATGTCTTTCCATTTCTCCATTTGCTATTTTTACAATGGATCCAGATCTTTCTGTCAGATAGTAAGTATGATTGTTTTTTTCAATTGACCAAGGAGCATCAAGATTTTCCACTATCACTTCTAATTCATCTTTTTCTTGCTGACTTGATGGGGAGTTTTGCTCATTAATATTTTGTACAGCATCCCGTTGATCATTTGAAGAACACCCTACTAATAAAAACATTGCCATATATATGCTTATAATTTTTTTCAACATTAACCACCTCTCCTACTAAAAAAGTGTCCAAAAGCTGGGCTTTTTAGACACCTAAAAATTTGGTTCACCTAAAGGAGCTGGCAAAAGTTCTTTTCTATTGTTGTCTTACTTCTCGTTTTACCGAATAGCAAATCGATAATGTCACATTGTGCTAATATCAATGACAAATCGGTACTTCACATCTGAAGCCAATACTCGTTCATATGCTTCGTCAATTTGATCGGCCGAAATGATTTCAATTTTAGGTACGATATGATGTTCTGCACAGAAATCTAACATTTCCTGTGTCTCACGGATCCCTCCGATATTTGAACCTGCAAATGAACGGTTACCATTAATAAGAGAGAAAACATTTACTGCCAATGGTTCCGCAGGCGCACCAACATTTACTAGAGCACCATCAAGTCCTAATAATGAGAGGTAAGCATTAATATCGATTTTTGCACTTACCGTGTTAATGATCAAGTCAAACGTATTAGCAAGTGTAGTAAATGTCTCCTGATCACTTGTCGCATAGTAATGGTCTGCCCCTAATTTCAGACCATCGTCCTTTTTCTTCAATGTTTGTGACAGAACAGTAACCTCAGCACCCATAGCATGTGCTATTTGGACAGCCATATGTCCAAGACCACCCATGCCAACAACAGCTACCTTTTTGCCTGAACTAGCTCCCCAATGGTTTAGTGGTGAATAGGTGGTAATGCCTGCACAAAGTAATGGAGCTGCCTCGTCAAGCTCAATGCTATCAGGAATGCTTAATACGAATTTTTCCGTAACGACTATGTGAGTAGAGTAGCCACCTTGAGTAAGCTCACCATATTTGTCAACACCAGCATAAGTTTGTGTATTTCCTTTTAGACAGAATTGCTCCTCATCTTTGAGACAGCTCTTACATTCGCCGCAGGAATCAACCATACATCCGACTCCTACACGATCACCAACCTTATACTTTGTCACTTTAGCTCCGACATCTGTAACAATTCCCGCAATTTCATGTCCAGGTACAAGTGGATAGTTTACAGGACCCCAATCCCCATGTGCAGTATGAATATCCGAATGGCAAATGCCCGCATATTTAATTTCAATCAGAACATCTTGTGAATCAAGGGTACGTCTTTGAATTTCAGCTGTTCGAAATGGTTTGTCTGGGCCGTCTACTGCACGTGCTTTAGCTTTGATCATAAATAAAACCTCCAATATAAATACTTTTCAAGAGAATTTTAGGTTAAAGTATCAACTAGGCTGAATTTACCCCATTAGCTATTACCAAGCCAATCTTATCCTCTCGTAAATCAATGTTAATCCTTAGAGTCAACTCGAGGTCAAGCGTTTTTCTCCAACCATTAAAGTATCTAGATGGAATGGGTGCTTTTTTCTTCTAGAGAACTTTGATCATAATAAATACCGTGAAAACTTCTGTAAATATTCCTTATTTTTTAGAAAATGGCTCATCAAGGTTCGATAAGCCATTTCCATACATATCGTATTATCTTGATAATGCGATTTTTATATGGGCTAGGTGATGTTCTTCGTGCCAAGCTAACTTTGCAACCTTTGTTGCCACTGTTATTTTTCCATCTATCTGGTGAATAAAAGCTCGATCTAATTGTTTTTCGGTTAAACTATGGCCTAAAGATACAATACGCTCATTTAGCCCCTCTAACATTTTAATAGAACTTTCTACAGGAAGCTCTGTATCCGGTTGAACCGCCCATTTATCTTGATCAAAGTTTGGCACCGTTGGATTCTCATCCGTTAAAGCAAGTTTCAAACGTTGATACATATTCAACTGAGAATCTGCAATATGATGAACAAGCTGATGAACTGTCCAGCTACCTTCACGATAAGTTCTGCTTAATTCTTCATCATTTAATGAATCAACAGTTTCTCTTAATCGAAGTGTGTAAGTTTCAATTTCATTTAGCCATTCTTGAATATTTTCTAAACTTACTTTTTCAGGAACTTGTAGTTTTCCAATTGGGTACTTTACATCCATTTTTAATCCCCTTCCTAAAGATATTGGTCGATCCTATTATAGATGATTCATCGTATTAGTAGTTTTTTGACGCTCACAATAAAGAAGTTAAACATCCATTCATTCATTGTTTGCCTTTCTTGAACCTCTCGCCACTTACCGCCCTTTCGGGCTGGTTGAAGTGGGAGATTCCTAAGAACACCGGCGTAACCGCCAGTTACTTTATTAGGCGATCCCCACAGTTCCTGCGGTTCGTCGTATTGCTTCTTGACAAAGATTCCTACTAGCGTTGAGATCCCGATCATGATGTACGTAACATTTTTTGCAAACCCAGTTACGTACGGCGAGATTCTTCACCTCTTTGTTTTGGTGCCCACAATTGGAACATAGCTGACTAGACGGGAAATTCCTTGCAACAATCACCAATTATTTTCCATACCACTTGGCTTTGTATTCAAGCAGGGAACGAAATTGTGACTAGCTCACTTCACTAATGGCCTTTGCTAATCTTTCATTCTTCAACATATTTGTCACCTGCAAATCTTCTATACCGATGATATCATGGTTTAGGCCAACAGGATGTTGGTCATACAAGCGTTGCCACACGATGTGGCGCTCTTAGCTTGTGTTCCTTTATGTAGGTAGTCATGACGTGCATTGACCATTTTTTCATAGATTCGTGATACCTTTTTTCGTTGCTTTTGGTAGTTTTTAGCCTCAGTTAGTTTGCATTTTCTTTTAACAGCTAGTTCCTTTCGGCGGGAAAGTTTCTTCTGTTCTTTCGCTAATTTCTTTTCCAAGGTCCTGAAAAATTTAGGATTGGGAAATCTTAGTCCGTTGGAAAGAACGGCAAAATCGTGTAGACCGACATCCACCCCAACAGCGGAGTCTGTTTTGCGGAAAGGCTGCACTTCCGTTTCCGCCAGAATGGAAACATAATATTTCCCACTTGGAGTTTTCCTAATTGTAGCGCTTACAATTTGGCCGTGTATTGTACGACTTCTAGCAAACTTGACGAGTCCTAATTTAGGTAATTTTAACTCATTTCCTATAACAGTAATATTATCGTTGGTCTGTTTCGTGATGTATGATTGAATTTGATTCATTTTCGTTTTGAATCGTGGGGCTTTATTTTGCTTTTGGAAGAAACGTGAGTAAGCATCTGCGAGGTTTTTCAAAGATGATTGAAGAGCGATACTATCGACTTCTTTTAGCCAGGTAAGCCCTCTTTTTAATTGGGTTAATTGAGTTGAACAAGAACCGTATGTTAATCCTTTTCCTGTTTCCCTGTAGGCTGTATTCCATTGATCCAAGAAATAATTGAAGACAAAACGGCTGCATCCGATCGTTTTCGCAATCATAATTTTCTGTCCTTTATTTGGATAAAGACGGAATTTATACGCTTTATGAACAAGCATGACATTCACCTCACTCAATTAGGAATATACGCTCGTTCTTTTAGCTACCGCCAACCGCCATTCATCCCCCACCTACTCATTGAGCTGTGCTCTTCACATTCCTAGAGGTGGGGGTTTTCTGTCGGGAGATGATAAAGATAAAAAATATAATCCGTCGGTACGCTAGGATAACCTTGTTGCCGAAGCATTGCGGTAAGATTCCCACGGTGGTAGGTACCGTGATTGACAACATGCTGGATAATTTCTGATAGTTGGGTTTCAAGTCGTCCGTATGCCGGATGTTCCGGAGCTATAGGCTTGTTCATATCTTCTTGACTATTGAAAAAAGCTTTATACTGCTCAGCAAGTTCTGTATACAAGGCTCCCATTTCTTCGGGTCCCTTCCCCTTTATTTTTTCTTGCGCCTGTATAATGGAAGCTTGAATCTCGTCCATATTCTTCTCTCGGATTACACCAAGGTATATGGTATCGGTCGTATACATGTGAACAATTGTCTCTGCCATTGAGGGAAAAACACTTTGGATTTCCTGAGTATAAACACTATAAGGCAACTCTTTTAACCTTTCGAAAAATCGATTGTTAGCCCAAATGTGGTAGTCATACAACTGTATGGCATGGTGGTTCATATAGAACGCCTCCTATTTTTCATCTTTTTGTGGCTTTATCCTTTCACATACACTCGTTCAGGGGTTCACACAAATACTACGTAATTACTGATTTACTCGTTTTGATAAGGATTTTTTTGAAAATTTTTCTTCTTTATAGTCATGTTCGATTGTTTTAATAATTTTATATGATTCTTCTGCTATCATGTTGTTAAAATTTCTATTCCCATTATAAGTAATTAAAGCCTTCCATAATGCCCATCCTCTTGCACGATTCCATGTCCCATCGTCTATATTCAATATGTTCTTAAAGACTTTTCTACTTGTTTCATCAAAAAACGTCCAAGCCATAGCTAGATCACAGGAAGGATCGCCAATACCTAAAATGCCAAAATCGATAATAGCATAAAGCTTCCTAGCTTTTACTAGAATATTACCTGGTGCAATATCACCATGAACCCAAACTGGCTTTTCTGCCCACTTTGAATTTAATCCAAGCTCCCAAATTTCATTGATTAATGAAACGTTCAGGATGTCTTTATTCTGTTCAATTGCCTGTCTAGTCTCTTGATCATATACGGCAATATCGCCACCCCTATAAAAATTATGTTTCCCCGCTAAAGGACCACCATTTGTATCAATCGATTGCAATTCAATTAAAAATAATCCTAAGTCTTTTGCAAATTGGCTGAGATCATTGATATTCTTTAAATTCAATGTCTCTCCCTCTAACCACTTGTTGACGGACCATGGAAACGGATATTCCTTACTAGGATTCCCTCTTGCTAAAGGGATTGGTATTGGTAAAGAAAGTTCCTTTGATAATCTTAATAACCACTTTTGTTCCTTCTCCACCTGCGGAGCATATGCTTCAGCACTTGGTAACCTTACACTCATATTTTCGCCCAAGTGAAATGTCCTATTGTCATTTCCACCATTTTTAACTGGTCTAATGTCTAATTTTGACCATTCAGGAAATTGCTCATTTATCAATCTCTTAACTAAACTTGCATCAATATTAATCAACCGTTACACCCCTGCCAGCTTACTTTAATGGATCCGACTTTTTTGATTGACTGTTTATCTCTTATAAATAGATTCGATTTTATCATTGCTCTCTCCTCCATCTAAACGGAGATTTTTGAATTTTTCCTAAAACTGTTACACTTGCGGCATAATCACTTGAAGTTGGTTATTTCCTTTAATTCTTTTTTTAGAGAGGCTATTTATTTTTAATTCGCTGTTGAAATGATAGAGTCGCCATAAATACAGTTACTCCCCACAAGAACAATCCTCCATACGTTATTCCATATACCCAAATGGCTAACCCTTCGTTGTATCCTTTGGGTAGCACTCCAAAAAATTGTAGTATGGTTAGGAAACTAATTAGAACAGTCAATATTCCAATTGACCATCCTGATATGATTAATAACCATTTTGGTAGCTTTTCTCCCCAAGAAGTTACAAAAGCCAAAGCAAATAAAGACGCCAGTATCGCCATAACAGCTGTTATATCTATTCCGATGGTATGTAATGTATATAAAAAAGCTGGTCCTTCCTTTAAAGCATTACCAAATCCCGCGACATCTTGTACGGCTTGTTTTGTTGTAATTCCTATCGTTAATCCCCATGCCCAAAGCGATTTTAAAAGCGCATACGGCAACAATGCAAGTGCTGCAGTATAGCCCCACTTTTTATTCAAAAAGGTTTTATTAGCTATTTCTGAACTCATATCTTGCTTTTGTTTTAAGCCCAAAAGACATTCTCCCTTCTCAGTTAAGAAGTGCAATAGTCATTTTTAAATACATTAAAGAACTTAAATAAATTCTGCTCTGTTATTCTTATTCAAAATTAGTGCCATTTTATTCTTTATATCTTTTAAGTAAATCAATTTCATAATAAAGATTTTAGCATTCAAATCCGAACAACGTTGATTTACGCTTCAGGTGGACGCTTTCCGGGAGGCGTGCAGTGAGCTTCCTCGTCGCTATGCTCCTGTGGGATCTCACCTGTCACGCTAATCCCCCTGGAGTCGCCACCTTCCGCTCCAATCAACTAAGTTAAAGAAATACATTTACTAACAATTTAATCTTTTTTTAACAATAACGTTCGTGTATTGATCGTTAATATGCAATTATGAAATTGACTCAAGTAATTTGCATAATTGGCATGCACTAGTTAGACTTTATATTTTTGAATAAGCTATAATTTCAAGCTTATCCATATAAATTCCTTCTCGATTCATCCATAAAGCATTTATCTACGGTATCAGAAAATCTGCTCTTTTTGAATAGATTTTAGGGTAACGTTACGATTATGGACCAATCCTTATTAGATAAGGGATTGGGATAAGAGTGAACAAAAAGAAAAGAGACGAAAACCTAGTGGATTCGTCCCGAAATTTTTATTGATATTTGATTATTTATGCAAAACTAGGTGGATTAAAAATATAACTTTTATAGTGTAAAAGGAAAACTTCAAAACATAATTTGTCTTTAAAGACAAATTAACTAACTTGAATTACAAAAGGGAATATTTGAACATTCTCTCCAAACTTGAACTCACTCCATACCTTATATATTCCCGGCTTAGTAAATTGAGTATGAAATATCGTTTTGTCATCTGCTACTGGATGAACATGGATAAATTGTTTTAGATCTTTATCAACGATAATCACATGACCTAATGCACCTAGATAAGGTTCAAGTTTACCTCCAGTAATATTATAAGTGAAGGTAGTCGGTTTATGAATCACTAGAGAGTCAATTTGGAGCTCAACAGTTATATTATCAACTGTCTTTTGAAAATGTGTATCTGGCTGGATAGCGACTTGTTTATCGTGGTGTGCATGTCCAACATGCAAATCTATTGGGCTAATTTGATAATCCAAATTCTTGGGATTAACATCCACAAATACTTTATATAAGTCCTCTTTTAGACTTATTTCTTGTTGAAAAATACCATTTCCTTTATCTACTGGATGTAAATGATAGTATTGCTGTAAGTCAGAGCTTACTATAATTAAGTGAAAGATTTTTTCATGATTAAGTTCAAATTCAGGGGTATTACCACTCTGATCCTTTAAGTCAATTGTAAGTAGATTTCCCTCATAGCTAATAAGAATATTTACTTCATTCTTCATGTTGTGGTGATCGATATGGTGGTTATGATGGGATGATTTATAGTCTTTATGTTCCATTTTACATTCTCCTTTATTTTAGTGATTTAAATTATTGTTTCCTCTTTTTAGCTCGATACCCACTACCCTGGCTGTTTTACAGTATCCAGCGAAATAAATAACAGCACTTTTAGCAATTTTTTTATAAATTTGTTGCATAAAGATCGTGCTAAAAATCAACACGATCTTTTTCTAATTAATGGCAGCATGAGCAACTAGAACTTTCTTCTGTTGGTTTCTCCAGCACCTCATACCCATTATCTTTAATAGCAGTCTTAATTTCTCTCAATTCAATTATATTTTCAATAAATATTACATCGACTTTTCCTTCAGAAAGTCGAACTTTGACTGATTCAACTCCATTTAGTTTCCCTATATTTTCCTCGATTTTATTAACGCAAGATCTACAAGACATTCCTTGGACATTCAGTGTAACTTGTTGCATATAACATTCCTCCTTGAAATTTCCAATTAATAACCTTACCCATGTAGGGTATTATGAACAAGTTTTAAAAAACACTATCTTACGTATAGTATTTTAAAGTGTAACTTCAACCACCTCCTTAAGGGTGGACATTCTCCCTTTGCGGCTAGGTATTTTTCAATTAATATATAAGATTCTTTTCTAACATGCTTATTATTTCATTCTTATTGTTTTCAAAACCAATAAAATATTTGACTAACTTACGTTACCAAATAATCCTTTCTTATAAAAAGCAAACATCGGAACGATTCGAGTACCAGATATCTTCTTCAAATCTTCCTCTAAGCTAAGATTTTTGCTGACATCTTTATCAACATAATGAATTTTTGTTGGAAGTTAGATACTTTTTTGCGTCCTGACAATCAGAACATGTTGGTCTTGTGTATAACTCAAGTTCCAGCTTTCCTTCCATGAAAATCTCTCCTTTTTACTTAATAGCAGATGGTTTAAATCGTTTTAAACGTAAAGCATTTACTAATACTGAAACAGAACTGAGACTCATTGCAGCTCCAGCAAGCATTGGATTTAATAATGGGCCGCCAAGGAGATAGAAAATTCCCATTGCAAACGGAATACCTAGTACATTATAGGCGAAAGCCCAGAATAAGTTTTGTTTAATATTACGAATAGTTGACTTACTTAATTCCACGGCTGTTGGAACATCCATTAAATCACTTCTCATTAAAACAATATCGGCAGATTCCATGGCAACATCTGTACCTGACCCAATAGCTATTCCTATATCTGCTTGTGCAAGGGCTGGTGCATCATTGATACCATCTCCCACCATGGCTACTTTCTTGCCCTCTGCTTGAAGTTTTTTCACTTCATTTGCTTTATCTTCTGGCAATACTTCACTTAGTACACGATCAATTCCAACTTGCTTAGCAATCGCCTCAGCAGTAGCTTTATTGTCCCCTGTAATCATCGCCACTTCGATTCCCATTTTATGAAGTTTTTCAATCGCTTTTAAGCTGTTTTCCTTAACTGTATCGGCAACCGCAATAATACCAGCAATTTGATGGTTAATCGCAATATACATAGGCGTTTTACCTTGACCAGCTAACTGATCCGATCTGCTTGCCAATTTACTTAGGGAAATATGACGATCATCCATTAATTTTCTGTTACCTGCTAGTAGCGTTTTGCCATCTACAATTACTTCAATTCCATGTCCAGGAATGGCATTAAAGTTTTCTAACTTGATTATATCTAGTCCTTTATCTTCTGCATCCTTAACAATGGCTTCACCTAATGGATGCTCAGAACCTTTTTCAGCAGAAGCTGTTAATTGTAATAACTCATCTTCTGTTATTCCCTTTGCAGTTACAATGTCTGTAACTTTTGGTTTACCTTCTGTAATTGTACCTGTTTTATCAAATACAATCGTGTGAACTTTATGAGTTGTTTGTAATGCTCCACCACTTTTAATCAATACCCCATTCTCTGCTCCTTTACCAGTACCAACCATAATTGCAGTTGGAGTCGCTAGACCCAGGGCACACGGGCATGCAATAACTAAAACAGAAATAGTGATGGTTAATGCAAAGATTCCTGTTTCTCCCCCTCCGAAATACCAGGCCAAACCAGAGATAATGGCAATCCCTATAACAATTGGCACAAAATATCCGGAAATAATATCCGCCATTTTAGCAATCGGTGCCTTCGACCCTTGGGCATCTTCTACCAATTTAATGATTTGGGATAAGGCTGTATCTTTTCCTACTTTGGTTGCTTGATAGCGGATTGTACCGTTCTTATTGATACTTGCACCGATAACATGATCACCTGTATTCTTTTCTACTGGAATACTTTCGCCCGTTAACATGGATTCATCAATAGATGTTATCCCTTCTACTATAACACCATCAACCGGTATTTTTTCACCTGGCTTAACGATTACGATATCACCTACAACTACTTCATCAACGGAAATTTCTTCTTCTTTTCCATTTCTTACGACTATAGCTTTTTTAGGAGCTAAGCCCATTAATTTTTCAATCGCCTCTGACGTTTTGCCCATAGAACGAACCTCAAGGTATTTCCCCAATGTAATGAGCGTAAGAATTACCGCTGCAGATTCATAATACAGATTTTGTACGTAACTGGCAGATCCTAACCAAACCGCAATTGTTGCACCTAAACTGTAGACAAATGCAGCACTGGTTCCCATGGCGACTAGAGAATCCATATTGGGATGGCCTCTAAACAACGTCTTATATCCTACCGAGAAGAATTTCCAACCAAAAATCATGACCGGTAACGTTAAGATGAATTGCAATAGTGAAAACCATTCAGGATTTACTGTCGGATCAAATATTTCTGGCAATGGTAAACCTACCATATGTCCCATTGATATATAGAGTAATGGAAGAGTGAAAACGGCTGAACCCCAAAATCGTCTCCACATCGATTTGATTTTCTTTTGTTTTTTATCTCTTTCTTCATTAGTTGAATCTGCTGTTTCCATATCTTCATGTGCCTCATACCCTGCATTTGCTACTGCTTGAGTGATGTCTGATACAGATAGGATTGTTGGATTATACGCGACTGTCATTTTTTCTGTAGCCAGGTTTACATTAGCGTTCATAACGCCGTCTAATTTCCTTGTTGCTTTTTCAATGCTTTGTACACAGGATGCACAAGTCATACCTGTTATAGCAAATGTTTTCTTCTCTGTATCTGCTGTCAAAGCTTTATACCCAGCCTTGTCTACAGCTGCTTGAATATCTTGTACGGATACTACATTTTCGTCAAAACTGATATTTAGTTTTTCAGTATCCAAGTTTACATTTGCTTCTTGTACACCAGCTAATTTTTTTTGTGGCTTTTTCAACAGTCTGCACACAGGATGCACAAGTCATGCCTTCTATATTGAATGTTTTTGTTGTCACTATCCTTCATCCTTTCATTATTTATTAGGCGCTGCCTCATACCCAGCTTCTTTGACAGTTGCGGTTAAATCTTCTAATGTTAGAGCTGATCCATCATATTTAACTTTGGCTATTTCTTTTTTCAAATTGACTTTTGCCACGACGACTCCATTTAAGTCTAGCAAGGCTGTTTCAATTTTTTTCACACAATGAGCACAGCTCATACCTTTAATTTTTAAAGTTGTTTTATTCATGCTCCCACTCCTTTTTTACATGTTAAATTTCTACAATATTTCAATGTCCTGCTGAACAGTTATGATCTTGACATTTACACTGACCAGGTATACAACTGCAAGGAACTTCTTCAACCGCACCACCAGGAAGGGACCAACCAGCACCCGTATTATTCACCATAAGGATTTTTTGCGCATCTTCCTTATAAATAAATGCATATGCTACGTCCACTCTAATCACTACTTAATCCTCCTAACTATTTCGGGGGTAAATTTTATAATAGATTGCTAACCTGTTTGTTCAATAACCACTACTTTTATAGGTGCATTTTTAACCCCTGATGCGATGCATTAAAACCTAACTTTTCATAGAAATGAAGAGCTTCAGGTCTGTTTTTATCTGTTGTTAGTTGAACCATATGACAGCCACGCTCTTTGGCACGTTGAATTGCCCATTGAATTAACATAGATCCTATACCTTTGCCTCGTTCTGAAGAAGCAGTACGAACACCTTCAATTGTTGCTCGCCATCCTCCTTGATAAGTAATGTATGGAGTAAATGTAATCTGTTGAACACCAACTATTTCTTTCCCATAACAGGCCACAATCAATTCATTGTTTGGATCAGAGTTAATAGATTGAAATGCTTTTATGTAACTTTCTAGCAAAGGTTGTTTATAAAGTTCCCTTTTGTTTCCTAATACGTCATCTGCGAGCATATACACAATCCTGTCAAGATCTTGTATTGTTGCTTCTCTAAATGTCACTTGATTTGTATTCATTAATTTCCTCTCCAATCTAACCACAATAAGTGTATTTCTATTAAATAACATCCGAGATATCAAGCAAAAAAAAACACTTTAGTCGATGTGTGCTCATAATCTAAATCTCATAGAAACCAAACTACTTAGAATACCATTTTAAAGCATTTGTATACAAAATTTTATCAGTAGCTTTTTCATCGAATAGATCTTGAATCAATGCAATATCCTCATAATCAAAAGGCCTTTTCGCTCTTGTTGATGGCAAATCTGTGCCAAACATAAGTGCATCTGGATTTGTTTCATATATGGATTTCAAAGTGTCTTCAAGATTTAATTCCACACGTCCAAAACCTGTTGCTTTTACGTGTATACCTTTATCAACTAATTTTAACAAATGCGGTAGTCCTTCTTCAGATATTCCTAAATGGTCAATGGAAATAGCAGGTAAATTTTCAATAGTCGATGCAATTGCAGGTAATTCTTTTGCATCGATATAAAGTTCACTATGCCACCCAACCAAATCATAAACTCTTCTTGCAAAGTAATCGAGCTTCGATAAATCCTCTGACCCGCCTCGTTTAATATTAAATCGTAATGCCCTTACCCCATTGTTATCTAAGCTAACAATTTCATCATCCGGCACCGTAAAGGGTAATTGTGTAACTCCGCAAAATGTTGGCCCCATCTGTTTAAGTGCTTTTAATAAATATTCTTGGTCAAATCCGTGAAAAGACCCAGACACAATCGCTCCACCTAATATATTCAAATCAGCAGTTTCATTTTGATAATCCGTTACAATATAGCTCGAAGGTGTATATCCTTGGTTTTCGAAGATCGGAAAATCAAAGTCAATAATATGAAAATGTGCATCAAAAATTCTCACTATATTCTCCCCATTTCCCCAATATACTAAGCGCAGAATATAAATAAAATTATGGCTACATAAGTTTGTCTTATGAAACTAAACTGCTCATTAGCTTAAATAAAGAAAGAACCTTATTCGATTAACGCATCCCTTGCATCGAAAATACTTCTAAATATTTTTCATTGTCTTTGCTGGATTTACTGCTACAATCATTAGCAGGAACATCTTTGGTAACAACAGAACCCGCAGCAACAACTGAATTATCACCAATAGTTACGCCAGCCAAAATCACATAGCCCCGCCTTTTTTAATTAATATGATAGTTCTAATTTAAGAACCTACTCGTTAACATTTTGATTAATATTCTTCCACTGAATAAATTCACAAGCACAATATCTACTACTCCATTCATAGGAATTAGAATTTTGTGAATCCACTAAAGCGCCCATTAGTTTAAGAAGAAATCAAATTAATAAATTGTTCAACATCTTTAACACATAATTTGATACCCTTTTCCCAAAAGTCTTCACATGTAATGTCCTCTCCTAAATGCTTCAGCACCAGAACTTCCGTAGACATACTGCCTGAATCACGAAGCAATTCTAAATACTCCCTTTCGAACGCTTTCCCTTTTTCTTTTGATTTTGCATAAAGACTTAATGAAAATAAGTATCCAAAGGTATATTGGAAGTTATAGAATGGCGATCTTGTAAGATAGTAATGTGGAGTCCAAACCCACGAGTGCGAAGAGGCATTCTCAAAAGACCCAACATAAGCCTCATCTATGGCGTCTTGCATAAGTTCATTTAAACGCGATGGAGAGACAAATCCTTGTTTTCTTTCCTCGTAAAAATTCTTTTCAAACAGAAACCTTGAATGAATATTCATGAAATTCATGACACTACGTTTTAATTTTTCATCAAGTAAAAATAGTTTTTCTTCAGTAGCATCCGTTTTTTCTATGGCCGCGTCCAATATGATTTGTTCTGAAAAAGTTGAAGCAGTTTCTGCAATACTCAGTGGATATTGTCTATTTATGCCATTAACATGTTTCATAGAATAATTATGAAATGCATGACCTAGTTCGTGTGCTAAGGTTAATACACTTGTCATTCGCTTTCCATATGTCATAAAGACCCTTGATTCCCCAGAAACGGGAAATCCTGCACAAAATGCAACAGTCGATTTGTTTGGGCGGTCTTCAGCCTCTATCCACTCACTATCAAATGCCTGGCGGGCAAAATTTTCTAACTCACTTCCAAAATGACTAAAATGTTCTAAAATAAAGTTTACAGCATCTTCATATTCTATCTTTTGCTTACTTTTTCCGATAGGTGCCCAGAAATTATATGACTGCATCTTTTTATCACCATTCATTTTTGCTTTCTCATTTAAATAATGAATAAATGGTTTTTTATATTTACTTACTACTACCCACATTGCATTTAGTGTTTCCTCTTTTAAACGGTTCTCTATTAAGGGCTCTCTTAAGACATTATCTATCCCTCTATGTTTGTAAACTTCTAAGCGAAAACCAGCAATGTGATTTAATATTTGTGAAAACAATTCTTCATTTTCTTTCCAAATTTCCTCCATTTCATAATGAGCTGTTTTACGAATGTCTTCATTTGGGTGAGAACGTAAATTAATGGTCTGGCCGACAGATAATTCTTTAGATTCTCCATTAATTTTTAATTTTACTTTTATACTGCCTAAAAGTGAATGATATAGCTGCCCCCAAGCATGATAACCATCAACCATTAGATCTGATACTAATCTTTCTTCTTCTTCTGAAAGAAGGATCTCTGCTTTTTTACGCCATTCATCAAGAATAAACTTATAGCGATTTAACTCATCAGTTTCGATTATATCTTCCCATAGTTGATGACTTGTATTTAAAATAATCCTTTGAAATCTTTTTAATGGCGACTCAAAACGAGCATTTGTTGAAAATGTAACTGCTCTTAGATTCATAGCATTTTGATCTTTAGGGTTCTGTGCTAGAAGACAGGTTACATACGAATTGGCTTGAGATAGATTAATTTGAATATCTGCTATTTGTTGAATTATAGATTCTACCTTAGACGATTCATTTATATTCGATATTTTATTAAAGGCTTTTAACTTTTCTTCTAATTTACTAACCTTACCCTCTAATTGTTGAATATGATCATGAAATTGACGTGAATTATGACCAAATGAGAACAACTTATCTAAGTTCCATACTTCTGTATATCCTGTTTTATTCATATTTTTCCCCCATTGTTTTCTTTCCTAATAAACCAAACGTATATTCCCATACTAACATATTATATAATAGTTAGGTGAACTATTTCTTATCTTTTTCGATTCTTAACTATACTCTAAAGATGCATAGGAAGAGGAGTTGAGCAGAAATCGGAGAAAACAAAAATACTGTATCACTAATGGACCCAGCCCTGAATTAATACAGGTTTTTAATAAAAAAACTAAATGAATACAAATCGAACTTCCCGCTTCCTTTACCATTTCGATACTATCTATTTAGCAGTATGTACCGACTTTTGAATACGTTAAAGAAGAGAGAAGTAGCTATACATAATAGTAGTAAAGAATAAACAAATGCCCCCAACTATTCCTTGCTTCAGTAAAGCCCCGTTATTAAGTCCAGGTTGAGACTACAAATCTGAATAAGCGGCAATTTTCTACCACAAAGCTAATGGCTCACTAATAGTTGGTTCTAGATAGACAGTATCTATTTTTACGAGATCCTCTTCTGTAAGCTTGGACTTGAGAATGGGGTTCAGGTTATTGATACAGTCAATAATAGACAGGACAAAAATCCATATAAAATAAATACTATTAGAATACTATTCAATTAATAGCACTAATGCTATATTAGGGGCTGGGACATAACTAAAATGCTAAGCCTCAAAAGCGAAGTATATTTCCGGAGCGGGTTATTTTCACGCTAGTAGTTCGGACTTGTCTTAAGTGAAAACATATTTGTCCCAGCCTCTAAGAAGTCTCTTCCTTATCCTTCTTGCTTCCCTTTTTATCTTACTAAAGTATCGATTATTATTCCTTTGTATTTGAATCATCCTCGACTGTTTGTATACCTTATGTTGAAACTTTTTCCGCAAAGTTACGTATATGTATTCAACAGGGAATGGAGGTACCAATCATGCTGTTCGTTATGGTTACAATACTTATTTTTTCGATTCCGTTTATTTGGGTTGTATGGACATTGATGGACGTTAAGTCAGGAAAAAGAAAAAAGATTGTTTGGAAATCCCCTGTTATCTTGCTCATTATCTTGGTGTTCGGTAGCATATTCATACATATTTATTTATTCAAAATGTATGGTTTTCCAATTTTCCTAACAAAACTAGAAACGATCATCGGCTTGGCCATTCCCGGTCTTGTCGCGGGGATTATGTTAATCATAAATCTATTTATCACGTTAACGATGGGTAAACAATTGTCGAAGTCATTTCATGATCCTAAAAAGGTGAATATTCTTGCATCATGTTTCGCTTTTTATTTACTGATCATATTGTTAATCGCGACGCCTATCGGGAAAAAAGTAGCTTTTGCAGAGTCAATCAATCAAGCGATGACCACCACTCAGAACGCCGACACAGAGGGAATCTCTATTGCGTTAGTAGGCTCCGAAAGAGAATGCTTGCGCAGTACAAGTTGTCGGAATACACCATATAGCAACCAATATTTTATCAAAAACAATTTAGACAAAACACAGGAAGTTCAAGTGAAAATACGTGCTTTGAACAGCAAGAACGAAGAAATGAAAGTGATCGATACCAAAATCATGACTTTGAAACCGAATGAACTTCGCTTACTCGAAACAGAGGAAACTATCGAGGATTCGAGTGTATGGAATCAGTATTCGTTCCAAACAGATGATAGGATTGCGACCTATCAGCATATGTTGCGGTTCCGGAATCCGGAATGATATCAAGCGGAAAGTCATAGTGGTAATTTTAATTAAATAATAACAGGCTGCAGACAAAGTATTTTTTACTTTGTCTGCAGCCATTTTATAAGTCAAGTAACGAACAAGTAGTCTGACTTTCTTACCTTGAAGCTGTGAAAGACAGTTTCATGACACTATCTCCTCAACAGTCACGCCAAACATAATTTGTTCCAGAACCATACTTTTTAACTAAATTGGCCACTTGCTTATATTACTTCTTCGACAATGGATTCACCTTCACTTTTGTCACTATCAGACCACTTCCAGCTTTCTAGCAATCTAATTCTGCCGTCAGATAGAATTTCAGGTGTAGAATAACATTGGCCACCTCTTATTTCATTTTTAATGTTTACATGGTTATATCTAAACTGTAAGCAACCATTTTCCTTCACTATTCCAAGCAGTGTTCCTTTTACAATTTCTCCTCCGCTATAGGTTGCTGTAAGTATATTTCCTTCTTGCTTATATTTAAAAAGGGTTTTTGAAGAAACTTCTCCATTCGCTGTATTTTCGAGTGATACAAATTTGCGTCCATCATAATTTATCACATATAATCCCCCTATTATTTTGGATTCTCAACTACACTCAAATTCAATATTAGCGCTAATCCTTATTAAAGAAAAGCTCCCGATTATAAAAGACTGGACTTCCATATTTTCGGCTTTCTTATACGTAAAGGAACTAAAAAAGGGCATACGCATTAACTTAAATGCATTGGTTGATCACTTTTAACCCCCGGAATTAAAGTTATAAAAAAGGAGGATTTTTATAATATTGTAATTTGAGTATTGACAATAAGTAGATCGTGACACACAATAAAAAATGACAATAGCGTCATTTTTATTGTGTGAGGAGGAAATTATGCCTAAAGTAAGTCATGAATATGTAATAAGGAAGAAAAATGCCATTTTAAAAGCAGCTTTATCGGTATGTACAGTAAAGCCACTCTATGAAATTACGATGAGAGATATCATTAAAGCGTCCGGAGTAAGTCAAGGGGGGATTTATCGCTATTATTCAGATTTAGATGAAATACTTGTTGAAATCATTAATCAAGCGAATGCAAATGCTGACTATAAGCATTTTGTAGATACGATTATTGAGAATAGCGATACACCTAAAAAGACGATAGAAAAGCTGTTTACCTTTCTCGGTGAGAATATTAAAGAAAACGTGTCAACGGTTGGCAAAATTCAATTTGAACTAACAATCTTATTTGCAAACAATCCTGAGAGACAAACGAAAATTTTACCTCATATTACTGAAAACGAAAGTGGACAATACTTGGTCGCGCAAATATTTAATAGCATTCATGAGGGAATTTCTTTAGGGAGTTTCCAGCCTGAAGTACCACTAGATGATTTGTTTACCTTTATTATGACCTCCATTGATGGAATTGTAAGCGATGTTGTTTTACAAAAATGTTATGGTATGTTCCAAAACAAACAGGCACTTTTTGACGAAATTCGACTCATGGAGACTCTATGCAAGTCTGTACAGTCATTGTTGGGATGTAAATAAGGGGGAAACTTAATTGGGGAAAGAGGCAGGAAGGTATCTATTTTATACATTTACTCTGTCGTGGATATTTTGGGGCGGTTTAGCAATTTTAACCCAATTCGATCTGCTTATGTTTGGAACTGCATTATCAATAATTTTGTTTATTCTTGGTGGTGTTGCACCTGGTATTACTGAGATTTGGCTTAAAAAGAAGTATAGTTCTAAAGAAGAATTCAACTCGTTTATTCGTAATATAAAAAATTATAAACATCCATTAGCATGGTATCTATTTACCGTTGGACTAGCGTTTGCAGCTTGTTTTTTGCCAACTCTTTGGGGTGGAGCATCTATGGAGAACCCCCTATATCTAGCATTCATTAATTTCCCAATCATGATTATCGGAGGTGGTTTGGAAGAAATCGGCTGGCGCGGATATTTACAGCCTGCGTTGCAAAAAAATGGTCGTCTTTCACAAGTACGCTCATTGTGGGTAGTATTTGGGCAATATGGCATCTACCATTGTGGTTCATAGTTGGTTCAAATCAAATGAGTATGAATTTCCTTTGGTTTACTATAATTGCTTTGGCATTATCCTTTTTAATGACCGTCATTTATTTAACCACTAAAAGTATCTTTCTATGTATTATTTTTCATGCCTTAATTAATTCATTCTGGGAAGTGTATATTCCAGATACAAATGTTATATCTGCGTTATTTACGCTTTTGTTTGCCCTGGTTATTTTTACTGCATTTGATTTCTATAGAAAGAAGAAGAATACGAAAGCGCAACATTTTTTTCATGGATAACAATGTTTTCGCTGCATAAATTCCTTTATATGAAAAAAACTGCTCGATTTTCTTACTAACATTGAAGGTTCAAACAATAAGCCTAATACTTTAGTATCTTTATAAAGATTTTTATTTAACGAAATGGCGCTCTTCCAAATTTATTCTAACTCTGCCATTGTAGCCTTGAATTAAAGTTTGATTAAATAATAACTCTATAGACCTTGTTAAAGAACAATTAGAAAAAGCGTGTTTTGAAAGCTTGATTCAAACACGCTTTGCATATATTCCATTGGATCATTCTTTTAAAAGGTTTGATTATTTCCGTGACCCTATTTCATTAAAGCTCGATTGTGGAAAATGTAAAACAAAAACAGAGGTCGCGAAACGAACATAATCCTACCTGATTTCCTCAAGTGGCACATCCTTTATATGTGTAGCAGTTCATTTTCAGCCTGACCGACCCCCTATAGTATTACAGGAGAATAATAATTAGCGAAAAAACGGGACTTCCTTCGCTCCTATCATACGTGCGTAAACAAAAAGTTGACCCTTATGGTGTATCTCGTGATCATACATTGCAGTAAGATATTTTTTCTTTGCCCCTTGAAGTTTTGGGTGTGATGAATTATTTTCTGCTTCCAAATCTGCATCAGTCAATGATTCATATGTAGCTTTTGTTTTTACCGTGAAGTCCTTTACAGCTTTGCGTACATCTTCCATCGTCCTGCATTCTGGAATGTCCGGTGAAACAAATTCTTCTGTTTTGACCATTGAAACGAATACATCATTCCACCCAGCAATATGCAACGCCAGTTCACCAAGTGCCATAGCATCTTCCCATGGTCTGAAATCAATATGTTCGTCATCAATGGATTCTAACAACTCCTCCAACACATTACGGTGTTGTAACCACTCATTCATCATTTGATTTGCCTGCCCCATAATAATTCCTCCCTTATTAGGTTTCCATCACACTAGAGAACACATTTTCATTATTCGTCACAGTACAACTTAATTCCTTCTGTTAAACCTGGTGTCACCACATAGAATGGCCCGTTTGATGAATTGTCACATAATACTTTTATCAAAAAATATTGGACCAAACTTTGTTTCAAAACCACTAAAACAGTGAATTCTTTGTATGTATTATCTACATATATCACCTCCGAAAGTAGAAAAACGAATTTTATGAAAACAGGCGTCCGGTATGGAACCGGACTCCTATTCCATGTCATAATTAGGTTTTGTTACTATGCACTTTTGTTTCATCTATTATAGAGTGATATTTGAAGTAACGGATAAGGCCCCCATTACGAGAAATGCAAAGTCCGCTCCTATAACTAATCTGCTGTCCAGGACAACAGCCTTACCGACTTAGGGCAATCCAATTTCCTTCAAAAGAGCATTCATGACAAGATTGCACCCCGCCATTCTCGATCTTCGTGATGCGTCCAAAATTAGAAAGCATGTGAATTTCTCATCATATTTTATCTTCCTCGTTTTCCCTAAGGTCGATTGAAGGACAATGCCTCATAATTTCATGAACCAATTGTTTGTCATTTTTACTTTCAAATACGATGTAATCAAACTCACCTCCCCTCAATTTCAGCATAACGACTTTATTTTCGTTATGATAGGCTAAAAAGTATTTCTTATCTTCAATCATGAATATTCCAGCTTTATAGCTAGATGTTGTAATACCCGTTCTCTTAATAGCTGCTGTCCATGGAAAATGAAATGTTCCCACGTGAATTTCTTCCATTGAGGTGTAAGGTATTTTGATCTCCCTCCTCAAAGTTAAAGCCGCCGTCCAACCCGATATATTCAGTCGTAAATCATGTTCATCTGCCACAACTTGAAAACTCATCTTGGATCCCCTCCAATTTATACAAGCAAACTTCCATGGATGATTTAACCAGTCACAACCTGATTAAAGAAATCACATAGAAGGAAGTTCCTTTCTAGATAAATACGATGTTGCACACAATAAACAGAAAACAATGAGCAATACAGATACCGTTATTGTGATGAAAAAATGCGGTAACACATTCCCTGATGTGATGATGCTTACAGCTTGGTTTGATAGATGTGCCGGATTTAGGATTTGAAATCCCCCCTCCAACAAAGTAACGGTTTTCAAAAATATTAGCACAAAAAATGACAACACTGCGATGGCCGGTGTTCTAGACAATAAAGCGCTAATTGTAATGACAAAGGTCAACATAAACAGACACCAGATATAATAGACCCCCAGCCCTGCTGCAATCCTAGCAACGGAAACAGATTGATATAAATAAAAAGTATAAAAGGCTGCTGACAAAAACCCGAGGAATATAGAACCTGCAATCAAGACTGCATGCCCCAATAACTTACTTAGCAAATATTCAACAAGAGTCGTATTGCGCGTCAGAACAAACGCTAACATGCCATTATTTTTATCTGATGCGATGATCCCCATCGTCGCCATTACAATCACAATTAAGCCCAATTGGTCAAATTGATCGGTTAAAGCACTAGCTAATACTTCACTAGCCGTTAACTCAGGTAATGTGATCGCCATTCCATCAGGTAGTCCACCAGCCATTTTTAAAATTTCTGGTAAATAAAAGGATGTTAAAGGTTGTAGAATGCCCAAAAACATAAAAACAACGGGCAACCATAATAATTTGTAACTTCTTTTTGCATCTAGCCACTCTTTCCGCAACAGAACTGTGAAGCGATTCAATATGACTTCACCATCCTTAAAAAGATTTCTTCCAAGCTTTCCTGTACCAATTCAAACTTTTGAATTGGTAGATGTAATTTTAAAATATTACTTAAAAGCCACTCTCTCCCTTGTTCAATACTTTTCACTCGCACTTTGGCAGCATTTCCTGTTAGCTCAATGGATTCAACAATGTCTTCATTCACAAGCTTGTGTGTCCAATCGCTTAATCGAGGCGCCTGGATGATGAAGATTGGTTTTTGAGTCTGTTCAATAATTTGGTTAATGGATCCATTAACCAGTAATCGTCCTTTATTGATGATCAGCATTTTATCGCAAAGTTCTTCAGCATCATGCAAAATATGTGTTGAAAAAAGGATCGTCGATTTCAGTTTGATCACTTTAAGTAATTCCAATATATCCCTACGTCCCAATGGGTCCAATGCCGAAACTGGTTCATCCATAATCAGTAATTTAGGTTGGTGGATAAGTGCTTGCGCAATTCCTAACCTCTGTTTCATCCCACCTGAGTAGGTAGCAATTAGTTGATTTCCCACCTGCCCCAATCCTACCAACTCCAGCAATTCGTTGATTCTTTGTTCCAAAGTCTTTTTCTCTATATTTGAAAGGCCACCCAAAAATGCAAGCAATTCTTTTCCCGTCATCCATGGATAAAAAGTAGGGTGTTGCGGTAAATAGCCAATAAATTTACGCATTTGGTGATGGCGTTTTCCATTAAGCAAGATTTGTCCACCGGTGAGTTTGTTTATATCTAAAATCATTTTAATAATCGTTGTTTTACCTGCTCCATTGGGACCGAGAAGAGCCACACATTCTCCTTGATTAATATGAAAGTCGATATTTTGAACGACTTCATGATCTCCGTACCTTTTTTGAAGTTGACTTACTTGAAGTAGGTGCATCTGAGCGTTGCCTCCTTCCTAAGACAAAATACAAAATGGGGCCGATTATGTTAATCAATATAATAATCGCACCCCAAAACCATTTATATTCTGCACTTTGATCTTTTTTTATTAAATCCCATAATGCTACAGAAAATAAGAGTAGATGTAAAATTAAGACGGGCAAAAGTAATGGTAACCAAGCTCCAATTTCATCCATTTCAATGTGATAACCATAATGCATCTGTTGTCCCCCTTACTCTTTTGGTGTTTTTTGTGGAATAAACATACTTCCAAAAATTCGCGTGGTTCGTTCAGGTGTTAATTTGTTGTTGAACACCTTCTCAATCTCCTGTTGAATGGACTGAGTAAGCTCCTGAAATTCCTCATCTGACAAATGCAAAGGTACGTACGCATAGCTAAATCCTTCTTGCTCATACTTTTCAGGAGATGTATTTGCCAAATAAGATGTCGCTAATTGCAGTAAATTACCGTGAAATACGGAAAAATGACGGATATGATCTTCCTGTGAGAGCACTTCAATTTCACTTTCAGGAATTTGCAAGTTATCCATTTTTACTGAGAATTTGCGTTCCTCTGTTCCTTTCACCTTTTGCGTTTCAATCACTTCAATCAGGTTTGCTTCGAGTAAAAGATTTATATGACGATATAACGTCGCTTGAGGAACATCTCCAAGTATCTCTACAAGTTGAGCGATCGTCAGTGGTTTGTTTAGCAACAATTGCTGTACAATTCGCATCCGCACAGGATGAAGAAGTAAATCGGCTTTCCCTTTCATTAAATTCTTCTCCAATCATTATCATTTTATAAAATGATAATACAATATCGAAACCATCTTGTCAATGCTGTTTTGGATTAAGGTTTAATCAAAATTTCCCACAAACATGCCCGATTAAGGAAAATCGTTTCCTATATGTGGGTGCCTTCATAGTAAAGGCAAGTCAAGAAATTCTTCCCCATTTGATAAAGAATGACTAGCCGAAGATGTTGTGAATGCTCCGCCGGTTCTTCAATGAAATTCCAAAGCTTGTTCCATTCTATTAACTTGATTGAATTAATTTATAAATCGCCGGCACTTGTACTACCTAATTACATGGCTTATCCCTCGCCTAGGTCTTATCAAATTCCTATTGTTTTCCCCACCCCAAATAAAAATTGTTTGGATCTAAAAATTAACACTCCAATCAATCCCCATGATTCCGGGGCAGATTGGACAATTTTACGGTCTAGCTGGTTTGCGCAAAACTTCAGTGAAAACTTTCTTCTAGAACCTGTGCTTAGTGGTTTAGTAGCTTTGCCAGTTGCAAACGTTAGAGAACCGTTTGTAGATGTTGAAGACATTGCCGATGTAGCCGTTGCAGCACTTACTGACAGTAAACATATAGAAAAGCTCTATGAACTATCTGGACCTAGAGCAATTAGTTTTGCAGAGGCGACAGAGGAAATTGGCAAAGCATGCGGTCGGGATGTCCGTTATAAGTTTATCTCCATGGAACAATTCATCTCTGAACTAGGACAAGTTGTTGTTCCTGAATATTTAATAACGATCATGACCGAATTATTTACTAAGGTGCTGGACGGCCGTAATTCTCATGTTACAGATGGTGTACAGCAAGCCCTCGGGCGAGTACCCAGGGATTTTAGAGATTATGCAAGAAGTGCTGCCAAGACAGGAGTGTGGAATGCAAAACATGATTGACAATCTCATTCCATATCTAACCTTTTTTGCAATTCTAGGATCTGCGTTAGTTGCCGGTGTGTTCTTTGCTTTTTCGGCATTTGTAATGAAAGCCCTCGCTCAACTTCCATCAGAGCAAGGAATGAGAGTCATGCAATCTATTAACGTAGTTGTGCTTAATCGTTTATTTCTAACAGTTTTTATTGTACTATTGGTCCTTTCAATATTGAATTGGAGAGATCCTAAATCCATGTGTTTACTTATCGGATGCATGTTTTATTTGCTTGGTAGTTTTCTCGTGACAAGTGTATACAACGTTCCACTTAACGATGCTTTAGCATCTTTGGACCCCAAAGATACAAAAAACGTAAGTTTATGAAAAGAGTATGTTTCAAAATGGACGGCTTGGAACCATGTATGGACTTTCGCTAGTATTGCTGCTTTAGCTTCACTCCTCTTCGCGCTTGAGTGAAAGTATCCTTTTCATAAGTGCTTTAATTCACGGCATGACGAAAAAGTATATAAATGCAGAATGCAATGTGTGAATAGAGAGATAAGATTCACTTAACCCATTTATTCCATAATAATTAATAATAAAAAGCCGATCATTCTTGGGTAGGGAAAATCGGCTATTTTCATGTCGAAACTTTCTTATACGTATGTTATCTGCATTTTGTTGGTGTTGAAGAAAGTATGAAAATCAGTTATTAGCGGGGTTGGTAAAGATAAAACTATTATTCGGTTTTCTGAATTAAAAGATGAAATTTCAAGTTATAGATAGATCATTCCCGAGGATATACGTGCCTTTCTCTCATCAAAAAATCAGATTCGCTCTCATACATATCAATAATTTTAAAACTTGGCAGGTTAAGCATATTTTTTGTCATTTTTTATTTTCCTTTTGCAACATTTTAGGCAATAAACAAAAAGCATTACTTGATGATTAGAGTAATGCCTTTTTCTGCTAAGTATTCAATTTTTCGATCGCTTTTCCTCACTATTATGGCGGACAATTTTATATACTTTTTACTTGTTTCTCAAGTATTCATTTTGTAGAATTCCCATATGAATGATGTCATGCCATTCACCATTTCTAAATAGACTTTGTCTACTATTTCCTTCCTTCTGGAAACCAATTTTAGTGTACAAACGAATAGCTCTATCATTAAATGAAAATACTTTAAGGCAAACTCGATGGAGGTTCATTTCGTAAAAAACATAATCCAACAGTAATTTCAACCCCTCTGAACCATAGCCCTTTCCCCAATATTCCTTTTCCCCGATATCAATAATACATTCAGCATTTCTATTTTTATAATCTATGTTGATTAATGAAACAATGCCAATTGGTATTTCCTTTCCTTTTTCAACCATGATATAGCTTTTGGCTGTAGGCGATCCCAAAATAACATGATCAACAAATTTTTTAGTTGCTTCCATCGGATAAACATCCAAAGATGGGTTGGTTGAATGCATAACTTCCAAATCATTTCGCCACTTGTTATAAAGTTCTGTATCTTCCTTTGTCATCTTTCTTAATCTAACTCTTGATGATTCAAACAACATAACAATCACTCCTCATTTGCAGATTTTGGATTAATTAATATTTCTAACGTGAAAAGTAAAACAGATAATTGCTCCTTTACTTTTGTTTGTTCATCACCCAGTTGAAACGTGTCTAACATCAAGCCGTCTATAAATGATATAAGATACCGTGCAATAGAACGAGTAGATTGTTGAGGTCTAAATTCTCCTTTACGTTTGCCTTCATTTAATACTTCTTCTATAGCTTCAATAATTCGATTGTAGCGTTCAGAAATGTAAGGAAAATTATCTTTATCATTTGCGTAATTAGATGACAAAAAGAATTCCGCCCTTGCATAGAGCAATGTTTGGTCAATTCTCTCAATATATAATCGCTGTTCTTCAACCCAGTTTTTTAATTGTAGCCATATTGAACCTTCATCAGACGACACAAAATATTGAATGTCTTTTTGGTCATCATATTTTAAGACTTCGAGAAAAACGTCCTCAATATTATCAAAGTAACTATATAATGCACCTCTTGAAATTCCAGCTTTATCCATAATGTCTTGCATAGATGTGTGAACAAACCCTTTCTTGATAAAAACCTTCTTGGCTATTTCTACTAATTCTTTTTTTCTCTCCTTTTTATATTCTTCGCTAACTTTAGGTGCCATAAAGCCACCTCCATAATAATTGATAAGAGACACACAACAAACTATACACTAATGTCATTTTACAGTATAAATTATAACGACATTAGTGTATAGTTTCAAAAGTTGTGAATATTATTTTGTAAATAAGGTGGGGAATTCATTCGTAATCGGCGTGTTAAAATGAGCAAAACAATTGGGTTGTTGTAATGTAAGTTAGTTGTTTTTTACTTTCAAAAATTCTATTGTGCTTCCACACGATAATCCGAAATAGCACTTAAATGGGCATTACTTAAATAAAATGGGTTTCCACACTAAAATCCGAATACCCCTTTATTTTAAATGTAATTAGATCCAACACTTTCTCTTTATGTTCAACCCGCAAACTGGATTGCCTTTGCGGGTGCTAGCAATACTGCTAATGATTCCAATCATTACTAACTTTTAATGTAATTTTAATGCTGGAATTTGCTATATAGTTTTGGTTTTTATAACTTTTTTTCGTTTTTCAATTAGCAACAAAACTGACAACACTACCACACTAAATACCACTATAAACAGAAAAGACAAGTATAGCGTCATAAATCCTCCAAAAGTCTCATCAAACTCTAAAAGAGCGACATCTGGGTCATTGATGCCTCCCATGGAAATATATCTAGCCACTTCAAGATAAACAATATGAAAGATTATACTCATCCATAGTGTTCCAGTAAACTTTCTATACAGCTGTAGAGCAATTCCAAAAGTGAAGAGTAATATAAAATAATCTATAGTTACTAAAAATGGTTCCCCAAAGAATATTGACGCCATGGCCATCACCATAATCGGCACACAGATGAAAATTAGCGGTTGTAAAATCAAAGGGATGATAAATCGATATTTCTTATGCAACTCTTCAAATATTAGTCCACGGATAAAAACTTCTTCTGGAAATGCCTCGTACATAAATGCTGTCACTGAATTGATTAAAATAGCAATAATAACATTTGTTGTTAAGTTCAAGCTGACATTTTCTATGCCACCAAATAAATAAGCTGTTAAAATTCCTGATACTAGTAAAATAAAAGGCAACGCAATTCCGACTATCAACTTATATGATGAATTCATACCCTTCAAACCAATATTTTTGAACATATCTGGATTTTTTCTTTTAAGTATAATAATGACAACAAGCGTTAACCCAGCAAAAATTACTCCTTGTATAAGCATGGCTATTTGTTTACCCATACCTTGGGTTTCTATCAAATATCGTCCGACGACATTACCCGATACAAAGAGAAATAGTGATACGAGGACAAAGTACAAAAGCAACTGGCTAATCCTGAATTTTGAAGAACTCATTTGAATCCCCCTTTTTATTAATGTGGTAATGTTATAAATTACGTACCAAGTATATTTATAGTTTCAATTTTCTTAATATCAACAATAATATTAACCCTACTAACTACATCTAATATTGGAAACGATTCACTAAACTTTATTCAATAAAAGGGGGCCCGATTGCAGGATAATATATTACAAGGGGATTATTTTGCATTGCTTTTATAGTACTCAATTGTTCTTATCCCCGTGCTTTAACTTTTCAATGGAAATTTTGAATACTTTGGCTTGTCCAAATTAGTTTAGGGAAAGATCCGATGACTGAGCAGTAAGAGAAGCCATCGTTCCGTTTTTTTTCAAATTCTATTAATATTCCCCTTGACCCTCCCCTATAATGGAGGGTTTATTATATGTATAACAGTTTTAAGAACGGAGGATCGACCATATGTACAATGTTGGCGACGTATCCGAAATGACTGGGCTTTCCATTAAAACACTTCATTATTATGAGAAATTGGGCCTGCTAAAACCAAAAAGAGAGCCAAGAAATGGATATCGTATTTATGAAGACCATGATCTCTTGAAACTTCAGGAGATTATGATACTTAAAAAAATGGGGTTTACTTTGACTGAAGTTAAACAATTTTATCAACAACAAGATATTGATAACACTGAAAATAGGAAAGAACAAGTATGGAGTACAGCAATAAAGCGGCAAATTGATACTTTATCTAGAGAGGAAGAAAGAATTAATAAGCTGAAATACCTCTTGCAATCAATGTTATACGCAATTGAGGCAACCGGTGAAGTAAATCACGACCATTTTGAAACGTTTATTAAAGAATTGACAAGGGTTAACAAGGACGATAAATATCATTATCGAAGCAAGACGTTCACCGATAAAGAAATATCCCAATTACCTTCAGGTGACCCTAATGACCCTTCTATTATGAAATGGGCCACTCTTCTCAGAGTAATCAGACAAAATATCGGTGAACATCCTAACTCTTCCAAATCACAGAAGCTTGCAAAACGAATAATCGACTATGCTAACAAAATGTTCCATGGAGATGAACAGCTTGCAGATAAATACTGGGATTCCATTCGTCCAACAACTGACGGAAAAGAAAAATTATACGGAATGGATGTAAAAGTGATGGAGTATATCGACAAAATCGTAACAAGATATCTCCAAGAGAAGGAGGAATCTTCCTATGACTAAGGGAAAAAACACAACATATAACAATAAAAATTCCCAAGAAAAAATGATCTCAAAAAAACGGGATGGATTTATCTAATCATTGCAGGTGCTTTAGAAATTATCTGGGCATCGAGTTTAAAACATGGTGGAATTCCAGTCATTATTGCTTTAATCACCAGCTTTGACCTCCTCATCAAAACCGTCAAAGTAGTCCCTATAGGCACTGCCTATGCCGTTTTTGCCGGAATAGGAACAATTGGAACGGTCATAGTAGAAATTGTCATGTTTGGAGGAGAAATAAGCCTTCTGAAAATAGGGATTATCTAATTGATGCTTGTGTTCATCCTTGGTCTCAAAGTGACAAGCGAGGGGGAGAATTAAAAAATGGAGTGGATTTTCTTAATTATTGCAAGTCTTATGGAGATCGTCGGCGTAATCGGCATAAAGAGAGTAGCGGAGAAAGATAACCTAAATTAATAATCTCATCTTAATTGGTGGATTTATCGTTAGCTTTTCCCTCTTATCAAGTGCCATGGAAACGATTGATCTTTCCGTTGCTTATTCTGTATGGACTGGAATTGGTACAATAGGAGCTGCTGCCGTCGGAGTCATCCTTTACAAGGAAAAGATGAACTTATTTCGTGTCTCATGTATTTTCGGAATTATTGCTTGTGTCTTGGCATTGAGACTTTTGGCATAATACGATAACAAGCTACCTAACCAAACATCCATATTGTGCTTAAAACAATGCGGATTTCATACGGTAATAGATGAAAGTAAGAAAGTTATTTCTTGTGGGTTATAAAGATCTACAACAATCGGACACAGTTCTGGAACAGGGAAACTGCGCATCATATTGAGAATCGGACCATTTGTGGAAGAATGTTTTATTTTGACAAGAAAGTACTCATTAAGGAGGACCAAAAATGCAATCAGGAGATGGAAAGCTTACTGTTGTAAAAGCGGATAAAGTTGTTGATATAGATTTAAGAAAGCAGATGTCTAAAATTTTTGCGGAAGGATTCTCACAGTGGCTTGACTATTTTTCCAAAGACAAAAATAAAATTGCAAGGGCCTTTGCGCACATGTTTGTTTTAGATCAATTTTATGTGGCTATAGCAAATGATAAAGTTGCTGGAATGGCTGCATGTACTGATGGTAAGGCGTTATCAATACAACTTAATAAAAAGAGCTGAGAAAGCATTTCGGATTTTTAAAAGGTACCATTGCAGGAATTATTTTAAAAAAAGATTGGGAAACTCCTTTTGAAAATCTACCTCCCAATTCGGGTTCGATTGAATTTGTCGGAACAGCTATTGAATTCAGAGGACAAGGGGTAGCATCGCAAATCATACGACATATCCTTGAAAATGATCAGTACAATGATTACGTCATTGCAGAAGTTGCCGATACGAATATTCCAGCCATAAAATTATATGAAAAATGGGTTTTGAAGAATATCAAAGAAAGCCTCTTCCAGAAAAGAGCGCCCAGAAAAGTGGAATCAATCATTACTTGTCATTTAAATCGGGGAAATAGCAAGGATGGATGGTAATAAAACTTTCTGAGAAAATAAGTCTAAACTTAAAATAGTAACAGCCTTTCTCATAAAAGGGGATTAATGGATTTTAATTAGAATTAATGTGGTATACCATTATTGGGCGCTATCCTTAAATATTATCTCCATTGCAAATCCTGTGATTCACAGTAAGATCAACCTATTGGGTGTGGGTTAATTATGAATCCTAATTGGATTGAAAAGGTCGCAAACGGACTAGAAGCTGAGGCCGCTACTGAGTTGGACGTATCGAAACTTGACCAACTAAATATTCCGGAAAAACTATGGGATGTCATTCAAGCAATGCCAGGTTGGTTTCCAATTAGTAAATAAAACAGCAGTACTACTGTAATGAGTTCCGTTTCTTATTGCAAAACGTGAATTTACAGCTACAAATTTATAGAATACATTTTATCAATTCGCACCGTATTTCGGTGCTTTTTTGTTTATAAAAAATAGCCCAAGCTCATATAAACTTAGGTTACATACATGAGTAAGGAAAAAACTGGAAAGGACACTGATTCAATAGTGTAAGGAAACCAACCAGAAGAGCCTAGAACCCTTACTGGAAAGGATTAAAACCGACTCGATTTTGAGTGAAATTGGTATTGATTAAAGATTGGATTTCCGCTGATCTTGGCATAAAAAACCGAGGTTCTGCCGGAAAATGTACCGAAAAAACCTCGGATTGGGAACATTAATTTTATATAGAGACACGGTAGTTTCGAATGGATAATTACATTAATAAAATTCATTCAAAAGTCTGTACTCTTTGAATAAATCACCTATGCTAATGAAAAAACCGATTGAATAACGATTGATTACATCAAGATCTACCCGCTGCTCTTTCTGCTTCCTTTGCCGTTTGGATACCAACTATTTAACATTGGGTACCAACTATAAAGCAAAGAGTTCATAATTTTATTTACTTTCACAACTGTTCATACTTATAGTTTGTAAGTGTTGTATGAATTCGTCTACGTTACTAAACATTTGGTCTGGTTGAACACTAAACTCTAGTGTCTGGTAATTTGGCAACCATTGAACTCCGATTGTATGGACATTGGCTTGAAAACCCGCCAGAATGTCAGCATCACTATCCCCTACAAAAATAGCTTCAGTGTCTTTTACGTTAAGATGTTCCAATGCTTTATTTACTCCCTCTGGATGAGGCTTTGGTGTATCTACATCATCACCAGTAATGATTACATCAAATAAGTCACTTATATTAAGGCATTCTAAAGAAATAAGCAGACTTCTCCTTGCTTTCCCTGTTACAATTCCTAATTTATAACCTTCGCTTTTTAATTGCAGAAGTAAGTCGTTAATTTTCTCATTATCCAAAACGAGTTCTCTGTGCTTTTCACTATATTTTTCATAATATAATTCGATTGCTTGATCATGATTTGAATCTATGAGATTTTCTCTGATGATTCCAGTCTCTGATGGACCGAACATCGCCTTAATCTCATCTGAAGTAATCTCCATGTTATCAAATTCCTTAAATACAGCTTGAAACGCATAAAAACAAATTGGTAAAGTATCAGCAAGAGTACCATCAAAATCAAAAATAATTGCTTTAATCATTACACACCCTCTATTAAAAATTTATAAAATCACTTTAAATCTTTAATAATCTACTTTAGTATAAAGTGAATCTTCTACTCCGGTAAGTAGCTTGTATATGCTCTTATCGAGTAATTCCTCTAACTCGTTTTTAATTATATAAAAACCTTTCCAATGAAGAGAAGTGTGTGCATTTGTCCCATGACGTAATCCAACAGATACCAATCTTCTTTCAAGTGTAGTGAAGCCTTGGGAATCAGCAAGAGCGTCGCATAGAGTGATTACTTTATTGTATATATCGTATGTCTTGTTCTTATCTAGGATTTCAACCAATTTCAATTTCATATGTTCAGGGACAAGGCTCCAATCAGTAGCTATATCTATATGTTTATTCTTGTTCGGAAATGAATGCGTAACACAAACAGTTGCGTTACCAGAGTAACCTAATTCCTCAAAATAAATGTAGCCATCATATGAAAGAATGACAGATTTAGTAAACCCTTTGTACCTACCTATATCGTGCAAAAGGGCAGCATTATACCCTAGATCAACATCAAGTGCATATCCATTTTTATTTCATTCCATGATGTTTTCAGTTGCTTTTTAACATTGATCGAATGTTGATACCAGGGTCCCGGATTTTGCGCATATGCCCATTTTATAAGCTCTTTTGCATAATCTCTATCCAATATATATTTCATGTAAGGTTCCTCCTTTCTAATGAATACTTAATGTAATTTACACTTATAGTTGATTGATCAAAATGGATTTTTCATTTGTGAAGTATTATACATTTTTTATAAAAAAGTTTGACCATTTTCTAAAGTGTTGCTTCACAATTGCGCCCATTAGTAGAATAGTGACACTAATAAATTATACAAAGAATGAATAATAATTACTGACCAAAGTGAGTTACTTTTCTTATATACAAATCCAAATAGAATTCCCAATACAAAAGCCGTTAATATGGAACCTAGAATATATGGGAATTCAAACAGACCTTTATAAAACCAAATAGGAAAATGAATCGACACAAAGAGTAGGGCTGTAATTGTATTTGCTATCCAAAACTTATAAGAATCCATTAGTTTTCTTAATAAAAAACCTCTAAAGACAATTTCCTCAGTGATTCCAACTAACAGAATTGTATTAAGCCACTCATTAAACCCTATTTGAAAACCAACATCATTTTTTAAAACAGTTAGATTGAAAATTAAACAGAATATGAAAACTAAAGACACCCTCCCCACCCATTTGAATCCCTTTTTAAAGTTGTGACGTAATCCTAAATAGGATAACGGATTACTTTTCTCCATAACTTTAACCAATAATATAACGGGAATGACCCAAATGGCTATTTTGATAACGGCTGATGTCATGGCCCTTGGTATGAAATCCATCATGTCTAAGTATTGGACTAACCATATTTCTCGCGCACACCAAAGAGCAAAAAAGATAATGAAATATACCTAAATATAATTTTTATTTGTTTTTAATAAAATTTATGACTTCCCCTTTTTTTGTACAACAATCTGGCCGGTTAATTAAACTAGTAAATCAAGGTTTTCAAACAACTTTATTGTAATTGTTAAACAACTATAATTGTATTTAAAGAACTATATTATTACTCAACAACAGGTAATGAAGGAATGATTGTTTCTCCATCTCTACAAATCAACTTCTTTATTTTGTAAATGATAAAACCTAAATTTAGGCATCTCGTTTACGGTAAAATACAATTGCTACTGTAATAAAGATCAGTGTCCATAACATTGAGATACCTGTTCCTTGCATTGGTGTAAGGATATTTATTTCATTAGAGGAAGGCGGCATATACATATAATTTCCTGCCGTATCCGGAAAATAATTTTTAATACTAGGTAGAAAATCTCTCAATAATGGACCAACAATGAAATAATGACCAAGCAGCACCACTAATGCAGGAGTGGTTCGTCTGAGTAGAGCACCTATAGCTGCACTAAGAAGGGTGGTTAATGTTAGATAGCCTGTTGCACCTACTAAAGTTTTTATGATAGCGTCTATTTCAATCACTAATGCTGTGTCTCTCAACATAATAAAAGCATATAGTACACCTGATGCAGCAATAATAAACGCCATAGGAATGGTTACAATTGCCAGAGCTAAATGCTTCGTGGATAATTGAAAACCACGCCAAGGAATCGTAGTTAAAGTAGTTCGAATCTGTCCACCGGTATACTCCGAGCAAGTAACTAAGATACCAAGAATAATGAACCCTGCTTGAAGATATCCCATAGAAGCAAGTCCTAGATTCAGTATACTTTGCGTTCCGGCTGCCCCTTGTAGACCAGCAGAAGTAAAAGCTGCGGCTAAAACTAAATTAAAAACGAATGTGCCAATTAGAGTAAGCCATATCAATGGTAAAGTAACTATTTTATCCAGTTCAGCCCTAAGGATTGGTGTTATCATTCCACTAGAAGAGACACTCATGATGCAACATCCCTTCTATGGAATACGATGGCCGCTACAATGAAAAGAACAGCTACCCAAGCAAACATGATTAAACCACCTGTGAATGGGGTGTGAAATCTGTCGCTCGTAAACATAAACATATCAAGACCAGCCATATCTGGTAAGTAAAACGCTAATTTTGTAACCTTAGTAAGGAGGTAAGAGACTGTCACAACAGATGAATTTATCATGAGCACAGCAAGCGGGATAATGCCATTCTTAGTTAGAACCGTAATCCCAAATGCTAAAAGAGCAGTAAAAATCCAATAACAAACTGCACCGATCAGTCTTGATGCTTCAAATGCAGGGGCATATTTACCAAGAATAAGATTTGTTGCTGACACAGTTGTTAGAATCGCAACAATGGAAAGCAGTATACTTATCACTGTCACAGCACTTGCTTTTGCCAGTAAAAAGTGGAAACGGGATGAAACAACGGTTAAACTCGTTGTAATCTGATTCCCTCCACCAGATTCGCTGCTCTCTGTCAAATACTCACTGCTGACAGCAAGCACACCAAGAATAATGATCCCTTGCACACCAAGACCTAATCCAATATAGCCAACTTCTGATAGTCGTGTGCTAACTCCAGCTATAATCTCCTCTTTTTCTACTATACTGTCCAAGGCAGCAATGACCGCAGGAGCAAATGCTCCAATAAGAAAGGCAAGCCAAATGCCCGGCAGGGAGAACAATTTAGATAATTCCGCGTTGAATGCTTTCATACAACATCACCTGTATTTTCAGATGTCAGGGCAAAAAAAGCCTCCTCCAGAGTGGAATGGTTACCTATTACTTCTTCCAATGTTCCGTCTGCAACGACTTTTCCATGATGAATAATCACCACATCATCAACGGTCTCTGCAAGCTCGCCCATTAGATGACTGGATAGTAACACCGTTTTACCAGACACTGCACATTCACGTAAAAATCTTCGAATCCAACGAATTCCTTCTGGGTCGAGCCCGTTAACGGGTTCATCTAAAACCAATATTTTGGGATCACCAAGTAGTGCAGCTGCCATTCCAAGTCTTCTCCCCATACCAAGGGAATAATTTCCAACCCTTTTCCCAGCCGCATTCGTAAGACCTACTATTTCTAGAACCTCCTCGACACGTGAGCGAGACAATCCTGCTGCACAAGCAATCCAACGCAAATGTGCCCGTCCTGTCCGCATACGATGGGCTCCAAATCCATCAAGTGCAGCACCTACCGTTGCTAGAGGATTCTGTAATTCTGCGAATGGCACTCCATTTATTAGTGCACTCCCTGAGGTGGCACGATCTAGTCCAAGCAGGATGCGAAGTGTAGAACTTTTCCCTGCCCCATTTGGACCTAAAAAACCAGTTACTCTGCCGGGTCTAGCTTTAAAACTGATACCTGATAAGATTTCAAGCTTTCCTCGTTTTTTGACTAAGTTATTCATTGTAAGCAACCATAACACTTCCTTTCTGTTATGGTTCTCATTATAAAGAAGCAAAGTTACATCTTAGTTATCATGTTGTTTACTTCTGGGTTAACTTTAGGTTAAGCTCTGCCAATAACAACTCTTGTGCCATTTTCAGTTGATATAAAGTCAGCTTTCAGCTTCATTTTTTTCAACATATATTTTGAAGCCGATAATCCAATTCCCGCCCCACGCTCATAGGATGAGTGATCCATACCTGGACCTCTGTCTGCAACAATGATCTGTTCTTTTTCTACATCAACTACAATGTTTGCATACTTTCCTTTTGCTGCATGGCGGAGGATATTCTGAAATAAATTGTCCAGAACTCTTGTCATCCATTTGGGATCTGCTACCCAATAAAAAGTCGTCTCTGGCGGTAAATCAACATCGAACTGAATTTCTAATTCTTCAAATATAGGATACCACGCAGCAACTGATGCTCTTACTAAACGTACAATATCTGTTGAAGTGGGTTGAAAAGGATGTTTCCCTGATGTAAGCAATGTATAGGAAAGTAAATCATCCATTAGATCTCCGACTCTTGTAATCGTATGGTTCATCTCTATTAATGAGTTTTGTCCTTCTAAACTCATTGATTCTTTATTTAATCTGGTGACATGTCCCTTCAAAATGGTAAGTGGCGTTCGTAAATCGTGAGATACATTCGCAATGAGTCGATGTCGTAATAATTCCTCTTCAGATTCTCGCTTACGGCTGTCTTCAAGCTGCTGAATCATCCAATTAAAGGAACTTCCTAACTGGTCTATTTCATCCATAAGATCTGTTTGAACAGATACTGGTTTAGGAAATGAGTTATTATTAGCAGAAAATGACATGGTTTCCTGTAAGCGGGTGAGACGTTTACGAAGTCTCAAGAAGAAAAGCCAAGATATGACAACAAATGCGACAATAATAAAACCAAACAAAAGTAGTATAATGTAAAATAGATTTAACGTATTCAGACCTTCTTCATTGACACCCGAAAATCCAATGAACGCAGAAAAGAAAATTAGCACAATTGGAGGAAGAAAGATAAATAGAAAATGTCCCATTAGAAAACGATGAAATAATGATCTAGTCTGTTTCATCGTTTTACCCGATAGCCTATTCCCTTCAACGTTTCAATAATCTCCGGGGAATCTGGATACCGTTCCAACTTTTGACGTAGTCGATGGATATGCACCATTAATGTTTTATCACCAGTTATGTAAGTTTCCTTCCAAATCGCTTCATAAATTTGTTCTTTTGGTAACACTTGATTAGGATGGCGCAAGAAGTACATCAAAATTTGATGTTGCTTCCCTGTCAATATAATTTCTTCTCCAGTGCGTTTGTCATATACCATTTGGACTTTTGGATCCACTTCAATATGATCTCCTAATGTAATTCGTTCAGAATGTATACCACCACTTCGACGGATTAATACTTCTAATCTTGCAACTAATTCATCCGTATGGAAGGGTTTCGTTAAATAGTCATCAGCAAATTGTAAACCATCGACCTTATCATCTATTGAAGTTCGAGCAGATAAGAGCAATATTGGAACAGCAGGAGCTGCCTTTTTTAATCGTTTTCCTACAGTAAATCCGTCTAAACCAGGTAACATGATATCCAAGATAACTATTTCATGCTGATTTACTTCTTCTTCGGCACCTTCACCAGAAAGCAGCCAACGAACCGAAAACCCTCGCTGTTCCAATTCTTCTATTACCCAACTGCCTATTTTCTCACTATCTTCAATATATAACACGCTTCTTTTCAAGTAACATCCCCCTCCCCGAACATTTTTCTAAAAAATTCCTGAACCCTTGAACCCCATAATGTTTTATATCCATTAATACGCCCATACTTTCATTGAACAATCTCCCCAATATAAATATCCTTTTTCTTTTAGATTTGTTATTCCATTAAAAGACCGATTGTGAAAGAACACTAATTTTATAGAAATTTGTTAAATTAACTTGTTTAACACTATTTCGTTCCTATGACGAATACCTTTAGAACTATGCTTCGCCTTCATCACAATAACATCCTGATTTTCAATAATCTTTAATGATTTACTCGTCCAAGTGCCATTGTCATTAATAAGATTCACAAGTTATTTATTATAAATAGGATGCCAGTGATGAATAGTAGATGATGATAAAATGAGAATCGATAGAGAACGATTTTCACGTTCTACCTCAACAATATTGAATTGCTTGCCATCGATAATAAATAACGGAAAATTCAGTTAAATATAAATAGTTTTGTTCCAAATCTAATAAAACCTCATGTTGTCTGCCTATTTTTATACCTTTTAATTTTGTCGACCGACCTAAGGCTGATAATCTACCCCACTGCCAACTTCTCGCCCCTCTTTAATCCACTTATCAATTTTAGATGTTCTTTCTTTTCGACACAAAAACACCCCTTTTGATAATCATATCCAAAGGGGCAAAGCTTAGCAACTTTTTTATAAACGTCGCGACTTTATTTTAAATCAACAAAGATTGTTGCCTGAAAATAAAGTTTGATCAAAGATACCTCACAAACCTATATTTTACGTTAAATAAAATTAACCCATTTTGAAAATAGAATGATCAATACGGGTTAATTCTTTGTGAAACACTATGCAATTTATATAAAAAAGTTTGATCATTTTCTGGCTAGGTTATTGAACATTTTGGTTGGCTTGGTATGAAGCAAACCAGAATTAATAAAGAAAAAATATTTGCAGTTATTTCAATGATAATTGCCCTTATATTAATTTACTAGGAGGTCTAATAATGGATATATTAATGATTCTATTTACCTTATTAGCTGGTATCACATTAAGCGCACAATCATCCATCAATGGAACATTTAGTCGCAAAGCCTGAACAATTGAAACGACATTTTTAACCATGTTAACTGGTTTGAACTGCCCCCTGTCAAGTAGACAGTGGAAATAGTAAAAATTATTTAAGCGGCTTTAGCTCTATATTCCATAGGGCTGAAGCCGTTTAGTCGTTTTTGATATCTGTTGTAATTATAAAACGATATATACTCTTCTATTGCTTTAGACAATTCCTCAAATGTTTCATACTTTTGTAAATAATACTTCTCACATTTGAGTGTTCCCCAAAAAGATTCCATTGGTCCATTATCAATACACCTACCGACTCGTGACATACTTTGTGTCATCTCTGCTTTGTCTATTCTTCGTTTAAAACCATGAGAGGTGTACTGGAATCCGCGATCACTATGAATGAGTGGATGGTCCCCATTTAAAAACTCCGTTGCTTGGTCAAGCGTTTTGAACACAAGGTTATTATTATTGGAATGTCCTAAAACATAACTAATTATTGATCCATCATACAGATCGAGAATAGCGCTTAAATACGCCTTCTTTGAGGAACCATATTTGAATTCTGTGACATCCGTCACCCATTTTTCGTTTGGCTTTTCTGCTGTGAATTCACGATTCAACACATTCTCCGCCACATGTTGGGGGGTAGAGCGCTTATAAGTTTTTTTCTTTTTTCGAATGACAAATTGTATCCCAAAGACTTTCATCAATCTATAAATACGCTTATGATTAAAATTCCGGTCAAACTTACGGTTCATATTTAGTGTCATTCGACGGTACCCATATATGCCATCAACTTCCGCATGGAGAGCTTTTATCTCTTTTATGATTGCTTCATTCTGAAGTTCCCGAACAGAAGGCGTACGATTAAGCCATTTATAGTAAGCAGATCGTGAAATATCGGCAATTTCACAAAGTAGAAGGATGCTCAAATTCTCTTTCTCATGAAGCTCCTGAATAGCGATATACTTATCTTCAAATCGGATTTGGCTTATTTTCGCCTCCTTTCGATCTTCTCTAACTTTTTTAAGAATAAATTCTCCGCACGTAACCGTTCATTTTCTCTCTCCAACTTGGTCATCTGTAGTTTAATTTTCTCTTCTGGAGTTAGCTCTGATTCATCTTTTTTTCTTCCTCGATTATCTTTAAGAGCTTCATCTCCACCTTTTTCGTACTTCCTGACCCATTGATACACCTGTTGATAAGATACTTCATAATCCACAGCTGTTTTCTTATAATCTTTTCCGTTCCCTAAGCAATCCATTACAATTTGAATCCGTTCAATCCAAGTAGTATTTCTCCCTTTAGTCATAGAGCCGGTCCTTCCTTTTGACGTATCTTTTAACTCTCTATGACTATTATACTTGTTAATCCATCTCTGGAGGACAGATCTACTTGAAATTTCATACTTTCGAACAATCTCATATTGGGAGTACTCCCCTGATAAATAATCTCGCACAGCTGCTTCTTTTAACCCTTTAGGATATGATTTCCATGTACTAGAATTCTCAAATCCATTTACTCCATCTTTCTCAAATATCTCTATCCCATTTATATAAAGTAACTTTAGGTATTTGAAATCTTTCAGTTAATTCTTTAACAGAAAAGTCTTCGTTCTTATAAGCTGTCACAACCTCCTGCTTAAACTGACTGGAATAAACTTTGTTGGACATAAAAACTCCCCTTAAGGCAAAACAGATTTTTTTTAATCTGTCTACCATAGAGGGAGCATATCATATTGGATCCAGCCTGAATTTTTGTTGATTTTGTATTGGCAAAGCCGATTGATTTGTTATTGAAAAACCATCGGAATATTACGTGCTTCCGTTCTTCTCTCCGCCCATTTTTTCTACTCCGGATACCAATCGAGTTCCATCAGGGAAGAACAAAGTTACGTTGGGAACAAGGGAGTTACAGGGAGACAACAACCAACCTATCAAATCCTTGTTATTCCACCGTCACACTCTTAGCCAAGTTCCGCGGCTTGTCGATATCACAGCCTCTATGAAGGGAGGCGTAATAAGCAATGAGTTGCAGTGGTAGTACGGAGATGAATGGAGTCAGCCATTCATGTACTTCTGGGAGTACGTAGCGATCTTCAGAATTGTGATTTCCTTCCATGGCTATTAGACAAGTGTTGGCGCCACGGGCAGCCACTTCTTTTACATTGCCTCGAATATTTCCACTGACGTTTCTCTGTGTATCAATCGCAATAACTGGTGTGCCTTCTTCAATGAGAGCAATTGTTCCGTGTTTGAGTTCGCCCCCTGCAAAACCTTCAGCCTGAATATAGGAGATTTCTTTTAATTTTAGAGCTCCTTCTAGACAGACGAAATAATCTAAGCCTCGACCAATGAAAAAGCAGTTGCGCGTTGTTGCCAAAAATTCTATGGTGATTTTTTCAAATTCTTCTTTAGCATCACATAAAGCTTCCATCGCTGTGGCAACAATTCCTAGTTCTTGAACTAAATCGAACCTATGATGAATCTGCTTGTTTTGCGCTACGACATAAGAAATAATCGATAAGACGGCAAGCTGAGCAGTATAAGCTTTTGTCGATGCGACGGCAATTTCTGGTCCTGCGTGTAAAAGCAATGTATAGTCTGCCTCTCTAGAAAGAGTGGAACCTGGTACATTTGTGATCGTCAAAGAAGGGTAATTCCATTCCTTCAATTTTACAAGCACCGCACGACTATCCGCTGTCTCTCCACTTTGTGAGATAAAGATAAATAATGGTCTTTCAGAAAGCAGTGGAGGATTGTAGGCAAATTCACTGCCGAGATGGACTTCTACAGGGATTTCTGCCATTTTTTCTATTAGTTGTTTGCCAACAAGTCCAGCATGATAACTTGTGCCTGAAGCGATAATATAAAGTCGATCTGCTGCTCGCAAAGCCTCAATAATATCATCGTCTATAGTCAAGTCACCCTGTTCGTTTTGATACGCTTGGATAATTTTCCTCATAACCGCTGGCTGTTCATCGATCTCTTTTAACATATAGTGTGGATAGGTCCCTTTTTCAATATCACTTGCATCAAACGCTGCTTGATAAGGTTGCCGTGTCACTGTTGCTCCTGCAAGTGTTTGAATAGTATGTTGATCGTTTTTCACTATAACGATTTCTTGATCCATCAATTCAATAAAAGAATCGGTGACATGAAGCATCGCCATCGCATCACTTGCCACAACATGGAAGCCTTCCCCGACTCCTAATAAGAGCGGGCTTTTATTTTTCGCTACAAAAATGGTATCCGGTGTTGCTTGATCAAGCATAGCAATCGCATAAGAACCTTTTAATAATGTTAAGGTTTTTCGAAAAGCTTCTATTGTCTCAAGCCCTTCCTCAGAAAACATCGCTATAAGCTGAACAATCACTTCTGTATCTGTATCACTTAAGAAAGTTACATCTTGTAGGTATTGCTGTTGCAGTTCTGTATAATTTTCAATGACACCATTATGGACTAAAGTAAAGCGGCCTAAGGCACTTTGATGGGGATGGGCATTTTCCTGACTTGGTACTCCATGTGTCGCCCACCGCGTATGACCGATTCCCACTTGGGCTGTGATTTTTTCATCCACGACTTCACGTAACTTCGCCATTCGTCCCTTTTCTTTAAAAACTTGCACATCCGACTCGTTCATCACAGCAATTCCTGCAGAATCGTAACCGCGATATTCAAGTTTTTCCAACCCTTTTAATAAAATTTCTTTAGCATCTTCATGTCCAATATAACCTGTAATTCCGCACATTTATTATTCCTCCCGTGAAAAGGAGGTAAGCAGCATGGGGGCATACTTACCCCCTTTCTTTAGATGTTTGTCTAATATGTGCACATCATCTTTCTTTTGTCCATCTGAGTCGCCTCGATGTTTTGAGAAAGACAATTCGACTGTGTGTCCCAGCCGGGAGGCATCCGCCGAAGATTCGATAACCTCCACCTCGTCAACTAATCTTAGATTCCGATCAGATTAGTTCTGGCGCTTTATTTAAAAAATCCTCTAGGCTCCTTTCAAATCTTGAGTGGAAAACAAAATCTATCATACTATATTACTTTTTAATTGGTCAAGATGTGAAGAAAAATGGCAGAAAATATTTTTCTGCTTATTTTTGTAAAAATCGTTTAGAAGAAGTGATGAAACCATCGATATATTAAGATCGTATATAATAAGGGGACAATCATATTCAACTATTAATTTTCGGGGCGAGATTGCATGGAACACAAAAGACATTTTGGAAGGCCGCTGCCGCTTACCTATTTCCTTCGCTCGTATGGCATAAGTCTTTTATTAACCGGGGGTTTTTTAATACTTTTTTATTTTACGGGGGATCTTGAAGAATATATTTTGTTGTTTGTTCTGATGGGGGTTCTATTTCCTTTTGCTAAAATTCCTTTTGATCTTCTAATCGGTTTTAAAATCATGGACAAAATAAAACACAGTCAGGCTTTAAGTTATTTAGATTATCAATTTCAATTCCTCTTCAGCTTACTTTTTTACATTTTCTCCGTTTTTCTCGCACCACTTGGGATTATCTATCAAATTATTACGTATAGCTATCAAGCCATCAAGAAGAAACATTCTACTTAATCTTCCCCAAACAAAAATTTCGCTATCATGATCTATAGCGAAATTTTTGGAAGACATTGATCGTGATCATCCCCCGCATAGATGCCCATTCTGATAAAAAGGAGATTGTCATAATTCGCCGCTATATTTGGCAATTGTACGACAAGCTTCGGTTGGATCGTCCCCTCTCCCGAATCTGATGCTCCACCAGCAGCAAAGCTCCCCAGTTCGTTATAACGTTTATAAACTGTAAGCTGACTTTCTTTGTATAGAACACTTCTAGAATTTTTGCATCCTTTTCTATTTTGGTTTCAAAGCCGTAACGCAAACTACTAATACTGGTGGGATCTCTTTATAGCGAACTTTGATTTGCTGGAAGCCACTCCATTTCAACTCAGTTCGGATTTGTTTTCCGAATTGCTTTGTCTTATGAAGCCGTGCATCTTCCTGCCGCGGTTGCATTGTAATCGCAATTTTTCCACCTGGTTTTACTGCCTGATAGATGTTTTCAAGGCCGGCTTGTCTATCTTTCCATAACGTATAAGTATTAACAGCCAGTACTCTGTGGTAGCTATTTGGTTGAAGTTTCGCGTCTGAAATATCAGAGGTCTCTAGTCGAATTTGCCCTTTCTCCACCTGCGATTTTAGCCGGTGAGTTGCCTCATCTTTCATCGCTTTCGAAATATCAATACCATCGACGCTCACATTCCGATAATGCTTCACTAAAAATTCCATACTATATCCTGGGCCATAGCCTACTTCAAGAATATGATCGCCGTGGCGGACTTTTAATTGTTCAATCGTCCATTCATTTAATGTTTTATTCTCTGCAGCCATTATTTTTCCAATCAGCTTACCAATTAAACCCTTCGGTTGTTTAAAATTTTGTTTGATTGTCTCCAACATCCATCTCACCCTCACTACATTATTATTTCCCTTATTCCCCAAATAAAGAATTCGTAAAATTACTTTCTAATATAATTTTTCACAAGAACAAATCCCTCATACAAAAGGATGAGGGATTCAGGTATAAACTTATGTTTGTGGCAAACGGTTTGCCTGCATTGCTGCTTCTTTTTGTCGTTTTTGAAATATGACTTTTGATAAGCCAATACCTATTTCATATAAGATAAACAGGGGGATTAGTACAATCAATTGGGAAACAAAATCAGGTGGTGTAATGATCGCCGATACGATCGCCAATACAACATATGCATATTTTCGTGATTTAGCTAATTGTTCGGGAGTTAAGATTTCCACAGCTGTTAAAAACATTAATATGAAAGGAACTTCAAACAAAAAACCCATTGGGATTGTCGTCATTAACAAAAAGGAAAAGTAACTTTGAGTTGTAATCATCATTTCAAAATTGGTTGTTCCTAAGTTCAGTAAAAATTGATAAGAGAATGGGAACACCACATAGAAACCAAATAAAATCCCCCCTGCAAAACTGACAAGCATTGCCGGGATAAATTTCAATGCTTTGCTACTCTCCAAATCTGTTAATGCGGGACGAATAAATTTCCAAATTAATAAGCCAATAAAGGGAGCAGACACCCCTAGACTGAGGCTGCCTGCAATCCCTGTGTAAAATCGAATAACATCTAATGGCCCTAACATAGTGAGTTTTTGTTCTTTTGTCACAATCGGAATCATTTTCTGTGTAAAGATTAGAAAAATAACAAAACACATACCAATAAATAGAACAGAATAAATGATCACCTTGCGAAGTTCTCCTAAGTGTTCTGTTAATGCTCTTTCTTCATCCATATAAGAAAACCCCTATTCCTTCGTTGGCTTGGATGCCGTAACTTCTACTGGAGGAAGATTATCCTGTTTTTCTGTTCCATCTGACCCCATAATTTCATTGGCTGATTTCTTAAATTCCGATAAAGTTTTTCCAAATGCGGCGCCAATTTCTGGCAATTTCTTTGGACCAAATACAATCAATGTGATAATAAGGATGATAATTAATCCTGGGACTCCAATCGATTGAAAAAACATAGTTGCACTCCTTTCTAGTTGTGTTCGAATCGGCGGAGCAAGAGGACCATGAAATGTTAAGATATAGTGTGCTAACCTCATGGTTCGACACAAAAGTATCGGTCTTAGTCAAGACTCCTCTAGTTCGCAGTGTTATTTCTTTTATCAAAATTTCTTCTATACATCTTCTTTTAGGCTAATTGCCCACCTTTTTTGCTGTACTGAATAATCCCTTCTGCAGCTCGATAAGCTAAGGCTCCCACAGTACCAGTTGGATTATATCCACTGTTGTGAGCAAAGGAAGATGCTCCAACAACAAATACATTATCAGCGTCCCACATTTGCGAGTAATTATTCACCGCGGAAATCGATGGATCATCCCCTATGATGACACCCCCAGTATTATGGGTAGTCTGATAAGGAACAATATCATAATCTGCTAATTTCCCTTGGCTCTGAATAGTATCTGCGCCCATTTCCTTCATCACTTTATCACTTTGTTTACCTAGATAATCATATAGATTCCGATCTTGGTCTGTGAAATTATACGTCATTCGGAGTAGCGGCACCCCATAAATATCCTTATACAACGGGTCTAAATCTAAGTAATTATATCGGTATGGCATGGATGCTCCTTCATAGCTCGCCGATATCGTTCTTGTATAATACTTAATTGATTTTTGTTTAAATTCTTTTCCCCATAAAGGCGTTCCTGCTGGTACAGGATTATTACCAATTGGTCGATATCCTGCCTGACTGACTACAAGTGCGCCCCCATGGATAAAATCAAGATCACTATGATCAAAATTATCGCCATTAAAATCATCAACAACTTCACCAAGGGAGCCGGCTCCCATATAAGAATTAAAACGTTCCTTCTCAAAAAACCCAGTTGTGCCTGGTACCATTTGGTAACAATAATTTTTCCCAATAACTCCTTTTCCTGTTTCAGGATTATATGGTTGACCTAGATTGGATACGAGTAAAAGCTTATTATTATTCATCACATAACTGGTTAGAACGACAACATCAGCAGGCTGAATATATTCCTCCCCTTTAAGAGTGTCGATATATTTAACGCCTGTCGCTTTTCCATTTTTATGAATAATTTCTACGACATTGGCATGTGTTCTAAGTTCAAAGTTTCCTGTTTTTTTAGCCGTTGGAATAACCGTTACATTCGGGCTTGATTTTGCCCCGTACTCACAACCAAATCGCTCACAAAAAGCACAATATTGACAAGCATTTATTTTTTCACCATCTGGATTCGTATAGTCCTCTGATAAATTGGCAGAAGGCAAAGAGAAAGGATGGAGTCCCATTTCCTTCGCCGCCTCCCTAAATTTTCTTGTTATAACGGTTTTTTTCATCGGTGGGGTAGGATAATCTGAACTTCGCTTTCCCCCTAAAGGGTTCGGCTCACCAGATAGTCCACATGTTTTTTCAAATTTATCATAATAGGGTTCTAATTCATCATACGTTATCCCCCAATCCTGAATCTGATAGTCCTTTTTAATCTTATTCTTCCCATATTTTTCAATCGTTTTTGTCTTAATTTCAAAATCATAAGGCAAGAAACGAAAAGTATGTCCATTCCAGTGAACTCCTGAACCTCCAACACCTTCCCCAAGGAGGAACGATCCTAATTGACGCATCGGCAATGCCCGTTGGTCTCCCTTATTTCGGAAAGTAATGGTTTCCTTCGATACATCCTGCATAAGGTCATAACGGATGGCATATCGTAATTCATCATGTACCATTGAGAAATCTTCAGAGTTTCGTTTATCGCCGCCTCTTTCCAACCCAATCACCTTTAGTCCCGCTTTGGCACACTCAGCTGCGATAATTCCTCCCGTCCAGCCTACTCCAACAGTGACCACATCTGTTTTCGGTAAAGTTTTTGCCACATCCATCATCCTTTCTTAACCATTAGACTTTTTCTTTTGCGCCGGCATATGTGCTGTTAAGCTAACTGGCTCTATTTCTAAAAAATCAGTTGCCTCGATTTTATCTAAATAACTCATTTGATTACCTGGGAAGCCTTTCATTTTCCAAGCCGCCATATCACGGTTTCCACCATAAAGCGGATCAGCATATACACCTTCTAGAACAGCCATGCGAAATAAGGTAAAGAAATCTTTTGAGGTCACTCCATCCATTTTCACTTTGCCTTTTTCGAAATCCGTCAGAACTTTATCTTGTTCTTCCTCACTTAATTCCGTAAATTTTTTCTTGTATTTTTCTTGACTATGGGATTGGATTTTGGAAATTCCTTGATTAAAAATCTCATTTCTGCGCAAATGTGATTGAAATCCTTGCGTTTCTAACCCAGGATAAAAAGGCCCTAACATGTAATCACGTGCATTGTTTCCCCATGTACCAGCTAATTGATGGTCAATATAATAGGGGACATCTAGGTCAATCGCTCCTGGGCCAAGATCATCAGCTGGAAAAATTCGCTCTGCTGCCTGAGAAAGAACGGTAAATTCTTCCGGATTAGAGAAGTACATCATTGCACGTTGATAACTTACTTCCGCACCTTTTCCATTATCTTGCTGAGGGCTAGTTTCACCCTTTTTATTCGTTTTTAAAGTTTGTTGGGTAATAAGTCCACCTAAAACTCCACCCCCAACAACACCTCCAGCAACATATCCACCTTTACGAATAAACTCTCTTCGGGTCATACCCTTTTTATTTTCCTGCTCGCTCATTCTCATACTCCTTTCAGTGAATGTTAAAAAGTATTATTTACAATATCAGGGAAATTACGCATAAAAAGGGGAGATTTTTACAATGAAAGTGATTTCACTCCAATTTTGATTCATAAATGAGAGCTTCCTACGGCTCTCTCTAACCAAGTCCTGTTTGTCCAATTAGCTGCATATAGTGGAATAGACGAAAGAAATATTTATAAAGGGGGAGCTAGAATGACCCATTTTCCATTAAAATATCTGCGTTATGTGGTTGCCTATGTTTTTATCGTGTCAGGTTTAATGAAACTCATTAGTTCAGAGCTTGGAGACTTTTTTATCCAACTAGGATTACCTTTTCCAGAGATCACGCTTTATGTCGTCGCCTTTACAGAAATCATTGCCGGTATCTTGCTTTTATTCAATATTGCAACGAAACTTGCGACCATTCCTTTAATGGCAATTATGATTGCGGCCTTAATCATCACGAAAATTCCCATCCTCTCAACAGACTTCATACAATTTCTGTTTGAAGCACGACTAGACATCACAATGTTTGTTTTGTTGATTATCTTGTATAAGTGGGCAACGGAATAACGTTGTGTTTGAATACTGAAAGTTAGGGGATAGTATGCGGTAAAAGGTTTTAAGGGAGTGTTGCATTTATGGGAGCAATTGAACGGGGTGGATATATTTTTGAACCGGAACATAGTGTGATCGCCCAAAATGGTGCCATTCATGTTTATAAAGATGGAGAATTTGTAGAAGAAATTAATTTTTCCTTTTCCGGGAAATATCCAGAACTTGACCAAATTGAAAAGCTTGTAGAGGAATATTGTGAGGAAAAGGGATTGTAACTTTTGCATAGCTGACCTTGGGAGGGGATTGCAAACAGGCTAAGCGCCGGTAACCCACTTTTTGGATTTCTTCTATAGTTCAGGACTTCCGCAATAAGCCACTCTTAGTAATAAGGTAAAGGGGAACTGTGCCAAGCACACTCCCCCTTTTCCACTTTTTAAAATTTATCATCCATCTTTATGTTCCGACAATCCGATCTGCCAGGCGATGCCATCTTTTACGGTGATATTCGATGAAAGATGGGATTAATCCTAATGCCCAGCCAATCGGGCCTGCATACCAAACACCAAGATAGCCAAACATCATTCCTAAGATAAGCGAAAGTCCTATCTTGGATACTAACTCGACAATACTGGATATCAAGGGAATCGGAACCTCTCCCATCCCGCGCAATGTGTTGTTATAAAGCCAAATTAATCCTAAGAATGGAAAAAAGTAAGCACTGATCACTAAGAATTCAGTAGACATTTTAATAATTATATCTCGATAGGCATCATCATCTGCTATAAACCAGCTAACAATTGAATCGCCAAAGAAGAAGATCGCAATAGATGAGATAACACTTAAAATAATGGAAATAAACGCTACTTTTTTAAAAGCATCTTCAATTCTATCCGTTTTCTTCGCACCTAAATTCTGGGCAGCGAATGTGGCAAAGGCTTGAGCGATATTAAAATAGGCAAGTGTAGCAAACTGCTGTACTCTAAGTCCTGTTGTATAAGCCGCAACGGCATTGGTCCCAAAGGTATTAACAACACCACTTACAACCATTTCGCCAACAGAAATTAAGAGACTTTGCAATCCCATTGGTAAGCCAATTTTAGAAATCAACCCAATATTTCCCCAATGTGGTTGCCATTCTGATTTCGAAACACGAAAAATAAAAAACGTTTTATAAATATAGAGGATACAGAGAATAGCAGAGATGATTTGTGCGATCACGGTCGCAATTGCAACCCCAGTCACTCCCATTCCAAATACAATCACAAATAATAAATCCAATAACACATTTAGAACAGAAGATAGAATTAAGAAATATAATGGCGTTCGGCTGTCTCCAACCGCCCGCAGTACTGCAGCTGCCCCATTATAAACAAATAATCCCACTCCCCCACCAATACAAATCTGTATGTAGATTGTGGCATCATCGATAATATCAGCAGGCGTTTTTAAAAGAATCATTAGTGGTCGTGCACCGAAAATCCCAAATAGAGATAGTATAATTGTGCAGACGATCGTAATATAGATGGAGCTTACTAAAGTTTTTCTTACCATTTGTTCATTCTTAGCACCAAAATATTGAGACATCACAATCGAAAAAGCATTCGTAAGCCCTAATGTAAGAGAAAGCATAAAAAATAAGGTAGACCCTGTCGCCCCGACAGCGGCTAAAGCTCGCGAGCCAACAAAGTTTCCTACAATTAAACTGTCCGTTACATTATAAAACTGCTGAAACAAACCACCTATAAGCATAGGCACCGTAAAGGCAAAAATTAGCTTTAACGGGTGCCCCTCTGTCATATCTTTAATCACCGCTGCGGCTCCTCTCTAGATGTCAAGCATCTGTTAAAACATCTTGCAAACCTTATAGAAGGTATTTCAACTGATCTGGGAGTGGCTGCTTATTCACCCATGCATCCAAGGTTTGATTAAATAAATCGGGAGCTGCAAGGGGGATGCCATGCCCCACATCTGGAAAAATAATTCCTTTACTATTAGGATGTGCATGCACAAGATCCTCAGCAGATTTCCGCATCATTTTCTTTTCTTTTTCACCGACAGTTACTAAGATTTCCGCCCTTGCCTTGTGATAATCCTTCGGTAGTGCATAACTCATATTTTCTTGCAGTACTTGAATCAGCGTTTCTGTCTTCATTTGTTTACTTTCTTGAAAATAAACCGTAAAATCCTTCTCATTTATGTATAACTCTTTGGACTGAATCCTTGCAAAAGTTTGATTTTTCACCAGAAATGCAGTTGATTTTACCATGGGGCGAATAAAACGATGTAAAAGCGCATTTGGTCTAACAAGCGCACTATTTATAACTGCGTAGTCAATCAGCTCTGGTTCCTGATGTAATATTTCCACTAATATTTGTGCTCCTAGTGAAAAGCCAACAACAATCAGCTTTTTATCAGCAGCTTTTTCTTTTATCCATTTGCTTAAATCATTGGCCGTCTGTTTAATGGAAAAGTCACTCTCATCTCTGCTTTGTCCATGCCCCGGTAAATCAGGGATAAAAAGATGATAGCGATTAAAATATTCTAGCTGTTGATTCCACATCCAGCCACTTACTCCACCACCATGTAAAAAAACAAGTAGTGACCCAGTCTTACCCCCTGCTTCCTTTATAAACATACATATCCCCTGTCTTTTTCTTCTTATATACAACTACTATAAATATACTACAAATTTATTAGAACTAGCATATGTAGATTAGAAGGGATCGATAAAATTGCTTAAGATAGGAACATAAAAAAAATGCAGTGAACGAGAGGAATGCTCCCTCTCTATCTCACAACAAATTTAAAACTCTTTTAGATCTTCAGCTTCTATTTTTCTAGTTTTATGATAAAAATTTAAATCATGGTCATTAATTTCTCGCATTACTTTGCAAGGACTTCCTACTGCAATGACGTTAGCTGGGATATCTTTTGTAACAACACTTCCTGCACCAATGACTGTATTTTCCCCAACTCGAACACCAGGTAGGATAATGGCACCTGCGCCTATCCAAACATTGTCCTCAATAATGACTGGCAAATTATACTGTGCCGCCTTCCGTCGTAATTCCGGATGAATCGGATGTGTCCCAGCATCAATCGTCACATTTGGCCCAATCAAGACATTATGGCCGATATGAATATCTGTATCATCCACCAATGTTAAGTTAAAATTAGCATACACATCATTCCCAATATGAGTAAATTTTCCCCAGTTTGCATGAAGAGGTGGCTCGATATGCACATTGTCCCCTACTTCAGCAAACAATTTCTGTAAAATTTCTTTTCTTTTTTCTCCCTCAGATGGTCTAGTTTGGTTAAAATCGTAGAGCATCTCTAAACATTGCATTTGCTCACTTAATATTTCTTCATCATTACAGCAATAAATTTTACCATTATTCATTTTTTCTCTAATATCCATCCAATCTCTCCCCTTATTCATCATTTTTATTCGGTCACTGATTTAATCTGTTTAATATTAAGCTTTCTCCTGTTGCTTGATTTCCGTGTACTGTGGTTTTTTAATAAAAAATGCTAGTACAAGAGCGATAACAGCAAAAATACCGGCTACTATAAATGACATATTCACCCCATGAATAGCGCCATTTACTCCTTCATTTGGGCGAGCTGTTGTAGACATGATCGTAACAAGTAAAGCTGTTCCAACTGCACCTGCCACCTGTCGCATAGTATTGTTCATCGCTGTGCCGTGAGGAATTAATTGTTTAGGCAATTGATTGAGTCCTGCGGTTGTAACTGGCATCATCACCATCGCAATCCCCGCCATTCGAAAAGCATTCACAATTGCTAAATATGCAAACGTTGTGTGTTCATCAAACACGGTAAACATAAAGGTCGTAATAATAAGAATCGTAAGACCGATAATAGCTAAATACCTTGCACCAAATCTATCAAACAATCGGCCTGTAATGGGATTGGCGATTCCCATAATTATCGCTCCTGGTAACAACATTAAACCAGAATAGAGCGCAGTAAAACCTAACATATCCTGCATAAAAAGTGGAAGAACGACTGCTGCACCAATCATCGAAAGAAATGTCACCATTCCTAGTGCAGTCGTGAGTGCAAATGTTTTATTTTTAAAAACTCGGAATTCCAGCATAGGTTGCTCTAGCTTCAATTGTCTTAAAATAAACCACACTAACGTGATCGAGCCAATCACCATCGAAAGGATCACATGCATACTTGCCCATCCACCACTACCAGCGGAACTGAATCCATATAATAAACCACCAAAACCAAGGGTTGATAAGATAATAGAAATGGGGTCTACCTTCGGAAATGTTTGCTTCGTTACATTTTTCAAAACTAGATAGGCAATCGCAATATCGACTAGTGCAATCGGAAGAACGACGTAAAATAAACTTCTCCACGGAAATTGTTCAACCAACCAGCCTGATAAAGTTGGGCCAATTGCGGGGGCAAATGCAATCACCATACCAAACATTCCCATAGCGGAACCCCGTTTTTCTATTGGATAAATTAAAAATAGAATCGTCTGCATTAAAGGCATAATAATTCCTGCCCCAGATGCCTGTAAAATCCTCCCTGTTAATAATATGGGAAAGTTCGTTGCTATCGCACAGACTGCAGTCCCTAAAGCAAATAGTCCCATAGCGGTAAGAAACAATTTTCTCGTTGTAAAACGGCCAATTAAAAAGGCTGTAATCGGAATCATAATCCCATTCACCAGCATAAATGCGGACTGCAGCCATTGAACCGTACTATATTCAATCTGCAAATCTAATGCAATATGTGGCAAAGCCGTAGCCAATAATGTCTGATTTAAAATCGCAACAAAAGCGCCAGATATAAGTACGATCATAATCGGTAATTTGTTTATCTGTGTTGGTTGTTCAGATGGCATATTTCCCCTTCTTTCATCCATTAAATTATTTCGTGTCTCTAAAAGATATATATGATGCTATTTTAACAGAGTTCACTATTGCTTCCCACCACTTCACCTGGAAAATCACAATATTGCTAAAAACCAACCATATAAAAAAATCCAGAACTTAGTTGCAAATTCTGGATTAGGCATGGTATCAATGTTTATTGTTTTTAAGTGAGGTGAAAAATTTCCCTCTTCCTTCCTAAGCTAAAAACTAATTCAAAGAACTTCTTCGGCTATTAAACGATAGGAATTTATCCGCTCTTGGGGTGAGTGAGTAATAGTGAGTATCATCAATTCCTCTGTTTCGTATTTTGTTCGTAAACGATGAAGGGCGGCACCAACCTCTTGTGGATTTCCAATAATCATATTTTGCTTCAAGATATGCAGTTTTTCTTTCTCTTGATCCGTAAGTTCGTATTTTTTCGCCTCCTCAATTGATGGTACCAATTGGCGTTTTCCCTTTTCTGCCTGCAATTGCCAAATCAGCCAACTCAAGGCTACTTCTTCTGCTTTTTCGCTTGTTTCAGCACAAACCGTTGAAACAGTTAAAAGAGCTTGTGGCAATTGGCCAGTCTTTTTAGATTCAAATGCATCCATGTACTGTTGAATGATCTCCGCGCCATTTTCTTCACTCATAAATTGACCAAATGCGTAGGCCAAGCCATTTTTTGCAGCAAGCGCAGCACTCTTTCGGCTTGTTCCAAGTAGCCATGTCTCCGGTGGTACAGGTGGTACGGGTGAAGCTGTCACCTTCTCAAACTCATGATTTTCAGGAAAATCATGATGGAGAAAATGAAGCAAATCATCAAGCAGATCTGGCATTTTATAAACCTGTTGCAAAAAGTTATCAGATAATGCATTCGTAGCCTCAGCTGATCCACCCGGAGCACGTCCTATCCCAATATCAATACGATTTGGAAATAAGGTGGCTAGTAAGTTAAATGTTTCTGCAACTTTATAAGGTTTATAATGAGGTAATAAAGTAGCACCAGAACCAATCCGAATTTTGCTCGTATGGGCTCCAATAAAACCTAACATTATTTCTGGAGCAGGACAGGCAAGACCAGGAAGATCATGGTGTTCAGCAATCCAATAGCGTGTGTAACCAAACTTTTCTCCTGCCTGAGCTAAATTCATTGATTCATACAATGCATCCTGTGCAGATTGATTGGACGAGATCGGTGACTGGTCTAATATGCTTATCCTCATCAAGACAGCCTCATTTCTTCATTTTTAACCTCTAGTAAGCTGATATGATAGTCGCCAACTTCACCTTCTTTATAAAGATTGGTAACCGAAGTATAGTACGACTGAATCGCTCCCCTAAATGCAATGCCTTTTTCAGGTACTTCCACATCAAAAATACCTGCATATAACAATGTAGCAATATCATGATAATTTTCGCTCGTAACTTTAAAATCAACTATAATGTTCAACAAACCATCCTGCTCATTTTCCTTATAATGATCCACAGGAATGACAGTTTGATTTAAAAGAATATTCGAAACCAAAACATTCGCCCCTTTCATAAATGAAGATAAAAGAATATTTAATGGTTAATTTAAGTGTGCCCATTCATAATGCTAATACAAAAACTTATTGTGCATATGAAAAAGTCTAACAAACTTTATATGATTTTGTTACTTTTTCGCATCTAGGTTGTAAGCTATGATGGCTGGCCAAACAGATATTTTCAATACTAGCTAGTGTCCTTCAAACTTGTTAGGTAAATCATACGGAAAGTGGCTCGTCTCTTGCTAGTAATAAGCATCCCGAATAAAGGATAGTAGGTACTCTGCATCTCTGCCAACTCCACAAAGCAATGCCGAACCTCGCTGGTATTGCCAAGGCAACCCGAGAAAGTATAATCCCTGAATTGGGGTAACACCCCTTTGGTGATTTAATTTGCCTTCTGGAGTCAAACGATCCTCCACTTTGACCCAATGATAATCTGATTTAAAACCGGTCGCCCAAATAATTGTATTAAAATATTGTTTACTTCCACCTTGAAAATGCACTTTATTGTTTTTGACTTGCAAGACCTTCTGCTTAATTCTTACAATATTCTTGGAAATTAGTTTTTTGAGCTCATAGCCGAAAATAGGATCGGCCCGCTTTTTAAACCAGCTTCCTTGCTTCGTATCTATGCCTGCATATAATAATCTCGCCCATTCTAACCATTGAAAAATACTTATACCCAAGAGTCGTAACGGCAAAAAATGTAATGGATGACTGATTGCAATTGTAACTTCTCTATCCCTGGATAATTCAGTAGCGATTTGTGCTCCGGAATTCCCACCACCTACTATAAGGACAGACCCTTTAGCTGTTTGACCTGGTGAAAAATATTGGGTAGAGTGCATTTGTTCAATATTTTCATTTCTTCCCTTTATAACATCTGGGATAAAAGGGTCTTGTAATGCCCCTGCTGCAATCACGACTTGTTTCGCTTCCATTGTTCCTTGACTAGTAAGCAGTTCAAACTTATGTTCTTTTTTATTTACTTCAAAAACCTTTGTATCATGCTTAATTGGCAATTCAAAGTGTGTGGCATATGTAAATAGATAATCTGCCAACTCATCCTTTGTTGGGTAACCTGCAGAAGGTCCGTTCATTGGATAACCAGATAACGAACAATAACTTCTCGGGGTGAATAAAATTAATGAGTCATACCGCTTTCGCCAAAAATCACCTATCTGTAAACAATCATCCAAAATGATAAAAGGAATATTTTCCTTTTTTAAATAATATCCCATACTTAAACCAGCCTGGCCCCCACCTACAACTACCACATCAAAGTTCATTCTACTCTCCTCCTTATATGTATATATGACCACTAATTCATATTACGAGTATAAATGATTACAATATATTTTCAAGTGCTGGTAATTAGGGTACTGTCTCATTTATAAATAAAGCAATATAAGATATAAGTTCAAACAGCCTTATTCACATTTTCAGAGCCTACATCTGGGCAATTACAACGATGTTTTAGGTAAATAAGAATCTATAAGTTTTTTACTCTAAAAATTGCTCATACTTACCAGTCTGGAGAAGAGAAAAAATGATAAACAAAACAGCAAAAAAGGTGCGAATCTCCTGGGAAATAATAGAGATTTATGTTTCGCACCTGTTCAATTAATCTGATGAAACTGATTTAATTTTTCTATTATTTTAGTTATACGATGAAATATAAAAATTCGGACTCTTCCGGTTGTTTGTAGGTATTTCTCTAGTTGTCCTTATCGAAACAACTTATATTTTTCGCTTAAAATAGTAAATAAACCCGTATCACTTTACTCCAACACTATCACTATTTTCGATAATCTCCTGTTTCTTTTTCTTCACCACTTTATTCGCAAATATGGTAATAAGAAAAGAACATGTAAAGGCGACTATCATAGCAATAATAAAACCAATGATATTATCTGAGGCAAATGGTGCGACAAAAGAAGGTAAGTAAGCCGTTCCTCTTACATTAAAGATCCCAACTAAAGTTCCACCAATTCCAGCTGAAAAAAGTGCTCCCCCAAAAACAAGTTTATTGGAAAACATAAAAGGATAGGCGGATTCTACAAAAGTGCCGAAACCTAGATTGATCATAAAGCCTGGGGTGGCTATAGCCGCTTCGCCTTTATCACGTGGTGCGATAATGTTTGCCAGGTTAATTCCTGCTGCCACGATAACTAATGAAACCATATCAACAGCACCCAGGAAGCTATTTCCGCTCTTTTCCATTTCAAGTAAGACAATTGGTAGAATCGCTGCATGATAGATCCCACCAAGAATCGCCGGCCAAATTAATAACCCCGCAACTGCGCCAGCCAGAATAGGACTGAATGTAACGGCCTGTTCAATAACCAGTTTTATGTAATCTCCCAACACTAAAGCGAGTGGTCCAATTAGGTAGAATACAAGCAAGCCAGCAATAATACCAGAGAAACCTCCCGCAACGATATTCACGGTTGTCATCGGAAAGCGCCATTGGACACATTTCAGGAATAAAAATTGAACGAGTAAACCTGCGCCAATGCCCCCAATCATACCTCCAATAATGCCCCCATCAATCGATAATACCCCAGCAATAATTCCGGCAACAATGGAAACTTCATCTAAGTCAGAAACTTGCTTTGCGGCAATCGCGGCAATTACAACAGGCAAGGCTTGCAATAAAAGATCAAAAATATCTCCGAGACCTGATAATCCTGGAATCTTACTTAATGCTAGAATTAAGGCTAGAGCGATAAAGGCAGGCAATGCAGCCATCATAATCCCTCTAATATTAATTTTTTTCAAGGGGTTTTCTCCCTTTGTCTCAGAAGGACCACCAATAACTGGTTGATACTTAACGCCCCAAAATTTACTTAAAGATGAAACAAAAGATACAGCCCTTGTGCGATTTGTTGTTCCCGTTGTACCAGATGTTGAAATTACATTGGCTCCTTTTGAGGCTGTGATGGCCATTGACGTACCGCCCGTCCCAACAACAGGGATTCTTTTTTCAGCAGCGGCTAAAATAGCTTCCTTATTACTTCCTGCTGGATCAATACTCATCGTAATCAAACCATCAATCTTTCCATTACGAATGTCTTGAGCGATCTCGGAATCTATTAACTTCGCTTCCTCATTTACTTCTGGCAGGGTACCTGTATATACTCTAGCTGGCTTTTTTTCTTTAAGAATATATAAGCCAGCTTTAGTGTGTTTCTTCGCTATATCCATCGAAACTTCAGCCCCAATAAATTGGACTGCCTTTATATGGATACCAGCTGAGTCACACTGTGTAAAAATTTCCGATAAAAGTTTTTCCGGATCCTTTCCACCTAAATTATATAAATTCCCACCACTGCTGCCTAAAATAGCTATATTTTTCACATTGCTCCTCCTCTGTAAAAATGAATCCAGTTAGAGATTTATACTTTACTTTATTAGCAAGATAAAGTAATAAAGCGATAAAGTATAGCTACAGTATAAACCTGAATAGTAAAAATTTAAAGGAGAAAATATCAATTTTGACTTTTCTCATAGAACTTTATATAGTCTAATCTTTGTCATAGGAGACTTGGGCAATCGCTCCTTCTACTGAATATTTCACAAAAAGGAGACAAAAAATCCTTTCCTTGTCTAGTAAATTGAAAGGAAAGGAAGCACAGGCAAATTGTGAAGAGGATCGCAAAAAGTTTTTTCGTATTTTTATATACAAATATCTGTTGCCATTTTCTAAAAGTTCCTTCTTTTAACCTTTCCACGCGTTAAACAACCGTACGATTCCAAAAGCGATGGACCGCAATCGCCTCTCCGAACTCCTCAATAAATCTTTTCATATCATCTGATAATATTACCCCGACACTCTGCCCCATTTCATCTGTCTCCAGCCACCTCTTTCCATCATGTGTGGCACCAATCGGTTTATAATGGGAGTATGCCTCATACACAAATTGACCTGCTTCTTTGTTAAATTCAACGCTTTTACTACTCCCTCTAACCATATAAACTGCATCAAAAACAACGGAATCAGTTGTTAAGAACGTATGGTCAGCTTTAAAAGTAATGCCATCTGTCCCTCTTACTGTTCCTAGGGTTTCACTAATAATTTCAGGCTGTACCCCACTGGCTTTTAATCCTTCCAAGACAAATTGCACTTCTTTGCCGTTAAAGCCATCTGTTAAAATGACTGCAAGTTTTCTTGTTTCTGCACTATATTTCGTATTTAATTGACTAAGAGCTGGAGAGGACTTCGTTATGTTGGTTCCTCCACTTTTAGGTGGCTTTGTCCCAATGTATTCAGCAATTGCTAAAGCTAAGTCCAAATTTACGTTCGCAAACATATCAACTATTTGCTGCCTTACCGATTGGCTTTTCACCTTCCCAAGTTCAAAGCGATAGGCATCAATAATATGTTTCTTTTCAGGCTTGCTCATGCTATTCCAAAATAGTGATGCCTGTGAAAAGTGATCTCTGAAACTTTCGCTTCTCTCCCGTACTTTACGCCCTTCCACTTTTTCCTGATAATGAACATACCCACCTTCTTCTGCACTCGCCGGGGCAGGTGTATTGCCTGCTAATGAACTTTTATGATAGCTTACCTTGCCAACATTAATTGTTTGACGATGATAGCCATCTCGTTGGTTATTATGAAATGGACACACGGAACGATTAATTGGGATTTCATGAAAGTTTGGCCCGCCAAGACGGATAAGCTGTGTATCTGTATAGGAAAATAAACGTCCCTGTAATAAAGGATCATTAGTAAAATCAATTCCTGGCACAACATGACCGGGATGAAAAGCCACTTGCTCTGTTTCCGCAAATACATTATCCACATTCCGATTTAATATCATTTTCCCAATGATTTTTACAGGAATTTCTTCCTCTGGCCAAAGCTTAGTCGCATCCAAAATATCGAAAGTAAATTTGAATTCATCTTCTTCATCTAGAATCTGAACGCCTAGCTCGAACTCTGGAAAATGCCCCTTTTCAATATTCTCCCATAAATCTCGGCGATGATAGTCTGGATCTTCTCCTGAGATTTTTTGTGCCTCATCCCAAACGAGTGAATGAACCCCTAATTTCGGTTTCCAATGAAATTTCACAAAATAAGCCTTTCCATCTTCATTCACAAAACGAAAGGTATTCACACCGAATCCTTCCATCATCCGAAAACTTCGAGGTATGGCTCGATCTGACATTAACCACATCGTCATATGCGCTGCTTCTTGATTGTTGGCTACAAAATCCCAATACGTATCATGTGCAGACGATGCCTGAGGCATCTCATTATCTGGTTCAGGTTTTATTGCATGTACTATATCTGGAAATTTAATGCCATCTTGGATAAAAAATACTGGCATATTATTGGCTACTAGATCATAGACTCCCTCTTCTGTATAAAACTTCGTTGCAAATCCTCTTACATCCCGCACAGTTTCGGCAGAGCCACGAGAACCAACCACAGTAGAAAAGCGCACAAAAACAGGCGTTTTCACACCTGGATTCTGTAAAAATTTTGCCTTCGTGTATTTTCTCATACTCTCATAAACTTGAAACTCCCCGTAGGCAGCAAATCCACGAGCATGAACTACTCGTTCTGGTATTCTCTCATGATCAAAATGCGTCATTTTTTCACGAAAATGGAAATCTTCCATTAAAGTTGGGCCACGCTCACCAGCTTTTAAAGAAAATTCATCCTCGCTCACCTTCATGCCTTGATTTGTCGTTAATTTCTTCCCTTTATCTTCTACTCGAAATGCTTCTAATTGCTCATTTTTACTGTTTTCATTTATTTTTCGTTCATTATTCAATGTTCTAAAGCCTCCTTTCTTTCATAATATGTATGTACACGTAGGTATATTCAGATCAATTAATTCGAAGAAGGTTATAGGTACTAGATAAGTTTAAGTTGGTCAGAATAGAGGCTAATGCTATTTTTATTGTCCTAATAAAGATTAATTATTATAATGAAGAGAATTAAATTTAATAATTTTTCATTATAATAAAACTTTTATTAGCTTATTATCCTAATACTTTGGAGGCGGTGAGGATATGCCAGCTGTTAAGGCATGATAAATTATAGCTTCACTTAATCCTAACCTTTTTAATTATTACTTTCACGAGGAGTTTTTCCATTATGATAGAGTTTTTTCAAAAATTTGATCCTGTAACCCAAGCCTTAATAGCTACTTTATTTACTTGGGGAATGACAGCATTAGGAGCAAGTCTTGTTTTTGCTACAAAATCCTTAAATCAACGACTAATGGATAGTATGCTAGGATTTGCTGGAGGCGTCATGATTGCAGCCAGTTTCTGGTCTCTCCTAGCACCAGCGATTGAAATGTCAGATAACCATGCGTTAGGAAGTTGGTTTCCAGCGGCTGCAGGTTTTTTATTAGGTGGGATTTTTCTATGGGGGATTGATAAAGTTTTACCTCATCTTCATCCCAATGCACCGATCGGGCAGGCTGAAGGCTATTCTCCAAATCAACGAAAAAGAAGCACATTGTTAGTGCTCGCTATCACATTACATAATATTCCAGAAGGATTAGCGGTTGGAATTGCTTTTGGTGCACTCGCCAATGGAAGCACAGAGGCCACCTTAGCAGGTGCAGTGACATTAGCAATCGGGATCGGAATTCAAAACTTCCCTGAAGGTGCTGCAGTTTCCATGCCTTTAAGAGCAGATGGACTGTCGCGCAAGCAAAGCTTCTTTTATGGACAATTTTCAGGGATGGTTGAACCAATTGCTGCGATGATCGGGGCATTGGCTGTTAGCTTTATTGAACCGCTCTTACCTTATGCTTTAAGTTTTGCCGCTGGTGCGATGATCTTTGTTGTGGCCGAAGAAGTTATCCCAAGTTCGCAAGAAAAAGGAAATAAAGATTTAGCCTCTATGAGTTTAATGATCGGTTTCACTATAATGATGATTCTCGACGTAGCTTTAGGCTAATTAAAGTGTTAGAAAAAACCGCCCCCAATGTTGAGTAGTTCAATTTGGGGGCAGTTTTCATTACCGTTTTTTTATTTCTGATTCTCATTTTATTTCAATCGTTTTCCCTTCTTTTCGCCACTCTTTATATTCTGCAGCGGCTGTAAAAAGAACATCTGTTGATGAATTGAGCGCTGTTTCGAAGGAGTCTTGTAAAACACCGATAATAAAGCCAACTCCAACGACCTGCATAGCGATATCATTTGAGATGCCAAACAAGCTACAAGCTAGAGGAATTAGTAATAATGAGCCACCTGCAACCCCTGAGGCTCCGCAAGCAGAAATCGCCGCCACGACACTTAAGATAACTGCAGTTGGAAAATCGACTTGAATATCAAGTGTATGAACAGCCGCAAGAGTCAAGACAGAAATGGTCACAGCTGCTCCAGCCATATTGATTGTTGCTCCTAATGGAATTGAAACGGAATAACTGTCTTTATTTAAGCCAAGATTATCACATAATTTCATATTTACGGGAATATTTGCTGCCGAGCTTCGTGTAAAAAATGCTGTAATTCCACTTTCTTTTAAACATTTAAAAACAAGTGGGTAAGGATTTTGTCTAATTAAGAAATAGACAATGATTGGATTGATGATCAATGCAACCATAAGCATACAGCCAATTAAAACAAGAAGTATTTTACCATAACCAACTAGCGCATCTAATCCACTTGTCGTAATGGACTCAAGCACAAGACCCATAATACCTAACGGAGCAAATTTAATTACCCATGTAACCACTTTTGTAATCGCATCAGAGAAATTGGAAATTATGTTTTTAGTTGAATCTGCAGCCTTTCTTAATGCCAAACCCAGAACAACTGCCCAAGCCAATATGCCAATATAGTTAGCATTAGAAATAGCATTAATGGGATTATCAACAACATTTAACAATACTGTTTTTAAAACCTCAACCACACCACTAGGAGGGGTAACTCCTTCAGCCTCATTTACAAGAGTCATATTTACAGGAAAAATAAAGCTGACAATAACAGCGAATAATCCAGCTAAAAAAGTTCCTATCAAGTAAAGGAAGATAATTGATTTCATATTCGTTTTTTTGCCATCTTTATGTTGGGCGATCGCTGACATCACCAATATGAGCACTAACACAGGTGCTATCGCCTTTAAGGCACCTACAAATAACGAACCAAAAATAATGATCGGCTTTGCTCCGTCCGGAATGGTCAACGCTAAAACAACACCGCTAATCAAACCAATAATAATTTGTTTTACTAAGCCCAATCGATTCCATTTACTTAGTAAACTAGCCATAAATTATTCCCCCATAAAAACAGTTTCTATCAACTTCTTATTCCATTGTATGCATACAATTGTTTTTCTAATAAAGACAATTATACGTTCTCTATTAATATATTACAATACCATTATTGAAAATTAAATGACGGCCTCAAGTTGGACGGTTAACCATTCTACTGCCAATCTATAGGGAACTCTCACTACTAAGTTATATTCTATGCCGGCGATACAAAAAAAGCACTCGTGCCATTTGACATCGAATGCTTACCATGGTTATACGAGAAACTAGCAGTGCTTCCTTATTGCAATCATTCAATGGTTAGGTCGTTTTAACAATCCGCCCTGATCATAAAGTGAGATTTATTCTCACAAAAACAACCTTGCTTACACCTTATTTTCCAAAATACTTTTTCATTAACAGTTCAGCCTCATGTATACCTGTTTTCGTTAAATAAACCGATTTTGACCGTCTACTTCCTCGAATCAAATCTTCATCTAAAAATTTATTTAAAATCTCAAAAGGATACCCCTTCCAGCTTCTTCTCATTTCGTCGGGAAGTTCCTCCTCTTTTCATGATGTTAAATATAATAGTAATAAAGAAAGCTCCTTAATTTCCTCTTCCATTTCCCGTCACCTCTCGTTAGTCTGATGGCTGGCTATGACTATAAATCGAAACTCTTTGACTGAAAACTTTTTTTATTCATCTGCGGGATTGTTTTCATTCCATTCTTCCAGTTCTTGCATCTGTTCATGTGTGACTCCATAAGGCGCTCCGCCACTCGTATATCCGGCAATGTAAGCAAAAGTTTCGTCTGAATCTAGATAGGCAAGCAATTCCTGTTCTTCTCGTTCTCTTTTTTTCTTTTCTCGTTTTCGTTGATTATGTAATTTGCGGTTTTGAATGGTTTGTTTCACTCTAGCTATTTCTTCAGAATCTAGGGGTGCGCCCAGTCGCCTTAGTTCGTTCATTGCATTTTTTAAATTAAAACCAGTGATTTTAGAATAAGCCTTTATAATATTATCTCCCTCAAATTGCTCAATCCATACCTTTGCTTTTTCCAAACGCTCTTCCTTGGACAGTCCTTGCAGTGGTTTTCTCTTCTTTTTCTTTTTCTTCATTTTTATCATTTGCACCTTTCATCTCTTATCCATCGTACTTGAGCTCACGAAATGGAAAAGCTAGATTTAATCTGTTTCAAGAAACTTCTTTAAATCTAGCTATTACCACCAGAGATCATTAAGTTCGTTTTTTCAAATCGATGTGGTAACCTATTTCATTTCAATTTCATTACGCATTTTTAATTTTAAAAATTTCTCTTTCGTGTTCTGAAGTTTTTTTATCAAAATATTCCAGATCTTCTTTTGTTGCAAGTTTTTCAAAATGAGATATTGTATCTGCATGATATTCTGTTAATTTTCCTGTTTGTTTGTAAATGGAATCTTGTTTTAATTCTAGATTAGATAGGCGCTCATCCATTTTAGCCATATGTGCGGTTGTTTTTTGTTGTTCAGCTTTCAGTGTGGAGACATCATCTTTGAGGTTTGAAACATCAGTTTTGAGGGTTGAGACGTCTTCCTTGAGGTTTGAAACATCAGTTTTGAGGGTTGAGACGTCTTCCTTGAGGTTTGAAACATCAGTTTTGAGGGTTGAGACGTCTTCCTTGAGGACTGAGACATCTTCCTTGAGAGTCGAGACATCTTCCTTGAGGGTCGAGACATCAGTTTTTATCTCTTTTATTTCTACAAGGATTTGATTTAATATTTTTTCGGACATTTTCCTTTACCTCCTTTTTTATAGAAGTACAAACCCATTATACTACAAAATTCAACCCAATTGTCGGTAAGTTTGTTTTTCTGTCATTAAGCTAAATTGAAAATAAAGGGAATCTTCATCCAGTGGATTTCCCCCATTAATTTGATTCAGAATTTCTGTTGCTCCCATCAAACGATCAATATAGAATTTCATAAAAATACGACAGTGCACTAATCACAGCACTGTCGTATGATTTAAAAAGAAGTATTTCGGAACTCCATGTAATCAACAAAACGAATCATTCTTACTCGGATTACTCAGTCCGAAGACTTTCCTGCAATATAAGCCAAAGAAAGAGCCAGCAAGTGCCATGACCATCCAGACCCATCCATGTAAACTGAATGAAGCAATTCCACTAAAGTAGGCACCAATATTACAGCCAAATGCAAGTCTAGCACCATACCCCATTAGCAGCCCACCAATAATCGATGAAGCAGCTACGCCTGGTTTGATTTTTCCCGGTTTGAAATTACCTTGAAACGCAGCAGCAATAAATGCACCAAGGATAATACCAAAATTCAACACACTTGTAGAGTCTGCCAACACGGTTTGTTGTAATGCTTGTGTATTCCCTTGCCAATAAGACCAGCTTGCTACATCCACTCCAAAAAATTGTAGAAATTTAGATCCCCAAAGTACAAAAGCCGATGTAACGCCCCAAGGTGTACCTCTCACTGACAGTACCAGTGCATTGAGGACAGCAAGCACAACACCAGCTGTTACTAATGGCCATGCTCCTCTCCATATTTTCTTGAAACCACTTGTTGTAGCGAGGGGCTTCATTTGTGGCGGTTTTTTCTTTTTAGCAATTTTTACAGTCACACCATAAATGCCAAAGAAAATAAGCAGCTGCACAATCCATCCACCAAAATAACCGAAACCTGTTGATTCTGCTAAAGAAATGGGTGGAAGTGATGGCAGATCCAACCAAAATCCAAGATGATAAGCACCTATGACTGAGCCAGCAATAAATGCAATTAGGGTTAAAATCATCGAGGATTTACCGCCCCCTAAATTATATAGTGTACCGGACGCACAGCCATTTCCCATTTGCATGCCAATACCAAAAACAAATGAACCAACAAGAATACTGACACCCACTGGAGAAACAGATGCTGTTGGCGTTGTTCCTGTAAAACTGAATCCAGTCCCCAATATAATGGCAAATAGTGTTGTCGCAACAGCTAGCATAATCATATGGGCTTGTATGCCTTGCACATTCCCAACCGATACCAACCGCCTGAATGCAGATGTAAATCCAAAGCGTGCATGTAGCAAAGTAACACCTAAAGCAATGCCCAACAAATATAAAATCGCCTGAATGGAACCCGAAGTAACCAAGATCATGACAAATAATATAGCAGCCGCGATCGTACCAATCCATACAAACGGCTTTTGAATAGGATTAAGCTTCGTCACGATCGTGGTTGGTTGCTTCAAATTTCGTACATGTAAGGTTTTCGCAACTTGTGCCATTCCAATCCCCTCTTATCCCTATAAATTTACTCAACTTTAATAAGTAGAAATATTGTAATACATTTTCGGAGGATTGTAAATGGCAAAAACTAAAAGTACGTATTCTATACGCGATTGTCTACTTCTTTACATTTCATTAAAATCGCTTTCCCATTTCTATCTGCAAACTTGTTTTCCATAATTAATTCTTTTATTTTCGAAAAAACTTTGCTACTTGGCCTATATATATAACGACTGGATATCTTGTTTCGTTATTCATCAAAACGATTGCTTTTCTTCTATTGATACTGACAAAATTAGCGTGCCAGGAAGCCCATTATCATATGAAAGATAACCGCCATATGGATCCGCTTCCAATATTTTATTATTGATTGTTATATGATCAAGATTCAGAAATTCTATTCGCTTCTTTACCCGTTTGTCATGGATAGCAACATCCAGAATCGTCTCCGTTGGGGCAATCGTTAGTTTATTAAATCGAATCGGTAGCCCCTCAACTTCTGTTTCTTGATCCAATTCATATTCAATAGAGGGCTGTTTTGTTACAGGAATCTCGAAGTTCCATTCTCCCTCGTAAGCCGTCGTAACATTATTTTGGTCAGAGGTATCACGAATCAATCTCTGAAGCGTTGTGATTTTAAGTTTAATGGTCCCTTCATCCTTTTTTAGTGGCTGTAAACTGATCTTTCCTTGATATACGTTCTTTTCTTTATTATTTAGGTCTGATGTAAGATCCGGGGGAGAGTACCTGGGGAACGTTTTATAACCCATGATTTCATATTCATTCTCCACAGAAAGACCCTCATTATCATCCATCATATATTGATTGTCTTTAGCTGTATCTTCTATTTCATAAAATAATGGTGGCTCTTTTATCTGCACTTACTGGTCTAAAATCCGCATAAGTGGCTCATTTCATCCGCAATAATCAATCGTTATGATCGCATCAAAAAAATCGGCGTTTAACCGATTTTTTGAAAGATTTTCGATTAACTTTCTTTTTCTTCCATTAGATCAACACTACGTTGTTCATCAAATGTTAGCACTTCTTCCACCTTTTGTTCAGGCTTACCGTAAATTTCTTTTGCTTTGTAAGAATGAATGGTTTCATACATCATTTGAACTTGTTTAAAGATATCTTCCTCTGTCTCGTTTTTATTTGGTGACCAATATAAAATTTCTAAAGCGAACGGTTCACCCGTCACTAATGAACGGGCCTGATAGCCAATTGATCGGGCATGAATAAATCCCTCACGATTATAAAAGCGTAATCTTTTTTCCGTATCAGAATCATCTTGAGACTCCCACGTCTAAAGACGCAAGCCCTAGACCTTGCGGTTTAACGGGTGGGATTCTTGAATGACTAAACGTTCGCAGTCCATTTCTGTTTTGAACAGCCTTCAAGATGAGGGTATCTCATTACCCCTCCTAAGACAGTGCATCTAGCATCTTAGGCTGAATGACTATTACCATCAATCACAGGTGCGTATCGAATATTCATAGCACCGACTAAATCGCGATGTTTTTCGAATCCACATTTACACTTATATTTGCGGTCTTGTGCCTTATTTTTTTCAAAACATTTAGGACATGTTTGACTTGTGTATGCAGGATTCACATATTCAACTTTCATTCCCTCTAGATTCGCTTTGTATTCAATGAATTTTGCTAGGCGGTAGAATGACCAATTGTGCAGATTCTTTTCGTTTTTACGGCTTGTGCTTGCCGTCTGTCTAATGTTCGCTAATTTTTCTAAGCGAATGACAGAAATCTTATTTTCTTTTGCAAAATCAATGATGGCACGACTAACCTTATGGTCTTGGTCTTTCATCCAGCGTTGTTCCTTATCTTTTGAATTGCGGATAGCATTTAACTTTTTCCTTTTGCCTAATGTTTTGCGTTCAGAACGGAATTTTCGCTTCACGTATTTATTTTGTCTGCCATTACCAAAGAAGCGTACCTTTTCATCATCTGTCACAGCCACAGCAGGTACTTTTAAGCCTAAGTCTATACCCATGACTTTTAAATCTGTTCCTTGAATGGGAGGTATAGTGACAGAAATTTGGGCAATCCATTTATTCGTTTTCTTTGTGACACGTAGTGTACCTAATTTGTGTTTTAGCAAATCGAAATTACGGTTATCTTTATCAACTAACAAAGCACGAATAGGAGTTTTAGTTGCTTTGCCATTGACCATAATTGGCATTAAAATGTGTGTTAAATCAAACGAATAGTTTTGGTTATTCCAAATACACACTGGTTTCTTCAAAACAGGAATCACCTTGTATTTATTTTTCTTCGCTTTTTTAAACACACTTTTAGCGTCTTTAATCGCTTGATTTTTAACGGCACTTGGCAGGGCGGCAGAAATATTCTTGCTTGATTTCTTTGTACTTTTCTTTTCAGCAACCATTTCTGAAACGAGGGTGTTGATTGTAGAAATGTACGATTGACTCATTTCTGACAAAATAGAAGCCTGTTCTTTTGTTGGAAGCAACTTGACTTGAACCGTTATGGTTTGCGACACACGGATTCACCCCCTTGTTTTTTGTTGCTCAACATAACGTTTAATGGTTTCGCTCGATACATTTCCTGCGGTAGATACAAAATAGGAACGTGTCCAAAGGCTTGGCAAGTGTTGAAGATGAGAAAATTCCTCTCTTAACTTTTTAGAAGTCACTCCTTTAATTTTTGCCATAATATCAGCAGGACTAAATGTTGGCAGTGCATTCAGAAACATATGGGTATGGTCGTTGTCACATTCCAAAGCAACAATCACAATTTTTAATTCTTCACAAATTTCTTGGACTAATTGTTTGAATCGTTCTTCTACATCAGTACGAAGGAAAATTTTCCTTCTGTACCTGGGACAGAAAACGAAATGATAATGGATTGATGATACGGTTGTCTTTGTTCTTCTGTATTCGTTCATAAACCCATTGTATTAGTTTTCCGTATAAACTACAACAGAAATACAATAAATATAGAGTGAAATTTTCAGATACTTGAAGCCCCGCAAAACCTTACGTTTTTTAGTGGTACTCCGTATCTGACCTCACTCTCATCCCACCCCTAAAGGGGTGCTGTCGCACCGTGGGGGGCTTTCCCGTTCGGAGACTCTGTAATCAATCGGTTCTACCTCTAATAGATTGGGCTTACTTTTCTCTTTCATTTTTTCAATTAATGTATGCCTAATTCCCTGCCCTCTTGATTTCGAGGATACCCATATATAATCAATAAAAATAAATGGATCGAACTCCGCGTACATCATCACATGATATGGACCCTCATCCTTACGATAAATATCCCCCTTTTCACTTAATAATTTATCCATATGCTTTTTTGACTTCATTTCCTCTGCCGGAAAGTATTCGTTTAATTTATTGTACCAACTCATGAAAGTTCTCCTTAAAATTTCTTATTATAATAAACCTTGAATAGAAATTTAAAATATATGTCCTAGTATCCGCAAAAAGTCAACTTTCATTCGCGAATGGCTTACACAATTTTAACAAAGGATACCTTTTATCATATCATTAATGGAATCGGAAGGTTTATTTTTGTTTGGGCGATCTTGTACCGTTAAAAAAACATCAATTCCCCCCTCAAACCCGCATTCCACTGTTCGAGTAAAAAATAGTTATGCTGCGGAACCCCCATTTTGAAGGATTTTCGGATCAAAGATGACCATTTTCCGGGCCTTTTCCGGCTGTTTTTTCACCTTTTTTGGGAAGTTGGAGTAAAGTTTTTGGAGTAATGGATAGAAGAGAAAACCGAGGAAGGATAAGAAGGACAAGGGATTGGGCATGAAAAGACCCCGAGTTCGCAAATGATTATTTTAACGAAATCAGGGGCGGATTAGCACATGTTTATTTTGTTTCGGTGATGTTTATTTTAGTTAGACAGATCTCAGTTCCAGCTTTGCCACACACTCCACATGGGACGAGTTGATAGAATTGATGTTTTTGTGATTTTTAGCAAAAGGCTCGTATGCGGGAACATATCGACTTAATTGTACGTTCGTGGGAACATGTCAATAAACATATTTAATCCTTACTCAGCTGCTCAGATAAATATTTCAGCATATCAGGTACTCTCCAAGCATTTGCTTGACTTATTTCTAGATGCTTTTCTAGAAGATGGGGTTTTAAAGTGTAAAGATCCTCTAGCTCATCTCTTAATTTGAAAGGGGGATAAGTACTATCTAACGCATTGTTTAATGCGTTAACGATTTTATCATCTAAATCTATTTGGGATATGTAATACATAACAATTTCTTTGTTGCGATTTCCTCAGTTAAAGTTATGTGCAATAGTCTCACCGACAAAGACCTTCTCATAAAACAATTTAAAAAAACCTTGCTGGATTAGAGTTAGCTTGTCTATTTCAGAGATATCATTGAACTTCCCATTCCATTTATACTCTGTACCAAAAATATCAGAATCTATAGTATTAAATACATGCTCGTAAGCCTCTTCTAATCGGTCTTCGGGTACTGTTTGTTTCTAAGCAAACTGATAAGAATCTTATAATCATCCGATACTTTAAATTTACTTCTCCACAGCTCTCTTATAAAAGTTTACCTGCCGTGAAAATGCCTTATAATTGAACTTTTTCTTCTTAGAATATCTAAACAAAAGCCACTTTCCTCCATTAAAAATTCAATCAATACTTCACAGTACACCTCAGAAAGCTCAAAATGTTTATACCAAACTTTTGCTATTTCATCGTCTAATACCTTAAATGGTTGAGGATATCTTTCTAATGTAAAACTCTTTAATTGGGTTAAAAAGTCACTATATTCGTCAAACTCTATTGCAGTTGCTTTTATCAAGATGAGTACGTAATTGATTCATAATCGGAAATGCTTCAAGGATTTCCTTCTCGGATTGGAGTTCATTAAAAGTTAAGGTATTCATTAATATACTCCTTTTTTAATTATTACAACATATTAACTTATTTGTATTCCCAACATTCAACATACCAAATTTCCCTTTTTAATTTACGAAATATTTTATTGTTCTATCTTCATTTTATTTACCTTCTTTAATTCTCAAATACTACTATTTCATAAGACTAGTTTACATTAATTTTACTAGTTGTGTAGATTTATTAATCAAAAAATTTAAATTTCCCCTATCTATATTATTCTATAATTAAAGTTTACCTAATAATAACTATTTTCTATTTTCTTGAACTATGATAATTTTCTCAGTATAATGTAAATACAAATTAAATATCACCACTAGGGGTGCTTCATAGAAGCTGAGAGAAGAAATTTTATTCTTTAACCCTTTGAACCTGATTTGGCCAGTACCAACGTAGGGAAGTGAATGAAGCTTTTTTAATTATGGGTAACAAGCAGATTTCACTTATTTTAGTGATTCTGCTTTTTTAGTGCGCCCGGCATGGGCTATAACTTGGTGGTGAAAGTCCACTACAGGCTTGGCAGTAGGAACCGTTAGCTTAAGGCAAGGGTGTCCAC